>CAWFNO010000007.1:0-452208 GCA_963817155.1 uncultured Pseudomonadota bacterium
TGCGTAAACTTCGCTTTTTTGGCATTGAGCTTCTGTTCAGCCTGTTCCTTTTTGCGGGCGGGGTAGGCGCCGCCGCTGCGCAGAACCCAGCAGCCAAATCGAACCACGCGGGCACTTCTCCCGCGGCCGCCCCGCCGAGCGAAAAAGCGGTGCTGCGCCGCCCGTGCGAGGGATTCAACAATTGCCGAACGTCAATCTGCAGGAGACAGCTTCGACAGGCTGGATATCACGATGCGCCAGCGAGTCTGCGTCAGAGCCCGGTGGAGTGCTCGATCGAACAGAGCGCGGTGTTGGCCAATACCGGGCAGGTCGTGACAATGGCTACAGTGCGGGTACCTTCCGATAGCCATCAACCGCAACTGATGATCCAAGTGCCAATCGGCCTTTATTTGCCTGCCGGGCTTAATCTACAGATCGACGAGAACAAGTCTGAACCGCTGGCGCTGCAGACTTGTGACCTTAAAGGCTGTTATGCGGCAACACAGCTCGACCCCTGAGCTGCTCGGTTCGATGAAAGCAGGCAAACGGCTAGCGATTACATTTCAGAATTTAGCAAGAAATGACATTACGGTGAGGTTGACTCTCGACAATTTTGCCGAAGCCTACAAAAAGATCGAATAGGCGGACTTGCGAATTGAACACAGGACGGCGCTGATGACTGGATTCGTCATCCGCGATGCCGGTGGGCGAAGCCCCTCACCACGTATAGCGCAGTGCGCCGGTGCCGGCGTAGGTCTGCGAGCCGGGGGCGAACTCGCCGGAGAATTTCGCTACCAGCGACCAATTGGTGGTGAGGTCGCAGCTCGGCCCCGGCGGAGAGCAGCGCGGAGTTTTTCGGCAGCGCGGCGCCATTGACGACGAAGCTCGCTCCCGGCAACGTCTGGAATACCGCATCGAGCGCGGGATTGCTTACCCAGTCGTGCGCCCATGCGGCGCGGACTTGCAGCATCAGCGGCATGCTGCCGAGCATTGTCAGATCGTCGAAGCGCGCGCCGAGTTCGCTCCTCGTGTCCGTCGCGTTCATGGCGCTATAGCTCAGCCCGAAGCCGCCGCCGGTCAGGTCGGTCTCGCTGTAGCTCGGCGTGTGGAACCACTGCGTCTGGAATGCCGCGTAGGGGGTGACGCCGATCGCGGGCATGCCGTAGCGATAGCCGGCCTCCACACGGGCCGCGTAGCTCTCCGCGGTGAAGCTCGCGTTGAGTTGATCACCGAGCGCGGTGCGAGAGGTCGACATCCAGTGATTGGCGAAGGCAAGAGCGGCAGCAACATAGGCTGGCCCTGAGCTCGTCTTGCCATAGATGCCGGCCTGAAAGGCGTCGCTCCTGCCGCCGCCGAGCCCCTGCGCCAGGCCCCAATTGGTGCCGCCGCCAGCGAGCGCAAAGCCCAACAAGGGTGTCGGCCGAGACATGATAATCGATGCCGGCGGCAAAACCATAGTCGCGCGTCGTGACATTGTTTGAGCCGACCACGGGATCGCCGTTCGTCTGATTGTAGCCGCCAAAGGCCGAGCCCCACGCGCTCCAGCGCCGCTCGAACGCTGTCGGCCGCGGCGCCTTGAGCAACGAGTTATAAGCGAGCGCGATGTCGGAGGGGAAACTTGCCTGCTGCTCCGGCGCGAATGATGCAGCGGTAGTGCCCGCGTCGCCGCCACGGCCATTGAGTGACATATCGAGCATAAGATTGAGAAAATCGGTCATCAACCGAAACGCGCCCTTCTCGCCGCCGGTCGCTGCCTCGCCGCCGATTTGCGTCAGGCCATTGGAGCTGAGGCCAAAGAACGCCGCGGGAATGCCGCCGGTCGTGTTGAAATAATTGGTCAGTGCGTTGGCAACGTTTTGCTGGTTGATGTTGAGGCCGGTGTAGTTGGTGAAACCGGCAGTCAGGTTCAGATAGACGTCATTTGCGCTGTAGCTTAGGATTGTCGCTCGCGCCCGCTGGCAGTCGGTGTTGGTTAGCCCTGCGAAGGTTGTACCACCCAGTCCTCCCGTCGTGGTGAGGATGGTGTACTGCTTCGACACATAGCTGCCGGCGACGAAGGAAGCACTTACCGTGCCGGCAAGTGACGCCGTACCGATGACGACGGCATAGGTTGAGGTCGATGGATTGACCTGCACCAGATAGATCGCGCCGGACTGGAAGAGCGAGATTGCCGATAATCGTCGTCGCCGTTCCGGGTACGCCCGGTGCGCCGGGCGCAAATGTGCCACCGGAATTGATGGTCACGTTGCTGGATCAACCGTGCCGATACCTGTTAAGGTGCCGCCCAAGTTCACCATGACACTCGACGAGGTAATCGAGCCGTCTACCTCGAGCGTGCCGCCGTTGATTGTGGTTGCGCCGGTGTAGGTGTTGGCACCGGTCAGGGTCTGGGTGCCCGCCGTCAGGGTCAATCCGCCGGTGCCGCCGATGACGCCGGCATAGGTGGTCGACCCGTTCGCAATCGTCAGCGTCTGACTGCCCAGCGTCACGTTGCTGTTGGCGACCCCGTTCAGCGTTTTGATCGTCGCGCCCGCGGTGGTGCCCGAAATGTCGAACGTGCCGGTTGCGTTCGCCACGTTCACCTGGCTCGACGCTGCGATGCTGCCGGTCCCACTCAGCGCCAACGTGCCGCCGTTGATCGTGGTTGCGCCGGTGTAGGTATTGGCGCCAGTCAGGGTCTGGGTGCCCGCCGTCAGGGTCAGTCCGCCGGTGCCGCCGATGACGCCGGCATAGGTGGTCGAGCCGTTGGCAATCGTCAGCGTTCTGGCCCCAAGCGCCACGGCGCCGACTCCGTTCAGCGTCGTGATCGTCGCGCCCGCGGTGGTGCCCGAAATGCTGAACGTGCCGGCGGCGTTCGCCACGTTCACCTGGCTCGACGATGCGACGCTGCCGGTCCCGCTCAGCGCCAGCGTGCCGGCGTTGATCGTGGTTGCGCCGGTGTAGGTATTGGCGCCAGTCAGGGTCTGCGGTGCCCGCCGTCAGGGTCAGTCCGCCGGTGCCGCCGATGACGCCGGCATAGCGTGGTCGAGCCGTTGGCAATCGTCAGCGTCCTGGCCGCCATAGCGCTCGACTGGTCACCGAACTCGCGTTCAGCGTCGTGATCGTCGCGCCCGCGGTGGTGCCCGAAGATGCTAAACGTGCCGGCGGCATTCGCCACGTTCACCTGGCTCGACGATGCGACGCTGCCGGTCCCGCTCAGCGCCAGCGTGCCGGCGTTGATCGTGGTTGCGCCGGTGTAGGTATTGGCGCCAGTCAGGGTCTGGGTGCCCGCCGTCAGGGTCAGTCCGCCGGTGCCGCCGATGACGCCGGCATAGGTGGTCGAGCCGTTGGCAATCGTCAGCGTCCTGGCCCCAAGCGCCACGGCTGCCAACCCCGTTCAGCGTCGTGATCGTCGCGCCCGCGGTGGTGCCCGAAATGCTAAACGTGCCGGCGGCATTCGCCACGTTCACCTGGCTCGACGATGCGACGCTGCCGGTCCCGCTCAGCGCCAGCGTGCCGCCGTTGATCGTGGTTGCGCCGGTGTAGGTGTTGGCGCCGGTCAGGGTCTGGGTGCCCGCCGTCAGGGTCAATCCGCCGGTGCCGCCGATGACGCCGGCATAGGTGGTCGACCCGTTCGCATATCGTCAGCGTCTGACTGCCCAGCGTCACGTTGCTGTTGGCGACCCCGTTCAGGGTCGTGATCGTCGCGCCCGCGGTGGTGCCCGAAATGTCGAACGTGCCGGCGGCGTTCGCCACGTTCACCTGGCTCGACGCTGCGACGCTGCCGGCCCCGCTCAGCGCCAGCGTGCCGCCGTTGATCGTGGTGACACCCCCATAGGTGTTGATTCCCGATAGCGTCAGCGTGCCGGTGCCGCTCTGGGTGAGCGTCCCTGTGCCGCTGATCGTCCCGCTATAGGTCAACGCATTGCTGAGGTTGAACACCAACGCCGCGTTGTCGACGATGTTGCCGGCGACGCTGCCGGTGGTGCCGCCATTACCGATCTGCAGCGTGCCGCCGTTGATCGTGGTCACGCCGGTGTAGGTGTTGGCGCCAGTCAGGGTCTGGGTGCCCGCCGTCAGGCTCAATCCGCCGGTGCCGCCGATGACGCCGGCATAGGTGGTCGAGCCATTGGCAATCGTCAGCGTCTGACTGCCCAGCGTCACGTTGCTGTTGGCGACCCCGTTCAGCGTTTTGATCGTCGCGCCCGCGGTGGTGCCCGAAATGTCGAACGTGCCGGCTGCGTTCGCCACGTTCACCTGGCTCGACGATGCGACGCTGCCGGTCCCGCTCAGCGCCAACGTGCCGCCGTTGATCGTGGTTGCGCCGGTGTAGGTGTTGGCGCCAGTCAGGGTCTGGGTGCCCGCCGTCAGGGTCAGTCCGCCGGTGCCGCCGATGACGCCGGCATAGGTGGTCGACCCGTTCGCATATCGTCAGCGTCCTGGCTCCAAGCGCCACGGCACCAACCCCGTTCAGCGTCGTGATCGTCGCGCCCGCGGTGGTGCCCGAAATGCTAAACGTGCCGGCGGCGTTCGCCACGTTCACCTGGCTCGACGATGCGACGCTGCCGGCCCCGCTCAGCGCCAGTGTGCCGGCGTTGATCGTGGTGACACCCCCATAGGTGTTGATTCCCGATAGCGTGAATGTACCGGTGCCCTGCTTGGTTAGCCCCAGCGAGCTGCTGCCATTCTGGATGACCCCGGAGAACGTGGTGTTGGCAGCGCCGCCAGTCGTGAGGGTTGCGGCAATGCCGCTTGAGTTGGTCACCGTGCCCGCGCCGGCAAGTGAGCCGATGGTCTCATTAAAGCCGGCAAGATCCAAGAATGCGGGAGACGCGACTGTGTATGCGCTTCCAGATGAGAAGGCGTTCGTCGCCCCAGCCACTAGCGTGCCGCCGTTGATCGTGGTTGCGCCGGTGTAGGTATTGGCGCCAGTCAGGGTCTGGGTGCCCGCCGTCAGGGTCAGTCCGCCGGTGCCGCCGATGACGCCGGCATAGGTGGTCGAGCCGTTGGCAATCGTCAGCGTCCTGGCCCCAAGCGCCACGGCTGCCAACCCCGTTCAGCGTCGTGATCGTCGCGCCCGCGGTGGTGCCCGAAATGCTAAACGTGCCGGCGGCATTCGCCACGTTCACCTGGCTCGACGATGCGACGCTGCCGGTCCCGCTCAGCGCCAGCGTGCCGCCGTTGATCGTGGTTGCGCCGGTGTAGGTGTTGGCACCAGTCAGGGTCTGGGTGCCCGCCGTCAGGGTCAATCCGCCGGTGCCGCCGATGACGCCGGCATAGGTGGTCGAGCCGTTCGCAATCGTCAGCGTCTGACTGCCCAGCGTCACGTTGCTGTTGGCGACCCCGTTCAGCGTCTTGATCGTCGCGCCCGCGGTGGTGCCCGAAATGTCGAACGTGCCGGTGGCGTTCGCCACGTTCACCTGGCTCGACGATGCAATGCTGCCGGTCCCGCTCAGCGCCAGCGTGCCGCCGTTGATCGTGGTGACACCCCCATAGGTGTTGATTCCCGATAGCGTCAGCGTGCCGGTGCCGCTCTGGGTGAGCGTCCCTGTGCCGCTGATCGTCCCGCTATAGGTCAACGCGTTGCTGAGGTTGAACACCAACGCCGCGTTGTCGACGATGTTGCCGGCGACGCTGCCGGTGGTGCCGCCATTACCGATCTGCAGCGTGCCGCCGTTGATCGTGGTTACACCGGTGTAGGTGTTGGCACCAGTCAGGGTCTGGGTGCCCGCCGTCAGGCTCAATCCGCCGGTGCCGCCGATGACGCCGGCATAGGTGGTCGACCCATTGGCAATCGTCAGCGTCTGACTGCCCAGTGTCACGTTGCTGTTGGCGACCCCGTTCAGCGTTTTGATCGTCGCGCCCGCGGTGGTGCCCGAAATGTCGAACGTGCCGGTTGCGTTCGCCACGTTCACCTGGCTCGACGATGCGACGCTGCCGGTCCCGCTCAGCGCCAACGTGCCGCCGTTGATCGTGGTTGCGCCGGTGTAGGTATTGGCGCCAGTCAGGGTCTGGGTGCCCGCCGTCAGGGTCAGTCCGCCGGTGCCGCCGATGACGCCGGCATAGGTGGTCGAGCCGTTGGCAATCGTCAGCGTCTGACTGCCCAGCGTCACGTTGCTGTTGGCGACCCCGTTCAGCGTTTTGATCGTCGCGCCCGCCGTGGTGCCCGAAATGCTAAACGTGCCGGCGGCATTCGCCACGTTCACCTGGCTCGACGATGCGACGCTGCCGGTCCCGCTCAGCGCCAGTGTGCCGGCGTTGATTGTGGTGACACCCCCATAGGTGTTGATTCCCGATAGCGTGAATGTACCGGTGCCCTGCTTGGTTAGCCCCAGCGAGCTGCTGCCATTCTGGATGACCCCGGAGAACGTGGTGTTGGCAGCGCCGCCAGTCGTGAGGGTTGCGGCAATGCCGCTTGAGTTGGTCACCGTGCCCGCGCCGGCAAGTGAGCCGATGGTCTCATTAAAGCCGGCAAGATCCAAGAATGCGGGAGACGCGACTGTGTATGCGCTTCCAGATGAGAAGGCGTTCGTCGCCCCAGCCACTAGCGTGCCGCCGTTGATCGTGGTTGCGCCGGTGTAGGTATTGGCGCCAGTCAGGGTCTGGGTGCCCGCCGTCAGGGTCAGTCCGCCGGTGCCGCCGATGACGCCGGCATAGGTGGTCGAGCCGTTGGCAATCGTCAGCGTCCTGGCCCCAAGCGCCACGCTGCCAACCCCGTTCAGCGTCGTGATCGTCGCGCCCGCGGTGGTGCCCGAAATGCTAAACGTGCCGGCGGCATTCGCCACGTTCACCTGGCTCGACGATGCGACGCTGCCGGTCCCGCTCAGCGCCAGTGTGCCGGCGTTGATCGTGGTTGCGCCGGTGTAGGTGTTGGCGCCAGTCAGGGTCTGGGTGCCCGCCGTCAGGGTCAATCCGCCGGTGCCGCCGATGACGCCGGCATAGGTGGTCGAGCCGTTGGCAATCGTCAGCGTCTGACCGCCCAGCGCCACGTTGCTGTTGGCGACTCCGTTCAGCGTCGTGATCGTCGCGCCCGCGGTGGTGCCCGAAATGCTAAACGTGCCGGCGGCGTTCGCCACGTTCACCTGGCTCGACGATGCGACGCTGCCGGTCCCGCTCAGCGCCAGTGTGCCGGCGTTGATCGTGGTTGCGCCGGTGTAGGTATTGGCGCCAGTCAGGGTCTGGGTGCCCGCCGTCAGGGTCAGTCCGCCGGTGCCGCCGATGACGCCGGCATAGGTGGTCGAGCCGTTGGCAATCGTCAGCGTCCTGGCCCCAAGCGCCACGGCTGCCAACCCCGTTCAGCGTCGTGATCGTCGCGCCCGCGGTGGTGCCCGAAATGCTAAACGTGCCGGCGGCATTCGCCACGTTCACCTGGCTCGACGATGCGACGCTGCCGGTCCCGCTCAGCGCCAGCGTGCCGCCGTTGATCGTGGTTGCGCCGGTGTAGGTGTTGGCGCCAGTCAGGGTCTGGGTGCCCGCCGTCAGGGTCAATCCGCCGGTGCCGCCGATGACGCCGGCATAGGTGGTCGAGCCGTTGGCAATCGTCAGCGTCTGACTGCCCAGCGTCACGTTGCTGTTGGCGACCCCGTTCAGTGTCGTGATCGTCGCGCCCGCGGTGGTGCCCGAAATGCTGAACGTGCCGGCGGCGTTCGCCACGTTCACCTGGCTCGACGATGCAATGCTGCCGGTCCCGCTCAGCGCCAGCGTGCCGCCGTTGATCGTGGTGACACCCCCATAGGTGTTGATTCCCGACAGCGTCAGCGTGCCGGTGCCGCTCTGGGTGAGCGTCCCTGTGCCGCTGATCGTCCCGCTATAGGTCAACGCGTTGCTGAGGTTGAACACCAACGCCGCGTTGTCGACGATGTTGCCGGCGACGCTGCCGGTGGTGCCGCCATTGCCGATCTGCAGCGTGCCGCCGTTGATCGTGGTTGCGCCGGTGTAGGTATTGGCGCCAGTCAGGGTCTGGGTGCCCGCCGTCAGGCTCAATCCGCCGGTGCCGCCGATGACGCCGGCATAGGTGGTCGACCCGTTGGCAATCGTCAGCGTCTGACTGCCCAGTGTCACGTTGCTGTTGGCGACCCCGTTCAGCGTTTTGATCGTCGCGCCCGCGGTGGTGCCCGAAATGTCGAACGTGCCGGTTGCGTTCGCCACGTTCACCTGGCTCGACGCTGCGATGCTGCCGGTCCCGCTCAGCGCCAACGTGCCGCCGTTGATCGTGGTTGCGCCGGTGTAGGTATTGGCGCCAGTCAGGGTCTGGGTGCCCGCCGTCAGGGTCAGTCCGCCGGTGCCGCCGATGACGCCGGCATAGGTGGTCGAGCCGTTGGCAATCGTCAGCGTCCTGGCCCCAAGCGCCACGGCACCGACTCCGTTCAGCGTCGTGATCGTCGCGCCCGCGGTGGTGCCCGAAATGCTAAACGTGCCGGCGGCATTCGCCACGTTCACCTGGCTCGACGATGCGACGCTGCCGGTCCCGCTCAGCGCCAGCGTGCCGGCGTTGATCGTGGTGACACCCCCATAGGTGTTGATTCCCGATAGCGTGAATGTACCGGTGCCGCTCTGGGTGAGCGTCCCTGTACCGCTTATCGTCCCGCTATAGGTCAACGCGTTGCTGCGGCTGAACACCAACGCTGCGTTGTCGACGATGTTGCCGGCGACGCTGCCGGTGGTGCCGCCATTACCGATCTGCAGCGTGCCGGCGTTGATCGTGGTTCCGCCGGTGTAGGTGTTGGCGCCGGTAAGGATCAGCGTGCCGGTACCTCCCGCCTCCGTAAGTCCGGCCACTCCGGCAATGATCGAGCCAATGGTCGCTGTGCCCCCCGCCACCACGCTGATGGTGGGGGTGACCCCGCCCAGGGTCAGGGTATTTCCTGTGATGGTATAACCGCTGGTATTGAACGTCAGATTTTCTACGGTAATGGCGACGCCGAGGGTCACCGTGCCGGCGGTCCCAGCGAAGACCGCATCATTGACTGGTGCGTTGCTCCAGCTTTGGAAGCTGACGCCGTTGTACCAAAGCGCGGCGGTAGTGTTCCACGTGCCCGTACCACCCCCGCCCGGCGTGACGCCGTCGGCAGACCACTGCAAAGAGGCCGCGTTCACCCCGCCACCTCCCGCGAAACTTAAAGCAACGGCCGCCGTTCCAAGTAGGAGGCATCTGCTAACATGAGCAAACATGGCAAAAGACGCTGTTTGCAAGCTGTCGCATTTCTTGTTTGGGGAGGGTGGGCTTAGCTACCGAAACGCTCTCGTATCACACTTTTTGAAGGAAGCCACTCCACAGCCGGGCCCAAGTGGTTGGTATGGCTCGTCTTACTTAGGGATATCTCTGGAACTGCTCTTGCACCGCGTTTCGTAACACTAGTCGAATTCGTGAAAGCTGGCGGAGTGAGGAAATTCCACCATACGAGGTCGGTGTTGATCAACGGGGCGCTTGCTGAATATCCCTCGACCCCGCTCATCCGCTCCGTAAGTGTGAAAAACATGCTTGGCGATATCCAGACCGATTATGCTAACCTCTGACACGGACGCCTCCCTTAAGTGGTGTTCAACACCTCCACTTTGGCACATCGATGCCGTCGGCGGGGCGTCCACCCCATCATTAATCCGCAATGTCTGCTTTACCCGTAAGCCTCCGGTGAGGACCGCGGTCGCGGCGCTCAATGAACCCCGCAGCATTTCTTGTATTTCTTACCTGAGCCGCACGGACAGGGATCATTGCGGCCAACTTTGTTTGCCGACGTGAATGATGGGCGCAGGATTGGGTCGGTGCCCTGCATCCGGCGATAATTGGCAAGGCGCCAGTCATTGAGAGCGACGACCCAGCGTGCGATGTCGTCAGGGGCCGTAGCGATCAAGGTATCGTGGTCCATCCTCGGCATGTTTAGGTCGCCACAGACGATATCGATGAGCGTCTGCATTCCGCGCATCGCAGTCGCCGTGTTGACGTCGGTGTTGAGGAGCTTTTGCCAACCTGCCGGGCGTAGGTTGACAGCCTTTTCGAAGCCTTCGATCCAAAGCTCCCAAAGGATATCGCCGTTGCGTTTGTCGACAGCGAACAGCGGACTGTAGCGGTCAGGACGCTCCATCAGCGTACGTGCGACATCATTGTAATGCTCCATAAGGAGGCCGAGTACCCGGTTGACATGATCGAGATTGTCGAAGTTGGGCTGCGGATCGTCCCCGTCACGACCCCAGACGATCGGGAGCCATTCGCCCGGCTTGATAAGCTCGGGACAGATCAGCAGACCAGCGATGAAGCCATCAAGCTCCTCAATCAGCATCGTCTCCTCGCCAAGGGCGAGCAGTTCCTTGTCAAGTTGCTTGAGGTGGCGCGGCAGACCGGACATCGATGCTCCAATTCCACGGCAACAGCTGGTCGAGCCTGTTGGCGGGGTGGTCGGCAATGCATCCGAGCACATTAGCGAGCCAAGCCTGCGGATCAATATCATTGAGCTTCGCCATCATGATCAGCGTCGCCATGGCTGCCGCTCGATCGGCGCCGCGTTCGGAGCCGGCGAAGAGCCATGACTTCCTGCCGAGCGCAAATCCGGTGATCGGTCAAAAAAGAAAGACCCGGAACGGACGGCGCTCTTCCAGATTCCTTTGCCACCGCAGAACCCGCACATGAAGGATTTAGCGGAGGCTGTAACGGTCGCTCAGCAGTCCGCCGGGCAGTACCAAGGAACACGGCGTCATTGGTGAACGCAGCTTAGCTACTGCAACATGAGATACTGGCCGATGTCGCGTGGTTTACCCCCGAAAGCTGACATTTGCAGTACACTCAACTATGTCCGCTTAGTGCCAAACGCGACCAAACCCATTGCAACATGATCGATACGAAAAGACCGCCAACGCGGCGGTCCTTCCGAAATTCAATCAGGTGTTTTAATCAGGCTGCGAGAGCAGCGGCGGTAAGGCAGCGCCCTAAAATGCAAGTGTTATTAGGCTGACAAGCCCGTATCCCAAGAAACCCATCCAAGCCGCAGTAAGCCCTAATCCAAGAGATACCATTGCTTGTGGCCAAATTCGATAAAAGAGGTTGTCGTCCGCAGGCGCTAGCGCCGCTGGTGCAATTGCCGTTTTCGCTTGCATTCTTGCCAGCCATTGCTCGTTCGATGCCTGCATGTCTGTAGCCGTTCGCTTTCGCTGCGGCGATTTGATCTGCTAAGTAACCTGACCAAGTAAGGTTAAGTGCGAGCGGTAAGCCGCTAGGCGCAAACTCCTGAATCAGAAAGACCGCCAGCGTGGCGGTCCTTGCCCCCGAATGCGGACATGTGCGGTGCAACGAGGGATGTCCGCTTTGTGCCATCAAAAGCTGACATTCACCCGCGCTGCTCGCGATCAGTTATTCAGAGAAACGCAACGCCAATTTCAGTTATTGACCGCCATACAATTCGGCATGGTCGGACTGTATAACCACCATCGAACGATAAACCAAACGTCTCGGGAAGTTCGACTGTGGTTGCTATTTGAATACGCGCGCCAGCGTTCGTCACGTTGCGCACAATACAGTCAATCAACGAAGACGTGTTAATAACGAGCTTGGCACCCTTAAAAACACGCGAGCGAGCGGTTTTGCGGCGTTCCGACTTAGACATCCCTGCTAATAAGCCTTGGCGGATAATTCTTTGCGACTGCCTTTTTGATTGCATCAATCAGCGTTTCTGCTGGAAATGGCTTACGCAAAAACGCGATGCCGCCTGCGGCAACGGCTTGGCTTTCGATCGTCGCATCGTCGTGCCCGGTCATAAAAATGATGGGAAACTTGAAACCGTCCGCCGCCAATTGGCGTGCCAATTCCACCCCGGAAAGGTCACCGAGCTCAATATCAACAAGGAGGCAACTCGCTCGGCATGTCGCCGCACAGGCGAGAAACGTCTCAGCTGAGTCAAAGGTATGTGCGCCATACCCGTATGACGACACAAGCGTCCACATCGCGGCGCGCATTTCCGGATCGTCATCGATGATGGCGACAATCTCTTGTGAATTTGACATTAATTCTTTGCGCACCGAGGCCGCAACTGATTAGCCGTCTGGCTATGAGGGGCTTCGCACAGGCGTTCACCTGCAGCACGCGCGCTTGATAAGCGCGCCATTCGGTTGGCGTCTTGTTATTGTCTGCCAAAGATTTGTCTAAGCACGCCAGCCACTATGCAAGCCGATGTCCGCTAAGGGTGGTGGTCTCAACCGGTCGACGCAACACTTGCGTAACGCGCGCGAAATGCTCGCCTAATCGCTTTCAAGATGCCCGGCTGCCAACAATGCCAAAGCTCCTGGTTTCTCGGGCAGCAGTGAGCCTTGGGCGGCATTTTTGGCTTATCAGCAGACGCTCTCTATCATTTCGGTTCACGATAAGTGTTGCGTCGACCGGTTGAGCTGGCTGCCATAAGCGGACATTTGCAGTGCACTATCTGATGTCCGCTTAGTGCCATTGGCGACCAAACGCGCCGCAGTATGATCGGCACAAAAAAGTAAGACCGCCAACGCCGCGGCCCTTCCCTGCCACAATAAGATAGCGATCAAGCGGTTGCCTGAACCTTTCGCTTCCTGCGCCGCGCAAGCAGCCCGATGACGCCGAGGCCTGAGGCGAAGAGCGGGAGGGCGGCTGGAAGTGGCGTAGCAGGTGGGTCGACGTACGAGCGGATGAAACTCACGCCATGAGCGAAACCAGAAATGGTAAAATCGGTAACCGCGACGGAGAACTCAATCCCCAAAAAGGGTTGAGCCGGACCTCCACCACCCCAATGAATACCGAATAGTTGGGAAGCGGTTCCTGAATAGGTCGCTCCGCTCCCGCTACAAGTGACACCACCTAAGCCGCAATCGCCACCCGATAGCGGGTTTATAGTTCCGCCAAAATAGGTCGCAAGGAAGCTTTCAACCGTGCCGACTCCAAAATTTCCGAAGTCGGTATCATAGACAGAGCCAATTATCGTTGCGCCACTGGGACTAACCCCACTTATCGTCAGGGTACCAAGCAAGCTTGTTGCAGGGTCAATAATTGTAGCGTTTGCATTGGTGAGTCCGCCCACCGCTGTAGCAAACGATACGAGCGCGGCAATCGCGGCCGCTCTCAAAAGTCCTACTTTAGGCATCAAGCACATCCCCCAAATCGACTAGGGGGCCCCAAACGAACGCCACCGAAAATTTACAGCATATTGGCTGAAGTAGCGCAACCTACTGAAATACAATTTAGTTGCCGATGGATAAGGGCTACCGGCAGTGCAGCAATTCCGCTTTGAATTGTCGCAGAATGGGATGGTCCGGCCGTGCTCCTGCCCCCACCAGCGTTAGGTATCGATATTGATCCGGTTGGGCAGCACTTCCGGTTCAACGGTCGGGGTGTGGCCATGCACGTCGACGCTAAAAATGATCGGCGACCATCCGTGGTTCGGAACGGGGCTTGCCTGGAACGGACCAGACCAGATTCCTTTGCCACCGCAGAATCCGCACATGAAGGATTTAGCGGAGGCTGTAACGGTTGCTCAGCAGTCCGCCGGGCAGTACCAAGGAACGCGGCGTCATTGGTGAACGCAGCTTAGCTACTGCAACGTGAGATACTGGCCGATGTCGCGTGGTTTACCCCCGAAAGCTGACATTACCGGGCACAACGCTTTCAGGCTTTGTTCAACGGAGGCTGTGCTATTTTCACGCTCGGGCGTTAAGGTTCCGGGTGGGGAACCAAACAGGGCCGATGGAACTTACAGTTCCTTTGAACGGCCATTGCTGGCTCTTCGAGGTGAGAATTATGGACCAAGAAAGTAACGATATGACGAACCATTCCCATCGTCGCATCGCAGTGCATTTTCTAGCCAGCGCTGCGGTTGCTGTATTGGTTCTCGGGCTTCCGGCAGTCGGTTCCCGAGTTTCTCCGGCGCAAGCCCAGGGAATTTCCGTTTCTGTCGAATTCCGCGACGCGCTGGAGCCTTATGGCCATTGGCGCAGGCATTCGCGCTGGGGCGAGATTTGGATTCCGAGCCACCCGCGTGGTTGGCAGCCCTATCGGAATGGGCATTGGGTTTATACCGACGAATGGGGTTGGTATTGGGTTGCCGACCGGGATGAAGGGAATTGGGGCTGGGTCGCTTACCACTATGGCCGCTGGGTGTTCGATCCCGACGAGGGATGGATTTGGATTCCGGGCAGAGAATGGGCGCCGGCTTGGGTCGATTGGCGGCGCAGTGCCGATTATGTCGGCTGGTCGCCGTTGCCGCCAGATGACTATGTCGTTGAGACTCGTGAAAATCCTGAATTTTGGCTGTTCGTGCGGCCAGGTAACCTTGTAGCGCCAGTTCTAGGTTCGGTCTATTTGCCATCGCGGCAGACCAACATTTATATCCAGAACACCGTCATCGTGAATCGTACAGTGGTTGTCCAGAGCGGTGGGGCGACTTTTGCGGTCAATCCAGGCATTCAGCCTGCTTACATTGCTGCCGCGAGTCATCGCCCACTGCCGACCTTCCAAGTACAGCCACGCGTTTTGGCTGGGACCCAAGGCATTAAGGGCGCAGTGATTGTCAGCGCTAAGGAGATTCAGGTAAGCCGTACTGCCAAGCCGGGCGCAGGAGGCGGACGCACCTCTGCAACGCCTTTCCGTGAAACCGTCGTTCAGGCAAAGACTGCTTCAATCGCGCCGGCGGCGAAGATTCCACCACCGCAAGCTCTGCCGCAGGGCGAAAAAGGGCAGTTGGGCGCTCATCCGCCGCGCGCGGCCCAAGGCGCCAAGGTGGTTGAGCCGGTAACTCCTGCAGCAAAGCCCGCAACTGCACCTCAGGCACCAGCTGCTGTGCCCAGCGTGAAGCCTGCCACGCCGCCGCTAACTAACGCACCGACCCCAGCGCCGGCAATCAAACCGGCGACTGCGCCTACAGCTACACCTGCACCACAACGGGGCGCGGCACCATCGGAAGCGCCACCACCGGCTGCGCGAACCTGCGCCACCGCCGGCTGCGCGACCAGCGCCACCACCGGCTGCGCGACCAGCGCCACCACCGGCTGCGCGACCAGCGCCACCACCGGCTGCGCAACCTGCGCCACCACCGGCTGCGCGACCAGCGCCACCACCGGCTGCGCGACCAGCGCCACCGCCGGCTGCGCGACCAGCGCCACCACCGGCTGCGCGACCAGCGCCACCACCGGCTGCGCGACCAGCGCCGCCACCGGCTGCGCGACCAGCGCCGCCACCGGCTGCGCGACCAGCGCCACCACCGGCTGCGCGACCAGCGCCACCACCGGCTGCGCGACCAGCGCCACCACCGGCTGCGCGACCAGCGCCGCCAAAGAAGCCGGACGAACCGACCGACGAAAAGAAATAGAGCGCATTAGTTTGCACAAACAAAATGGGCGGCCTTGGTGGGGCCGCCCGTTGCGTTTCAGGCTAAAGTCGCCTCTGTTCTGAGTTAGGTCCGTTGGTGGCAGATTTTGTTGCAGAAGTGATTTGAAGGCATTGGCGAACAGTGATTCCATCTTCTGACGACATTTTGTGTCGGAGGCGGGCAATGATGGGACGCCAGAACAACGACCAGGGTCATCTGTTCTACGAGTTTCGTCTTGATGAGGCGGTTCCTGATGATCATCTGGTGCGCAAGATCGACGCGGTTCTCGATCTATCATGGGTCTACGCACAGCTTGCGCCGTATTATCCAACCCTCGGCCGGCCTTCGGTTGATCCGGTACTGATGATCCGGATGCTGATCGTCGGTTATGTGTTTGCGCTGCGTTCCGAGCGGTTGCTGTGTCGCGAGGTACAGGTGAACATCGCCTATCGCTGGTTTTGCAAGCTCGGCATCGAGCACAAGATTCCGGATCATTCGGCGTTCTCGCGTGCCCGCAATGAGCGCTTCCGCGATAGCGGCATCTTTCGCCGTGTATTTGAGCGTGTGGTGGAGGCCTGTGTTGCAGCCGATCTCGTTGGCGGAGAAGGATTTGCCGTGGATGCGAGCCTGATTGCAGCCGACGCCAACAAACAGCGCTCGATCCCAGGCCCGGAGTGGCCAAAGACACGTGATCCCGAGACAGTGAGCCGCGCCGTGAGGGAGTATCTGGCAACCCTTGACGATGCGGCCTTTGGTGCAGCGAGCGATGTCACACCGAAGTTCGTCTCGCCGTCCGACCCGGCCGCGCAATGGACGGGCGCGATGCGAGGTCCGGCGTTTTCGCCTACGCCGACAACTATCTGATCGATGTGAAGTACGGCGTCATCATGGACGCCGAAGCCTCACGCGCCATCCGCCAGGCCGAAGTCGGCGCGGAGAAGACCATGGTTGAATGCACCGAGGCGCGCTTCGATATCAAACCCAAGTGGCTTGCGGTCGATACGGCCTACGGTTCTGGCCCGAACCTCAACTGGCTCGTCAAAGACAAGGATATCGCGCCGCACATCCCGGTGATCGACAGGTCGAAGCGTGAGGACGGAACCTTCAACCGGGACGACTTCAGGTTCGACAAAGAGCGCAACGTGTATGTCTGCCCAGCGGGCAAGCTTCTAACCACGACAGGAACGGTGATCGATGATGGCGAGACGCTTCGTTATCTCGCGACCACATCCGACTGTCGGGACTGCCCGCTCAAGGTACGATGCTGTCCAAAGGCGTCTTTCCGCAGGATTCCACGCAGCATCTATGAAGAGGCGCGCGATGTTGCCCGCGCACTGGCCAAAACTAAAGCGTTCGCACAATCACGTCGCGAAAGAAAGCGTGTTGAGATGCGCCCACATCTATGGCGCTCACGTGCCGATGGAGGAGCCGTCCACAGCATCATTAGCCGACATCACGTGTGCGGACCGACTAACGGCGCGATGGGCCTCCGCCATCATCGCGGGCAAAAGGGCAGACATGATCGCCTGCTCTCGCGAGTCAAAACCGATCCCCGCTTTCATCACTGATTGGCGCAGGGAAGGTAGTCACCGGTCGCCGGCGAGACCGCGCCGCACTGCGAATCGCTGCTGCCGGGGTAATAATAGCGGTACCTCGGCCCGTAATAGGCCGCTCCCGGCGCATAAGCGTAGCCGTAGGGGCCGGGACCATAATAGTAGGGAGCTGCGAGCGCCGAGCCGATGAGCGCACCGGCCACCAACCCCGCGCCAACACCACCCCAGCCATAGCCTCCATAGCCGCCGCGATAACCGCCATAATAGCCCCCTCGGTGGCCATGCCACGCGGCGGAGGCGTCAGTTGCACCAATGCCGAGCGCGGCAACGGCAGCAACCGCAAAAATAAATCGTCGCAACATAACATTCTCCTTTGTATGAATTCGACAAGACATATGCCCTCATTCAAATTCCGCTATCGATTAAATTCGGTAAACCCGCCCAGCTCTTGGAGGAGCCGGACGATACATGTTTAATGCGTCCGTCTTCTAATAGTTCCATTGATTGCGTGCACCGAAAACCCAAAATTGCGCTGGCATGTCCGCTCTTCCAAAAGCGGACAAACCGATGCGATGCAGCGAATGGCCACTAAGTGCCAATAGGTACCGTCGGCGCGGCAGCCGACGGCCGCTTCCCCGCTGATTTGACCTGCGTCAATGCAGTCTCGCCCCTTGTGGGGACGTATGGGTTATGTTCGATAATGTTAGGATGCTTCCGGAGAAGTGGCTGCCGGTTTCTATTGCGCCACCGGATACCGATCTTGAAGTGTGCGCGATAGACGGTCGTGAAATTCACGCGCTCATATTCCCGTGCCGAAAACGGGGGACTGCATGGGTCGATGCGGCAACGAAAAAGCTCATCGATATCGAGCCGACGCATTGGCGCAGATGGGACGAGAACCGCTTCCGGCCCTAATAGGCCTTCTTTTCGTCGGGCTTCACTTGTTTGAGCTTCTCCTCCTCTTCAGCGAGAAGGCGAATTTCCATAGCCCGCTTCGTCGGGTCGGCTTCGGTTTCCAGCAGTAATTTGAACCGGTCGATATTTGCTTGGATGATCCTGCGCACGACAAGCTCCCTGTTTCGAGCTTTTAGACGGGAGTGCGCGTGCCACTCTAACGCGGGTGGCCATCGTGTCTCTCAGCCGTTAGCGCAAATTCGCGCAGCCAACGATGGAACAAATCCTAGCAGCCGCCCTATGTCGGGTCCATGACAAAACGAACCACACCCTAGATTTTGGATCGCGTCATTTCACGCCTAGACGGCACGTCGCCTACCCGACACGCCACCCTATTTGTCTCAGTTTGCTTTGCAATGTCCGTTCCGGGTCAAACGCTGCGTATTTATTGAGGCTCTGAGCCGACGTTTGTCCGCTTCACTTCGTTAGCGACCAAATCGGAGAGCGGCCGCGAATGACGCGATGTGCCATTCGCGACCAACCGCACTGCAGCAAACAGCACAAAAAAGAAAGACTGCTTCGCGGCGGTCAATCTCTAATCCGGCTCAATAAGCTTTACGAGGGGTACGGCGTAGTGCAGCGGGCGGAGCTTCAGGCCCAGCAAGAGCACATGCAGGCTGACCAACAGCAATGGAAAGCTCGGGCCCGTTCGGGCTTGACCCTCGGACGGTAGCCAAGATGACTGGGCTTGCTGGGTCGGGGGCCGCTTGCTAGGCTGTACTTGTGGCGCTTTTCGCTGGGGTTTCGCAAATGCGCGTTTTATTCGGAACGATCTGTCTGTTGGTCGCAGCGTCACCGGCATTGGCCGTCCCTGTCTCGGTTCCTGCCCCAATCATCGGGAGTGGCATGGCGGCTGCGGCTATCGGCGGCGTGCTGCTCGCATCGCGCCTGTTCAGACGGAAGTAAACGGACGGCTCGGCGGCGAGAAACCGCCGCTGGACCGAATTCATCCAATATTGGAGGAAATTATGCGGATCGCATTCGGCACAATGTGTCTGTTGCTTGCCGCGGCGCCGGCGTTGGCGCAAGCAGCGGTTCCTGCACCAATCGTGGGAGGCGGCTTAGCTGCCATGGTCGCGGTCGGTGGCGTGATTTTGGCCTCGCGTCTGTTCAAGCGGAACTGACGCGCCGCTTCCAATCGGCGACGACGACCCGACGCGCAAGTTCTTCAATTTGATTGGGAACGGCTCTTGGCGGGCGCGGGTTCTGCGGTTGCTTGCTTGATATCGCGTTCCACTTGCAGGCGATAATTGGTGCGCCAAACCTGCGACCAGTCGATGTGCGGTATGCTTTTGCAGCCGTGCGGCTCGTCGATCATGAGCATCATGCCATCGGGCTGGTAGGGCGTCATCGCGATCAGACCGAGCGCGCTGTGCTTCATATGTTCGAGGAACAATGAAAAGCGGGTCGCGTTCTGCGACACCCGGCTCAGATATGCGAAGCGGTGGATATCCCCCGGCGCGCCCACTGCGTTCAGCACCGCGATTGAATCAAACGTGCGCGGCGACGGATAGACCTGAAGTGGCTCTAGGCATGCGGGCAACCAGAAGATCATCGACTTCAGCACCCCGTTGGACTTGGTCTCCCGATAGGTCATCCCGTCGCGCGCCAGAAGATGGCGCACTGTCGTCTCGATATCGGCGCCACGTTCCGCGCGCGCACGCAGCAGCCCGACGGGATCGACCGAAGCGAGCAACAAGGTTAGCAGCAGGCCACGGATGAACCAGCTACGCATGCCGGGGATCGCGGAATGAGGCGCCCCACATGCTGATCAGCAGGATCATCACCGAAACACTGACCTGAAAGATGTGCGCGCCGAAGCCGTTGTGCCAATACAGATAGTCGGCATAGCTCAGCGCCGCAACATACATGCGCGCCACATTCACTGCGATCATCACCACGCAGGCGGCGGCACCAAAGATGAAATCGCTCGGGATCCAGGTCGGGCGGCTAAGCTTCGTCATCGTCACCCAGCACAATATGGCCAGCGAAACATTATGAAATGACGAGCAGTTTCCATAGATCTCGATCGAATGACCTTGGGTGGCGATGATGTTGTCGTGCCAGCTGTAGCCCGTCTGCGTCGCGTCGAGAAGGCTGCCGACGAGAATTGCGTCTCCGCGCAGGAGATCGTAGGCAAACAACGAGAACAGCACCGGACCCCAAAGCGACTGCGCGCAAAGCGCGAGCAGCACGGTTGCGCCGGCCCGCGCCGAAGATCCCTTGGCATTGGTGAATAATATATAGATCGCGGCAATCGTGGCCACGATCCAGATCACCCGCTGCGTCGGCACGTCGTTGATGGCGCCAAGGACGATGTTGATGATGGCCAACAACCCGACAACTACGAAATCCAGGCGGGTCGCCGCGACATCCGACGGATCGAGCGCGAGCAGACGGAAAACCGCAAACCAGGCGAGCAATTGAAAGGCGCCGATGCCGGCCGCCTGGATGAACAGGCTGTCCCAAATAGACATGCCGGACACCTGCAGCACCGATTGGAAGAACTTCGTCGCCACGAGGATGGCGGCAAACCAGATAAACAGCTCCTTGCGGCTGAACGGCTTTACTAACGATGCGGCAAAGGTCGATACAGTCAAATGTGGCACTCCGGCGCTGGGAAATTCATAGTCTAACGTCCTGGCCACAGAAGACGTCTCGTAATAATGGCAGGACGCTGCGGCCGCGGTCAACATTATCGCTATTTACGGCTAATACCACGGCGCTTAGTCCCCTGTGCTCGCCAATCGTCGGGGCGCCAAAGCGCGGCGCCAACCTGCTGCGCCGGCGTGCCCGAAATCGACTTGCTGGGTGCAGGAGCGCTTGCTAGCATGTGATTGTGGCGCTTTTCGTTGGAGGTTATGCAATGCGCGTCTTGTTCGGAACGATCTGTCTGTTAATCGCAGCATCACCGGCGCTGGCCGCCAATGTCTCGGTTCCTGCCCCAATCATCGGGAGTGGCATGGCGGCCGCGGCTATCGGCGGCGTGCTGCTCGCGTCGCGCCTGTTCAAGCGGAAATAAAGACGGCGACGCCATAGCGCCGAGATTACTCGCGCACAGGCCCGTATTCTTTGCCGGGGCAAAAATCGAACGACTATGACGTATCTAATAGGCGAAACAGCCGCCGACCTTACGCCGTGACTGGACCTGCTGGGTGCGGGACTGCTTGCTAGCGTGCGGTTGTGGCTTCTATTGGGGGTTATGCAATGCGCGTTTTGTTCGGAACGATCTGTCTGTTAATCGCAGCATCACCGGCATTGGCCGGTACTCCGAATGGAGCTGTTCCTGCCCCGCTCATTGGCAGCGGCATCGCGGTGGTCGCCGTCGGCGGCGTCCTGCTCGCATGGCGCCTGCGCAAGCGGAAATAAAACGACGGCGCAATAACGCCAACGCAGATATTGACGGGTCCGATTACGATATTTGTCTGCTCGGGGCCTAAGCGGAAAATTGCCTGTTTGGTTTCGCGCTACAGGGTGAGCACGGCGGCGTAGCGCCCCTTGGCTCCACTCAACCATTTCGCTTAGGCCTTCGCCACGCGACAGCGCAATGTCGAGCCGAAGACGCGAACGTGCCGTCACGGCCGCGGTTTCGGCGTGACGGTCCGGCACGAATCGCCAGGCGCGGCTATTTCTTGTTCTTGCGGGCAAGAAGTTTTCGTCTCACCCAATAGGCCCCGCCGATAACCGCCAGCACGGGCAGGCCGATACCCGTTCCCGCGATCGGACTTGGCACCGACTGGATTCCGGCGAACACCGGTTCGATCAGCGCGGTCATGGCGACCGCCATCAAACCCACAAGCTTCAATGTGTTCATGGGTACGACTCCCCAACTCCGAGCCTTGCCACGGTCGCAATTGTTTATGGTTTCATCGTACAATACAAGCCGAAACCACCCCTCGCGACGTTATGTGGGCGTATTCAATGGTTGGGGAATCCATCAAAGCGACGCTTTGGCCGGAAATGGGCGGCTCGTTCTGGCTCGCGATCGGCTACTGGTCCGTTCTGGTCCTGTTGGCCGGTCTTGAATTCGTTGTACCGCAAATTCAAGACATGCGGCGCGAACATCGATGGCCGACAAATTTTGGCCTCGGCTTCATCAACCTGTCGCTGGCCCCGCTGTCGCCGGTCTCTGCGCTGTGGGCCGCGCAATGGGCACAATCTCATCACGTCGGCCTGCTCAATTTTTTGGATAGCACGTGGTGGCCGCTGGCGGCGGTTGCAACGATCATGATCCTGAGCCTCGTGGGCTATGTCGTCCACTTGGTCATGCACAAGACGCCGTGGCTGTGGCGCGTGCACCGTGTCCACCATCTCGACACCGCCATGGATGTCTCGACCGGCTTGAGGCATCATCCGCTGGAGTTGGTTCTAACGTTGTTGACCGACGTAGGCGCCGCGCTCGTCTTCGGGCTCATGCCGTTGGCGTTGGTCGCCTACGGCACCGCCGACGGATTGTTTTCGTTTTTTACGCACGCCAACATCAGGCTCCCGGCCCGTCTTGAGCGTATCTTGCGCCTGGCCCTCGTCACGCCGCGCGTTCACGCGTTGCACCATTCCTCGCATCAACCGGAGACCGACAGCAACTACGGCAATGTCTTTACGATCTGGGATCGCATGTTCGGGACCTATGGCGACCGGCGCGCCGACCATCCGGAAACGATCCAGTATGGCTTGGCGGAAATTCGCGATACGCGCGCCGGTGATCTGTGGTGGCAGCTGAAGTCACCGGCGCTGCGGCTCGACGACGTGCCCCAATCGATGGCGTCGCGAGCGCCATCGAAGCTGTCCTAGGTCCCCGTCCGCTTCGGGCCAACGTAAGCACGCACTTTCAAAGTGCGATGACCCAAGCGGGTTCTCCCGATCCCCATAGCATAATGAACGGACGTCGCTTCGGTAAAACGGCCGCCGCCCTTTCGCGTGGCTACTGGGCTTGCTGGGTGCGGGGGGTGTTTGCTAGCGTGCGGTTGTGGCTTCTATTGGGGGTTACGCAATGCGCGTTTTATTCGGAACGATCTGTCTGTTGGTCGCAGCGTCACCGGCGCTCGCGGGTCCGGGTTCTTCGCCGGTTCCTGCCCCACTCATTGGGTGCGGAATTGCGGCTGCGGCTATCGGCGGCGTGCTGCTTGCATCGCGTCTGTTCAAGCGAAAATAAAGACGGCAGCGCCATTGTGCTGACGTTTAATCGCGCACGGGCCCGTACGTCACGGACAGTCGCTAGGGCAAACCGGACTCGAAGTGAAATGTCTTTACTTCCGCTTCTGAGTCAAAGTGGAAATGGTAATCAGGCCCGCCAATGTCTGCAGCAAGGCGAACCGACGGTCGTGCCCGTGCGCGATTGATCATTGGCGCTAGCCCCCGCACCCAGCAACCCCAGTAACCCACGCGAAAGGGCGGTTGCCGTCTGTGCGTGATATAGTTCCGCTCGAACAGACGTGAGGCCAGCGGCGGTAATCTATCGCGTATCGCTTTGCGAATTTGTCCGCCGTGAGGCTTACAATGTCCCCCGCCAGTGTCACCGTTACTCCTGCCCAGACTGGTCAGCATCGTATGCTCAGCCCAAAAACCAGCCTTTGTCCGCTGTTGCTCCAATAGCCGACATGCCATCGCCTGGCAGCGAAACGTCGCTAAGTGCCATAAACGGACTCATGCACCGCAGCAAAAACAGTATCTCTATTCGATCATCTCGCACGATATTGACAGAGATCAATGTATCGAGCCATCGACCGACATTAATATTTGATAGGCCACATCAATCAAATTGCACGCTTGCGACGGAGTAGATCATGGCGACAGAGCTCGATGACATACTGCCCAAGGCAGACGATTTGATGAAACAAATAGCGGAAGCGGAGGCGGAGAAAGCATCCGAATACATGGCTCAGCAAGCGAAAATTGCTGGCGAGAAAAAAGCTTTGATGGATCAATTTTCAAAGCCATCAGGGGTGTCCGACGAAGAAAGGCAAAAGCGTGCGGCAGTCGTCATCAAGCGTGCAGTAGATAGAGGCCTGACTGAAGTCCAGGTGCTGACATTTCCGAATGCAATTTGTACCGATGGCGGGCGTGCTATTAATCAGTCCGAGCCTGGGTGGGAGAACACGTTGACAGGATTACCAAAGGAGCTGTTTGAATTTTGGCAGAAGTATCTGAAACCGCGTGGGTACAGAGTAAGATTTCAAATCATCGATTGGCCAGGCGGAAAGCCAGGTGACATCGGTATCACTTTGGCATGGGGCTGAGCGCAATCTCGCGGTCGGTCCTGTAGACACGAGAGGGGTACCAACGCATGCCGGAAAACGGAAAAAGCGAGAACAGCACACAAAAATTGAAGCGAAAAGTTTACGAAAAGGAGCTTCGCAAGCTACAAGTTGAACTTTGCCGATTGCAAGATTGGGTAAGATACAAAGGATTGCGGGCGATCGTCATCTTCGAGGGCCGCGACGCCGCCGGCAAGGGCGGGACCATCAAGGCCATCACCGAGCGGGTGAGCCCGCGTGTATTTCGAGTGGTCGCACTTCCCGCGCCTTCTGATCGAGAAAAAACCCAGATATATTTCCAGCGCTATACCCAACATTTCCCAGCGGCAGGTGAGGTCGTCATCTTCGACCGCAGTTGGTACAATCGTGCCGGCGTTGAGAATGTGATGGGATTTGTCAGCAAGGAGCATCATAAGCGCTTTTTGGACCTCGCCCCGGAAGTCGAAGGATACGTCGTCGATGCCGGAATTATACTTATCAAAATTTGGCTGGAAGTCGGAAAGGACGAGCAGGAGCGACGGTTTACCGCTCGAATAAACGATCCTCTGCGGCAATGGAAATTGAGCCCGATGGATCTTGAGTCATATGCGCGTTGGTATGACTACTCGCGGGCGCGCGACAGCATGCTGGCGGCAACCGATACCAAAAACGCGCCGTGGCATATCGTGCGCTCGGACGATAAACGTCGGGCGCGGCTCAATTGCATATCGCATATCTTATCGTTAATTCCGTACAAGAAAACCCCGCACAAAAAGGTCAAGTTACCTAAACGATCTAATAAGGGTAAATATGACGACGAGGCAACATTGAAGGGGAGAAATTTCGTTTCCGAAAAATACTGACTCGGGCGGGCCAATAAGCTCGGCACGCGACCGACGCATCTAGGCCCAAAGTCTGCCCGATGTCCGCTTCTCTAATCGGCCGTTTGGGGTCAAGCACTTTCAGACTATCCACCGCTGCAGTGTTGATGTCGCTCACGGGCTCGCGCTTCTCTTCGGAATCGGCACCAGGGCCCTTCCATCATGGGATCCGAGGACGAGGTGGAACAATCTGTTACGCGGCCTTAGCGTCAGATTGACGATAGGTCCAAGCGGACATGCGAACTCACCTCATCCATCGTCCCGCGAGGGACATCATTCCACCGCTGGGTGGAACTCGAGTTTTCTCCTATCGCATCCGGCGACCTACACCTCTCATGCCACCGCGGCCTCCCGGGTCCACTGGAACTCGGTGCCATCAACCCATATGCGGTGCATGATCACAGCCAACCGGCGCGCCAAGGCGACGATCGCCTTCTTCATCCCGCGGTGCCTGGCGATCTTCATGGCCCAGGCCTTGAGCCAGGACCATCTCTTTGAATGCAACATGGCCTGAGCCGCTTCGTAGAGCATGACCCGCATCATCTCGTCTCCGCAGCGTGATATTCTGCCGCTGCGTTCGCTCTCGCCTGATTGATACTTGGCGCACGTCAGCCCAAACACCGCCCCGACTGACTTGGACTTCCTGAAGCGAGCGGGCACGTCGACGGTGGCGCGATAGGTCAGCGCCACCACAGGGCCGACCCCGGGGACCGTCATCAGGCGCCGGCACACCTCATCGTCCCGCACGATAGCGAGCAAGCGGCGGTGCAGGATACAAAACTGCTCGCGAAGCACTCGCCGGACAATGAGCATCGGTTCGACCAGCACCGCCAGGTCGGGGAGGTTCTCAACAAGCTCCCTGATGCGGGCCTCGAACCTAACTTTGCCCACCACGCCTACTTTGAGACCAAAGTTGCGTAACGTCCCGCGCAGGTCATTATCGACAGCGATGGCCTTCGACTGCAGCAGCTTGCGATGGGTCAGCAGCATTCGCTGTTTCTGGCTGCGTAACGTCTTCACATGCACCGGACGATAGAGCCCCGCCCGCATCATCTGCGCCATACCGCGTGCGTCATTGCGGTCGGTCTTGTTGATCTGCGCCTTCAGCACCGCCCGCATGTGCCGCGTCTCGACGCAGATCACCGGCAAGCCCGCTTCCGCGAGGGCGCTAAAGAGCCACTGTGACAGCGGCCCGGCTTCCAATCCAATCCGTTTGAAGTGATAGGCGGGGCTCTTCAGCACCGCCAGCAGAGCTTCCGGTTCACTCGCCACCTTCACTTCCCGTACAATCCTGCCCGTGTCATCCACAACGCAGATGCTGCTCTCCTTGACTGAAACATCTAGTCCAGCAAAATGGTCCATGCTGCGCTTCTCCTTCTGATGCTTGAGGCCGTACACACGGACCTCGTTTCACCATCAGCCTGAAGCGCAGCACCAAAAATATTCAGCTATCCACAAGCTGCCGGCCGATTACCCCATCTGTTGCGCCAATAGCGACCTTCCGGCGCTGCGGAGTAAAGAAAGGAAAGAAGTCTCTAAGCGTGACTTGGTCAACATTGCAGGTGAATCAATGGCGGTGATTTTATGTATTAGCTATATTGACCGGTCTGGGTCATGTTGGGCGCCCACGGGTCAAGGGATTTTTTGGTTGTCAGCTTGCGGTCGGGTGCAAGTCATGTGTACGGCCTGTTTGTGCGGCATTTATAGCCGCTGGCCATGATGTGATCCGCAGATCGGGTCCCTATCATTCGCCCGCACTCAAGAGTGCTTGACCCAAAGCGGGTTCTCCCGATCCCCGGTCCAACCGGTTCCCATCAAACCATCATCACCCTCAACGTTCCTTACGTCCTCGACGTAACCTCACATTCCGTTTCGCCGCAATCACCCTATAGCACTTCGATGCCAGAGTGGGCGCCGTCCACCGCATCATTCGCGACCGAGCAATATCGCGCCAGCTCCGACCAATGTCCGCTCTTACTTCAATAACGACCGGTTTTTGCGGCGTAACGAAATGACGCGAAGTGCCAATCGCGACCTACGCACCGCAGCAAACTGCATCTTTAGTCGATCGCCTTACCGGCGCGTGCGAACAATAACGGCTGAATGGTGAGGCCAAGTGCATTGGTAGTTCTAAGATTGATGAACAATTCGTACCTCGTCGGCGCTTGCGCTGGGAGGTAGGTTCGTTTCTCGCTCTCTTGAAAATAGGACGTCTACGGTTCACCTACTCTTCTTACCAACCATTCTACCGGATGTATGACAGCGAAACCAAGCACGGAAACCATGATGTTGAACGACAAATGGGCCCACGCAACGGTCATTCCGGGATCCGTTATGGTCGATGCAAAAAAATTGGAGATTGCTGCAAGGAACGGCAAGACAACCAATACGCCTAGTCCATTGAAGATTGTATTTGCGACCGCAGCCCGGCGAGCATTTTTCTTCAAGCCAAAACTTGCTAGCAGCGCCGTGGTCGTGCTTCCCAGGTTAGCGCCGACAACAATAGGGATAACTGCAGCAGGTCCCAATATCCCTTGATTCGCAAACAGCACTGCAAGTCCAACAATGACACTGCTTGACTGAACGACAGCGGTCACGAATGCTCCCACCAGGACGCCAAGGATAGGGCTCGCCGCGACCACTACTAGCGACTGTATGGCAGGTTGATCACGAAGCGGCTTGAGAACGTAACCCATGAGGTCAAGAGCAAAAAGAACGACGCCAAAATAGAAGATGCTGCGACCCCAAATCGCGTAACGTCGCGGAAGAATACAGATGATCATCCCCAATATAGTAAAGATGGCACCGATCCCTGTGAGCTTGAATGAGACCAGCCATGCGGTGGCGGTCGTACCAACATTCGCGCCAAGAAGGACTGCAAAGCTACCTTTGAGTGTAATCGCTCCAGCATCGACAAGCGCGACAGTAAATGCACTGACGGCGCTACTCGACTGGATCAAGGCGGTTACAACAATTCCAAGAAAATAGCCGCGCACTGGAGATTTTGTAACGCGCGATAATATAGCTTTCAGTCGCTCTCCCCCGGTATTCTCAATCTCCTGACTGAGCGATTGAAGTCCGTAAGCGAATAGCGCTAATGCGGCCAAGCCCGAAACTATAAGTTCGTAGGTACTCATCTACAGCGCCCCCGTTCAAATTGAGCTGTCGGCAACGTGCTGATACTTTCTTGCAACACGGATGGCTATAGCCTCATTCGCTCGCTAGGGCGGAAACCAGCATCAAAACCATTGCCGCAGTGCACAGCAAATGTCGCTGATGGGTCATTAGCGTCACTGCAAATTCACGCCAGCGCCGACTAATGTCCGCTCTTGGTCCGATAGCGACCGGAAATGGTGCGTCGCGGCGAATGACGTTAAGTGCCATCACCAACAATGCAGCGCAGCAAACGGCACAAATAGAAAGACCGCCTCGCGGCGGTCTCTCCATGTTCCGAAAAACCGTTTCGGTCGCGACGGTCAAGCGTTCGCTTACGCTCCGCTCTCGCATTTTTTTACGAAGCTTGTCTTGGCAGCGCCGGACAGCGGCTTGCCGTCCTTGCTCACGGCCATTTCGTCGCAGCATTTCTTCATAGAACTCATCTTGGCCGCGCCAGTGAGGGGCTTGCCATCTTTGGACATAGCCTTCATCGCGCACGCGTTGTCAGCTAGCGCCGCTCCGGTGGCGAAAGTCGAAATCAGCAATGCAAGAGCTAGGCGTTTCATGGGTTCCTCCGTGGTTGAAAGATTAGCTCTTAGGAGCTTTGTATCGCGCCGTTCGGACTGGCCTGATCGACAGCAGCCGGAAGATGATCAGACAGGAACTTTAATGCTCCATCGACCGGAATACCAAAATGCTGGGCGATTTGTTGCACCTGTTCACTGCCCAGCGCCGCCTTGATTTGCTCAGGCGTCACTGCCGCATTGGGGCCATTGCTCAGCCAGGATTTGACTTGATCGCCAAGCCCGCCCTGCTGCAGCTGAGCGACGACGCCTTGCAAATCGCCCATATTGGTCTTGGCCAGAGCCGCCGAAATCAGCGTCGGCGCCTCCGCAGCCGCGATCGATCCGACTGCGCCTTTAAGTGATCCGCCAATTTGGTCAAGGAGCCCCATTTCATCCTCCACAAAAAATTAAGGCTCAGGGCGGCAGAGGTTCCCGTGCCGTCCTGTAACTACTCGCGTAAAGTTCAAGGATGCTTCTCGTTCTTGGCGGCGCGCATGCCTTCGCCCGTCGCGTCGCGCTCGCATATATAGGCGCAGCAGTCCGCCGGGCAGTACCAAGGAACACGGCGTCATTGGTGAACCCGCTTCACAAACGGCTTTACATAGGCGGGCGGGATCAGCCGAACTTTATGGCCAAGTTGGCTGAGCTGACGGGCCCAGTGATGCGCTCCACCACATGCCTCCAGCGCTACCGTGCAACTCGGCTGGGCTGCGAAGAAACCCAGCAGCTTTCCGCGGCTGATCCGCTTGCTGAATATCCCTCGACCCCGCTCATCCGCTCCGTAAGCGTGAAAAACATGCTTGGCGATATCCAGACCGATTATGCTAACCTCTGACACGGACGCCTCCCTTAAGTGGTGTTCAACACCTCCACTTTGGCACATCGATGCCGTCGGCGGGGCGTCCACCCCATCATTAATCCGCAATGTCTGCTTTACCCGCAAGCCTCCGGTGAGGACCGCGGTCGCGGCGCTCAATGAACCCCGCAGCATTTCTTGTATTTCTTACCTGAGCCGCACGGACAGGGATCATTGCGGCCAACTTTGTTTGCCGACGTGAATAATGGGCGCAGGATTGGGTTGGTGCCCTGCATCCGGCGATAATTGGCAAGGCGCCAGTCATTGAGAGCGACGACCCAGCGTGCGATGTCGTCAGGGGCCGTAGCGATCAAGGTATCGTGGTCCATCCTCGGCATGTTTAGGTCGCCACAGACGATATCGATGAGCGTCTGCATTCCGCGCATCGCAGTCGCTGTGTTGACGTCGGTGTTGAGGAGCTTTTGCCAACCTGCCGGGCGTAGGTTGACAGCCTTTTCGAAGCCTTCGATCCAAAGCTCCCAAAGGATATCGCCGTTGCGTTTGTCGACAGCGAACAGCGGACTGTAGCGGTCAGGACGCTCCATCAGCGTACGTGCGACATCATTGTAATGCTCCATAAGGAGGCCGAGTACCCGGTTGACATGATCGAGATTGTCGAAGTTGGGCTGCGGATCGTCCCCGTCACGACCCCAGACGATCGGGAGCCATTCGCCCGGCTTAATAAGCTCGGGACAGATCAGCAGACCAGCGATGAAGCCATCAAGCTCCTCAATCAGCATCGTCTCCTCGCCAAGGGCGAGCAGTTCCTTGTCAAGTTGCTTGAGGTGGCGCGGCAGACCGGACATCGATGCTCCAATTCCACGGCAACAGCTGGTCGAGCCTGTTGGCGGGGTGGTCGGCAATGCATCCGAGCACATTAGCGAGCCAAGCCTGCGGATCAATATCATTGAGCTTCGCCATCATGATCAGCGTCGCCATGGCTGCCGCTCGATCGGCGCCGCGTTCGGAGCCGGCGAAGAGCCATGACTTCCTGCCGAGCGCAAATCCGGTGATCGGTCAAAAAAGAAAGACCCGTCGTGAGCCGCCGAGGAAGGCACCGATGAAAGGCCAATTGAAGATTTGATGGATCGGCGCAGCAGTCCGCCGGGCAGTACCAAGGAACACGGCGTCATTGGTGAACGCAGCTTAGCCACTGCAACATGAGATACTGGCCGATGTCGCGTGGTGGCCGATCCCGGTGATACCGAAAACTCGGTCGCCCTTCTTGAATTTGGTAACGTTCGGGCCGCATTCCGTAACGATGCCCGCGACTTCGGCGCCGATGACGAGGGGGAGGTTGGCTTTTTCGAGGTATGTATCGCTTCTTCGCTTAAGGTCGGCGAAATTGACGCCGGCCGCCTTTACCTCAACCAGAATCTGATCGCCCTTGGGTTCGGGTTTTGGCGCCTCCTCGATCTTGAGGACTTCCGGTCCACCAAACTGTCTTATGACCACCTGCTTCATTGCTTGTCTCCACTTGTCCGAGAAACGCGGCGTCGTTACGATAACGGCGTTATGACAACGGGTGTTATGCTACGTAGAACTCCTTCCAATGGGGCTCCTCATTTACAACGGTGACGAGATTTGCCTGCATGCGGCCGACCGAACCGCCTCCAGTTATTACTGACCAAACACCAAGCACGTCGTCGTCGCGGTGGCGCACAGATTGCCACTCTTGTCGCTCAGCTTGCCCTCGGCAAAGGCTGCACGTCGACCAAAGGAAACGACGCGACCCTCGGCACGGACGGGTCCACTCGAATCAGTTAGCGCACGGTGATAGGCGATCTTAAGCTCCAGTGTGGTATAGCCTTGTCCGGCTTGCAGACGTGAATGCACGGCGCAGCCCATGACGGTATCGAGTAGGGTAGCCGCATAGCCGCCATGCACCGAGCCGAGCGGATTATAGACCGCTTGTGTGGGCGACCCCTCAAACACCACGAATCCTTCTTCGGCCGAAACGGGGTGCAGATCGAGCGTCTTGACGATACCAGCGTAGCCGGTCTTGCCCGCAAAGATTGCTTGCAGCTGCTGCAGGCCCGAGAGCCTGGTGAGTTCGGCCGTGACGTCCATGGCATCTCCTTCAGTGTGACGGAACGCCCGCCGGCTTGGGTGCAGCGATATTGCGCAACAACGGCACCAGAAGCGTGGCAACGACAAAGGCGATCATAATGGCCCGGAACGCGTCGGCGTAAGCCAGCGTCGAGGCTTCGCGATAGGCAAGCTGCCAGAGCTGTTTCAGCGCCGCGGTGTGGCCGGCGTCTGGGCTTCCGGGAATTGCGCCATAACGCTGCGTCATTTCATCCAAAAACCGCGTCATCGCGCTGTTCGCCGGGGTCAGGTTCGATGCGATAGCGACAAAATGGAAATTTGTTCTCGCATTGATGATCGCAGCGGACACCGCGATACCGACGGCGCCGCCGAGATTGCGCATCATGTTGAACAGGCCGCTGGCATATTTCAGCCGTTCCGGCGGCAGACTGGCGAGCCCAAGATTCACAGCCGGCGCGACCGCGAAGACCTGCGGCAAGCCGCGAAGGACCTGCGGGATCAGGAGCTGGTCGGCGCCCCAATCATGGGTAATGAAGCTGTAGCTCCACATGGCTAGTCCAAAGGACGCAAGTCCGAACATCATCAGCCAGCGGAGATCAAACTTCTTGGCGAGGAGGATGTAGATGGGAACGCCGATCAGCGATGCCGCGCCGGTCGAGAAGATCGCAAGGCCGGTCTGCCAGGCGGAAAAACCGCGCACATAGCCGAGAAAGAGCGGGGTGAGATAGATCGTGGAAAAGATGCCGACGCCGGTGACGAAGGACAAAAAGCAGCCCAGCGCGAAATTTCGGTTTGTCAGCGCGCGCAGATCGACGACCGGACGCGGGAAGGTCAGGCTGCGCGCGATGAAGAGAATGCCGCTGAGGCCGGCAATATAGGCACAGGTTTTAATCGTCGTATCATCGAACCAGTTCCAGCGCGTTCCTTCTTCGAGCACATATTCAAGCGTGCCGAGACAGATCGCCATCAGAACAATGCCGGGATAATCCGCATCCTTGAGAAGACGCAGATCCGGTTTGTCGATGTCGACGAGGAAGCGGGACCAACAGCGTGATCGCGATGCCCGGCGCGAGATTGACATAAAACAGCCAATGCCAGTTCAACGTGTCGGTGATCCAGCCGCCGATGATCGGGCCGAGCGTCGGCGCGATTGACGCGATGGTGCCGACAACAGCGGCGGAATAAACGCGCCGGGGCCCTTGGAAGTAATGCAGCGATGATGTGAACACGATCGGGATCATCGACGCGCCCAGGGCGCCTTGCAGCGCGCGAAACAGGATCATGCTGTGGATGTTCCAGGCGACACCACAGAGCATGCTGGTGGCGGTGAAGCCCGCAGCCGATGCCGTAAAAAGCCATCGCGTCGAGAACACGCGCGTCAGCCAGCCGGAGAGCGGAATCACGATGATTTCGGCGATCAGGTAGGCGGTCTGCACCCAGCTGATCTCGTCCTGCGCCGCCGATAGTCCGCCGCCGATATTTTGCAGCGAGGACGCCACGATCTGGATGTCCAACAGCGCCATGAAGCCGCCGAAGCACATCACAATGAATGGGACGATGCTTCTAATAAAACTCTCGGGGACGTCTTCGCTCATTTCGAACCCCCGGATTGCGGCTCGCGTATCGATGGTCGCGATCGTCGAAAGGCCCGGCCTAATCATCAGTGTCGCGGCGTCATCCTCATCGAGCGCGATACGTACCGGCACGCGCTGCACGATCTTCGTGAAATTGCCGGTGGCGTTCTCCGGCGGGATGACGCTGAAGACGGCGCCCGTCGCCGGGGCAAGGCTCAGAAGGCGGCCATGAAAGACATGGTCGGGCAGGGTGTCGGCGACGATTGTCGCCGGCTGCCCGGGCTTCATTCGTGCGAGCTGGTCTTCCTTGAAATTGGCGTCGACCCACAAACCGTGCGCGGGACTGATCGTCAACAAATGGGCGCCTTGCGCGACATAGGCACCAACCTGCGCCGCGCGGTTGCCGATATAGCCGTCAATCGGCGCGCGGATTTCTGCGTAACTGAGGTTGAGCCGTGCGGTTTCGAGATCGGCCCGCGCTTGGGCAACGGCGGCTGTAGCCCCGGTAATATCGGCATCCAGGACGCTGAGTTGCTGTTTTGCCGCGGCCAGTGCGGCTTGCGCCGACGCCACTGCCGCCCTTGCCTGTTGGTCGAGGGCGGAGGTTCGCTCGGCGTTCTGCCGCGAACCGTAGTTGGAAAGCGCGAGCGTGCGGTAGCGCTCGGCGTCTACTTTGGCGAAGTCAGCCTGCGCGCTCTTGGCATCGAGATCGGCGCTCGCCTGCCGGATGGCCGATTGCTGCAGGTCGTATTTGGCTCGCAAACTAGCCAGCGTTGCCGCGCGCTGGGCGAGCACCGCTTCGGCATGATCGGCCGCGGCGCGCACATCGCGGTCATCCAACCGCACCAGCAATTGCCCGGCGTGGACGAGCTGATTGTCCGCCACCGGAATTTCGGCGATGAACCCCGCTATGTGTGGCGCGATCGGCGTGACGTCGCCGCCGACATAGGCGTCATCAGTACTCTGAAAGAAACGATCGACGGCCCACCAGTGGTAGCCGTAGCCCGCCGTCGCCAGGACCAAGATGCAGGCAAGGCCGAGCAAGGCGACGCGCTTCAGGGATAAACGCGGCCTGGTTTTTGCAGCCGTGATTTCGCTCCATTTTGCCAGCGCGTCCATGATGCACTCCATCAGTTAGGCGTATATGCACTCTTTTGCGCAACGAAGCTCATCATCGGTGCACGAAGCCTCGCTAATTCCTCAGATCCGCCGCGAAGTCGCTGGCGACCACCGCGCGCAGAATGGCGCGAAAATCCGCCGCGCGCTTGGCGCCGAAGCGATCGTCAAAGCGCGCTTGCGCCTGCTCCCAGGCCTCGCGCCCGGCCTGCAGGCGCTTTTCCCCGGCTTTGGTCAGACGAAGCTCCTTGGCGCGGCCGTCGGTCGCGGATGCTTCGATCTTGATCAGGCCGTCGCGCTCAAGCGGCAGAACGTTGCGGCCGAGCGTGGTGCGGTCCATGACCATTTCCTTGGCGAGCGCGTTGATCGTCATCGGGCCGAGCCGCTTGAGCTTGGCCAGAATCGAAAACTGCGTCACATGCAGCCCGACCGGCGCCAGGAACTGGTCGTAAAGCTGCGTCACGTGCCGCGCCGCCGAGCGAACCACAAAGCAATTGCAGTCTTCCGGTCTCAATTCAGAGCTGGCTGACATCGCCAAATCCTGTCCTTGACAAAGGTGTATATGCGCCTATATACGCGCGTATACGCTTATTGTCAAGGCCCCGTAACCACACGCGCAACAGAGAAGGAGGCGCCAAATGGGTAAGCTAGAGGGCAAGGATGCGCTCGATCACCGGCGGCAGCAGCGGGATCGGACTTGCGACCGCGAAGCGTTTTGTCGCGGAAGGGGCCTATGTCTTCATCACCGGACGCCGCGAGGCGGAACTTAATGCGGCGGTCAAGGCCATCGGCAAAAATATCAAAGCCCTCAAAGGCGACGTGTCGCACCTCGACGATCTCGACCGCATTCTCTCGGTCATCAAACAGGACAAAGGCCGGCTCGATATCGTCTTCGCCAATGCCGGGGTCGCAAAATATGCCGCGCTCGGCGAGATCACCGAAGAGCTCTACGACTTCCATCTTCGACATTAACGTGAAAGGCATGCTGTTCACGGTGCAGAAGGCGCTGCCGCTGATACCGGACGGCGGCGTCGATCATTCTTGCGTCGTCGATTGTCGGCAGCAAAGGGCTGGGGGCGAACAGCGTCTATGCCGCCACCAAGGCGGTGGCGCGGTCCTTCGCCCGCACCTGGACCACCGATTTGAAGCAGCGCCGCATCCGTGTGAACGCCATCAGCCCGGGCTCGATCGACACGCCGGGCTTGAACGGGCTGCTCGCTTCATCTCCGGCGGGAGAGCAGCGCCGCAAGATGATTGCGACGGTCACGCCGCTCGGCCGTCTCGGCACGGCCGATGAGATTGCCGCCGCAGCGGTGTTTCTCGCCTCCGACGATGCCAGCTACGTCACCGGAATCGAACTGTTCGTCGATGGCGGTTTCGCGCAAGTCTAGCGCTACGGCTTCGAAGTCGAAGCCAGATCCAGAAAGCCAGGTACAGGAGGTTTGTCATGACATCGCGTTCAGTCGTATTTGCTGAACCAGTGCGAACCGCGATCGGCACCTTCGGCGGCACTCTCAAGGACGTGCCGGCGCCCGCGCTCGGCGCAACGGCAATTCGCGCCGCGGTTGGGCGTGCCGGCATTCGCCCTGACGAGGTGGAAACCGTCGTGATGGGCAACGTCGTTCAGGCCGGCACCAAGATGAATTCGGCGCGGCAAGCCGCGGTCCATGCCGGGCTGCCGGTAACGACGCCGGCGCTGACCGTCAACCGCGTCTGCGGCTCGGGCGCCCAGGCCATCGTGTCGGCGGCGTAGGAGATTGCGCTCGGCAATATCGACGTTGCTGTCGCGGGCGGCATGGAGAATATGGATCTCGCGCCGTATCTCGTCCCACGCGCCCGCTGGGGCCATCGCATGGGCGACGGCCAGCTTTATGACAGCGTTCTGCGCGACGGCTTGAACGACGCGTTTTCCGATGCGCATTCGGGCTGGCACACTGAAGACCTGGTCGAAAAATATCAAGTGACCCGCGATGCTCAGGATTAGAACTGAAACCACACTAGACATTCGTTTCAACCAAGCACAACAGGCGCTATACATTTCCTGTGTTATCTATTCCGAAGCGGCAATGGACTGTTGTTAAATGAAAATAAAATATGATCGCTATGCCATCGACACATGACGCCCAAGTGCCGGCAGCTTGTCGCCGATATGGCCGCGTCGAAACGCGTCCATCACCTCAAATCGCCGCGCGCAATGACCGCATGCCTCGATGCCGCCAGAAATGAATGCACACATAGTTAGTTTGGAATTGGCACTTCTCGACCGAACGGCGAAGTCAGCTCAATGGTAGCTATTAGGGCGAAAGCCGACCTAACGCGGACATCGGGAAACCGACGCGCCTGACCTAGGGCGGACAAAGTTCGATTTTGGCTGGGGACGGTTTGTCTACGCATGACCCGAACGCGGTCTTGTTGGGCCGCTAATCAGTGCTTCCATTGCTTTGGTGTTACTTGCCTTGCCTTTTTTTGGGGAAAACGATTAAGGCCACATGCGACTTGCCGAACTCTCATCTACGGTTTGGCGCTGCCGTAATGATGGACCTGAATCTTCTCGATGGTCACAAGTCCGCTCGTCATCATTCCGTCCAGCACGGGAAGGAATTCGTCAATCTTTTCAGTCGAACCAATTATCTCGACCACCACCGGCAGGTCCTGTGATAGGCGCAAGATGTTGGTCGTTTGAACGCGGCTTGAATAGCCGAAGCCGATGTGGCCGCGCAATACAGTCGCTCCGCCGATATGCATTTCGCGAGCTTTTAGTACGATAGCCTCATGCAGGGGCAACCCATGAAACTTATCGTTTTTGCCGAAAAAGATGCGGAGTAAGATAGCTTCATCTTGTGTTCGCATGAGGCGACATCGATTTTACATTTGCTGATGGTTCGTAGCGTTAGGTTACCTCGATTTTCAGGCGTCCTCTTCCAGCGGCTCGAAATGAGGTTGGAACCAAACCTGCGCGATGAGAGTGGGCACCACTGCGCTGCCTATCACTGCCGTCAGCAGGATCGTGTATTGATCCTGATCGATGATGTGATTGGTCAAGCCGAACAACGCCGAGATTGATCCGAACGTCAGACCCGTCGACATCATCAATGTCGTGTACATGCCCTCGCGCCGGTCGAATTTGAAATAGCGCGTCAAAGGCAAAATGCCGGTAAACTTTGTTGCCATTTTCATTATGAGGAAAATGGCGATAAATCCAGCACCGACGATTAGTGCATGTGCTTCGATTAGTGAGCCGGCCTTGAGAAAGTAAAAGGGCGTAAGGAACGCAAAGCAGATCGCTCGCATCCGATGTTGAAGTTCCCGTTGTCCCTTGAAGAACGCTGCCAATGCCATCCCGACCAGATACGCTGGCAACACCGCCTCGCTCTGACCCAAATTAGCAAGACCGCCAAGACCAAATAGCACCAGAAAAAGAAACTTGATTTCAGGTTCGCTCGCCCGTTTGCCAATCCGCTTGAACAACCACGGGACGACCCATGGCAGCGCTGCGACAACGGCAATCGTAACAATAACGAACAACACCAAATACATATTGTAGTTGGCAAACACGAGACCAAGTGCCAACACGGTGCCAATATCATTGATGAAACAGGCGGCCAGAATGATCTTGCCGAGTTCGGTACGGTTGTAACCAGTTTCGACCATCACGGCATAAACGACCGCCACGGATGTCGTGGACAGCGCGATACCGGCAATCTGCGCTTGCGGCCACGGCCAGCCAAGCCCGTACCGAGCCAAGAGCAAGCAGCCGAGATAAGGCGCAAAGAACCCCATCAGCCCGATCGTCACGCTTGACGCAAAATGCTTCTTGACAACGTGTGGGTCGATATCTGTGCCAGCAAGAAACGTCAGAACAATCGCACCGAAGCTGGCGATGTAATTGATCCAAGGCGTCAGGGGCAATCCTATTGTATTGCCCGCAATAGCGCCCACGACGATCTCGAACAGCGCGGCTGAGATCGTTATCCAAAGCGATCCCAAGGGCGGCCAGCAGTGCCAGCGCCATCCATAATGCCGACTGAAACCAGATATTTTGCATCGCCGTTCCCCCTTTCCCTTGTGCCGAACTAGGCACAAAAAAACCCGCACTCCGGCGGGTTACGAACGGCTGCCCACCGCTTCAGCAAAGCGGCAGGGGTCATCAGCCCTATCGAGCGGTTTTGGGGAACCCCATCCCCATGGGTTCTTTGTCTCAGAATACACTGAATTCCACCGGCGTTTCAACTCGCCCTGCTTTGCTGGTGTGGTGATCCTTCAGCCGAATTAAGCGCGCCGGTTTGACCGATAATATCCAAATTGGGGGCTTCTTTCTTTGGCAAACCACCGGCGTGCAATGTCCGCTTCTATGCGTTGATCAATTCGATCCGCGCTCATCTTGCTGAGTTCGGAATTGTCGCGCCGGTCGGCCGCAAGGGTGTTGATGAACTGCTCGATGTTGTCGCCGATCCAAGTGACAAACGAGTTCCTGAGATAGCCCGTGCGTGTCTTACAGCCCTCGGAACACAATTACGTAGGCTCAAGGAGCAGATTCTAGAGTTTGATCGCATGATCAGGACTTGGCATCGGTCTGATGAGATGAGCATGCGGCTGGATAAGGCCCCCGGTGTCGGCCCAGTACTGGCCACCGCGCTGGTCGCTACCGTTGCTGACCCAAAAGCCTTCCGATCAGGGCGCAACTTCTCAGCCTGGATCGGGCTGGTGCCGAAGCAGCACTCAAGCGGAGGCAAGGACAGGCTCGGCAGTATCAGCAAGCAAGGTGATCGCTATCTGCGCGGCCTGTTCGTAGCCGGCGCGCTCGCTGTCATCCGCTATGCCAAGATCCACGGCACTAAGCACCGGCCCTGGCTTACGGCATTGTTGGCGCGGCGGCCGGCTAAGGTCGCCGCCATTGCACTCGCCAACAAGATCGCGCGAATGGTCTGGGCGATGATGGCCAGGGGCGAACGTTATAGGGAACCCGTTGCACTTGCGGCATAAACGAGATCGCGCCGAACATCCGGCGTGATGTGAAGGTTGGGAGGAGCGAACAGCACGTAATGCAGAGCCGGTCGATCCGGCGATCAGGACAACCCACTTGTGCCATCGCATTGTCGAATGCGTGCTTTTGATCGGGACCTGATCCGCGGAGGGCATTATGGCCAGCGGCCTTGCGTGCCGCACTCAAAGGCCGAACACATGGCTGCACCGACCAATGCTGCAAACGTGAAAAAAGCTCTTGCCAACTCGGAGCCGTCCACACATGGCACAAAGCGTCGTTTCGCTGCATCGAAACGGCAGTGACGTTATTGGAGCAACAACGGCCATCGGGCGGCCCGGAGGCTGAATTGCTAGGGCGCTTATGACCCAAAGCGGACATCGCGCTTCAGGCGATAGGAATATTTTTCACGCAAAAAACTATCACATTCGCTGACGGTGAGCCGAGCTTTGACCCAGATCAAAGAGCCGCGCACTTGCGCCTATATCAAAGGCGCTGCGACCTCACACTCTTGCTCGCAAAGCGGCGCCGGGGGCGGCGGCCTATTTTTGGAGGAGATAGATTATGCGTGCTCTCAGGAACATCTGGCTCGGTCTTTTAGTTTCGCTCGTCGCGACGATAACGGTGAGTACACAGGCATCTGCACAAAAGAAGCCCAATGTCGTCATGCTCATGAGCGACGACGTCGGCTGGGGCGACTACGGTGTGTACTACGGCGGCGCGGCGCTCGGGCATCCCACGCCGAACATTGATCGATTGGCCAAGGAAGGAGCGATCTTCACAAGCTGGTACGGCCAAGCCAGTTGCACGGCGGGCCGCGCGTCGTTCATGACCGGGCGTATCCCGGTTCGCACGGCGCTGTCAGTGGTGGTTGTTCCCGGCGACCCGAATGGGCTGGACGCGGACACGCCGACCATCTCCGAGTTTTACCAGAAGAACGGTTATCAGACCTACTTCTCCGGCAAGTGGCATCTCGGCGACGTGGAGAAGTTCTACCCGATTAATCACGGCTTCGATGAGATGAAGGAGTTCGCCGCGTACTATCCGGGCGTCTATGGCTATGAAGACACGTCACCCAATGCGCACCCATGGTTCCCGACATACAACAAGGAATACTGGGACATGTATCAGAAAGTGGTGAACCGGTATGAATGGGAAGGCACGGCCGGCAAGCCCGCGGTCAAGGGCAATAATGGCGCCGTGATCACGCTTGAGAACCTTGCCGATTTCGATGTCCGGCAGACGGATTCAGCGGTGGAATACATCAAGAAGCACGCGAAGGATGCCAAGCCGTTCTTCATGAGCGTGAACTTCATGGCCATGCACCAGCCGACCAGCCCGAACAAGGCGTTCCAGGGCAAGTCGCACCTCGGCAACTACTCCGACAAAATGCTGGAAATGGACGCCAATATCGGCCGGATCATGGACGCCATCCGAGCAGAGGCACCGGACACCATCGTCATCCACACGGCTGACAACGGTGCGTGGCAGGACGCTTGGCCCGATGCCGGCACCAACCCCTACCGCGGCGAGAAAGGCACAGGCTTCGAAGGCGCCTTCCGCGTGCCGGGCATCATGTGGGCGCCGGGCAGGATTCCGGCTGGGCAGGTGCTCCCCGAAATGATGTCGCACATGGACGTGTGGCCCACGACCGCCACAATGGCCGGGCTGACACCGCCGCCTCACGGGGAATGGAAAGACAACAACGGCAAGCCAATCTACTTCGACGGCATCGACAACAGTGCCTACGTCACGGGCAAGGCGCGACATTCGGCGCGTGATGGGTGGATCTATACCGATGGCGAGAAGTTCCTGGGCATGCGTTACGACGTCGGTGGCGACCCGGCAGAATCCCGATCTGAAAATCGCGTGGAAGATGCTTTACACTTCGAAAGACACGTGGTTGGGGCCGACATTGGACGTCGGTGCCATCGGTTCCACTTACAACCTCACCATGGACCCATACGAGAAGTACGACATGACGTTCAACGGCGCGGTGGCGGTGCGCAACCCGACCACGTCGCCGGGCCGCTACGCCGGCATGGACAATGGCTGGGCCATCTCGCTGTTGGACATTCCGCTCTCGGAGTTCAACAAGTCCATCGTGCAGTATCCCAACAAGAAACGCTTCCCGGGTGGAGCTTCGAACGACATGCTCCCGAATCTGCAGAATCCGGAGAATCCGCTGCCTTACGATCCGATCAAGATACCGAAGACCATCGGAGCGCACTAAACGCGGCGGTGCGATTGACCGGATTGGTTTTTTGCTGAGCGGGCGCCTCGTCACCGGGGCGCCCGTTTTGGTCTCTTGATCTGCGTCAAGGTGCCAAGGGCTCATCCGTAAGATTTTAAAATTCTATCCCAAATGCCAGTTGGGAGAATATCATGACTGCTCCGAGATTATTGGTATTCGGCGCAACAGCGTTCGTCGCTATGGTATCGGCTAGCTATGCTGGCCCCTGTACGGACGATATAGGCAATATGCAGGCCCGCATCGACGCCAAGCTGCACGCGATGGCAGCTGCCGGGCCGACTGGTCGCCAGGTTGGCGCCAGTACGCACGTTCAACCGACACCGCGATCAATCGGTGCTGCCGAGGAAAAACTTGGCGAGATGTCGGCTGGAACGGTTGCGGCTGTCAGAGAAGCCATGTTGCGTGCGCGCGCCGCCGATAGCGCTGGTGACAAAAACGCGTGCGAACAAGAACTCGCGGAAGTGCAACGTGCGATAGGTCCCTAGGTGCAGCCTTAGACGGAGGTAAATGGCCATGTCCGCTATCGATGCTGTGGACGGCTCCTCCACCGGCGCGTGAGTGCCGTGAGTATGGTTGCTGTTGTTTATCGCGTTGCGTTTGGTCGCTAATGGCACATCACGCCCTTCGCTGCATTGCACCGCCAATGACGCTATTGGAGCAACAACGGACATCGGACGGCGCTGTGGGCTCGATGGGTCGGTCGCTAATGACCCAAGAGCGACATGACAGAGCGGAATTGCTGTACTGCCAGCAGTGCTTTGCGGGAAGCGACGCCTGTCATTCTGTTATGCTCGTCAAATACAGAATTAGCTCTTTTTGATGCAGCTTGTCTAATACGCGCAGATGTGATTTCCGTCCCTGCTCAGAAAGTTTGTCGAACCACATCTTTGTGCCCTTCTTTCCCGCGTCTAATAACGACGCAATGGTACGCGTGTCCCGTGTTGTGAGCTTGAAGCCAAACCGGCAAATCGGACAGATACAATACAAATCGGCATATTGGTTCCTGTAGAAGAAAGGCATAGCCGTGTAAGTGTGTTTCTGCTCGATAAGTTCGACGGTCCTGTTCTTACAGTGTTCGCATTGTAGAGGGCGACCATAGCCAATGAAAATTGTATCATGCTGCCAGGAAATCGTTTGTTAGCTCTGCAACGCTCTAGCGGCTATCTTGTCTATTTCATCATAGTGAATACAAATTGGGCATTTGAGCGCGTACGTTCTTGTGATGGGCAATTCAAAACTGAATGACCCCCAGCCAATAACTAATCCCCGTCGAATGTCGCTGACGAGATAGAAACCTACCTCATTGTGACAACGCGGACATTTCTTCAATACAGTAGAAGCACCGTGGACCGGCTTCCATTTATGACTGCGACTATAATAGGACATACTGATTAGTCGGCCGTGAAGAATTCCGAAGCCATTGAGCGGACTGATTGATTGGACTTGACGAAGTAATCAAATTTGCCAGTTTGTGGGGTGTGGCGGCTGGTTTCCTTGCAAATTCGGTTTTGCGATTCCCTCGAATCTGAAGCTGTGATTCTCTGCACTCGACCCGGGTCGAGCGGAGGGATTCGCGATGCAGCCGAAGGAGCGACGGGAGACTGGCGAGCAGGATCTGTTCCGCTCGCGTCTGGATCAGATCATCGATGTACAGCACGCACTGGTGAGACTAGCGCGAGCGATCGACTGGTGCTTCCTGGAAGAGAAGTTTGGCGCGGTCTACACGGACAAGCCGGGTCATCCACCGCTGCCGACGCGTCTGATGGCAGGGCTTGCCATCCTCAAGCACATGCAGGACCTCTCCGACGAGGCGTTGTGCGAGCACTGGGTCGAGAACCCTTATTATCAGTACTTCTGCGGCGAGGAGTTCTTCCAGCACCGGCTGGTGTTCGACCGCTCCTCGCTGACGCGCTGGCGCCAACGCATGGGGGAGGAAAAACTCCAGGCCCTGCTGCAGGAGAGCCTGGCGGTGGCCACCCGCACCGAGGCGATGAAGCCGGCCGATTTGGCCCGCGTCATTGTCGACACCACGGTTCAGCCCAAGGCGGTGATGTTCCCGACCGATGCCAAGCTGGTGAACCGGGCACGCGAGCGGCTGGTGCGGCTGGCCCAGGAGCTTGGGGTGGAGCTGCGGCAATCCTACCGGCGGGTCGGCAAGTTCGCGCTGATCAAGTACCAGCGCTATGCCCATGCCAAGCAGTTCAAGCGCGCTAATCGCAGCCTGCGGAAGCTCAAGACCTATCTTGGCCGCGTCATCCGCGACATTCGGCGCAAGACGGCCGGCAACGAGGACTTAAGGGAAACGTTCGTGCGGCCGCTGTACCTGGCCGAGCGTGTGCTGGCGCAGGACCGTCACCAGCGCGGCCGCAAGATTTACAGCCTGCACGCACCCGAGGTGGAATGCATAGGCAAGGGAAAGGCACACAAGCCCTATGAGTTCGGTGTGAAGGTGAGCGTGGCGACGCCCCTGCGGCATTCGCGCGGTGGCCAGTTCGTCGCCCATGTCGCGGCGCTGCCCGGTAACCCGTATGACGGCCACACACTCGCCACCGTTATCCCTGCCATGCAGACGATCATCGGTAACACGCTCGACCGCATCATCGCCGATGCCGGATACCGCGGCCACAACGCGTCACCCGAATACCAGTTCAAGGTCTACACTGCCGGCCAGAAGCGCCGCATCACCCCGCAGATCAAACGTGACATGAAACGGCGCGCGGCCGTCGAGCCCGTCATCGGGCACCTCAAGGAGGATCACCGCATGGGCCGCAATTATCTCGCCCATTCTAGCGGCGATGCCATCAACGCCGTGCTCGCTGCCGTCGGATACAACTTCCGCCTCCTGCTCAGGTGGCTGAGGCTTTTGCTGTTCAAAATCTTGACCGCAATCGTTGGCACTTCTCAGTTCAGATTCAGCTGAAAAGGACATTCTTCACGAGCGACTGATTAGCCTGCACTGATTATGCTAATTGACTCAGCCATTGCGCCAGCGGCCCGGCCGGATAACCGGCAGGGCGATCGAAACGACGCGATTGGCACATCGCGGCCTACCAGACCCGCCTCTTGAAAGGACGCTATTGGGGTAACAGATGGGGTAATCGGCCGGCAGCTTGTGGATAGCTGAATATTTTTGGTGCTGCGCTTCAGGCTGATGGTGAAACGAGGTCCGTGTGTACGGCCTCAAGCATCAGAAGGAGAAGCGCAGCATGGACCATTTTGCTGGACTAGATGTTTCAGTCAAGGAGAGCAGCATCTGCGTTGTGGATGACACGGGCAGGATTGTACGGGAAGTGAAGGTGGCGAGTGAACCGGAAGCTCTGCTGGCGGTGCTGAAGAGCCCCGCCTATCACTTCAAACGGATTGGATTGGAAGCCGGGCCGCTGTCACAGTGGCTCTTTAGCGCCCTCGCGGAAGCGGGCTTGCCGGTGATCTGCGTCGAGACGCGGCACATGCGGGCGGTGCTGAAGGCGCAGATCAACAAGACCGACCGCAATGACGCACGCGGTATGGCGCAGATGATGCGGGCGGGGCTCTATCGTCCGGTGCATGTGAAGACGTTACGCAGCCAGAAACAGCGAATGCTGCTGACCCATCGCAAGCTGCTGCAGTCGAAGGCCATCGCTGTCGAGAATGACCTGCGCGGGACGTTACGCAACTTTGGTCTCAAAGTAGGCGTGGTGGGCAAAGTTAGGTTCGAGGCACGCATCAGGGAGCTTGTTGAGAACCTCCCCGACCTGGCGGTGCTGGTCGAACCGATGCTCATTGTCCGGCGAGTGCTGCGCGAGCAGTTTTGTATCCTGCACCGCCGCTTGCTCGCTATCGCTGCGGGACGATGAGGTGTGCCGGCGCCTGATGACGGTCCCCGGGGTCGGCCCTGTGGTGGCGCTGACCTATCGCGCCACCGTCGACGTGCCGGCTCGCTTCAGGAACTCCAAGTCAGTCGGGGCGGTGTTTGGGCTGACGTGCGCCAAGTATCAATCAGGCGAGATCGAACGCAGCGGCAGAATATCGCGCTGCGGAGACGAGATGATGCGGGTCATGCTCTACGAAGCGGCTCAGGCCATGTTGCACTCGAAGAGATGGTCCTGGCTCAAGGCCTGGGCGATGAAGATCGCCAGGCGCCGCGGGATGAAGAAGGCGATCGTCGCGCTTGGCGCGCCGGTTGGCTGTGATCATGCACCGCATATGGGTTGACGGCACCGAGTTCCAGTGGACCGGGAGGCCGCGGTGGCATGAGAGCGAGTAGGTCGCCGGATTGCGATAGGAGAAACTCGAGTTCCACCGAGCGGTGGAATGATGTCCCTCGCGGGACGATGGATGAGGTGAGTTCGCATGTCCGCTTGGACCTATCGTCAATCTGACGGCTAAGGCCGCGTAACAGATTGTTCCACCTCGTCCTCGGATCCCATGATGGAAGGGCCCTGGTGCCGATTCCGAAGAGAAGCGCGAGCCCGTGAGCGACATCAACACTGCAGCGGTGGATAGTCTGAAAGTGCTTGACCCCAGAACGGCCGATTAGAGAAGCGGACATTGAGTGGGACGGGCACAAAAACTCTCGGTCGCGAATGACCCATAGCTGCCGTCCGCGCCAGCTCGCGCAATCGAGTCTCAGGCGTCCGCTCTTCATTCGATCGCTTCATTTGTCACGATTCGAGCGGAGGATTTCTAGGCTCAAGCGCTCGGCATCTGGCCCGCTTCGTAGAGCGAAGTCGCGACGGTGATAACGGTCAGGGCGAGAGGTGCAAGAACTGCTCGCGCCATGTGTGACATCTCCCAGGTGTTGCGCAATTCGCTCCAGTACCTCGCTGCGCCACCACCGGAGAACGCGGAGAAGAATGATGAGCCAACCCTAGATAGGTCGCCACCCTCGACCCAGACCTTGTTCACGGGGTGGATCATCAGCCAGTAGATTCCGTGCACGGCGATCATCAGAACAAGTGCTGCGGCCGTCCACCAGAAGCGGCCGGTTCCGTACGGCGTAAAATAGAGCAGGACTCCGATCACGATCATACTTACCGGCTCGGCGATGCCTGCGATCGTGAAGCCCGGATAGTAGATTTGTTGCACCGCTCGATAGGTAGCCTCGTCAAGACGCAGCTGGCCGGGGAACTCGAGCGCATGGGCCAGTGACTGGCCGAAGGCAATCGCCACGAGCAGCAGCCCGACGATGGTGCGGACTCGCATTATAGACCTAGCCTCGGCGCAGGATGACATGTGTGGCACGCTCGGTTGCCGTATGCTCCACAACCCGGTAGCCCAACGAGCGCATATTTATGCCAGCGAACAATGCCTCACCCTGTCCGAGTATGACCGGTGCAACGGCCAGATGCAGTTCGTCGATGTAGCCCGCTACCAGATATTGCCGCACAGTCGAAACCCCACCCCCGATTTTGACATCGAGATCACCGGCTGCGGCGCGAGCCTGACCCAGCGCAGCATCGATGCCCTCAGTCACAAAGTAGAACGTCGTGCCACCTTCCATCTTTATCGGGGCGCGAGGATAATGAGTGAGGACATAGGTTGGCGCATGATAAGGCGGGTTGGCCCCCCACCAGCCTCTCCACTCGTCATTCTCCCACTTTCCGCGGATCGGGCCGAACATATTGCGTCCGAGGATGAAGGCGCCGAAGCCCTCCATTGCATGCCCGGCGTAATCGTCGTCCGTGCCCGTAGTACCACCTCCCTCGCCGTGCATTGCGCGAAAAGTGCGGGTTGGAAAGAACCATTGAAAGACCTCCTCGCCCATGCGGCCGAGTGGGTGCTCGAAACTTTGCTCTGGGCCAGCACTGAAGCCATCGACCGAAACGCCAAACCCAGCGACTCGAACTTTATGCATGCCAGTTCCTCGGAGGAATTTGGTTAGGTCGTGTACTCGGAAACAAAACGAGCAGAACGAATTGAGAGGGACGTGGGTTCCAATTCGACAGGCAAGGGATTAGCCACGAATTTCGGCTATTCTACCAGAAGCACTTGGGCAGCAGGCACGATGTCGTCGCGGAAGGCACGGTCGGTTGTTGGCACTTCGCGTCATTCGCCGCGCCACACCATTTATGGTCGCTCTTGGACTAAGAGCAGACATTAATCGGAACGAGCGCTGAACCGTTCGGTTGCTAATGACCCAAAGCGGAATTCGACTGCGAGTCGAACCATTGGAAGCGACTCTCTGCTAGATCTCTTCTGCATGAAAATTACCGCACCAGCTGAACTTCACAAAGATTAGATCGATGGGATGGAGTGCCGCTGACGGGATCGCGAACGGTGACGTCAACCATCAAGTTGAAGTTGGTGCCGGTCGGATTGAACGGATCGGAATCGCAAACTCCCAATTCATCGCATCCTTGCCACCAGCCATGCTCGCCGACGACAACGCGTGGGTCGAGTTTTTCGCTGAAACGCGCCCGGGCTCGCATTCCGCCGGCCGGGGTGCGCACGTCAACCCAGTCGCCGTTCTTGATTCCGCGTGCTGCGGCAGTAGCAGGATTTAGTTCAATCTCCGAGTGTAGTGCGCGCTTGCGCAGACTCGGCAGTGCACGATGCTGGGTCTGACAAAAGAGGCTAGGCTTGGCACACGTCAAGATCAACGGGAAGGAAGCAGCCAGGTCGGGGCGCGATACCGGCCCGATTGGCGGTTCGACGAAGTCCGGCAGGGCCGGATAACCGTGATCGAGGAAGGTTTCGGACCAGAATTCGATTTTACGCGACCGTGTCGGAAAGCCGCGCGGGTTTCCTTTGTCGTCTCTCGCCGCGTGCTTGGTGTGACCGGTCGTCAATGGTTTCCGCAATCCGGCAGGCTCAGCTCGAAGCTGATCCAAGGTAATGCCGCTCGGACCAAGCTGATATCGGTAAGCCGCGTTGACATCACCGTTCCAGAAATGTTCGCCAAGGCCGAGACGCACAGCAAGGCCGAAGATGAAATCGGTGTCCGACCGTGCCTGGCCCGGCGGGGCAACGATCGCCTGCCGAAGCTGAACGTGCGATTGTGCATCTTCGTTGATCTCAAATCCGACCTTCAGAGCTTCGCATTCGAAGCAGGACGCCACAGGCAGCACGATATCGGCAAGCGCGGCCGTGGGTGTCATGAACAGATCGGCATGCGCGTAAAAATCGAGCGCGGCGAGCGCGGCACGTCCGCGAACAGGATCGCCCCGAGCGAGCAGCAGATTAGTGCCGAACCCAATCAGTCCGCGAACCGGATAGGGGATACCTTCCAGAACAGCGCGGTAGAAGTCCTGAGGGGAGACGTGGTTCCAGCGCGCGGGTCCAAGCGGACGCTCGGCAAAACCGATCGTGGGGGCAAGCCGTTTTGCCGCAGGCAAATCTTCTCCGGTGATTGAACTGGCCGGTACGGCGGGGAACAGCACGTTGCCTCCGGACGCATCGAAACTGCCGGTCAGCGCATAGAGCATCGCCATCGCGCGGGCGGTTTCCGTGACGTTAGCGTGGTGCTCGTGCCCGCTGTAGGCGTAGTAAGAAACCGGCCGGGAGTGCCAAATAGTGTCTGCAGCTTCCTCCAGTTGCCTGCGAGGAATCCAGCATGTCGCTTCAATCACTTCGGGCGTATACCTTTTGCATAGCGCCGCATAGCGTTCGAAAACAGGCTGGCAGCTGATTGAACCGTCAACAGTTGCGATAAGGTATTCGCCTCGCAGGGCAAGATGCTCGCTGGGCGCCTCGTAGCGACCAGCGACTGGATCATAGCCAACGATACAGTTGGTCAGGGAATCCCAAGCAACAAAATGTCCTGAGCCGGTGGAGGAAACTAGGTCTTCTGCTTTCAGCAACCTATTGGTATCCGAGCGCACCAAGAGAGGTCCATTGCTCCACGCGCGGACGAAATCCTGATCGAACCACTCTCGCTCGATCATGATGTTAGCCAGACCCAGCGCCAGCGCGCCGTCTGTTCCAGGACGCACGCGCAGCCAGATGTCGGCCTTGTTGGCCAGTCCCACATTCCGCGGATCAATTACGATCAACTTCATTCCGCGTTTCAGGCCCGCAACCGTCGCGGTCGCATGGGTTATGCGCGAAAACGAGGGATTATAGCCCCACAGGATCAGACAGCCAGATTCGGCAATGTCCGGCATCGCGCCGCCACCGCTTCCAGTCGCAACGCTTCCTACGCCGAAGACGTAGCGCGTAGCAAAAGCACGTCCCCAGCCGCACAGGTCGAGGTGCGATACCTGGTTGGGCGTGCCGAAAGCATTCATCAGTCTACGAACGAAGACCGCGGAGTCCGCGATAGCTGTTGTCGAGGGGGACGATTGGCTGAAAGCGACCGCTTGAGGCCCATGCCGCTCCGAGATGCCGCGCATGGCGGCAGCGATCTGGTCGAGCGCCGCATCCCATGAAATTTCTTCCCATCCCGGGTCTGCGTCGCCCTTCGGCCGTGTTCGACGTAGCGGCCGCTTCAGTCTATCCTTGTGATAGACCAGTTCAGGAGCCGCTCGGCCCTTGGCGCAAATTGCCGCGCCAGTGGGGTGCGTCGGATCGGGGTCTAGACGCGTGAATTTACCATCCGTTACTGTCGCGACAGTTCCGCAGCGGGCGAGGCAAAGACTGCAGTACCCTTGCACCTGACGTTCGTTCGGGACTTGTGCTGACATGCGCAAACTCCCTAGCGGCAATGGAACCTTGAGTGTGGCCGCATCAGGTCTACCGCAATCGTGCCCAAGCGAGCAAATATGACTTCCGCTAATGTTGCCGTGGACGGCTCCTTCATCAGAACGTGAGTCCCATAAAAGTGGGTACTGTTACCGCTCATAAAATAACATATTGCTGCGGTGCGTTGGTCGCGATTGGCACATCGCGGCCTAGCGGACCCATCCCTTGAAAGGACGCTATTGGGGCCATAGCGGACAAACGGTGGCGCGGTGCTTCAACGGGTAGGAAGCGATTGACCCTTAACGTCGTTTGGTTGCGAGACATCGTGCGCTGCGAGAGCGGCCTATTCTCGGATATTGGTTCGGATCTGCAAAAAAGCGCGGGGCCGAACGGGCCCCGCACGCGGCTTGTATTGTGCCGATTATGCTTATGCCGCCACTGGCCCCCAGATTTTCATCTTGCGCGTCTCTGGCATCAAGAACAAGCTGAGCACCAAGCATATCGCCGGAACGGCGATCGGGTAGATTAGCGCGTAGCCGACACTGCCGGTCGCCTGGTACGCGGCCGTGGTGATGAATGGCACTAATCCACCGCCCCAGCCGTTGCCGATGTGATACGGCACAGATACTGACGTGTATCGGATCCTGCCGGGGAAAAATTCAGCCAGGAACGCGCCGATCGGCCCGTAGACCATTCCCACATAGCAGACGAGAATGACGACGATGAGGATCGCGATCGGCATGTTGATATGGCCCGGCTGCGTGACCGATCCGAGCCACGCATACAGCGGATAGTAAGTGACCACCGCCAGGAACATGCCGCCCAATATCACCGGCTTGCGGCCGATGATGTCGGACAGCCAGCCGAATAGAATGAGCGACGGGGTCCCAATGATCAGGCCAGCTCCCACGATATAGGCGGTAGTCAGCGCGTCCACCTTCGAAACCTGCTGCAGGAAGTACAGCGCCCAGAACTGGCCGCTGTACCAAACCACGCCCTGCCCGAGCACCACGATGGTCGCGATCACCACGATACTTCAAGTTAGCGGGATTGAGGAAGGCTTCCCGCCATGGGTTCTTGCTGGTTTCCCCCTTGGCCTTGATCTCCGCATAGATCGGCGACTCCTCGAACTGGCTGCGGATGTAGAAGGCGATGAACACCAGCAGGAAGGAGCACAAGAACGGGATGCGCCAAGCCCAGGCGTTGAACGCGACCTCACCGAAGTAGGTGCGTGTCACGATGATCACGAGGAGCGACAACACGATTCCAAGCGTTGGCGAGGTCTGCAGCCAGCCGGTATAGTAACCGCGGCGTTCGTCCGACACGTGCTCGGCGACATAGGTGATGGCGCCGCCGTATTGGCCGCCCAGGCAAAGACCCTGGATCATCCGCAAACAAAACAGGATGATCGCAGCGCTGAGGCCGATCTGATCGAAGGTCGGGATCAATCCGATCGCGCCGGTGCCGAGAGCCATGCCGGTGAGCGTCAATAGAAACGTATACTTGCGGCCGACGACGTCACCCAACCAGCCGAACACGAATGCGCCCAACGGCCGGACCAGGAACCCGGCGGTGAACAGCGCGATCGTGCTGAGTAGCGCGGCAACGGGGTGGCTTTTTTCGAAGAATTTGACCGACAAGATCGCGGCCAAGCTCCCGAAAATATAGAAGTCATACCATTCGATTACGTTCCCCCCCGCCGCGGCAGTGATCACGCGTCGGAAGTTTGCTGGAATGCGAGCAGCCATGGTCACCCCCCCTATTGTGTCGGCGAAGCGGCACATGCCATTGAGCTTCGCCAGCGTTTATCGCATTGAATGCACCGTCACTATTTAAACCGAACACTACTTGGTGTCTTGGATTATTAGCCGGTCATTCGTATTAGACAAAAGGTTATATGCGTGCAAATAAGTCATTGTTCAAATTAGATTTTATAGAACAAATATACGGATCGACTTGAAAGCTACTCGCGCATTCGGGCGGTGTTCCTTATCGTTTTAGCCGTCTGCCTCGGCAGGAAATAACCGATGCCGTCGACAAATTTAGGTCGAATTCAACGAGCGAGTTTTCCGAAGACAACTCGCAAGACGTCTCACTGCCGGTATCGGATGAGCCACTATGCTCTGCGGAACAATCGGGAACATTGCATTGAAACGTTGAAAAAACTCGGCGAGGGTTGCGGCATGAACGCCTTTTTCGACAAGGCAATGATTTTGCTTACACGGTATTGGGCGGGAACTCCCTGGAGTGGCCGTGCCGAGCTCTTGCGGACCGCTGACTGGCTCATTCGTGTTGGTGCGCGCGCAGATCCCACCAGCAAATTCCGGCGCTCTCCGCATAAGCGGCAGGGCTAGGAACCACTTAGCAGCGAATCGCGACAGTCCCGCGGTCTCCTTCACGAGTACTTGAGTTCAATGAATGTGGATGCTATTAGCGCTTATCGAATAAAACATTGCTGCGGTGCATGAGTCCGTTTGTGGCAGATAGTGTTGCAAAAGTCCGAAATTGCCGGGCTACATTTTTCCCGCCAGAAGACCAAACAAGCCGCAATCGCCAATTGATGTGGCCGCAGGCTCGTTACCGAAGTCACCGGTAAGTTTATCACTTGGCGATGAGGTCCCTCACATCTTTATTCAACAATCGCATCTGTAGCCCAGAGAATTTTTGATCAGCTGCGCAAAAAGACTTTTGCAACACTATCGGGCAACAGCAGACAAAAAGTGTGCCGCGAACGAAACCCCAACCGTGACCCGCCACCAGCCTTGACTATCACCAAGCCGAGTCCGAGGATATCAAGTCAAAGTCAGAGACACGGAGGTTGTGTATGTTACCACCGGGTCAGCATGCCGCGATGATTGCCGTTGCAAACGCTCGGGCGCTGGCATAGCGGGAATATACGGACGGCACGCCGGGAGCGGTTCTCGCGGGTCGCATCAGTCAGGCAAGACCCCAATTTGGCCGCTCCCGACGCGCACTTTGCCTATTTTGAAAAATCTCAATCAGTGTCCGCGCTTTCGCCGCGACATAATTAGCGAACGACGGTGCTGTTAGTTGAAGAATTGCTAGCACCAAATTCGCGTTCATTGACCTACGTCCAACACTGGTCGTGTCCATTATGAAAGTCTTTCGGCTCACGAGTTGATGGGAGGCGATGATGAGCATGAAGACGATTTTGGTTCCGACAGAAAATCATGACGGCATGCAATCCGCCCTGGAAACTGCGCTGCTCTTGGCTCGACGATACGACAGTTATATCGAAGGGTTCGCACTTCGCTTGGCGCTCAACGCGTTCATTGGAGGCGATATAGTGGGCGGCCCTACGGTTGAAGCATTCAGCGAGGACATGGCAAAAGACTCGAAGCAAGCACGTCAATTTTTTGAGTCGTTCATGGAGAAGCATAATGTCCCGCGCTCACCACATGCGACAGGTACGCCGTCATTCGGCTGGTTAGATGAGGCGCTGGAGGGTGAAAGCTTCGTCGGCAGCTACGGCCGCGTTTTCGACGTGATCGTGATAAACCGGCCCGACGCAAATTCGACCGGCCTATACAGCAGAGCGATTGAATCTGCCCTGTTCGAAAGTGGTCGGCCGATACTCCTAGCGCCACCGTCGCCGCCACGCCAGATCGCCACCAACGTCTTGATCGCATGGAATTGCAGCACAGAGCAGGCACGAGCCATCGCTCTTGCAATGCCACTTCTTGAGAGGGCTGATCGCGTTTCGGTCCTGACGGTCACTGGCGGAACTGGAGTGCCGGGACCGTCCGCTGAACAATTGATCCGATACCTCCAGCGCAATGGGATTGTCGCGGAGCCGCTGCAAGCGGAGCTCGATGGCAGAAGTACCGGGGCTGCGATTCTCGCGACAGCACAATCATTAAACTGTGACCTTCTGATCAAGGGTGCCTACACGCAGAGCCGATTGAGACAGATGATATTCGGCGGGGCAACACAACACGTCTTGGCAAATGCTGCTTTGCCCGTCTTGCTAGCGAATTGACCAAGTGCCCAACGCCAAGTCCTCTGCTCATCAGCAACGTTTCACTTTGCGTTGGTCGCGAATGGCACTTACCCGACAAGCCAACCGCATCCGCTTTTGTCGGCTATCGGAAGCCAGCTCAACCGGTCGACGCAACACTTATCGTGGACAGAAAAGCTAGAGAGCGTAAGCTGATGAGCGAAAAATGTCGTCCAGAGCTCACTGCGGCCCGAGAAACCGGGAGCTTTGGTATCGCTGGCAGCCGGGAATCTTGAAAGCGATTAGACGAGCATTTGGTATGCGTTACGCAAGTGTTGCGTCGACCGGTTGAGCTGGCTGGGCTAAAGCGGATATGCGTTAGTGCAATGCAATAGTCCGCTTTTGACCCGGAACGGACATTGCAAAGCAAATTGAGACAAATAGGGCGGCGTGTCGGGTAGGCGACGTGCCCTCTAGGCGTGAAATGACGGGATCCAAAATCTAGGTTGTGGTTCGCTTTGTCATGGACCCGACATAGGGCGGCTGCTAAGATTTGTTCCATCGTTGGCCACGCGATTGTGCGCTAATGGCTGAGAGACACGATGGCCACCCGCGTTAGAGTGGCACGCGCACTCCCGTCTAAAAGCTCGAAACAGGGAGCTTGTCGTGCGCAGGATCATCCAAGCAAATATCGACCGGTTCAAATTACTGCTGGAAACCGAAGCCGACCCGACGAAGCGGTCTTTGGAAATCCGCCTTCTCGCTGAAGAGGAGGAGAAGCTCAAACAAATAAAGCCCGACGAAAAGAAGGCCTATTAGGGCCGGAAGCGGTTCTCGTCCCATCTGCGCCAATGCGTCGGCTCGATATCGATGAGCTTTTTCGTTGCCGCATCGACCCATGCAGTTCCCCTTTTTCGGCACGGGAATATGAGCGTGTGAATTTCACGACCGTCCATCACGCACACTTCAAGATCGGCATTGGGTGGCGCAATTGAAACGCGCAACCACTTGTCTGGCAGCAGGTGAATTTTGGCCATAATTGTTGCAAAATGGCTTCATTTGGGCTGACCGCAATGATCTACATCAAATGGCGCTGCAAGCCTGCACGCGCCGCCGACGAGGTGATCGAATAGAGACGTTGTTTGCTGCGGTGCGTTGGTCGCGAATGGCACGTTGCGACATTTCGCGGCGACGCAGCAATTCGGTCGCTTTTGGAGTGAAGCGGACATTCAGCGCGCCGCGTTTTCAGTACCAAATTTAGGATGGGGTGGACGCCCCGCCGACGGCATCGATGTGCCAAAGCGGAGGTGTTGAGCACCACTTAAGGGAGGCGTCGTTTGCGATGCGACGAAGGCCGCGAAGTGCCAACAGGCGACATCGCGCATCCAATTTCAAATGAAAGAGGCCGCCAAGGGAGGCGGCCTCAATACGCTACGCAAACGCTACCGACCAACTATCTCCCAAGCGTTGCACGCTCATTCTTGGGCAAAATGGTCACAGCCACGACCACACAGCAGAGAGCCATTGCAACGGTTACAGTCCAAAGGGTGATCCACATGGCTGACCTCCCTATATTGTGCGTAGACACACAACGCAGTTGTCGAGGTTTGGTTTCAAGGGAACCAAGCCAAAAAAGGTCACCCCCAAATTCAAAGCAGGCCACTATGCCCCAGCGCAGATCGGGTTGGTTCGGGGGCGAACGGGGTTATCGCAAGAATTCGAGTACGGCCGAATCAGCAAGAAACGCTGGATTAAGCTCTCCTCGGTCGGTGTGACGAAGAATGAGCAAAGCTAGTTTCCGCCGAGCCCGATCATTTTCTCTGAACTCGGCCGGAAGGCGTTCGTGTGCGTTATCGAAGGCCGCCGCCATGATCTTTAGCGTGTCCGGACCATAAATTCGTTTAACGTCTTGGGACGAGGCCATTTGTCCCTCCTGTTTGAACCAACGCTGTCAGGAACTGAACGGCACACTTACGCTCCAGCGGGAGTGATTGCCGTTTCGGTTCGGGTCCCACACATTTGTGAAAATAATATGTCTTCGAGAAAAACAACTCGCTGCATTTTAATGTCCAATTTCGGTCACTCGCGGCCTAACCCTTGAGACCACCCCCAATAACGGACAATCACGGGCGTGGTCAGTTTGTCGGCTAAGTGCCGATACTGTTGAAAAAGGATTTTGGAAGGGGTCACCAAGCAACATTGATTTAAAACCAGCATCAAACGCGCAATATCGATTTAACAGATTGTTCTCGTTGATTTGATTGTTGCGTATCGGAGGCACGCTTCGGACTTTTTCAACAGCATCCTCCGTTAGCGACCGTTTTGGGCACAGGTCCGAAAGGGCGCGATGTGCCATTAGCGACCATTATTCGCCGTTGAAGGTTCCCCTTAGAATAATATGCCCAGCAGCTTTTTCAGAAGGTCTTCCAATGGCATCAGCGTGAGTAATAGCGGGGCTATCGGCGCAACTGTCGCGACCGCAAGTTGCATGATTGTTTCCTTGGTAAAAGGTGCGATGCGCATTGTCCGCACTACCTCGAAACTATTGCCTAAATCGGCGAGAGACTGGATGTCGCCGCTGCCAATCAACGGCTCATCAGCAGATGCGCCACCGCGCAGCCACTTGGCATCGAACTCGCGCACGTAACGCTCAGCCAGCGTGCCATACTCGCGAAGGCCCATTCGCTTCGCCTGAGCGAGTTGAGGTGCGAACACTAAGAGCGGGCCGAGCACCACGCACATGAGAAACATGACGAGGATGACGATCTCAAGCATGAAATCGGGCAGTTTAGCTCCAAGGTAGTAAATCCGATCGGCGAGAACGCCGGCCAGCAACACACCGTGTGCAATCAGCAACGGGATAAAAGCGTATACCGTATTCGAAAGAAATCCCAGACCTCCGACGCGATCCGGATGTGTAGGCACTAGGCTCAAATCAATACGTGAAACCTGCCAGAGGAAGCGTATCCAAATAAATATCCGGAAATACCAGCGGCACAGTAGGAACTGGAAGATTGGTAAGCTCAGGTAGCCGAACCACATACCGGCGAGGGTGAGCTTTGCGCCCGCGGCGGACGGCGTCGCATACCATGTGGTCGTGTCGATTGCTATGTAGTGGCGCCACACGATCAGGACGCCAAAAACATACACGAAGACAAAGAGCAGCACCTCAGCGAGCACAGAGTTGCGCAGCCGAAATACCGAGGCGATGGCGGTATCGAACCGCGTCATAGCATTTTCGGGAATCAAACGACGTTCCAGGAATTGCTTCACGACAAAACGCATGCGCTGGTGCACAACAAGCTCGGCACCGATCAGGAGGGGTGTCGCCAACAGGAAGCGGGTGTAAACTTCCACGTCCAGCAGGAAGGGCACAGCTGCACGCCCACCCAGCACGTTGCCTTCTAGAGCCGAGAGCACCAGGAGCGGCAGCCAACAAAATAAGGAAATGACGATAATGCGTTGTTGCACATGCCCCAGTGCGTCGTCGGTCAAATGTGACCGACGCAGAAGCTGATAGATCGGCCCGCCCAGGACCAGCGAGAAGTCCTGCGACTCCCAGTGTAAACTGTCACCAGACATTGACGTGGGGGATGTCAATCGCAACCTCTAAAACCGCTTTTGTGCATTGCCTAACTGAATTGCCGACACCTGTGTTTGAGGTGCATCAATAACCACTCCCAACTAATCTCGATAAGGCGATAGAGAAAAGGGCCGCCCCATGTAGCTTGGGGTCAATCGCTCCATATTTATTCAGCGTCTTGGCCGATCAATTTCCGTTGTTGCCCCAATAGGCGACATGCAATGGCATGGCAGCGAAACGACGCGATGTGCCATTCGCGTCGTTCGTTGCGAGGCAAATAGAAAGACCGCCAGCTGCGGTGGTCTCTCCGAAATCCGATCAGGTGTTTCAATCACGTTGCAATGCAACGGAGTTTTTCCGCTTCCCACGCCAGCGAGTCGGGCAGAACAGTCGGTTGACGTTATCGCACGACTTTCGTTCTTCACTGGTGCACGTAAGCCTCATCGAGCGCCGCATTGCATCGCGAGGAAACCGAATGCGCAGCGGTCGTTAGGCATCCGAGAATATTGCCACCGCTCGCGACCAGATCTCCGCAAAACTGCGCCGCGTCTCTATCACACATGCGTACAACATTCTTCGCCAAAGCAACGCATCTTTTTGGAAGTTTTTCTTGGTCCTTTTGGAGACATTCGAGCATGTTGTTTGCGCTCACTGGCACATTGGCGCACAGTTTTAAAAGTTCTTTACCGCACGCTACCGCCACCGCCACCGCTCTGCTTTTTGCCTGAGCAACATTGAAATGTACGGCAGAAATTGGGATGGCAAAAGAAAGAAGGCACGATCCGACCATTGCCACGATAGCACTATAGCAGACAGCTGCTCGCATTATTTCCTCCTCATTACTTTAAGGCCGTGAAAGGGAGATTTCGACACGACCGAGAACGCCTGTGGCGTCGAAGTGATAATACGCTAAGAACGGGTTTGAGGCAGATCAAAAAGCGCCGATCATTTAGGTAAGTTATGATGTCCGTTTTGGGTCTTGGTCGTGTGAAAACGCAAAAGCCAACCGCGCACGTGGGAAAAGTTTGTGGAGATCACGCATCTTGCAAACTGATAGTGCGGCGGACCTATGAGCAACTGTCACGCTGAAGAATTTTATTTTTTACATTTTCCAATGTATGAGTTTTCATACAGCCTAGGTCAAACGCTGCGGACCAATTCGGTCTCCGGGCAGCCCCATGTCCGCTCTTAGTCCGATAGCGCCATAAATTTCACGGCGCAGCGAGTGCAGCGTTGTGCCAATTCCGGCCTCATGCAGCGCAGTAAACTGCGTCTCTATTCGATCACTTCGTTGGCTAGGACCAGCACCGATTGCGGAATGGTCAGCCCTAGCGCCTTTGCGGTTTTCATATTGATTACGAGATCGAAATTCACGGGCTGTTCAACCGGAAGATGGCTCGCCAGCGCGCCTTTTATGAGCTTATCCACGTAATCTGCGGCACGTCGATAAACGGCATTTAGATTCGGTCCGTAGGCGATTAGTCCGCCGGATTCTGCGAAGTCTCTGTAGATCGATACGACCGGGAGGACGTGCTTTGCCGCAAGTTCAAGAATTTGTTGGCGGTGCTTCGTAATCGCTCCATCATCCATAACGAATAACGCTTCAGACTTGGCACGGGACGCGGTCTCGAAAGCGGTTGGATAGTCGCTCGCATCATGCACTGGAAGGCGCACAAATTTTAACCCAATTTGCGCGCCTGTTCGTTCTACTTCGTCAATGATGATGACAGCTCCAGTATTATTTCCTTGGTAGAGCGCGGCCATGCGCGTGGCCTTTGGAAGTATCTCATGAAGGAGCTCAACTCCCTTTGGCCCAAGTGTGTCCGGCATAAAGCTCAAGCCTGTGACGTTTCCACCTGGACGAGCGAGGCTGGCAACGAGTCCCGATTTGACGGGATCGGCCACGCGCATGATGACGATTGGGACGGTCTTGGTGGCTTTCTTAGCCGCCTGCGCAGCCGGCGTATTAACGGCAACGATTACTTCTACCTTTTGCTGCAGAAGCTCTTGTACGAGTTCAGGGAGTCGCTCATTTCGTCCTGCCGCATTTCGCAGCTCTATGCCAATCTCGCTTCCCTCGACATAACCAAGTTTGCGAAGCTCGTCGCGAAACGTCTCAAGCAGACCGGGCTGTAGGTCCTGTGCAAGTATACCAACTCGATGGGCCCTCATTTGCTGTGCACCCAGTGGATGGGGCACGGCAATAATTAGTGTACCGACTAAGAAGGTTCGGCGTGACAGCATCCGAGGGCATCCTGCTGTTGGCTCCATGGCGGCACGCTGCGCAACTTACCAGGTAGAGGCTGAAAACTCCATCAAAGTCACAGCCGCAATGCACAGCCGATGTCGCTTCCGGGTCATTCGCGCCCTTGCAATTCAGCCTCCGGGCCGCCCGATGTCCGTTGTTGCTCCAATAGCGTCACTGCCGTTTCGATACAGCGAAACGACGCTTTGTGCCATTCGCGACCGTCGCGTCGCGGCGAAGCGTCGCTAAGTGCAAAACCGAACATCACAGCTTGATTGAAATGAAAGAGGCCGCCAGCGGAGGCGGCCTCTAGGATTGATCTAGCGTTGCTCAGTTTTGCGTTCAGGCTGCCGAAGCGCGCTTGAACGTTTCCCAAGCCTTCTGGCTGGCCTGGTCAAAGGTCTTGCGCGATTCCGCCAAGGCTCCGCTAAGCACCGTCCAGGACTCACCGCCCGCCTGCTTCAGCTTCTGAAGCCGTGCTTCGGCTTCCGTTGCGTCGGCCTTAATTTGCTTAACTGCGGCATCGATGTCGGCGCGCTTCGCGGTCGTGACTTTGGCTGCCTCGGCCTGAAGCTTTTCGGCGGCCTCGCGCCAAGCCTTCGCTTGAGCGGCGGCAACATCACGAAATGTGGCCTGTTGCTGCTCGATCTGCTTGCCGACAGTATCGAAATAGGCCTTTACTTGCGTTTCGAATCCCTTCCACTGCGATTCCAATTGCGCCTTGGAAGCTTTCAAAGCGGCTTCGCCCGCTTGCGCCTGCGCCTTGGCGTTTGCTCTGAATTCGTCTCGCCGTTTCTTCAGATCGGCGATCAGCTGGTCGGCTTTCACTTTCGTGTCCGTTTTTACCTGTGTCGCTTTGGCTTCGAGGGAGGCCAGTGTGGCATCCATCTCGTCAATGCGCTCTTTCGTCCAATTCAGGTAAACGTGCATGCTGCTTTCTTGTGACATTGTCATCTCCGTTTGTTCAAGCGTATTCACTGATGTTTCACTATTTGCGGTTCAGGCCCTTTTGAAGTTTTTGACCTTGAAGGCGAACCCGACCATCAAGATTCCGAAGGTGATCGCGAAGACAGCGATCAGCCATATCAAAGCGACCGCACCGGTCCCTGGCATGATGAAGAGAAGAATGCCGAACAGCACCGACAGTGCGCCGTCGAGGATCAGCCACCATTCGTTTTCGATAGCCTTGCGAAGCTCGATGGCGCCGACGATCTGCAACAGGCCTGTCGCGACAACCCAGCCGGCGATGAAATAAAGCAGCGTCAGCGCGGTAAGGCCGGGCCACTGGAATGTCGTTACGCCGATGCCGATGCCAAGCAGGCCCACAAGCACAAGCCACCATCTGAGTTCGGCGTTGCCCCTGCCGACGATGGCCGCCGCCAGCGCGAAGGCGCCGTCAACCAGAGCATAGGCCCCGAAAAGCAAGATTAGCGTCACGAGGCTAATGCCGGGCCATATCAGCGACAGCACTCCGAAGGTGATGGCCGCAAGCCCGCGTAGAAGAAAAAGCCACCAATTACGCACGACCAATTGCGGAAACGCGATAACGGTCGTTGAGGACGATGCCTGGCTCGTCATGACTCATACTCCCATTCGGTCGCTTCACATGTTGACAGTGACAATTTCTAGGCCTAAATGTTGTCGTTGTCAACTTTGTTCCGGCCTACAAAGGAGAATGGCTGCCATGCGTTATGTTGACACCGACAACTTCGTGGGGTAACCGCAGGGCAACAAAGGTGATTTTAATCTATGGCCAAAACCCAGTCCCACGAGCGTCCCTACCATCACGGCGATCTGCGCCGTGCAATCGTCAAGGCTGCGCTGGAAATCCTGCGTGAAACCCAGAGCCTTGAGTTTTCGCTGCGTGACCTCGCCCGGCGCGCCGGCGTCAGCCACAACGCCCCTTACAAGCACTTTGCCGATAAGCGTGAGCTATTGGCGGCCGTCTCGGCAGCGGGGTTTGAGACGCTGACGAAACGCATGGCCCATAAAACGGCAGGGCTCAGCAATCCTCGCGAACAGTTGTTTGCGATGTTGCACGCTTACATTGACTATGGCGTTGAGAATCCGCCGCTCTACAATTTGATGTTCGGAGGCTATCTGGGCGGTCCGGAACGTAGCCGCCCCGCTATCGAAATGGCCGAAGCCGACAAGACCAAGGCGCTGCTCGCGGGCGTGATCGTCGCCGGCGGTTTGGGACACGCCATCCCGGATACCTCCCGCAACGAACGAAAGATTGCAGGTGCCATTCTGGCGTGCTGGTCCCTCGTACATGGTCTCACTCTGCTGCTGGCTGATGGGCTCGTCGGCCCGAAGAAAAAATCTGGCGCGCTGGGCGACGCCCTCGTGCAGGGCATGCTCGACGGATTGGCGGCCGAATTGCCGGCCATGCCGCCTGGGACCTGGGTCGGCCCTCAAGTGCCCCATGGATAGTCTGCCGGGCCGCGAAATCGGGCATTATTATATTCAAGCTATGTTGTCCGCTGGGTCAAACGCTGCGCAGCTTTTGAGCCCCCGGACCGCCGTCTGTCCGCTCTTAGTCCACTAGCGTCATTGGCGGTGCAATGCAGCGAAGGGCGAGATGTGCCAACAACGGACTCGTGCAATGCCGCATAATCGGCACAAAAAGAAAGACCGCCTTGCGACGGTCTATTTCGTTATCACTTCTGCATCCCACCGACGCATATGCGGATACAAGGTCTGCCAACCGGATTAGCGAATTGGCGGCGCGTATTGAATGCCGCCTTTATTCCACAGGTTGTTTAAGCCGCGGTCGATCTTCAGTCGCGAACCCGCGCCCACGTTGCGCTCAAATATCTCTCCGTAATTGCCAACCTGTTTGACGATGCGAACCACCCAATCCTTGGTTAGCCCAATTTGTTCTCCAAAGTTGCCTTCGGTGCCGACAAGCCGCTTGATGTCGGGATCGGTTGACGTCATCATTTGATCGATATTTTTCGACGAGAGCTTCGCTTCTTCAGCGTCTAACATCGCGAACAGCACCCACTTAACAACCGTAAACCACCGATCGTCGCCTTGGCGGACGGACGGCCCGAGCGGCTCCTTGGAGATGATCTCCGGCAGAACCATGTGATCGTCGGGATTAGCGAACTTGAGCCGATATCCATAGAGGCCCGAAGCGTCAGTGGTGTAAACGTCACAGCGGCCTGCTTCATAGGCTTTCACGGTTTCGTCGGCTGTAGCAAAGGTCACAGTCTTGAGTTGCATGTTATGCGCCCGGAAGTAGTCCGCTAGGTTGAGCTCGGTCGTAGTACCTTGCCCTACGCAAACCGTGGCGCCGTTTAGCTCAAGCGCCGATTTAACCTTTAGCGTCTTGCGCACCATGAAACCCTGGCCGTCGTAGTAATCGACGGCGGTGAACATGAGTCCCAGCGAGGAATCGCGCGATGACGTCCAAGTGGTGTTGCGCACTAGCACGTCGACTTCGCCCGACTGCAGTCCGGTGAAACGATCTTTCGCCGATAGCGGCACGAACTTAACTTTGTTCGCGTCATTAAGGACTGCCGCGGCGATGGCGCGGCAGACATCGACGTCAAGGCCTGTCCATTTACCCTGCTCGTCAGGAAAACCAAAGCCGGCTAATTCGCCGTTCGCCCCACAAATAAGATTGCCACGGTCCTTGACTTTATTGAGGGTCTGGGCCGTGGCCGGCGAGAAACCAAGACTAATTGATACCATGTAAAAAATTACAAGATGCATTCGCTTCATGACTGCCCCTCCAGTGTTGACTCTTTGCCGCAACGCATCGAAGTCACTTGATCGTTTTACAAAGACGTTTAGTGATCGGATAAATTCAAATCGCCGGAAAGAACCGAGCAAAGGCGTCCATTGATGTCGGTCGTTTGTTGTAGGCCGACCGATTCCAAGTTCACCTCAAATGGCAGCAATGCTGTCTAATCGACCGACGACAATTTACCGCAATTTGCGTTCCCAAGGTACCTGAAACGACCGCGCGTCGCCTTCGGCACTTCCGCTTTGGGTCAAACGCTGCGCAGCTTTTGAGCCCCCGGACCAGCGTCTGTCCGCTCTTAGTCCAATAGCGTCATTAGAAGTGTAATGCAGCGAAGGTCGCGAAGTGCCAATCACGACCAGCGCACTGCAGCAATCGGAATCTCTATTCGATTATCTCGTCGGCGGTCGCGAGCAGCGTGGGCGGAATTGTAAGGCCCAGAGTTTTCGCCGTCCTGTCATTAATTATGAGCTCGAATTTCACCGCCTGCTCGACCGGCAGGTCGCCGGGCTTTGTGCCTTTTAGAACTCTGTCCACCAAGGCCGCGGCACGCTTGAACTGAGCCACGAAGCTCGACCCATAAGATGCAAGCCCGCCGGCTTCGACATACGATCTTGCGTAATAAACTGTCGGAAGGCGGTGCATAGCGGCAAGTCCGACGAGCCGTGTTTTGTTCTGATCGAACATGAGGTCGGGTAGGACGATTACCGCATGGGCGTTCTCGCGCGCGGCGGTTGCAAAAGCCTCATCGAGCTGATCGGCGCGCTCCACCACCTGCGCTCGAACGTCGATGCCGAGGGATTTTGCTGCTGCCTCGGTCTCCTGCAGCCCAAACGAAGCGGTCGGGGCGGGCGTTGCCAGTGCGGCCACCCGCGAAAGAGCCGGAACAAGCTCTTTCAGCATCTCTAATCTTTTAGCAGCTAGCACCGGCGTAAGGCTGGTAATGCCCGTCAGATTCCCGCCAGGATGCGCTAGACTGTCAACGAGCTTCGCGCGGACCGGGTTGCTCATTGAACCATTCACGATGGGAATGCTTGTTGTTGCCTGCTTGACGACGCGGGCGGCCGTCACGCCCCAAGTCAAAATGACATCAACGTCGTGTGATACGAGCTCGGCCGCGAGCACAGGCAGGAGTGAATCGTTCCCGTGGGAGGTGCGATACTCGAATACAATGTTGTTACCATCAATCCAGCCGAGGTCCTGCAGTTCCTGCCGGAATGCATTGAGCACGCGTTGATCGTCGATTGGCCACAACACACCGAGGTGTGGCACGCCAGCCTGATCCTTCGCAGCAACGGCAAGCGGCGGTTCGAGCACCGACGTTAGAAGCCCTGCGATAAATTGGCGCCGCCTCATTGCTGCCCCCGCGGCTCAGGCGGGGCATCATAGCGGTTCTAGTTAGGCTCGTTAAGAGATGACTTAATGTTCGCTTTGGGTCGATGCCGTTGATAAAGTCGGCGATTAGAGGGCTGCGACTCTTTATTTGAGCTTGAGATGGGGACCGCCCGTCTTATTTATTGCTCTCCCGCTTCGAGGGACTCGTCATTGACACTATCGATCTGCTGCTACGGCAACTGAGATTCACGTAGCGCAAGAGACCATGGCGTCAGGCGGCCGCCAGATGTGGTTCGCCAGCGTTTTGAGGTTTTGCACGATGGCGGCGAGATGGAACTCGTCACGCGCGCCTGAGAGCCCCCGCAGCCGCATTCGCTCGAAGCGGTGATGGGTCTTCAAGTGTGCAAAGCGCATCTCAACCTTTTTACGCTCGTTACCCGATTCCACGAACGCCGGTGTTCCGTCGAGCACGCGCGCATGATCGCGAGCCGTCTCGTTGACGTCGCGCGGCACTATGCGTTGTGGAGTGTTGGGGCAGCACTTGGACTTGAGCGGGCACGGGCCGCAGTCGTAGGTGCTCGCCGTATAGTGCAGCATGTAGCCCGATAGAATGCGGCCCGTCGTCTTCAGGAGCTTGCCCGCCGGACAGACGTATATGTCGTGATCCTTGTCGAACTTAAAGTCGCTGCGTGAGAACGTACCGTCGTCGCGTTGACTGAAGTCCCGAACCGGGATGTGAGGTGCGATCCCTTTGCCGACGATCCAGGCCAGGAACTTCCCCGTCCCATACGCCGTGTCGGCGGCAAGGCGCTTAGGCTTTAAACCGAATATCTTCTCGGTGCGCTCAAGCATCGGCTTGGTTGCCGCGACCTCATCGTAGGTGCGGGCTGGCGTCGCCTCGTCGAGGGTTTTTTCGAGGCTTCACTGCGGCAGAGAAACCAGGGGCTTTGCCATCGCTGGCAGTGCGCGCAAGATCTTGGGATTCAAATCCCAGCAGATAGAATGAGATGGAGTGTTGCGTCGACCGGTTGAATCCACCACCCAAAGCCGACATCCGACTCAGGTCTAACTTGATTCACCCCGCCTTTTTAACGGGCGGAATTTCCCAAGAGCCGGTGATGATCGAGCGGCGTTTTTCGCTCGGCCAATACATGCGCAGCATCAGAATAAACTTTCCGTCTGGCGCAGGCAGCCAGTTAGCTTCCTTGTCTGCACCGGGTGAATCCTTCTGAATGTAGAGGTCGACGGAGCCGTCTGGGTTGGATTTTAGATGTTGCCTGGCGCTAATCGAGTAGCGATTAATCGGATTGGCAACGAAGAAGAACTTGCTGTCGTACATCGTCACAGACCAGAAGCCATGGACCGGCGGCAAGTGGCCCTTTGCAAAATGCATCACGTATTTGTTGGCTCCGTCATACGCTCTGCCATCGCTAGCTTTTTCCGATGTGGGATAAACCGCATCCTGGGGGCGGTTCGCGCCTAGCCCAATGGCAGTAACTAGCGCCCGCATAAGATAGTCAGTTCCATACAGTCCGGTCTTGGTCGTATACGCCCAACCATTTATGTCCTTCACATCCTTGTTGATCTTGAACTGAAGCATGATGCGGTCGAAGGCGATCTCTGGAACGCGCTTTACGAAATCCGCATTGCCGAGTTTGCTGGCATCGAAATCCTGGCCGGCGACAAGTCCTATCTTGGCAAACTTGGCCAGTTCGGGTGCATCCGCTGCCGTCGGCGGGTTCGCTTTCATGAGTTGTGCGAGCAAAGTGAAGTACTCCGTCGCATCCATCCGGTTCACTTGCTCGCGAACGGCTGTCTTCATATCGAATGAAGGATCGACGGTGCCGGGCGGTGGCGTATACGGCTTGCCATAGCCGCTCAGTGGCACCAGGCCGACCTGATCTTGCAGCGCATGGACTGCTGCGTAGTCCTCAGGGGTGCCCGTGCAATAGATGCGACCAAGCAACCAAACGATGTTTGTCGGACACTTGTATTCCTTGACGCCCTTGGGCAGCGCACCCTTCCATCCCGGGCCGGTAATTGCATAAGTCTGTGCGTTTGTTCCCGTGGTGCGCTTTCCGGGCACCTGGAACACGTTGGTCCAGCCGTCCAACATCGGAAACAGGAAATAGCGATCCTTCATGTCGGGGATGCTCAGGACCCACGGTTCCTTGCCGACATCGAAAAATGCGGTCGTGTAAAGAGTGTCTGCATTTGGTGCGGTTACATCCCGGAATGAAGCATTCGGATATTCGCGTAGCTTGATGATCTGGCCCATAGGCGCCTTCGTTCCTTCGGGAGCCGCCACGTTGGTAATCACCCTGCGGGTCATTTCCATTGTGACGAGTGGATAACCGTAGATGTATGCGTCCTGGGCCAGCACGAAGTCTTCTATACCTTCGCCGATACCAAACGATCCCCCGCCGAATTCAGCGCGGGCCATTGGACTCATTGACGTGCCAGCGAGGAGGCTTAAGCCACCAATCGTTGCCTGACGGCGAGATATTTTCATCTCAAGGCTCCTGGGAATGTTATGGGATTTTGCGAGGCATAAAGTAATTAGACGCAGGTCGATAAATTCACCTATCGACTTCTCACATTCAAAACCACCATCTAACAGGTTAGAGAGCGGCGAAAGTCTAATTCGACGAAATCACAGTTTTTTGACCGGATGTCCGTTATTGACACATCACGTCATTGGCGACGGCTGCCTTGAATGGTCGCTACTGGGTGTACAGCGGACATCGGGAGGCCCTGGCCGTGAGTGGGGTCGGTCGCGATTGACCCAAAGCAGACATGAGCCGCTCCCTAACTAAACCCGCTACGGGGTTCTCACTGGATAGCGTGTGCCCTCTAAGGTTTACCCATTGCGTCGAAACGAAACTTGGCACCAAAATCATGCGCGGGTGAGCAAAAGGAGGCGGCGCGCATGGCGTGGGACATCGAAGTATTAGATGGATGCGCGGTCGTGCGCATGAACACCAACAAAGTCAATGCACAGAACGACCATTTCTTCGCCGACTTACATGGCGCCTTTGATCGGCTCGAACGTGAGTTCAGCGACTTGCCGGTCGTTTTGACCGGCCAAGGCGATGTGTTCTCGGCCGGGATCGACTTTCAGTACAGCTTCGGCATTTTCGGGAGTGGAAGCCATGACACCATCCGTCAATGGTATCGGATGTATCGCGAAACGAATTTGCGCATCTTCCAATATCCCAGGCCGACGGTCGCGGCAGTTAACGGCCATGCCATTGCCGGTGGACTAATCACGGCCCTCGACTGCGACTTCCGAGTTGCCGCCCGCAAACCTGCACGGTTTGGGCTTAACGAAGTACCCATCGGCATCCCAATGCCCGCGGCCTACGTCGAAATTATTAAGTACGCGTTGGGAGAGCAGACCACAGCGTTAGCTACGCTGCGTGGAAAGTTGTATGACCTTGAGGAGGCGTCGCGATTGGGATTTTTTCACGAGGTAGTAGAGTCTGACAAACTGCTCGGAACAGCTATCAGTTATGCGCGATGTATCGCGCCTGATTGCAACACCGCCTACGCAATGTCCAAGAGGGCTTTGCAGGACGGTGTTTTCAGACAAATCGAAGAACGAACTGTCGCCTTGGACGAATTGCTATCTGCCGGCATGAGCGACGAGGGCAATCGTCGGGCTCAGGATCGCCGCAAACGAGAAATAATGCATAAGCGGTAGCAGTCTCTATCATGCGGCCACCACTCGCGGCAGATGGGTCATGTCTCCTCTTGACCCAAGAGCGACATTAAGCGGCCGGAAGTATTTCAAGCGGAAGTCCGACCGGCATGATCATTCATCCTGCACCCAGGACTGTATCGAGCCCCCGACGCAAGCCCTGAATTTCTCCTACCCGGCGCACCGCAAGAAGTGTACCCGCAACGTATGGTGTCGCCGACGCACCAGCATCATGACGGATCGTTAGCCGCTCATCCGGCGCACCGAAAATAGCCTCGCAGGCAATAATATAAGACGGCAGGCGCAAAGAATGCACCTGTACCGGCATTGGCTCTCCAATTGCCGCGCCGCGCGTTTCGCGCGGTCCTAAAAGTTCTCCAACCGGCTTTGCCATAGGCTGCCGTTTAACCTGCGCCAGCTCTTCGGCAAGCTCGCGCGCCGTCCCAGAGGGTACGTCGGGTTTGTGCTCGTGGGCATAATCGATGACTTCGACATCGGCCACGTATTGCGCCGCTTCCAATGCGAAACGTTTGAGGAGCGTTGCTGTAATCGAGAAATTCCCGGCTGCTACGACACCGCGCTTGGCAGCACACGCGGCCGCATCGATCTCCAAATAGTCGGCTGCGGAAAGCCCAGACGATCCAACGACGACGTGTCGACCCATCTGAAGGGCCAACAGCACATTTTCTTTGACCAACTGGGCCGATGTGTAGTCGACCACTACATCGGAGGGTGTACGCAACGCATCCGCTAGGCTAGCGACCACTGTTACTCCGGCGTGAGGCAGGCCGATTGCCTCGCCGACATCGCGCCCTGCGGCCGCGCGCGCCACGGCGCCCGCGAGAGTTAGATCGGGGGATTTTAGAATGCGCGCTACTACAGCGCTTCCGGTCCACCCAGTGGCTCCGGCGACAACCACGCGAATAGTCATTCACCCCCCTTTTGACAAATAAGACGCTGATCCAGACGAAGCGCCACCGAAACCTGCCACAGCGCTAAGCGACGATCCACCCAACGCGTGTGCACCTTGGTCGTCATGTCTGATGTCCGTTGTTGGCACTTAGCTTCATTCGCCGCCCTGCATCATTTCCGGTCGCTATCGGACTAACAGCGGACACTGAGCGGGACGGACTCTAGATCGCTCGGTCGCGATTGACCCGAAGCGGACATCTGTCGGGCACTCAACGTTTTCTCTCGGGAGCAGGGAACCTAGGCACAAAGACCTCCGGTGCTGGTGGTTTGTAGCCGAGAGACTTATGCGGCCTGGCACCGGCTGCTGCCGGTGCCTAGGCAGCCGTTTTTATTAGTGTTAACATTGCCAAGAAGGCGCAGCGCCGTATTGGGAGCATCGGTATGGGTACCCCAAAATTAGCGTATGCAATTGTTGCAATTGTTGGGTTGACTTTATTAGGGGGCATCCCCCAAGCGTCGGCTGTCACGCTTCTTGATACCAGCCCGGAAAACGACGCGGGTTTTGCTGTATACAATGAATCAGGAGGCCAGCAGAGCATTGCAGTCGAGTTTGATGTAGGTGCTGCGACAACTATCACCGGAGTAGAAGCCTGGCTAACATCCACGAGTGGATCCGGGACCGTGGTTGACCTTGGAATTATGGCGGACAGTGGCGGGCTGCCATCTGGTCCATTCCTCGATAGTTTCGTCACTTTGGTTCCCTTCACCACCCCGGTCAATCAGACTGTCGATTGGTCGGTTGCTGCCGGTAATTATTGGCTGGTTGCGATTGCAGAGTCCGGATTCATCGGCAGTTGGGAAACGAACGATTCAATCAATAATAATTGCGCATATGACCAAGGCGGCGGCGGTTGGGGATTGTGTAATCCTTCCTCTGCACCTGCCGCTATCATTACTGGTGCCGACGTTAGCGCCACCCCGCTCCCCGCCACTCTGCCTCTCTTCGCCACCGGCCTCGGCGCATTAAGTTTGCTCGGCTGGCGCAGGAAGAGGAAAGCTGCTGCAATCGCCGCCTGATCATAACACTTGATCGAATTTCGGAGAGACCGCCGCACTAGCGGTCTTTCCTTTTGCACCGATCATGTTGCGGTGCGTTTGTCCGTTCATGCCACGAAGCGGACATCGTAACGGTGGCGATTAATGTCTGCTTTCAGAGTAAGAGCCCAGGAATGTAACGAAGGCGCTTGCTCGTTTCGTCGGATCGGTGCCAAGCCATGATCATTCGGTCGCGGCGCGTCTGGCGCTGATCGTCAATTCAGACCACGTGGTCGAATTCCTCGACGCCAACGCGATGCAGACGCTCGCGCAATACCATCCGCAGGCGCTGGTGCCGATCCCGGCGCCTGTGAAGCCTGTTTAGATAAAATCGCCGACCTAATTCGGCTTATTAATTTGAATTATTGATTTCAATAAAAGCCGGCGGCGCCGGTCTCGGTCACACTAGCAATACTCTTTTCGCCATCTGAGGCGCGCCCAAAAAGTGCGGCCAGTCTTTAACGCGAAATCTACGAGCGCCGACGCGCAGAGGGTTCATGGACGAGACCGAGACGCTCGGCACCATTGTCGCGACGAACGAGTTTTCTGCTTTCGAAAGGCCGAGTGCGTCTAGGACTCAAGGAGGACCATCATGTCTGACCCACGTTATACCGACCCGCGATACAGCAATCCATGGAATCGCAATGCGATGTTGGGCGATGGACCTGTTGGCGGCACAACCGCCGGCGTATTCGGCCTCTGCATAATGGTCTTGATCGCGGCCATGATTATCATAGGCATATATCTCAAGCCTAACCACGACAGCACGAGCAACAATTGGGCGCCAATCACTAACCACGGCATGCCAATGACGTCGCCAAGCGTGACTGGCTCAGGGTCGACCTCGCCGCAGCCGCTGACACCTCCACCCCATCGATAGAGGCAATTAGGGGCCCCACCCGGTGACCTCAGCAGGCAGCCGCGCACCAGGTCCGGGGACGGCATCCGATCGGCGCAGGCGAGTACCGTGATTAAGGTCAAGACCATCCCAAGACCGTTGCCGCAATTCGTGGCTATTGTCGCAGTTGGGTCATGTGTGGACGGCGCCCACGGGTCAAGGGATTCTTTTGGCTTTCTGCTTGCGGTCGGGTGCAAGTCATGTGTCCGGCCTGTTTGTGCGGCGCTCATGACCGCTGGCCCTGATGTAATCCGCAGATCGAGGCTAACCGCAATAGCCAATCTTATTCGATCACCTCGTCGGTACGGCCGAGCAAAGGCAGCGGGATAGTCAATCCGAGCGTCTTCGCTGTCTTTAGATTGATGATGAACTCGACTCTCGTAGACTGCTGAACCGGCATGTCGACCGGTTTTTCGCCTTTAAGAATCCGGCCAGCCGAAAGACCGACCAGACGAAGGGCTTCGGTGAGACTGGCGCCGTAACTCATCAGACCGCCGGCTTCCACAAACTCGCGAAGAGGATAGACCGCCGGCATTTTTTGACGCGCCGCCAGCTCAACGATCTTATCACGTCGGTTGGTGAAGAAGAGATCGGCGGCGACCACAAGCGCACCTGCACGCTGTCGGATCAGCGTGACAAAAGCTGACTCCAAATCTTTGTCCGTGCGGGCCTTAATGATCGCCAATTTCTGCCCAACCGACGCCGCTGCCGCCAGCGCGTTTTTCGTGTCGATCCCAGCAGCCGGGTTGGTCGGATTAACGAGGTAGCCAATCAATGCCGCATTTGGGATCATCTCGTGCAAGACCTCAACCTGTTTCGCAACCAACGCGTTGATTAAGAAACTCACGCCAGTCATGTTGCCGCCGGGTCGGCTAAGGCTGGTGACAAGGCCTGATTTGATTGGATCGCTGCCGGTGGCGAAGACAATCGGAATGGTTGCCGTTGCCGACTTGGCCGCCGCGGCAGAAGCATTGCCGAATAAGACGATAACCGCGACCTTACGACGAACGAGATCGGCGGCTAGTTCCGGCAGCCGGTCGTCTTGGTTCTCCGCCCAGCGATATTCGAACACCACGTTACGTCCATCGATGTAACCACTTTCATTCAGGCCCTTGCGAATTGCGGCCATGCGAAAAGCATCCGATTGTGGAGACCCGCTGCCGAGAAAACCGACCACTGGTAGTGTCGGCCGCTGCGCGCGCGCCGCAAGCCGCCAACCAACCGCCGCCCCGCCGAGAAGCGTAATGAATTCGCGCCGTCGCATGTCCAACCTCAAGGTCAGGAGGTAGCATTGTATCGGTTCAAACGAATACGTTGATAGGGGCTGAAACTGAGATCAAAAAACATTGCCGCAGCGCACAGCTAATGTCGCACTTGGGTCAATCGCGACGGAGCGATCCAACGCTCATGCCGATCAATGTCCGCTATGCACCCGATAGCGACCGTCAATGGCGAGCATCGCGAATGACGTAACGTGCCAAAAGCTGATATTGGGCTTGTCGAATGTAATTCTGATCTGCTCGGGTATTGACTTCTAAATTGTCTGACAATTAGGATGTTGCGTTGGACAATTACCGTGAGCCACAACCGCCGGGTATGCCGTGGGTGGAAAAACCGTCACAGCAAGACTTCGCGCCTCGGCGGCCGATCCGCCGCAACGTAAGGCGCAGATCAAGGCGCAAGCGAAAGCGCAGGGCGTCCTCAACAATCTCGGCGAATTGATCGTGACCGGCGGCTATGCGCCGGGCTCTCGCCTGCCGACCGAGGAAGCGCTGGTACGACAGCTCGGCGTCAGCCGTGCCTCGTTGCGCGAAGGGCTCAAGGCGCTGGCGCGCAAGGGCCTGATCGAGCAGCGGGCGCGACGCGGCACCACGGTGCTGGCCAAATCGCAATGGGACATGCTCGACCCTGACATTCTGCGCTGGATGGCAGCGGGGCCGCCCGATGAGGAATTTCTTATCGGCCTCCTGGAAGCGCGCGTGATCCTCGAGCCCGCCGCCGCGCGGCTCGCCGCGCAGCGCGCAAGCCCGGCGCAGATTATCGAAATCGAACGCGCTTTCCGCGGCATGGCCGACTGGGTGGTGCGCGATTTCGACCGCTGCTGTCAGCATGACCTGGTGTTTCACGAAGCCATTTTGCGCGCCTCGGGCAACATCCTGCTGAGCCGGCTGGCGGTCGCCATCCGCGCGGCGCTGCTCTCGATCATCCGTACCGCCACCAACGTGCGCAAATCCTATCAGGATTCCCTTGCCGACCATTGGGCGGTCGCGGTCGCCATCCGAGATCGCGCCCCGGAGCGGGCCGAAGCGGCGATGCGCGCGCTTCTTGCCGGCACCGCGCGAGACCTCAAGCCGGCTTTGCAGCCGCGGGCCCGCCGGTTTGGACAAAAAGGGTTGCGGCATCGACCACGCGTGAAGGCACCAACGCTCGCGCAGGCGGAGCGTGCGCTTATCAACCGCAAACGGGTAAAACCGCAGCATCAGCATTAGGAGACAGAACGCTTCGATCAACGACCGGGGCCGGCCGTCGGCCGCCACCCGGACATAAAGGCCCCGGCATCGCACCGGGACGACCAACAGGGAGGAGAACCACATGCGTCTCACGTCAAGCTTTACGCGGCGTTTTGTGCAATGCGCGCTCGCCGGCGCGCTCGTGCTCGGCACCAGCGGCATGGCCTTGGCGCAAGCCAAGAAGATCATTCGCGTCAACCACGCCGGCGCCGATGACGTCTTCAACTCCGAACATCAGATGTTCGCCTGGATCTTCGCCAATTACGTGAACGAGCACTCACCGACGCTGGAGGTCAAGCTGTTCCCCAACAGCGGGCTCGGCCAGTCGCGCCAGGTGATCGAAGCCATGCAGCTCGGCACCGGCGCCAGCATGCATATCGGCGGCATGGCCGAGTTCGCCAACTTCTGCAAGCCATGCGGCGTGCTTGGGCTGCCCTTCATCTTCAAGGGCTACGATCACGTCGAGCGTGTGCTCGACGGCCCGGTCGGCAAGGAGCTCGCCAGCGACATGGAGAAATCCGGGTTCCACGTGCTGTCCTATCTCTTTTCCTGGGGCTATCGGAACGTCGTTACCACCAAGAAGGAGATCAGGACGGTCGCCGATCTTAAAGGTCAGAAGATCCGCACCATCCCGACGCCGGTCTTTGTCGGCGCGGTCAACGCGATGGGCGCGACCGCCACGCCGATGAATTTCGGCGAGGTCTATACCTCACTGCAGACCGGCGTGATCGACGGCTACGAGCACACCGCCTCGACCACCCTCTCCTTCAAATTCTACGAAGTGGCAAAATATATCGCCATCACCCAGCACCTGCTCGATCCGACGGTCGTCGCCTACTCGCTGTCCGAATGGAAAAAGCTCGACCCGAAGGAGCAGGAAGTGGTCGAGAAGGGCGCCAAGCTTGCGACCGACATCTGCCGCGCCATGGCGCCGGTGCGTGACGCGGAGAGCTTTGCCTTGCTGAAGCAGCACGGGATGATCATCACCCATCCCGACATGGCCGAGGCGCGCAAGAATGCCGTCGGCGTGCAGAAGGAAATGGCCGGCAAGATTGGCGCCGGCAAGCTGCTCGACGAAATCCTGGCCGAGCAAAACCAATAGCGAACCTGCGATCCGGGAAGTTCGGTCATTGCTTCCCGGATCGATTTTTTGCCGGCGCGGCGCCGCGTGAGCGTCGCGACGGCGTAAACCGCTTCGCGCGGGAGGCCTTTCGTGCTGAACACCATCAATCGCGGAATCGACCGCGCGGCGGAATGGACGGTCTCCGTTCTCTTCATCGGGCTGGTGCTGACCGGCGGCTTGCAGGTGTTCTGCCGCTTCGTCCTCAACTATCCGCTGCCGTGGAGCGAGGAAGTGCAGATTTTCGGCCACATCTGGATCGTATTTCTCACCATCCCGATCGCCTATAACCGCGGCTCGCACATCCTGATGAACATTTTGTTCGAACGCATGCCCGCGCCGATGCAGCGGATGATCGCCATTGCCGTCGACATCTTGTGGCTGTGGATCGGCGTCTCGATCGCGCTCTTTTCAATTCGGCTGGTGCGTGTCGCGATTTTCCAGCTCAGCCCGGCGCTGGAAATCCCCATGAGCTACATCTACATGGGGCTGGTCATTGGCGGCGCCTATCTGATGCTGGTCGCCGTGCGCAAGCTCATCACGCACGCGCGAGGCGGCAATGGACTGCATGCGGCTCCGATCGAGGATCCGCTATGACGCTACTCATCCTGCTGATCGTGCTGCTGGCGCTGATCTTCATCGGTGTGCCGATCATCCTGTGCATGGGCGTGATTGGACTCGCCGGCATGTTGTATTTGCCCGACGTCAATCCGGCGCTGTTTCCGCAGCGCATGTACGGCATGCTCGATACCTACGCGCTGCTGGCGCTGCCCTATTTCGTGCTTGCCGGCTCGCTGATGTCGCATGGCGGCTTGAGCCTGCATCTCGTGCGCTTCGCCCGCACGCTGGTCGGCCATTTCCGCGCCGGCCTCAGCCACGCCTCGATCGTCGCCAGCATGATCTTTGCCGGCGTCTCGGGCTCCTCGACCGCCGATGCTTCCGCCATCAGTTCTGTCGTCATCCCGACCATGAAGCAGGCGGGCTACAAGCCCGGCTTTGCCGCGGCGCTGATCGCTTGCGCCGGAACCATCGGCGCCATCATCCCGCCCAGCATGGTGATGGTGGTCTACGGCTCGATGGCGCAGGTCTCGATCGGCGGGCTGTTTCTCGGCGGCATCATTCCCGGCACGCTGATCGGCCTGTTCCTGATGATTACCGTCAAGATCCACTCGCACCTCGCCGCCTTTCCCGAACTGCGCGCGACCACCGGAAAATTCGACCTGTGCGAAGTCTGGCGCGCCGTGATCGAGGTTTGGCCGGCGCTGCTGGCGCCGCTCGTCATCATCGGCGGCATCCTGAGCGGCGTGTTCACCGCCACCGAAGCCGGCGTCGTCGCCTGCTTCTACGCATTCCTGGTGAGCAAGTTCGTCTACAAGCAGATCAAGTTCCGCGACCTGCCGCGCATCTTTCTCGACGCCTCGATCACTACCGCGATGGTGTCCGGCATCATCGCCATGGCCGGGGCGCTCGGCTGGCTGCTCGCCTATCTGCAATTCAACGAGACGGCGATCTGGCTGCTGACTTCCGTTGCCCATACCAAGACGCAAATCCTGGTCGCGCTGACACTGGTCATGCTGCTGCTCACCATGTTCATCGAGTCGATGGCGGTGCTGATCATCTTCGTGCCGGTCGCCGTCTATATCGGACAGGCCTACAACGTCGATCCGTTCCAGCTCGGCCTCATCATGGTGATGTCGAACCAGATCGGCTCGACCACCCCACCGGTCGCTGTGTTGCTGTTTGTCACCACCAGCATTGCCGAGACCACCTACGATCAGACGGTGAAATACGTAATGCCGTTCATCGTCGCGGAACTGGTGGTGCTGTTCATGGTGGTGTTTTTCGAGCCGGTAGCTGCAGCCATTCCTCATTGGGTCTTGAGATAGCCGCCCGTGGAAATGACTAAGCGATACCGTTCGGAACGTCCGCTTTGGGGTCATCAGCGGGCAAACAATTTAGCGCCGGTGCTGGCCCCATGTCTGCTCCTGTCCGAAAGCAGACAAATTAGTGCGGCGCTGCGAATACAGCGATGTGCCACAAACGGACATGAACACACATCGGCCTGAAAGGGCTCCCCGTGAGGCAGTGGCTGGAAAGAGGCAAACCTAAACAGCCACTCCCGGCACTCCTGTCGGCCAGCGTCAGTCGAAGATATAATGGCCGAGCTAACCGTACAAAAATATCGCGGCTACGCCAACGAGGAAGACGGTGGAAACACGCTTGCCGATCCGCTCGGCCCATTCGTGTTTGCTATTGTTCATGCTGTTCGCTCCACGTTGCGGCCGCGGCAAAACTCAGACCTACCAAGAAAAAATGGCCGCGCTAGACGCGCGCGGCCGAGAAGGTCGTGTTGGGTCATGGCCGCCTATTTCAGAGGGGAAAAAGCGACCGAGATTATTCTGCCTGGCGTCGTCGCCGTCGGCATTCGCAAAAATCATTGATTCAAATTAATGACCGGGATTAGCGTATCTGCTGGATAATACCATGGCCGCTTTGCCGCCCCGCAATGCCTTGGACCGGCATCCGTTCGTTACGCGACTATTGCAGCATGTCGCGCTTAGCGCCGCCGATATCAAGGCCCTCGATGGCATCATTCACGGTGAACTGCTGATCCACAAGCGCCGCGACCTTATCGCCGACGGCTACGAATACCGGAAACTCTGTTTCGTTACCGATGGCTATGCCGTGCGTTACAAGCTACTACGCAGCGGAAAGCGGCAAATCCTCAACGTGGTCTTGCCCGGTGACATCGTCGGTCTGCCCGGCAGCTTCTATGACCATGCGGTGTACGCAGTCACCGCCATTACCGAACTGCGCATGAAGGTCTGTTCGCTCGACGACTTCGTCCAGCTATCGTATGAGCGCCCGCAATACGGCTTAGCGCTCGCTTGGGTCGCAGTGCAGGAAGCGACGACCTATGCCGAGCACGTCATCGACGTAGGTCGACGTGCGCCAATCGAGCGATTGGCACATTTTCTGCTGGAGTTGCGCGCGCGCCTGCATGCCGTCGGCCTAGCGGAGAAAGCAGGCTTTACGCTGCCATTTTCACAGGAGGTGATTGCCGACGTTCTCGGTCTCAGCGTACCTCATCTCAACCGGATGATGCAGCGGCTACGCGCGGAGAAATTGATCGTCAATTCAGACCACGTGGTCGAATTCCTCGACGCCAACGCGATGCAGACGCTAGCGCAATACCATCCGCAGGCGCTGGTGCCGATCCCGGCGCCTGTGAAGCCTGTTTAGATAAAATCACCGACCTAATTCGGCTTATTAATTTGAATTATTGATTTCAATAAAAGCCGGCGGCGCCGGTCTCGGTCACACTAGCAATACTCTTTTCGCCATCTGAGGCGCGCCCAAAAAGTGCGGCCAGTCTTTAACGCGAAATCTACGAGCGCCGACGCGCAGAGGGTTCATGGACGAGACCGAGACGCTCGGCACCATTGTCGCGACGAACGAGTTTTCTGCTTTCGAAAGGCCGAGTGCGTTCCGACGCGGCTTGCTCGGCTGTTCGCGTTGCCGGGTGCTGTACGGCATCGCCGCGGCGTTGCCCGCGATGAAGCAGCAGAAATCGGGGCACATCATCAACGTCTCGTCCGTAGCGGGCCACAAGGTCCGAGCTGGCGGCGCCGTCTATTCGGCGACCAAGCATGCAGTGCTGACCCTCTCCGAAGGCCTGCGTCAGGAAGTGAAGCCCTACAACATCCGCACGACAGTGATCTCGCCGGGCGCAGTGGCAACCGAGCTGCCGGACAGCGTCACCGAGGCGGACCTCTCCGATAGCTTTCATAAGTTCTATGAGGAGTTCGCAATTCCTGGCGACTCGTTCGCCCGTTGCGTAGCGTTCGCATGAGTCAGCCGGACGACGTGGACATCAACGAGATCTTATTCAGGCCGACCAGGCAGGAACTTTAAGGCGGGCATATCCGCCAAGTTGCGATGTCCGCTTTGGGTCATTAGCGACCATGGCGCCGCAACAAACACCAGAAACACAAAGACCGCATCGCAGCGGTCCTTCCGAAATCCCCTCCGGTGTTTGATCAGTCGAGTGCGAGTGCCACCATCGACTTGATGGCCTTTATTGTTTTGGCTCGATCACGATCGGTGCGTCGAGAACGATCGTCGCGCCGCGCTCGGTCGGAATGATCACGTGCACGGTCCATATCCCTGGCTGCGGCAAGTTCAGTGCGTTCACCTCCCAGGTGCCGTCCGGCAAATGGGCCGCCGCGCGCGCGATTTTGGTGCCTCCGGCTGGCGCATCAAGCGTGAGTTCCACAGATTTGGCTGGCAATTCCGAAAAATCATCCCGTAATAGACGAATGTGCGCGTTGGCCAATCCAGTCCGGCCGGGCTCGATGGTCACCTCCGCCATGGCTTCGTTGGTGTGGATGTGGACGAACGCCGCATCGAGCGGCACATCTGCAGTGGTGCTGTGGGCATGACCGCTTGGCGATAGGGTGCCAAGCGCAGCCACAAACAGCAGCACGCATAGCCCCAGACCGGCCTCGGCCAGGCTAGTGCGTTGTAGCGCCCGCAATGCGCCGGCCGCAGGCAATTGCGGCGTGAAGTGGAACCGGTTGGCGGCAGCGATCCCGACCATGGCGACGAATAAGCCGATCTTCATGAACACCAAGCGACCGTAGTCGGTTGTCACCAAGTCGCGCGGACCTCCCAACAGGTTCCAGCTATTGATGATGCCGGTGACCAGCAGGGCGGCAACGCAGATAACCCCGAGCCATGAAAACCGCCGGGTCGCCCCGACCGCGAAATGACGCCATGCTGGATCGCCTGTGTGACGCGCGCGCGCCAGCACCAAAGCCAACGCCGGCAGGCCACCCAGCCAGGCGCCGGCCGCGAGCAGGTGCACAATGTCGGATCCCAAATGGATGTTGCCGGCAGCGCCGGGCGTTGCCCCTGCATGGCCGACCAGGGCGATAAGAGCAATGAGCGCGGCGCCAGCGGCTAACTGCAGCAGGCGCGCGGTCGGCCACAAGATGAGCACTGAGAGCAGGACCGCAAGTGCGAGCCGTATAGTAGATACCAAGCCAAAACGGGTATTGGTGAGCACCGTCCAGACGCCGCCGTGCAGGCAGACCGCGATGACGGGAGCGCCATAAATTTCGGCGGAGAGCCACACCAGCCAGCCGATCTCCGCCAAGATCGCAACCGCGAGCGCAATCCAGACCATCCAGGTCAGGCGTCGGCGCAACATCGAAAAATCGACCAGCGCCACAGCTGCAGCCGGTTCCCCCACCAGCACTGTGAAAGCGACCGTGCCGGAAGCGAGTACGGTTGCGGCGATATGGAAGGCGCGAAACAGGATGAGCGCGTTGATCATGTCTCGCACCCAGTATGAAGCTCTCAGTCCACGGGAACGAATTCAAAAAAGTCTATCCGTCTTCATATCTCATGTGGCGTGTGATGTTCCCTGTCACATCTTGTGCATCTGTTCGCCATCGCCCGCTGGCATCGACATGCTGCTCGGCCGCGCCCCGATCGCCAGAACGTCGAGTGTGACATCGACCTTGCCTGCCTTCTCGAAAGTCAATGTCACCGGCACCTTGTCGCCCTTCTTGAGCGGGGCCTTTAGTTGCATCAGCATCAGGTGATAGCCGTCGGGAGCCAGTGATACAGTCTTGCCGGCTTCGATCGGTAGGCCACCGTCAACCTTGCGCATTTTCATAATGCCGTCTTGCTCTGTCATCTTGTGGATCCCGACTTCCCCGGCTGCAGGAGACGAAGCGGATACAAGGCGATCCGCCGTGGTTCCTTTGTTAGTAATGGTCATGTAACCAGCGCCAACTTTCGAGCCGCCTGGGGTCGCTTGGCTGAAAGGCTTTTCGATCGAAATCGAACCGGACGACTGGGCGTGTGAGAACCCGATACCGAGAACGGTCGCTAGGATTGCAAACATAATTATGCGTGAGGGTGTGCTCATAAAGTTCTCCTTTTGAAGCGTGCGGCTACTGACCGACGTGGAAAGTGAAATTGCCCTGCGTGCGATGAGTGTCTACCGACAGAACACGCCAATTCACCCGATAAGTCCCTGGTGGTAGCGCCTTGAGCGGCACACGCAGCTCGGTGCCGGCGCTGCCGGTGACTTGCGCCTTACCGCTTTGCATTGCAGCGCCTTGGGCGTTGCTCACTTCGGCCGTGGAAAAGGCCGGCTCGAGTTTTTCCGTGAACCACAGCAACAATTCTTTCGGCGCGGTGGCGACCGTGCTGCCAACCTTTGGGCTGGCGTGGTCGAGGAAGGCGTGCGCATGCGCGGCGGCGGACAGCAATGCGACGAAAATGGTGGCAGTTCTGCAGAGATGGTTCATGGCTTGTTGCCGAAGTTCGGCCTCCCTGTTGCAATGCTGTTGGCAAAGATCGGTCGCCCAATGGTGTTGGGGAAAATGTCGTCGAGGAAGAAATGGATTTGCCCGATGACACCGACGTTGCTGCCGCTCTGGCGGTTGATCGGGATCAGCGCCTCGACGCCGACCTGATAATATTTTCCGACCCAGATCACTCCGGGACTGATGGTGCCGGTGGTCACCGTGCCCGAACTGAACGTATTGCTCACCGGTGTTTCCAAAGACGCTTCCACCAGCGGGATCAGATGATTGACAAAATCCGGCAGGCCGAGATCAACGACGGCGGATTTCAGGTAGGGAAAGCTGTACTGCAGCGAGGCGCCCCAGATCAGGACGCGCGGATTGAACTCGGTGTCAACGTCGCCGGTACCTGGATCGGTGGTCAGGGTCGTGCTTGAGCTTGGGAACGCGTAGCCGAACTGACCGGTCAACGCGAACGGCCGAGCCCAGGCCATGCTCGCGGGCAGATCGCCAAAGCCTTTGCCGAAATAAAATGTTGGCGTGTACGTGGTGAATGGGTCGGCGCCGATGTCCTGCGCGCCGCTGCCGCCCCATTCAACTTTGAGGCCGATGGAGGTAACAAATTCATGCTCCGCATTCGTGAACACTCGATACTTGAACGTCAGTTCACTGTTCTGGAAGCCGCTGGCACCGGTCATATTGGGACCGCCTGGCGCATAGAGATGGGTCCAGGTGGGCGAAAAGGACACGGCGAAGTCCTCAGTAATCAGCTTGGAATACTCGCCTGAGATGTCGAGCTGTTTGACCGAGGGAACGTCGCCGGTCTTGGAAATAGCAACGGTTGGCAGCGACAGTTCGTCGGCAACGCCTGGATCGTCGATAGTTAGCGTGGCGGGAAACATGCGATTGCCAACGATCTCGTGGCTGCGGGCAGCCGTCGCCACGAGCGCGGTAGCAGCCCCGCAAAGGGCCGCGGACAGATAGCGGTTGAGCATTGGTCACTCCAATTCGTCAGGACATGAATGGATGAAGGCCGCTTGCGAGCGGCCGCATGTCAGACGGTGCGCGGAGGACCTCGGGCAAGATTGAGACGGGAAGCGATGCCGGCACGCGGCGCGTGCGAGGCTGGCTGCAGGACATGCAGCAAGCGCGTTGGCAGGAGATGGCCGATGAGAACAAGGCTGGGCTCGGGCGGCGGCGCGGCGCTGCACAGGTTGCAATGCTCGCAGGCATGGCCGGGTATGAGGCCGGGTTTGACCGGTACCTCATCTCCCATACCGGTCGCGCTATGGCAGATGATGGAGAACGGATCGACGCTTGTGCCGTTGGCGGCAATCGGCAGGAAGCCGATCAGAATGACGTGCAGCGCGACGGCGTAGATCGCTACCCAGCCTACCGCCCGTCTGATGCCCAACCGCATGATCTGCAACGTTCTTGTTGCAACTGCCGCAAGCCCACTATCACCTAAGAACCCCCAGAAGGCAAAGTCTATTCCAGCAACTTCAGCGCGCCACTTTGTTATTTTGTCCGCTTGTAGCCAGCTCAACCGGTCGACGCAATACTTGCGTAACGCACACCAAACGCTCGGCTAATCGCTTTCAAGTTTGCCAGCTGCCAGCAATGCCAAAGCTCCCGGTTTCTCGGGCCGTATGAGTCCTGGACGACATTTTTCGCTCATCAGTGCACGCTCGCTATCTTTTCTGCTCACGATAAGTGTTGCGTCGACCGGTTGAGACCACCGCACATAGCGGACAAACGCCGGCGTGGTCTGGAGGGCCCGTCCTACGTCGGGTTCGGTTCGTCGAGACCAAGAGCAACGGCAAAACTCCGTACCGAAATCCCACTAAGAGGGTTCGCATGGCAGCACTGACGGGCGCGCATGCGCGCGACGGTTTGGAGTACCTCGATGAAAATATTCCACGTGGCCTTATTCTGGTGAACGAATAACACTGGCCGGCGCACCGCCGTAGAATTGTTTTTGATTCATTTATTCCATGACGTTTCCGTGAGCGGCGGGCCGGAATCTTGTGAATTGGGAGCGGAGCTGCGGTGTGCCACACGGTCGCCGCAGCCAGCGCTTAAGTGTCCCACGACCCGCCCCAAGCTTAGGCGGACTGCAAGAGGCCGCTATCTTGAGCGGCCTCTTTTTTCCGAGTTACGCCCAAAAACTGGAGGTCGATGTGGCCGCCTTCGCCAAGAGTGTCGAAGTGATGATTCCGGCTTTACGCCGATACGCCCGGGCGCTAACGCGCAACTCCGACATCGCCGACGACCTAGTCCAGGACACCCTGGTGCGGGCGCTACGCTCTGAGCACTTGTTTCACGGCGGTGAGTTGCGCAGCTGGCTGTATATGATCCTGACTAATCTCAATCGCAACCGGCTGCGCTCGCTGGCGCGGCGGCCGCCGATGTCGCCGATCGAGGACAACAATACTCCCCACCTGCCGGGAACGGAAGTCGGCGGGCGCGATATCGAACGCGCGCTCGCCATGTTGGTGGAGGAGCAACGCACCGCCTTGCTCTTGGTGGCGTTGGAAGGCCTGAGCTACCGCGAGGTCGCCGACGTGCAAGGCGTACCGATCGGGACCGTGATGTCGCGTCTGGCGCGCGCGCGTGTGCAGATCAAAACGTATCTCAATGGCGAATGCCGCGCGCTGCTCGGCGTTAAATAAATTGCGATGATAATCCTCGCGTCTTGCAGCGTACGATGCTGCGAATGCAGCGATGTGCCAGTAAGCGGCATTACTAGCATGACTGAGATGAAGAGGTCGGCGATTGAGGCGGCCCCACTGTTACCTCAAACCTGCGCGGAAACCTATTTAAGCTGATCGCTTAGAAAGGCAAATCATTGGAACGCTGGCGTAGTTCGTCGTGCCTTACTTCCAGGTTAATCAGATGGGCATGCCTATCTATTTCACGTTGTGCAGCCCGCCAGCGCGTCATCTTAAGCGCACGTATGAAGCGTGCGAAAACACTCCTCGGACGTTTTTGCTCAACGAATGGCCGTATCGTTTCGACCCGGCTGACATCGAGGCACCCAGAAACAATTTTTTCCTTGGACGTAAATTGCATTTCTTCCTCATCCATTGTGTCGCATGACGTCACGAGAAAATTAAAGACGCCCTTGCATGACATGGACTAACGGAAAATCACCAGAGCTATTCCATTATTTGTTTCTATCGATCCGATTAACGTCAGGAATTATTGGAACCCACTTTGTCGCCCTGCTCATCCAGCCAAGTGGCCGCTGAAGAGCAGCTCTACAACAATTGCATCGACGCGCGGCCTGCGGGGAATAATTTCGGAATGCCGATGTTTAATCTCTCGCTGCTTGAGCGCCAGGCGCTAAATCGCGACCGGGTGGGTGTTAGCAGCGGTTTATGAACATGGAGCTTGCATGAAATCGAAGTGAGGCGAACGCATTCGCGACGAACTGGATCAGAGCTTGGAACAAAAAAGACGTCGATGCAGTACTGGAGCACTATATTGAGGACACAAAATTCATCGGCCCCAAAGCTGCGAGCTTTGTGGGCAATCCAGTGATAGAGGGAAAAAAGGCGCTATCGGAATACTGGCATCTTGCTGCAAAGAAGATCGAAAAGATCGAGTTCAAACTCGACCACATTGTCTGGGATTCCGACTCCAACGATCTGATCATTTTCTACGAGGCGAATCTCAACGGGGTTCGCAGCCGTGCCTGCGAAGCAATGAAATTTAACTCGTCCGGTAGGCAGGTATCGGGGGAAGCGATGTACGGGGCATTAATTTAGTCGCTTCGACCGAACATCCACATGTCCGTTATGGGTCTTGGCCGTGTAAAAACGCAAATGCCAACTGCGCGCATTGGATAATTTTTTAGAGATCATCTGCTTTGAGAACTAATGATGCTGCAAAGCATTGACCAAAAGCCACGGTGAAGAATTTTATTTTCTACATTTTTCCGGTGTATGAGTTTTCACACAGCCAGGGTCATTTGCGTCACAGACAACCTGACCCAAAATCCACTAATGTCCGCTGTCCCCCGAAAGCGACCGCCCGGCACCGTATAAATCCGGCCGGTGGCGACGGCGATGACGGCTAGCCGTCATCGATCTTACGGCGGTGGCTGACAGCTTTTATCTTGGGTGCGGGATACGTCGGATTCGGCTGGCAATAGCCGCCGAGACCGCTGATCGTCGCCCGACATTGCTCAACAGTGACGAAGCTGCAAATGGTCGCGCCGAGGCCGTTCCTGCCACCGCTGTAGACGGCGCACCATGGATAGGGTTCCTGAGCACCGGCAGTGCCGTTGGCGGCGAGTAGTGCGGCCACCAGTCCAGCGAGGCCATAAAGTCCCTTGCGCATAATGTTCTTCCTGATTGCGGCCAGTTACATTTAGCACAAGGCCATGCGAGGCCACAAGCTCCCCAAAAAGTGCCGAGCATGACCGCACCGATGTCGTGCTCACCCGCACAGAAGCCTTCGCGGAAGCGCGAAAGATCGTCGACAGCGAGGTTGAGGGGCCGAGAAAGTAAAAGCCCCATGTCCGCTCTTAGTCCGATAGCGACATAAATTTCGCGGCACAGCGAACGCAGCGACGTGCCAGAAGCGGACATCAGGACAGGCCGTCCAAACTCATCTATTCTTGGGCGTATTAGGTCTCCGTTGTAAAACTCAGAGGGTAATTCGATGGCACAGCTTATCCTCGCATTCATCGTCGGCTTGGGGTCGCTGCTTGGTTCTGCAGCAATATCAAGTGCACAGCAAAACCCGGTTACCGCTATCGACATTGCGCTAGAGCCAGATGCAACGATGCTCCAACATGCACAGATGGATAACGCCCGCCTGCTCAAGGTTTTTCCGAAGGGCTTCGCTCTTGACGCGACCCACCACCCGCACGTCACCATGCTGCAGACGTTCGTCCGCACAGCTGACCTTGAAAAGGTCTACGACGCGGTCGGCAAGGTTCTGGCTAGTGAGAAGCCAACGAGTTGGAAGTTGAAGGCGTTCAAGTATTACTACATCCCCTCGCCACCGATCGGTCTTGCGGGCATCGTCGTCGAACCGACGGACGATTTGCTTAGGCTGCAACAGAAAATAATCGACGCGGTTGCGCCTTTCGTGACGAAAACCGGCACCCGCGCAGCATTCATGAGTACCGAGAAGGGCCGCGACATCCAAAATTTCTTGATCGAATACGTGGCAAATTTTGTGAAGATCGGAGCTGGCAAGAAATTCAATCCGCACGTCACAATCGGTGTAGGCGCCGAGGTCTACCTGAAGAAAATGCTCGCAGAACCGTTCGAGGCTTTTACGTTCTCGCCAGCGGGAGCGTCGGTTTACCAACTTGGAGCCTTTGGTACCGCCCGTAAAGAACTCAAGGCTTTGGTGCTAACGCCCTAAGGTCCCCTTCGGGAGTGACGCAAAACATCGGACGCCCGGCGAGGGTTTCCGTATGGAAGTTTAGAAAGGGAACCAGCCATGTCACCAAGTCCCGTCCACTCTAAAGTCAGCCGCCGGGCGTTGCTCGCGGCTCTGGCATCGCTTCCGGCGTTATCGGGACCGCTACTCCCCATGCAGGCGCAGGCGCAGACAGCGGCGTCTGGCAAGCCGATGCCCTCGTGGAATGACGGCGCTACGAAGCAGGCAATCCTGCGAATTCGTTGCCGCCGTGACGCGAGAGGGTTCGCCGGATTTTGTACCACCCGCCGAGCGCATCGCGACCTTTGACAACGACGGGACGTTGTGGGTGGAACACCCGATGTACACCCAACTGGCTTTTGCGCTCGATCGCGTGAAGGCAATGGCTCCGCTGCATCCTGAGTGGAAGGACACACAGCCGTTTAAGGCGGTGCTTGAAGGCGACGTAAAGGCGTTGATGGAAATCGGTGAGCGCGGGTTGATGCAACTGATGTTGGTGACCCATGCTGGAATGACCACGGAGGAATTCCAGAAGATTGTCATTGACTGGATCGCCACGGCACGTCACCCGAGATTTAAACGCGCATACACTGAGCTCGCATACGTGCCGATGATCGAGCTGCTCGCCTATCTACGCGCCAATGGGTTCAAGACCTTCATAGTCTCGGGTGGCGGCATCGAGTTCATGCGGCCGTGGGCCGAGCGGGTTTACGGTGTGCCTCCTGAGCAAGTCGTAGGCTCGTCGATCAAGACAAAATTCCAAATGCGCGACGGCAAGCCGGAACTTTTCCGTCTACCAGAAATGAATTTCATCGATGACAACGTCGGCAAGCCTGTTGGCATCAACGAATATATCGGCCGCCGACCGATCGCCGCGTTCGGCAATTCCGACGGCGATCTCGAAATGCTGCAATGGGCCACGATGGCCGATGGCCGCCGCTTGGGCCTGATTGTCCATCACACCGACGCGGAACGCGAATATGCCTACGATCGGAACACATCTTTTGGTCGCCTCGACAAAGCTCTAGATGCGGCTGCGCTGAATAAATGGACCGTCGTTGCCATGAAGAAGGACTGGAAGCGCATCTTCGCCTTCGAGTAACGCTGCTGTCCTTGAACTCACAGACTATTTAGAAGGCAATCATTGCTGTAGGGCTACCCCCTTCGCACTGCCAGTGTCCGCTTCGGGTCTTGGCTGTGTGAAAACTCATACATTCGGAACATGTAGAAAATACAATTCTCCAACATGGCATCCAGCGGTATGTCTCAAATATAATTTGTTTCGATGACGCGAAATTTCTAAAAAATACTTCTACCCGCACGGTGAGCGTCCGAGTTTTCACACGGCCTATGCCATAAGCCGACATCGCCCCGCGATCCCCTTGACGGCTTTTCCTGCGGCATCGATCGGCATAGGCTGAAAGACTGGAGCGGGAATGTTATGAGTACAATGACATGAGCATCAAGGTTGCCATTTGCCAAAGGCCGCCAATCCTGCTCGATTTGAAGGCGACAATCGACCGGGCCATCGGGACGATTGTTGAAGCGAGCCACGCGGGTGCGCAACTCGTTGTTTTTCCGGAAGCCTACCTTCCGGGCTATCCCACCTGGATATGGCGACTGCGGCCTAGCGAAGATATGGCGCTGGGCGATAGAATTCACGCCGAACTACGAAGAAATTCGGTCAATATTGCCGCCGGTGGCCTCGATCCGATTTGCCAATCTGCCGCCGACCGTGGCGTCGTTGTGGTGATAGGGCTTCATGAGATTGATGCTCAATTCAGCGGCACAACACTTTATAATACAGTCGTCGTTATCGGGCCAAACGGCGCAATTTTAAATCGACACCGAAAACTGATGCCAACGAACCCCGAAAGAATGGTGTGGGGGATTGGCGATGCGAGCGGTTTGCGCGTTGTCGATACCCCCATCGGGCGGATTGGCTGTCTTATATGCTGGGAAAATTACATGCCGCTTGCGCGCTTTGCGCTCTATGCACAAAATCCTGACATTTATGTTGCGCCCACTTGGGATTGCGGCGAGACTTGGCGCGCTTCGATGAACCACATCGCCCGCGAAGGAGGGTGTTGGGTTCTTAGTTCGGCAACAGCCCTTCAGGGCTCCGATGTGCCGGAGCGCTTTCCGGAACGGGCTAGGCTCTTCAAGGACGATGAGTGGATAAACTCTGGCGACGCGGTGGTCATTAAACCGTCCGGAGGTGTCGTGGCCGGCCCGCTGCATAATGAGAAAAGCATCTTGTATGCAGACATCGACGTGGAAGCGGCTCGGAATTCACGCAAATCATTGGATGTGGCAGGTCACTACGGTCGTCCGGATATATTTCATCTTGAGATTGATCGCCGTTCCATGGCGCCAATCACCTTTGTCGATTGTAAAGATTGAAGTCCCATTCCCTTCGCAACTAATATTTCTGCCGATGTGGCCGCTCTTGTCCAAAGGGTGCGATTAGGTTGTCCGCTTTGTGCCACGAGGCGACATTCGGCGTAATGCGAATTCCGGCGCGTGAGCGCCGGTGGCTATCACGCTCGGCAGTCACCGAGCCTTAGTGATGCGTCTGATAAGCCAATCTAAAGGGAAACTAAGAAATCGAACCGCCTGGCCAAGCGCCAGGCGGCTTTGATTTGGTCTATGGATGGCTTGTGCCTATGAATGGTAATGGCGGTGATGCCGATAATGCCGATGATGCGGAGCAGGTAAGACGGGCTCCAACTCAAGCCCGGTTACGGTAGCTATTACGTTGAGCCCGAGCTCTCCCTGAACACTCAAGGGTTGGAGAGTGAATGAGTTGGCGCCACCCACGAGGACGTTAGCGCCCGCGCCGATACCCACCGCAGCCCCTGCCGTAACTCCCCCGTAGCCACCGGCTAGGCTACCCGGCCCAACGTGCGGCGTTGGTGCGAACACAGCCCATGCCAAGCTGACATCGTTGCTGAAGCCAACTTGGGCTCCGAAACGGTGGATGACGGCTTGATAATATTGGATCGGACCGCCGTTGGATGGTGTGAGGCCGCAACGGAATGCCTGCCCGGAGAGAATGATATAGGCTGCCGGTGTGGAACTTCGGCAATTCAGTGTACCCACTTCAACGTCTGCGCGCGCGGGCATTGCCGCCGCGAGGCCAAGTAGCGCCGCAGCCAATAATGCGAACTTCTTCATGATTTTGCCTTCTGTGAAGAGATAGAACCCAATTTCCATCGAACCGAATTGACGATTATATGCGGGGGTTCGCTTCGGGGTCAATCGCGACCTAGCTGATCAAGCCCGACGCCTTCGTTTGTCCGCTCTACACCCAATAGCGACCAAACTTTTGCAGCGCTGCGAATGACGCGAAGTGCCAAAGGCGACGTTGAACGGTTGGATTAAGTTGGAAGAGGCCGCATTGAAGCGCAAAAAAGAGCCCCGATCACGGGCGGGCGATCAGGGCTCTCTTCCAGAAAGGGCGCAATGCTGAACCTTTGCGCTACAGGACCGTAGGCCGCTATGGTTGCCGAAGCGTAAAGAGGTCGCCAATTGAGGCGTTCCTGCTTGAGCATTTGCTCTTGCTCAAGCGCGTTCGCGTCTTCCATCAAATCGAGGTTCATTTTCTCAAGTGCGGCCTGGACTACCTTGCTAGAGGTCCTCGTCGCCAGCCAAACGCAAAAATGGGCCTTTTGGCGTAAGCAAGCGGGGCGGCCTTCGGGCAGTGCGCAAGATTGACACGCATCGGCATCGCAAGATTTCATGTCGATATGATGCACCAAAGTGACTTAACATCCTTAAATCGGCCCACCGCAAATTCCAAATTCGGCCACTAGGCGTTAGAATAGGGCAGTACTAATATTGCCTCTAGAAAATTAGGGGCAACAACGGTCATTCCCGACCTAGCGGTTGTGGCCCATTGTCCGTTGTTAGTCCAATAGGCGACAAACTCGGGCGCGGTCGATTTGTCGGCTAAGTGCCAGTTGCTGACATCGCCTCCCGATTCAATCCTTTGGGGTAGGCTTGTTCGAGTTTGCAATTGCGGCAATGGATATTTTACGTTGTTCAGCGGAATGCTCTGTTTACTCCGTTCCATCGGAACGTCTCCGAGCTTCCGGCATTTTAACAGAGCCAGTGCCATTGGAAGTTGGCTGATGCCCAACATCATTCGCGAGGCTTGGAAAAGCGTTTTGGAGTGCAAGCTTCTTGCAGCCGCAGCTACTGACGCAAAAGCACGCCAGTTTTTTCTCAATCTTGCAAATTCCTGGACCCGTGTGGCATTAAGTTACGAAGAACTTTTAAAAAGTGATCCATATATGAATCGATTTTCGCACGCGCATGTTTTGGATGCCGTTGATCGAGGGACCATGGGTGGTCGCGCCCATGATTAAGCAAAACGAGTAGAGCACGTCAGCGCGGCACAACAGATGCCCGAAAAGTAAGGGCGGGCACCGGGCCCGCCCCTTGTTCACGTCATATCGAAGTTTTACGGCGCATTCTCGCACGGAACGTAGTCGATGGAACCCGGCGACAGTGTGCACAGTCGCTCGTTCAAATTGCTGTTGCTGTTGCCGTTGTAGAAATAGCGCGGGCCCTGGTAGCCGGGGGCCGGATCGTAGGCATAGCTCTGCGCAGAGTAATTGCCGTTATTATCGCGCGCGGTTCCATTGTCCCGGTTTCGCGCCTGGCTTGGTGTTGTTGCCATAGCCGCAAGCGCCGCCGCGAGTGTCAGGGCCGTCGCATATTTCACCATTGACGTCATAGCTAGTCTCCTTTGGCTCATTTCGTTTTGTGGCTCTTTTCGGGCTTATATCGCCCGGCCTCTGGGCATGGCCGAAATTCCGCCGCGGCGGACCCGGTTCGATGGCACCCGGCCATCGGCTCCTCCGGCTCTCCAACACGCTCGACCGCGGGACGTTCCATAATGGGTCGCGTCGATTTCAATTTTTAACTTTTGTCTATGTTGGCGGCTCAGGGTCAATCACGTCATAGCCATCCGGCTTTCGGGCGGCGGTTTGTCCGTTGTTAGTCCGATAGCGACCGTCGTCACCGCATTGCCGCGAACGTCGCTAAGTGCCAATAACAGACATACGCCGTTGCAGGTTGTACACGCCACCCAACTGACACAGACTGTCATTAGGCTTATCCTGAGCATTTAGATGCCGGATGATCGACCGGTCGTGATCATTTTCTGATGCGGAGAACAGCCATGCTCAAAATCTACAAAGCTCACGTAGCCGCAATGCTGCTGACGGGTGGGCTGCTCGGCTGGATGTGCGGTCCAACAGTCGCAGAAGTTCGCATCGCGGGGCAAGTCCAAGCGGGCGGCGGTCCACTCGCAAGCGCCACCGTTACCCTATGGGCCGCAAGTGCCGGTGCGCCCAAACAACTGGCTCAATCAAAAACCGGCAGTGATGGTCGATTTCAGCTTGGCAGCGATGAAACCCCCGGGTCTGATGTCAGTCTGTATCTGGTCGCCAAAGGCGGCCAAGCCACGGTCAACAAGAGCAGCGGTGACAATCCGGCCATCGCTCTATTGACAGTGCTGGGTAACAAGCCGCCGGCAACTGTTGTCATCAATGAAATGACGACCGTCGCTTCGGTGTGGACGAACGCGCAGTTTCTGGACGGCACCGCGATCAAGGGTCACGCGCTCGGCCTGCAAATCGCCGCTGGCAATGTGCCGAACTTCGTCGATCTTCGAACGGGTGGTTGGGGAGTCGCTATTGCGGATCCGCTCAACAGTGGCCAGTCGCCGACGATGGCCAATTTCGCGACGCTGGCCGACTTGCTCGCAGGTTGCACCACGCAGGTAAAGGCCGATGTTTGCAACAATCTCTTTACGGCAGCCACTGCTCCGAACGGCAAAGTGGCCACCGATACATTGGCGGCAGCTCAGTCGATTGCCCGCAATTCTTGGTACCACCCAGAAAAGCTCTTCGCTCTTCTGGACCAATTCTATCCGGTACCGAACGGCAAAAACCTGCGACCTGTTCCGTACGTGCCGTATCTCAACTGGGCACCCAGTGCGTGGGTGCTGCCACTTAAATTCGACGGCGGCGGCTATCGCGCGGGCGGCAAGGCCATGTTCGACAGCGCTGGCAATCTCTGGGTTGGCGACAATTTCACGGTCGGTTGGCAGGGGCAGGATAGCCTATGGGAGGGTCACGCAACCAAGTTCGCACCAAACGGCCGCCCAATCTCACCGAACGTTACCGGCTTCACTGGCGGCGGGATGGAAGGCGGCACGTTCGGCGCAGCTGTCGATGCCAAGGACAACGCTTGGTTCACCACTTACGGCAGCAAGGCGATTGTCGTGTTCGACATGAACGGCAAGCCGCTGACGCCCCCCGATGGGATCACCTTTAATGGCCGGCTCGGGCTGATGCAGGGAGTTATCGCCACGCCGAGCGGCGATGTCTGGGTCCTCGGCATCGAAAAGAGGCAACTCGTCCACTTCCCCAAGGGCGATCTGACCAAGGGCCGGATCGTTTGCGAGGGCGACAGCGCGGAGCCGTGCAAGTCGTTTCTAGCGCCATTTCACCTCGCCATCGACCAGCAGGACCGCATCTGGGTGTCCAACGGCAACGACAAAGTCACCCGCTTTGCCGCTGCTGATCCGAGCAAGGTTGAGAACTTCAAGACCGGCATCAACAACAGCGGACTTAACATCGACAGCCAGGGCAACGTCTGGGTCACCAACCGGTTCGGCACCGGACTACTGGGCATGGCCCATCTGGTCGACATGGCGGTACGCCTGAAACTCGATGGTGTGACTTCGGCTGCCGACTTCCTAACGAAGACGATGTCTGAACAAAAAGGTGGCGCGGGCAGCGTCACGCTACTGAAACCGGACGGCACCCCATTTCCGGGCTCTCCGTTCAAGGGCGGCGGTCTTCCGGGGCCGTGGGCCGTGGCAGTGGATGGCAACGACAACGTCTGGATTTCCAATTTCGCCATGCCTAGCAGTCCAATTGTGCAGCTATGCGGCGCTCGCACCGAGAACTGCCCACCCGGCTTCAAGACGGGCGATCAGATTTCGCCGCCCGGCGGGTACGTTGGTGGCGGTCTACAAATGCAGGTCGATATCAACATCGATCCCGCCGGCAACGTCTGGGTGACGAACAACTGGCAGGACGTCGACACTTGCTACGGCAAGCCTCCCGAGGCGCTCTCCACGCGCTGCGGCGGCCAAGGCGTTGTAGTTTTCTACGGCATGGCCAAGCCGGTGCGAGTGCCGCAGATTGGGCCAGTGCGACAACCGTAGGGAACCGACGAACACCGAACGCCAAATGATTTTCGATGCCCGCTAATGAGATTGTCCGTCCGTGCTTCTGCCCCGTCAGCAAACGATGCTGGCCGCCTTCCGCAATACCGCTATTGGCGGCGGCTAAATGACGTGATGGGTCATGTGTGGACGGCGCCCACGGGTCAAGGGATTTTTTGGTTGTCAGCTTGCGGTCGGGTGCAAGTCATGTGTACGGCCTGTTTGTGCGGCATTTATAGCCGCTGGCCATGATGTGATCCGCAGATCGGGTCCCTATCATTCGCCCGCACTCAAGAGTGCTTGACCCAAAGCGGGTTCTCCCGATCCCCGGTCCAACCGGTTCGCATCAAACCATCATCACCCTCAACGTTCCTTACGTCCTCGACGTAACCTCACATTCCGTTTCGCCGCAATCACCCTATAGCACTTCGATGCCAGAGTGGGCGCCGTCCACCGCATCATTCGCGGCCTAGCCGTTGAGGCTCTGCGCCGCCGCTTGTCCGTTGTTGCTCCAATAGCTTCACTGGCGTTGCGATGCAGCGAAACGACGCAACGTGCCCGATAACGGACTCAAGCACCGTAGCAAAAAAAGCATTTATACCTTTTTCACAAAGCTAGGCGCCTTGTCGGCAAGTAGACGTTCCGCGTCTCCCACAATTGTTTGCAGCAATTCACCGGCAGGCTGGACATCTGGGATTAGGCCAGTCACTTCGCCAACCCAAACGCCGGTGTTGTCTGGATCCCCTTTCTGCATCGCCGTCACATAGCGGTGCATTTCACGATCCACTATCTCGGGCTTGGCAAGGTCAGCTTCGCGGCCGTGCCAATCTTCGACAAATCGCGTTTTCACTACGCGCGCTGTGAATGGTTTAGGCCACTCAAGCTTGCGGGCAAGGTCAACCACCGTCGTACGTATGGTGGAATCCCCGTCGGCGGATAGCGCCACGTCTTGAAACGCAGGATTAACTAGCGCCTCCGCGCTTGCCCAAAACCGAGAACCGATCAGCACCCCGTCCGCGCCTAGCATTAGGGCCGCAGCTAACCCGCGCCCATCCGCAATGCCGCCAGCAGCTATTAGAACAGTCGCCGCCGCAGTCTTCGACAGATAATTGGCAATCTCAGGCACTAGCGTGAATGTCGCACGGGTCAAACCATGACCCCCGGCTTCTGCCCCTTGAGCGACAATGATGTCGGCGCCGACATCAACGGCTGCACGTGCATGTTCCATAGTTTGCACTTGGCAGATTAGTTTGGCGCCCGCAGTTTTGACATCCGAGGCAAACGGTACGGGCGATCCAAATGACAGCATGACGGCCGCAGGTGACTGCGCCAAAACTAATTCGAGGAGTTCAGGACGTTTAGCCAATGACCACGTAATGAAACCGCAGCCGACGCGCGCGTTTCCTGCCTCTGAAAATTCACGGTCTAACCATTCGGCATCACCATAGCCGCCCCCGATAAGTCCAAGGCCTCCGGCTCCAGTTACCGCGGCAGCAAGTTTGCCACCAGCAGCAAATGCCATAGGTGCCGAGATGATTGGGTGCTCGATGTTGAGCAATTTAGTCAATCGCGTGTGCAACGCCATTCGCTGATTGCCCGGTGGGAGGCGGAAATAGGGATCAAGGTTATCATTGTGCTATGTAGAGGGAAAGTTGTTGCGCTGCGGCGGTTCAGTAGGCCGATTGTCGCAGTTGGGTCATGTGTGGACGGCGCCCACGGGTCAAGGGATTCTTTTGGCTTTCTGCTTGCGGTCGGGCCGGCGGCATCAACGCCGTGGACCTGGAACGGATTTGGCGATGTCGAAACCGATTGTCGTAACCGTGTGCATGTTTGGCTCCTCCAAATTGTGGGAGCCTTAACAGCACCCACATCTATGGCACTCACGTGCCGGTGGAGGAGCCGTCCACAGCATCATTAGCGACCAAACGCGCCGCAGCATGATCGGCACAAAAAAGTAAGACCGCCAACGCGGCGGCCCTTCCGTGCCACAACAAAAATAGCGCTCAAGCTGCTGCTTGCGCCTTTCGCTTCCTGCGTCCCAAGAGCAGACCTATCACGCCGAGACCGGAGGCGAAGAGCGGGAGGGCGGCCGGAAGCGGCGTAGCAGGTGGGTCGACGTACGAGCGGATGAAACTCACGCCATGACGGAAACCAGAAATGGTAAAATCGGTAACCGCGACGGAGAACTCAATCCCCAAAAAGGGTTGATCCGGACCTCCACCACCCCAATGAATACCGAATAGTTGGGAAGCGGTTCCTGAATAGGTCGCTCCGCGTCAGCTCAGATTCAGCTGAAAAGGAAGTTCTTCGCGGACGACTGATTTTCGGATTACCTATAGGCACCGGCTTAACCTATTTATCCGGTTTATTTGGTGAGTCCTCTCTGTTTCGTTTGGCGTACCATATCGAACCCAAGACAATTGCAACCGAGATTATCCAGAACGCTTTAGCAGCCCAACCGAAGTCCATTTTTTGTTTCCTCCACCCAGCATTTGGAGCGGTTTAGCCGCGCGAATGATGCCTGACGACGTAGGCAAAATACATCGCAAAAAATAAACCAATGATCAGCATCCAGTTTTGTGCCTGCAATCCAAACACGGGAAAATCCGCAACGAGCCAATTCATGACAGCCGTTTCCATGACTCTGCCGCGCCCAATTGCTCGATTAAAGAGGCCAGTTTGAGATCAGTAGCGAGGCGCCCGTGACTGCGCTCACTAATGCGGTCATCACGTAGAGTTGCCCGACGATCCAAACCCTTAGAAACGGCGCCGATACACCGTCGCTGGGGCTTGCCAGGTACATCATCACGACGGTTACCGCGACGAGCACTAAACCTGCGGCAGCAATCATGGATAGCTCCTCACAAAGCCGATCAGGCTATGCCGGCAAATTCGATTCACATGATACCGCTGATGATAAGCGCCACGCCGATGGCCAATGCCGAGATAATCGCGATGGGGATCAACGAGTCGAGAAGCGGTTTTCTAGCGAGCGGATGCACCTGCCCGTTGGTGGGCATCATGTACCAGAGGGCTGCTCCACCGGCAGCGAAGACGCCGAAGCCAGATAGAACTGAAACCACACTAGACATTCGTTTCAACCAAGCACAACAGGCGCTATACATTTCCTGTGTTATCTATTCCGAAGCGGCAATGGACTGTTGTTAAATGAAAATAAAATGTGATCGCTATCAGTGATCGGGCGCATGTACATTTATGGAAAAGTTAGTTGTTTAGCTTTCGATTCCAAGATTGAGTTCATGTGTGCGATCATGCTGCTCGCTTTGGTCATTTCGCGAGCCGCATGAAATCCTCCATCACTGCACAAACCGCGCCAATTTGGCGCGGTTTTTTTACCGTCTAACGCAACCGTGCGAGGAGCGAATGAAAATGGAAACGATTGCAAAACTCGGACTCGCGATAGCCTTTCTCGCCACCGGTTCTGGCATGGCTTTTTATGAATGGATCAGAACGAAAGCGGGCCGACCTATCTTGGGTGGCAGGGACGCTCGCCAATTGTATTGGATTACCTACTTGGCGTTGTTGGTACTTGGATTGACGGTTTTTATTTCTGCAATCATTCGCTAATGGTCCGGTTTCAGAAAACAATTCGGTAGGCCGATACTTGCGCCCACACCTCCAGAAAATGAGCGACCGTAACCATCCAACCATAATCCACTTTTAGTGACCTATTTTGCAGGTGCGAACGGCCCTAGAGTTGCCCTATGCACCGACCCAAGTCTGATTTGGCTGCGGCCATCGCGATTTTGACGGTCGCTGCATTCATCTGGGGTGGCATAGCCGTGGTGCTGCTTCATGGCAGTGGCCTGTTTTGATTTTCTAAGTGGCCTATTTCGGCCAGTACCTTCACGGCCTATAGGAACAAATCGGAAATTCCGAACGAATATTAAACGGTAGCGAGTTTTGTTCGCCGTTGCCAAGAGGCTGTGATATCCGCTTGGTCATTCGCTACCGAGTGATCTACCGCCAATGCTCGACCGATGTCCGCATTGCCGGCCGGTTCAACCGGTCGACGCAACACTCTCTGTCTTGAAGGGAAAGACGGAGCGCTTGACGAAACGTCGAGGGTTTTTTCGAGGCTTCACTGCGGCAGAGAAACCAGGGGCTTTGGCATCGCTGGCACTGCGCGCAAGACCTTGGGGTTCAAACCCTAGCAGATAGAATGAGATGGAGTGTTGCGTCGACCGGTTGAATCCACCCCCCGAAAGCTGACATTTGCAGTGCACTCAACTATGCCCGCTTAGTGCGGACATCACGTCCAATAAATGGGTCAGCGTTGCCTTGATGCTCAACCCAACAACCCCGACAGTCCGGAATACACCCCGAATATCACTGTTGCCACAATCACGACCGCGACGAGGGCGGCATAAGCTCCTTGCAATCGATAAGGTTTTGGAAGCCGTCGGGCCAGTACATACAAGAAACCCAGCACGACCGGTAGCAACAGTGCATTCAATACTTGCACACCGACGCTCAACCTGACGAGGTTGACTCCCGAGACGATGATGAGCGCTCCGGCGATAAGCGTTACCGTATAGATGCCGTAGAACCAGGGGGCTTCATGCGGTTCGTGCTCCAGTGAATGCTTGGTACCTAGAACTTCACTGAGGGTCCGAGCCGCGGTCAGCGTTACCACGATAGTCGCTACAACGGCCGCACCCGACAATCCGAGACCAAATAAGAGCTTGCCCGTTGTTTGACCGAGGTACGGTGTAATTGCTTGGGCAATTTGTTGCACGGTATCGAGTGAGCCAGACTGCGTCGCGCTTCCCTGCGTCGCGGCTATAGCAATCAGTACTGCGGCCATGATTATTTGCGTCACCACGGCACCAAACGCGGTGTCCAGACGCGCCGCTGGCAGGTCATCAATCGTCAGTTTTTTCTCTACGACGGACGACTGCTGGTAAAACACCATCCATGGCATGATCACCGCGCCGATATTGGCAGCGACGAGATAAAGGTATTTTGGCTCGCGCCACGCAATATCGACAGCGCCGGAAGTCAGCGCAGAAAATTCAGGGTTGGCCTGCCAAGCGACCAGCAAGAAGACGAACTCAAATGCCCCAACGGCGATTGCTATCCGCTCGACAGCGAGATACGAGCCCCTATAGACCATGACGATAAGGGCAACGACAATCAGCGACATGGTGACTGGAGTGGGAACTCCCATGAGCAGACCGACACCCGCTAACCCGCTGAGCTCGCTCAACAGTGCGCCTATGCAAGCCACCATCAGGGTTGCCACCGACAACCACGCCCAGGCTTTGCCGAAGTGATCGCGGATGAGTTCCGCGTGGCCTTTACCCTCGACGATACCGAGGCGCACGGTCAGTTCCTGCACGATGTACAAGATCGGCACCAGGATAAGCTGCAGCAGCAGAAGTTGGTAACCCCACTCGGCACCACTTTGGGCAGCCGTGATGATGCTGCCGGCATCGGTATCGGCGAGCATCACGACAATGCCAGGGCCGGCGACGACTGAAATGCGACGCCAGCTCAGATTCCGCAGCAGAGATGGGTGGGAAAGCTCGGAACTCGCCATTAAAAGAGTCCAGGAAACCGCAAATGATAACGATTGTTAAATACTGCAAATTCGCATGATTGGGCCTTGACGCATATCAATTGGAAGCTAGTGACCTGAAATTTTTAACGTCATCAGATCGCGAGCCGCAGCTCACCGTTCTCTGGTGGCAAGGTCCGGGTCAAACGCTGCGTAGTTATTGAGCCTCCGGGCTGACGTTTGTCTGTTGTTGGTCCAGTAGGCGACAAACTTCGGCGCGGTCGGTTTGTTCGAAAAATTGCCAATAGGCGGCAGCGCCCTACGATGTACAGCAATAATAGTCGTTCGCTTGTTATCAGAACACAACGGCCGACAATTCCAGATTTGAATTAGAAAAGCTCTCAACTAGAACCGCTCCAAGGTATTTTCAGGAGATTGACTCTCGCTGAAAAGTTTTTCGTAGTGGCCCCGCGCTCGTCGAGCGCGATGGCGACCTGTTGCCAAGCCTTAAATTTGGTGACTAAGGAAAATGTCGAATGGGTATCGTTTGTTTCGCCCGCGCGAATTTTTGTGTTGCGCTTTTTTTCTTCTCTACATTGATCGGCGCGCAGGCGCAAAGCTCGCAGGCGGCAACGCGAACCGCCGAGCAAGCCGCGTCGGATGTATTTCACGAAGCCGAAACGACATATATGTTTGGCTTCATCGATGGAGCTGACATCGGCAACGAGGGTGAGAAGTCTATCGAATACGAAGCGATGGGATCGTTCACGAAACGCGGCGGGCATTATTCTGCGCTTGAACATGAACTGGAATTTGAAGGCGTGCCCATGCAGAACTTTGCTTACGAGCTGAGCGCGCACGTACTTCAGCATTCGATTAGCGGCGTCGAGGGTCTCAACGATTTCAATGGCACGCAGTTCAGCGGGTTGTCGGCGAAGCTCCGCTACCTCATCGTCGGCCGCGGTCCCGGTTCGCCCATCGGGCTCACGGTATCGGCTGAACCAGAATGGGCCCGGGCCGACGACACTGACGGCACAAAAACGCAGGCCTACAGTTCTGAATTCCGCATCGTTGCCGATACCGAACTTATCCCTAACCGCCTTTATGCGGCGCTGAACCTGATTTACGAACCCGCGATTGCCAAGTCGTCGGACGCGATGATGTGGGAACGCAGCTCAGGCGCCGGCGTAGGGTTAGGGTTGACCTATCGCGTTACACCGACATTTGCGCTGGGCGTGGGAGCGGAATACGACCGCGCCTATGACGGTCTCGCCCTTCAGACGTTCGACGGTCATGCGCTGTTTGTCGGCCCGACAATGCAGATCAATTTCAGTCCAAAGGTTTTACTAGCCGCTGCATTTTCTGTGCAGGTTGCCGGGAATGCGGTCGACGATCCACGGACATTGGACCTCACGAACTTTTCGCGATACCGCGCCAACCTGAAGCTCGAGTTTGAATTTTAGCGGCCGAACCAATTCGAAAAGGACACCTCATGGAGCTATCATCCATTCGAAAGTGCGGTTTTACAATTATGGCGCTGGCTCTGCTTGCAGGGGCACCTACGACACGGGCCGAGGAGACAGTGACCGTAAATATTTCGCTTAAGGATCATCGCTTCCAGCCGGCCGAGGTACACGCACCAGCCGGCAAGTCGATCGTAATTGTCGTCAAAAATCTCGACCCGGCGCCGGCTGAGTTCGAGAGCAATATGCTTCGTGTTGAGAAAGTCGTTACCGCCGGCGGTACGATCACGATGCGAATTCGCCCTCTAGACCCCGGCCGCTATCGTTTTTTTGACGATTTCCATCCGGAAACGCAAGGATACCTGGTAATCAAATAAGCCGTCGCCATGTCCGTTAATGGGTGGTGGATTTAACCGGTCGACGCAACACTTACATAACGCTTACCAAACGCTGGTTTAATCGCTTTCAAGATCCCCGGCTGCGCCTCTATGACCACGAGAAAGCTGACGATTAGATTACAGCCTGCGGTATCGCCTGTCGGAGACAGTCCACGACAATATCGACGTTTGCTTCCGAAAAGTTGGTGTGGAACGGCAGCGCGATCGTCGAGCGTGCAACTCGCTCTGTTACTGGAAAGTCGCCCTCCTTGTAGCCGAAAAGATCGCGGTAGAATGGATGCAAGGTGGATCGGGCGTAAAATATGACCGCGACGGGATGCCCATGTCGGCGAGATGTTGAATTAGGAACAATTTTGAAATGTCAGGATCGAGTCTGACGACGAAGACAAACCAACTCAGGCGGGTCGTCGTTTCGACTGGCTTCCAACGGCTGGACTCCTGGGCACGTCCCTCAGCCGCTCCATGTAGTAGTCCGCGACTTTTTGCCGCCGCGCCAAGAGATTCTCGATTCGAGACAACTGCGAAAGGCCCAACGCTGCATTTATCTCGCCCAGCCGATAGTTGTAGCCAAGCCGGCTGTGGCCCAGCCACGAGCCCATGTCATCGCGACCCTGATTGCGCAGGACTGCGCAGTTTACGAGCGATATCTGGATTGTCAGTTGTGATCGATGCCACCTTCGCCAGTGGTCATCTGTTTGTTCGGATAGAATGCAAATACCGCCGCCGAGCCAAATGTGCCCACCTTACGGCCGCGATATTCTGCTCCGATTGCCTCGCAGGCGTCTTCGATCACTAGCAAGTTATGTCGATTGGCGAGTGTCGATATCTCATCCATGGCGCAAGGTTGGCCAAATACATGGACTGGCAGAATTGCGCGCGTGCGCTCGGTGACAGCCTCGGGCAGTAAGTTGGGATCGATGTTCAAAGATGTTTCGTCGATATCGACGAAAATCGGTTTGGCTCGCTCATATAATATGCAATTAGCCGATGCGACGAAGCTGAAAGGCGTGGTAATAACTTCATCGCCCGCCCCAATTTCCGCTCCTCGAATAACGCATGCAATCCCGCGGTACCGTTCGATACACCCACCGCGTACCGCGTGCCGGTGTAGGCTGCGAATGCTTCCTCGAATTTTTGTAGACGGGGGCCGAGGCTGAGACATTTGCTGTTAAGCACTTCGACCACGGCCGCGATGTCTTCCGACGTAATGTCGGGCTCGGACATCGGGATATGGGTACGTGGAGAACTGCTGGAAGAAAGAGCCTTGCCGGCGACCAAATTCAGTTTGGCGGTCATTTTCTCACCTCGGGTATTTTAATAGGATAATTGCCGGGCGCTCACAACTGCCTATGCCCGATTCTCGGCGGCAAATGGTCCTTAAGCGCCACAAAATTTCACTCAACTTTGTCACGGGACGATGGAAACAACCTTATGGCCAGTGACTTGCCGATGGCCTGACTTGGCCGCTCGACTGCCACGTGTAATATCATCGCCAGGAACATCGCCGCCGTGATCGCCAACGCAAGCGCAAATCCGGCACCAAATCCTGCCGCCAGGACGACAGCCACGATTGAGTAGCCGGGAATGGCATGCACCACGTAGAGCGGATAGCTAATATCCGCGAGCCTTGACAGCGGCCGGCTCAGCGGCCGCGGCAGCCTGGCGATCTGACGACGCAACATGAACGCGATTGAAAATAGCGCATAGGAAATCAGGTAAGATAGCGGCCCGCTCCATCCGTCTCCACTCATGAGCCCGACGCGCCAGCTCAAGACGAAGACCAACAGCAATCCTGCGTGCACGACAATCAACTGGTGAAGGCGAAGACGGCCTTGGTAAAAATAATGAAAGGCCGTTCCAACGAGCAGAAACGGCAGAAACTGCATCATTGAGGTCGCCCAATGAACGAGAGAAAAGATTGGCCAACCCGAATTTAGAATTGTCGGCAACGCCAGGCTGGCCGCATAACCGAGCGGCACGCTTGCCAGGGCGACCAGGAATATCGAAAGATCAAACGCCTTGAGTTTGGAGCTTGCGACAAAACAAAATCCGTAGAAGAAAAGCTCAATCTCGAGCGTCCAAATGATTCCATCGATCGGATGCGCAAGCATCGGCCATCGCGGCAGGATTAGATAATGACTCAGGACGTCAACCACCGTGTACGGAAATGTTATCCCGGCGCCGCGCGAGTTAAGCAGAAGACACAAAAGCGTGATCGAAAATCCGACGATATAGGTCGGCCATATGCGCAGAGCGCGGGCAACAGCAAAACCAAGCGGTGACAGGGATGACACTGAAAACGGTATGACAAAGCCGCTTATCAAAAAAAACAGGGCAACGCCAAAGTGGCCCCAAAAAGCCGACAGGCCGAAATCGGGAATACCGGGATGCGACACCTTACCCACCAGCTCGGGCAGCGCTGGCTGCGCGATCAATTCGCCGATCGATTTGGGTTTTTCCCAGATCATGTAGAGATAGTGATGGCTCAGTACCGAGCCGGCAGCTATGCCGCGCAAAAGATGGGCGAATAAAATGCGTCCCGCATGCGCATTGCCCGCCCCGGTTTTCGCAGCGACTGCGATCTTCGTATTATGCACACGCGCTTGATGCATTTCGGGTATATTTTTCGGCAAAAGAATCTCGATGGTTCGATACGGTAACAGATCATGAAGTCCAGTCGATTCTCACGATGGAAAATGCCGAAAATTCTGAAAGATGGTTCGACGATCTATGGATGGCAGGTGCACCCCAAACACCAAAGCAAGTTGTTGCTGGGCAAGAATAGCGATATCGGGTTTGGTACCTACATCCAACCGCAATTCGGTGTTGAGATCGGCGAGGATGTACAAATTGGCGCGCATTGCGCGATCTATTCCATATCGACGATCGACGACAAAAAGGGAAAGGTGACGATTGGCAAAGGTGCAAGGATTGGTACCCATTCCAGCATCATGCCGGGGGTAACGATCGGGCCTAAGGCAACGATTGGTGCCTACAGTTTCGTGACCAAGGACATTCCGGCCGGAGCCCTAGCCTACGGCATTCCCGCTCGAGTCAAACGCCGGAAATAGGTCGTAAAATTTTCAAAGGAATATTTTTGGCGTTACGGATGGGTGCCTTTCGAGCCTGTGCTTTTGAGGGCCAACCGTTCGGGTCCATACGCTTTTGGCAACACGCTTGATGCGCTCTCGCAGTCCAGGAGCAGGCAAGCTCCGTCCGAAAACGGCATACAGCCGATAGAGGGAAAGATGCTTCAAATAGACCAGCTTGTATTTTAGCGAGCGAGGGAAGGCGCTGATGCGCCGTCTCAGCTCCAAGCTTGGCGCATTTCGTCCAAAGACGGCATACATCTGATAGACGGAAAGATGCTTCAAATAGACCAGCTTGTATTTTAGCGAACGAGAGAAGGCGCTGATGCGCCGTCTCAGCCCCAAGCTTGGCGCATTTCGTTCGAGGACGGCATAAAAACGATAAAGCCACATTCGCGGGACCACGGATAACGCATTCCTGCGCCACGGCCTCCATCCTTGGTCCCAGAGCCGCAAAATCCATGCGTCCAAGATGCTATAGCGCAACACGATCAGCAGGCACAAAAAAGATCCAACAATTAATCGAATGCCGCGAACGAACGGACGGTATCCCACTTTTTGTCGATCGAAGGTTTTGCGGTACAGATCTGAAAGGTCAGCCGCGGTTTGGCGCAGAGTAAAGCCCGCAAGCATCTTCTGTCGTCCGACTATTCCGTAGCTGCGTGCGGTCGCCGGATCGCGCAGCAATCGCAGTATGCCTTCCGCAAGCGAGGCCGGATTTGAGGGTTCGACCAGGACCCCCGTAACGCCGTCAACGATACTGTCAGTCATACCGCCAACGCGCGTTGCCACCGTCGGGCATTCCATCAGCAGGGATTCGATCGTGCCTCCCAGGTTCTCGCTAAGCGAGGGTTGGACCGCGACATCGATCGCCCGCAGAATAGGAGCAATGTCGGTTCTGAAATCCGTGAATATTATGCTGTCTTGAAGACCGAACTGCGCAACAAGTTCCTGCATGCGGCGCAGATACGCTTTGCCGCCTTCTTGCCAGCCAGAGCCGATCAGCAGAAACTTCGCGTGCGGGAATTCGCGCAAGACGATTGGTGCGGCGCGGATCAGATCTTCCTGGCTCTTGGTCGCTCGGCCCCACAGGCCGCGAGGAATCCATCGGCTTGGAGAAAACTCCGTATAGAAATAGGCCACCATCCCGATCAGCGGCGTATCGGGGGCCCATCCAAATTCTTTGTGCAGATCCGCCGGAGCGACCGTTGCTGGATCAAACTTGGTTTCATCCGGACCATAATAGATAAGTGCGAGACGCTCCTGCGGAACACCCATCTGCCGATAAAGCGTGCGCGTGTACTCCGAGGAGGCAATGATCGCGGTATCGGTCCAGCAGGTTATTCTGTCAATCCAACGCGGTGTATACGCCTCGAGGTGGAATGGGCCTGCGACCATCGAAAAGCGGACCGGCACATCGGCAAACCAGGCGGCAATACGACCGATAATCATTGAATGAAACAAATGCGTTTGAACGACATCAAATTTCTCACATCGCAGCAGACGCACCAATGCGACAACTTTGTGAGGAAGCCCAAACAAGTCGGCGTTTGAGGTAAAGTCGAACTCGCAGACATGTATCGGGACGCCTGCGGATCGAAGCCGCTCGACAAGCGATCCCCGATCGCCGTTCAGGATGGCGCAGACTTCGCAGCCGTGACGATCGCGCAGTTCTTGCAGTTGTTCGGATACCCAGATGGCCCCTTCTGTGGTCGCGACGATATAGCAAACCTTAAGAGGGGCTCGGACGGATGAATCCAGGTTATGCATAGGTCGGGGTTCCGCATCCGTCATCACGCGTGGTCCTGCAACTCATGATCAAGCGTATTTATGCCAGAACACCGCGAACTGACCAAAATAACAACCCACGCACAAGAAAAGCCGACGTCAGGCGCGCGGCCAGTAAGACTTTAGGGTCTGTACCCTTGGCGAAATTGCGGATCGTCACTCGCTCTCGAAGCAGCTGCGATGCCTGGGGCTCTGATCGTTAAAGTTGGCACTTTCGATGAGCGAATCTGGTCGAACCCGAGCACTCACATCTGGACCAGGTCCGCTCAGGGTCCCGGCAGGACCCGCGCTCCGATGCTGCGGAGGGTCGCCATCTTCAGGACGGTCGAGCAACACCCATCAAGCAGTTCCTGCTGGGGTAAAGCGGACATCAGTCGTGTTTCCAGCGTCCGGCGCGGCTTTTTGCCGTGGCACAAATTGTGAAAACGTTGGCCGAAACTGACAAGACCGCGCCGGCCATGGACCCGACCTATCAGTACACGCAAGTCATCATCCTGCTGACCGACGGCTTGAACACCCAGGATCGCTGGTATTCAACCCAGAGTTCGATCGACGCACGACAGACACTAACCTGCGATAACATTAAGGCGGCCGGCGTCACGCTCTATACCATTCAGGTTGACACAGGCGGCGACCCAACTTCGACGCTATTACAGAACTGCGCCAGCGATTCGACGAAGTTCTGGTTGCTGACGCAATCGAGCCAGATCGCCACCGTGTTCACCCAGATCGGCACCAACCTGACCAAACTGCGCGTCGCCCAATAAGCGGACAGCCGGGAGCGATTTACGCCGCTCCCGGGTTTCTGCATGCAACAATTTGCCACGTTGTTGCGCGATCGCGCCAACCGGCCGTTAACGGCAACCAATCAATCGCCTTAGGTATTTGCGTTACGGTCCATGCCGCGCGTTAACCAGCCAAATCGCGGCGGGCGTGGCGTTTCCTACCTGAATGCGCGGCCACGATTTACGGCTAGGGCCGATTTTCCGCGATTGGAACTACCTGCCGTTCACGGGTGCAGCTTTACCTCCTGACGAGTGAATTCACCCGATCGCGGGGGTCCGCTCATGTTCACTGTTCGTGTCGCCTTCAGCCGCCTGCGCCGCGCCGCGCGCCGTTTCGCTGCTGCGCGTGGTGGCAATGTCGCCCTCACCTTCGGGTTCGCCTTGATCCCAATTCTCGGCTTTGCCGGCGCCGCCGTCGATTACAGCCGCGCCAATGCGATGAAGGCCGACATGCAATCCTCGCTCGATTCGGCGGCGCTGATGGTGTCGAAAAACGCCGCCACGATGAGCGCCGCGCAGATCCAGACGGCGGCGCAGAACGCGTTTCTCGCCGTGTTCACGAATAAGGACGCCAGCAACGTCCACCTCACGGCGAGTTATTCGAACACCGGCGGCTCAAGCGTCACCATGGCCGCCTCGGCCGACATGGCCACCGATTTCGTCGGCATCCTCGGCTACAAGACGGTCACCATCACCAGCTCATCGACGGCCAAATGGGGCTCGACGCGGCTGCGCGTGGCACTGGTGCTCGACAATACCGGATCGATGGTCAACAACGGCAAGATGACGGCGCTGAAAACGGCGACGACAAATCTGCTCAACCAGCTGCGGCAAGCCGCCACAAACGACGGCGACGTCTATGTGTCGATCGTTCCATTCAGCAAGGACGTGAACGTCGGCAGCGCCAACGCTTCGGCTGACTGGATCGATTGGACGGATTGGGATGCCAGCAACGGCAGCAACGTGAAGACGTGCACCGGCAGCGGCCACGAGCAGACGTGCACGACCAATTGGGTTCCAAAGGCCCATTCGACCTGGAACGGTTGCGTCACCGACCGAGGCGGATCGAACGCGCCAAGCTCGGCGAATTACGACCAGAAAATCACCGCGCCCAATATTGCCGTCACGGCGTCGCTGTTCCCGGCCGACCAGTATTCGTCGTGCACGCTGGCCATGACGGGGCTGAGCTACAACTGGGCAAGCATGACCGGCGTGGTCGGCCAGATGTCAGCGAACGGCAGCACCGATCAGCCGATCGGCCTGGTCTGGGGCTGGCAATCGCTGGCGGGCGGCGGGCCGTTCACGGTGCCGGCGGAGGATCCGAATTATACCTACCAGGAGGCCATCATCCTGCTGTCGGACGGCTTGAACACGCAGGACCGCTGGTACGGCAACGGCTACAACACCAGCACCCAGGTGGACAGCCGGATGTTTGAAGCCAACGGAAACGGCACCTGCGCCAACATTAAGGCGGCCGGCATCACGATCTACACCATCCAGGTCAACACTAGCGGCGATCCGACTTCGACGCTGCTGCAAAATTGCGCCAGCGACCAGAGTAAGTTCTTTTTGCTCACCTCGGCGACCCAGATCGTGACGACGTTTAACACCATCGGAACCAACCTGACCAAGCTGCGCATCGCCCAGTGAGACCGGAGCCGGCAAATCAAAAGCCCGGCGTCAACGCGGTCGCAGCACCCACGGCAGCCGTGCCAGTCAAAAGATCGCGGCGATTCAAGTTTGTCATGGCGTCTCTCCCAAGTCTGAGATGCGTTAACCCATATTCGTGCGCATACCTCCTCATCTGGCAAGACTAGAAGGTGTTGCGTCGATCGGTCGAACTCACCGCAATAAACGCTTGTTCCTGCAGAATAGTCCAACCTTTGAAATCGCCGTCGCTGTCGTGCAGCTCCTTGGCGTGAAGGATTGAAACGCACTTTTCCGCGAAAATTGGTTCAACTTCCCTCTCAAACGCCCGCCAGTCTTCGTCCCTGGCTATATACCCAGCGACCGACGTAATCGGGTTTTGAGGGTCTTTACCACTATCGTCCAAATAGCAAATGAGCACAAATAGCAACTTCCCAATGAATGGCCTTATCGTTCCATCCAAACCCCGATGCCGCCAAACCCTGTACCCATGATGTTGGGCAACATGCGTGCGAACGGCGTGCGCACGCTTGACCACACCTCGAACGGATGATGCAGTACGGCTGTTGAGGATGATCCCCGTGCCAAACAATTCCGGCGCGCGCCTAAAAGGATGGTGGCGATTTAGAAATGAAACGCTCGAGCGCGTCGCATTCATTGTTGCGATAGTGGGCTTTCCGCTCCTGGTGATTTCGACAGGCGCCGTCCTTTATCAATTTATCGAAGTACGACACATCGCATCATCGCAGAATTACATTCTATTGAGCAATCTATTTTTCCGCGATGCCAACACCGCAATTATCGATGCCATTGAGGTCAACGCCATTGACGGCAATACGCAAATTCTCAGAGACCACGGAGGAAACAATAGCAACACTCGGCTCGACGACTATCTCGGTGATTTTGATACTATCGATCAAGTGTACAGGGATGGACTTCTTACCGAGGACCAGATGTGCAGGTCCTTCTCTTACTATGTGACCGCGACACTCAAAAACGATGAGATCAAAAAATACATGGCCGATAATCCCACCTACTTTGACGGAATCAAAAACCTGAACGCTGCGGTCGAAAAAAGCAAAAAGAAAAACTGTCACTCACTTTGAATGCCGCTAAGGTTGTACTAAAGTTCCGTTATGTGTGGCCGATTTACTCGGATGTACACGTGGCGCGAGTTGGTGACGCTCTACCGTCTGACCGACCCATCGCCTCCATCGAACCTCCAGCCGCGATTCAACATCTGCCCGACGACACCGATTGACGCGGTGATTGAGCGCGACGGCAAGCGGATGCTGGAGCAAATGCGATGGGGCTTGGTGCCCAGTTGGTGGAACAAGCCGCTGAAGGAACTGCGGTTCGCGACCTTCAATGCGCGCGCCGAATCGGTAGCCGAAAAGCCATTCTTTCGCTCAGCGTTTAAGCACACGCGTTGCCTGATCCCAACATCCGGCTATTACGAATGGCGGACGGTCGGCAGGGAAAAGCAGCCTTACTATTTCTCGCGCCGTGACGGCCAAATCATAACCATCGCGGGCTTGTGGTCGAAGTGGAAAAACCCGGAGACGGGCAAGCAGCAGAATACCTGTACGATGACCATCACTCAGGCCAACAAATTCGTTGCCGGGGTGCACGACCGTATGCCGGTCATCTTGGAGGAAAAGCAATTTGACGCATGGCTAGATGATGATGCTGTGCCAGCGTCATTGATTAAGATGCTCAAGCCGGCTGGCGAGCGCGTACTTGCGTATTATCCGGTCAGCAAGCGGGTCAACAGTTCGCGAGCAGATGGCGATGATGCAACGCTGATTGAGAAAATAACAGTATGACCCCGATGACGCCCGCCAACATGCGCGAGAACGACGTCCGCACGCTTGTCGTCTAGTGCGGCGGGCGGTTTTGCAATCATGAAGCCATCATCGACGTGAGCCATTATCCCGACGACGTGACGGTCCCCGCCTTCGGCCCGCGAATGGTGTGCACAGCCTGCGGTACGATCGGCGCCGACGCCCGACCGAATTGGCAGGAACGCGCGGCCCGTCAGTCTGTTCGGACTGCCGAGAAATTAGCGACGGCCGGCACTGGCGCTATAAGGCTACGCGGCCGCGTCAGCCTTGCCTTTATTCCCGGCCGCCATCAGCGCGGCGTCAAGCAACCGGTCCGGATTGCGCTCGCCCTTTGCCGCCAACGCAAGGATGGCCTCGGCCAGTTGGGTGCGGCTCGTCGTCTCGCGCTCCTGCGGCCGAAGGCAGGCCCACGCATCCTCAAGCGTTTCTCTCATGAGGGAAACGGTCGCAAGGTCAAAATAAGCCGGCTTCTCTACGCCCATGAACGCCTCCCTAATTTTTTGGTTGCTGATACGCAGAATTGAGAATTGATATGTCGTACAGAGCATGAGTTTGAGTCAATGTGATGACGGCGACGCGACTGTGCGATCCAGCAGTATGGACATCGTGGCGCCGATGTCAGGCCCATCTAAAATGAATGGTACAAACAGGAACCGATTGCGAGTTATGGGTAAGTTTGAATAAGGCGACCGAATACCTGTCGTCTTCCGTGCAAAAACTATGCGAATCTACTATTTGAGAAACAGTCGCGGGTCGGCCCCCGTTCCCCCGCGACCAATGCTGTAGCGAGTAAGAACCCCGGTCTTGCAAGCACCAAACCCAGTAAGACCGGGGTTCATTTCCTTGGAAAACATGCCCCTCAACGGCGCGATCACCTTCGGCGACCTGGTCGGCAAGCTCGACGCGCTCGAGGTCGCTTGTCAGATCACCGAAGATGCTTGCGCCGGCGTGGGGCATTTGGGTCGATTCAATCCTCCGTGGCGGTGCGTTCGGTGCGCTCGGTCTCGAATAAATCGGGGCGCTCACGGAAATGGTGGTCATACCAATACTTAAATCGGCCTTGCGAGACTTGGCCGGTGCCCTCGCAGTATCCACAACCGAACCAAATGATCGACGTTTGAGGCCCACGGATCACTCGCTGGCCGTCACATATGGGGCAGGTGACCGCAACTTGATCAAGATCCTTTGTGGACTTGTCCATTTTAAAACAGCCGATTGGTAAGCCAGGCTCAGCGCTGGCGTTTTGAATCAATGCGACTAGGCTAATCAACCGGCCCTCACATTAAGAAATCTAATGTGACTTGAACAAGGTGCGGTTCCAAAACAGAATTAGGCGTCGGTGAACCTCCCCAAGCAAACTAATCGCCCGACCTTACCGCCGGGGTCTTTTTGTGTCGGAGACAATGAATGACGCTAAGTACCATGAACGGACAAACGCACCGCAACATGATTGGCGCAAAAAAGAAAGACCGCCAGCGCTGCGGTCCTTCCGTGCCACAATAAGATAGCGATCAAGCGGTTGCCTGAACCTTTCGCTTCCTGCGCCCCAAGAGCAGACCCATCACGCCAAGGCCTGAGGCGAAGAGCGGGAGGGCGGCTGGAAGTGGCGTAGCAGGTGGGTCGACGTACGAGCGGATGAAACTCACGCCATGAGCGAAACCAGAAATGGTAAAATCGGTAACCGCGACGGAGAACTCAATCCCCAAAAAGGGTTGAGCCGGACCTCCACCACCCCAATGAATACCGAATAGTTGGGAAGCGGTTCCTGAATAGGTCGCTCCGCTCCCGCTACAAGTGACACCACCTGAGCCGCAATCGCCACCCGATAGCGGGTTTATAGTTCCGCCAAAATAGGTCGCAAGGAAGCTTTCAACCGTGCCGACTCCAAAATTTCCGAAGTCGGTATCATAGACAGAGCCAATTATCGTTGCGCCACTGGGACTAACCCCACTTATCGTCAGGGTACCGAGCAAGCTTGTTGCAGGGTCAATAATTGTAGCGTTTGCATTGGTGAGTCCGCCCACCGCTGTACCAAACGTTACGAGCGCGGCAATCGCGGCCGCTCTCAAAAGTCCTACTTTAGGCATCAAGCACATCCCCCAAATCGACTAGGGGGCCCCAAACGAACGCCACCGAAAATTTACAGCATATTGGCTGAAGTAGCGCAACCTACTGAAATACAATTTAGTTGCGGATGGATAAGGGCTACCGGCAGTGCAGCAATTCCGCTTTGAATTGTCGCAGAATGGGATGGTCCTGCCGTGCTCCTGCCCCCACCAGCGTTAGGTATCGATATTGATCCGGTTGGGAATCTGACGTTTTTAGCCGTCCGTCTCAAAAATAGGCTCACCAGCGTTGTCTCAGTTGGGTCATTCGCGTCACAGCCAACCTGACCCAAAATCCACCAATGTCCGCTGTCCCCCGAAAGCGGCCGCCCGGCACCGTATAAATCCGACCGGTGGCGACGGCGATGACGGCTAGCCGTCATGGATCTTACGGCGGTGGCTGACAGCTTTTATCTTGGGTGCGGGATACGTCGGATTCGGCTGGCAATAGCCGCCGAGACCGCTGATCGTCGCCCGACATTGCTCAACAGTGACGAAGCTGCAAATGGTCGCGCCGAGGCCGTTCCTGCCACCGCTGTAGACGGCGCACCATGGATAGGGTTCCTGAGCACCGGCAGTGCCGTTGGCGGCGAGTAGTGCGGCCACCAGTCCAGCGAGGCCATAAAGTCCCTTGCGCATAATGCTCTTCCTGATTGCGGCCAGTTACATATAGCACTTCTGCCATCCGTTATCGAGGGATTGAAACGCCGCGAAGATGCTAAACGGGTCCGCTAATGGGTCATTAGCGAGCTTTGTGCCGATATTGTTGCAAAAGTCGGCGACTACCTCCGAGTACGCAATTATCGAATCCAATAGACGCGCCGCTTGAATCAATCTTGCGCGGTAGTTCGATTTGTTGAATCAATATTGCGCGTCTGGGTACGAAAAATCTTTTTGCAACAATATCTGCCAAAGGCGGACATTAGTGTTTACCCTGGCGCGTCAGCTTTGTGCCCAGAAGCGGAAGGTGCAAACATTATTCGATCGCAGGCCACCCCAACGGCGTCAATTGTTTACCCGCAAACCTACATACACACCCAGCCCGGGGCGCAGAAATCCGTATGGGTTCTGATATTGCTCATTAAAGAGATTGTCGGCACGAGCGAAAGCGGTGACGTTCTTGTTGACGGCGTAATTCGCGGCGAGGTTGAACGTCGTATAGGCCGGCGCATCCAGCCTCGGAATGAACAATGCGGTATCGCGGTTCACATCGACCCATGAACTGACGTGCACGAGTGTCGCTGCGATCGTGAGTTCGTTCAGCGGCGTCCAGACGGCCGCGACGCTGGTCTTGTTGCCAGGCCGGCGAAGCAAGCCGAGGTCGGTCGACTCATCTCGCGTGTGCGTTGTCGTATAGTCAAAACGCACCTTGAATTGATCCGTCACGGTGGCCGAGACGAAGGACTCCGTACCGTACGTCCTGGCGCGGCCGACATTCTGGTAGTTCGCCGTGAAGGTCGCTCCGTTGAAGACATTGATGATGAGATTTTTGACGTTGTTTTCGTAGTAAGTGACCCCGAAACTCACGCGCCCATTCAGCACCGGCTGCTCGAAGCCGACATCATACCCGGTGCTGGTTTCCGGAAGAAGATTCGGGTTGGCGACCTGAAAGATCGACGGGTTATTGACGAAAAGTTCCACGAGGGTCGGCGCCTTGAAGCCGGTCCCGTATGTCGCCTTCAACTTGGTTTCGGTGCCCGGGACAATGAACGCCGGAGCAACGCGCCAGGTCGTGTGAGCACCGAAGCTGTCGTTGTCGTCATACCGGATGTTGGAGACGAGAAAGAAACGATCGTAGAAATTGGACTGAAGCTCGACATAGGCGGCCTTGTTGCCGGTGCTCGCGGTCGTCGTGGTTTGCGCGCCGAGCGCCGTGAAGGTCGAATCCGTGCGGAGTGATTCCTTCTGGTCTTCCAGGCCGAGGACGACCGTTTGCCCGGGGATGACCCCCACCTCGCCCCGCCAATCGAACTTGGTTCTCTCACCGACGTTCGTCGTCGGCGGCGCCACCGACCCGAACGGAGCGAAGCTGTCCGGGTTGGGATCGAGAAACCAAGTCCACTGATTGCTGTAGTTCACGCCGAAGAAGTTCTTGAACTGGTTGTCGAACAGCGACCAGACGACCTCCCCGCGCGTGAACAATTGATGGTTCCTCTGCGTGTCCTGAAACACTTCCGGCGCGCTGTTGGGAGGAAAATTGACAGCGTCGTCGGCGGTCAATCCGTGCTTGGCGTCGATGTAGCGGGCGGTGAAGTTCACGGCGAGGTTGTCGGTGATGTCATAGCCAAGCCGCGTCGAATAGGTCCAGTTTTCGTAGTTGTCGTTATTCCGCTGTACCCCTGGCGCCAGCAGGTTGAGGGGCGTCACCGGGACCGAGCCCGCCTGATAATGCAGGACGTTAAAGGCATAATTGAACGCCCCTTCCGATCCACTCAGGCCGGCGGTCTGGTTGAGCGTCCGGAACGAGCCTCCTTCCAGCGCCGCCGTGACCTTTGCCGGTCCCTGTCCTTTCTTGGTCGTGATTGAAACGACGCCGCCGATTGCATCGGCGCCGTAGAGGCCGCTCTGCGGGCCGCGCAGCACTTCGATCTGGGCGATGTCGCCGGTCAGCAAATGGGCAAAATCGACCGTCCCATTCGACGTGCTCGGATCGCTCGCATCAACGCCGTCGATCAACACCTTCACCTGGTTCGAGTTGGTGCCGCGGATAAAGACCGAGGTTAGTCCGCCGGGTCCACCGGTCTGCACGACGTTGAGACCTGGAACCGCGCTCAACGCGTTCGGTACGGTCTTGTATTGCTGGCGCTCAATATCCGTCCCGGTGATAACTGTGACCGAGCTGGCGACCTGGTTCAACGGCGTCGGGATCGTAGTTGGGCTAACCACGATTATCGGAAGCGCAAGCGGCTGGTTTGGTGACCCCGTTGATGAAGAAGTGGCTGGTTGAGCCGCCGGAGACACATCTTGAGCGAGTGCCGCCGTGAAGAAAGAGCCAGCGCTGATGATGGCAACGCTTCCAATGGCCACAGAATGAAAAACGCAGCGGATGCAACGTTGTGTGAGATTGATGATTGGAAACACGGGAGCACCTCGGATGGCACGCCAAGTGGCACGTCACCGCGATTGGAGACTCCCCAAAGATCACGTGACCTTTAGTTAGGCACCTGTCTGCACACCCCGGCCGACATGCTCGCGCATGACCCCTCTTGACGGCAGGTCTCCTGGCTCGCGGCTACCTTTTCGTCGCCTTCCCAGGAAAAATGATCCCAGTGGCATATCGACGAAAAACACGCCGCTTACAGTTGCGGGGACAGCCGCGGAGTAGGACGCCGAAGTCCGCACCGCGTTCCCTTTTGATCTCCCGAAGGAGAACCGTCACGAACAATTTATTAACTTTTTGTGAGAGGAGTCAACTCGGACGGATCGTTGTCCACCTCCCGCCATGCCGCGATAATCTCCGGCCGGGTTTGCTGTCTCCGGTGCGTGGAGGGAAAATTGAAACCTGTTTTACCTTCTAAATGCCCGGCGCCGATGTTGGGAGCCGGCCATCCTTGATCCAGCGGCGCGCGCGGCGCTTCCTCAACGATTTTCGGAATGAGCCGTTCCTGGCGAAAGCCGTCGAGCATGTGATCAAGATATTCGATGGCAGACCTTACCTTCGCAACGTCCTTCATTGCCCACAACGCGGCAATGACATTGTCGGCATCTGTTATTTTCTCAGGCGACCATCGTTGCAGCCGCGCCTGGAAGCGGCGCCTTAAATCCTTCTCACGCGACTTCGAGCCGAGCGTCATCGGCCATGCGATTTTATAGGAAATCGTAATATCAACAGGCCCAATTGCGATAATGAGGTTCTGGCCGAGGCCAGTGCCGCCGTTTGTCCGTTGTGCTCCCAATAGGCGACAAACGTTTGCGGCGCAGCGAACGCAGCGAAGTGCCATAAAAAACGGACATCGACGGCATTAGCCGGAAATTTCAGAAATCATTCAGGGAAGCCAGCTTTTCGCAACGCTTCGGCATACTTCGCAAAATGCTTCGGCTCCCGAAACGGCAGATGTCGCGGCAACTCTGAGATGTTCAAGGAGGCGTTCGTACCCCTCAATCGCATAAGTGCCTCCGTCGCCTCTTTCATCCGCCCCATTGAGGCATTGCTGGCCGCTAGTATGCGTAACGCCGTGGCGAAGGTTGGCTGTTCCTTCACAGCCATTCCCGCCCACTCCGCTGATTGATCATAGCGTCCCCCACAGAAATGAGCGAAAGCAATCGCCGACTGCATCCCGACCAGAAATGGATCGAGTGGACTGAGGCGCATCGCTCGACTCGCATGCTCAATTGCCAAATCAAAATCGCCCAAAAAAATTCTGACCCACGCACTGCGAACCCAGGAGATAGCTAGATTGGGGATTAGCAGCAGGGATCGATCAAGCAGCACAACGGCCCGATCGAGATCGCGAACGACGAGCCCAGCCGCCATTCCGGCAGCGGACAAGGCCATTGCATCGTCCCGGCCCAGTTCTGCCGCACGATTCACAAGGCGCTCAGCTTCCCCTACCTCTTTCCGTGGCTCGAGCATCCAGTGCTTTAACTGACGACTTACATAGCACAGCGCCGACATGCCATAGGCCGTAGCAAAGTTGGGATCAAGTTCGACGGCTTTACCGAACAAACGGAGCGCCTCGTCGTTTCCTTCGCTCGTGTCGTCATAGAGACTCGCCAAGCCATGCAAATAATAGTCATACGCGTCCCAGTTGCCCGTCGTCTTTCGCCTGGAGCGTTCAATTTCTGCTTGTTCGATTTTCGGAGCGACGACGCCGATCACGCTTGAAGTAACCTGATCTTGTAAATCGAAAATATCATCGAGCGCGCCATCGAAACGATCCGCCCAAAGATGCGCACCGGTCTGCGCATCGATAAGTTGTGCAGCAATACGCACATGGTTTGCAACTCTGCGTACACTCCCTTCTAGAACGTAGCGAACGCCCAATTCGTGGCCAACCTGTTTAATATCGACGGCGCGTCCCTTGTAGATGAAACTGGAATTCCGCGCGATAACAAACAACTGGCGAAAGCGCGAAAGGGCCGTGATGATCTCTTCCACTATGCCGTCGGCAAAGTAATCTTGCTCTGGGTCACCGCTCATATTCTGGAAGGGCAGCACCGCTATCGACGGTCGATCCGGAAGAACCAGTGCTGGTCGTGATCTAGTCGGCTTGTTTTCTAACAGGAGTCGGTACACGCGAACCGGTCGCTCAATGTTCTTCAATTGTTGTTCACCGATGTCATTGAGTGCAAGGTCTAACTTACCTTGCACATCTTCTTGCACGCGAGCGGATACACAGACGCCACCAGGGTCAGATATGCCTTCCAATCGCGCGGCGATATTCACTCCGTCGCCGAAGATATCGCCGCTGTCGATGATGATGTCGCCCTGGTGAACACCAATTCGGAATTCAATCCGTCGGTCATCGGGCGTCTTGGCGTTGCGTACGATCATTTCTTGCTGAATTTCCGCGGAGCAGCGAACGGCGTCTATGACGCTCATAAACTCTGCCAGAAGTCCGTCACCTGTGGTTTTGATGATCCGCCCGCGATGTTGCTGGATCTTCGGTTCAATCAATTCACGACAATGGGCTTTTAGGTCCCTGTGGGTGCCCTCCTCGTCGAGTCCCATAAGGCGGCTATATCCGGCGACGTCTGCGGCCAGGATTGCTGCGAGCCGTCGTTCCATGTGCATACCGCCCCCAAAGGCCACCGGACTGATCTTCGACAGCGAGAGTTTAGGTCCGAAGATTGAAGCCTGTCATTAGGCCCGTTGTCAGCTATAAGTCTTGGCCTAAGTTCGCCAAGGCACTGCGAATTCCACTAGCGACCCTACGGAATTGGGAGCAAGGTCGCGTGCTACCCGATCCAGCCGCCCGCTCGCTACTAATGATCGTCGCTAAAAATCCAAAGATTGCACTTAAGGCACTCGCGGCGTAGTCCTGACCGTGTTCCGGTCACGTGGTAATAGACCGACGATTCTCTCCTTCCAGCATTACGCATGTCAATCGCCCGGTCGCAAATGCGCCGGTATCGATATTGATCCGGTTGGGCAGCACTTCCAGTTCAACGGTCGGGGTGTGGCCATGCACGTCGACGCTAAAAATGATCGGCGACCATCCGTGGTTCGGAACGGGGCTTGCCTAGAACGGACCACACCAGATTCCTTTGCCGCCGCAGAACCCGCACATGAAGGATTTAGCGGAGACTGTAACGGTCGCTCAGCAGTCCGCCGGGCAGTACCAAGGAACACCGCGGACACACGCAAGGATGGAGAGAACGCCGCGCCGAGGTCTTTCCTTTTGCGCCGACTCTAGATCACCCAGCATAGTATTCGCGGGGTGCACACGTGCGTATTATAATTCAGACCATCGAGAGTGAGGTGATAATCTCCGCCGAATGAGAAGATCGGCAGCAATGAAGTTGTTTTCGGGGGAATTGTTAATTGCGCGTCTCCTTCATATAGTCAACAGACTGACATGAGAAGCGTTTTACGACGACGAAAAGAAAAACCGCGCGTGCCCGAAGGGGTTCGCATTTATGCGATCGGCGACATTCACGGCCGCGTGGACCTTCTCGACCGGATGCTCAATTGCATCGATGCAGATCTTGCATCAAATCCGGTTCGCGTTGGCATTGAAGTGTATATGGGTGATTATATTGATCGCGGACCGGCTTCGCGCGACGTGGTCGATCGCCTGGTAGCGCGCACACGCACATTTCGCGCGGTTTTTCTCAAAGGCAACCACGAAGGCTATTTGACCGGCTTTCTGGCCAACCCAGCTATCCTCATGGATTGGCAAAGCTATGGGGGCCTCGAGACGTTGATGTCTTACGGGATAACGCCGTCGATCAACGCCGATGCGGCGACGCGAGCGCAACTCGCCGCTGCCCTTGATCAAGCATTGCCGGAAAGCCATCGTCAATTTATTGGCAATTTGCAATCTTCATTCACATGTGGCGACTATTTTTTTGCCCACGCAGGGGTACGGCCGGGCGTTGCCTTGGCAAAACAGCGCGAAGAAGACTTGCTATGGATTCGTCAGGATTTTCTTCTTCACGAAGAAGATTTCGGCAAGATCGTTGTTCACGGGCACACGCCGGTACCGCAGCCGGACATTCGCTCGAACCGAATCAACATCGACACCGGCGCCTACGCGACCGGACGACTGACCTGCCTTAGACTGGAAAACAATCGTGTCGATTTCATTTAAGCGATGCGGAGCTGTTAGCGACTTTCGATTGCGGATACACATAGATAATTGTGCTCCCAATTCTCTTATTAAAACTGATCGCATCGTGTTTCATCATAAATATCGTGGCCTCGTCAGCAGCTCTTGGACAGGCAATTGAATCGTGACGCAAACCGAATTCGTTTAGCTTTTGCTCAAACGCAGCATAAGCGCGTTCCACGCTCCCGCTCATGGCAAGCGGCACTGACATGTAGATCTTATGTTCCGCGTGCAAAGGAGCATAACAATATCGCCAATCACCAGCGAATGCCGCTTGGGGGATTGCGATCGCGAGGACGAGACTGGCGAGTATCCGTGGTGACATCAAATCTCTACTGGAGTTTACCAATAAACAGGCCGTTTCGGATTGCTCACACTGAGTGGAATGCGCCCCTTGAGGCTAGCCAAATTAGCCTAAATATTATTAACAAGCGTTATCGCTGCAAATCACGCGTATCTTTGCGCGGTGTTCTCGCCGCCAACAATTATGCGTGCGCAGAACCATCTTTTTCAGATGCCCGGCCCGATCGGCGTAGCATCGCGCCTCAGACCATTGCTATCCGCGTGCGTCAACGGTTCAATTCGGCTAGTCTGGAGCCACACGACCGCTGGAAGAGAATAGCTTGATCGTTAGATAACCATGTTTGGCAAAGATGTCCTCGATCATTTTAGACCGCGCCGGTATTGGCACGAGCTCGCCATCCTGCTGGGCGTGTCGGGATTTGTTGTCCTTGCTATTTTGATCGGAGGAGGACGATTTGCCGGTAAGTTGAGCCATGAAACACAAATTTTTATTTCATGGCTGCTGCCGTCTCCGCCCGGAGCGCCGGAACCCGCCCAACCTGTAAAATCCGAGGTTGAAGTTCCATCGTCCTCGCCGATGCCGCAAGCTCATGTGCCATCGCCCACCTCGCCAGCCATCCAATCTTCTCCGACTATGTCGGCGATGCCATTCGAGCTTTCGGACCAATCCGGGACATTCAAAGGGTGGCCTCCCGAAAACGGATCAAACCAGGCCTCAGTCTCTGACGTCCCATTCCCTCCCGCTCGACCAGATCTCCGGATTATTGGGCGATTGCGGAAAGCCCTGAAGCCTGACGAGTTGAACAATGGGAACCAGAACGGAAAAATTGAACAACAGGATCGCCCTGTTGATCAAACCGGAAATATACAACCTCAATCCAAGACGGCGCCGAAATCAATCAAGTCTGAACTCGAGAAGCGCAAAGCAGCCGCTGCCGAATTGGAAAAGGATTATGCTGATGCCAACGTCGCCATTTCAACGCATGTATCTGGACTAAACGGGACGGTGTTGAACCTCCACTATCTACAATTTGACGACGCGACAGTGAAAAAAATTATGGACGTAAATTCCTTTACCACGGCCCTAGCCCAAGCCGGCTTCAAGACGATCATCTTTACAGGTGATCAAAACAAAACCTGGTCTTTCCCACTGCAACCGCCTTCGCCATCGGATACAGCCACGCAAGGGGCAGCGCCTGGCGCTACGACAACTAATAAACAACCTGCTCCGGGACTGACCGACTGAGGCAACGGGTTGCAGCGCTTTTGATTTTGCCTCTTTTTTGACTGTCCAAACAATGCTAGACAGGTCTAATAGGTCGGATAAGCTTGCAATTACGGAACCGTTCAGGAGGTTGCGATGCGCCGACTTCTTTTTATAGCGGCCATGACATTAGCGACGACTTCCGCAGCGTTGTTGTTTGCGGGCCCAGGGCACGCCGCCGATCTCAACGTTAGCAAGCGCCATGTCGCCCGTTCGGACTGTGGCCCATCCGGTTGCCGGCGGTACCGAACTTACGCATGCCCGGACCGCTTGTCTTGCTACCCGTTATACGGCGCATACGACCCGTATGGTGGAGCCGCCTATTGGGGCGCGTATTCCTACGGCTATAACAGCTATTAAGTTTAGATGGCCGAGACACCGGGCAATCCCGGTTCTTCGCCGCCAAGGACTATTTCATTAAAACGTACCGCGACGTCCTGGTAAAATTCCTCGCTGACTAATTAATTATTCGGCACCGCATCGTGAAGACGATCCGGCAAACCGGCCGCACGTTATCAACATCATGGCCAGGCTAACAGAAAGCCGGCGATGATTTGCTGAATTACGGCAGGAGATTATTGGCTAAGTGCATGACGTATCTGACTGCGCTGAGCTTCGACGCCATGAATAAATTTAGGATCTATCTTCATTTCAGTAGGATCGTAGGGGCGACCAATTGCACTCCGGCGCGAAAATTTCTGGCGAGTTTGTCATAGCGTGTGGCGATGGCGCGAAAGTGCTTGAGCTGATTAAAGAAGCGTGGCAGCGGCATGAAAGCAGTTCAGGATCACATGCGATAGGAAAACACGCGAGCTCCACCGAGCGGTGGAATGTTGTCCCTCACGAGACGATGGATGAGGTGAGTTCGTCATGGTCGCTGGACCTGCTGTCAGTCTAACGGCAAGGCCGCCCAAAAGATTGTTCCTCATCCCATGATGAAAGGGCCTTGCTGCCGATTCCGAAGAGAAGCACGAGCCCGCGGGCGACATCGAAACCGAAGTGCTGGATAGTCCGAAAGCCCTTGACCAAACGGTCGATTAAAGAAGCGGACATCAAGTGCATGAGCAGCTATAATTTATGCCATTGCGCGTCGATTGGCAGAACCTAGCGTACTATGAAAAGTGGTCCAACGCCACAGTCTGCTCTGAAAAAGATCGCTGCATTGCGCCGTTGCGGTGGTTTGCTTTCACGGCTCGCTTACGAGCGCGGTCGGAAAGAGGGTATTGATGTTGAGGTATTGGTACGACAGGCACACCTCACGCCTCGTGAAATTAAAAACAAAGACACTCAGGTGGCTGTACAAAATCAAATAAAGTTCGTCGAATTGATCGCAACCGCAACCAGCGATCCACTTTTGGGATTTCATTTAGCAAATTCTTACGATCTGCGCCAAATTGGTTTGCTATATTACGTCATTGCCTCCGCCGAAACGATGCTTGGCTCGTTGTTGCGAGCGGCTCGATACAGCGCTGTTGCCAACGATGGCATCGATTTGAAAGTAGACAACGGAAATCTTCTTCGTGTGCGCCTGCACTATTCAGGTGTCGCGCGTCACAGCGACGTACACCAGATTGAGTTTTGGATGGCATCGCTTGTGCGTATCTGCCGAATGTTGATTGACACTAATTTCAAACCAATAGAAATCCATATTATGCACGACAGAAGGACGCACGTTGCGGAGATGGAGAAATTGCTTGGTTGTGCTGTCAAAACCGGGGCGGATGTTGACGAAATTATTTTTTCTAGGAAAAGTGGAGAGTACCCAATCGTAACAGCTGATCCCTACCTCAACCGGCTGTGTGTACGTTTCTGCGAAGAGACGCTTACTCGTCAGGGACAGAAGACCAGCCCATTGAAGGTCAGGGTCGAGAATGCAATTGCGGCGCTGCTACCGCACGGCGAAATGCAATTCGATGCAGTTGCTGCGCAACTTGGCATGAGTGGAAGGACGCTGGCTCGGCGGCTTGCGTCCGAGGGGCATACTTTTAGTAGGATATTAGATGACTTACGGTCGGTCTTAGCCCGGCGCTATTTGGCCGAAAGCGACATGTCGATTTCAGAAATCGCTTGGCTTTTGGGGTATTCGGAAGTCGCAAATTTCACACACGCGTTTCACCGATGGACCGGCACAAATCCCCGAGCCGAACGGGCCAAAACACGGCGATCAATTAAATATAATGCAAGCAAATCGGGCTCAACGCATAGGTCCGGCACCACTCGTGGCAAAAAAAGTCGGATGCTGCCTCAAATCGCCTAAGTCTGTTATTGATGCACGCGTCGACCTCCTCGCCGCTCAACGTTAGTTGACTTTGAGTTTTCGCCTACGTCCGATGGCCAGCTGTGGAGAGGTACCACGCACATTCCCCTACCGCCGACAAGCCGCGCTATGCCCAAGCCGCGAGACGGCGATATGACAGAAGGCGAGGTGGGCGGTCAGTCATCCAGGTCTTTCCTAAAGACGCCCGAACGCCAAGCTATCAAAACGACCCCAAACAGCCATGCAATTAATAAAATGGCGATTCCATCTAGAAAAGACATTTGACCAATACCGAAGCCAAAAACGATCTATCCGATTGCCAATTGGATCGCATCCATTAACATTTTCGCCGGAAATGGCTTACGTAAAAACGCAATACCCCCTGCAGTAGCTGCTTGACTGCGGATCACTTCATCATTGAGTCCAGTCATAAAAATAATTGGGAATTTGAAGCCGTCCGTCGCCAATTGGCGCGCCAACTCTATCCCAGAGATATCGCCCAGCTGGATATCGACCAAAAGACAAGTGGCCTTGCTTGTTGAAGCACGAACAAGAAATGTTTCTGCAGAATCGAAGGTTTCCGCGCCATATCCGACTGCCGACACCAGTCTCACCATTGCAGTACGTGTTTCAGGGTCATCATCAATGATTCCCACAATCGTCTTCTCGTTCGACATCAGGGCCTTCCCAATCTACGTCCAGGCACGCGGGTTTTTCGTTCCGACGCTGAAATCGGAGCGATTTACCGTTCGGCCGTGAGGTTTTCTGCACGCTTATTTGCCAGCAGAAGTGGCTTGATAGGCGCGACTTTGCGTCGGGGTCTTGTTATTATCTGCCAAAGTTTTGTTCGCTCGTGCAAATCCCTCAACGGCGGTGTCTCTGAGTTCCCCAAAAATCGGCCACTCCGTGCAGCTGGGCTGGCAGCCGCAGACAAGTTATTGGCCTGGATTAACAAGACAAACGCAGCAGTCGGCTCTATCTGCGTGCGGCTTTGTAATTTGCAGAGCAGTGGGGCTTCCTGTGCAACTTGTCGTCAAAATCGTGCTAGCAATCCTGGCAGGCGCTGCCGTTGCAGCTCAGGTTTTGCCAGCGCTTCCTAAATAACGGCTCGTCTCAAATTGAATTGTGGGTCGTAGCGGTGGGATGGGGACATTCTCCGGACATACTCGATCGGAGCAGTGATGTTGCGCCTGTTCGTTGGACAAGTTTTGCCACTTTTCATGCAAGTAACGCAGGTTTAAATCCATAAACGGAGTTGCTGAATGTCAAAGAAAGCAATAAAGCGCGCACGGTGGACCAAAGCGGACAATCGCACCCTGAAGGCGCACTCAAAGGCAAGAACGCCGGTTGTTAAAATATCCAAGCAGATGAAGCGCACCGTCGGTGCCCTTCGTCAGCAGGCGTTCAAGCTTGGTATTGGCCTGGGTCATCAGCGCTAGGGGGCGAAAGCCAATGGATCGGCTGCATGGCCGCAAGGGTTCAAACCGAATCGACATACGCGGTAGCCGCGATAAATTCAGATTTTCTACCTAAGTAACATACCGCAGCGCTATAGGCTGGCTCACCGCGTGTGTGATGACCTCCGGCGCCGGTGGCCGATAGCGCAGAGAAGAATGCGGACGGATTGTGTTGTAGTGCCGGCGCCATTGTTCGATCACAACCTTTGCCTCTCGCAATGAGTAGAAGCTCTCACCGTTGAGCAGCTCATCGCGCAGCTCGTCTCGGTCACACCCAACATGCGGGCGACATCTGTGCCCGTTTGTCCCTGCGCCAGCATCACATCCGCTTGGCGCAACATCGCGACAATCTCGTCAGCCGAATGCCTCTTCCGCGACATGATTTCCCTCCTTCAGATCGGCAATGCCAAGTCTACTCTTGGCTCCGTCCGATGGGGGCAGGTCAGCGCATCCAACCCGCATACATCATCGCATGGTCACTCTGGCGAAGAGCCCATCAAGCCGAGGCGCGTCGCGCCCATCTTAAAAAGAAAAGGCAACTGTAGTGCTAGGGATTACTCTGCATGATCGGACGAGTGACTGGAATCTTTGCTCCTGAAGCGATCCACTGGTTGTAGCGCTCGAATTTTACCCCAAGTTTTTCGTAGGAAACCCTTAGGTAACCGTCCGCACCCCGCACGACCGCATCGGGCATGACCGCTTCCACCTCCTGCGCCATGACGCCGACATAGGCTTCGTCGCCGCCGTTATAAGCGAAACGATAGAAGCCAAGACCGTTGTCGAGGCGGCCAAGCAGAATGATATCGTGCTTAAGCCTCATGTCGGAGGAAATAGTATTACCCGTCGTCGTGACTGCTGTTCCGCCATGTACAAGATTTTTCAATCCGTAAATGTTCGTGGCGGCTGTAACTGGGTCATTCACAGTATTTATAATCAACGCGAAGTACGCCATGGCTTTTGAAGCCTGCACGGTCGTTGCATTGGATACGTAGAGAACGTCTTTGTTACGCATCTGGAACCGCGTCGCCATGAAGTAGCCCGCCGGATCCCGGAAGTTGATATTGTAGACAACCGGAATGATCGGCCCCGCGTATTTTGACACATCCATGCCAAGTTGTTGGGCAACGTCGCGAGTTTCGCCGCGATAAAGAAAGACGTCCCCCGGTTCTGCGAGGCTATCGTTCAAGCCGCCTGCTTTGGCGACAGCTTCGGCAAGCGAAATCCGCCAAGCACCAAAGTTGAATTGTCCCTGAGATCCACTCGCCCCAAAAGCCACAAATGTTTGCGGCTCGGTATACAGGAAAAGCGTATCGTTTGGATGCGTCCATATATTATTCTGAGCGGGTTCATAAAGAAGCGCCCCGAAGGGAACGATGTCGCGTTTACCGTCTCGTTCGAGCATAACCCAGCTATCGTAACCATTGCTCTTTGGCCCGCCTGCTCGCGCGATTGTATCCAGGATATGCTCAGCGTTATAATTTGCCGGGAACCGTGACGGGCTGCCCACATCTCCCAATACGGTGATCAACGAGGAATTCTGGTTGACGATCGAGACGACCACTTGTGGTTCAATCGCCCGATTTTTGAGTGCGTTAACGATTTCATCTTGCACTTGGACTGGGGTTCGTCCCGCCGCGCGAATTTTACCGGCATAGGGGATGGTGATATTGCCATCCGTATCGATGGGTTGATTGGGAATAGCGACGAAATTACCCGGACGAACGCCTGCTTCGGCCGGAATGAATAGACCGCCGGCCGCGGCTTCAAAAATTGTAACGCTGAGGATGTCGTTAACCCCGAACGTTATGCCTTTGGGCGGGCGGGTATCCCGAAACAACTTGCCAAGACGCGGCGCATTGGCCGCCAATACGCTTTCTACTGGCGGTGTAACCTTGACCAAGGCAAACGGGAGGCTTTGTGGGTCCTGCTGACCCGCGCGCACGTCGTAGCCCGCCGGCCCGGAGGCCGGCATGATTCCACAGCCACCCACGGTTGCACCGGCGGCGACCAAAGCTAAAAAAATGGCAGTACGAATCCGAGTCATTCCCCACCCGGCGCCTTTATCCCATCTGCCGGCTAGAGACGGCAAGCATGGGTTGGCAATTTCGACGTAAAATGACAGGGATTCACAACTCTAGTTGTGGTTATGCAACAATCCTGAATACCCTCATTAGTTGCAATATGTTAATTGTACAACTAACTTAGGCGATTGACTAGTACCCTCCCACAGGAAGGTAGCCAATCATACAAACGCCTGAGCTTGCCCCAGATCCATGCCAGAAAATGCTGCCCGCGCGAGATCTTGGCGGCTCTCGGGCGTGCCGAAGCTTTACCGTTATTTGACGCATTTAATTCAAAATATCACGTCGCAATTTGTCTGTGTGTGATCGTTCGATGACCCGAAGACCGACTTTGCGCGAAAGCGGCGGATACGGCGCGATTTTTATTCGGCGTGTCGTGACAATTACCTTCGCGATAGGGACCGTCACAATTATCGACGCCGGCTGCAGCCGCGTCCATTATGATCAGGCCGAATCTGGCCACGCAGCAATGCAGCGGGATGTTGACTCTCCTCCATCGAAACCTCTGCCAACATCGGCGACCAGTGTACAAACCAAACCATTCCGAGCTTCCGAACTCGCGGCCGAAGCCACCGGGAACAGCGACATCGCTTCGAACAGTAGCGAATCGAGCGCCGCCAACGATGGCTGGCAATATTGCTTTGCTCCATCGCATGCCGAACATAAGATCTATATGTCGCCTTCTTTCCCAAAGATCGCGACACTAGACGATCCCAAGACTGCATTTGCTGCAATGCTATCGCAATCCAAGATTCAACACGACACCGTTCAATGCTCGATTGGAAAGGATGAGTCTGCAATTTCGGCGATGCGACAAAATGCGATTTCCTTCAACCACAAGGTGGGAAATACGATCGTCGATATGACGTGGGACCGATTGCAACTTTCCCAGGGCGAAGATGCTGTGAGCGACAATATAATTACGGGGTACCCCCGCATAATTACGGGGAACCCCCGTCCGAATGGAGACACCTCAACTTGGCAATATTGCCTGGCGCCATCAAATACGGAAAACAAAGTCTATATATCGCCGGCGTTTCCAGAGAGCGCGGCACCTGACAATGCCGCAACTGGCTTTGGTAAAATGTTAGCGCAATCCGAAATTAAACACGACGTCGTCGAATGCCCGATTGGCAAGGATAAGTCTTCAATAGCGAGCATGCGGGCAGGTGCGATTAGTTTTAATCAGCAGGTTGGAAAAACAATTATCCCTTTGAATTGGAAACCATAACACACTCGCGGGTTGGTGCCACGCAACGCCAACTCGCCGCCAGTTCCGTCCGGTTAGCTAATGCAATTTTTCTAAGGGCTTGTCGGCTTTGAAGGCCCAGCGACCACACTCCCACTCGTGCCACCGCCTCCACCACCGCCACCGCCTCCACCACCGCCTGTCACTCCCCCGCCTCCGGTACTGACACCGCTACTTCCACCACCAGTACCGCCGCCTCCGCCGCCGCCGCCTCCTGTTCCTCCGCCTCCACCAGGGAGCGAAGCCGTTTGGCCGCCACCGCCTCCGCCACCGCCGGCTCCTCCGGCTTCTCCGGCTCCTCCAATTCCAACACCACCCGTGATTACGCCGCCGGTCGCCGCGCTCGAGAAATTCAAAATCGAGCTTGCTTGGGAAGACTGCGAGACAATTCCGGTGCCCGTGATAGTATACGTCGTGCCTGCCGTCCCGTTAATAACCTGACCGGCTGCGGTGGTGAAAGTCGCAGAACCCGAGATCACTCTAAATTTGACGCCACACTCATCCGGTCGGAGCTGCGGGGTGCACGGTATGAGCACCATTTCGACCTCGCCAGCCAGAGCGGCCGTTGATGACAGCGCCAACAGACCCGCCAAAACAAATGCTTTGGTCCAGTTGTGCTTGTCCATCTCGCGACACTCCGTTAACCAAATCAACAATGCCCCGAAGCCAACGAACGACCCGAGGAAACTTAAACTATCCGCGAATACCAAGCGTCCCATAGGGCGTCTTGATCTGGTAAACTTTTTGGTCTTGGCTTCCAGTCACAAATCGGAACGCGCCCTTCGTCGCCTCAATAACAACGCTGCCGGCTGTGCCATTTGGATCGTAGACAAACTTATCCAGCCGGATTTCTGAAACCGGCCCAACGTTGAGACTCGAATCGTCGAGGAACTTTAGATCCGCAACGCTGGCGTTCCCGGTTCGGACGACTTCGTTGGTATAAACCTCGCTGCCTTTTGAAATGCTCTGAGTAGTGTCACCCAACACGCCTTCAACGTTGTTTTTGGTGGAGGTGGCATTTCCGATCTTGGGAGCTTGGGCAAAAGACGCGGTCGATTGCACTGTGAATAACAGCGCCAGTGCGCACGCTGAAGTCCACGAAAGATTCTGCATGGTCGACCCCATTTAACTCGTTGTTAATAATGCTACATTTTGCAGGCGCCTAAATCAAGCTAGCCGCCGATAGTAGCGTTAATATAATGCGCCCGTTTAGCGCTTTTTAGATGAGCTAGCCTTCATGCCACAAAATATCGGGGACGAGTGTGACGGATCCCACATTATACTCATCCTCGGCTGCGCTCCTGGCTATTGTCGGCATTTACCTCATTTATCCGGCTGTTTCAGCGGCTTAGCCTGCTGCGCCGCAAGGGCCTTGGCCTCGGCGATCTTTGCTTGCAGAAGCGTTACCAAAGGCTCTGCACCAGTTATTGGGATTGCCAGAGGCTCTAGCGGCCCGGTTCGGCCGCGCGGGCTCAGAATTAAGGCAAGCCCTTTGGTGTCAGCCTGGACGCTCATGGCGTAGACAAGGGTCGCGACTTTTTGTCGGTCGCCGCCTGCAGTCGCCGGCTTGCTCAGCCCGTCGGCGAGCTTTGTTGCCTCTGCCGGGGAGATTTCATAAGAGACCCGCCTTCCCCCCCGAAGCTGAAGCTCGATTCGGTAGGTTTTGCCATCCGCGTCCGGATTAGCATCGAGAACCTTTTCGATCCGTATCGCTTTGGCCGGCGCAGCTTTCTCGTGCTGGGCAAAAGCCACACCGCACAGACTGACTAACGCAACTATAGTGAGCGGGAATGCACGCATCAAAAACCTCTCACGCCTACGGATGAACTCCAATCGATACTAACCTACTTGCGGTGCCTTGTGTTACGCAATCCAAATGCTTGATAGGCGCAAATGCTTGGCGAACGCGCGCCAGACGTTGAACGGCATCTAGAATTACGCCACAGTTCTTGGACGCTTTGGTGACTGGCCCAAAATGAAGATTCGCCCGCGAACCCTGGCTTACATTTCACTGGTATCCACACTCATCGCGGGAGCTGTTCTGCTTCGTTACCTTGATCCGTTTTTCGTTCGATCGTTACGCCTGATCGCTTTTGACTACTACCAACGACTTAATCCTGAGCGGTACGACCCGATCCTGCCGATCCGCATCGTCGATATCGATGAAGAATCCCTCGCCAAGATCGGTCAGTGGCCGTGGCCGCGAACAACGGTGCGCGATCTTCTGCTCAAACTCGCAGCCAACGGCGCAGCCGTTGTCGCCTTCGATATCTTATTTGCAGAACCGGATCGTACCTCCGTCGAGCAGATCGCTAAACAACTGCCGACACCGCAAGCAAATATGTTATTAGCGGCCGCCGCAGGCGATCCTACCAACGATCAAGCATTCGCCGATGCCGTCAAACAAACACCGAGTGTGCTCTCGGTCTCACTGGAAAACGAAAAAAAGACTGCGTTTAAAGCAAAGGCTGGGTTTGCCGTAGCCGGCCAAGATCCGCGTCCGTTCATTCTCTCATATTCCGGCGCTTCTGAAAATCTTGCCATCCTCGATAATGCCGCACATGGCCTTGGTGCATTCAACTGGACGCCTGATCGCGACCAGATCGTCCGGCGCGTCGCGCTCATTTTCCGGATTGGAGATACGCTTGTACCGTCGCTTGCCGCTGAAGCCCTTCGCGTCGCCCAAGGCGCCACTACATATGTCCTCAAAGCGTCGGATGCGAGCGGCGAGAAGGCGTTCGGGCAATCCACCGGCCTCAATCATATGCGGGTCGGGCGGGTCGAAGTGCCGACCGACAGTTCCGGGGCGGTTTACATCAAGTTCCGCCATTTCAATCAGACGGCCTATATTCCAGCCTGGAAAGTTCTCGCCGGAGAGGTGCCCAAGAGCGACATCGAGGACCGAATTATACTCGTTGGGACCAGCGCCCCTGGTCTGCTTGACTTACGAGCAACCCCGCTCGATGCCGCCGTCCCCGGCATCGAGCTGCACGCGCAGGTAATCGAGCAGCTGTTGACCAGGCGATTTCTGACCCGCCCGGACTATGCCTTGGCGGTGGAACAGTTTGTGGTTCTTGCCCTCGGCATAATGCTGGCTTTGGTTTTGCCTCGGGTATCGGCCAAGATATCTGTTGCAGTTGGCTTGCTCACGATCGGAATGATTGGTGTCGGCGGATGGACTGCCTTCCGCTATGAGAACCTTTTGTTCGATCCAACTTATCCCGCAGTGGCCTTAGGCGGCATGACTGCCGCCATCACTTCTTATATTTATCATGGCGTCGAAGCTCAACGCAGCCAGATTCGTCACGCGTTCAGCCAATATCTATCTCCCGCCGTGATTCAAGACATCATCGCCGATCCAGACAAACTCAAATTAGGTGGCGAGGAGCGCGAGCTCACATTGATGTTTTGCGACGTCAGAAATTTTACCACGATCTCGCAGGACCTCTCAGCCGTTGAGCTCACGCAATTCATCAATGAACTCTTAAGCCCACTCACGGAGATCATTTTGGAACAACGCGGCACCATTGATAAATACATGGGCGACGCGATCATGGCGTTCTGGAATGCCCCACTCGATGATCCTGAACATGCAGCCCACGCTTGCCAGGCCGGACTCAAGATGGTCGCGAAAATGGATGAGCTCAATGAAATTTGGCGCCAGCGTGCCGATGCAGCAAAACGCCCGCATAAACGGGTGAACATTGGCATGGGTATCAATGCCGGCCAGTGCTGCGTCGGGAATCTCGGCTCAACTTATCGCTTTGACTATTCGGCGATTGGAGACGAGGTCAATGTCACCTCACGATTCGAAGGACTCACGAAAATTTATGGCGTGCCGGCCGTCATTGGCCAGCGCGCGGTTGCGCCCGGCTTTGCCGCGCTCGAGTTGGACAAGGTCGCAGTCAAAGGGCGTTCGCGGGCTTCGTCCATATATACGCTCATCGACATGCTTAGAGCGGACAAGACCCAGCTCGAACGCCTGAAAGAGAAGCACGAAGCTTTTCTGGCGGCTTACCGGGGTCAGAAATGGGATCGTGCCGAGCAATTGATTCATGATTGTCGAGATATTGGAGTGTCTCAGCTCGATACCTGCTATTCGCTATTTGCCTCACGGATCGGTTCGCTTCGGGACACTTCGTTGCCGTCGGATTGGGACGGCTCCTACGCAATGACAGAGAAGTAGTTGACCGGTTTTAAAATCGGTCACTCAGGAAAATAGAAAGGACGCGCAAACGCTTGATGTTTCACGCTTTGAAACTGCGAGGAGGGGAAATGCCTAGACAGTGCGACACCCCAAAGCTGATTACGCGGGCCTCAATCAAAGGCTCATAACAAGCGTATTAGCGCAATTGCGGACTTAGACGCTGCCCACTATCCGCCTGAGCGGCAACAAAACCGGCAAAAGTGACGATCCTGCAGGCTTTGAGCCGTCATTCGGGCAGGCTTGTTTTTATGCTTTTCTTCGTTGACTCCAATATGGTTTCAAACGATCCTAACGCGGCAACGTTTCTCGAACGGGCGGGGAGGGCTGGGGGCGGACTACTGGACTGCCAATTCATCCTGCAACACTTGCCAACGATCAAGATCTGTCAACGAGATTGGCACTCTTTTGACGTTGGCGGCCGACAATTTGCAAGCTGAGAAACCTTACTTTTTAGAGTTAAGCGTCGCAGCCAATTGACCCAATCGCAAATTTGCTCGCACGTTCTGTTGCTGACTAGGACCGACGTCGCACCTGCTGGGGATTTGGTTTCTAAAAGGCCGAAGCCGTTATTCGTCCGAGGAACGCATTCGCCGCTATAAGGTAACGGGCTGGAATGAAAAAACAGTAGAGTAAAGTATCGGACCAGCCAATGCGTACCCGACTGCCGACATCCCATGCTGCAATCCGAATCCGCATTTCGGTTCTTGATGCCGTCTGCGCGATCGTCGCGCCGGCTTTGGCGCTATATTTTGGCCATGCACTCATTTTGCAGGCCGACTCGATTTCTGCTGTTATCCTCTATTGTGGACTCTCGCTCGTCTTTTCAATCATATCCTTTCTGCTATTTCGCCTGCATGATGGAATGCCGCGTTATTTTTCCGTTCATGACGCGTTTGACATTTTGAAGGCTACAGTCTTCTCACAGCTCTTAACGACCGTCTCGCTTTTCACAATCACCCGGCTCGATGGTATCCCGCGATCGACACCGATCTATCAAGCCGCGATACTGGCCGCGGGCCTCGTCACCATTAGAATCATCGCACAGGCATTGCAAAATGGTGGCGCCGCCACACGTCACCGCGACTACCGCATTGGCGAAACCATCATAATAATTGGAGCCACCGAAGTATCGTCACTTTATATCAGACTGCTTGACGCTGTTTCATCAGGCCGGCGACGAGTGATTGCACTCCTTGACGACCGGCCACGACTCGTTGGCCGGTCTATGTGCGGTGTTCGTATCCTGGGGGTGCCGCATCAACTTAGTTCAGTGATCGACGAATTTGCTGTGCATGGAATCCAAACTGACCGCGTCATCATTGGCAGCGAGACAAACGTCCTTGCCGGAGAAGAATTAAAAACAATCCGAGAAACGTGCGATGATTACGAAATCAAGATGGATTTCGTAGGGCAGCTGATCGGGCTCAGTGAATTGCCGCCGGCTGCCGCTAACGAACAGCTCGAGCCCAAGCCAATTTCAATTCCAAATTTTGAGCTGCCGCATTATCTTAAAATCAGACCATTTTTCGATTTCTTTGCCGCATTAGCGCTGATCGTCATCTTGTCTCCACTTCTGATTATTGGAGCCACACTCGCCCTTCTCGACCTTGGCCCGCCAGTGCTATTCTGGCAGCAGCGAGTTGGCAGAGGTGGTCGCCGAATCCTTCTGCACAAGTTTCGTACCATGCGCGCTCCTTACGACCGGCGCGGTGATCCCGTACGGGATCGCAGCGAACCGTCCATCACCGGACGGTTGTTGCGGCGAACCCGGTTTGACGAACTGCCACAATTGTTCAACGTTCTGGTCGGCGAAATGGCCTTGATTGGTCCGCGGCCTCTCTTGCCAGAAGATCAGCCAGTTGAATCTGCCAAACGGCTCGCAATGCGCCCTGGCATCACGGGTTGGGCTCAGGTCAACGGCGGCAAATTTCTCACGCCCGAGGAAAAGGATCACTACGACGAGTATTATATACGCAATGCCTCCCCGTGGTTCGATCTGCGCATTATTTTGATGACACTGAGGGTGTTGTTCCGATTTACCAAGCACTCCGACCACGAAGTGGCGGCAGCCGATAGGGTCGGTTTTGGCCAGCCAGAAGATCGACAATCCAAGCTCGCAGCGAACCGCGCCAGTAGGGCGCATGGCCATCCTCGGCAAGTCGAATCACCCCCCATCGATTTAAGCGCAGACGTATCGCGAGCAGCGCCAAAAAGACGTTTGGTCGCAAACGAAAAGCCAGCATCGGTGATGCGTAGAGTTAGATAACGGCCCCGTCGATGCGAGATTCAGTGCGTAGCAGCGGCAACAATGCCGGCCCATCTTTGGTGCCAGATAGCGCTCAACTGCAGCCAGGTGCGGTTGGTCACACGGACATCAGCAGCGCGCCGGCCACATCGTCCAGGCTCTGGTACGTTGCCCAAACTCATGTACATGCCGAGTCGAAAGCAAACCTGCACCTGTGCCGGCAGGGATTTGAGGTTTATCTGCCGCGCTACCTCAAACAACGCCGGCACGCGCGCCGCATCGATAAAGTGGCTGCGCCATTGTTTCCCCGCTACCTGTTCGTCGCAGTCGACATAACGACGCAACGTTGGCATTCGATTCGTTCGACCGTTGGAATTACACGACTTATCACTAACGGCGACGTTCCAGCGGTCCTCCCGCAGGCGATCATTGAAGGACTGAAACGGCGGGAAGACGCCAACGGATTTATCAAATTGGAGCGCCGGCCACGTTTTGCAGTCGGCGATAAGGTTCGTGTCCGCGAAGGCGCATTTTTAGATTGTCTCGGGTTGTTCGAAGGAATAAGCGGTGAACAACGGGTCGCAGTTTTACTCGATCTCCTGGGCCGCAAGGTCCGCGTCATTATGAACACCGACGTTATTGAAGCGGCGTGACTACCCCCGATTGGGCAAACGTTAAACCCCGGATACTATCGCGACATCCTTCTAAGGGACGCCACTGACAACGGCACCCGAAAGAGATTGCACGCTGCCCTATGAAGCGCCTGTTCTTTATAAATCGCTATTTTTATCCCGATCATTCGGCAACGAGTCAGCTTTTGAGCGACCTTGCCGTTTATCTGGCGTGCTCAGGCCGCCAAGTCCACGTCATAACCAGCCAGCAGCGCTACGACGAACCTGGTGTCCGGCTACCGCCGGAGGAAATCGTGCAAGGAGTCCATGTCAGCCGCGTCCCCACAACGCATTTTGGACGGTCGGGTTTGGCGGGCCGCGCAATTGATTACCTCTCCTTCTATAACTCTGCCGGTCGTTTATTGCATGATCTCGTTAAGCGCGACGACTTTGTCGTTGCCATGACTGATCCGCCCCTCATTTCAATTGTCGCAATGCAAGTGACAAAACGTCGAGGGGTGCATTTGGTGAACTGGATACAAGACATTTATCCAGAAGTCGCCGTCCAGCTGGGTGTACCCGTTCTCCGCGGTCCCATTGGCGGGCTTCTTGGCAGTTTGCGCAACCGATCTCTGCTGACGGCTGCCGCCAATGTTGTTGTCGGGCAACGTATGCGCGACAGAATCCTGTCGCTTGGCTTATCGACGGGCAATGTCCACGTCATTCACAACTGGAGCGACGACGAGCAGATCTCTCCCGTCGGTAATGACGACAATCCACTACGTCGGGATTGGGGTCTCACTGACAAGTTCGTCGTTGGCTATTCTGGTAATCTCGGCCGCGCTCACGAATTCGACACACTACTAGCAGCCAGCGAACACATGCGGCATGATCCGCGTATCGTGTTCGCGTTTATCGGCGGCGGCCAACGAATGGACGAGCTTGCGCGTATCGTGTATGCGCGCGGACTCGAGGCAGCATTCCGGTTCTTTCCATACCAGGATCGGGTACACCTGAAGTATTCGCTTAGTGTTCCGGATATCCATTGGATTTCGCTCAAGCCCAATGTCGAAGGAATGATTGTTCCGAGCAAGTTCTACGGTATAGCAGCCGCTGGCCGCCCGATGATCGCAATCACCGCCCGCGACGGCGAAATCGCGCAACTCGTTGTCAAACACCAGTGCGGGCTCGTCGTCGAGCCCGGACAAGCTCATGCGCTAGCCAAGGCCATTGCGCGCCTATCCATCGACCCTCAATCGGTCTCCGCCATGGGCACGCGCGCGCGCGCGATGCTGGATGCTAATTTCACGCGACGACAGGCGCTCGATCGCTGGCGCGACGTGCTCGATACAGTAGAACAGCGCAGTGCTTCTTGACGATAGGTAGAAAGCCGAAGATGTCTCAGTCCGCATCTTGGGCGGCGGGCACGCAGTCTGCGAAACCGTGCAAACTTTGTATAAGGATGCGACGGCCACCGGCTTTAAAATCGATACGTCGCGTTACGCAGCCGAATAGCGTCGCCTCGCGCGTCAGCGCGGGCGCAGGAAGGAAAAATCGCAGCCTTCGTCGGCGCCGAGGATTTCCTCGGCATAGAGCCGAGCGTAGCCGCGTTGCGGCTTGGCAGCCGCGGGCGGCGCGGTGCCGGCGCGACGCTTGAGCTCGGCATCGTCAACCAGCAAATCGATGCGCCGCTGCTTGACCGACAGGCGGATGTGGTCGCCGCTGCGAATGAGGCCGAGAGGGCCGCCGCTGGCGGCATCCGGCGTCACATGCAGTACAATGGTGCCGAAGGCGGTGCCGCTCATGCGCGCATCGGAGACGCGCACCATGTCTTTCACGCCTTTGCTCGCGAGCTTCTTGGGGATCGGCAGATAGCCCGCTTCCGGCATCGCCGCCTCCGAATGCGGCCCGGCATTCTGTAGAACCAAAATGTCGTCTGCCTTAACGTCAAGCTTGGGATTGTCGACCCGCGCGGCGAGATCTTCCAGCGAGGAAAACACCACCGCCCTACCCTCATGCTCGAACAGCTTGGCATCGGCCGCCGAGCGTTTGAGGATCGCGCCTTTAGGCGCGAGGTTGCCGAACAGCGCGATCAGCCCGCCCTGCGGTTCCAGCGGCGCCTTGCGCGCAGCAATGATCGTGCGATCGACCCAGTCGCCGGCGCCGTCTTTCAACCGTTCGCCCAGAGCCTCGCCGGTCACCGTCAGGCAATCCAGATGCAGCAGGTCGCGCAACTCGCGCATTAGCGCCCCGACCCCGCCGCTGGCGAAGAAGTCTTCCATATAGCCGTTGCCGACTGGCTTCAAGTTCACCAACACCGGCGTGGTATCCGACAATTCGTTGATCCGTTGCAGCGACACCGGCACGCCGGCACGGCCGGCAATAGCCGTGAGATGGATGACCGCATTGGTTGAGCCGCCGAGTGCCAGTAGCACGCGCAATGCGTTCTCCACGGAGCGCTCGTTGACGATGCGTTCAGGCGTGAGGCGCGAGCCGATCAGCTTGACCGCGGCGGCGCCGGTTGCTTCCGCCGCGCGCAACCGGTCGGCATGCACGGCGGGGATCGCCGCCGTGCCGGGCAAGATCATGCCGAGCGCTTCGGCAATGCAGGCCATCGTCGAGGCGGTGCCCATGACAGCGCAGGTGCCGGCGGTGGTGGCGAGCCGACCTTCGATCTCGGTAATCTCATTATCGCTGACCTTGCCGGCGCGGTATTGCGCCCAGAAACGGCGGCAGTCGGTGCAAGCGCCCAGCCGCTCGCCGCGATAGCGACCAGTCATCATCGGCCCCGCCACCAGCACAATCGCCGGCCGGCCCGCCGATACCGCGCCCATAAGCTGTGCGGGCACGGTCTTGTCGCAGCCGCTCATCAGCACCACGGCGTCCATCGGCTGCGCGCGCACCATTTCCTCGGTGTCCATCGACATCAAGTTGCGAAATTTCATGCTGGTCGGCGAGAGAAAAACCTCGCCAAGCGAAATCGTGGGAAACGCAATCGGTAGCGCGCCGGCAGCGGTCACGCCGCGCTTCACCGCCTCCAACAATTCGGGGAAATGCCGGTGGCAATTGTTGAAGCCAGACGGGGTATAGGCAATGCCGACCACAGGCTTTTCCAGCGTGTCGCGGGAATAGCCCATCGACATGGCGAAAGAACGCCGCATGTACCGGGAAAAATCGCGATCGCCGTAATTGGTGAGGCCGCGCTCGATGCCGGTGGGTTTTTTGCTCATGCCACACTCTTTTGCAGCTGCGCGAGACTGGATGCAAGCCGCAATGACCAAGGATGGTCGGCAATCCGTGCGGCAAGCGCCGGATAGCGCTGGACAAACCAGCCAACGCCGACGTCGTGCAGCCACACTATGACGACAAGCATGGTGAGGAACCAGGTGAGGAAGTGGTATCGGCCCACGCTCGCGATATAGAATAATGCCACCGCGTGCTGGGCGAGAGTGGCGGCGCCGATGAGCCGCAGCCAGGGATCGAATTGACGGCCGCCAATAACAACATAAACGAGAATGATAACCGCCGCGGCATTGACCGGTACAATGGCAAAGGTCTCCCCTGGGCCGGACAGCCAACGGGCCATCTGCGCAAGAATTTGAATGACCCCACTAAAATCGAGATGTAACAGTTCGCGCGCGGCCGCGGCATATGCGGACGGCGGCATCACCAGCACGAACGGAAACTCGGAGTTCGTGCTGAACAGCACAAAGACATGGCCATAGACCCAGTTATGCAAGGCCATCGAGAACACCGGTAAAAAGCCCAGACAAAGCCCGGCGAGCCGCCAGAATTTGCGAGAATAGAGCGAGGCCAGCCCGGCACCGCCGAGCAGAACTGCTGCCGCGGGTGCGACAATCGGTTTCATGAAGATTCCTAGCGCCAGCAGCAGTGCGCCAAAAAATCCCGGCGCAAACCGGTTGCCGGGCCCCGCGCGTGCCGCACTGACCACCACAGTTAAGCCAGCGATGAACAGAATATAGGCCGCAGGATCTGCGAAGCCACGCGATGCCCATTTCACGTAGTTGATGAAGCTGGTCCCGACCAATGCACCAATTGGAATTGCAACAAACGCAAGAACAGAGGCCAGAGCCCAGCGCTCTGGCAAGAAGCGTCGGAAGAGAAAAAGGCAAAGAAATGGCAGCAACACAACCAGCGACAAATAGCCAAGATAAGTTTCCCCAAAGATGACGTGTTCAAGCGCGCGAAAATAACGCAGGCCAGGGCCGCCGTAAAAAAAAACATTTTCACCACCTTGCAGAGCGCGGTAGAAATCGCCGCTCAAGAATTTCTGCAGAATGTCGCGGCCAACACTGTCATAGAACAGTCCGTCGTCGTCGCCGTCGAAGGGCCGTACGCCGCCGAGGAAGCTCGCATCGTCGATGGCGATGACGATTGCCGATAGGCCGATGAGCAGGAACGGCACCACGGTGCGGTGCACGCGGAAACGGACCAGAACCACGATGACGGCGATCACGCCGGCCAGAGCCAAGACGAAAACCGCAATCTGCCTGAGCCGCGCGTTCAACGGCGGCGACAGATGCATGGCCAGCGTGTCCGGCTTGATGGCGACGCCAAACACGCGCCGGCCAGTATCGGCTGGCTGGATAGTGCGGCAGCCGGCGGCAGGCAGTGCGGTAAAATGCGCGGCCTCGCCTTCCCACAGTACGTCGCCTTGCCAGCACAATTCGCCACCGGAAAAAACCGCCGGCAGCCGCAGCATCTCGAACCAGGGCATGGTCAGATGCCAGCGGCGCCATCCCATGAAGAAGCGGCGGTCGCGGTCGGCGCGGTGCACGTCAGGCGCGGCGGTTGCCCAATTGTATTTGAGCTCGTTGATGAAGCCGAGGCGCAGCCACACCGGATCGGAAAAATCGAGCGTCGTCACCGAACGCGACGCACCGGTTTTGTGCCAAATGCCATCGGCGGAAAATGCGTAGGCTTTTTCAGGAAAGCCCGCATCCTGCCAGCAGTCAATACTATGCGGACGGCAGTGCACGGCGGGCGGATAAACGGCGTCGAACTCGATTGCCATGTGGCGATAAACGTCCGCCGGCAGTTCGCGTTGCAGCGCACCGGGCCCGCCGGGGAGAAAAACATTGTGGCCTTCATCGAACCGCGGCGGCGCCAACAAATATTGCCCGACGATGGCGACGGCGATGATCGTCACCGCAGCGAGCCAGGCGCGCGGGCGCGCGCTCACCTCGCCGCCAAAGATGACGACGGCGAGGATCAGCAGCAGCGCATAGGCGCCGACATGATTGACCGGCAGGCCGACCGCGGCGATGCCCAGCACCAGCGCCGCCGCCTTGCGCCAGCCAACGCCGGGGCGTAGCGCATCATCGCGCGTGTCGATGATCGTGGTCATGCTATCTGGCCCTTGCGTAGCATGTCGATTTAGCTCAAATCCATGCTGCGCCAATCGCTTATTGCATGATTTCGCACAGGGCTTTGACACCGTGATCCGCCTCGGCATCGTCGGCACGAATTACGGCCGCACCGTGCAGCTTCCAGCCTTCCGCGTCGATCCGCGCTGCACGGTGGTGGCGCTCGCCGGTCGCGACGCGGCGCGCACGGAAAAGCTCGCGCGCGAGGCCGGCGTGCCGAGGGGCTACGGCGGCTGGCGCGCACTGGTCGAAGCGCCCGACGTTGACGCAGTCGCCATCGCTACGCTGCCCACATTGCAGGCATCAATCGCCATCCGCGCATTAGAGCTTAGCAAGCCAGTATTCATCGAAAAGCCGATGGCGTCCGATCTCGCCAGCGCGTTCGCCATGCTCAAGCAGGCGACGCTTGCCGGCAAGCCGACCTGCATCGACTTCAATTTCCACCAGATTGCTACCTGGCTGCGCGCCAAGGAGATGCTCAACGCCGGCGCCATCGGCGCGCTGCGCCATGTGGTGGTGAACTGGCAGGTGGAGAGCCGCGCCATCCAGCAGCGCATGCGCAACTGGAAGACCGTGGGCGGCGACGACGGCGGCGGTGTCATCGGCAATTTCGTCTCGCACTGTTTCCACTATCTCGAATGGTTCGTCGGCCCGATCTCGGGCCTGTCGGCGCGCATCGCCGGTCTGCCCGACGATGCACAGACCGAAACCACCGTGGCCATGGCGCTGCAATTCGAGAGCGGGCCGCTCGCCAGCCTGTCGATGAGCTGCGCCTCGATGCTCGGCACCGGCCACCGCATCGAATTCTTCGGCGAGGGCGGCACGCTGGTGCTGCACAATCCCGACGCCGATTACATGCGCGGCTTCACGCTACTTTACGCCAAGCGCCCCGCGACGTCATACGAGCGCATCGCGGTTACTGATCCCGCCGACGCAAACTATCCGGACGGCCGCATCGCGCCGATGTCGCGTCTGGCGAAAAAATTCTTCGACGCCATCGAAAGTGGCGTCACCATGCAGCCGGGCTTTGTCGAAGGCTATCGCGCGCAATGCCTCATCGACGCCGCGCGCCGTTCGCACGCAACCGGCACCTGGGCAACTGTCGGCAGCGCCGGCGTTAGCCGGGAGGCCGCCTCGTGAGCGCGAAGGTTGTTGTCACGGGTGGCTCAGGCTTCATCGGCTCGGCGCTGGTGAAGGCGCTTGTGCGAGTTGGCTGCAGCGTGCGCGTATTCGACGATAATTCGCGCGGGTCGCCGCGCCGGCTCAAGGACGTCGAAAAGCACATCGAGTTCATCGCCGGTGACATCCGCGATGCCGCGGCGGTCGAGCGGACAACCAAGGGCATGGACGAGGTGCATCACCTCGCCTTCGTCAACGGCACGGAATTCTTCTATACGCAACCCGACCTGGTGCTCGACGTCGGCGTGCGCGGCATGATCAATGTGATCGACGCTTGCCGCATGCACGGCATCGGAAAGCTTATTCTTGCCTCAAGTTCCGAGGTCTACCAGACGCCGCCGCAGATCCCGACCAGCGAGGACGCGCCGCTCACCGTGCCCGACGTGATGAACCCGCGTTATTCTTACGGCGCCGGCAAGCTGATCAGCGAGGTCATGGCGGTCAATTTCGGCCGCAAATATTTCGAGCGCGTGCTGATCTTCCGCCCGCACAATGTCTATGGGCCGGACATGGGATGGGAGCACGTCATCCCGCAACTCGCGCTGCGGCTGCACGCGCTCGGCAAAAAGCAGCCGTCCGGCACGCTGCGCTTTGAGATCCAGGGCACGGGAAAAGAGACGCGCAGCTTCTGCTTCATTGACGATCTCGTCGCCGGCGTCATGGTGATGCGCGAGAAGGGCGAGCATCTCGGCATTTATCACGTCGGCACGACGGAAGAAGTCGCGATCGCCGACCTGGCGCGCCGCATCGCCGCGCATGGCAAACGTGAGGTCGGGCTTGTGCCCGGCGCGACGATGGCCGGCGGCACGCCGCGCCGCTGCCCCGACATTTCAAAGCTGGCGAAGCTCGGCTATAAGCCGCGCGTGCCGTTGGGCGACGGCCTGCCGCCGACGCTCGATTGGTATTGGCAGCACGCCGCGCTCGCGCCGAAACCCCAATAATCAAAGGGATCAGGCTTTGCGCCCGACGAAAATAGCCCGCGCCGCCGGTACTGGGGGAAGCGTCCCGGTCGAATGCTGTCAGGTGTGCGGCCATGAGCCACTCAGCAACATGCTGTCACTCGGCTACATGCCGCCGGTGAATGAAATGGTGCCGATCGGCCAGGCGCCGCGTCAGCAGCCATGGTTTCCTACCAACCTGCTGCATTGCCCAAACTGCGACCTGGTGCAGCTCGGGTTGGCCGTCGATCCGGTGATCATCTTTCCGCCGGGATATCCCTACACCAGCGGCACCACCCGATTGCTGCGCGACAATTTCGCCGAGCTGCAGCGCGAGGCGGTCGGCATGCTGGGCCTCGGCAAGGACGATCTTGTCGTCGATATCGGCTCCAACGACGGCACGCTATTGTCGAACTTCAAGGCGTCGGGACACCGCGTGCTCGGCATCGAGCCGACCGACGTCGGCGACATTGCCAACAGCCGCGGCATCCCCACCATCAAGCGATATTTCGGCGTCGACACCGCGCGTGATGTCAAGCGTGAGCTATGGCCATGCGCGCGTGGTGACGGCGGCAAACTGCTTTGCCCACATCGAGGACGTGCACGCGATCGTCGACGGCATCGTCGAGATGCTCACGCCGGACGGTGTGTTCATTTCCGAATCGCACTATCTCATCGGCCTGCTCGACACGCTACAATACGACACCGTCTATCACGAGCATCTGCGCTATTATTCGGTGGCGAGCCTCAAACACTTGCTGGAGATGCACGACCTCGAAATGTTCCATGCGCGGCCGATCCCCAGCCACGGCGGCTCGATTCGCGTCTATGCGGCGCGACGCGGCGCACATGCGGTGCAGGAGAGCGTGCGGCGCATGCTCGCCGCCGAGCCGCGCGGCGAGGTGCTGGTGAAGCGGCTCGTCGAGTTCAAGCGCGACGTCATGTTGTCGAAGCTGCGGCTGCTGTCGATGTTGCGCGAGTTGAAGGAAAAAGGCGCACGCGTCGCTGGTATCTCGGCGCCGTCGCGCGCAAGCACGCTGGTCAACTATGTCGGGCTCGACGAGGGCATCATCGATTACGTCTGCGAGATCACGGGCTCCTTGAAGATCGGCAAATACATGCCCGGCACGCAGATCCCGGTGGTGGACGAGGCGCGGCTGTTCACCGACCAGCCGGACGCCGCCGTGATCTTTTCCTGGCACATCGCCGATGAGCTGACGCCCAAGCTCAAGGCCAAGGGCTTCCGCGGCAAATTGTTGACGCCGCTGCCAGCGCCGCGCTTTCTCTGATGAGCACGCAGGACAAGGCCAAGGAAGTCGCCTTCTTCGACCGCCACGCCGCGAGCGACGACTACGACGTTTTCACCGCTGAGGCCAAGGCGCGCATCATCGACGCGGTGGTGCGGCTCGGTGAATTGAAGGCGGGCGCGCGCATCGCCGATCTCGGCTGCGGCTCCGGCGCCTTCACCGTGCTGCTGCGCGACCATGGGCTTGTCGCCGTGGGCCTCGATATTTCGCCCAAGCTAATTGCGCTGGCGCGGCAGAAATTCGCCGGCATCGAGTTTCTCGAAGGCGACGCCGAAAACCTGCCGTTCGCGCACGCCAGCCTCGATGCGGTGCTGCTCAGTGGGTTGATCCACCATTTCCCCAATCCGCGGCGGCTGGCGGCGGAAACCCACCGCGTGCTTAGGAATGGCGGGCGATTTGTCGCCTTTGACCCCAACCGGATGAATCCCTTCATGTGGCTCTATCGCGACAAGGCATCGCCATTTTATAGTCCAGTCGGCGTGACCGAGAACGAGCGGCCGATCCTGGCCGGCGAGGTCGCGGGGGTATTTGCCGATGCGGGCTTTCGCGTGACGAGCGACTATCTTGGGGGGCTCGCCTATCGCTACGTCGCCTCGGCGCACACGCGAGCGCTGCTGCCAATCTATAATTTCATCGACGGCACCGTATTCAATCTGTCTGTCATGCGGCCGTTGCGGCCGTTTGTGCTCACGAGTGGAGAAAAACTCTAGATGACCGTGCGGCCCGACATCGCCGGACAAGACACGCCAACGACAGTCGCAAACGCCGATATCACCGTCGTCGGCGGCGGCGGACATGTCGGCATCCCGCTGGTGCTCGCTTTCGCCCAGGCGGGCCTGCGCGTCAACGTCAACGACCGCAATAAGGCGGTGCTCGACGCGCTGCAGAAAGGCCAACTACCGTTTATCGAAGCGGGCGCCGAGGGCCTACTGAGCAAGGCGTTGGCAAGCAAGCGGCTGGTCTTCACCACCTCGCCCAACCGCATCTCGACCGGCGGGCCGGTCATCATCACCATCGGCACGCCGGTGGACGAGTTCCTCAATCCCGTACGCAAGGTGGTGCAGGACTGCATCGACGCGCTGGTGGCCTCGCTCGCCGACGGGCAACTGGTGGTGCTGCGCTCGACCGTGTTCCCCGGCACCACCGAATGGCTGGGGGGCTATCTGAAAGACAAGGGTCGCAAGCTAAACGTGGCGTTTTGTCCGGAGCGCGTCGTGCAGGGCAACGGGCTGATCGAACTGCGCGACATGCCGCAAATCATTTCCGGCTGCACTCCACAGGCCGAGCGCGAAGCTGCTGCCTTGTTCGGACGTATCGCACCGGAGGTCGTGACGGTAACGCCGATGGAAGCGGAATTCGCCAAGCTGTTCAGCAACGCCTACCGCTACATCGAATTCGCCGCCACCAACGAGTTCTATCTGGTCGCTAAATCGGCCGGCGTCGACTATCAGCGCGTGCTCGCCGCCATGAAGCACAACTATCCGCGCGCAAAAAGCATCCCGCGCCCCGGCTTTGCCGCCGGCCCCTGCCTGGTCAAGGACACGATGCAGCTCGGCGCCTTTGCTCGCAACCAGTTCGGCCTCGGTCACGCCGCGCTGCTGATCAACGAGGGACTAGTGCTGCATGTGGTCGAAGACCTCAAGCGGCAATACAACCTTAACAATATGACCGTCGGCCTGCTCGGCATGGCATTCAAGGCGGAGAGCGATGACATCCGCGCCTCACTCAGCTACAAATTCAAGAAAGTGCTGAACGGCTCTGCGCGCGCGGTCCTTACCACCGATCCATTCGTGACCACCGACCCGGAGCTGCGCCCGCTTGACGAGGTGATCGGCAAGAGCGACCTGCTGATTTTATGCGCGCCGCACGCCGTCTATAAGAAGGCCGACTTCAAGGGCAAGCCGGTGTTCGACGTTTGGGGCCATCTCGACTGCAACAACGTGATCCGATGATGCGGGCCGCGCTGCCCTGCCCTGTATGCTAGCCTCTGCGCATGACCGACTGGCCGAAAATCATTTCCCGCCGCCGCAGCCGCATCTCGCCGTGGATCGAGCTCATCGAGCGCGAGGTCGAATTCGCGGAAAGCTCGCCGCCCGAGCTTTATCACGCGCTCGGCCAGCAGGATTACCTTGCCATCGTCGCGCTGACGCCGGACGGCCGCATTCCGATCGTGCGGCAATACCGGCCCGCGCTGGAAGCCTTCACTTGGGAATTGCCGGCGGGCCTGGTCGATCCCGGCGAGGATGCGGGCGCCGCCGCCGCGCGCGAACTCGAGGAGGAGACCAGCCTTAAAGCGCGCGTCGTGCACGCGCTCGGCGCCTATGCTCCGTGCACGGCGCGGCTGTCGAACCGGGTACATTCGTTCTTTATCGAAGCGGCGCCCGGCGGCACCAAGGCCGAGGCCGGCATCGAGATGAAACTGGTAAGCCCTGAGCAACTCGCGAAGCTGATCCGCTCTGGCGAATTCGTCTTGCAGCTTCACATCGGCGCGCTGCTGCTCGCCGGCATGGCCGGGCATATCGATCTCGCCGCCTTCGGTCCAACCGGCAAGCGGTAGCCGTTTGATCCGTGTCAAAGCGGCACCGTACTATTCAAAGAATCTTGCCTCGACAAACCCCCTGAAAGCCTTCTAAAAATGCGGGTCAGTCGCGGGGCGGGAAAGAAAAACGGTATGAATTACAACGCTTTCTTTGCGTCCGCCCTTGCCCGACTGCGGGACGAGCGCCGCTACCGCGTCTTTGCCGATCTGGAGCGGATTGCCGGGCGCTTTCCACATGCCCGCTGGCATTCGCCAGACGGGGCGCGCGAGGTGGTGATCTGGTGCTCCAACGATTACCTCGGCATGGCGCAGCACCCCAAGGTGATCGGCGCCATGGTGGAGGCCGCCGCTCGCATGGGCACCGGCGCCGGCGGCACCCGCAACATCGCCGGCACCAATCATCCGCTGGTCGAGCTGGAGCGCGAATTGGCCGATTTGCACGGCAAGTCGGCAGCGCTGGTGTTCACCTCCGGCTACGTCTCCAACGAAACCGGCATCGCAACGATTGCCAGGCTGCTGCCGAACTGTCTCATTTTGTCGGACGCGCTCAACCACAATTCGATGATCGAAGGGGTGCGCCAGGCCGGATGCGAGAAGCAGATCTGGCGGCACAACGATCTTGCCCATCTGGAAGAGCTGCTCAAGGCGGCGGGACCGGAGCGGCCGAAGCTGATCGTGTTCGAGAGCCTCTATTCCATGGATGGCGATGTGGCGCCGGTGCACGGCATCTGCGACCTCGCCGACAAATACGGCGCCATGACCTATTGCGACGAGGTGCACGCGGTCGGCATGTACGGCCCACGCGGCGGCGGCATCTGCGAGCGCGACAACGCCATGCATCGCGTTGACGTGCTCGAGGGCACGCTGGCCAAGGCGTTCGGCTGCCTCGGCGGTTATATCGCCGGCAGCGAGGAACTCATCGACGCGGTGCGCTCCTATGCGCCGGGCTTCATCTTCACCACCGCGCTGCCACCGGCGATCTGCGCAGCGGCAACCGCCGCCATCAAGCACCTGAAGACCTCGAGCTGGGAGCGCGAGCGCCACCAGGACCGCGCCGCGCGCGTCAAAGCCGTGCTCAATGCCGCCGGCCTGCCGGCAATGCCGTCAACTACGCACATCGTGCCGGTGCTGATCGGCGACGCCGAGAAGTGCAAACAGGCAAGCGACCTGCTGCTTTCCGACTACGGCATCTACATCCAGCCGATCAATTACCCAACGGTGCCGCGCGGCATGGAACGCCTGCGCATCACGCCATCGCCCTATCACGACGACGCGCTGATCGATGCGCTGGCCGAAGCGCTCACCGACGTCTGGGACCGGCTTAAGCTGCCGATCCGCAAGCAGGCGCTGGCGGCGGAATAATCAATCCTGAAACGTCGGCCGCTCCTGAGGCTGCTCGAGCGCCTCGGGCGGCGCATGCGCGATGCGGCGCGCAACGAGCGGCAGCGCCAGCGACACGAACAACACGCGCGCGACGTGATGCGCGCCGACATAGACCGGGTCGACGTGCAGCGCCAGCGCCAAGAGCATCATGGCGTCGACCGCGCCGGGCGCAAATGCGATTATCACGTCGGCGCCGTGCAGCGACAGCGCCTCGACCACGCCGCCGGCGAACACCGCGGCGACGACGATCGCCACCGCGAGCGAGCCGAAGGATGCCCCGAGATAGCGCAGCAGCAGCCTCGGCGGCATGTTGGCAAAACGCGCGCCGACCACGCCGCCGAGCGCGATCATGGCGGCATTGGCCACCCATGGCGGCATCACCGCATGCACCAGGCCTGAGCCGTGCAGGAAGGCCGAGGCGAACATGGCGCCGAACAGCAGCCCGCCGGGAAAGCGAACGCGGTAGGCAACGAGTGCGACGGCGGTCGAGACCACAATCAGAATTGCCAGGTCGCCAGCGACTGCCGCGCTGAGCGACGTGTTGCCGCGGCGAGCAACGTGCCCGGCGAGCCCGAACAGCGCCAGCCCGGCCGGCATTCCAACCGCGATGATCACCACGCGCATGGTCTGTACGATGGCGACAGCGCGCAGGTCGGCGCCGAGCTCGGCGGCGATCACCAGCACCTGCGACATCCCGCCCGGCGAGGATGCCAGATAGGCCGACAGCAATTTCCAGCCGTGCACGAGATATAGATACGCGGTGCCGGCGATGCTGACGCCGATCATCGCCACCAGCAATGCCGCGATGCTGGCCGGATAGGCCGCCACCCCGTGCAGCGTCTGCGGGGTCACCACTGCGCCGAGCGAGATGCCTATGACCACGAAAATTGAGCGCGCCAGCAGCGCGGGGACGAGCAGCGGCCGGCCAGCGAAGGCGGCGGCGGCAACGGCCAGGATCGAGCCCGACAGCCAGCCGGCAGGTATGCCCAAGAGCCCGAGCGTGGCGCCGCCGGTCGCGGCAAAGGCCAGCGTTTCGATGACGCGGCGGAGGACGACGCTGTTGGCGGATGGCGAGGCGGGCAAAGTGCTCGTCTTTCATGGGGCCGCATGACGCGACCCACGCGCCCTCATCCCCCTGAACGCGATCAATGCCGCGCGCGGCGCCCGCCGTCAAATGCAGCCGGCAAGCGTTCCAACCGCTTGCAAGGCAATTTGAGGCCACGCGCCGGAAAATGCTGCGCGTCGATCGCGCCGAGCACGCTCAGTCCGGACTTGTGCGGCAAATGCAGATTGAGCAGCACGGCGGCCGGCGCGCGCTTGCGGACACCGGCGATGAAGCTCTCGCCATCGGCAGACATCGTGACGTGATAGCTGGCGAGCGTGAACACAACCGACGGCGCCTCGCGCATCGTGCCGTCGTCGTCGACAATGAAAAATTCGCTTGCTGGCACAATCTGTCGAGACATTGTTGTTCATCCTAGGTTCGCGAAAAGCCGCATGTCAGCGTCTGACGATCCGTAGTTCGCACTATAAATACCGGAAGCGAGTTAAAATATTTAGGTATTTCAATAGCTTATGGTAATCGGAGGGTGGAGGATCACTGCTCCGGTGCGGCAACCGGCGCAGCGGCGAAAAATTTTCACCGTGTGTCGGCGGGCACGAATCGCTGCGCGGACCGCGCGCTGTGTTTTGCGGTAAAGGGAGGTAAAATCCGTCGCGCGCCCGCACTGACGCAAATCCGCGCGCCGAGAAACGGAACCTTAAAATGCTGCAAGGCTGGGTCATCTTCGCGGTGGCGCTTGGTTACATCGGCCTGCTGTTTCTCGTGGCGAGCTACGGCGACCGCATCCGCGGCTTCGGCCGCGCCCGGCGCGCGCGCCTGCTGATCTATCCGCTGTCGCTGGCGATCTACTGCACCTCATGGACGTTTTTCGGCTCGGTCGGCTTTGCCTCGCGCACCGGCTATGAATTCCTCACCATCTATATCGGGCCGGTGCTGATGATCGGCCTTTGTTCACCGCTGATCGCGCGCATCGTGCGGCTGGCCAAGGAGCAGAACATCACCTCGATCGCCGACTTCATCGCCGCCCGTTACGGCAAGGGCCAGGCGGTCGCGGCCATCGTCGCGCTGATCGCCATCATCGGCAGCATTCCCTACATCGCCTTACAGCTCAAAGCGGTGTCGTCGTCGCTGGAGACGATCCTCGCGCATATTACTCCCTCCGATGCCGTCACCGGCCCGCTGCTCGGGGATCTCGCGCTGTTCGTCGCGCTGTCGATGGCGACCTTCGCGGTCCTGTTCGGCACCCGCCATGTCGACGCCACCGAGCACCAGGACGGATTGATGCTGGCGATCGCCACCGAATCAATCGTCAAGCTGGTCGCCTTCCTCGCCGTCGGTATCTTCATCACCTTTGTGATGTTCCATGGGCCCGGCACGCTGTTTTCCGAAGCGCTGCATCACCCGCAGGCGGCCGGCATCTTCACCCGCGAACCACGCTTCGACACACTGGTGGCGACAACCTTGTTGTCGTTTGTCGCCATCATCCTGGTGCCGCGCCAGTTCCATGTCGCGGTCGTCGAGAACAACGACGAGGACGAGATCAAGCGCGCATCCTGGCTGTTTCCGGTCTATCTCGTGCTGATCAATCTGTTCGTAGTGCCTATCGCGCTCGCCGGCCTCATCACCTTCCGTTCCGGATCGGTCGATAGCGACATGTTCGTGCTGGCATTGCCGCTGCAGAACGGGTCGAACCTGATGACCATCGCCGCCTTCATCGGCGGATTGTCGGCCGCGACCGCCATGGTGATCGTCGAATTGGTGGCGCTGTCGATCATGGTATCGAACGACATCGTGATGCCGTTGGTGCTGCAGCGGCGGACTCCGCTGATCAGCGAAGCCAAGAATTTCGGCTCGCTGCTGCTCACCGTGCGCCGGGTGGCGATCTTCGGCATCGTATTGCTCGCCTACCTCTATTATCGCTCGGCGGGCGACGCCCAGCTCGCCTCGATCGGCTTGCTCTCCTTCGCAGCCATCGCCCAGCTCGCGCCGGCGTTTTTCGGCGGCTTGATCTGGCGCCGCGGCACCGCCGGCGGCGCCATCGCCGGCATGACCAGCGGCATCGCCATCTGGGCCTATACGCTGTTGCTGCCGAGCTTCGCCGATGTCGGCCTCGTCAGCCATCACATCCTCATCGACGGACCATGGCACCTCTCCGCGCTGCGACCGCAACATCTGCTCGGGCTCGATCTGCCGCCGCTGGTGCACGGCGTGCTCTGGAGTCTGACCATCAACGTCCTCGCCTATATCGGCGTTTCGTTGCGGCGCGCGCCCTCGCCAATCGAGCGGCTGCAGGCCGACATCTTCGTGCCATCCGATCTCGTACCGATCGCGCCGACTTTCCGGCTCTGGCGCTCTTCGGTGACGGTGGAAGAATTGACCACGACGATCGCGCGCTATCTCGGCGAGGAGCGCACGCGCTCAGCCTTCGAGAGCTTCGCCGCCACCCATCGCATCAGCCTCGACCCCAAGGACGAAGCCGATTTCCGTCTGGTGCGCAACGCCGAGCACGTACTCGCCTCGGCGATCGGGGCGGCGTCTTCGCGGCTGGTGCTGTCGCTCTTGCTGCGCAAGCGCACCGTGTCGACCAAGGCGGCGTTGAAGCTGCTCGACGACGCCAACACCGCAATTCAATACAACCGCGCGATACTGCAAACCGCGCTCGACCACGTGCGCCAGGGCATCGCCGTCTTCGACAAGGAGTTGCAGCTGATCTGCTGGAACCGGCAATTCGGCGAAATCCTCGACCTGCCGCCCGGCCTCACCCGCGTCGGCATCGGACTGGTCGACATCCTGCGCTTCAACGCCAAACGCGGCGACATCGGTCCAGAGCGCATCGAGGCGTTCGTCACCGAACAGATCGAGCTATACGTCTCCGGCGCCAAGCCGTTCCTCGAGCGTTTCGCCGAGCCCGAATTGGTGATCGAGGTGCGCGCCAACCGCATGCCTGACGGCGGCATCGTCACCACCTTCACCGACATCACCGCCAGCGTGGAAGCGGCCGAGGCGCTGGAGCGGTCGAACGAGACGCTGGAGCGGCGCGTGCAGGAGCGCACCGAGGAGCTGACGCGTCTGAATGCGGCGCTGGCACGCGCCAAAGGCGAGGCCGACGCCGCCAATATTTCCAAGACCCGGTTTCTGGCCGCGGCAAGCCACGACATTCTGCAGCCGCTCAACGCGGCACGGCTTTACGTCACCAGCCTGATCGAGCGACAGGGTGGCCGCGAGGACGCGCCGCTGGTCGGTAATATCGACGCCTCGCTGGAAGCCGTGGAGGAAATCTTCGGCGCGCTGCTCGACATGTCGCGTCTTGATACCGGCACCATGCGGCCGGAATTCGCCAGTTTCCGCATCGACGAGCTGATGCGCCAGATCGAGCTCGAATTCGCCCCGCTGGCGACCGCGCGCGGGCTGGAACTCAAATTCGTGCCGTGCTCGCTGGTGGTGCGCTCCGACCGCCGCCTGCTGCGGCGCCTCATCCAAAACCTCGTCTCCAACGCCATCAAGTATACGCCGTCGGGGCGCGTAGTGGTCGGCTGTCGGAGGCGCAGCGATCACTTGCACGTCGAAGTCTATGACACCGGCATCGGCATCCCTGAGACCAAGCGGCGCGACATCTTTGTCGAGTTCCACCGGCTCGACCAGGGTGCCAAAATCGCGCGCGGGCTCGGTCTCGGCCTGTCGATCGTCGAGCGCGTGGCGCGCGTGCTCGGTGGCGCGGTCGATGTAGTCTCCGTGGTCGGACGCGGGTCGTGCTTTTCCGTGCTGGTGCCGCTTTCGAGCGCGGTGCCGATTGCGTTGCCGCAGCGCGACGAGCGGGGTTTCGATCCGGGCCAGCTCGCCGGCACCACGGCGCTGTGCATCGACAACGAGCCGGCCGTGCTTGACGGCATGGAAACGCTGCTGCGCGGCTGGGGCTGCGAGGTCATCAAGGCGCCGGACGTAAGCCTCGCGCTGGCGGCGGTCGCCGAAAGTCCGACCATGCCGAACGGCCTGCTGGTCGACTACCATCTCGACGAGGGTAACGGCATCGATGCGATCGCGCTGCTGCGTGGCCAGTGCGGCGCTGATTTGCCGGCGATCCTGATCACCGCCGACCGCTCGCCCGCGGTGCGCGAAGCGGCTCGCGCGCAAGGCATCCAGGTGCTGCACAAGCCCCTCAAGCCGGCGGCGCTACGCGCGCTGCTGGCGCAATGGCGCGTGCTGCGGGTAGCCGCGGCGGAATAGAAGCGCGCTCAGCTTTCAGCCGCGGCGCCTTGCGGCCAATGGCCGGCTTCGATTTTGGCGGCGGCAATCACCGCCTGGGTGCGGCTTTCGACGCCGAGCTTTTGCAGGATGGCGGAGACGTGCGCCTTGATCGTCGCCTCCGACACGCCGAGTTGGTAGGCGATCTGCTTGTTGAGCAGGCCCTCCGACAGCATCATCAGCACGCGCACCTGCTGCGGCGTCAGCGTCGCCATGCGGCCCATCAGTTCGGCGGATTCCGTGTCGCCGCCGACCCGCAGATCGATGTCCGGCGGCGTCCACACGCCGCCGCCGAGAATGCGCGAGATGGCGTTGCGCATCGCCTCGACCCCGAGGGTCTTGGGGATGAAGCCGGAGGCGCCGAATTTCATGCAGCGGCGGATGGCTGCAGGGTCGTCGTTGGCAGAGACCACGACGACCGGCACGCTCGGATATTGCGCGCGCAGATACATCAGCCCGGAAAAGCCGCGCATGCCCGGCATCGCCAGATCGAGAAAAACGAGATCGACGTCGCTGCTTCGCTCCAGCAACTCGACCACCTCGTCGAAGGTGCCGGCTTCGGCGATGTCCACCTGCTGCAGCAACCCGCTAACCGCTTCGCGCAATGCGCCGCGGAACAGGGGGTGGTCATCGGCGATCATCAACCGGTAGTGCGAACCGTCAGCCAACGTATTAGCCTTTCCAAGCCGGGCCGACGACCGCACGCCCGGCGTTGCGGGCAACGTATATGATTTTGCAATGCGACGTGACCATATCCTTGAACGGTCGAGAGATAGTGCGCTGCAGCGACGGCACTCCGCAATATCAACATAGTCGCCGACGAGAAAATTTGAGCAATTGCAGCATCATTTAGTAGTGAGCTTCTCCGAAAGTCTTATAAGCGGTACACAGTTGCGATGGTAGGCTAATTTTATGATTTGTAGCCGGCGCTTAAGACCGGCGATTTTTTGCACCATGGTCGGACTGTCGCCCGATCCGCGGCGGGCGTTCAAGGCCGGCGGGGCGCTGACCATGGCGATGGCGATCATCCTCGCCTACAAGGCGCGCCAAGCGCTCACCAAGAACTACCGCAAAACCGAGATGTGGCTGTATTTGCCGAAGGAGGTGCGGCCGCTGGAAGACCATACGCAATGGGCGGTCTCCACGGTATTGCGCGACACCTATCTCAGCTTCGCGCTCTGGACCTCGGCCATCGCCGTCGTCATGTGGGCGATGGCGATTTTGCTGGCGCTGGTCGGCATCTGACGGCCTCAACTCATTTCTTGCTGCCGGTGAATTGCAGGATCACCTCGCGGCTGTGTGGCTTGCGCCGGTGCTCGATGAGGTAAATGCCCTGCCAGGTGCCGAGCGCGAGCTTGCCGGCGCTGACCGGGATCTGCAGCGAGACGCCGGTGAGCATGGCCTTGACATGCGCCGGCATGTCGTCGGGGCCTTCGACACCGTGAATCCACGGCGCGCTTTCCGGCGCCAGGCGGTCGAGCGCGCCGGTCAAGTCCATCTGCACGTCCGGATCGGCGTTCTCCTGGATGGTGAGCGAAGCGGAGGTATGGCGCAGATAGATCAGAAGTGTCCCTTCGTCGGCTTCGATCTGCGCGATGAACGCCGCAGCATCGGTGCCGATGTCGGTGAAGCCGGTGCCGCGCGTTTCCATCCGCAGTGTCGCGCTGGCGATCAGTTGCGGAGTGGCGCGGGTAATTTCGAGAAATCGTTTGGGCAATGGCGGCGCACAACGTGAAGGGTTTAGCTTTTTCGCATCATGTCCTTCTGAAAATTCATCAGCATGTCGACCAGTCGCTGCCAGGCGTTTTCGAAGGCGACGCGGGCGCGCTCGAGATCTTCGCGCAGCTGCTCTGCGTCGTCGCGTTTGTCCGACTGCGGCGGAGGTGGCGGCGAAAGATCGGCCGGCGGTCGCGGCGGCGGTTCACGCAAAGTCGCGAGGTCCTGCTTCAAGCTGGCAACTTCGTCCTGCAAGCGTCCGATTTCTGTCTCGAGCGCGGCGCGGTCCTCCGCTGCCGTCTCGCACGTCCAACCGGCGGTGCGCGCGCTGCAAAATGTGACTTGCCCGGTCTGCGCATCGAGGCGCAGCAAGCCACCATCGACGGGATTGAAGGTGAATCGGCGGTACGGCGGCTGCGGCGGTGGCGCGACCGCGCACGCCTGCGGTAGCGCCGGCGGCGCCGGTGGGGGCGCAGCCTCACTTGCCTGCGGCGGTGGCACCATCTCGGGCGCCTTGGCGGGCGGTGGCGGCGCGGCAGCAGGCGGCGCCGGCTGTAGCGCGGCGCTAACGTCGGGCGGTTGAGCCGCCGCAGATTTGGTCGAGTCGGGCGCCGGAGCCGATGCCGCCAACGAGGCACACCCCAAGACGGCGATCACAACAATCGGCACGGTGCGCATGTCGATGTCCTCTGCGAAGCGAGCATAAGGGTAGCACCGGCGAATGGCGGGCTGAACACGCGAGCGGCGCTGCTGTTGACGAACATGCCGCAGTGCAAACGACGGTCATTAAACCGCGCGCGAATTTCAGCTTTAGCAAAACATTTCAGCGCCTTAGTCGGTAGATGCCGTTTCTTGACTCAGAGAAACCCGATCAGTAAGGTCCGCGCGGCTTTTAGGGCGGCGGGCACGCGGAGGCCTTTAAATCCGGGCGGGTCGAAAGCATGGCTGACGACGCGCGCGACAAAGGTAATCGCAAAGACCCACCGGACGACGAGGCTGCTCTCTCCGCGAGGCTCCAGCGTCTCGGCAAACGGCTCGAAACTGCGAGCCGATCACCCGAAAACGATAACGGTCCTCGTCAAGCCGCCAACGCTTCGGGGTTTGCCGTCGGTTTCCGGATGTCGACCGAACTGGTGGCCGGCGTCCTGGTCGGCGGTTTGATCGGGTGGCTGCTGGATCATTGGCTGGGAATCTCGCCCTGGGGGCTGATCGTGTTTCTGCTTTTAGGTTTCGCCGCCGGGGTCCTTAACGTGATGCGCGCGGCCGGCGTCGTCCGCGACAGGCATTTGAACGACTGACGCTAGCTCATGGATCCCATCCACCAGTTCCAGATCATCAATCTGTTTCCGCTCGGCAAGCTCGGCCATGCCGAGATCGCCTTCACCAATTCCGCGCTGTTCATGCTGATCGCGGTCGTCGGGTTGACGCTGTTCCTGGTGATCGCCACCGCCGGCGGCAGGGCTGTGCCCACGCGGCTGCAATCGGCCGCGGAATTGTCCTACGAATTCGTCGCCTCCATGGTGCGCTCGACCGCCGGCCAGGAAGGCATGCGGTTTTTCCCCTTCGTCTTCACGATCTTCATGTTCGTGCTGACGCTGAATATGTTCGGGCTGATCCCCTACGGCTTCACCGTCACCAGCCACATCATCATCACCGCGGCGTTGGCGCTGATGGTCTTTTTCACCGTGCTGACCTACGGCCTTATCCGCCACGGATTGCACTTCTTCAATCTGTTCGTGCCCAAGGGCGTGCCGATCTACATTCTGCCGATGATCGTCGCCATCGAGATCCTCTCGTTCATCTCGCGCCCGATCTCGCACAGCGTGCGTCTGTTCGCCAACATGCTCGCCGGCCACATCGCGCTCAAGGTCTTCGCCGGCTTCATCATCCTGCTTGGCGGCGCGCTCGGCGCCATCGGCTGGGCCGGCGGCGTGCTGCCGTTCGCCATGATCGTCGCGCTCACCGCGCTGGAATTGCTGGTGGCGTTCCTGCAGGCTTACGTATTTGCCGTCCTCACCTGCATCTATCTCAACGATGCGATTCACCCGGGCCACTAGCGGCCCCGACCGGACAAGAAGAAGGAGTTGGTTATGGATCCAGTGGCAGCAAAATACATCGGTGCGGGCATCGCCTGCATCGGCATGGGCGGCGCCGGCGTCGGCGTCGGTATCATCTTCGGCAATTATCTCGCCGCGGCGATCCGCAATCCGTCCGCCGCGCAGGGGCAGTTCGGCAACCTGATCTTCGGCTTCGCCATAACCGAGGCGCTCGGCATCTTCTCGCTGCTGATCGCGCTCTTGCTGCTGTTCGCGCTGTAACGCTCAAGAAGGCGAAAGATGGCCGAGCCGGCACATCCAACGAGCACAGCGGCGGTCCCCAAGGGCGAGCATGGCAGCTTTCCGCCGTTCAACGCGCAGTCCTTCCCGTCGCAGCTCATCTGGCTGGCGATCTTCTTCGTCCTGCTCTACGCGCTGATGGCCAAGTGGGCGCTACCGCAGGTCGGCCGCGTCATCGACAACCGCCAGAAGCGCATCGCAGGCGACATCGCCGAGGCGCGGCGGCTCAAGGAACAGTCTGACGCCGCGGTCGTCGCCTACGAGAAGGCGCTGGCCGACGCGCGCGGCCGCGCCCAGGCAATCGCCACCGAGATGCGTGAGCGCGCCGCCGCCGAAGCGGCAGCCGCGCGCAAAAAGCTCGAGGACGCACTTAACGTCAAGCTAGCGGTGGCCGAGAAAGCTATCGCCGCCACCAAGCAGGCGGCCATGTCCAATGTGCGCGGCGTCGCCGTCGATGCCGCAGCGGCCATCGTCGAACGGCTGACCGGGGCAACGCCGAGCGAGAAAACCGTCGCCGACGCGGTCGCCGACGCGCTCAAGGGCTAGAGGTCGCGTCATGCTGATGGAAGCCGAATTCTGGGTGGCGCTGGGCTTTTTCGTGTTCCTCGGCCTGCTCGGCTATCTCGGCGTGCACCGCAAGCTAACCCAGTCGCTCGACGACCGCGCGGCGCGCATCAAGGCCGAGCTCGACGAAGCGCGCCGGCTCAAGGATGAAGCCGCGCAATTGCTCGCCGACTACCAGCGCAAACGCAACGAGGCCGAGGGCGAGGCGCAGGAGATCGTCGCCGGCGCCAAGGCCGAGGCCGAGCGACTCGCCGTCGAGGCCAAAGGCAAGGTCGAGGAGTTCGTCGCCCGCCGCACCAAAATGGCCGAGACCAAGATCGCCCAGGCCGAGGCGCAGGCGCTGGCCGATGTGCGCGGCGCGGCCGCCGAGGCTGCTGTTGCTGCCGCCGAGAAGATCCTCACCGAGGAAGCCAAGGGCAAGCTCGCCGCCGAGCTGATCGCCAAGGGCATCGACGACGTCCGCAAAAAGCTGAACTAGCAGAATCGCTTATGCCGAAAACCGGCGCCGCGGGCGCGCGGCTGTCCCCGCTGTTAGCCCCCAGCAATGTGCACAAATCGAGGCCGCATTCCCCTATCCTTGCTTACCCTCCGGGCGTCTCTATGATTCCGCAACCGATTCGCTTGAATTGATAGGCATTTGGCCGGGGGCCGAAAAAGACATCGGAGGGCCTTGTGGTCATCTTCGATTGCAATGGTGTTTTGGTCGACAGCGAACAGTTGGCCGCCGCCATCGTCTCGCAGGAGTTCGTGCGCGCGGGCTTCCCGCTGACGCCGGATATTGTTACGCACTATTTCACCGGCCGCCGGTCCGCCGACATGTTCGCCGACATGTTCGCCGAGGTGGAACTCGCCGCACGCTACCAAACCATTTTGCCGCGACCGCCGCCGCCGCTATCCTGCGCCGCTTCCGCGCCGAATTGCGGGCAACGCCCCACGTCACATACGCGCTTTCCTGGCTGCGCGGACCGAAATGCGTGGCCTCGTGCTCCAGCCTCGACCGCATCCGTGTCAGCCTGGAGACCACCGACCTGATCCGCTACTTTGAGCCCGATCGTTTCTCCGGCAATGACGTGGCGAACGGCAAGCCGGCGCCCGATCTTTTCCTGCACGCGGCCGCCAAGATGCGCGTCCCGCCACGCGACTGCATCGTGGTGGAGGACTCGCCGGTCGGCGTCGTGGCCGGTGTCGCCGCCCGCATGACGGTGATCGGCTTCGTTGGCGGCAGCCACGCCCGGCCGCAGCTTGGTCATCACCTGAGCGCCGCCGGTGCCCACGCCGTGATTTCGGACATGCGCGCGCTTAAGAGCACGATCATCGATCTACGCGGGTGGTAGCGGACGAACCGCCGGCTCTGCGTCAACCAGCCGGCTTCTTTTTGGCAACCGGTTTTCGTTTCGGTGCAGGTTTTTTCTTTTCCGGCTGCGCACCGGTCGCATCGAATCCGACATAAACGACATAGGAATCGATCGCGCTCTGCGGAACCGGCAGCGGGAACGAGACATCCGGGTCGATGTGGGTAAAGGTGACGCGGTCGACCGCCGCGGTCACAGTGACCGGAATGTGCACCAGTTTGGAGACGATGGCCTTCGGGTTCACGCCTTCCTGCACCACGGCAAGCCGCAGCGGCACATCCACCTCGCCGGGCCCGCCGACCGGGCCGGTGACGATGCGCCCTTCAACGCCCACCTTCATGGTCATCACGCCGCCGCTGACGTGGCATTCGCGCGCGGTGCGCACGATCGAGCCCTGGTAGCGCAGGTCCATGGCCGAAGGCTCGCCCTCGCCCGGCTTGCTGCCGATCGTCAACGTCGCGGCGCCGGTGCGCACCGTGACGTCGGGGCAATCGATGTCGGTCGGCCCATTGGCCGCAGCGTTGGCGGCATCGGTTGCGGCGTTGCCCGTGCCGGTGGTCGCTTTCGACGAGTTGCTGAATATATCGAGCGGCGACGACTTGAACAGGCTGCTGCTGGTGCCGCAGCCGCCGAGCGCCAGGGCCGCAGCGAACAGCGCGATGTTCGCGCCGCGGCAGCCGAAGCTTATTTTCGTTTCCCCACGCATGTTTTCGCTCGCGTTGCTCACCCGAAGTCAATTTTTCTTGTCGCAGGCCACGCTAGCAGACAAAGCGTGGCGGTCCCAATGCGAGGTCAAGGCGGCCGTCAAGCATTCTTGAGCCGCCCGTATAGCAGGTGATCCTGCCACACCCCATTGATGCAGAGATACTCACGCGCATAGCCCTCGCGCGTGAAGCCGGCCTTTTCCAGCAGCCGGATCGAGGCGGCGTTGCGCGGAATGCAGGCCGCTTCCAGGCGATGCAGCCGCAGCGTATCAAAACAAAACGGGACCAGCGCCCGCACCGCAGCGGTCATGACGCCTCGCCGCGCGAACGGCGCGCCGACCCAATAACCGATGGAGCCTGCTTGCGCCACGCCGCGGCGGATATTGGCCACCGTCAGCCCGCCTAGCATCACATGATCTTCGGCACGGAAGATGAGGAACGCGTAGGCGAGGTCGCTGCGCTGATCCTCGGCATAGCGTTTGAGCCGTCGGCGGAAGGCGCTGCGGGTGAGATCGTCGGAGGGCCAGGTCGGCTCCCAGGGCGTGAGAAAGCCGCGGCTCGCCTCGCGCAACGCCGCCCATTCGCCGTGGTCGGCGCTCTGCGGCGCGCGCAAATAAACGCCCTCGCCGGCAACCGCCGGCATCGGTTCGCTGAAACTGACGCTGCGAAATAACGCCATCGCTTTGCTACTCAGCCCGCCCGGTGGGCGAGACTTTCAGCGATTGCCGCCGTGCTTTCAAGCGTGTCACCGGGGCCGAGGGCGGCGACCGCGGGCTTGCCGCGGTTGATCAGCGCACGGCCTGCGCCGCGCGCGCTGTCGACCGTCACCGCGTCGACCTTGGCGACGATCTCATCGAGCGGGATCGGGCGGCCATAGGCGAGCATCTGCCGCGCCAGTTGCCCGACGCGGGCTTCCGAGCTTTCCAACGCCATCAGCAACCCGGCCTTCATCTGCGCCTTGGCGCGGTTAACTTCCGTCTGGTCGAGTTGCTCGGTGGCGGCGGCGATCTCGTCGATCACCACGCGCATCAGTTCCGGCGCGTCGGCTTTGTCGGTGCCGGCGTAGAGGCCGAACACTCCGGTGTCCGAATAGGGCATGTGGAAGGCGTGGATCGAATAGCAAAGCCCGCGCTTCTCGCGCACCTCCTGGAATAGCCGCGACGACATGCCGCCGCCCAGCACATTGGTAAACACCTGCAGGCTGTAAAGCGCATCGTCTGTTACCGGCAGGCCTTCGAGCGCGAGCGCAATGTGCACCTGCTCGAGATCGCGCGTCTCCACCTTGGTGCCGCCGCCGAAATGCGCTAGTTCCGGCTGCGGCGCCGCCGGGCCGTTGAAGCTGGCGAAGCGCATTTCCGCCTCGGCGACGATTTGCTTGTGCTCGACCGCGCCGGCGGCGGCGACCAGCATGTCGGGGCCGCGATAATTGCGCGCCAGATAGGTGCGCAGCCGCGACGGCGTGAATGAACGCACAGTTTCCGGCGTGCCGAGGATGGAGCGGCCGATCGGCTGGCCAGGGAAGGCAATCGACTGCAAGCGGTCAAAAACCAGGTCGTCGGGCGCGTCTTCGGTGGCGCCGATTTCCTGCACGATCACGTTCTGCTCGCGCTGCAATTCTTCCCGGTCAAAAGCGGGCTCCGAGAGAATGTCTGAAAGCACATCAAGTGCCAGCGGCACGTCGGCCTTGAGCACGCGGCAGAAATAGGCGGTCGATTCGACGCTGGTCGCGGCATTGAGATCGCCGCCGACCGCCTCGATCGCCTCGGCGATTTGTTTGGCGCTACGCCGCTTGGTGCCCTTGAAGGCCATATGTTCGAGCAGGTGCGAAATGCCGTGTTCGTCGGGCTTTTCGTCGCGGCTGCCGGAACCGACCCAGACCCCGAGCGAGGCCGATTCCAGATGCGGCATGCGGTCGGTCAGCACCGACAGGCCGGAAGAAAGGCGGGTCAATTCCACGCTCATGCCGCTGCTCCAGTACGCGCCGCGCGCGACGCCGACGCTACGTATAGTTCAACCGCCGCCTGATCGGCCGGAAGCACGGTGACGCGCTCGGGCCGTTTGGCGAGATCCGACAGCCAGTCCGGCAGTGCCGGGCGAATGCCACAAGCAGCCTCAACCGCGTCGGGAAACTTGGCCGGATGCGCAGTCGCCAGCGCCACCATTGGCACGTCCGACCCGCGCGTTTCCTTTTCCGCCACCGCCAGACCAATTGCCGTATGCGGATCGATGCAGTAGCCGGCCTCGCGCATGGTGGCGCGCATGGTGGCGGCACATTCCTCGTCGCTAGCGCGGTCGGCGGTGAACAATGCGCGCATGCTTTTCAGCGCCGGCGAGGCGACCTGGAAGCGGCGCGATTGCGTAAGCGAGTTCATGAGCGCCGCGACCTGCTTGCCGTCGCGTCCATAGGCCTCGAACAGCAGCCGCTCGAAATTCGACGAGACCTGGATATCCATCGACGGTGACATGGTCGCCACCACGTCCTTGATTTCATAGGCGCCGGTGGCAAAGGCACGGGCGAGAATGTCGTTGACGTTGGTTGCCACCACCAGCCGGTCGACGCCGAGCCCCATGCGAGACGCGACATAGCCGGCATAGACGTCGCCGAAATTTCCCGTCGGCACGGTGAAGGCGACCGGACGATGCGGGCTGCCTAACACCACCGCAGCGGTGAAGTAATAGACCACCTGGGCGACGACGCGCGCCCAGTTGATCGAGTTGACGCCGGACAGCCGCACGCGGTCGCGGAAGGCATGATGATTGAACATGCCTTTGACGATCGCCTGGCAGTCGTCGAAGGTGCCCTCGACCGCCAGCACATGCACGTTCGCGTCGGGCGCGGTCGTCATCATCCGCCGCTGCACCTCTGATATGCGCCCGTGCGGAAACAGCACAACGACGTCGGCCTGGGCGCGGCCGCGGAACGCTTCGACCGCGGCGCCGCCGGTGTCGCCCGAGGTGGCGACGACGATTGTTGTACGCTCGGACTTTTTCTGCAGCACGTGGTCCATCAGCCGCGCGACGAGCTGCATCGCCAGGTCTTTGAAGGCGAGCGTCGGCCCGTGAAACAGCTCGAGCACGAACAGACTGGGACCGAGCTGGATGAGCGGCGCGATGGCCGGGTGGCGGAAGGTGCCGTAGGCTTCCTGCGCCATGCGCGCGAGATCGGCTTCCGCAACGGCCTCGCCGACAAACGGCCGGATCACGTCGACCGCGACCTCGGCATAAGGCCGCCCGGCAAAGCCGGCGATGGTTTTGGCAGCGAGCGATGGCCACGTCTCAGGCACGTAAAGACCACCGTCGCGCGCCAGGCCTGCCAGCATCACCTCGACAAAATCGAGCGCCGGTGCTTCGCCCCGCGTTGAGACGTAACGCATTGATCTAACGATATTTTCAGGTTCAGCCACGGTCGTTCAGGGCACAGTAGCCGCGGTGGCGCGGTTGCACAAGAAAGGCGGGCGCGGACGGTTAAATGACCAGCCCGCCGCCGTCGATATAGACGACCGACCCGGTAGCAAAACCGATGCTCATGAAGGCGAGAATCTGCCGGGCAATGTCCTCGCCCTCGCCGACGCGGCCGACCGGCAGCGCGGCCGCGGTCTTTGCCAGCATATCCTTGCGCGCGGCTTCCGGCATTGCGGCGCGGATCGGCGTGTCGATCAGCCCGGGCGAAACGCAATTCACCCGCACCGGCGCAAGATCGACCGCAAGCGCGCGCGTCAGCGACTCGATCGCGCCATTCACGGCGGCGGTGATCGCCGCGTTGGGACGCGGGCGGATGCTCAAGAAACCCGACACCAGCGTCAGCGAACCGCCCTTGCGGATGTCGGCTGCACGCGCGACGCGCCAGGCACCCCAGAACTTGCCTTCCATGGTCGCTCGCGAATCCTCCATGGACACGGTCTTGAACGGGCCTGGGCGAAGCTGCGCGGCGGTGACAACCACATGGTCCACCGTGCCGCAGGCCCGGAAAAGTTTCGCCACGCTGTCGTCGCTAGTGACGTCGGCGACGATGGCCTTGACGCCTATTTTGCCGGCCGCGGCCTTCAGACGCTCGGTGTTATGTGAGGCGATGATGACCTCGGCGCCTTCGGCCTTCGCCAGTTCGGCGGTCGCGTAGCCGATGCCGGACGAACCGCCGACGACAACGACCTTTTTCCCTGAAAGCTGCATGATCCCTCCAACGCGCCAAATGAGCGCGCAATAAATCACGCTGCCGCGCCGGCGACAAATGCCGCGCATTTCACAGGGAGAAACGTGTCAGCCGCGTCCGGCGATGCGCCGCGCGATGAAGGTCACGTAAACGCCGGCGAGCGCCAGCGCGAGCCCAAACCAGGTGATTGCGTATTGCAGGTGATTATCGGGCAGCGCAACGGTAAGCTTGCCGGGCTTGGGCAAGGCGCCATCGGGCACGGGCGATTCCTGCTCGATATAGAACGGTGCGGCGGACGCCCAATGATGCGCCGTGGCCATGGCGGCGGGATCGCGCAGATACCAGACATTGCCCTTCACGTCGTCGGCCGGCGTAAATAGGCCACGCGTTTCCGGCCAGCGCATGACGCCGACGATGTCGATAATGCCGTGTGGCGTACCGGCGGCGCGGCTCGTCGGATCCTTGTGGTCAAGCGGGATGAAACCACGGTCGACAATGACAATGCTGCCGCTGGCAAGGCGCGCCGGCGCAAACACCCAATATCCGGTACCCTGCACATCGGGCCGGAAGGCGGAGCCGGCGGAATAAACCAGCGCCTCCTCGCCAACAAGAAATTCGGCGGAAAACGTGACGCGGCGGTATTCGTTGTCGGCCTGCACCAGGTGCGCCCAGTTCGCGCGCGGCGGTAGATCGTGCGGCGCCTGCGTCAGCCTCGCCGTCACCGTGGCGATCAGATTTTCTTTCCCCACCTTGCGGTCGATCTGCCAAATGCCGAGCCCCACCAGGATGGCGATGCCGGCCAGCGCAAACAGCGTCGGCTCGATGACGCCGCGCCGCGCTCGCGGCTCGCTCACGCGTCGCCTCGAAGCTCGAGCCGGCCCTCCGCCGCTTTGTGATGGTATTGCAACGCGATCAGCAGGCCCTTGATCGGCCGCAGCGGCCCCAGCGTCATGAGCAAAATCAGCGGCAGCCACAGCACCGCGTGCACCCAGTAAGGCGGCTGATAGACGACCTCGGTGATCAGCGCGGCAAACACGACCACTGCGCCGCCGAGCAAAATAACGAACACCGCCGGCCCGTCGCCCGCGTCGGCAAAAGAAAAATCGAGACCGCAACTTTCGCAAGCTGGGCGCAAACCGAGAAAGCCGCGAAACAGTCTCCCCTTGCCGCAGCGCGGACAGCGCCCGGCAAGGCCTCTGGCGATCGGCAGCGGTTGCTCGGCCATTTTGCGATCCTTCGTCAACAAAAAGGGGCGGCGCGATGACGCCACCCCTCGCAAGCGGTTAGCGCGCGCGCTTTATTCCGGATGCACCATCCCGGCGCCCCACACATATATGCAGGCGAACAGGAACAGCCACACCACGTCGACGAAATGCCAGTACCAGGCGGCAAACTCGAAGCCGAGATGCTGTGTCGGGCTGAACTGGCCGTTGAGGGCGCGGATCAGGCAGACGATCAGGAAGATCGAGCCGATGATGACGTGCGCGCCGTGGAAGCCGGTCGCCATGAAGAACGTAGCGCCGTATATGTTGCCGGTGTAGTGGAAAGCGGCGTGCGCATACTCATAGCCCTGCACGCAGGTAAACGTGAGGCCGAGCAGAATGGTGAGCGCGAGGCCCCATTTGAGCCCCTGCCGGTCGTTCTCCAGCAGCGCGTGGTGCGCCCAGGTCACCGTCGTGCCCGAGGTCAACAGGATCAGCGTGTTGAGCAGCGGCAGGTGCCAGGGATTGAAGGTCTCGATGCTCGGCGGCGGCCAGACGCCGTGGGTGATGGCCATGCGCCCGTAATCGTGCACCTCGTTGGGAAACAGCGCGGTGTTGAAATAGGCCCAGAACCAGGCGACGAAGAACATCACCTCCGAGGCGATGAACAGAATCATGCCGTAGCGGTGCGAGATCTGCACCACGCGGGTGTGGAAGCCCTCATACTCGGCTTCGCGGATCACGTCGCGCCACCAGCCGATGAAGGTATAGAGTAGGAGGATAACGCCGACGCCGAACACGCCTGGCGCCGCGGCGAACATGTGATGCAGCCAGGCGATGAGCCCGAAGGCGATGAGGAAAGCGCCGGTCGCGCCGACCGCCGGCCACGGGCTCGGATCGACCAGATGGTAGTCGTGGTGCGGCTTGGCGTGAGCGTCAGCCATCTCAAGTCTCCGTTTACAGCTTGCCCGTGGGCTTGGTTGTCGCGTCGGCCACCGGCTGTTCAGCGTCGGGCAGCCGATAGAACGTATAAGACAGCGTGATGGTGTTGAGCGGGTCCTGGTCGCGGTCGTCGATGATCTTGGGATCGACGTAGAACACCACCGTCATTTCCCGCGTCTCGCCCGGCTTCATGGTCTGCTGGGTGAAGCAGAAACAGTTGATCTTGTCGAAATAGGCGCCGACCGTCGTCGGCGTGACGTTATATGAGGCCTGCGCGGTGATGGTGCGCGCCGCTTCGTTGATGACCTTGTAGTGGACGGTCGCGACCTCGCCGATGTGCAGCTTAATGAAGTTCTGCTCAGGCAGGAATATCCATGGCAGCCCGGGCGTCACGTTGGAATCGAAACGGACGGTCAGTTCGCGGGCGAGCTCGTGCTTGGGCGCGATGCGCGAGACCTGCGTGGTGCCGGCAAATCCAGTGACGCGGCAGAACATGCTGTAGAGCGGGATCGCGGCAAAGGATGCGCCCACCATCCCGGCGGCCACCATGCCGCAGCAGACAGCGATCAACACGTCGCGCCGCAGCGACTTCTTTTCTTTTTCCGTGGTCGTCATATCGGCCGCACCAGCACGATCGGGCCTTTCACCAGCGTCATCACATAGAACAGGATCACCAGCGCGCCGAGCGCCAGCGCGATAGCGATCGAACGCGAGCGCCGCGCGCGCTTCTGCGCCTCGGTGAGCACGATGCCGTCGTTCTGGCCCTTTTTATTCATCACAAATCCCAGGGTCACGCCAGTAACCGGCCGATGAGGCCGCCCCAGCCCCGCTCGACCAGCAAGACGGCATAGAGCAGGAACAGATAGAGGATCGAGAAAGCGAAAAGCTGTCGGCTGGCGCGCTCCGCCGGGCGGCGCTCGCAGAACACCTGCCAGGCCAGCACCAGCATCAAGCCGCCGCTCACCAGCGCGGTCAGCCCGTAGAGCGTGCCGGCGTAACCGACAAGCCAAGGCGCAAGGCCGAGCGGCACCAGGATCAGCGTGTAACGCAGAATGCTCAGGCGCGTGGCCGCGTCGCCCTTCACCACCGGCAGCATCGGAATGCCGGCGTGGGCATAGTCCTCGGTGCGATAGAGCGACAGCGCCCAGAAATGCGGCGGCGTCCAGAAGAATATGATCATGAACAACAGCACCGGCTCGAGCGACAACGAGCCCGTGGCCGCCGCCCAGCCGATCATCGGCGGGAAGGCGCCGGCAGCGCCGCCGATGACGATGTTCTGCGGGGTCGAACGCTTGAGCCACATCGAATAGACGACAACGTAGAAGAAGATGGTGAAGGCGAGCAGCGCGGCGGCGAGCAGGTTAACCAGCAGACCGAGCGTGGCCACGGCGAAACCGGCAAGCGTCAGCCCGAAAGCCAGAGCCTCGCCCGGCTGAACACGGCCCATCGGAATCGGGCGGCGCTGCGTGCGCGTCATGCGGGCGTCGATGTCGGCGTCGTACCACATGTTGAGCGCGCCGGCGGCGCCGGCGCCGACGGCAATGCACAACAGCGCAGTAAAGCCGACCATCGGATGCACGGTGCCCGGCGCCACCGCGAGGCCGACCAATGCGGTAAAGACGACGAGCGACATCACCCGCGGCTTCATCAGCGCCAGATAATCGCCGACCGTGGCGAGGCTCGGTTCGGCAAGGCGCAGGTCTCCTGCGGCGGGCAAAGCCCCGCGGAATTCTGCGCCTTCGCTGACGAGCGACATTATTTAATCCGCGGCAGCGTCTCGAACTGATGGAACGGCGGTGGCGACGACAGCGTCCATTCCAGCGTGGTCGCGCCCGCGCCCCACGGATTGTTGCCGGCCGGGCGCTTTTTGAGAAAGGCCTCGGCGACGCCGATGAAGAAGATCACCATGCCGATGCCGGCGATGTAGGAGCCGTAGGACGAAACCTCGTTCCAGCCGTGGAATGCGTCCGGATAATCGACCGTGCGGCGTGGCATCCCGGCGAGCCCGAGGAAGTGCTGCGGAAAGAAGATGATGTTGACGCCGATGAAGGTGACCCAGAAGTGCAGCTTGCCGATCGTCTCGTTGTACATGTAGCCGCTCATCTTCGGGAACCAGTAGTACCAGCCGGCGAAGATGGCGAACACGGCGCCGAGCGAGAGCACGTAGTGGAAGTGCGCGATCACGTAATAGGTGTCGTGCAGCACGCGGTCGACGCCGGCGTTGGCGAGCACGACGCCGGTGACGCCGCCGACGGTGAACAGGAAGATGAAGCCGATCGCCCACAGCATCGGCGTCTTGAACTCGATCGAGCCGCCCCACATCGTGGCGATCCAGGAGAAAATCTTCACGCCCGTGGGCACCGCGATCACCATGGTGGCGGCGATGAAATAGGCCTGCGCGCCGGTCGACAGGCCGACCGTGTACATGTGGTGCGCCCAGACGATAAAGCCGATGCCGCCGATGGACACCATCGCATAGGCCATACCGAGATAGCCGAACACCGGCTTCTTCGAGAACGTCGAGACGATCTGGCTGACCATGCCGAAGCCGGGCAGAATCAGAATGTAGACTTCCGGATGGCCGAAGAACCAGAACAGATGCTGGAACAGCAGCGGATCGCCGCCGCCCTGCGGATCGAAGAAGGTGGTGCCGAAATTGCGGTCGGTGAGCAGCATGGTGATGCCGCCGGCGAGTACCGGCAGCGACAGTAGCAGCAGGAACACGGTGACGAGTTGCGACCAGACAAACAGCGGCATCTTGTGCAGCGTCATGCCCGGCGCGCGCATGTTGAAGATGGTGGTGATGAAGTTGATGGCGCCGAGGATCGACGAAGCGCCGGCTAGATGGATCGACAGAATAACGAAATCCATGGCCGGGCCGGGATGGCCGGAGGTCGATAGCGGCGCGTAAAGCGTCCAGCCGGTACCGGCGCCCAACGCGCCCGGCTCGCCTTCGACGAACATCGAGCTCAGCAGCAGCGCGAACGAGGCGGGCAGCAGCCAGAACGAAATATTGTTCATGCGCGGGAACGCCATGTCCGGCGCGCCGATCATGATCGGCACGAACCAGTTGCCGAAGCCGCCGATCATCGCCGGCATTACCATGAAGAAGATCATGATCAGCCCGTGCGCGGTGGCGAAAACGTTGTATTCGTGCGGGGTTGGGAAAAACTGCAGACCGGGATTTTGCAACTCCAGGCGGATGGCGATCGATAGACACGCACCGATGATGCCGGCCACCAGCGCAAATGTGATGTACATCGTGCCGATGTCCTTGTGGTTCGTCGAATAGACGAACCGCCGCCATCCGGTCGGATGCGCGTGCTCCTCGTGGGGCCCGTGTCCGCCGTGCGCCGCTGCCGCTTTAGCCATTGCCGTTGTCCTTCAATTTTATTCTCTGTCGTCGCCCGTGTTATATTCGATTATCTATATGTGTCACTTGACGCGGTCGGCCGCGGCGAGGGCATTTGCATTAGGGCGAGCGCCGTCGTCGATTGCGAATTTCTTCTTCGCGGTTTCCAGCCAGGCGGAATATTCCTGCTCACTCACCACATGCACCGCGATCGGCATGAAAGCGTGATCCCTGCCGCAGAGCTGCGAGCACTGTCCGTAATACATGCCTTCGCGGTCGGCTTTGAACCAGGTTTCGTTCAGCCGGCCGGGAATGGCGTCGATCTTGATGCCGAACGACGGCACCGAGAATGAATGGATGACGTCGGCGCCAGTGACCAGAACGTGCACGACCTTGTTGACCGGCACCACCATCTCGTTGTCGACCGAGAGCAGCCGCAACTGGCCGGCCTTGAGATCCTTGGTCTGCACCATCAGCGAATCGAATTCGATCTTTGCGTCCGGATAGCTGTAGCTCCAGAACCACTGCTTGCCGGCGGCTTTCACCGTCAGGTCGGCTTTCGGTACTTTCAATTCGTAGAACAGCAGGCGGAACGAGGGTACCGCGATCGCCACCAGAATGATCACCGGCACAACGGTCCAGACGACCTCGATGAACGTGTTGTGGGTCGTGCGCGACGGCACCGGGTTGGCGCGCGCGTTGAAGCGCACCATGACGATCACCAGCAGCGCCAGCACGAACAGCGCGATGGCGGCGATCAGCCACAGCAGGAAGTCATGAAACCAGACGATGTCGTCCATCACCGGCGTGGCGGACTGTTGCAGTCCCAACTCCCAAGGGCTGGGCTGGCCGAGGCCGGCAAAGGCATCGCCGCCGCCGGCAAATACGGTCACGCTCGTGACCACGAAAGCGATCAACCGCTTGAGCACCAGCATCGTCCTATTGCGCTCCCTCGACGAGAATAGCCGCTGCGGCGGGCCCGTCTTTGCCGCCCACCGCAGGATTGATATCCGGCACGGCCCCGCTCGGCACGGCTGATTGCCACGGGCGTGGCAGCTTTGCGCTGTCGTGCGGCGGGACGGGGGAATCCCGGTTTTTCAAACCATAATTCCGGCCCTGCTGCAATGCACCTTGTCGCCTGTCGCCGGCCACAATCGGCTTACCCCCCAAAGGAACTCAGGCGCCGCATTAAAACCATCCGGACAGCGTCCAAAACCGCATGCAGACCGACGCCCCGCCCCGCGTCCTGCAACGTGACCGTTGCTTGACAGGATGGCCGCAGCATGACCCAAGGGAAACGAATAAAATCCGGCGGAGGCAGCGATTCGCCGCCGCAGGGGCGCCGTAGGTTGCGGCCAAGGGATTGAAGCATGGGCTTTTTCGAGCATAGCGGGCATGCGCGCAAGCTCTGGGCCGGGCTCGCATTTGCCGTGCTCGCCGCGGCCTTTGGCCGTGCCGATCGTGCGGCCGCCCAGGGCGCGGTGCGCTCGGTGCACAAGGACTGGCAGATCCGCTGCGACACCTTGCCCGGCGCCAAATCCGAGCAATGCGTACTGATCCAGAGCGTCGCCGCCGAGGACCGGGCCAATGTCGGGCTGACGGTGATCGTGCTCAAGACCGCCGACGCCAAGAGCCGGCTGATGCGGGTCGTCGCGCCGCTCGGCGTGCTGCTGCCCTCCGGCCTCGGCCTCAAGATCGACAATGCCGACATCGGTCGCGCTGGCTTCGTACGCTGCCTGCCCAACGGCTGCATCGCCGAGGTGGTGATGGACGACGCGCTGATCCAGAAACTGCGCAGCGGCAAGACCGCGACCTTCATCATTTTCCAGACGCCTGAGGAAGGCATCGGCTTTCCGATGAGCCTCGCCGGCTTCGGCGAGGGCTACGACAAGCTGCCCTGAGCTACCCTCGCCTCTCTCGCAAAATCCGTGGATACTGCGCCCAGTCCATGTTCGCGGGTTGCGGCGTTTTGCGATGCGACGCAGCCGGATTGAGTTTCGCAACAGATCGGGAGCGCCCATGCCGATGTTCGGCAAAGATGAGATCGAGGAGGCGGCGCGTCTCGTCTACACATTCATGCCGCCGACGCCGCAATATGTCTGGCCGCTTCTGTGCCGCCGCGCCGGTGCCAGTGTCTGGGTCAAGCATGAAAACCATACGCCGATGGGCGCCTTCAAAATCCGCGGCGGCATCACCTTCATCGACTGGCTGCGGCGGACGCACACAGAAGTCGGCGGCATCGTCACCGCCACGCGCGGCAACCACGGGCAAAGCCAGGCAAGGGCCGCGACGGCGGCGGGGCTGAAAGCCAAGATCCTCGTCCCGCGCGGCAATTCCGTCGAGAAGAATGCCGCCATGCGCGCCTTCGGCGCCGAACTCATCGAATTCGGCAATGATTTCGACGAAGCGCGAGTCGAAGCCACGCGGCTCGCCGAGGCGGAAAATTTCTTTCTGGTGCCGCCCTTCCACCGCGAGCTGGTGCGCGGGGTCGCCACCTATGCGCTCGAACTGTTCACGGCGGCCGCAAACCTCGACACCGTTTACGTGCCGATCGGCTGCGGCTCTGGAATCTGCGGCGTCATCACCGTGCGCGACGTGCTTGGGCTCAAGACTAAAATCGTTGGCGTCGTCTCGGCCAAAGCGCAGACGGCGAAGCTTTCATTCGAAAACGCGCGCCTGATCGAGACGAACTCCGCTGACACCATCGCCGACGGCATGGCGGTGCGCGTTCCGGTGGCCGAAGCCTTCGCGATTTATGCCAAAGGCGCGGACCGCATCGTCGCCGTCAGTGAGGACGAAATCGCCGAAGCGATGCGCATCTATTTTCGCGATTCGCACAATCTCGCCGAAGGCGCCGGCGCCGCGCCGCTCGCGGCGCTGCTCAAGGAGCGGGAGACGATGCAGGGCAAAGACGTCGGCCTCATCCTCTCCGGCGGCAATGTGGATTTGGCCGTATATGCCGGCATCCTTGCGGGGAAGGCGGCAGCATGAACCTGTGGGACGCCCCGCTGATCAAGAAGGGCATGGCGGCGCAGTTGGCAAAGCGCCGCGCGCGCATGGCCGCCGGCGAAAAGCCGCTCGGCTGGAAAGTCGGCCTCGGCGCGCCTGCCGCCATGCAAAAAGTCGGACTGGAAGCGCCGCTGGTCGGGTTCCTCATGCAGCGCGCGCTATTGCTGTCGGGCAGCACGGTGTCGCTGCAAGGCTGGACGCGGCCGGTGGCGGAACCGGAAATCGCCGTGCGCATGCTGCGCGATTTGGCTGGCGGCGCAACGCCGGACGACGCGCTTTTGGCGATCAAGGACATCTTCCCAGCCATCGAGCTTGCCGATTTCGACCCCGCCCCGACGCCGGACAATCTCGACGTCGTGCTTGAAGGTGACGTCTACCAGCGCCATGTCATTCTCTGTGGCAATACGCGCGCCGGCGGCAGTGTCGCCGGACTCACCTCGCGCCTGTGCCGCCGCGGCAAGGAAGCAGCGGCGACGACCGACCCCGAGGCGCTCACCGGCAAGCTTCCGGCCATCATCGCGTATGTGGCAAACACATTGGCTGCCTTTGATGAGAAGCTAGGCGGTGGTGACGTCGTCATTACCGGCTCGATCACGCCGCCGATCATGATCGAGGTGGACGAAACCGAACTTGCCCACGTCCTCGAGCCGATCGGCGAGGTTTCGGTCAATTTCAGCCGGGATTGAGGGGCCTCGCGCAATCGCCACAAACGCCCTATCTGTGGAACTGGCGGAAGGCTCCGCCGGAGGATTGGAATGACGGACCCCTTAACCTCCCTGATTGACCGCGCCGGACTTGACAAGGCCAGGATCGAAAAGCTGATCGCGCGTGGGCTCTCCGGCGCCGACGACGGCGAACTGTTCCTCGAATACAAGCAGTCCGAGGGCCTGGGCTTCGACAACGGCAGGCTCAAGCAGGCAACCTATGATACCGACCAGGGTTTCGGCCTGCGCGCGGTCAAGGACGAGGCGGTCGGCTACGCGCATGCCTCCGATCTTTCCGAGGGCGCCGTTGCGCGCGCCGCCGAGGCCGTGCGCGCGGTCAAAGGCGGGCATAGCGGCCGCTATGCCGAGCCGCCCGGGCACACCAACCGCAAGCTCTACGGCGACGGGAACCCGCTCGGCGAGCCGAGCTTCAAGACCAAGGTGAGTTTGCTGGAGGCGATCGACGCTTATGCGCGCGCCAAGGACCCGCGCGTGCGCCAGGTGACCGTCAGTCTCGGCGCGAGCTGGCAGGTCATCGAGATCCTGCGCGCCGACGGCAAGATCTATCGCGACATTCGTCCGCTGGTGCGGCTTAATGTGTCGGCAGTCGTAGGCGAAGGCGACCGGCAGGAAAACGGCAGCTACGGCATCGGCGGACGCGAAGGCTATCAGCGATTCATCCAGACGGGGGCCTGGCAAAGTGCGGTGGACGAAGCTGTGCGTCAGGCGCTGGTCAACCTGAACGCGGTGCCGACGCCGGCCGGCGAGATGGATGTCGTGCTAGGCAATGGCTGGCCGGGCGTGATGCTGCACGAAGCCGTCGGCCACGGACTGGAAGGCGATTTCAACCGCAAGAAAACGTCGGCCTTCGCCGGACTGATGGGCCAGCGCGTAGCCGCCAAGGGCGTCACCGTCGTCGATGACGGCACTTTGCAGCAGCGGCGCGGCTCATTGTCGATCGACGACGAAGGCACGCCGACCAACCGCACCGTGCTGATCGAGGACGGCATCCTCACCGGCTATATGCAGGACCGGCAAAACGCGCGGCTGATGAACATGGCGCCGACCGGCAACGGCCGGCGCGAGTCTCACGCACATGTGCCGATGCCGCGCATGACCAACACTTACATGCTGGCAGGCCAACACGACCCGCAAGAGATCATCGCGTCGGTGAAAAACGGCCTTTACGCCGTCGCCTTTGGCGGCGGACAGGTGGACATCACCTCGGGCAAATACGTGTTCCAATGCACCGAGGCCTACAGAATCGAAAATGGCAAAGTCGGCGCGCCAGTCAAGGGCGCCATGCTGATCGGCAACGGGCCGACCGACCTGCATCGCGTCAGTATGATCGGCAACGACTTCGCATTAGATCCCGGCATCGGCACCTGCGGCAAGAACGGCCAGGGCGTTCCGGTCGGCGTCGGCCAGCCGAGCCTGCGCATGGACAAGATCACTGTCGGCGGCACCGCGTAATCATTTAGAAGGCACCGATGTCGTACATGGCGCAGCGTCCCGCAAGCAAAGGCTATATCCGCTCTGTCCTCGAACTCGCGGCCATCGTGCTCGCCGTGTTCGTGGCCAAGGCCGCCATTGCCGAGCCGTTCTACGTGCCGTCCGGCTCGATGGAGCCGACGCTGCTGATCGGCGATGAACTGCTGGCGACGAAATTCCCTTACGGCTACGGCTCCGCATCGCTGCCGGCCTTTATCGTGCTGCCCAATACGCCGCACATCATGCCGGCGCTGCCCAAGCGCGGCGACGTAGTGGTGTTCCGCTGGCCGGGCGATCGCAGCCAAGTCTGGGTCAAGCGCGTGATCGGCCTGCCCGGCGACCACATTTCGCTAAGCGAAGGTCGCGTGTCGATCAACGGCAAGCCGGTCGGCATCCGTCCCGACGGCACCGGGAGCGCGGAAACCGAGGACGGCTCCAGCGTGCCGGCGGCCCGCTTCATCGAGACGCTGCCCGGCGGACGCCAGCATCTCATCTTCAAACTGTCGTCGCTCGATCCGCTCGACAACATGCCGGAGACGGTCGTGCCGCCAGGCCATGTCTTCGTCATGGGCGACAACCGCGACAATTCCGCCGACAGCCGCGTGCCGGTGCGCGCCGGCGGCGTCGGCATGTTGCCGGTGGACGATCTGGTCGGCCGCGTCGATGCGCTGGTCGGCTCCTGGGATCTCGGCGTGAGCAGGCAGCCGATCTGGACCTGGCCGTCGGGCCTGCGGTTGTCGCGGTTTTTCACCGCGGTGCACTAGGGCGCTGCCTGCAGACTACGCCGCGTCAATGCGCGGCGGGTCCGCTTCCAGCACAAAGCCGACGCCCAGGCCGTGCGCAGGTTTGTTCGCTTTTGGAGCGGAATGAAGATTGTGGGATTTTGGCGAGGGCCGGCTAAGACGCCAATAACGTTGTGCGGCGCGGGTCTTTCATCGATGTCATAACGACCTAAGAGACGTCAGGTGCTTGCATTAGCGCGGCCATGCCTGCGCGCCTGCGCAACAGACGAAAGCACACCTTGTTCGAGTTCCATTACTTTTCGCACACGCTGATGCAATTTGCGTATGCTTTGCCGCTCTTTTGGCCTCCAGCGCGGGTCGTGCACACTTTGTCACAATAGGCGTGCGTGTGAGCCGCCGCAGCGGCGGTAGCCGCAAGCCCAAAAACAAAAGCCGATCCAAGCACAATCGCAAATATTTGGCGCATGGGGTTCTCAGCATGTTTAAATCGTGACGATAATCGATGCTGTGCCTGCGGGCAACATACTGCGCGATGTCGCAGTTCAGCGACTGCCGATATGAATCCCTGCTTTCGGGGCCGACGTCACTATAGGGCCTGTTTCATAAGCACACTCACTCGTGTTTTTTTCGGATAATCTTTTCCGACCTTCCTTCGCCCGCCGAAGCAGGCTTCGCAAAGGCAGGAAACTTGTTCCCAATTTCAGGGATCACGCACGCTACCGCACCACGCCGGAGATGCAGCACGGCTTGTGCCGCGGCGGCTTGATCTTGTCTTTCAGATAGCAGCGCGGAAACGGTGCGACGTAGCCGGGCCGCGCATAGGTCCAGGCGCGGCAGCGGCTGTCGCCCGTGCAGGCGGCTTCGCAGGCCGCACGGGCGGTTTCCAGCGGCACGTCGAAATACTTGTAATCGCCGCCGAGCCGATCGATGCCATATTCGATCCCGCGCACGCGCGGCTCGATCACGCCGGCGCCGCGCACGCCGGAGACGAAACGCGGATCCTCGACGCGCGGCGGCACTTGGTTCTTCAGCGAGCAGATCGCCGATACATTGACGGTGCGCGGATAGGAAAACGTCCAGGCGCGGCAGCGCGCATCGCGCTCGCAACGCGCGGCGCAGACCGCCGGATCGCCGTTCGGCACCTTAAAAGACAGATAGTCGCCGCCGCGGCGGTCGAAGCCGGATTGCGCCTGCACCCCGGCAGCGACCGCAGCCAGCAGCGCACCGATGAGAATAAAGGAAAGTCCCATGCGCGTCCGGCCCAAGGCATTGCCGTCACTCGTCCGGAGCCATGCTAGCCCACATCACGCTAAACTCGAAAATGAATGCGCCCGCCGGAGGGGCCAGCGGGCGCTCTGATCCGGCCGCAGAGGGGATCGGTGCGGCTTTTCGGATCACGCGGCCGATGGGAGGATCGGCCGTTTGCAATTTGCGGTTTGGCGGCTTCGGTCAGACGGCTCGACGCGCCGGGCGATTGTTCGGGGGCCGGTGGAAGCCGGGCTCGACCACGCGCCCGCTGACGATGCGCAGCGGCGTCGGGCGATTGAGCCGGCGCTCCTGCGCCCGCTCGCGCAACAGCTCGGTCGGGTCTTCCCAGAGCAGCGTCGAGAAGGCGTCGCTCACGTCAGACCGGGTGAGACCAATATCGGCCAGCATGTGCTGGTCGAGGCCGGCCAGAATGCGCGCGTCGCGGCGATTACGGAACGAGCGCACCACGGCGCTGGCAAAACGCGTCACTTGCGCCGTGAGGCCGAGGAAACCCCGTGCCAGGGTCGCCCCGGCAAGGGGCAGAACGGGGATATTTGTAGTCATTGTCAGTCTCCATACAGCTAACCGTTATCGCCGCAACTTGGCCCCCAACCGCGTCCCGGAACACCCGATTTCCCCACACGTTTCCTCGGATGTCCTGATCAGCGGCGGTGATATAGACCCTCCCTATTGATTAGTGAAACGAATGTTTATAATATAATCCATCGGAAACAGTGATGTGACCTCAAAGGCCACAAAACGAGGATTTGCCGCTATGACCGCCATGATCGACGTCGACCAATTGCGCACCTTTATCGCCATTGCGGAGACCGGCAGCTTCACCAAAGCGGCGGAGGTGGTTAACAAAACGCAATCGGCGGTCTCGATGCAGATGAAGCGGCTGGAGGAGCGCATCGAGCGCCCGATCTTTGTCCGCGACGGCCGCGCCTCCAAGCTCACCGAGGACGGCCAGCGCTTGCTCGATTACGCGCGCCGCATCGTCAAGCTCAACATCGAAACGCTCGCCGCCTTCTCCGATGCTGAACTGTCCGGCCGCGTGCGGCTCGGCGTGCCGGATGATTACGCCGACCGTTACCTGCCGGAGATCATGGCGCGCTTTTCGCGCGCCTATCCGAGCGTCGAGCTCACCGTCGTGTGCGAGCCGTCGATTGATTTGCTCGACCGCATCGACGCCAACGAGCTCGATCTCGCTATCGTCACCAATTGCGAACCAAAGCGCGCCTCGGAAACCTTCCGCAGCGAGCGGCTGTTGTGGGTGACCTCCAACCGCCATCCGACGCATATGGAAGAGCGGCTGCCGCTGGCGCTCGGCCGCCCGACCTGTTCCTGGCGGCGCACCGCCATCGAACGGCTGGAAGCGATTGGCCGGCCGCACCGTATTTTGTTTTCCAGTTCGAGCGCCGGCGCAGTCGCCGCGGCGGTGCTATCGGGACTGGCTGTATCGGTTCTTGCCGAATCCGGACTGCGGCCGGGCATGCGCGTATTGACCGCGGCGGACGGATTCCCCGAACTGCCCGCTTGCCGCATCGGCGTGGTGCGCAGCGCGCATGAATCATCCGCGCTCGCCGACGCGCTCGCCGGGCACATCGTCTCCTCGCTCGATAACCTGTCGGAGCAGCAGCAGGCGGCGGAGTAGTCGTCAGCACACCTCAGCCGCCGTAGCGTTCAAGGCGCGCAGCAGATCGGATGGTGCCAGCTCGACCTGCAAGCCGCGCCGGCCGCCGTTGACGACGACACGTGCGTACGCCGTCGCCGCGCTCTCGATAAAGACACGCACGCGCCTCTTCTGCCCGAACGGCGAAATGCCGCCGACGTGATAGCCGGTGATGCGCTCGGCTTCCGCGGCGCCGAGCATGGCGGCGCTTTTGGCGCTGGCCGCCGCAGCGAGCTTTTTCAGGTTCACCTCACGATCAGACGGCGCCAGCACGCACACGATGTCATTTCCCGCTTTCGCCATCAACGTCTTGAGCAGGCGCGCCGGCTCGATTCCTAACGCCTCCGCCGCCTGCATGCCGATGCGTGTCGCATGCGGGTCATAGTCGTATTCGTGCAGGGTGAAGGCGACGCCGGCTTTTTCCAGTGCGAGCGTCGCGGGCGTGGATTTGGCCATGGCAAAATCTCACGCGCTAATACGCATACTCTTCAAATATCGGCTCGACCGAGCCGCCCCATTCGCCGTGGAATTTTTCCAGCAGTTCCTCCGCCGGAGTTAGCCCGCGCGCGATCGATTCTTCAAGCGGGCGCAGATAGCGCGTCTCATCGCGGCCGTTGCGGTCGAGGCGCCTGCGCCGCGCCAGTCCCTTGGCGCAAAGGCGCAGCGTTTCCTGCGCCAATGTCAGCATGTTGCGGTTGCCGATTTCCGCCTTGAAGCCGAGCCGCGGCACGTCGTCGCGCAGCTTCTGCCGCTCGGCCGCGCTCCAGTCCTTGACTATGTCCCAACAGGCCTCGAGCGCGTCGTCGTCATAGAGCAGTCCCGCCCAAAAGGCGGTGAGTGAGGGCAAGCGCCGCCACGGGCCGCCGTCGGCGCCGCGCATTTCCAGATAGCGCTTGAGCCGCACCTCGGGAAAAATCGTGCTCAGATGGTTGGCCCAGTCCGACATGGTCGCGCGCTCGCCGGCCAGATTATCGAGCCGGCCCGCCATCAGCGAGCGGAACGACATGCCGGAGACGTCGATATATTTGTCGCCGCGCTTGACGAAATACATCGGCACGTCGAGCGCGTAATCGACGTAACGCTCGAAGCCCATGCCGGGATCGAACGCCCAGGGCAGCATGCCGGCGCGCGCCTTGTCGGTGTCGGTCCAGATCTCCGAACGGAACGAAAGAAAACCATTCGGCTTGCCTTCGGTGAATGGCGAGTTGGCGAACAAGGTGGTCGCCACCGGCTGCAGTGCCAATGACACGCGCATTTTCTTCACCATGTCGGCTTCGGATGAAAAGTCGAGGTTCGCCTGCACCGTGCAGGTGCGGTACATCATGTCGAGTCCGTAGCGGCCGACCTTCGGCATATAGGCGGTCATGATCTTGTAGCGGCCCTTAGGCATCACCGGCATGTCGGAGCGCTTCCAGTTCGGCGTCATGCCGAGACCGAGGAAGCCGATGCCGAGAGGCTTGGCCACTTCGCGTACCTGCGCGAGGTGGCTCATCAGCTCCGAAGCGGTCTGGTGCACGTTTTCCACCGGCGCACCGGATAATTCGAACTGCCCGCCCGGTTCCAGCGAAATGGCGCCGCCGCCGGTGACATCGAACATGCCGATGATGTTGTCGCCCTCCATGATCGGGTCCCAACCAAGGATGTCGTGCAAACCTTCGAGCAAAGCGCGGATCGAGCGCGCGCCGGCATAGGGCACCGGCCGGTGCTCCTGCACGGTGAAGCAGAATTTTTCGTGCTCGGTGCCGACGCGGAATTGCGCCTTCGGCTTGCAGCCCGCTTCGAGCCAGGCGACGAGTTCGTCGCGCGTCTCGATCGGGGTCATGTCAATCTGGTCGCGAGCCATAAAGCTTCCGGTGAAAAACGGGCCGCGACCTTAAACATGGGAAGCGCGAAAGGGCAATGCGAGATGGGGCAGACTCGATGCGATATGGGGCAGACCCGAGTTGCGGGCGCGGCAGGCTATGGGTGTGTAGCGGCAACGCCTGCCTTGGCGCCACGCTCATACCAATCGCGGCTGCGGTTGACGATGGCGACCACGGTCAGCATGACCGGAACCTCGATCAACACACCGACGACGGTTGCCAAGGCTGCGCCCGAATTGAAACCGAACAGGCTGATAGCGGCGGCAACCGCCAGCTCGAAGAAATTGCTGGCGCCGATCAGTGCAGACGGCCCGGCGACACAATGTTGCTCACCCGCCATCCGATTCAAGACATAAGCGAGGCCGGCGTTGAAATAGACCTGGATCAGGATTGGAACGGCGAGCAGGCCGATAATCAGCGGCTGCGCCAGAATCTGCTCGCCCTGGAAGCCGAACAGCAAAACCAGCGTCGCCAACAGCGCGAACAGCGATAGCGGTTGCAACTTGCTCAGCAGCTTTGCCAGCGCGGCCGGACCGCCGCCGGTCAGCACGCTCCGGCGCACGACCTGCGCGACGAAAACGGGCACAACGATGTAAAGCACAACCGAGAGCACTAGCGTGTCCCACGGCACGGTGATCGCCGAAAGTCCAAGCAACAGGCCGACGATCGGCGCGAAAGCGAACACCATGATGGTGTCGTTGAGCGCTACTTGCGACAGCGTGAAGTGCGGTTCGCCCTTGGTCAGGTTGCTCCACACGAACACCATCGCGGTGCAAGGCGCCGCCGCCAGCAAGATCAGTCCGGCGATGTAGGAATTGATCTGGTCAGGCGGGAGATAAGGCCGGAACAGGTGGCCGATGAACAGCCAGCCGAGCGCCGCCATGGAAAACGGCTTCACCGCCCAGTTGATAAAAAGCGTGACGCCGATGCCGCGCCAATGCTCGCGCACCTGTTTGAGCGCGGCAAAGTCGATCTTGACGAGCATCGGGATAATCATCAGCCAGATCAGCACGGCGACGGGCAAGTTGACCCGGGCAATTTCGGCACGGCCGATGGCATGGAAGACGCCCGGCATGACGTGGCCGAGCGCAATGCCGGCGACGATGCAGAGCGCAACCCAGATGGTCAGATAGCGTTCAAACGTCGACATGCTGGGCTTTTTCCGTTGCGCCTTGACTGCGGTCAATCTCCTTCAGCCGCTTGGTCAGCACCAGCCGGTCGAGCTTGCCGATAGGCAGCGCCAGGAACAGCTTGATGCGCCGGTTGAGCATGCGATAGGCGTCCTTGAAGGCATAGGCGATTTCCGCCTCGCTGCCTTCCGCCGCCGCCGGATCGGGAATGCCCCAATGCGCGGTAATCGGCTGGCCCGGCCACAGCGGGCAAGCTTCGCCCGCGGCGTTGTCGCAGACGGTGAAGACGAAATCGAGATCGGGCGCGCCCGCTTTGGCGAATTCCGCCCACGACTTCGAGCGCAGCGTCGAGGGGTCGTAGTTGAACTTGCGCAGCAGATCGAGCGTGCGTGGATTGACCTTGCCCTTGGGGTGGCCGCCGGCGCTGAAGGCCTTGAAGCGGCCGCGGCCTTCGCGATTGAGGATCGCCTCGGCGATGATCGAGCGCGCCGAATTGCCGGTGCAGAGAAACAGAACGTTATAGACGCGGTCGGACATTTTCAGCCTCCCTAACAACACGCAGAACTGGTCGCCGGCGCAGGTGACGGAGCGCAACAGGCTTTTTCGCGCGCCACCCGCGCCTCCTTCTCGCCGCTGCCGTCGCCATAGGTGATGCTTTCACCCGTGGTGTGGAACGTTTCCCAGGAGATGCCCGCCGGATCGTCGATCCAGGATTTCTCCGACTTGGCGTAGCAGCAGGCGGTCTCGCCCTGCGCGATCACAGTGCCGCCGGCCTTGCGCAGGCGATCATAAACCTCGTGTAGCTCAGCCTTGTCCTCGACCTGAATGCCGAGATGGTCGAGGCCAGGCGTGCGCCCGCGCGTCGAGATGGCGAAGTTCACGCGCGGGTCTTCAAGCATCCATTTGGCGTAGTCGGATTTGGTGACGGTGGGCTCGGCATCGAACAGCGCCGAGTAGAAGCCGATCGAGTGCGCAAGATCGTCGACGGCGACGTGGACATGCAATCGTTTCATGGTCTGCCCCTTTCAGACGGTCAATTTGACGCGCCGACTGTCTCGATTTTTGCCGGCGCGCAACACGACGCGGCGAAGTCGTCGACCACCGGCGCGCAGATGTCCGGGCGGCCGCCGCAGCAATCGCGCAACATGAAGTCGACCAGCCCGCGGAAGCCCTCGAGATTGGCGCGGTAGTTCATCGAGCGGCCCACCCGCACCACCGTGATCAGCCCGGCGCGCGTCAGCGCGGCAAGATGGGTGGACATGGTGTTGTGCGGCACCTTGCAGAATTCGGCGATGATGCCCGCCGGTAGGCCTTGCGGATGCGCGCCGACCAGTTTGCGGAAGGCCCTGAGCCGCGTCGGCTGCGCCAAGGCGGCAAAAGCGGCTTGCGATTTCTTTGCGTCCATATGTCGAGACATATCGACATATTATGACAACCGCATGGCGCTTGGCAATGGAGTTCATATTTTGTTCTTTTCGACTTAGCCCGCATGCGTTATGGGTTTTCTCCATGCCGCAGTTCCCACCCGCTCAGGATGCCGCGCTGAAAGCCGTCGGCGATTGGCTGAAAGCCAAGCCGGGCACTAACGGTAGGCCGCAGGTCTTCCGCCTGTTCGGCTACGCCGGTACCGGCAAGACCACGCTCGCCAAGCACCTCGCCGACCATGCCGACGGCGAGGTGAAATTCGCCGCCTTCACCGGCAAGGCCGCTTCGGTGATGCGCGGCAAGGGTTGCCGCGGCGCCTCCACGATCCACAGCCTGATCTACCGCGCGCGCGAGAGCGGCGAGGAAGTCCCGAGCTTCGACCTGTGGGAGGAAGCGCCCGCCTCCGAGGCCGAACTCATCATCATCGACGAGTGCTCGATGGTGGACGTCGAGCTTGGCCGCGACCTGCTCTCCTTCGGCGTGCCACTGCTGGTGCTCGGCGACCCTGCGCAACTGCCGCCGATCCAGGGCGGCGGCTTCTTCACCGAAGCCGAGCCCGACGTGATGCTCACCGAGGTGCACCGGCAAGCCGTGGACGACCCAATCATCCGCCTGTCGATGGAGATCCGCGCCGGCGAGTATCTTGAGCCCGGCCGCTACGGCGAGACCGAGGTCGTGGCCAAGGCCGATCTCGATCCGCAGCGCGTGCTCGAGGCCGATCAGGTCCTCGTCGGGCGCAACGCCACGCGCCGCGCCTATAACCTGCGCATGCGCGAGCGGCGCGGCTTCGAAGGCCTGATGCCGTCGGCCGGCGACAAGCTGGTCTGCCTGCGCAACAACCGCAAGAAGGCGCTGTTCAACGGCGGGCTTTGGACGGTGAAAGAGCGCGGCGGACGCAAGACCGGCATCATGACCATGCGGCTGCTGCCGGACGATGAAACCGCGACGCGCGGCGTGAAAGTCTCGGTGCGGCCGGAATGTTTTTCCGGCGGCATCGAGCAGATCGACTGGCAGCGGCGCAAGCCCTATGACGAATTCGACTACGGCTATGCGCTCACCGTGCACAAGGCGCAAGGCTCGCAATGGGACGACGTGGTGCTGTTCGACGAGAGTTTCGCCTTCCCGGACAGCCGCGAGCGTTGGCTTTATACTGGCATCACCCGCGCGGCGAAAAAACTGACCGTCGTGATGTGAGAGACGACGATGATCTGGACCACCGCGGCAACCGCCGTATCGGCTGCATTCCTGAGTTCGCTGGTCGAGGCAGTGGAAGCGCTCACCATCGTGCTTGCGGTGGCCACCATTCGCGGCTGGCGCCCGGCCGGCCTCGGATCGGCGGCGGGACTCGCGGTTCTCGTTCTCATCGTGCTGCTGCTCGGCCCCCTGCTCGATCGCGTCCCGTTGTTTCTGCTGCAGGTCGTTATCGGCGTACTGCTGCTGCTGTTCGGCATGCGCTGGCTGCGCAAGGCCATTCTGCGCGCCGCCGGCGTCATTCCGCTGCACGACGAAATGCTCGCCTTCGCCCATGAAACCGAGGAATTGCGCGAACAGGCGCGACGGCACGAACGCCGGCTCGACTGGCTCGCCGGTGTTGCCGCCTTCAAGGCGGTGGTGCTGGAAGGTCTGGAAGTCGCTTTCGTCGTCATCGCCGTCGGCGCCGGGCGCGGCCTGATCGTGCCGGCAAGCGCCGGCGCGCTCGCAGCCTGTCTGCTTGTCTGCGCTGCCGCGCTTGCCGTGCACAAGCCGCTGGCCCGCGTGCCGGAAAACACCCTCAAATTCGCCGTCGGCGTGATGCTGTCGGCCTTCGGCGTGTTCTGGCTCGGCGAAGGCCTCGGCGTGCGCTGGCCGGCCGGCGATCTGACGATCCTCGGCCTTGTCGCCTTGTTCCTGATTGTGGCGCTTGCCGGCGTCGCCGCCGCGCGACGAACGCCGGCGCAGATCACACGATGAACTCGCTCACGCAAGCATTGCGGGAAGTCGCGGGTCTCTTCGTCGACGACGGTGCTTTGGCGCTGGCGCTTGTGGCTATCATCGCCGCGGCAATCGTCGCCGCGGCGATGATGCCGGGAACGCTCGCCGCCGGCGCCGTGCTGGTCGTCGGCTGCGTCGGCGTGCTCGTCGTCAACGTGGTGACGGCGGCGCGGCGCTAGGCCGCGTCAGGCCGCCTGCTTGCGCTTGCCCGGCGCGAAGCGGCCGTAGAAGGTTTCGTTCTTGCCCGCCATGTCGACGAGCAGCTTGGGCGGCGCGAAGCGGGCCCCGTATTTCTTTTCGAACTTGCGGGCGAGCTCGACGAACGTCTTCGTGCCCATCACGTCGATATAGGACAGCGTGCCGCCGGAATAGGGCGCGAAGCCCCAGCCGAGGATGGAGCCGACGTCGGCCTCGCGCACGTCGGTGACCACCTTTTCCTCGAAGGTGCGCGCGGCCTCCACCGCCTGCACCACCAGGAAGCGCTGCTTCAACTCCTCGACATCGATGGCTTCGACCTCATCGCGCGTGAGTGTCTTCGGCAAGAGATCGGCAAGCCCCGGCCACAGCCGCTTCGGCCCGCCCTGCGGGTAATCGTAGAAGCCCTTGCCGTTTTTGCGACCGAAGCGGCCGTTCTTCTCGACCATGTCCTCCAGGAGCTTCTTCTCCCCCTGGTTGATGGCCATGGGCCCGAGATCGGCCTCGGTGGCGCGCACGATCTTGAGACCGAGATCGAGCGCCGTTTCGTCGTTGAGCGCGAGCGGACCGACCGGCATGCCGGCCATGCGCGCGGTGTTTTCGATCATCGCCGGCGGGATGCCCTCCAGCAGCATCAGGTGGCCTTCCAGCAGATAATTGATCACGCAGCGATTGGCATAGAAGCCTCTCGAGTCGTTGACGACAATCGGCGTCTTGCGGATGGCGCGCACGTAATCGAGCGCGACGGCGAGCGCCTTGTCGCCGGTTTTTTTGCCGAGGATGATCTCGGTGAGCATCATGCGGTCGACCGGCGAGAAAAAGTGAATGCCGATGAAACGCGCCGGATCCTTGAATTCGGTGGCGAGCGAGGTGATCGGCAGCGTCGAGGTGTTGGATGCGAAGATGACGTTGTCGCCGATCACCACTTGGATTTTCGCGATGACGGCGGCCTTCACCTTGCGGTCCTCAAACACCGCCTCGATGACGAGGTCACAATCCTTCAGCGCCGCGTAATCGGCGGTCGGCGTGATCTGCGCCAGCAAAGTATCGCGATCGGCGCCCTTCATGCGCCCTTTCATGACGCGGTCGGACAGCGCCTTGTGCAGCGCCGCCTTGCCCTTGTCGGCGGTTTCCTGGTCGCGGTCGATCAGCACGACGGCAAGCCCCGCCGTCGCACTCACCTGCGCGATGCCGGCGCCCATGAAGCCGGCGCCGACCACGCCGATCTTCTTCAGCGTCATCGCCGGCACGCCGGCGGGGCGCCGCGCGCCCTTGTTCAGCTCCTGCATGGAGACGAACAGCGAGCGGATCATGGCGGCGGCCTGCGGCGAGCGCACGATCTTGGTGAACCAGCGCGACTCGACACGCAGCGCCGTGTCCATGTCGAGCTGGAGGCCCTCGTAGACCACCTGCAGAATAGCGCGCCCCGCCGGATAATTGTCGTAGGTCTCGCGGCGGTAGATCGCGTTGGCCGCCGGAAACGTCATCATGCCGGCCTTGGAATAGACCGGCCCGTCCGGCAGGCGGAAACCCTTCACGTCCCACGGCGCTTCTGCCTTGCCGCCGGCCTTGATCCAGTCCTTCGCCGTCTTGATGAGATCGGCCTGCGGCACGACGTTGTCGACGAGCTTCATCGCCCTAGCGCGATCGACATTCAGCGCGTCGCCCTTGAGCAAAAATTGCAGCGCGTCGGCGGGCGGCAACATGCGCGCGACACGTTGCGTGCCGCCGGCGCCGGGGAACAGGCCGACTTTGACTTCTGGCAAGCCGAGGCGCGTGCGCGGATTGTTGGCGGCGACGCGGTGATGGCAGGCGAGGCACAATTCAAAGCCGCCGCCCATGGCGGTGCCGTTGATGGCGGCGACCCAGGGCTTGCCGCCGGTTTCCAGGCGGCGATAGAGCTGCGACAGCTTGCGACTCTCGTCGAACACCATCTGGTTGGCGGCTTCCTCGCCCTTCGTCTTAAGCAGGCCGGCATAGGTGGCGGCCATTTTCTCCAGCACCGTGAGGTCGGCGCCGGCGCAGAAGGCATCCTTTCCTGAGGTGACGACGGCGCCCTTGATGGCAGCATCGGTCGCGACCTTGGCGACGATCTGGTCCAGCTCTTCTGTCACGCTGCTGTCTATCAGGTTCATCGAGCGGCTGGGCATGTCCCAGGTGACGAGTGCGATCCCGTCAGTGTCGATGTCGAACTTGAAGTTGGCCATCTTCGGGTTTCCTCAATAAGGCACGCCGCTTCTGTTGGTGTAACGCGAGCCTTTGGCATCGCGTTCGAATACAAGATCGACGCCGGGATAGAGCACGCGCTCTTTTGGAGCGCGCGTTCCGATCTCGAGGAAAACGGCGTCTCGGTCCGAGCGGTTGACCAGATTGTGGCCGTCCGGCAAGCCGGCCTTCCAGGCTGCCGCATCGCCGGGCTTGAGCACGGTCTCGTTGCCGTCCTCGCACAACACCGCCTCGCCTGCGAGCATGTAGACGAACTCGTCTTCGTTATCGTGCCAATGGTTCTGCGACGACGCGGCGCCGGGCTTGAGCGTGCAGATGTTGACGCCGAACTGCGTCAAGCCCGCGGCGAGGCCGAGCCGCTTGCGCGAGCGACCCTCGACCGCCCTCTTGAACGGCTCCGGATAGCCGGTCGTCGCCTCGACCGGAAGTTTATCGATGTTGATCCTGGGCATGGGCGCGTCTACTCACACCCGCTCGATGATGGTCGCGGTGCCCATACCCATGCCGATGCAGAGCGTGATGAGCGCGGTGGACTTGCCGATGCGTTCCAATTCGTCGAGCACGGTGCCGAGGATCATGGCGCCGGTGGCGCCGAGCGGATGTCCCATGGCGATGGCGCCGCCGTTGACGTTGATCTTGTCGTGCGAAATATTGAGCGCCTGCATGTAGCGCAGCACCACCGAGGCGAAGGCCTCGTTGAGCTCCCACAGATCGATGTCGTTCGTCTTCATGCCGGCCTTCTTCAATACTTTCTCGGAGACCGGAATGGGGCCGGTCAGCATGATCGCCGGTTCCGAGCCGATATTGGCGAAGGCTTTTATGCGCGCGCGCGGCTTGAGCCCGGCCGCCTTGCCGGCCGCCTTGCTGCCGACCAGCACGGCGGCGGCGCCGTCGACGATGCCGGAGGAATTGCCCGGCGTGTGCACATGGGTGATCGCTTCGACCTCAGGATGCTTCTGCGCGGCGACCGCGTCGAAGCCCGCCATCTCGCCCATCTGCACGAACGAGGGCTGCAAGGCGGCGAGCGTCTGCATTGTCGTCGTCGGCCGCATGTGCTCGTCCTTGGACAGGATCGGCAGGCCGTTGCAGTCCCTCACCGTGATCACCGAATTCTTGAAGCGGCCCTCCTCCCAGGATTTCCCCGCGCGCTTCTGGCTCTCGACCGCGTAGGCATCGACGTCGTCGCGCGAGAAGCCATATTTGGTGGCGATCAAATCGGCGGAAATGCCCTGCGGCAGGAAGTAGGTCTTCACCGCGATTTCCGGGTCCATCGGCCAGGCACCGCCGGAGGCGCCGATGCCGACGCGGCTCATGGATTCGACGCCGCCGCCGATGGTCATGTCGTGCTGGCCGGACATGATCTCCGCGGCGGCGAAATTGACCGCGTCAAGGCCCGAGGCGCAGAAGCGGTTGATCTGCAAGCCCGGCACCTGATCGCTGAAGCCGGCAACGAGTGCCGAGGCGCGGGCGATATCGCCGCCCGCCTCGCCGACCGGATCGACACAGCCGAGCACCACGTCGTCGAGCAGCTTAGGATCGAGCTTGTTGCGGGTCTTGATTGCGCCCAGCGCCTGCGCCGCGAGATTAAGCGCGGTCACCTCGTGTAGCGCGCCGTCGGCCTTGCCGCGTCCGCGCGGGGTGCGCACGTGGTCGTAAATGAATGCGTCGGTCATTAGATTTCTCCGGCGCGGGCCTAGAGGCTCCGCGCGATCAGCAGCTTCATGATCTCGTTGGTGCCGCCATAGATCCGCAGCACCCGCGCGTCACGGTACAGGCGCGAGATCGGGTATTCATCCATATAGCCATAGCCGCCGAACAATTGAAGGCAGCGGTCGATCACGTCGGCTTGTGTGTCGGCAAGCCGGTATTTGGCCATCGAGGCGGTCACGGTGTCGAGCTTGCCGGCCACAAGTTGGCCGATGCAATGGTCGAGGAACACCTTGGCGATCGTCGTGTCAGTCTTGCACGCGGCGAGTTCGAATTGCGTGTTCTGGAACTCAATGATCGCCTTGCCGAAAGCCTTGCGTTGCTTGACGTAATCGATGGTGAGCGCCAGCGCCCGCTCCATCATGGCGACGGCGTGCACGGCGATGATCAGCCGCTCCTGCGGCAATTCCTTCATCAACTGGTAGAAGCCCTGCCCCTCCTCGGTGCCGAGCAGGCTTTCCGGCGGCAGCTTCACGTCCTCGAAGAACAATTCGGAGGTGTCGGCGGAGTCCATGCCGAGCTTTTTCAGCTTGCGGCCGCGGCGGAAGCCGGCGGCGTCTTCGGTCTCCACGACCAGCAGCGAGACGCCCTTGGCGCCGGCCTTGGGATCGGTCTTGGCGACGACGATGACGAGGTTGGCGTGCTGGCCATTGGTGATGAAGGTCTTCGAGCCATTGAGCACGTAGCCGTTGCCGGATTTCTCCGCCTTGCTCCGCACGCCTTGCAGGTCGCTGCCGGTGCCCGGCTCGGTCATGGCGATGGCGCCGACCATCTCGCCGGTGGCGAGCTTGGGCAGCCAGCGCTTCTTCTGCTCTTCGGTGCCGTAGTGGAGAATGTAGGGCGCGACGATGCCGGAATGCAAAGGAGCGCCGAACGTGTCGAAGCCGGCGAGCGAGAGTTCGCGGTTAATCACCGCCTCATGCGCGAATGTGCCGCCTGAGCCGCCGTATTCTTCCGGCATCGAGGCGCAGAGCAGCCCGGCTTCGCCCGACTTGGTCCAGACCTCGCGCGGATACATGCCCTTTTCGTGCCAGGCGTCGAGATGCGGCACGAATTCGTCGGCGATGAAGCGCCGCGCCTGCTCTTCGAGCAGAACAAGGTCCTCAGTCATCCACTCCGGTCGCGGCAAATTGAGGACATTCATGTCGGGATCGTCTGTAGCGTATCGCTGGCCAGTACCATAGGGCCGGGCGGAGGCAGGGGCGAGAGCCATCAATATATTTGATCGGCCCCATGCACGATACGGCAATGGATTGGCTGGCCGTGCGGTGCTACGACCGCCCCCTTGGAAATGCCAGGCCTGCCGAAGTGACCTCCGCACATACACCCGCCCCTGGCGTGGCGATGGATTCCGCCGCCTCCTGGCTGCGGCTGGTGGTGGCCGTGACCCTGTCCACCATCGGCGGCGTCGGCATGTGGTCGGTCGTCGTGGTGCTGCCGGCGATGCAGGCCGAATTCGGCGTCGACCGCGCCGCAGCCTCGATGCCCTATACCCTGACCATGCTCGGCTTTGCCGCCGGCGGCGTGGTGACCGGCAAGCTCGCCGACCGCTTCGGCATCACGATTTCGGTCATCGTCAGCGCGCTGGCGCTCGGCCGTCGGCTACGTCGCCGTCGGCAATGCCGGCAGCCTGTGGCAGGCGGCGATCGCGCACGGCGTGCTGATCGGCGCCGGCACGTCCTCGACCTTCGCGCCATTGATGGCCGACATCTCGCACTGGTTCCGCCGCCGCCGCGGCATCGCCGTCACCATCGCCGCCGCCGGCAATTATCTCGCCGGCACGATCTGGCCGCCGGTGGTGCAGCATTTCACCGGCCGCCGACGGCTGGCGCGTGACGTATATCGGCATCGGCGTGTTCTGCTCGTCACCATGATCCCGCTGTCGCTGCTGCTGCGGCGGCAGATCGACGCGCACCATGCAGCCACCGCCACCGCCGAAGCGGCCAAGCGCCAGGCGGCGCTGCCGCTGTCGCCGAACGCGCTGCTGGTTCTGCTGTTCTGCGCCGGCATCTGCTGCTGCGTCGCCATGTCGATGCCGCAGGTGCACATCGTCGCCTATTGCGGCGACCTCGGCTATGGCGTGGCGCGCGGCGCCGACATGCTGTCGCTGATGCTCGGCCTCGGCATCATCAGCCGCATCGGCTCCGGCTTCATCGCCGACCGCATCGGCGGCGTGCGCACGCTGATCATCGGCTCGGTGATGCAGGGCGTGGCGCTGTTTCTCTACCTGTGGTTCGACAGCATGTTTTCGCTCTACGTCATTTCCGGCCTGTTCGGCCTGTTCCAGGGCGGCATCGTGCCGATGTACGCGATCATCGTGCGCGAATATTTCCCGGCCAATGTCGCCAGCTCGCGCGTCGGCTTCGTCATCATGGGCACGGTGTTCGGCATGGCGCTGGGCGGCTGGATGTCGGGCGAGATTTTCGATCTCACCGGCTCCTATCAGGCAGCCTTCCTCAACGGGCTCGGCTGGAACCTGCTCAACGTCTCGATCGCCGCGTTCCTGCTGGTGCGTTCGCGCCGCGGCGGGGCGAGGTTCGTGCCGGCTTAAGGGCGCATTAGCTGGTAGTCCCAGCGCGCCGGTCTCCGCGGCGGCAAAGGCATCGTGCTGATAAACCCAGAGGCTGGCGCCGATGACCCAAGGCGCGGTGCCGGCGGCCATGCTGGCATCGCGCGCCTGTTGCTCCGGCCCGTCGGGAAGATGGTTGCGGATCTTGTTGCCGGCGGCGGTTGACTGGATCGCCGCGGTGCGCGGCAGCCGCAAGGCTTCGTAGCGGCGCAAGCCTTCGACAATGTCGTCCGATTTGGCGAGCACCGCGGCGAGCGTCGCCGCGTCCTCGATCGCCTGCGCGGCGCCCTGCGCCATGAACGGCAGCATCGGATGGCAGGCATCGCCGAGCAGCGTCACGCGATTGACCGACCAGCGCGGCAGCGGCGCGCGGTCGAACAGGCCCCAGACGAAGGTTTCCTCCAGCGCGGACAGAATCGCGCGCACCTGCGGATGCCATGCGGCAAAAAAGGCGCGCACATCGGCGGGATCGCCCGGCTCGGTCCAGGATTCCTTGGTCCACGCCTCGCGATCGACGAGGCAGGCGAAATTCAGCAAGTTTCCCGCATGCACGGGGTAGTGCACGAAATGCGCGCCCGGCCCGAGCCAAAGCTGCGACTCGACAGGCAGGTCGAGATGAGCCGAGCCGCTCGATCGGCACCAGCCCACGATAGGCGACGCAGCCGGTGTAGCGCGGCTTCTCCGGCGCCGAACAGCAGTGCCGCGCACGGTGGAATGGATGCCGTCGGCGCCGATGACGATGTCGGCTTGCGCACGCGCGCCGTTGGCGAATTGCAAGCTCGACATGGTCGCCGCGATCGCGAGAGCGGACAGCCGGTGACCGGCATGCACGCGCTCGCCGGCAGCGCCTCGGTCAATACCGAAAGCACATCGGCGCGGTGCGACGTGTAGGTCATCGGCGCGTTGACCGGGCGGGACCCGACCGGCGCGCACATCAGCGTGCGGCCGTCTTGCCAGCGCCGCTGCCGGAAGGCGTCGATTGCAACGCCGATCGCCTGCACCTTTTCGGTGAGGCCGAACCGGTAGAGCAGCCGCGTCGCATTCGGCGTCAGCACGAAGCCGGCGCCGACCTCGCGCTTGACCGGCACCTGCTCGTAGACGTGAACGTCGAAGCCCTCGCGCAACAGCGACAGCGCAGCGGCAAGCCCGCCGATGCCGCCGCCGATGACGGCGATGGAAACGGCCTTGCTCGCCATATGTGCCGCCGACGACTTGCGCCGCGGCTATTTCTTCATCCGCGCCTTCACCGGGTCCTTGACGTTCGGGATCTTTGCGATCTCGACATTGACCAGCTGGCCGTTGACCTTCTCGACCTCGCGCACATAGACGGTCTGGATGATGTCGCGCGTTTCCGGATCGATCGAGATCGGGCCGCGCGGGCTTTCCCAGGCCATGCCCTTGGCGGCATTGATCAGCACCTCGCCGTCGGTCTTGCCGCCGGTCTTTTTCAGCGCCGCGTAGATCAGGTGCATGCCGTCCCAGGCGCCGACCGAGAAGAAGTCGGGGTTGCGCTTGTACTCGGCGTTATAGGCTTTGACGAAAGCCTCGTTCATTTTCGATTTGTGATTGTAGTCGTAGTGCCCGGATGTGATGAAGCCGATAGCGGCGTCACCCATGCTCTTGAGCGCATGCTCGTCGGTAATTTCGAGCTGGCCCATGACCTTGGTGGTCTTGGTATCGATGCCACGTTCGGCGAACGCCTTGCCCAGTGCGCCGGGTTGCGCGCCGCCCGGGATGAACACGAAAATGCCTTGCGGATTGAGATCCTTGGCTTTTTGCACATAAGCCGAGAAATCGGGATTCGCCACCGCCATGCGCACGGAACCGACGATTTCGCCGCCGCCAGCTTTGAAGCCGGCCTGGAACGACTGTTCGGCGTCATGGCCCGGACCATAGTCGGAGACCATGGTGTAGGCCTTCTTCACGTTGAGCTTCTTGTTGCTCGCCACCCATTTGCCGAAGGCTTCGTTCAATTGCGGAATGGTGAGCGAGGTGCGCGCCATGTAGGGCGACTTGGTGGTGATGATCGCGGTTGCCGCATTCATGACCACCATGAATTTCTTGGCGTCCGCCGAGATGTCACCGGCGGCCATGGCATTCGGCGTCAGCACGAAGCCGGCGAGGATGTCGACATTGTCGCGGGTGATCAGTTCCTGCGCCAGACGCTTGGCCACCGGCGGATTGATGCCGCCGACGTCCTTGCGGACGATCTCGATCTTCTTGCCGGCGACCGTGTCGCCGTTCTGCTTCATGAACAGCTTGATGGCATTGTCCTGTTGCGTCGCGGCGTCGGCGAATTGCCCGGAATAGGGCTCGATCAATCCGATCTTGACGACCTGCTGCGCATGCGCCGTGCATGCGGCCATGAGCGCGGCGGCAATTGCAATGAGAGCTTTCCGCATTGACGTCCTCCCTGGCCCTCGCTCGTTGTTGAATTCCGGCGACGGCTGCCAAGGCAATGATACTATGAAATCCCCAGCGGGGGAGAGCCGGGCGTGCCCGGTTTCGGGATATCTCGACCACCTCGACGACGACGGGTCCGCCCTCGGCGCGTTTTACGAAAAGCGCCTGCGGCTGGTCGAATTGATCGAGTGGGCAGGGTTTGACGGCTATCACCTGGCCGAGGATGACGCGACGCCGCTAGGCCTGGCGTCCAGTCCGGGCGTTTCAGAGTTATGACGCCGCGCCGGGCAAATCCAACCGTCGAGCCTGCGATGACGCTGCAGCCAAAAGCACCTAGTGGCCGTGCTTTGCCTCCGGCGCCAATGCAGCCTCAATACTCCGGGGATGCCGGCCCCTGATTACCTGGGCGACGCATTTCTTGTCGGCCTGGCAGAAGACGGTGCAAGCGGTGCCGGGCTTGCCTTTGCAGTCGGTTCCGCAGCCGTACGCATGCGCATCTTGCGAAAACTTGCCGCCGGCCTTGTCGCAAACGCTTTTGAGCTGCTCGGCGGTCTGTTTGGGCAGATTGGTGTCAATGGCGAAAACCGGACCGCTAAAGGCAAGGCTGGCAAAGAGGAGGCAGGAGGCAGTGAAAAATCGCACGGCAAACTCCAACGAAACGCGTCGCCCCCGACGGATCGTGCCGAGCGTACAGGCTTTCGCCGATAAATGCAGCCCGCTTCCGTTTTGCAGCGCAACGACAGCAATCAGAACGCGTCGTCGGCCAATTCCATCGTGCTACCTGCGCCCGACTGGATGCGCGCGAGATGCGACGCCGTCTCCGGCAGCATGCGGTCCATGAAGAAGCGCGCGGTGGCGAGCTTGGCGTTCATGCGCGCGGCCTGTCCGTTCGCCTTGGGCAGATTGGCGAGCGCGGCTTCGGCGATCTCTGCACCACATGTAGCCGAGCGCGACGAGACCGAATAGGTGCATGTAGTCGTAGGAGCCGGCGCCGGCATTGTCAGGCTTGGCCATCGCATTCTGCATGAACCACATCGACGCCTGCTGCAGATGGCCGAGCGCGACGCCCATCGGCGCAACGAACGGCTTCATCTTCTCGTCGGCGCCCTTGTCCTTGATGTAGCCCTGTACCTCGTTGAAGAAGGCCATCAGCGCGCGCCCGCCGTCGCGGCTGAGCTTGCGGCCGACCAGATCGAGCGCCTGGATGCCGTTGGCGCCTTCGTAGATCTGGGCGATGCGCGCGTCGCGCACGAACTGCTCCATGCCGTGCTCGGCGATATAGCCGTGGCCGCCGAACACCTGCTGCGCCATCACCGTGTTGGCAAAGCCGGTGTCGGTGAGCACGCCTTTGATTACCGGCGTGAGCAGGCCCATGTGGTCGTCGGCTCTCTGGCGTTCCTTGGCGTCCTCGGAGCGATGCGCGACGTCGGCCTTCAGCGCAGTCCACATCACCAGCGCGCGCGCCGCCTCGTTGAAGGCGCGCATGCTCATCAGCATGCGGCGCACGTCCGGATGCACGATGATCGGATCGGCCGGCTTGTCGGGGTATTTGGCGCCGGAAATCGCGCGGCCCTGCAGGCGCTCCTTGGCGTAGATCGCCGCGTTCTGATAGGCGACCTCCGATTGCGCCAGCCCCTGCACGCCGACGCCGAGGCGTGCCTCGTTCATCATCACGAACATGGCGTTGAGCCCGCGGTTTTCCTCACCGATCAGCCAGCCGGTGGCGGCGTCGTAGTTCATCACGCAGGTGGAGTTGCCGTGGATGCCCATCTTCTCTTCGATCGAGCCGCAGGAAACGCCGTTCCTTGGCGCCGAGCTTGCCGTCGTTCTAGACCATGAACTTCGGCACCACGAACAGCGAAATGCCCTTGGTGCCGGCGGGAGCGCCTTCAATACGCGCCAGAACAAGATGGATGATATTTTCCGCCATGTCGTGCTCGCCGGCGGAAATGAAAATCTTGGTGCCGGTGATCTTGTAAGCTGCCATCGGCCTGTTTCACCGCCTTGCTGCGCAACAGGCCAAGGTCGGTGCCGCAATGCGGCTCGGTTAGGTTCATCGTGCCGGTCCACTCGCCGGTCGTCATCTTCGGCAGGTACTTGGTCTTGAGTTCTGGCGAGGCGTGCGTGAGCAGCGCGGCAATCGCGCCTTGCGTCAGCCCCGGATACATGGCGAAGGCCATGTTGGCCGAGCAGAGAAATTCGTTGACCGCGACGGTGAGCGTCTGCCGGCAGGCCCTGGCCGCCGAATTCCGCCGGCACCGATATGCCGATCCAGCCGCCCTCGACCAGATGTTTGAAGGCGTCGTTGAAAGCCGGTCGGGCGTGGTGACGCTGCCGTCGGCATGGCGGGTGCAGCCTTCCTGGTCGCCGACGCGGTTGAGCGGGGTCAACACCTCTTCGCTGAATTTGCCCGCCTCGCGCAATACCGCCTCGACGATATCCGGCGAGGCCTCGGCAAAGCCCGGCAGGTTACCGTAACGGTCGAAGTGGAAGACGTCGTTCAAGAGGAACAGAGCATCGTCCACGGGGGCTTTGTAGGTCGGCATCGTCGATCTCCCAGGCGTGTCCGCCGCGCGGCGGTAACAGACTATGAAGCGATGGGCTTGGCCCAATTTCAAGCCCGGCACCCATCCCAATGCGCGGGCTGCGGACGGCAAAGCGCCGCCATCCGTCCGGATTATGGCCGAGCCGGTTTACGCCTGTATTAAGGTAGGGAAAAAGGCCTGAACGGCGCGGTCAGAACGCGGCGGTGAGGTCGCCCGCCGCGGGGAAAACAGCTTTGAACATGCCGGTATAGATCGCCCGCAATTCCGACAGCGCCAGTTCACTGTCGCGGCGCTCGCGCTCCAGGAGCTTGATCTGCTCGACGCATTTCTTGCGGCTGATCGGCAGCGGTCTTGTCACAGCCGCGGGCGCGAGCGGCGAGCATTTCGCGGATTTCGCGGAGGGTGAAGCCGAGGCGTTTGCCCTACAGGATGAGACCAGCCGGTCGCGGTCGGCCCGGCTGTAGACGCGGACATGGCCGTCGCGCGCCGACGCCAGCAGGCCCTTGCTCTGGTAAAAGCGTAGCGCTCTCAGGGTAACCCCGGCCTGGCGCGCGAATTCGCCGATGGTCATCCGGTCGGCGTCGCCGTCCGCCGCAGCCAATCCTTGCTCATCCCGGTGAAGCACCGGTCTTCCGCGAGAATTTCGGCATTGTCAGTCATCAGGGCGCCTGTTCCCGAACGTCGGACCCTCTGGCGAGTCCAGTTGCGAACGAACTCTACTCGCCGGTGCGAGTATTGGTATCAGCGGAATCACGCATGCTGAAAATGTTACTGTTATATGGCCTGTGAATATCGGTGGTTGCTTTTGGAACTAGTGCCGACTTACTCCGCGTATTGTGCTGCACATCGCGTTGTGCATTGCACATACGAGCGCAGCCGCCTCGGCCACCCCGAGCAGAAATTCCCCGGCCAAGTCCGGTACTTCGGCGAAAACTTAACGACTTGTTTACCGCGAACGGCAAAAAGTCGGTCCGTGGACTGAGGACCGAGCCCGTCTCCACCAGCCGTCAACGCGCGCCGGTTCCACGAGAGCTGTCCCGGCTCTTTGCCTCCACCTCGAAGGCGGGTGCGAGCATGAAATTTGGCGTCCCGTGGAGTGTCAAAGGCATCCGACCGGAAGCCCGCGAGACGGCCATGGAAGCCGCGCGCCGCTCCGGCATGTCGCTCGGCGAATGGCTCAACTCGGTCATCATCCATCAGGCGGAGCAGCAAGGCGTCGACCCGGAGGCGCTCGTCGATGAGGACGAGGCTATGGCGACGACGTGCGCTCGGTGCACGCGCGCCTCGATGACATCGCCCGCCGCATCGACAAGGTCGCGCGCACGGGTCCTGCGGCTTACGCACCCGATCGCGCGCGCAAGTCCGCAGCGGCCGAAGCCGCGGCGATACCCGACCAGCTCGCGGAACTGATCAACCGGCTCGACCGCCGCCTCGACCAGTTCGCCAATGTTACGCGCCCTGCGTCGCCGCTACCGGCGCCACCGCTGGCGCCGCCTGTCCACCTGCCGTCGGCACTCGATCTGGCGGTCGCGGAAATCGTCGCGCGGCAGCGCGCGCTCAACGGTCAACCAGCGCCGGCGCGGCAAGCGGCTGCGCCGATGCCGGCGGTCGCCGCCGCACCGCGCGCGCCGCTGCCGACGCAGGACCTGTCGGGACTGGAAGATCAGCTCCGCACCATCACGACGCAGATCGAGACGCTGCGCACGCCGGGCGTCGAGGAAGCGATCAACGCCCTGCGCGGCGAGCTCGGCGAGATCGCCGACACGATGACCGAAGCGATGCCGCGGCGCGCCATCGACACCATCGAAAGGCAGATCGCCGGGCTCACCCAGCGCATCGCCGAAGGACGCCAGGCTGGCGTTGACGGCAACGCGCTCGCCGGCATCGAGCACGGCCTCGCCGAAGTGCGCGACGCGCTGCAGCACCTGACGCCGGCGGAAAGCCTGGTCGGCTTCAACGACGCGGTGGCGCACCTCGCGCACAAGATCGACCTGATCGTCGCCGAGAAGGACCCGGCGACGATGCAGCAGCTGGAAAGCGCCATCACCACGCTGCGCGAGATCAGCCAGCATGTCGCTTCCAATGAGGCCGTCAGCCAGCTGTCCGCCGAGGTGCAGCAACTCGCCGAGAACGTCGAGCACATCGCCCACGCAGCCGCTGCCGCCACCGGCGGCGACGCGCTCGCCCAGCTCGAGCATCGCATCGCCGCGCCGTCGGACGCGCTCACCGAGCGCGCGCAAAGTGGCGGCACGGTGCCGCCGCGGCTGGAAGAACTGGTGAACTCGCTGACCGACAAGATCGAGCAGGTGCAGCTCTCGCGCGGCGATAATGTCGCGGTCAGCCATCTCGAGGATCGCATCGCCACGCTGGTGCAAAAGCTCGACGCTTCCGACAGCCGGCTCGGGCACCTGGAAGCGATCGAGCGCGGCCTTGCCGATCTGCTGGTGCATATCGAGGACATCAAGACGAACAGGGACGGCGGCGGCACGCCCGCGGACGGCTCGCCCGTGGTCGTCGAGCTCAAGCACGACATCGCGCGCACGCAGGATGCGCTCGACGCCGTGCACGGCACGCTCGGGCACGTGGTCGATCGCCTCGCTTTGATCGAGCAAGGCATCCACGGCGAGGCGCGCATTGCAACCCGCCATGGCCGCGGACGATGACGAGCCGCTGGAACTCGATCGGCCGGTCGGCCCAGCTGGCGGTGCGAATGGTCGAGGACGCCGCGCCCGCCGCGGTGGCGCCTCCACCGGCTGCCGACAGGCCGGCGACCATAGACCCGATGACGGCCTTCGCGCCGCGCCGCCGACCGGTTCCGTACCGCCGCGCCTCCGCCGATGCAGGAAGCGCAGCCGCCGGCGCCCAACGCGCGCCGGCCGCAGCCGCGCCTTCGCCTCCGCCCCAAAGCGCATGCCGGCCGCGCATCAATTGCCGATCGATCCCGATCTGCCGCCCGATCAGCCGCTCGAGCCCGGCTCCGGCCCGCCGCCCTTGCGCGCCAATCCGGCGGCGCGGATCGCGGCGTCGGAAGCAGCCCTCGGCGGCGCCCGTCCAGCGGCGGCGTCCGTTCCCAGCAACAAGTCGAATTTCATCGCCGCCGCCCGCCGCGCCGCCCAAGCGGCGGTGGCCGAAACGGTGACGCGCCCGCCGCGCTCCGCCGCCGAATTCGTCGAATCGGAAGCCGAGGACGCAGCGGCGCCACCCAAATCGGGCTTGATGAACCGCGTCAAGAAGCTGTTCGTCGCCGCCAGCGTCATCGCCGTCACCATCGGCGGCGTGCAGATCGCGGCAAACTTCATCGATTTCGGCGGTCGGCACGACAAAGTGGCGCAGTCCACCGCCACCGATGCCGCCAAGACCACCGCCGTGCGGCCTGCGAAGACCGAGGCCCGCATCAAGGTCGCCGCGAATACGGATGCGCCGGCAATGCCGCCGCGCCCGGCGGCGCCGGCGATCACGATGATACCCGGCAATATGGCGGCCATGCCGCCCAGCGTGATGGTGCCGCCGCATGCGACCGGCGCATTGCCGCCGATCCTGAGCGCCCCGGGCGCGCAATTGTCGGCCACGGTCACCGGATCGATTTCACATCCGGCGACCCCTGTGCCGACGGCGCCGCCGACACTGGTCCTGCCGGAAGTGCGCGCCAGCATCGACCGGCTGCCCGCCGCCATCGGCAGCATTCGCCTGCGCAGCGCGGCCATCGCCGGCGATACTGCCGCCGCCTATGAGATCGGGGTGCGCTATGCCGAAGGGCACGGTGTGCCGGTAGACCTGCCGGAAGCGGCGCGCTGGTTCGAGCGCGCGGCCGCCAAGGGATTGGCGCCGGCGCAGTTCCGTTATGGCAGCCTGCTGGAAAAAGGCCGCGGCGTGAAGAAGGACCTTTCCCGGGCGCGGCGGCTCTATCTCGCCGCCGCCGCCGCCGGCAACGCCAAGGCCATGCACAATCTCGCCGTGCTCTACGCCGAGGGCGTCGACAGCAAGCCGGATTACGCCGCCGCCGCGCAGTGGTTCCAAAAGGCGGCGGAGCACGGAATTCCCGACAGCCAGTTCAATCTCGGCGTGCTTTATGCGCGCGGGCTGGGCGTCGCCACCAACCTGTCCGAGTCCTACAAATGGTTCGCGCTTGCCGCCGAGCAAGGGCGACAAGGAAGCGGCCAAGAAGCGCGACGAGGTCGCCAGCCGGCTCGATCCGCACGCGCTCGCCGCCGCCCAGGTCGACGGTCAAGAATTTCGTCGCCGCGCCGCAGCCGGAAGCCGCCATCAATGTGCCGGTCCCGCCCGGCGGCTGGGACAATGCCGCCACCGCCGCGCCGATCCCGCATCGCCAAGCCGCGTGTGGCCGGCCCCTTGGTGATTGGAAAACGCTAAGCAGCGTGGCGTTTTTACGCTAGGAAGGTTGCGACACGCGCGTTGGTAGCGCTTTTTCAAGACGCATTTTCTGCGGCGAACCGGTTCCCACGTCGCCGGAAAATGCCTGGGAACGCCGGACGAGCCGCTTTGCAAATCTACCTGCCCATCGCCGACCTGCCGGTTAACGTCTTCCTGCTGCTGGGGATGGGGCTGGCGGTCGGCTTCATCTCCGGAATGTTCGGCATCGGCGGCGGCTTCCTGATGACGCCGCTGCTGATCTTCGTCGGCGTGTCGCCGGCAGTCGCCGTGGCGACCGTCGCGAGCCACATCGCCGCCTCCTCGTGTTCCGGCGCAATCAGTTATTGGCGCAGAGGCGCCGTCGACGTGGCGCTGGCCCTGATGCTGCTCGCCGCCGGCATCGTCGGCACCGCGACCGGCGTCTGGCTATTCACGATGCTGCGCGCCGTCGACCAGCTCGACCTGGTGATCGGGCTTTCCTACGTGGCGCTGCTCTGCGTCGTCGGCGTCGTGATGATCGAAGAAGGCTTTCGCGCCATCGTGCGGGCGCGTCACGGCGGGCCGGCGATCATCCGTCGGCCGGGCAGTCACACCTGGATGCACGGGTTGCCGTTCAAGCTGCGCTTCAAGCGCTCGAAGATCTACGTCTCGGCGATTCCGGTGTGGGTCATCGGATTCTTCATCGGCTTCATCGGCGCTATCATGGGCATCGGCGGCGGCTTCCTGCTGGTGCCGATGCTGATCTATTTCCTGCGCGTGCCGACCGCGACGGTGATCGGCACATCGATGGTGCTGACGCTGGTGACCATGGCCTCGGCGACGGTGATGCATGCCGCGACCAACCACCTGGTGGATGCCGTGCTGGCGCTGATCCTGATGCTCGGCGGCGTGATCGGCGCGCAATTCGGCGCGCGCACCGGACAGCAAATGCGCGGCGAGCGGCTGCGCCTGCTGCTCGGCATTCTTGTCTTCGCGGTCGGCGTGCGCTTTGCCTATGAGCTGGTGGTGACGCCGGACGATCTTTACTCGATCCGCTACGTGACGGCCCAATGATGCAGCACATCGCAACCGCACTGCTGATCGCTTTCGTCGCCTGCGGCGCGACGCGGCCCGCGGTGGCCGAGCAGCTCGTGGTGTCGCTGTCGAACCACCGCGTAGCGATCAACTCGAATTTTGTCGGCGAAAACCTGGTGCTGTTCGGTGCCATCGAACCGGACGCCGGCAAGACGCTGCGGCACGGCGGCTACGATCTGGTGGTTACGGTGACCGGCCCGCGTGTGACGCTGCGCACACGGCGCAAGGCGCGCGTGCTGGGCATCTGGGTCAACGTCGATTCGCAGGAATTCGTGCGCGTGCCGTCCTATCTCGCGATTCTCAGCAACAAGCCGGTCAACGCCATCGCCCAGGCTGACGTCCTCAAACGCCTGCAAATCGGACTTGATAATTTCCTGCTGCCGCAGCGCATCGGCCCCGACCTCGGAGATACCGCGCTCAACGATCCGTTCCGCGAGGCTTTCGTGCGGCAGCAGCACGAACACGGCTTCTATCTCGAGCAGCCGACCGCGGTGACTTACCTCACGCCGACCGTTTTCCGCGCCGCCATCGCGCTGCCGGCCGACGTGGTGACAGGCAATTACGCCATCGACGCCAAGTTGTTCGCCGACGGCGCCGTGATCGCGCACACCACGTCGGCGCTGGAAGTCATCAAGGCCGGCTTCGAGCAATACGTCGCTGATGCCGCGCACGATTTCGGGCTGCTCTATGGCTTGGCGACCGCGCTAATGGCGCTGCTCACCGGCTGGATTGCCAGCGCGGTGTTCCGTCGGGATTAGTCCGGCAGGCAGCGCTTGGCGGTGAATGAATAGAGCCTGCCCTCGCCCAACAAATGCGCGGTGAATGACAACGTGCCGAACACGGCCGCGAAGGCGCCGTCGCGCACATTGAGTCCGCCGGTGAAAGCGCCGAAGGCCGGCATCACCATGCGTTTGGCGTCGGCGGCGAAGCAGCGGCGGGCAACCGTGCGACCGCGGTTGCGCACGCGCGCAGACGGGTGCAAATGGCCGGCGATTTCGCCTTCGGCGCCGCTCGGCAGATGGCGGAAGGTCACCGCGCCGATAGCAAGCCTTTCCTCGAACGCGCCGCCGATATTCACAGCAGGCTCGGGATCGTGATTGCCGATGATCCAGATCCAGTCGCGGCCGCGCTGCAGGCCAGCCAAGAATTCGCGATCGCTGTCAGCGAGTCGCGCCGAACCACCGTCATCGTGGAAGCTGTCGCCCAACGCCACCACGCAGCGCGGCGCGTAGCGGGCGACGAGACGCGCCAGGCGCGTCAGCGTCGCGGCCGTGTCGTAAGGCGGCAGCAACTGCCCGCGCGCGGCAAAGCTCGAGCCTTTCTCCAGATGCAGGTCGGCGACCGCGAGCAGGCCCTGGTCCGGCCAATAAATCGCGCCATCAGGGTCAGCGTGAAGCGAAACGCCGGCGACGGAAATGACATGGCCTTTCGCAGCTGCCGGCCCCTGCACCGCAAGTTTCACCGCATCGCCTCCTTCACCAGTTCGTCCGCGGCTTCCGCGAGCAGCGAATCGGCCGCCTCGCCATAGACCGTCTCGCGTCCGATCTCCAGCATCACCGGCACGGCGAGCGGCGAGACGTGGTCGAGCGCTTTATGGACGATTCGGCCCCGGATGCGCGAGAGCATATCGGAGAGCCGCTTGATGTCGAGCAGTCCGGTCGCGGCATCGGCGCGCGCCGCGCGCAAGAGCAGGTGATCGCCCTGGTGCTTGCGCAGCACGTCATAGACGACGTCGGTGGAAATCGTGAGCTGGCGGCGCGACTTCTCCTCGCCGGGAAAGCGTTTTTCGATCAGCCCGGCGATGATGGCGCAGCTGCGGAACGTGCGCTTCATTAGCGAGGATTCGGCGAGCCAGGCTTCGAGATCGTCGCCGAGCATGTCCTGGTCGAACAGTTGAGCAAGCGAAAGATTGCCGTTCTTCAGATACAGCGCAACGTCGCCGAGGCCCCAGACGGCAAGCGCGTATTCGTTGGCGACAAAGCCGAGCGGGCGCATCCGCGCGCGCTCCAGGCGGCGCGTCAGCAACATGCCCAACGTCTGGTGCGCGAGGCGGCCTTCGAACGGATAGCAGACGAGATAATATTTTGCGGCCCGCGGGAAGGTTTCGACCAGCAGATCGCCCGGCTTCGGCAGCAGCGAGCGCCACTGCTGGATTTCCAGCCATTCACGCACCTGCTGCGGCAGCGCGCGCCAGCTTTCCGGCTTAGCCAGCAGCGCGCGCACGCGCGCGGCCAAATAAGTCGAGAGCGGGAACTTGCCGCCCTCGTAGGACGGCACCTTCGGATCGGTCGCCGTGGAACGGGAGACATAGACTTCATCCTCGACGATCGCCTCGTATTTCAAAATCTCGCCGGCAAAGACGAAGGTGTCGCCGGGGCTGAGCATCTCGATGAAATATTCCTCGATCTCGCCGAGCAGACGGCCGCCGCGCGGGATCATTGTGCTGGACGCACGCGAGCGCACCAGGCGCACTTTCAACATATCGGCCTCGACGATAGTGCCGACATTCATGCGGTAGCGCTGCGCCACCCGCGGATGGGTGATGCGCCAGCGGCCGTCCTGCGCCTTCCGAATTTTCGCAAAGCGCTCATAGGCCTTCAGCGCATAGCCACCGGTGGCGACGAAATCGACGGCGGCATCGAAATCGGCGCGCGTGAGTTTTGCGTATGGCGCCGCGGCGCACACTTCGGCATAAAGTTCGTCGGTGAGAAACGGCTCACCGACTGCGCGGCCGAGAATATGCTGCGCCAGCACGTCGAGCCCGCCGCTCCGCAAGGGCGGCGTGTCCTGCGCGTTCTCGGCGACGGCGTCGATCGCGGCGCGGCACTCCAGCACCTCGAAACGGTTGGCCGGAACCAGAACGGCTTCCGAGGGCTCGTCGAGCCGATGGTTCGAGCGGCCGATGCGCTGCATCAGCCGCGAGGCCCCCTTGGGCGCACCGACATTGACGACCAGATCGACATCGCCCCAGTCGACGCCGAGATCGAGCGACGACGTGCACACCACCGCGCGCAATTTGCCGCGCGTCATCGCGTCCTCGACCTTGCGTCGCTGCGCGACGTCGAGCGAGCCGTGATGCAGCGCGATGGCGAAATCGTCGTCGTTGAGGCCCCACAACTCCTGGAAAATCCATTCGGCCTGGCTGCGGGTGTTGACGAAGATCAGCGTCGTCTTGTGGCTCTTCACCAACGCGTAGATTTCACCGAGCGCATGCAGCGCCGAGTGCCCGGCCCATGGCAGATGCTCTTCGGTATCGAGCATGGCGACGCGCGGCTGCGCCCCGGCCTGCGCCACAACAAGATCGGCGCGCCCTTGGCCGCTCTGCGGCTGCGGCACCAAATAGCGGCAGAGATCCTCCGGCTCGGCGACCGTTGCCGAGAGACCGACGGTGGTAAGATTTGGCGTCAGCTTGAACAGCCGCGCCAGGCCAAGCGAGAGCAGATCGCCACGCTTGGAAGTGGTGAGCGAATGCAATTCATCGAGCACGACGCGCCTGAGCGTTCCGAAGAGATACGGCGCGTCGGCGCTCGCCAGCAACAGCGCAAGCTGCTCCGGCGTCGTGAGCAATATGTCGGGCGGATCGCGGCGTTGGCGCTGGCGCTTTGACGCCGGCGTGTCGCCGGTGCGGGTTTCCAGCCGCACGGGTAGGCCCATCTCGCGCACCGGGATTTCCAGGTTGCGGGCGATGTCGACGGCGAGCGCCTTGAGCGGCGAAATATAGAGTGTGTGCAGACCTTGGCTGCGCATCAGCAATCGCCCGGTCGATTTGAGACGGCGCGGACTCACGCCCCGCTCATAAAGCTCGACCAGCGTCGGCAGGAAACCGGCCAGCGTCTTGCCGCCTCCGGTCGGCGCGATCAGCAGCACCGAACGGCCGGCATGAGCTTTCTTCAACAGCTCGAGCTGATGCTCGCGTGGCGCCCAGCCGCGCGCCGCGAACCATTTAGTGAACGGTTCTGGCAATCGCGGCGGTTCGAATAGATCAATCGTGGTTGCAGGTTCCATTTTATTTTCCCGCGACCACGAGCAGCCCTGGCACGGCCACGCCCTTTTCGCTGCGCGTCGTTGCGGACTCTATGCTGACGAGTTTCAGCCCGCCGGCAGCGAGCGCGTCCCGCACGTGCGCCGCACCATGCGCGTAGCGCAAGGTGTCGCGCAGGATGACGCCGTCGCCGTCATACGTCTCCACGCTGAAGGCGAGCAAGCCGCCCGGCGCCAGCACGCGGGCGACTGGACCCGGCATCTGCAGTAGCTCATGGAAATAGACGAACACGTCGGCGGCGAGGATGAGTTGATAGCGTGCGCCGAGTGTGGCTTCGGCGGCGAGGAACGTCATCACCTCGTCCTCGACCAGCCTGTCGTAAAGCCCCTTCTCGCGCGCCTTGGCTAACATTGCGGCGAGAGATCCACGCCGACCAGCCAATCGCAGAACGGCCGGAACGCTGCGCCAGCCAGCCCGGTGCCGCAACCAAGATCAAGCAGCGAGCCGAATTTCATGCGCGGGCTTGACGCCCGCACCGTGCGCAGCAGCAGGTCCGGCGCGTGGTAATGCAGGCCTTCGATCAGCGCCCGGTCGAAGCCCGGCGCGTAGCCGTCGAACAGCGAGCGGATATAGCCGACCGGCATGACGACCGGGGGCACGGCACTGAGACGGGCTAGCCTGACCGCTGCGCCTTGGCGGTCCTGCGGGTCGGCCGCCTGCGCTATTTGAAAGGCGGCGATTGCGCCGTCGTGGTTGGCCCGCGCCTCGCGCAGCTCGCCGAGCGCAAACCAAGCGGCGGCATAGCCCGGCGCCAATTCCAGCGCCTGCGCCAAGAGATCCGCCGCGCCGGCGAGATCGCCCTTCGCCTGCAGATCGCGCGCCCATTCGTAGCGGCGGTCGGCCGTCAAATCGCCTGAGGAAATATGGATCGGCAAGGGGCGCAAAACAGGTCTCATGGGATGGCAAAAGCAATTCTAGGCTATACCTAAAAACCGCGCGCGGGATCGTGCTAGAATCGCGGTATGCAGGAGAGGGGGATGGCCATGAGCAACGACACTGTGACCAAGGTTTTCGGCGGCTCGCCGCTCGGCGTGCTGGGACGCCTGATCCTGGTGTCGATCCTGGTCGGCGTTATTCTTTCGGCGCTTGGCCTCGACCCGTTCGATATCGTGCGCAGCGTCGAGCGGCTGATCCGCCACATCTGGAACATGGGCTTCGACGCCGTGCGCTGGCTGTGGCGCTATTTCCTGCTCGGCGCCGTCATCGTGATACCGATCTGGGTCATCGTGCGGCTGGTTAACGCGCCGCGCGGGCGCTAGCTCGGCCAGCTCTCCGCGGTGATGTCGGCGGCATCCGTACCAACCATGGAAGCAAGCGAATCGCGATGACCGCGCCTGAGCGCCGCGAGCAGATCGGCCTTGATCTCCGCCACCAAGCCGATGCCGTGAAACACTAGGCCGGTATAAAACTGCAGCAGCGTGGCTCCGGCCTTGATCTTGGCGATCGCCGTCGCGCCCGAATCGATGCCGCCGACGCCGACCAGCGGGAACGCGCTTTCGGCGCGCACGAAGGTTTCCGCCAGCATGCGCGTGGAGAGTTTGAACAGCGGCCGGCCGGACAACCCGCCCTGCTCGCGCGCACGCTCGCGGTCGCGCAGCGAGGCCGGGCGCGAGATGGTAGTGTTACCGACGATCATGCCGTCCACTTTTCGTTTGCGCGCGACGCCGACTACGTCGTCGAGATCGCCAAGCGTGAGGTCGGGCGCGATCTTGAGCAGCACCGGAGTCGGTCCGGCGTGCGGCAGCATCCGGTCGCGCGCCTCCACCACGCGCGCCAGGAGATCGTCGAGCGCCTTGGCTTGCTGCAAGTCGCGCAAGCCCGGCGTGTTGGGCGATGACACGTTGACGGTGAAATAGCCGGCCACGGAGGCGAAGGCTTCGATCAGCCGCACGTAGTCGGCGGCGCGGTCGCTTGAGTCGCGATCGGCGCCGATATTGACGCCGACGATGCCGGCGAGATTGGCGCGCGCCGCGAGCCGCGCCAGCACCGCCGAGCGGCCCTCGTTGTTGAAACCAAGTCGATTGACCACACCCTCGTCGGCGTTGAGCCGGAACAAGCGCGGGCGCGGGTTTCCCGCCTGCGGGTGCGGTGTCACGGTACCGACCTCGACAAAACCGAAGCCGAGCCGCAGCAACGCGTCAGGCACCTGGGCGTTCTTGTCGAAGCCGGCGGCGATGCCGAGCGGGTTGGGGAAATTGAGGCCGAAGGCGCGCACGCCAAGCTCAGTCGGCTCCCGCCCCGGCCGCGGCAGCGGTACAAGGCGCAGGGCCCGGACGGCCAAAGCGTGCGCATCCTCGGCGTCAAGGGCCCGCAGCAGCGGGCGGGACAACCGGTCGAAAAAGCCGAGCACCGGCGGCGGCTCCAGTTATTGGTTGATCACCCTAGGGGCCCCGGCGCGAGGCCTTCAAGGGCCTATTGCATGCAGGGGGCGACTCAAGGTTATAATTCCTATATAGTCACCGAAAGGCCGGACGCCGCCCCCCGTGGTGGCAGTTGCTTGTCATGCTGACACATAACCAGATTTGGACTGCCATCGACCGGCTCGCCGCCCGTGCCAAGCTGTCGCCGTCCGGCCTCGCCAAGAAGTCGGGGCTCGATCCAACCACGTTCAACAAATCCAAGCGCATCACGCCGGAAGGGCGCCCGCGCTGGCCGTCTACCGAGTCGGTGTCCAAGGCGCTGGCAGCGACCAGCACCAAGGTGGACACCTTCATCAGCCTGATCACCGACAGCAAGGCGGCCGCGCACGCGGTGCCGCTGATCGGCTTCGCCGAAGCCGGCGCCGGCCGGTATTTCGACGACGGCGGCTTCCCGGTCGGCAAAGGCTGGGAGGAGATCGCCTTCCCGCAAGTCAACGACGAGCACGCCTATGCCCTGGAGATTTCCGGCAACTCGATGAAGCCGGCCTATCGCAAGGGCGACGTCATCGTCGTCTCGCCGGCCGCGCCGGTGCGCAAGGGCGACCGCGTCGTCGTGAAAACAAAAGACGGCGAGGTGATGGTCAAGGAGCTCAAGCGCAAGAACGCGAAAAGCGTCGAGCTCAAGTCGCTCAACGCCGAGCACCGCGACCGCACGCTGCCGATGGCCGACGTGCTGTGGGTCGCCCGCATCGTTTGGGCCAGTCAGTAAAACGCCAGCTATCCGCTCGCCCCCAATACAGGTAGGGTCGCTGCCTCGCCAAGGGAGCGATCATGACAGAACAAACAATCATGCACCCGGACGCCTGCGCCTGCTGCGGCGATATGTTGCGGGCGCGATTTGACCGCCGGCGTTTTCTGCATCTCGGCGCCGGTGCCGGATTGCTCGCGACGTTTCCATCGCTGGCATTCGCGGCAAAGGGAAATTACGAGGCGATGTTGCTGACCTGCATCGATCCGCGCTTTCCCGAGCCGACGATCCACTACATGGAGCACCGGCACATGGTCGGCAAATACAGCCAGTTCTCGATTGCCGGCGCGGCGATCGGCGTGGTCGCGCCCGCGTTCAAGACCTGGGCGCCGGCGTTCTGGGACAATCTCGCCGCCTCGATGGAACTGCACAACATCCCGAAGGTGATCGCGATGAACCATCGCGACTGCGGCGCGGCCAAAATCGCCTATGGCGAGGCCGCCGTCGCCAATCCGAGGATCGAGACCGAGACGCACAAGGCGTCGCTGATGGAATTCCGCAAGCGGGTTGGCGAAAAGCAGCCCAAGCTCAAGGTGGAGACCGGCCTGATGGCGCTCAGCGGCAAGGTGGAGATGTTTGGCTGATCTTTTCCCTCTCTGAAAGAAGAGGGATTACATACTCCGCGCCAGCGCGCCGTCGATCATGTCGATCGTGTTCTGCGCGCCATAGACCGCGACGAAGGAGCCGAAGCGCGGGCCTTTCTCCTGGCCGAGTAGCACTTGATAGAGCATGTTGAACCAGTCGAGCGACACGCCGGGCTTGCCGTCCTTGGCCTTTTTCTTCTGGTCGAGAAACGGTTCGCGCCGCCCGACTTCATAGACTACGTCCTGAATTTGCTCCGCCGTCGCGTCGGGTGGCAAATTCGACAAAGCGTCGCGCAGGTCGGTGAGCGCCTTGCGCTCGACCTCGCTCGGCTGGCGGAATTTTTTCGCCGGCCGCACGAAGTCGCGAAAATAATGGATGGCGTATTCGACGTGCGCCTTCAGTCTGGGATGCGTCTGCGGCGTGACGCCGGTTCGATAGCGGCCGATGAAGCCCCACAGCGTGTCGGCATTCTCAGCGTTGGATGACGACACCAGCGTGAGCAGCATCGAGAAGGTCATCGGCATCTCTGCCTGCGGCGGATGACCGGAATGGATGTGCCAGACCGGATTGGACAGGCGCTGCTTCCAGTCCTGCCGCGGATAGGCGTCGAGGAACTGCTGGCATTCATCGACGGTGCGCGGGATAACGTCGAAGTAGAGGCGCTTGGCGGCCTTTGGCTCGCGATACATGAAGCAGAACAAGCTTTCGGGCGAGGCGTAACGCAGCCATTCGTCGATGGTGAGCCCGTTGCCCTTGGACTTGGAAATCTTCTGTCCGTTCTCGTCGAGAAAGAGTTCGTAGTTGAAGCCTTCAGGCGGCGCCCCGCCGAGCGCGCGGCAGATTTCGCCGGAGAGTTTTACCGAATCGATCAGGTCTTTGCCGGCCATTTCGTAATCGACGCCGAGCGCCAGCCAGCGCATGGCCCAATCCGGCTTCCATTGTAGCTTGCAGCGCCCGCCTATGACCGGCGCGGTAACAGGCTGCTTGGTGTCGGGGTCTTCGTACGTGATGGTGCCGGCCTTGGCGTCATGAGCGACAACCGGCACCTGCAGCACGATGGCGGTCTTCGGATCGATGGGCAGGAATGGCGAATAGGTCTGCGCCCTCTCCTCGCGCAAAGACGGCAGCATGATCGCCATCACCTTGTCGAAGCGCTCCAGCACCGTGAGCAGCGCCTTGTCGAAACGGCCCGAGCTGTAGCACTGCGTCGAGGACATGAATTCGTAGTCGAAGCCGAAGTGGTCGAGGAATTTGCGCAGTCGCGCGTTGTTGTGCTCGCCGAAGCTCGGATACTCGCCGAATGGATCGGGAATTTTAGTGAGCGGCTTGCCGAGGTTTTGTTGCAGCATCTCCTTGTTCGGCACGTTGTCCGGAACCTTGCGCAAGCCGTCCATGTCGTCGGAGAAGGCGATGAGGCGCGTCTTCACCTTGTCATCCGTCAACACGCGGAAAGCATGCCGCACCATCGTGGTGCGCGCGACTTCGGCGAAGGTGCCGATGTGCGGCAGCCCCGAGGGCCCGTAACCGGTCTCGAAGATCACCTCGTCTTTTGGATGCTTCTTCAGCCGCGCGACGATCTTGCGCGCCTCCTCGAACGGCCAGGCGCCCGAGTGCTCGGCGGCCTCGCGCAAAGATGCGGCGGTTTCAACGACGGACATCATGCTCTCCGGACGCGGACAGTAGGAATCCAGCGCGCCAAGGTCAAATCTGCGGGTTCAAAACGGGCTTACCGGAAAATACTTCAGCCACAGGTCGGTGAACTGACCTCTCTCCCACAACTGAAACAGCGCCCAGTTGAACGCTTGGCGCAGCAGGTCATTGCCGCGCCTGACCGCGATACCGACGCCCTCGCCGAAGAAGCGGCTTTCCAGATAAGGCCCGCCGCGGAAAACACAGCAGCCGCCGGAGTCGGTGCCGTTGAGCCAGAAGGCGAGCGAGATGCCGTCGCCGAACAAAAGATCGACCTCGCCGCGGCGCAGCGCGGCGCGCGCCTCGTCGGCGTTCGGGTACGGATGCAGGTCGGCCTCGGTGAACAGCGTGCGCAGATAGGCCTCATGCGCGGTGCCGGCAACCACCGCGACTTTCTTGCCCTCCAGTGCTTGCGGGCTGACGTCGTCGATGTCGGTGTCCTTACGCGACACGAAACGCGCCGGCGTCCGATAGTAGGGATCGCTGAAGGCGACGCGCGCTCGCATCTCCGGCGTCTCGGCGATCGAGGCAATCACCGCGTCGCCCTGATTGCCGTTGAGCGCGTCGATCAAGGTGTCGAAGCGGCGCATCTGCACCGTGCATTGCACCTTGATCTCTTCGCAGATCAGCCGCGCCAGATCGACGTTGAAGCCGGCGGGCGAGCCGTCCGGCCCGGCATAATCGAACGGCGGGTAATCCGTCTCGGTGAGGAAGCGGATGATGCTGATGCGCGACAAATCCGGCCGCTCCGGCCGCCGCCGCGGATCCCAGAAGCCAGGCACAGCCATGGCGTCGGCCGGCGGCGTGACGGCCGGCGATTGCGGCGCGCTTTGCGGCGGGTTGACGGATTGCGCCCGCGCGGCGGCGGGCATTGCTGCCAGCAAGGCGGCCACCGCGATGCCGCGCGCCGTTCGATTGCCGATGGGGTTCATCCGTTGCCACCAATAACGGGAATCGGCGGCGACCATATCATCGCAATTACGGCGGTCGTGCCACAATCGCGCGGCAAGGCAAATCGGAGGTTAGGCGGTCAGGTGCTTTTCGATCTCGTGCACCGGCAGCTTGACGAAGTCCTTATCCACCTCGCTGCGCACGGCGGCGCGCAAAGCATGCGAATAGGCAGGCCGGATCATTCCGAGCGCGCGCGGCGGCGCCACCACGATCAGCGACTTCACCTTGCCAGTGGCAACCGCGACATCGAGCCGATGCGCCAGATCGGTGAGAAAGGCCTGCTCCGCCAGATCGTGCCAGTCGGTCTGCGTGACCGAGCTACGGCCATTGCCGACGGAACTATGCGTGCGGCCGGGCCTGTCGCTGCCGAGTTCATGCGTGGCCATGCCCTTCTGTTCGTAGACTTCGCGTGTCTTGAGATTGGGAAACTTGGCGTCGCCGGCATTTTCCAGCACCAGCGCCTTGGCGCCGTCGCAGACCACCACCCATTCGCCTTGATGAATCAACAATTTCGACATGGACCGGCCTCCTTACCGACAACTACGCTAGTGCGGGCGCCGGCTCGGCGTATTGTTCTGGATCAAACGCCGCGGAGGTCTATTTAGTTGCTGCCGTCGAGCAGGCGGCGGGCGATGACATGGGCCTGGATCTCGGCGGCGCCCTCGAAAATGTTGAGGATGCGCGCATCGCACAGGATGCGCGACACCGGAAATTCCAGCGCGAATCCGTTGCCGCCGTGGATCTGCACGGCATTGTCGGCGGCGGCCCAGGCGACCCGCGCGGCCAAAAGCTTGGCCATGCCCGCTTCCAGATCGCAACGCCGGCCGGAATCCTTTTCGCGCGCGGCATAATAAGTGAGCTGACGCGCGATCATGATTTCCACCGCCATCATCACGATCTTGTCGGAGACGCGCGGGAAGCCGGCGATTGGTCCGCCGAATTGCACGCGGTTCTGCGCATAATCGATCGCCCGCTCCATTGCCGCCTGCGCCACGCCGATCGCCCGCGCCGCCGTCTGAATACGCGCCGATTCAAATGTCTGCATCAGCTGCTTGAAGCCGAGACCCTCGACGCCGCCAAGCAAATTTTCCGCCTTAACCTCGAAGCCGTCGAAGGCGATCTCGTATTCCTTCATGCCGCGATAGCCGAGCACCTCGATTTCGGTGCCGGTCATCCCCTCCACCGGAAACGGATTCTTGTCGTCGCCGCGCGGCTTTTCCGCGAGCAGCATGGACAGACCGCGGTGGCCTTTTTCATTCGGGTTGGTGCGCACCAGCAGCGTCATCAGGTCGGCGCGTACTGGATGGGTGATCCAGGTCTTGTTGCCATACACCTTGTAAACGTCACCCTCACGCACCGCGCGCGTCTTCAACGAGGCGAGATCGGAGCCGGTATTCGGCTCGGTAAACACCGCCGTCGGCAGCACCTCGCCGGAAGCGAGCTTGGGCAGCCATTTTTCCTTTTGTTCGGGCGTGCCGCCGCCAAGGATCAGCTCGGCGGCGATTTCCGAGCGGGTGCCCAAGGAACCGACGCCGATATAACCGCGCGCGAGCTCTTCGGAGACCACGCACATGGATTCTTTGCCGAGCGCCGTGCCGCCGAATTCTTCCGGGATCGTCAGCCCGAACACACCGAGGTCCGACATCTGCGCGATGATTTCCATCGGGATGTAACTGTTGGTGCGGTGCCAGTCCTGCGCGTGCCCGATCACCTCGCTGTCGGCGAATTTGCGCATTTCCTCGCGGATCGATTCCAGCGTGTCGTCGAGGCCGGCGGCGCCGACGGTGGCGTTGTGGCTCGACTTCATCAGCTCGATCACCCGCGCGCGCCGCTCGGCGGTGTTGCCGGTGGCGATCAGCGTCTCGACGGTGGGGTTGAAGCGCGCGGCGACCTGCGCGGCCGAAAGCCCGAAGTCGCTCGGACGTACGATCTCGCCCTGGCTGATCGGGATGCCGCCGACGATCTGGGCGATGAATTCGCCAAGACCGATGCGCACCAGATGTTCCTCGAGCTCGCCCAGCAAGCCTTTGCCGCGCATCCGCTCAGCGTAAGACGCGAGCTGGCGTACCGCCTCGACATAGGTGACGAGCCAGGCAAGCCCGTGCGTCGCACGCTGCTCGCGGTCGAAGATGCGGCCGACCACGCGGCCTTCCACCACCACCTTGTCGCGTACCTTGCGCACGGCGTCGGCCAGCAGCGCGTCGAGGGCGGCGGTCGCCGTTTGCGCTTGATCGACCAATTCGTGCTCGGCGACGGGACAGGAAGCGGCGATAGGCATAGACCCCCCTCCGAAACGGCAATAGCCCGGCTGCCGGTCAGATTACGTGTGCAGCGCACAAAAGCAAAGCGGACGGGAAAATCGGGGTTTCCTGGCCCAGCAAGTGCCTCATTGCAGGGCAAATACCGTGGAAATTCCAACAATATTAACCATTTCACGCTTTCCTGACCCGGATAGCGCGATACCTCTCTTTATCGGCTCTTTATCGGCGAGACCCGGCCCGGTTTCATGCAGGTCGCCCAATATTTTTCGCAACCATTCGCCCGGCTGACGCGACTCATCGGCTCGCTGACGGTGCGCACGCGCATCATCGTACTGACCGTCATCCCGGTGGTCGGCTTCCTCGCCAACGGATTGACCTACGTGTCCGGCGAAAGCGACGTCGGCAGCGCGTTCCAGACCGTCAGAAAATCCGTTGACCTCGCCGACGCCAGCCGCGATTTCAAGAGTGCGCTGGCGCAGGTCCGGCTGGTGGTGAAGGATTTCAGCGTCGCGCCCAGCACCGAGCTGGTGACAAAATTCGCGCAAGCGTATGCGACGGCGCTGCGCAGCCTCGCCACAATTGAAATCGTAACCGGCAGCAACGCCGAAATTATTGCTGGACTGCGCGAAGAAGTGCTGACTCTGCGCGACCGCTTCAACGAACTGGTGCAACAGCAGAACATCCTCGGTTTCGATGAATCATCGGGCCTGCGCCGGAGCCTGGGCATTGCCGGCAACGCGGTCGAACGCGTCATCAATGAAAACATGTCGTGGATTGCCGCGGGCGATGCGACGAAACTAATGATGGCGCTGTTGCGCATGCGGCAATACGAAGCCGACTACCGGCTCAATCAAAGAGATCTGGCGAAACAGGAATTCGATTCCGCCTATAAGCAATTTACCGATATCTTCGCCAATATCGACGGCACGCCGGAGATGAAGTCGGCGCTCGAGGAGCAGGTCAAGACCTATGCCAATAATTTCAAGCAATGGGGCGACTCCTACGACCGCACCTATCCGCTACGCAACCTGATCGATATCGACAGCCAGAACATGCTGCCGCGTGCGGACAAGATCATCGAGCAGGCGGGCAAGACATCGGCAGCCGCGACGTCGTCGCTGGTCATCGCGCTTTCGCGCACCCGCGACGGGATCATCGCCGTCGGCATCACCATGGTCTTGCTAGGCATCGGCTTCAGCTCGCTGATCGGCCGCAGCATCACCAGACCGCTACGTGGCCTCGCTTCCGTGATGAAGCAGCTCGCCGCCGGAGATACCACGGCTCGCATTCCGGCGACGCATGCGCGTGACGAGATTGGCGATATGGCGCGCACAGTGATCGTATTCCGCGACACCATGATCGAAAGGGAAAACCTGGCGCAGACGCAGGCTGAAACCAGCCGTGCGCGCGAGCAGCGCAGCGATACGATCGCGATGACGATCGCCCATTTCAACCAGTCAGTCGACAATACCTTGACCAAATTGCGCGCTGCTTCCCTCAAGCTCGAAATGAGCTCGGGCGATCTCAACAAATCGGCGGATGCGATGTCGGCGGAAGCGCAAGCGGCCGAGCGGCGTGTCGCCGCCGCCTCCGACAACGTCACCAACGCCGCGGGCTCGGTTGAGGAATTGGCCGCCTCGATCGGCGAAATCGCCACGCAGGCCGCCAAATCCACCGACGTCGCCGACCGCGCGGTATCGGAATTGCAGCGCACCGTCGCCACCATGACGCAGCTCGGCGACGCCGCCACCCGCATCGGCGAGGTGGTGGGGCTGATCCAGGCGATTGCCGGGCAGACCAATCTGCTGGCGCTCAATGCCACCATCGAAGCCGCCCGCGCCGGCGAATCCGGGCGCGGCTTTGCCGTCGTCGCAGCCGAGGTCAAATCGCTCGCCGGCCAGACCGCGCGGGCCACCGAGGAGATTGCCGAGCAGATCGGCTCGATCCAGTCGGCCGCCGCGGACGCCGCGCAGGCGATCGAGCAGGTCAACCTGATCATCCGCGACATGTCGTCAATCGCCACCACGGTGGCGGCGACCGTCGACCAGCAGAACGCCGCAGTTTCCATGATCGCCGAGGGCGTCAACCGCGCTTCCAGCGAGGCGCGCAACGGCGCCGAGGCGATGAGCCGCGTCGCCGGCGTCACCGCCGATGCCCGTTCCACCGCCGACGACGTGAAGAACCTCGCCGATGCCGTCGCACTCGAGGCCGAGAGCCTGGAGGTGGAAGTGCGGCAATTCCTCACAAACGTACAGGCGGCGTAGTCCTTCCTTCTCTCCTCCGTGCGGGGAGAGGTAAGAAGCCGGCCTTGCAAAGCCCCCTGCAATAGCCGATCTGAATTGGTAGCGGATTCGACCGGGGCTTAAGCGCCTTGCGCATTCTCAAACTCTCATTGCGGATCGCCGCAGACGCCTTCGGGCATTTTCTCGCCGACGACGGCTGGGCCATCGCCAGCCACATTGCGCTGTCCACGCTAATGGCGCTGTTCCCCTTCCTCATCGTGGTCACGGCGCTTGCCGGATTCTTCTTCGGCTCGCGGGAGCTGGCCGACGAGGCCGCCCGCCTGCTGCTCGAAGCCTGGCCGAAGCAGGTCGCCACGCCGATCGCGCAGGACATCGCCGGCGTGCTGATCGGCGCGCGCGGCGACGTGCTCACCTTCGGTGCGCTGTTTGCGCTTTACTTCGCTTCAAACGGCGTTGAGAGCCTGCGCGTCGGCCTCAACCGCGCCTATGACACCATCGAACCGCGGTCCTGGTGGCTGCTGCGGCTGGAATCAATCGGCTACGTGCTGATCGGCGCCGTGGCGATTCTCGCCTTCTCGTTCCTGGTGGTGTTGGCGCCGTTGATCTGGGGAAAGCTCGTGCATTATGTGCCGCGGCTCGCGCCGTTGAGCCAGCTTGTCGACTTCGCCCGTTATGCAGTCGCGATCGCCGTGCTGGTCATCGCGCTGACGATCCTGCACTGCTGGCTGCCGGCCGGGCGGCGCAGGTTTGCAGACATCGCGCCCGGCATTATGGCGACCTTGCTGCTGTGGCTGGTCACCGGCACCGCTTTCGGCCGCTACCTCGCCGAATACGCCTTCGCTTACGTTTCGATGTATGCGGGGCTGGCCTCGGCGATGATCGCGCTGATCTTCCTCTATGCCTGCGCGGCTGTCTTCATTTACGGCGGCGAGCTGAATTCGGCCATCACGCAGGCGCGTCAAAAATAGCAGCAGAAATAGCGGCAAAAACTATTGGAGCACACTGTCGGCGTCGCGCAGCACAACATAGATCGCCGGAATAACCAGCACGGTGAGCAAGGTCGATGAGGCGAGGCCGAACAGCAGCGAGACCGCCAGTCCCTGAAAAATCGGATCGAGCAGGATGGTCGCAGCCCCGATCATGGCCGCAAGCGCGGTCAACAGGATCGGCTTGAAGCGCACGCTGCCCGCCTCCAGCAGCACCTCGCGCAGGGTATTTCCCTGGCCGGCGCCGTGGCGGATGAAATCGACCAGCAATATTGAGTTGCGCACGATGATGCCGGCAAGCGCGATGAAGCCGATCATCGAGGTAGCGGTGAACGGCGCGCCGAACAGCCAGTGCCCGAGCACGATGCCAATCAGCGTCAGCGGGATCGGCGTCAGGATCACCAGCGGCAGTTTGAAGCTGCCGAATTGCGCCACCACCAGGATGTAAATGCCGACGATGGCCACCATGAAGGCGGCGCCCATGTCGCGGAAGGTCACGTAGGTGACCTCCCATTCGCCATCCCACAGGATCGCCGGCTTCGCCTCGTCCTCCGGTTGGCCGTGGAAGCGGATCGTCGGCGTGCCGAGCTTGCCCCAGTCATGGGTCGCCACGAGTTTATCGACTGCGAGAATACCGTAGATTGGCGCTTCATAGGCGCCCGCCAGTTCCGCCATCACCATGTCGGTAAAGCGTCCGTCGCGGCGGAAAATCGCCGGCGAGCCCTGTTCCTTGGTCACGCGCACGACGTCGCCGAGTTCGACCACGGTTTTATTGCCAGGCACGCTATTGGCCGGCACCGGCGTCGAAGCGAGCAGTTCGCTCCAGGAGAGATCGCGTTTCGGCAATCTGACAACAATTTCAATGGGATTGCGGCCTTCGCCGCGGTGCGAATAACCGACAGCGGTGCCGCCAAATAGGGCTTGGATAGTGTCGTAGACGTCGCGTTGCTCGACGCCGAAGTACTCCAGACGATCCTGATCGATCGAGATCCTCAGGCGCGGCCGCGGCGCGCCTATCGAATCGTCGATATCGACGATGTAGGGCACCGAGGCGAAGATTTTCTTCAGTGCGGCGACCGTGGCGCGGCGATCGGTCGAACTCGGCCCATATACCTCTGCCAGCAGCGTCGCCAGCACCGGCGGCCCGGGCGGCACTTCGACCACGCGGGCCACGGTGCCGCTGGGCAAAGTGACCTGCTTCAGCTTCGCGCGCAGATCGAGCGCGATGGCGTGGCTGGCGCGGCTACGCTCGTCCTTGGCCGCCAGATTGAGATGCAGCTCGCCCAGCTCTGGCAATTCGCGGATGTAGTAGTGACGCACCAGCCCGTTGAAATTGAACGGCGCCGGTGTTCCCGCATAGGTCTCGATCGAGCGGATTTCCGGCAATTGCCGCGCCACGCCGGCGATATTGAATAGCGTGCGTTCGGTATCCTCGAGCGTTGCACCTTCGGGCAGGTCGACGACGACGGACATTTCCGACTTGTTGTCGAAGGGCAGAAGTTTGACCGTGACGCTCTTGGTGTAAAACTGTACGCAGACGAGCAGCGTTGCTACCCCGACTGCGATGAGGAAACGCCAGGCGTTGCGGCGCGAGCGCACGATCGGTGAGGCGAAGCGGCGATAGAGCCGGCCGAGAAATCCCTCGCCGTGCGCCGCCTCATGCTCGCGGATCGCATGCCCTTCCGGATGCAGGTGCAGCATCAGCCAGGGCGCGATCACCATGGCGACGAAAAACGAGAACAGCATCGCCGCCGATGCATTCGCCGGGATCGGCGCCATGTAGGGCCCCATCAGCCCGGAGACGAACAGCATCGGCAACAGCGCCGCCACCACGGTCAGCGTGGCGACGACGGTCGGATTGCCGACTTCCGCCACCGCCTCGATCGCGCCCTGCATGCGCGAGCGGCCGTCCTTCATCGCCCAATGGCGGGCAATGTTCTCGACAATGACGATGGCGTCGTCGACCAGGATGCCGATTGAGAAGATGAGCGCGAACAGGCTGACGCGGTTGATGGTGTAGCCCATCAGCTTGGAGGCAAACAATGTGAGCAGGATGGTGGTGGGGATGACGACCAGGGTTACCAGGCCCTCGCGCCAGCCGATGGCCAGCGCGATGAGAACGACGATCGACACCGTCGCCAGCCCGAGGTGGAACAGAAGTTCGTTTGCCTTGTCGTTGGCGGTTTCACCGTAGTCGCGCGTCACCGTGACCTTGACGTCGGGCGGAACGAGCCGGCCTTCGACGCTCTGCAGCCGCGCCAACAGCTGCTCGGCGACGACCACTGCATTGGCGCCGGCGCGTTTGGCAAAAGCGACGGAAACCGCCGGCACGCGGTCCCAATGGCCGCCCTGCTCCGGCGTATCCATCCAGACGCGGTGCTCAACCGGGCTTGGCCCGACGACGATCTTGGCGACGTCGCGCACATAGACTGGGCGGTTATCGCGCGTGGTGACCAGCAACAGCCCAATATCGGGAATGCCGGCGAGCGTCTGTCCGGCGGCGATATCGCGCATGATGCCGCTGTCGCGCCCTTGATCGCGAATTTGGCCGGCCTGGAACGAGCGGTTGGCGTCGTGCACCTTGGCGACCAGCTGCTGCAGCGTGACCCCGAACAGCGCCAATTTTTCCGGATCGGGCTCGACGCGGATTTCCTGCGGGTTGCCGCCGGAAATGTAGCTCAGTCCAACATTGTCGGTTTTCACCAGTTCGGAGCGCAGCTGATCGGCCAACTCATAAAGATCCTTGTCGGTGTAGCGCGCCGCGGCGTCCGGCTTCGGCGACAGCGTGAGCACGACCACAGCGACATCGTTGATACCGCGGCCGACAATCAGCGGCTCGGGAATGCCGACCGGGACGCGGTCGATGTTGGCGCGAATCTTCTCGTGCACGCGTAGGATGGCGTCATCGGCCTTGGTGCCGACGAGGAAGCGCGCCGTCACCATGACGCGATCGTCGACCGTCTGGCTGTAGACATGCTCGACGCCGTCGATGGCCTTGATGATGGCTTCCAGCGGCTTGGTCACCAGTTCGACCGCGTCGGGCGCTTTCAGCCCGTCGGCATTGACGCGGATGTCCACCATCGGCACGCTGATCTGCGGCTCTTCCTCGCGCGGAATGGTGAGCAGCGCGATCAGGCCGACGGCGAGCGCCGCAAGCAGGAAAAGGGGCGTGAGCGGGGAACGGATCGTGCCCTGCGTGAGCCGGCCCGACAGTCCGAGTTTCACGGGCGCACCAGGATGTCGCCGGCTTTTAGCCCGGAGAGGATTTCCAGCGCGTCGGGCATGTCCGGGCGCGGCAATTCGCGGCCTCGCTGCACCGGCACGTCGATCACCTCATGGCCCTTGCGCACGCGGGCGTAATCGATGCCAAAGCGGGTGACGATGAACGAGGCCGGCACAATAACGCTGGTGCGATCACCAGCCGAAACCCAGGCGAGGACACGCTCGCCAACGAAGTAATCGCCGAGGCCCTTGACGTTGGCGTCGGCGATGACGCGGCCGTCCTCGATCTGTGGATAGACCAGCTTGATGGTGCCGAATTTGGCGCCATTGGCGCCCAGCTCCTGGCTGTCGACGCGCACTGGATCGCCGCCCTTGAGGAAACGGGCATGCCGCTCCGGCACGCGCAGGCGTAAAATGAAATTTCGCTCCGCCACGGTGGCGACGGTCTCGCCCGGGAGGATCACCGTGCCGGTCGTCACCGGCACTTTCAGCACGCGGCCCGACGTTGGCGCCAGCACATTGCCTTCGGTGACTTGCTGCTGGATGACCGAGCGCTCGGCGGTGCGCGCCTTCAGCGCGTTGGAGGCGACGTTGAAAGCGGTGCGCGCCTGATCGAGCGTCGTCTTCGGAATGGTGCCTTTGGGAAACAGGTCTTCATCGCGCGTAAGATCGGTCTGCGCCTGAGCGACCTGCGCCTCGAGGCCGGCGATCTGCGCGTCGAGCGATTTCATCTGCAGCGCCAGCTTTTCGTCGCCGACGGTGGCGACAATTTGACCCTGCTTGACCTCGTCGCCTTCCTTGACGGTAAGTTCCACCACCGTGCCGCCGATGCGCGCCCGCGCCGGCACGACGTTGGCGCTTTCAACTGTGGCGAAGACTGCCTTCTCGTCGGCGATCATTTTTGGCGCGACGATGAAAGTCTCCTGCGCCAGCGCACGTTGCGAAAATAGCGCCAGAGCAGCCACCACCATAATTGCAATACGCATCCGTTTCGTCCTCGCAGTCAACGCTGCGCCTTTCGTGTCGCGCGAGCGGCGCATTCACTCATTGATTTGGCGCAAGCTGCTGGCCGCGCGTTGCCTTGCGTTGCGTGGCCGGGACGCAGAGCGCGGCGGGCGCGCAATAGACACGATAGAGCGTGCGCACCAGTTCGCGCGCCGGCGCGCTGCCGATCGAATACCAGATGGTCTGCCCGTCGCGTTCGGCCTTAACCAGCCGGTCCTTGCGCAGTAACGCGAGGTGCTGCGACACGGTCGAATCGCGGATTTTCAGCAGCGCGGCGAGTTCCCCAACCGAGCGTTTTTTCTCGATTAGCTGGCAGATGATCATCAGCCGGTGCCGGTTGGCGAGCGCCTTCAACAGATTGCATGCCGCATCGGCCGCGGCGAGCATGTCTTTTCCTTGTATTTTCATACTTGCATATATACGAATAGTCGAATATATTGTCAACGGCGCCGGGCAAGCTTAGCTTCGACGGCCCTAACGAGGAGGTTCGTCATGAGCGTCGATCGCGCGGTGCTGACCATGGCCGGAAGCATGGTGCTCATCAGCCTGGCGCTCGGCTGGCTGGTTAGCCCCTATTGGCTGCTGCTCGCCGCCATTGCCGGGGCCAACATGGTGCAAGCGTCTTTCACCGGCTTCTGCCCGGCGGCCATCGTCTTCCGCAAACTGGGCATGAAAACCGGTTGCGCCTTCGAGGCGCCGGCCAAGGGCTGACGACCGATCCGGCTGCGACCGATGGGGCGCGACCTCAGCCGCCCGCCTCGACCGTGTCCTCGAAATTGCGCAGGCCGGCGCGCGGCGCGTTGACCAGCACCGACATGTTGCCGGGCGGGTGCTGGTTCTTCCACATCTTCATGTGCGCGAGCGGGATGTTCTCCCAGGAAAACACTTCGCTCATGCAGGGGTCGATTCGGCGTTCGATGACGAAGCGGTTGGCTTGGCTTGCCTGCTTCAAATGCGCGAAGTGCGAGCCCTGGATGCGCTTCTGCCGCATCCACACGTAACGCGCATCGAAGGTGATGTTGAATCCCGTGGTGCCCGCGCAGAACACCACCATGCCGCCGCGCTTGACCACCATCGACGATACCGGGAAGGTCGCCTCGCCCGGATGCTCGAAGACGATATCGACGTCGCGCTTTCCGGTGATGTCCCAGATCGCCTTGCCGAATCGGCGCGCTTCCTTGCTCCAGTCGTTGTATTCGGCGGAGTTCACCGGCGGCAGTTGCCCCCAGCACTTGAACTCCTTGCGGTTGATGGCGCCCTTGGCGCCGAGATTGAACACATATTCCATTTTCGATTCGTCGGAGACGACGGCGATGGCGTTGGCGCCGGACGCGGCGACCAGCTGCACGCCGAACACGCCGAGGCCGCCGGAGGCGCCCCACACCAGCACGTTGTCGCCGGGCTTGAGCGTATGCGGCGGATGGCCGAACAACATGCGGTAGGCGGTGGCGAGCGTCAGCGTGTAGCAGGCGGCTTCTTCCCAGGTCAGATGCGCGGGCTTGAGCATGAGCTGGCGCGACTGCACGCGGCAGAATTGCGCGAAAGAGCCGTCCGGCGTCTCGTAACCCCAGATCCGTTGCGACGGCGACAGCAGCGGGTCGCCGCCGTTGCAGTCCTCGTCGTCGCCGTCGTCCTGATTGCAGTGAACGATGACCTCGTCACCGACCTTCCAGCGCCGAACCTTGCTGCCGACCGCCCAGACCACGCCGGACGCGTCGGAACCGGCGATGTGATAAGGCTGCTTGTGCACGTCGAGGGTGGATATCGGCTGGCCGAGGCCGGCCCAGACGCCATTGTAGTTGACGCCACCGGCCATCACCATCAGCAGCACGTCTTCTTCGCCGATCGGCCAGGTGGCGACGACCTCGAGTTGGAACGATTTGTCTGGCGGTCCGTGCCGTTCTTTGCGGATGACCCAGGCGTGCATCTTCTCCGGCACGTGGCCAAGCGGCGGAATCTCGCCGATGCCATAGAGGTCCTTCGGCTTGGCGACGCTCTTCATCTGTGCGACGGCCGGCATTGTTGTCTCCTTGCGCACGACGCCTTTTGGCCAGTGTGACGCAATTCATATTGCAGTGCAATAATTACCCTTTGAGCCGTTACGGAGAATCACGCCAAATCGGGGCGTTTAAGGGTTCCTCAAGGCGCTAGTGCCTTGTTTCACGGCTATTCCATCCGAGGCTGGCGGAACGAGCATGGCCGTCTACGAAATCGCCCCGACCCGCGGTTCGCCAGCGCCGCTGACGCGCCCGGTGGAACTGATCTGCTTTGCGCTCGTCGTCGCGCACGCGGTCTATCTCGCAGCATCATACTGGACCGGCTCGTGACTCGCCGGGCCGGACGGCGGCGTGCAGTCGGATTTCGTCAACGTCTGGGCAGCCTGCAAACTCGTCCTGCAAGGGGCCCCGGCCGCGGCCTATGACTGGCAGGTGCACAAGGCGATGGACGTGGTGGCGGTCGGCCATCCCTTCGACGGCTATTTCGGCTGGCACTATCAGCCGGTATTCCTGTTCGTCGCGATGCTGCCTGCGCTTGCCTCCTACGTTCCCGCTTATTGTTTTTGGCTGCTCGCCACGTTTCCCGCTTATCTCGCCGCCGTGCGCGGCATCGTCGGCGACCGGGTCGGCTATCTGCTCGCCGCCGCCTTCCCCGCCGTGCTTTCCAATTTCATCGTCGGGCAAAACGGCTTTTTCTCCGCAGCTTTGCTCGGCGGCAGTCTGCTATTCCTCGAGCGGCGTCCGCTGCTCGCCGGAATTTTGCTCGGCCTGCTTAGCTACAGGCCGCATCTCGGCTTGCTGTTTCCCATCATGCTCGCGGCCAGCGGCCACTGGCGCGTGTTCATCGTTGCCGGTATCACCGCGGCCCTGATGGCGCTGGTGTCATGGCTGGCCTTCGGCACCGATACCTGGATCGCCTTCTACGAGAATATCGGCCACATCTCGCAGGCATTTCTCTCCGACGGCTGGGCCGATTTTGGCAAGCTGCAGACGGTGTTCGGTCTGACGCGCATGTTCGGCGGCGCGGAGCCGCTTGCCTGGGCGCTTCAAGGCGGTGTCGCACTTATCTGCGCCCTTGCGATCTCGTTGCTGTGGCGCGCCAACGTGCCTTACGAGATCAAGGCGGCGGCGCTCGGCTGCGGCCTCATGCTGGCGACGCCCTATCTCTATCTCTACGACATGGTGGTGCTGGCGGTGCCCCTCGCTTTCCTGTTCCGGCTCGGACGCGCGCGCGGGTTCCTGCCCTACGAACTTGCCGGCTTCGGCATCGCATGCCTGCTGGTGTTCGTCTTTCCCTCCGTCAAAGCGCCGGTCGGCTTTGCAGCAGTGCTTGTCGTCGCGATGCTCGTCGCACGCCGCGCGCTCACGCCGCGAGCGGCCATGCTCGCCACCGCCGCATGAGCCTGCAGAATCTCACCGGCACGGCGCCGGCACCCGCCATGCCGGCGGCTCGCCTCGTATCGCTGATCGGTTTGTTGCTCGCCTTCACCTACACCGCCGTACTCGTCGTCGCTGTCATGAGAGGCGGCTGGCTCATCGACGCGCAGGGCCATGCGGCCGATGCCTACGACTGGACGCTGCACAAGGCGGCGGAGGTGTGCGCGGTCGGGCACGCGTTCGACAATTATTACGGCTGGCACTATCCGCCGACATTCCTGTTCGCGGCGGCCGCGCTGGCGCTGCTGCCCTATACGGCGGCGGCGCTATTCTGGCTGTGGCTAACACTGTCGGCATACGTGGCAGCGGTGCGTCAGATCGTCGGCGAGCGAGCCGGCTATTTCACCGCGATCGGCTCGCCCGCGGCGCTGTGGAACGTGAGCGCCGGACAGAACGGCTTCCTCACCGCGGCGCTGATCGGCGGCTCGCTCTTACTCATGCAAAAACGGCCGCGGCTCGCCGGCATTTGCCTCGGGCTACTCAGCTACAAGTCGCATTTCGGCCTGCTGTTCCCCGTCGCGCTGATTGCCGCCGCACAATGGCGCCTGATCGCGAGCGCGGCGGTTGTTACGGCCGGCATGGCGGCCCTGTCTTTGCTCGTGTTTGGTACGGCAAGCTGGCATTCGACTGGATGCCGGTGACCAGCCGCGTGGTCTTAAGCGAAGGCGCCGCCGACTGGGGCCGGCTGCAAAGCCTGTTCGGCCTGGTGCGCGCGTATGGCGGCGGCGAGACGCTCGCCTGGAGCGCGCAAGGTACGCTTGCGCTCACCATCGCCGTGGCGATTGTCTGGCTGTGGCGCAGCCGCGTGGCGTTCGAGTTGAAGGCCGCAGCGCTCGCCTGCGCCGCGCTGCTGGCGACGCCTTACGTGTACATGTACGACCTGGTCGCGCTCACCATCCCGGCGGCGTTCCTCATCCGCCTCGCGCTGCAACGCGGGTTTCTCGCCAGTGAGGTCTTCGGCCTGGTGGCCGCGGCCGCGCTGCTGTTCAGCTTCCCTTACGTAAAAACCCACGTCGGCCTGGCGGCGATGGCGATCGTCGCTGCTTTGATCCTGCAGCGCACGGCAATGGTGCTGCGCGGAAGCGTCACACCGGCCTGAGCGTTGCCGCCGCCACCATCTCCTGATAGGCGAGCGGCAACAGCCGCGCCAAACGCTCGGCCCAAGCGCGCTGCCCGCCCACATTCCCGATCAGATCCTGCCGGATTTCGATCGCCACGTGATGCAGCCCGCGCCCCTCACCATGCACCGGAATGGTGTAATCGGTGAGATCGGTAAGGCTGTAGGGCTCGTTATTGCCGACGATGAGATCTTTCTCACCCGCCAGCAGGCGCATCAGAATTTGCGCGAAGCGCGGATCGCGATTGTACATGATGCCGATATCCCAGTGCCGCGCCGCGCCCTTGAATACCGGCGTGAAGCTGTGCAGCGCAACAAGCGCCGTCGCGCGCCCAGCATTGTGCCGCGCATCGAGCTCGGCGGTAATCGCGTCGTGATAGGGCTGGAAGATCTTGCGCTCGCGCGCCGCTTTCGCAGCCGCGCTCAGACCGACATTTCCGGGGATCGCCGTGAGCTCGCTGATCTCAGGGATCGAGGTTTCCGATCCCGGCGTACGGTTGCAGTCGATGACCAGCCGCGAATAGGTTTGCTTGATGAGTACGGCGTCGAGTGCGTCGGCGACGAGGCCCGCCACTGCGGCAATGCCGATGTCCCAGGCGATGTGGCGACCGCGATCCGTTTCGGAGATGCCGAGATCGCCGAGCGCGCGCGGGATCAATTTGCCGGCATGATCGACGACGAACAGGAACGACGAGGCGCCGGCTTCGTTGCGCATGGTGACCGGCGCGGGCTCGTCGGGCGCCAAAAGGCGGTTTAGCTGACCACTCATTGGCAAACCCGCTGATCGAAAAACATATGCAATCGCGGGGACATAGGAATGATGTGGCGCGGAAAATGCATGTTGCTCGGTGACTGTAATATCATGGACCGCGCTGCCGATCCTCAACCGTGGGTCTAACGGGCGGCGGGCGGGCGCAGGACATGCGATGAAGATTTGTGCCGGCTACGAAATTTCCTACGACTGCCCGCAGCCGACGCCGATGATTCTGCAATTGAGCGTGCACCCCTCGCGCGTCGCCGACCTCCTCAGTCTCGACCGCATCGAATTTAATACGCCGCTGCCCGCCAACACCTACACCGACAGCTTCGGCAACTATTGCCACGTCATCCGCGCGCCGGCCGGCCGCCTCACCATGTCCACCGATTTCGAGGTGCATGACGACGGCAAGCCGGATGCCGTCAACCAACGCGCCAAGCAGCATCCGCTCGAAGCCCTGCCGGTCGACGTGCTGATCTTCCTGCTCGGCAGCCGCTATTGCGATACCGACCGGCTGATGAACTTCGCCTGGTCGCAGTTCGGCAAGGTGCCCAAGGGCTGGACGCTGGTGCAGACGATCTGCGATTTCGTTCACAACCATCTCGCCTTCGGCTACCCGCATGCCAATCCGATGCGATCGGCCTGGGACGCCTACAACGACAAGCGCGGGGTGTGCCGCGACTTCGCGCATCTTGCTGTGACGCTGTGCCGTTGCATGAATGTGCCGGCGCGCTACTGCACCGGCTATCTCGGCGACATCGGCGTGCCGCCGGAAGACACGCCGATGGATTTCAGCGCCTGGTTCGAGGTCTATCTCGGCAAGCGCTGGTACACGTTCGACGCCCGCCACAATACGCCGCGCATCGGCCGCGTGCTGATGGGCCGCGGGCGCGACGCCACCGACGTCGCGCTGGTGACCTCGTTTGGCCCCTGCGTGATGTCGGGCTTCAAGGTGCACACGGACGAGGTGATCGAAAAGCCGCCGAAGCGGTCGAGTGGCTGACGGCCGTCCACAATTGTCGCGGACCCATATCGACGCCGCCGGCGGAACCGTGTTGAATTGCCGGCAAGGCCGCGGCCGGGACGACAACAATGCCGCGCGCCTATTGGAGGGCGTCATGATGGCTACCAACAGTCTCATCGTCATACTGATCATCGGCCTGATCGCAGGATGGCTCGCGGGACAGATCATGAAGGGCGGCGGATTCGGCCTAGTTGGCGATCTCGTCGTCGGCATCATCGGCGCCTTCGTCGGCGGCTGGTTGTGGGCCACATTAGGTTTGCCAAGCATCGGACCGTGGTGGCTTACCGCGGTTATCAGCGCGACCGTGGGCGCCTGCATCCTGTTGTTCATCATCCGGCTGATCAAACGCGCCTAGATTTGGCGCGGCCCGCGCCATAGCGTGCGGACGAGTTCGACGATCACCGCTGCGGCGTAGAAGCCGGCAATCCACGCCAGGCTGAGCGGCGCGGTGGCGTAGCTGTGCGCCATCAGCAGCACGAAACTCGCCGCCGTCAGCAACGCGCCGACGAACGGCCACGGCGCGGCAAGCCCGATTTTCGCCCGCAGCCGCCAGGCCGATAGGTTGACGGCGAAAAAGATCAGCAGAAAGGTCGCGCTGGAAAATGTCGAGATGATCGCGAGGGGCGCCGCAAGCGCAAAGACCAGCGCCATCGCGGTGAGCGCGATCAATGACACCCAGGGCACCGCGCGGGTGTGCTCGCGCAAGAAAAAGGCGCGTGGCAGGTCGTTTTCACTTGCCATGACCATGGCGAGGCGCGCCGCGCCGAACAGCGTGGCATTGATGGCCGAAGCGGTGGACAGCAGCGCCGCGATGCCGATGAGCACGAAGCCGAACTCGCCCAGCATCGGGCGTGCCGCGACCGCCAGGACATATTCCTGGTCGCGCTGGATTTGTGCCGATGACAGATTGCCGAGCGTCGCCAGCGCGACCACGATATAGATGACGGTCGTCGCCACGATGGCGATGACGATGGCGCGCTTAAGGTTGCGCTGCGGATTGTCCATCTCGTCGATGGCGTTGGGAATGAGCTCGAAGCCTTCATAGGCAACAAAGATCAGCGCCGCGGCGACGAGCGGCGCGACTGCGCCACGGTCGAACAACGACTGGAAATGATCGGCATGCGCGGTGTAAAGGCCGGTCGCCGCGAAGACGGCGAGAATGGCGAGTTTGACGGCGACCACGATCAGTTCGGTCATACCGGAGGTTTTGGCGCCACCAAGATTGACGATCAGGAAGCCGCCGAGCACCAGCGCGGCAAGCGCGCCGCTCACTAAAGTCGGCGTACCGATACCGGAGACCAGCGTCGCGCCGTAGGCGCCGAAGGCGGTGGCATAGAGCGCGAGCGTGCCGACATAGCCGGCGACCAGCACCCAGCCGGCCACCGCCGCGATTCCCGGCCACGCGAATGCGTGCTCGATATAGGTGAAGCTGCCACCGTCGTCGCGAAACGCCAGCCCGAGATGGGCGATGGGCATACGAGAGCCCGGTCAGCAGGGCGATGACGCCACCAATGGCGAGGGTCACCGGCACAGCATGCCCAGCCTGCGCGATTGCCAAGCCGAGCACGGCGAAAATGCCGCCGCCGATCATGCCGCCGATGCCGATGGCGGTGACTTCAGCCAGAGTGAGTTTGCGTGGTGTCATTGCGCGCCTGTGCGGCATCGTAGTGGGTCGATTGCCAAGCCGCTTGTTGCAGTGCACAATCGTCCCGGGTAGAGACCGCCACGGCCGCACAAAAGCGATCACATGAGCGATCAGAAAGTCAAACGCGACAAGCCCTGGATCTTCCGCACCTACGCGGGACATTCGACGGCTGCGGATTCCAACGCGCTTTACCGCAAGAACCTAGCCAAGGGGCAGACCGGCCTGTCCGTCGCCTTCGATCTGCCGACACAGACCGGCTACGACTTCGGATCACGTTCTGGCCAAGGGCGAGGTCGGTAAGGTCGGCGTGCCGGTGTGCCATCTCGGCGACATGCGCGCGCTGTTTGACCGGCATTCCGCTCGGCACCATGAACACCTCGATGACCATCAACGCCACCGCGGCGTGGCTAATGGCGCTCTATATCGCGGTGGCCGACGAGCAAGCCACGCCGCGTTCGTCACTGACCGGCACCATCCAGAACGACATCATCAAGGAATATCTGTCACGCGGCACCTACGTGTTTCCGCCGGCGCCGTCGATGCGGCTGATCAAGGACGTGGCGATCTTTACGACGTCCGAATTGCCGAAATGGAATCCGATGAACATCTGCTCCTACCATCTGCAAGAGGCGGGAGCGACGCCGGTGCAGGAGCTGGCCTTTGCGCTGGCCACCGCCGTCGCCGTGCTCGACACGGTGAAGAATTCCGGCGAGGTGAGCCAGGAAAAATTCGGCGAGGTGGTCGGGCGCATTTCCTTCTTCGTCAACGCGGGTCTCCGTTTCATCACCGAGATGTGCAAGATGCGCGCCTTCACCGAATTATGGGAGGAGATCACGCGTGACCCGCTACGGCGTCATCGATCGCCAAGCAGCGGCTGTTCCGCTACGGCGTGCAGGTCAACTCGCTGGGGCTGACCGAGCCGCAGCCGGAAAACAACGTGCCGCGCATTCTGCTGGAAATGCTGGCGGTGACGCTGTCGAAGAACGCGCGCGCCCGCGCCGTGCAGCTGCCGGCGTGGAACGAGGCGCTCGGCCTGCCGCGACCGTGGGACCAGCAGTGGTCGCTGCGCATGCAGCAGATCCTCGCTTACGAGACCGACCTGCTCGATTACGGCGATATTTTCGACGGCTCGAAGAAATCGCGCACAAGGTCGAGGCGCTCAAGCGCGAGGCCAAGGAAGAACTTACGCGCATCGACGAAATGGGCGGCGCGGTCGCCGCGGTCGCAGTCGGGCTACATGAAGCAGCAGCTCGTGGAATCCAACACGGCGCGGCTGGAAGCGATCGAGCGCGGCGAGCAGATCGTGGTCGGCGTCAACAAATATCTGGAGACCGAGCCGTCGCCGCTCACCGGCGGCGTCGAGTTCGATCATGATGGTGTCGGAAGATGCCGAGCGCCATCAGCTCGAACGGCTGAAAGTCTGGAAGGCTGCGCGCGACAAGAAGGCGGTCGTCGATGCGCTCGCCGAATTCAAGCGCGCCGCCACCACCGGCGCCAATATCATGCCGCCGTCGATTGCCTGCGCAAAAGTCGGCGTCACCACCGGCGAATGGGGCTGGACGCTGCGTGAAGCCTTCGGCGAATACCGCGCGCCGACCGGCGTCGGCCGCGCCATGCGCAACGACGTCGACGGCCTCGACGATATCCGCGGCGAAGTCGATCGTGTGTCGAGGAAGCTCGGCCGCCGCCTCACTTTCCTGGTCGGCAAGCCCGGCCTCGACGGGCATTCGAACGGCGCCGAGCAGATCGCGGTGCGCGCGCGCGACGCCGGCATGCAGGTGGTCTACGAGGGCATCCGCCTGACGCCGGAGGAAATCGTCGATGCGGCGCGCGCGCAAAAAGCCCATGTCATCGGGCTTTCCGTGCTGTCCGGCAGCCACATGCCGCTGGTCGAGGACGTGGTCGCACGCATGAAGAAAGAAGGCCTCGATATTCCGGTCGTGGTCGGCGGCATCATCCCGCCCGAGGATGCCGATCAATTGACCGGCGCCGGCGTCGCCGCGGTCTATACGCCAAAGGATTTCGAGCTGAACAAGATCATGTCCGACGTGGTGCGCATCGTCGAGCGCAAGAACGGCGCGAGCAACGTATGACGGCTACTTGCCGATCGAAGCCAGCGCTTCCGCCAGCCGGCTCGGGACTCACCGGCTTGGCAAAATAGAAATTCATCCCGGCCGTGCGCGCATCGGCCTCGTTGACGGTTTCGCCGCGCCCGGAAATGCCGATCACTGGCACCTGCCCCGCCTTGCCGGACAGCGCGCGGATGCGCCGCGTCGCCTCGATGCCGCCGACGCCGGGCAGCATCACGTCCATCAGCACGGCGTCATAGCTGCCGCGTTCGACCGCGCGTAGCGCCGCCTCGCCGGTCTCGGCGAAATCGACGCGATGGCCGAGCTCGGTGAGGATGGTGTTCATCACCACGCGGCCATAAGGATTGTCCTCAGCGCAGAGGATCGACAGCGGTCTTCCCCGTGCGGCAAGCGCGTGCGGCTCGGCGCGCGGACCGGCATCGGCGCGCTCGACCAGCGCGGTTAAACGGAAGGTGCTGCCGCGGCCGGGCGCGCTGATCACGTCAGTTCGCCACCCATGGCCTTGGCGACGCGCTTGACGAAGACGAGACCGAGGCCGGCGCCGCCGTAGCGGCGCGCGACATCGGCGCTCGCCTGCGCGAAGGGCCGGAACAGGCGGCCGATGTCCTGCTTGCTCAGCCCGATGCCGCTGTCGGACACCGCGAATATGAGGCGCACGCGGTTTCTTCGCGGCGGGTTCGGCGCTGGCCGCAAAGGCAACGCCGCCCGAGCCGGTGAATTTCACCGCGTTGTCGGCGAGATTTTCCAGCGCCGCGCGCAGGCGCAGCGCGTCACCGGCGACCATCGCCGGCAGATCGCGGGCTATGGCGATATCGGATTTGATACCGCGCGTCTCGGCGCGCGCGGCGAGCGCGGCGCCGGCCGCTTCGGCAAGCCGGAGCGGCGAGAACGGCTCGTGCCGTAGCGTGAGACCAGTGGCCTCGGCCTTGGCGGCATCGACGATCAGCGAAGTGAGCGCGGCCAGATGATCGGCGCCACTCTTGATGGCATTTGCCCATTCGCGTTCGCGCGGGCGCAGATCGGAGGCCGCCAGCAGTTCGGCGAGCGCGACGATGCCGGTGAGCGGGGTGCGCACGTCGTGAGCGATGCCGGCAAGCGCTGCTTCGACGGCGCGCGCCGATGGCGCGGCCGTGCGCTTGCGCGCCGTCCGCCGCGCTTGCGGCCGTTTTTTCGCCTTGCGCTTCGCCATCGCTGCCCCAACCGCCAGGCACCATGCCAAACTCAATCAAGGCCCACCAGACGGCGGATATCGGCCGGGTTTACGCCTTGCGCGCGCAACTCGCGCAAGCCCGTGGCCTGCGTGGACTTCGACAGCTTGCGGCCTTCGCTATCGAGGATCAGCCGGTGGTGATGATAGCGCGGCGCGGCCAGCCCAAGCAGACTTTGCAGCAGCCGGTGCACGGAGGTGGCGTGAAAGAGGTCGTGGCCGCGCACCACGTCGGTGACGACCTGCGCGGTATCGTCCACGACGACAGCAAGGTGATAGCTGGTCGGCGTATCCTTGCGCGCCAGGATCACGTCGCCCCAGGCGGCGGGATCGGCGGCGATGACGCCGGTTTCGCCGGACGGCCCGGCGCCGGTTTCACTCCAAGTGGAGCGGGCCGGCGCGACGAATCGCCGCCGTCATGTCGAGGCGCAAGGCGTAGGGTTCGCCACTGCTTATGCGTCGCGCGCGTTCGGCGTCCGGCATGGACTTGGCGTCACCGGGATAAAGCGGCGTGCCGTCCGGATCGCGCGGCCAACGGCTTCGCGCTCCGCAACGACCGCGGCGATCTCGGCGCGGCTTTCGAAGCTCGGATAGATCAGCCCGACAGCGTCGAGCCTGAACAAGCGCGGCGCGGTACTCGTCAAAATGCTCAGACTGCCGTCGCACCGGCTCTTTCCAGGCGATGCCGAGCCAGGCCAGATCCTCATAGATCGAAGCCTCGAATTCCGGCCGACAGCGCGTCTCGTCAATGTCCTCGATGCGCAGCAGTAGCCGTCCGCCCGCGGCCTTCGCCCTATCGGCATTGATCAGCGCCGACAGCGCATGGCCGACATGCAGATAGCCGTTGGGCGACGGCGCGAAGCGGAAAACGGGTGGCATGGCTTTTCTGTCTATCGTCTTGCTTGCTAGACCGATAGCGCATGACCCACTTCCTCCATACGCCAGGCCGATCTCGACGCCGGGTTCGCCCAACTAGTCGCAGCCAACCCGAACCTGCAGCCGGTCGCGGACAAGGCCGGCGCCTTCAGCCTGCGCCGCCGCGAGGCGGGCTTTGCCGGGCTGTGCGCCATCGTCTGCGGCCAGCAGCTCTCGACCGCGAGCGCCGCCGCGATCCGCGCCCGGCTGTTTGCCGCATTCGATCCGTTCCATCATGACACGGTGCGTAAAGCGCGCAGCGACAAGCTCAGGCGACTTGGCCTCTCGGCACCCAAGATCAAGTCGATCAGCGAGATCGGCAAGGCGGTCGCGCAAGGGCGCATCGAACTGACCGCCGTCGGTAACATGGATGCAGATGCCGCGCATGCGGCGCTGGTCGCGCTGCACGGCATCGGGCCGTGGAGTGCCGACATCTATCTTCTGTTCTGCCTCGGCCATTCCGATGCGTTTCCCGCCGGCGACCTCGCAGTGCAGGAAGCGGCGCGCATCGCTTTCGGCCTGCGCAAGCGGCCCGATGCCAAGCGGCTCACGAAAATGGCTGAGGCCTGGCGGCCGTGGCGCGGCGTGGCAGCACACCTGCTCTGGGCCTATTATCACGCGGTGAAGGAGCGCGACGTGGTGCCGGTTCAGCCGGACGCCGTAAAAAAGGCAACGCCGAAAAAGAAGTCACCGAAAAGGAAACGCAATGGCTGACCTCGACGGCCCGCGCCTCGAGCCGCGCTCCGGGACGGCCAAGCAACTCGTCGTGTTCCTGCACGGCTACGGCGCCGACGGCAACGATCTCATCGACATCGGGCGCGCCTGGCAAAGCCTGCTGCCGGACGCCGCGTTCGTATCGCCGCACGCGCCGCGCCCGTGCGGGCAGGCGCCAGTCGGCCGCGAATGGTTTCCGCTCACGTTTCGCGATCCGAACGAGCGCTGGGTCGGCGTGCAGGCGGCGGCGCCGGTGCTCGAATCGTTTCTCGATGCCGAATTGAAGCGGCGCAATCTGCCAGCGTCCGTGCTGGCATTGGTCGGCTTCAGCCAGGGCACCATGATGGCGCTACATGTCGGCTTGCGCCGCACCACTCCGCCAATAGCGATTGTCGGTTATTCCGGCATGCTGGTGGTACCGGAAGACGTTGACCCGGATCAATTCGCCGCCGAGATCAAATCGCGGCCGCAGGTACTGCTGGTGCATGGCGACCAGGACCAGCTCATCCCGGTGCAAGCGCTGCTGCACGCGGCGCAAGGCTTGGCGGCTCTGGAGGTGCCGGTGCAGTGGCACGTCTCGCCTGGCATCGGCCACGGCATCGACCCGGAGGGTTTGCGGCACGGGGGTGAGTTTCTGGCCAAGGCATTTCACGGCCGTTCCTAGCGATTGCGGGTAACTCCCCGCAGCTACTTCACAATCTTATCACGCTGCCCTATTACTAGGCGGTCAGCTGCGTGGCTGCAGCCTCAATGGAGGTCAAGGAGCGTCGCTTGAACGTGCATGTATCGCCGAGCGGTTTCCCGGCCCTGGTGCTCAACGCGGACTTCCGGCCGTTGAGTTATTACCCCTTGTCGTTGTGGTCCTGGCAGGACGCGATCAAGGCCGTCTTCCTCGACCGCGTGAACATCGTCGCCAACTACGACCGCCTGGTGCACAGCCCAAGCCTGGAGATGAAGCTGCCAAGCGTGGTGTCGCTCAAGACCTACGTGAAGCCATCCACCCACCCCGCGTTCACCCGCTTCAACGTCTTTCTGCGCGATCGATTCTCCTGCCAGTATTGCGGCGACCGCGACGATTTGACTTTCGATCATCTGCTGCCGCGCTCGCGCGGCGGCCACACCACCTGGGACAACGTCGTCGCCGCCTGCTCGCCCTGCAATCTGCGAAAAGGAAACCTGACGCCGCAAGAAGCCAAGATGTGGCCGTCGCAAATGCCGTTCCAGCCCTCGGTGCATCACCTGCACCGCAATGGCCGGCTGTTCCCGCCCAACTACCTGCACGAAAGCTGGCTCGATTACCTTTATTGGGACACCGAGCTGGAACCCTGACGCCGGCTTCGAACGCCCTCCGGGCGGCCGTTTTTCAACGAAATTCCGCGAAATTGACGCTTATCAAATGGCGGCGGCCAACGCTCCGCTAGTCTGACCTCGGCTGGGGCAGATCGGAGCACGAAATGAACAAGCCGATAGGAGTCGGCGGGGCGAAAGTCGAACCGGTTACGCCATTGGTTCTGGTGCCGAAGCCGGCCGCTGCGCCGTCGGCGGCGTCACGCTCGCGCAAGCTCTGGTGGATCGGCGTCGCAGCGCTTGCCGTTGCTGCCGGCGTGACTGTCGTGTGGTGGCTCAACAGCGGCAACGCAGGCGTGCGTTACACCACCGCGGCCGTCACCCGCGGCGCGGTGACGCGAGCGGTGACGGCAACCGGCACCGTCAACCCGGTGCTGACGATCATCGTCGGATCTTATGTGTCCGGCGTGATCCTGGATCTCCAATGCGACTACAATACGCAAGTGAAGCAGGGGCAGACCTGCGCCACGATCGATCCGCGCCCGTATCAATCCGTGGTCGACCAAAACAAAGCCAATCTCGAAGTGGCGAAGGCGCAACTCGACAAGGACAAGGCCGCGCTCGCTTACGCACAGCTCAACTACGACCGCAATGCGCGGCTGGCGGCGACCAACGCGGTTTCCAAGGACACGCTCGATAACTCCCAAAATGCTCTCGACCAGGCGCAAGCGCAGATCAGCGTCGATGAGGCGACGATCGAGCAGCGCGGGGCGCAACTCGCCGCCGCACAGGTCAATCTCGATTACACCAATATCATTTCGCCGGTGGACGGCACGGTGGTGTCGCGCAACGTGACCAGGGGCCAGACCGTGGCCGCGAGCTTTCAAACCCCGACGCTTTTCCTCATTGCCACCGACTTAACGAAGATGCAGGTCGACACCAATATCAGCGAAAGCGATATCGGCGGCATTAACGACGGCAACAAGGCGGCCTTCACGGTCGATGCGTTCCCCAAGCGGACATTCGACGGGACCGTGACCCAAGTCCGGCAGTCGCCGCAGACGCTGCAAAACGTGGTCACCTATGACGTCGTGGTCAGCGTCGAAAATACCGATCTGACGCTGAAGCCCGGGATGACGGCGGCAACGCGTATCGTCATCGATCAGCGCAAAGATGTCATTCGTGTGCCAAATCAGGCGCTCAGGTATTCACCCGGCGGGGCGCCGGCTACGGCCAACTCGTCGAACGGGAAAAATGCCCCTCCAGCCCGGGTTTTTGTTCTGCGCGATGGATCCCCCTTGGCCGTCCCCGTCGTTGTCGGCCTCGATGGCGACAGCTTCACCGAGATCGTCAAGGGCGAATTCAAGCCGGATGACCGGGTCATCGTCACCGAGCAGCGCGCAGCCGACAGCGCGCAATCCTCCGGCCCGCGTTTGCGGCTTTAACAGCCAGACCGGCGGCACGGCGGTGAATTAGATATGCCAGAACCCGTTATCAGGATCGAGAATATTTCGCGCACCTATCACGTCGGCGACATCGACGTGCACGCGCTTGTTGATGCCAGTCTCATTGTCGAACGCGGCGAATTCGTCGCCATCATGGGGTCGTCAGGGTCAGGAAAATCGACGCTGATGTCGATCCTCGGCTGTCTCGACCGGCCGACCAGCGGACACTACTATTTCGAAGGCCTCGATGTCGCGCGCCTTGGCGAGCCGGAACTTGCACACCTGCGAAGCGAGCGTCTGGGTTTCGTATTTCAGAGCTTCAACCTGCTCGCGCGCACCAGCGCGCTGGAGAATGTCGCTTTGCCGCTGTTCTATGCGGCGGCAGGGCCTGGGGGCGCCGCCACGCGTACCGAGCGAGCGCGGGCAGCGCTCAAAGCGGTCGGCCTGGGCGAACGCCAGCGCAATACGCCGGGCCAACTCTCCGGCGGTCAGCAGCAGCGCGTGGCGCTCGCCCGGGCCTTGATTAACAACCCGAGCCTGCTGCTCGCCGATGAGCCGACCGGCAATCTCGATTCGCGCACCTCACACGAGATCATGCAAACGCTGACCTCGCTCAACCGCGATCACGGCGTTACCATCATCGTCGTCACACACGAGCCGGACATCGCGGCCTATGCCGACCGGGTCCTGACCATGCGTGACGGCAAGATTATTTCCGACGAAAAGAAGCGGGAGCCCGCGCCGGCGCTCGCGGCGACCGGATTGGCGGGCGGCGACCTACCACTTTTGCGACCGCGCGAGGCCGAACCGCCCTTGAGCCACCTAAGCGCCGTCTGGGCTTTCGCGCTGATGGTCATGGCGGCAGCCATACAGGCGATCAACCGCAACAAAATGCGTTCATCGCTCACAATGCTGGGCGTTTTCATCGGCGTTGCGGCGCTGATCGTGATGGTTGCCGTCGGCCAGGGCGCCAACGAAGCCGTGCTCAAGCAGATCGCAAGCCTCGGCACCAACCTCGTCGTTGTGCAACCAGGCGCCAGAACCGCGGGTGGCGTCCGTGGCGGCTTCGGCAGTGCTTCGACGCTCACGGTCACCGATGCGCAGGCGATCCTGCGTGAAGATTCCGCGGTCGGTACCGTCGGCTATCTGATCCGCCAGTCCGGACAAGTGCAATATTCCGGTCAGAACTGGACGACAGGCATACAGGGGGTGAGTTCGAACTATCCGCCGATGACCAATTGGCAAATTGCGGCCGGACGCAATATTTCTCCGGACGATGAGAGCGAAGCTGCGCTGGTTGCCGTGCTCGGACAAACTGTCGCTCGCCAGCTGTTTAGCGCCGACGAGAATCCGTTCGGGGCGGTGGTGCAGGTCAAGGGCGTGCCATTGCGCGTCATCGGCACCTTCGTGTCCAAGGGACAAACGTCATTCGGCTCTGATCAGGACGACGTTGTCATGATTCCGTTCAGCACGGCCGAGCGCAAGGTCCTGGGCGTCGCGGCGCCAAGCCAGCAGCAGGTCGCCAATTGGATTTATCCGACGCCGCCAAACCCCTATGGCTTGCAGCCGCGCTTGGTCGGCTTTGTCAATCAAATCTACGTCCAGGCCATCGACCAGTCGGCTGTTCAACCGGCGGTCAGCCAGGTCACACAGACGCTGGCGCAACGGCATCGCATCAGGCCAGGCGACGTCAACGACTTTTCGGTACGAAACTTGAGTCAGATCGCCGAGACGGCCGAGGGTAGCAGCCGCATCATGGCGCTTCTGCTCGCCGCGGTCGCTTCGATTTCACTACTGGTCGGCGGTATCGGCATCATGAATATCCTGCTGGTCTCGGTCACCGAGCGGACGCGCGAAATCGGCCTGCGCATGGCAATCGGTGCGCGCCGCTTGCAGGTTCTGCTGCAGTTCCTCGCCGAAGCCATATTCCTCAGCGTAACCGGCGGCATCGCCGGAATCATCATGGGCGCGGTCTTCTCCATGGCGATCTCGGTTATTGCCGGCTGGCCAGCGCCGATTTCGATCACGGCGATCGCCGGCGGATTCTTGTTCTCGGCCGCGGTCGGAATTTTCTTTGGTTACTATCCGGCGCGCAAGGCCGCCAATCTCGATCCGATCGAAGCGCTGCGCTACGAGTAAGTGCCCGGCAACATCCGCTGCAAGACGCGATCGCCACGCATGAAGTGATGATAGAGCGCGGCCGCCACGTGCAGCCCGACGACCGCCAGCATTGCATAATTCGCCAACAGACTGTGCACGTCGCCGGTCCAGCCGAAACCCGGCGCGCGCGTCGCCAGCAGCTTGGGCAATTCGACTCCGAACATCGCCACCGGCATGTCGCGATACGACGCATTCATCCAGCCGAGGATCGGCACGACGAACAACAGCACATAGAGCAGCCAGTGGGTGATGCGGGCGGACTGTTGCTGCCACGGCGGCAGTCCTTCTTCGGGCGCGGGCTCGCCATGGGTTAGCCGCCAGCCCAGCCGCACAATGGCAACGGCGATGATCGACACGCCGAAGGTGAAATGCAGGCTGATGAGCGTCGTGACCTGCGGGTTGCGGCCGATATGCGGCATGGTCCAGGCAAAGATGAACTGGCCAATCAGCAACGCCACGATCAGCCAATGCAGCGTCTTGGCCGTGCCCGTATAAACAGGTCGATTTCCCGCTTTAGCCATGTTTTCCTCTGTCCGTTGCTATGGAACCGGCGCGTACCCATTTGTTGGGGCAAGATAATGTCGAGCTTGAAAAAGCTTCATTATCGGGCCGTAAGGCAGGTATTCTTGTTTGCGGTGGACGGCCACGAAACAGCAGGGGACGCCGGATGTGCGCGCGCCCCTTGTTCGTGGTCGTTATTATTTTAGGCGTTGATGAACGAGGGATTAATCTGCCTCTCTCGCGGCAAGTGAGGCATTAGCGCCCCAGCCCGCAACCAACGCCAGCGCCAGCGAAACCGGCACGTCATAGCCGGCGAGCGAGATTCCGAGGAAGCGCCAGGCTGCTTCGTCGCAGCGAGGGATGTGAATGTTTTGCAGGCTCTTGAGCAGGCTGCCGGCCGAGCCGAAGCCGTTCACCTGGCCGGAGCACTCGGCCGGCCCGAGCCAGAGCTTCCACTCGACGCCCGCGTGAAAAACGGCAAGCCCGGCATTGTAAAACATGACGAGGGCAATCACGGTAAAGCCAGCGAGCATCACTTTGCTGGAAGCGCCATGGCCGGCGCCAAGCCAGAGCAGGGCCGCCAGAGGCACGCAGACATAATAGGCAATGCGCTGCTCCAGGCACAGCGGACACGGCTGGTAGCGGAGGACGTACTGAAAATAATAAACGACGGCGATGGTCAGCGCGCCGCCGACTGCAACAATGGCTGCGGCGGCCTTTTGCGGGTTGTCACGGGTAAGCACAGAGATAGGAACGTTCATGATTTCGCCTGGTGAGGAGCCCCGACATAGCGCCCAACACGGGCACTGTCGATACCGCCCGACGAATGCGGAGAAACGTTGACGCCCTGCCGTCCGCCACTATGATCCGCGCCGCCACCGCATGATCCCGAAAAGTGGACACCGGTTTTCGGATACGATCATGCGGAAAGTGAAGGCTGCCCCTGTGGCGGAATTGGTAGACGCGCCTGACTCAAAATCAGGTGGTGGAAACATCGTGCTGGTTCGAGTCCGGCCAGGGGCACCACGTCATCGTTCGCATCTGTTCGCGACCGTTCGCCAACGTGCATTTAGGCCAATAAAATCAGGCACTTTTCGCATGGCTCGGTTCGCGGTCATGCGCGCAGATTTGTTGGTAACCGCAAAATTTGTTGGTACTTTTGTTGGTACCGGGGCGGTGCGGCAGAGGCGGTACCAACATGAATCCGCCATCTGGAACCGTCTTCAAGTTCAACAATGTGGCTCTCGTCGTGCTTCCTAATTAGCATGACGTTTCCTCACGCTTTTTGGGGAACTTCAATAAAACGCTTACCCAATCGAATGAGTTCCTTCCCGATGATCTTTCTGGACGCAGCCTGCACACCGGCCGCCATACCGAACTTTCGCCGACTCAGGAATTGTGCAACAAAAGGTGAAAACCTGAGAAAGATTGTCTCGCTCGGCTCGTGCAGCCCAAAGCGTCACGGGTAAAAATGTTTAACACTCTCCCGCGTGACTTTGGTTCCAACCCATTCAAATAATTATTGAAACGGAACATTGCTGTGCGCCGAACGTTATTGTCTTTATGAAAGGAGGATACGCCATGCAAAAATTCCTCTTAATCGCAGCTGCGTCGCTGACGCTTGCCTCGACCGTTTCCGCCAGCGCCCAGGTCTATTTTGGCGCTAGCCCTGGTGGGGTGGGCGTCGGCCTTGGCCAGTTAGGCCGTCTTTGACCACCACAAGCTTTGGTCTAGCGCGTGGTGGCGTTCGTTGCGGCTTCCACGACCGCGCGGGCGAGAAGCTTGGCCATACAGCTATAGCTCCAGTCGTTCATGTGAAGTCCGTCGTTCGACAGGAAAGCGCTGAACGGGAGTCCCTCCGTCAAGCGCCAGTAACGCATCAGCGCAAAGCGCTGGAACAGATCGATGTGCATTTCGCCGGCGCCGGCGGCGATAAGAGCGACCATTAGATCAACGTCGTGCTCGGAATGCTTGTCGATAACCTTGGGCGCATATTGTGGATCGATCAGGACTACGTCTGGGCCGGCTGCCTTGAGCCGTCGCAACCCTTCGTCTATCAGCGCACCGGTTGGGACGATCGGCTTGCCGTGTAGCACTGCATTGCTACCGACCTGCCACAGCACCAAGTCAGGGTGAGCCGCAAACACGTCGCGATCGAAACGCGCCATCATATCACGCGCGGTCTCACCACTGACTCCGCGGTTGATGACGGCGACCGACGTACGCGGAAGCAACGCATGGAGCTCGATTTCGAGCCGGCTTGGGTAGGAAAACGCCGGCGAACTTGCGCCCGCGCCGAATGTCGATGACGAGCCGATAGCGACGATCGTAAGAGCTTGATTGGCGGAAATTCGTTCCGCCACGCGCTTGAGCGGTTCGTTAAAGCGAGCAAACCCCGGGGGAGCGACGCAGCCTACCGTGAGCGCATCGCTTTGTGCGCCCACTCGACCGACCTCCACTGTCGCGGCGGCGGCGATCAGCGTCGCTGCAAATCGACAAAGGAGGACAACCCTCTCATTGCTCAAGTAAATCACGACTTATTTTTTTGTAACGAAACAATATGCCTTCCTATTGGCCGGTACTATGTTGGTGGCGAGTTCAGCCTAAACATTACCGGCATAGTCCGACAGGCGTAAAGTTTACCCTGGCAGGACCGGGAACGCGCACCTACGTCTTGGGTTAACGCCCCCGGGGGCAGGTTATCTTCGTGCCGGAGCGCCTATGGCACAGCCGTTTATCACCGCTACGGCGGCGATTTTGGGTGTAATGAGTGCCAATATTGCGATTGGCGCCGAACTAACGGTGTTATCGCCGCAAGCAATGAAGCCCGCACTAAGCGATCTGATTCCGCAATTTGAACACTCCTCAGGCAATCAAGTCACGATTTCCTACGCGTCCACGTCACAACTTGTAAAGGAAATCGAAGACGGAATAAATGCTGACTTGGCAATCCTGTATCCCCAGCAAATCGAGCAACTTCAGAATGAGGGTAAGATTGTTGAGCATAGCAACATTCCCATTGCAAAGCTCGCATTTGGCGTAATCGTTCGGAAAGGTGGCGCGAAACCAGACGTGAGCACGGTTCACGCACTAAAGCAGGCTTTGATAAATGCAAAATCGATTGCTGCGGGCGATCCTGGGAGCAGTGCCACCGGAGCATATTTCGCCAATTTGATCGAACGGCTGCAAATTGCCGACGCGATAAAGCCAAAAATTAAGACATTCTCGACAGGCACCGCAGCTGTAGAGGCCGTTGCGAACGGCGAGACTGACTTAGGGATATGGGTGATTAGTTCGGCAAATGGCCCTGATACAGAACTGGCGGGTGTCTTGCCAGCTCAGGCTGGGAAATTTAACTCGTACACAGCGGGAATTCTTACGAACAGTAATCAAAAGCAGTCGGCAAAGGCTTTGTCATCGTTTATCTCCTCACCGACTTCGTTGGCGATTATGAAATCGAAAGGCTTTGGCGCGCCCTGATCAACGGATGTCCGCTCCTGCCAAAGCGGACAATCACTGGGTCGCAATAGCAGAGCGGACATTGGTCGGACCGCGCAATTTTCTCACAAAATTTGTCGAGCACCTCTGCCCCGCCCTCGATCATTGAATTTTTGCCCCACCCTCCCTCGCGATCGTCACGAAATAAAGATTCAAAGCGCGCGCAAAGAACGATTCAATGTTGCGCTGATTTCAGTTGCGCAAGCCTCGCCCGCGCGTAGGCTAAGTGTTCAGTAGCTGCCACAATTACGAACACTAGCCGAGCGCCACGAGCGCTGGCGCAGGAGAAATCAGCGATGATCAACGCAGCGCCGACCACAGCAAACCGAACACTGCGACGCCGACCCAATGCGGAGTATCGGCCACGCGAGTATCTAACCGAGGCAGAGGTGGAGCGATTGATCGAGACTGCTCGCAAGCGCGGGCGCAATGGTGCCAGGGATGTAGCGGCGATCCTGCTGGCGTGCGGCCGAGCTCTGTCAGCTGCGATGGGCGCAGATCGATCTCAGACATGGGCGATTGCATGTGAACCGCGCCAAGGGCGGGATTGAGAGTGTTCATCCCCTACGCGGGCCGGAGCTCAGGGCGTTGACGCCATTGCAAGGGGCGAGCCCGTATGTGTTTGTGACTGAGGCTGGGACGCCCGCGACCACGGCGTGGTTCCTGCGGATGATCCAGCGCACAGGGCGCGCGGCGAAGCTGCCCTTCCCAGTTCACCCGCACATGTTGCGGCATTCGACGGGGTACAAGCTAGCTAATGATGGCGCTGACACGCGATCGCTAGCGCACTACCTGGGCCATCGCAATCTACAATCTACAGCGCGTTATTAACCTGACCGGGCTTTTTTAGACCAGGCTTTGTGAGAAAATGGTCTTGGAAAGGAGCTTGGGTCATGCCGAAGAAGAGGTTCAGCGCGGAGCAGATTGTGACGCTGCTTCGCCAGATTGAAGTATCGATGGCGCAGGGAGCCGCGACGCCGGTGGCCTGTCGGGATGCGGGCATATCGCTGCAGATCTACGCGATGAACTGCTGAACGGCGAAATATTCTACAGCCTGAAGGAAGCACAAGTCGTCATCGAGCAATGGCGAAGGCATTACAACACGATCAGACCGCACTCGGCACTCAACTACAGGCCACCGGCACCCCAGACATTCGCACCTTTGACTCACCACCTAGATGAGATCATCCCAACGCAGTAATCTCTATCCCGCTGGTTCAAAAAATCCGTCAGGTCATCCGGGACAGAGTGTCTTCCTGCGTCAGCAACGATTGGACCGAGCGGGCGGCCAGGAATCCAGCCGCTTTGCGCTTGGCCTCGCCCGCGGACCGGTCGATCCGCGCAAGCTCGGGCCTCACGAGCATTCCCAGCTTGGACAATGGATTATTCGCGCGCTCCCGATCGAATAGTGATCCGCCGAGTTCTCTTTCTAGCCGCTTGATCGCGTTCGTAAGTGAAGGTTGTGACACCCCACAGCGTTTAGCTGCGCGGGTGAAATTCCGTTCTTCGCAAAGCGCTAGGAAATAGTGAATCTGGCTCATCTGCATGATGCCCCCCACACTGTGAAATTCGATATTTGCTGTCGCGGTGATCTTGCTCAGTATTGGGAAGCCCCCCGCGCCGTCATTTAAAGCCGTAGCGCACGAAATCTTCGGCGATATTTCTCTGAATAGCTTTCGCCGCTGCTAAATCAGCGTCGCCACCTGCGCTGTCACCGCTCTTTTGCTTGGCCAACCCGCGGCCATGCAACGAGGTGGCCTGTGTAGGATTGATCTTTAAGGCGGCGTCGTAGTCGGCAATGGCGTTGTCGAACTGACCGAGCTTAAGATAAGTGAAGCCGCGGCTATCGATCCTATTCGCAACGTTGGGCTCTAGCCGCAGCGACTCATTGCAATCCCTTAGCGCCTGCTCCAGTTGGCCCGTAATGGCCCGTGCCCAGCAGCGGCCATTCCAGGCATTCGCGTCTTTTGGGTTAATGTGCGTGACCGCGTCGTAGTCAAGTGCGGCGCGCGCATAGTCGTTCTTTTTTTCGTATGCGAAACCGCGATTGTTGAGGGCTGCAGAGAAGTTCGGATTTAGCTTGATCGCTTGATCGTAATCCTGGATGGCGCGGTCATACTCGCCTTTGCTGTTGTACACGTTGCCTCGATTGTACAAAGCTTTGTCGTCATTTGGATTTAGCTTGATGGACTGATCGCAGTCCTGCAACGCGTGCTCATAGTCATTCTTATTGAGATAGGCGTAGCAGCGATTTAAGAACGCCGGGGCGTAGGTTGGATTGAGTTTGATCGCTTTATTGCAATCTTCAATCGCGCGATCATTTTCACGCTTATCAGCATAGGCCCAACAGCGGCCGTGGAAGGCCAAGGCATTATACGGATTCAGCGTGATCGCGTGGTTGTAGTCGTCGATAGCGCGGTCATATTCGCCGTTGTTGGCGAAGGCCACGCCTCGAATGAGGAAGGCCGAGGCATTGTTTGAATTAAGCTCGATCGCATGGTCATAGTCCTGGATCGCGCGGTTGTATTGGCCTTGACTAATGTATGCGAAGCCGCGATGCAGGAACGCGTCGGCGTTTTTCGGATTAAGCCTGATCGCTTGGTCAAAATCCGTAATGGCGCGGTCGTATTGACCTTTGTGATTATACGCAAAGCCGCGATTGTAGAAGGCGTCGGCGAGGCTCTTCTTAGAGTCCTTGCGTGACCCAATCACGGTCGTACAACCGCTGATCTGCAAGTCCAGGGAGACACCTTCGGCCTCAGTGGCACTGCACCATTCCGCAGCTTGCCATTGATTCGCCGTCGCCGTATTGCCAAAATCTGCACTAAACGCGAACGCAATAGCGCCCACGATCACGCCCACTCTTGCCTTCATTGCCGCTCCATTCAAATTAACGGAGCAATGTCAGAACAAGTCCCCGGTGTTCTGCTCCGGAATCGACTTGGTATCGATCGTGAGCTGCAGTGCGTTAGGATCGATCTGCGCGCTCGCCTGTTCGGGCGGCGCCGCAGTTGCTGACGGCGTGGGACGCAAAGTTAGGCCACCTACCGCAAGTATTGCGATCGTAACGACAGCTACGGCTATTACACGCATGAATGCCTCCGTCGCTCTGGGTTGACGTGCCGTCTGATGCCTAGTCAGAAACCTCGCTCCTTTACGATTTTGCATCTGCGGCGGACTGGTCGATCTGTGCAAAGTCTGGCCGCATAAGACTTCCGATTACACACTCAAGACTCGGCGAGGTCCGAGTTTATTCCCGGTATCGGGAAAAGTTTTTAGCCTCGTGAAGACCTGTCCCTGTCGCAAATTCCGTCCGGTTGGCGTAAAACGCAGGATCGGATGATCCTCCGCGGATGTGGGATCTCTGTAGACAGATTGTCGGGATTGTCGTCGATCTGGTTCGGCCGCGCGCGGCGATGGAAGCCGAGATCCTCGTATTGCGGCAGCAGATTATCGTGCTGCGACGGGGCAGGCCCGGTCGGATGCCATTTTTGACGATCGACAGGATGCTTCTGGGCTGGATTTGTAAGCTGTTTCCAAAGACCCGCGAGGCGCTTGCCATCGTTCGGCCTGATACCGTGGTTCGATGGCATCGCGCAGGTTTTCGGTATTACTGGCGCTGGAAGTCGAGGCCTCGGTGGGGCCGCCCCGGAGTACCAGCCGAGATCCAGCAGTTGATCCGCGAGATGAGCCTTGCCAATCCATTGTGGGGCGCACCTCGCATACATGGCGAACTGGTGAAGCTCGGCATCGACATTGGCCAGACCAGCGTTGCCAAGTACATGGTGCGAAAGAGAGGGCCGCCGTCCCAAGGCTGGAAGACGTTTCTGCACAACCATGCGGATGGTATCGCGGCCATGGACCTGTTTGTGGTGCCGACCTTGTCTTTTCGACCGCTGTATGGGTTGCTGATCATGGGCCACGGCCGGCGGCAAATCCTGCGGCTCGGCGTGACTGCTCACCCCACCGGGGAATGGATTGCCAACCAGCTGACGGCCGCATTTGGCTGGGAGCAAGTTCCTCGCTATCTGATCCGCGACCGGGATACTTGCTACGGGAATTTATTCATTCGTCGAGTTCGCTCGCTTGGGATTCGCGACCATCCCACACCTGCGCGTTCGCCGTGGCAGAATGGGTATGCGGAGCGCCTGATCGGCTCGATCCGCCGGGAATGCCTGGACCACGTGGTGGTGAATGGCGAGCGGCACCTTCGCCATATCCTCGCGTGCTACCTGGACTATTACAACGCGGTGCGCACGCACCTCTCGTTGACGCACCCAATGGAAGGCCCATTCTGCGCCACGGGCGTATCGAGATGCGGCCTATCCTCGGTGGACTCCACCATCAGTACGTCCGGATCTGATTTGCGGTAGGGACAGGTTTGAGCTTCAACGTTTTGCTTCCCAATTCCTCGAACGACAATGTCCCATCCGCCGGTGATTAGATCGACACCGGCTAGTCTCCTTCGCCAGGATTTGGCGAAAAATATTTAAGCTTATCCGGCTTCCCTTCCCATTCTTTTGAATCCGCGGGAGGGTCGCGCTTGACCGTTATATTGGGCCAAGTTTTTGCATAGTCAGCGTTGAGCTTGAGCCACTTCTCGGCCCCGACCTCGGTGTCGGGCTTGATCGCGTCCACTGGGCATTCCGGCTCGCACACTCCGCAGTCAATGCATTCGTCGGGATGAATGACCAGCATGTTTTCGCCCTCGTAGAAACAATCGACGGGGCACACCTCTACGCAATCCATCAGCTTGCACTTGATACAACTTTCATTGACGATATAGGTCAAATGTCATCCTCCTTCTGGGAGAAGACTATCAGGTTTCCGCCATGGCGGTATGTTTTCGTCGGTTCTAATGAAACTGCCACAAGCACAGTTCGGGATTTTGAATGAGTTGGGAAGGCCGCACCATGACTGAATATATCGTCGGCTTAAGACTTGGAAAGCGATCAGACGTTCTGACAATTGAGGCCGAGGATGCGTTGATCGCTGCGCTCAAGGCCAAACATCACCACCCCGAGGCCCTAATTTCCTATGTTCGCAAATCCAATCGGCGCGGGGATCGTCGCAATCCGCATCGGAAGGAATAAAGATAAAGAGGTTGGCCGAACAGCAAGCTCACTGCGCTATCAAGCAGTGATTCACCAAGCATGAACGACTGAAGGTGCGATGGATGCCTATTGGCCCGGACTCGCCCCGCGATCCAAAGCCGACTACTGCCGACGTGTCTATGACAGCAGAGCAAGCGGCAATGCTAAAGAAACTTGCGGAGGCGGCCTACGAGTTAGACGCGTTCAAGCCGAACCTCACCCGTACCGAAGCAGAAATTCGTATCGCCATGCTAGCGGCTAAGCTAAAGCTGCTGGACGAGCCGCCACATACACTCTGAAAAACTGCATTGCCTATTTGGGTGCTCATAGCCTCTCTTCATAAGAAAAACGCGGTTGCGAAGGCAAACGCGAACCGAGCGTCATCGATGATAACGGCTGGTTGATCAAAAATTATTCCATGAGATTACTAGCTTATCTTAGCGCACTTTTTTGGCAGTTTTTCCGGCAGCAGCGAACAGGACCTCCCGCTCGAATTCCATTTTAAAAGATGGGTCGTTTTGAACTCGATTTAAAAAATCTAGCCCCAATTTCTTCTGCTGTTGTCGGTCGGCTGTCCTAATACCTGGAAACTGCTTAATCGCTAGCTTAATTACTCGCTGCCCTTTTAGGGGCGCTTCAGACACTTTCTTAAAAGCTAGGGCATAAATCCAAACTTCAAATACTTGCCCTTCAACTGGTAGGCCGCCCGTAATGCGGGCGAAGTCTTGTACAGCCATTGCGAGAACTGGATCAACTTCTGTTTCTGCAAAGGTCAACGTGCCATGCGGATCACGATCCGCATGTTTAAAGAAACTCGCAAAAACGTGGACTTGGGCTACCAATTCTTTGAGAGTTTTGCCCTGGCGCTTTGCTACAGCATGGAGAACGGTTTCCGTGCCTGTCTTGTCGCCGATGGTGGTTAGAATTTCGCGCGCCGAACTTGTCAGAGAATAAATTGGAACGGGATGACCGCCTTCGAAGAAGAGACGGATTGCGGCGGAGATCAATGATTCTGCTACGTCGATTTTTGTAAGCGAATATGTGATGGCTTTTGGTGCGACTACGTAACGGAGCATTTTGTTGCGTCGGTGTGCCATTTGTCCTGCTTCGCCGTTCCGGCCCAGTCACTTTGCGTAGGTAAATGGATTCTGGCGGCTGGAACGCCGCGTGAACAGAGTCCCCGGATTTTCCCCGTATTGCGGTGGGGAATTCGCGTTACGTTCTGCCGGTAGTTGCCGAATGCGTCATAGACGCTTCAGTCAAATCCCTTTGTGTAAAAAGGAATTTTTGGAGCGGGCGAAGGGGTTCGAACCCTCGACTCCGACCTTGGCAAGGTAGTGCTCGTCCGCTTTCAGTTGATGCCAGAGTGCCCAGGCAGGCGTTTCTGTCGCGCAATCTGTCGCCACCAGGTCTTGCTTGAAAACTTCCACCGTTTAAGTGGCTGATATTGCTGGTCGGAGTGGCAGGATTTGAACCTGCGACCCCCTCGTCCCGAACGTGGTGAGCTGGCCGAAAGCTCAACCCCAAGGTGCGATCCGCTCTTCGAAAAAAATAAGCGATGGCCCCATATTGGTGCTCCGGTTTGCTGCGCCATCTAGTGCCAATATCCGGTAATCTTGGCGACTAATAGACAGCGAGACCGATGAGTTTGTATGTTGGTACCGTTGTTGGTATCAACCTCATTAACCTGGAAAATTCCATCGCAAGATCAAGTGTCTATCGATACAATGCGATGCCGGCCAGGGGCACCATTTCCGCGCTTTGATCGGAGACCGCTCATGAACGAAGTGATCCTCAATGCGTCATTGCGCAAATTTCTCAAGGTTGTCGGCATCACCTCACAGCGCGAGATCGAGAACGCCATCCGCAAGGCTGTGGCCGGCGGCAAGATCAAGGGGAACGAGACGCTGCGCGCGCACATGACGCTGACGATCGGCGAGGTCGGCTTGAATCATAAGATCGACGGCACCATCGAGCTCGAGTAATGCCGCGCGGCGGCGGTCAAATCGCCGCCGACGGCTCAGCGCCGACGTCGCGGCGGCCGAACGCCGCTTCCATTTCACGCCGCACCTTCACCGCCGAATCGTTGGCGTCATAGGCGACATCCGCCCATTTCAGCGCGCCGCCTTCGGGGATATCGCGCTTGAGCTTGACGTTGTGGGCGAGACCGAGCGGCAGCAATTCCTGTTTCAGCGAGACGCCAGCCGGCGTCTGCTTGCCCCAGACGCAGAAACCGCCCTCGCCGTCGAGCATCTCGCCGGCCTTGAGATTGCGCTTGGCGGTCGCCACCACGTCGGAGCGGAAGCCGGTGGGCGCGCCGGTCGATTCGTTGCGCAGCGCGCAGGAGGCGACGGAGATGCCGAGCTCGAGCCCGATCATGTGGATCGGCCGGTAGAGCGATGCGTATTTGCCGGTCTTGTCCGGCAGCATAGAATATTCCTTGAAGCAGCGGCGGGCGTATTCGGTCTCGCCCTCGAACACTACATAGGTGCCGAGCGCCAGATGATGCGGCACGTCGCGGCCGTCGCGATATACCGAGGAGGTCACTTCGGTGACGCCGGCCTTCTCCAGCGTGCCGCCGTCGCTATTCGGCTTACAGATCTCGGCCAGCTCAAATCGCGTCGCCGGCGGGAAATGCAATCCGTCCGACTGCGGCACCAGGCCGGTGGCGTTGCACACCGCCGTCATCTCGATGCCGGACTTGGTGCCGTCGACGAAGGAATTGAACATTTTCGGATTGATCGACTTGCGATCGGCGATGTTCAGGTACTTGTCGAGGATGTCCCAGACATTGTCGGGATTAGACTTGTGGTAGTGCGGCTCGTAGCGCGTGCCCTTTCCGGCGCAGATGATCTTGAAGCCAGCGGCGCGCGCCCAGTCGACGTGGTCGCAGATCAGCGCCGGCTGATCGCCCCAGGCAAGCGAGTAGACGACGCCCGCCGCCTTGGCGCGGCGCGCCAGCAGCGGCCCGGCCACCGCGTCGGCTTCGACGTTGACCATGACGATATGCTTGCCGTTTTCGATCGTCTTGAGCGCGTGATGGATGCCGGCGCCGGGTACGCCGGTCGCTTCCACGATCACCTCGATGCGCGGATCGGCGATCAGCGCCATGGAGTCGTCGGTGATGAAGGTTGCGCGCTTCTTATGCGCGTCGGCAAGCGAGGCAGCGGCAAAGGCTTCCGCCGGCCAGTTCGCGGTGTTGAGCTGGCTGCGCGCGCGCGCCACATTGAGATCGGCGACACCGACGACATGCATGCCTTGCGTCAGGCGCGCCTGCGCGAGAAACATGGCGCCGAATTTTCCGGCGCCAATCACGCCGACGGTCACGGGGCGGCCGGCGGCGTCGCGTTCGAGCAGCTTGCTGTGCAAATTCATTTCCGGCGCTCCGTCCTTGCTAGGCGCGTGACGGAAACATAGACGCGGACGCGAAACAAGCGTCCGCCGCATCGGCCAAATCCAGCTGGATTTACTGGCAGAGCACGCGCGACACGAAGGTCTCGTCGTGGCAACCCGGCCCGCTGTTGCGGCCTGTCAGCAGCACCTTGGGCGGGCAGATCTCGGCGGTGGTCATGTCAACGCTCTTGCCGGATTCGAAGCCCTTGGCCTTGCACGCGTTCATGGCCACGGCCATGCAGTCGGGCGCGCCGTTGGGCGCCACGGCGCATTTCTCGTGCACGGAGATCGTGCGCGCGTTGGGAATCCGCGCCACGGCGTCGGCCGCGTCCTTGGCAGCATCGATCGTGGTCTTGGCCACGATACCGGCCTCGCGGCCGAAATTCTGCATCTGCGCACCGGCATTCTTGAGGTTGGAATTGAAATTCACCGCTTGTTGGCCGAACCAGTGGAAGAGGCTGTCGAAGAAATTGCGATGCTCGGCCTGCGGCGGCGCGTTCGGTGTTCCGGCATCCAGCGCCCGGGCCGCCACGGCGCCACCCAGCAGCGCGCCCGCGCAAAGACTTGCGAGCAGCGGCGAGGCGCGCCTCGTTTGATGTCCCCGCATCCGGTCGTCGCCCATCGCCCGTCAGACTAATTTTAAGTCAGTCGCCCAAAAGCAATTCATTGCCTCGCGGCATTTGTGCCGGCAACCCCCGTCTAGGCCGTAGCGGTAGCGAAAATGAGGAATTGCGATTCGGCTAGATGAAGTATAGCGCCGCCGCGATGCCGATGACGACCAGGGCCGCCAGCAAGAAAACCCACAATCCGAGACGTTTTTCGATGAAGTGACGGGCCCGTTCGCCGTAGCGGTGCAGGAGAAGGGCCAGAACGAAGAAACGCGTACCGCGGGCAATGATGGAAAAGACGATGAACAGGCCGAAATTGTAGCCGGCGAAACCGGATGTAATTGTCACAATCTTGTACGGGATCGGCGTCAGGCCCTTGAGCAGGATAATCCAGGCGCCCCATTGGGCGTAAGCGGCACGGAAGGTTTCGACCTTGTCGTTATAGCCGTAGAGATGGATCAGCCAGGCGCCGACCGAGTCATAGAGCAGCGCGCCGATGGCATAGCCGGCGATGCCGCCAAGGACCGAGGCCAGCGTGCACCAGGCCGCCAGCAAATAGGCGCGGGCGGGCTGCGCCAGCGCCATGGGGATCAACATTACGTCGGGCGGGACCGGAAAGAACGAGCTCTCGGCGAAGGCCACCGCGCCCATGGTCCACATGGCATGCGGCGTCGCCGCCTCGCTCAGGCACCAGTCATAGAGCCGGCGCAGCAACGAACGCGGCTCGGCAGCCTGAGCGGCCATGGATACGCTCACCGGGTCAGGTGGTTCAAATCAGCGGCGCTTGCGGATGCGCCTGGTGTCCAGGGCCACGACTTTACGCCGTGTCGGACCGCGCACCATTTCTTTTGGCACTTTTTCGGCAATGCCAAACATCTGCTCGCGCCGGCGCATCTCGGCCCATACATCGTCGGGGTGGACGCCGGCGTGAACCCAAAGCACCACCAGATTGTAAAGCAAATCGGCGCTTTCCCGAACGACTGCCTCGGGCTGGCCGTGCATGGCGTCGATCACTACTTCGACGGCTTCTTCGGCGAGTTTCTTGGCCATTTTCGCGCGGCCGGCACGCAGCAGTCGAGCCGTGCGCGACTTCGCCGGGTCGCTGCCGCGAGCCGCAACGACGGCATTGTAAAGCCGGTCAAGCGAATCAGCCATACCGCCAACCATACTCGATCCAGTCGTCAAACCGGTTAACGACACCTGAAACGAGGCGTAAAAGCGGCATTATCGTTGACGAATACGCCATCAGTGATGGTGGTGATGGTGCCAGTGGCCGCCGCCGTAGCGATAACCATGTAGCCGCCGCCATAATAGGCATAGGGCGCGGGATAATAGCCCCCGTAATACGGGCCATAGCCGTAATAGTCGTCACGATATTGGTCGGCGGCGGCGATCGCGGCGATGGTGCCGAACAATCCGACGACAGCGCCGAGCACGGCGGCATTGCCGTAATGCCGGTGGCGGGCCTCGGCCGGGGTCAAACCGATGGTGGTCACGGCCAAAATTCCGGCGACCGCGGCGATCATGGAACGGCGGAAATTGCTGCGCATCATGATCTCCCTTCTTGGGCCACGCTATTCAAGCAACCGGGCGGGCCGCATTTCCTGCTGCCCGCAGTGCAAGAATTGGCAGCGAAATCGCCGCTTTGTGTCGCCAATCACAGGGCGCCGACGATCCGCGATTAATCGCCGTCGTCGGCGAGCAGGGTCGCATTGCCGCCGGACGCGGCCGTGTTGACCGTCACAACTTGTTCCAGCGCCAGACGGTGCAGATAGTTCGGCCCGCCCGCTTTCGGCCCGGTTCCCGACAGGCCGCTGCCGCCGAACGGCTGCGAGCCCACCACCGCGCCGATCATGTTGCGGTTGACATAGACATTGCCGTTGGCAAGCCGCGCGGCGATGCGCGCGATGGTCGTGTCGATGCGCGAGTGCACGCCGAGGGTGAGCGCGGTGCCGTTGCCGGCGATCTCGTCGCACAGCGCGTCGAGCTCGCTCGCGCGCCAGCGCACCACATGCAGCACCGGGCCGAACACCTCCTGCGTGAGCTCGCGCACGCGGTCGAGCTCGATGATGGTCGGCGCGACGTAAATGCCCTGCTGCGGCAGCGGACGATCTTCGTCCCAGCGGAAGCGCACGGCGCCGTGCATGTCGGCGATCCAGCGGTCGAGCTTGCCCTTGGCCTCGGCGTCGATCACCGGGCCGACCTGGATCGCCGGGTCGCGCGGATCGCCCAACGCCAGTTCGCGCGCCGCGCCGTCGATCATCTCGAGCACCTTGTCGGCCACGTCGTCCTGCACGCAAAGAGCCGCAGCGCCGAGCAGCGCTGCCCGGCGGAGCGAAAGGCGGAGGCGATGACGTCGTCGCACACCTGCTCCGGCAAGGCGGTGGCATCGACGATCATGGCATTGATGCCGCCGGTCTCGGCGATCAGCGGCGCGATCGGACCGTCCTTGGCGGCGAGCGCGCGGTTGATGATGCGGGCGACGTCCGTCGAACCGGTGAAGACGACGCCGGACACGCGCTTGTCGGCCGTCAGCAGGCCGCCGACCTTGCCGTCGCCGGGCACCAGATGCAGCGCGCTTGCCGGCACGCCGGCCGCGTGCAGCAGCTTCACCGTTTCCGAACCGATCAGCGGCGTCTGCTCGGCAGGCTTGGCAATCACCGCGTTGCCGGCGGCGAGCGCGCCGACAATCTGCCCGGTGAAGATGGCGATGGGGAAATTCCACGGGCTGATGCAGACGACGACGCCGCGGCCGCGATAACGCAGCTCGTTGCTCTCGCCGGTCGGGCCCGGCAGCGCGCGCGGCGACAAGCGCTGCCCGCGCCTGCGCCGCGTAATAGCGGCAGTAGTCGGCGGCCTCGCGCACTTCCGATACGCAGTCGTCGAGCGTCTTGCCGGCCTCGCTCTGCAGCAGCGCGATCAGGCGGCCGCGGTTTTGTTCGATCAGGTCGCCGGCGCGTGACAAAATCTGCGCGCGTTCATCGACCGGCGTTGCATCCCACGCAGGAAACCCCGCCCGCGCCGCGGCAAAAGCGGCATCGACGATCGCTGCATCGCCCTCCTGCACCGTGCCGATGCGCTTGCCGTCGATCGGCGAGAGCACGTCGCGGGCGCGGCCGCTGACGGCGACGCCGTCGATCAACGGCGCCGCGGCGACGCTTTGCGGCGCGGCGCGGACATCGGCGAGAAGCGCGGCGAGCGCTTCACTGTCGCCGAATTCGACGCCGGCCGAATTCGTCCGCTCCGGCGCGAACAGATCGCGTGGGCGCGGAATGCGCGGATGCCGCGCGTGGCTGGCATCGCCGATCCAGCTCTGCGGGCGTTTGAGGATATTCGGCGATCGGCACCGACGGATCGGCGGCGACCGAGACGAAGGACGAATTGGCGCCGTTTTCCAGCAGCCGCCGCACCAGATAGGCGAGCAGGTCGGCATAGCCGCCGACCGGCGCATAGACGCGGCAGGTGAGATCCTGCCGGTCGGCGAGCAGCGCGCGATAGAGCGCGTCGCCCATGCCGTGCAGCCGCTGGAATTCGTAGCCGCCAGTGCCGCCGGCATCCTCGATCACGCACGCCGCAGTCAATGCGTTATGCGTGGCGATCTGCGGATAGAGGCGCGGCCGATAGCCGAGCAATTTGCGCGCGCAGTCAAGGTAGCAAAGATCGGTCATCGCCTTGCGCGTGAACACCGGATAATCGGCAAGGCCGCGTTCCTGCGCGCGCTTGATCTCGGTGTCCCAATAGGCGCCCTTGACCAGCCGCACCATCAGCCGGCGGTCGAATGCATTGGCGAGCTCGGCAGTCCAGTCGATCACCGCGGCGGCGCGCTTCTGATAGCTCTGCACGGCGAGGCCGAAGCCGTCCCAGCCGCGCAACGAGGAGTCGCGCAAGGTCGCGCCGATCACTTCCAGCGACAATTCCAGCCGGTCGGCCTCTTCGGCATCGACGGTCAGATTGAGCTGGTGGCGCTTGGCAAGTTGCGCCAGCTCTATGAGTTTCGGGACAAGTTCCCTGAGCACGCGTTCGCGCTGCAGCGGCTCATAGCGCGGATGCAACGCCGAGAGCTTGACGGAAATGCCCGGCCGCACCGGCAACGCGCCGCGCCCCGCCTTCTTGCCGATGGCCTCGATGGCGTTGGCGTAAGAATCGAAATAACGCGCGGCGTCGGCGGCGGTGCGGGCGCCCTCGCCCAGCATGTCGAAGGAATAGAGAAATTCGCCGCCGCGGCCGGCGCGCGCCAGCGCTTCGTCGATGGTCTGCCCGAGCACGAAATGCGAGCCGAGCAGTTTCATCGCCTGGCGCGTGGCGGCCCGCACCGCCGGTAGCCCCAGGCGTTTCACCAGCGATTCGACAATGCCCTCCGGCGTTTCGCCGGGCTGGATGACCTTCGCCGTTATGCCCAGTGTCCAGGCAGAAGCCGAGACCAAAAGCGCGGTGGATTTCGCCTCATGGCTAGTCCAGTCGCCGGCCTTGAGCTTGTCCTCGATCAGAGCGTCGGCGGTGGCGGCATCGGGCACTCGCAGCAGCGCCTCGGCCAGCACCATCAGCGCCAGGCCCTCTTTGGTAGAAAGCGCGTAGGCATGCAGGAAATCCTCGACCCCGCCGAGCCCGCCAGTGCGGACGCGGATCGCCTCGATCAGCCTGGTGGCGCGGGCATCGATGCGCGCTTCGGCCTCGGCCGGGCGGGCGGCGGCGGTGAGCAAGGGTGCGGCAATCGACTCATCCGCCGGCGCGTAGGACGCATGAAACGGCGGAACCTCGTTGAGAACGACAGCGGGCTTTGCTGCCTGCATTGATGACCCTCCGGGCCCAGGCGGACAGATCAGGCCGGCAAATTATAAAGCAAGCGATGCGCCACGTCCGCGTCAAGCCTCGATAACGAAACCCCGGGCACCGTCCCGGGGTTTCTCATTGTCAACACGCTCGCGAAAATCCGTCGCTCGTTACGCCACCAGCAGCGACGGAAAGAACTGCTCTATCACCTGCTTGTCCACTTCGGGGTCCACGTCTTCGGGCAGGCAGGCTGGGACTTCCAACGCAAAACCGCACGCCGGGCATGACCAAAGATTGAGGACTTCGTGGGGACTTACATAGGCCGACCCGAGAGGGGCAATCAGCGGCTCGCCGCATTTTGCGCAACTCATTCCAACATCGGGACGACGCGTGGATGCTACTGTCGTCATGCTGACCTCCTTGGTTTTGTTATTGTTTCCCGCACCATTCGTGGAACGGACGCATCGACTGTCACAGTCGAAGTTGTCAGCTGGCGCCTCGCATTGATGCGGATCAAAATCTGCCGGCATATTTTTTCCGGCGCGCAAAGCACTCTCGGTCCTCTTTTTTAATGCCGTGTATTACGCTTCCCGGATGGCGGATGACGATTTGCAGCAAACTATCGCCTTTACCATCCGCAAAACAAAGGATGGTTGGTTGGTTGCATTGCCGGACAAGACTCAGATTGGACCGTATCACGCAGGCGAAATCGCACTCGAAGTGGCGATGACGCACGCCCTGCTTGCGCGCAAGCGGGACTTGATTGCGCGTCTCTTCGTCACCGATGAGTACGGCAATGCGCACAATTGCACGATCATCGAAGGGATGGATGCCGTTATACTATGCGAAGAGTGCGAAAGCGCGTGGCGCACGATCCGGGCTTCCAGCCGGATGCCTGCTGCGCGCGGCCATCAGCGGCGAGTGAGGTCGCGTCCGGCAGCACGATGAACGGTCCCATCGGCGACTGGCCGTCCAAACAGAATATTGCCGTCTATGATGTCGCGAAGCGGGCCGACGGCGCCGGCTTCGTTCCGCTTTTGCTGATGACAATCGGCTCGGCGGGCAGGAAGACGGGAGCCTCCATCCCGGTCTTCCAGTGCCAGTAGCGCTGGCTGCCGTCGCCGTTCACCGCGACGACCTTGTGATTTTCGCGGCCGTCGATGGCATGAATGGTGACGCGGCTGATGAGCCCGCCCTTGAGCGCGCGCATGTCGCTGACTGCTTCGCCAACCGCCTGCTCAACGCTCATGCCGGCCTTCACGTAAAGCACGACCGCGCGCGCGGTGCCGCAGCGGATCGCCATCTCGCCGGCGCCGGTGCAGGCGCAGGCGCCGTAGCGGCTGTCGGCGTAGGAGCCGGCACCGATGAGCGGACTGTCGCCAAGGCGTCCCGGATATTTCCAGCCCCAGCCCGACGTGCTCGTACCACTGGCCATGTCGCCGTTGCGGTCGATGGCCATGAAGACGGTCGTGTCGCGGCCCACCTCCGGATCGATGGCCTGACGGCAATAGTCGGCGAGCGCAACGTCCGGCCAGCGCGCCCGGTCCGCTTCGCTCACTTCGCTGTCGAACCATTTTTTCCAGGCCGCCGCCGCGCGCGGCACCAGCAATTCGCCCTGTTCGGCGCCAATCTCTGCGGCAAAGCGCGCGGCGCCGTCGCCGACCAGGAGTTCATGCGGCAGCCGCTCGAGCACCTGCCGCGCGACGCTGACCGGATGCAGAAAGCCCTTCAGCGCCCCGATCGCGCCCGTGCGCAAGCGTCGTGCCATCCATCACCGCCGCATCGAGCTCGACCTCGCCGAGCAAATTCGCCCAGCCGCCGCGGCCGACCGTGCGGATCGATTCGTCGCTCTCGACTAGGCGAATGCCCGCCTCGATGGCATCAAGCGCCGCCGCCCCTTCAGCGAGGCGACGCGCGGTCAACGGCACGCCGGGGGTGCCTTCGTTATTGGTCACGACAATCATTACGCCACCTCGACCAAGACAGAGAGCGGAAAGCAGCCGCGACAATAGCGCCAAACCGGCGGCATGAGCCACAGCAGCGCCCCCTTGGACAGCGCCGCCGTTAGCCATGCCGTCATGCAATGTTCGTTAATCTGGGCGTAAAACTTGCCCTTTGCCGCAGCATGTTCTTTGCTGCGTCGTGGCCAAAATTCTGCCGCGGCCGCGACACGCGTCGCCGGATGCGCGGGCCGCCAAGGAAGGATCAGCGTTATGGGCGCTTTTGGCGCCAGCCGACGGGCATTGGCAGCTATTTTTATTTGGCATAGGTCTGATCTCCGGCGCCGCGGCGGCGGAAACGCCGATCAAGTTCAGCCTCGACTTCAAGTTTGAAGGGCCGGCGGCGCCGTTCCTCGTTCCGCTCGACAAGGGCTACTACAAGGCCGAGGGCGTGAACGTGAACATCGACAGCGGCGACCGGCTCGCCTCAGTCGATCGCCCGCGTGGCGGGCGGCGTCTACGACATGGGCTTTGCCGACATCAACGCGCTGATCAAATACCGCGACGCCAATCCGACGATGCCGCTCAAGGCAGTGTTCATGGTCTACAACCGGCCGCCTTACGCGGTGATCGGCCGCAAGAGCCGCGGCATCAGCACGCCGAAGGATCTGGAAGGCAAGACGCTCGGCGCGCCGGCAACCGATATCAGCTTTGCGCAATGGCCGATCTTCGTGAAGGCGAACGGCATCGATGCGTCCAAGGTGAAGATCGAGAACGTCGGCTTCCCGGTGCGCGAGCCGATGCTCGCCGCCGGCCAGGTCGATGCCGTCACCGGCTTATCGTTTGCCACCTTCATCGACCTCAAGGACAAGGGCGTTCCGGTCGACGACATCACCGTGCTGTTGATGGCCAATTACGGCGTCGATCTCTACGGCAGCGCCGTCTTCGTCAATGCGAAATTCGCCGCCGACCATCCCGAGGCGGTGCGAGGATTCCTGCGCGCCTATCTCAAGGGCCTGAAGGAGACGGTGCGGTCACCGGCATCCGCCGTCGACACGGTGCTCAAGCGCAACGACGCCGCCAAGAAGCCGGCCGAACTCGAGCGGCTCGACCATCGCCATCCGCGACAACATCGTCACGCCCGAGGTCAAGGCGAACGGCTATGGCGGCATCGATCCGGCGCGGTTTGAAAAGGCGATTGATCAGCTCAATCTCACCACCAAGTGGAAAGCCAGGCCTAAGCTCGCGGATATCTTCGACGCATCTTTTCTGCCGACCGAGGCCGAGCGCAAGTTCAAATAGCGCGCCCGCCTACTTGATGCGCTCGAGGATGCTGACGTAATTGGCGACCGCGGTGCCGCCCATGTTGAAGATGCCGCCGAGGCGGGCGTCCTTGACCTGCAGATCGCCGGCCGTGCCGGTCAACTGCATCGCCGTCATCGCGTGCATCGACACGCCGGTGGCGCCGATCGGATGACCCTTCGCCTTCAGCCCGCCGGACGGATTGACCGGCAGCTTGCCGTCCTTCTGCGTCCAGCCTTCCTTGATGGCGCGGGCGCCTTGCCCTTCCGGCACCAGACCCATCGCTTCGTATTCAATGAGCTCAGCGACGGTGAAGCAATCATGCGTCTCGACGAATGACAGGTCGCCGAGCTTAAGCCCCGACTTCGCCAGCGCGCGTTGCCAGGCCTGCGAGCAGCCCTCAAATTTGAGGATGTCGCGCTTGGCCATCGGCAGAAAGTCCTGCACGTGCTCGGCGGCGCGGAAAGCGACCGCCTTGTTGAGCTTGAGCGCGGTGTCGATATCGGCGAGCACGACCGCGGCGGCGCCATCCGAGACCAGCGAGCAGTCGGTGCGCTTGAGCGGACCGGCGACGAACGGATTCTTCTCGCTCTCGTTGCGGCAGAACTCGTAGCCCAGATCCTTGCGCATCTGCGCGTAAGGATTGCCGACGCCGTTCTTGTGGTTCTTCGCCGCGATCATGGCCAGCGCGTCCGACTGGTCGCCCCATTTCTGGAAATAAAGTCCAGCGATCTTGCCGAAGATGCCGGCGAAACCGCCGTCGATCTCGGCTTCGTCGCGCACATAGGAGGCCTTGAGCAGGTTGCGGCCGATTTCGGCTGGAGGCGTCGTCGTCATCTGCTCGACGCCGACCACGAGCACGATGCGCGCCGAGCGCGCCTCGATCGCCTTTAGTCCCGTGTGCACCGCTGCCGAGCCGGTGGCGCAGGCGTTCTCCACCCGCGTCGCTCGCTTGAAGCGCAGGTCGGGCGAGGCCTGCAGCACCAGCGCGGCGGTGAAATCCTGTTGAGAAAACCCGGCGTTGAAATGGCCGAGCACGATCTCGTCCACATCCGTGGCGGCGATCCCTGCGTCGGCCATCGCCTCGCCGGCGACGCGCACGATCAGGCTTTCGACGCTCTCGCCATTAAGCCTGCCGAACGGGGTGTGGGCCCAGCCGACGATTGCCGCGGTCATTTCCCTCTCCTTTGCCGAACTTTGGTCGCATTAATCGGCGATAAAAACCATGTCAATGGAATTTACGCTGGGGCAAGAGTGACTTTGCCTCGCATATAAAGCTTCGCTACAAGGCTGCCTAGCGCCGCCGCCGATGGAACCCGGCCGTTTCCGAGGCCCAAAGCCAGGACCGAGCGAAAAGTGCCCTACTCCCCGCGACCCAGCTCCCTGCTGATCAGATTTGCCGCCGTCGCGGCGCTGGCGCTCGCCGGCTCTCAACCCGCCAACGCCGAAGCGCAACTGCTGATCGAGGCCTCGACTGGCAAGGTGCTGCACGCGGAAAACGCCACCTTTCCTTGGTACCCGGCCTCCGTCACCAAATTGATGACCGCCTACACAACGCTGCGCGCCATCAAGGAAGGCCGCATCGGCATGAACACGCTGCTCACGGTGTCGCGCAACGCCGTCGCACAGCAGCCGACCAAGATGGGCTTCAAGGTCGGCACCACCGTCACCGTCGACAACGCGATGAAGATGCTGATGGTCAAATCGGCGAACGACATGGCGGTGACCGTCGCCGAAGGCGTCGGCGGATCGATCGCGGGCTTTGCCGACATGATGAACGCCAATGCACGCCGCCTCGGCATGACGCAGAGCAATTTCGTCAACCCGAACGGGCTGCCGGCGGAAAACCACGTCACCTCGGCGCGCGACCTCGGCATTTTGGCGCGCGCACTGATCACCGAATTTCCCGAATACGATTATCTCTGGCACATTCATTCGATCCGCTACGGCAACCGGATCATGCACAATTACAATAGGCTGCTCGACCGCTATCCCGGCGCCGACGGCATGAAGACGGGTTTCATCTGCGCCTCCGGCTATAACGTGGTGGCATCCGCTACGCGCAACGGCCGCCGGCTGATCGCCATCGTGCTCGGTGCATGGTCGGGCGGCGCACGCACGCAAAAGGCGGCGCAACTGCTCGAGCGCGGCTTCAACAGCGGCGGGCTGTCGTGGCTGACGCCCTCGCTCGGCACGGTTGATGCACTGTCGCCAATCGACGCGCAGCCGCCCAACCTGCGCGAGGAAATGTGCGGCGGACACCGGCGCAAGCCGCCGTCGGAGGATAACGACGAGAAAGACGAAGGACCGGTTGCCGCGGCCTCCGGCAGTGAAACCGGCGATAGCGCCTCAGGCAATGCGCAGGCCTTCATGCTCTCCAGCCTGAAGCCGGCGAAGGGCAAGTTCGTGCTTGGCCCGCCGGTCGATACCGAGCCGCCGGTCGTTGTGTTCACTGGCCCGGCCGATCATCCGGACCAGCCGCAGACGGCAAGCGCGCCGTCGAAGAAGCGGCATCACAAGGCCGTCGCTGCCAAGGAAGACAAGCCGGACGGCGCGGCGGAAGCCAGACCGGAAAAAAAGAAGCCGGCCAAAAAGACGGTGAAGAAAACGGCGAAGCCGAAGGTCTCCGCGGCCGAGCAATGAGCGAGGCGGATAGCACCGCCGCGCGCCGCCGCCCGGCCGAACCGATCCCCTTGACCGTACTCACCGGCTTTCTTGGCGCCGGCAAGACCACCCTCCTCAATCGCCTGCTGAAAGACGTAGGCCTCGCCGAGACCGCCGTCATCATCAACGAATTCGGCGACATCGCGCTCGATCATCTGCTGGTCGAACATGTCGGCGACAACATGGTGCTGCTGCAATCGGGCTGCCTGTGCTGCACCATGCGCGGTGATCTGGTCGATGCGCTGGAGACCTTGCTGCGCGATCTTGATAATAGGCGTTGCACGTTTCGCCGCGTCCTCCTGGAAACCACCGGCCTTGCCGATCCGGCGCCGGTGCTGCAGACCGCCATGGCGCATCCTTATCTCTTGCTGCGCTACCGGCTCGACGGCGTCGTCACGGTGGTCGATGCGGTGAACGGCGAGTTGATCCTGAACGATCATGCGGAAGCGGTGAAGCAGGCGGCGATGGCCGACCGTCTGGTGCTCACCAAGACCGACCTCGCCGACGCCAAACAGGTCGAAACGATCACCGCGCGGCTGCGCGCTCTCAATCCGGCGGCGCCGATCCTCGATGCCGCCAAGGGCGACGCAAGCGCGGCGCGCATTCTCAACAGCGGCCTCTACGATCCGGACAAGAAAATCCCTGACGTGAAGAAATGGCTGGCGGCCGAGGCCTATTCTGACGGCCACGATCGCCACCACCATCATCACGACGTCAATCGCCACGACGAGCACATCGCTTCCTTCGGGCTCACCGCCGATAAGCCGATTCCGGCCGGCACGCTGGATATGTTCCTCGAACTGCTGCGCGCCAACTACGGCAACAAGCTGCTGCGCCTTAAAGGCATCGTGCAGCTCGCCGAATTGCCGGATATGCCGGTGGTGGTGCACGGCGTGCAGCACGTCTTCCACCCGACGGCGCGGCTGGAACGCTGGCCGGACGGCGACCATCGCACCCGGCTCGTCTTCATCACCCGCGACCTGCCCAAGCGCGTCGTCGCCGAGCTGTTCGCGGCTTTTATCGGCGCGACGGCGCCGGACCGCCCCGATCGGACGGCACTGACCGACAATCCTCTGGTACCCTTCGGCGGGGTGGACCGCTGAGCGGCCCTTGCGCGCGGCCTCGACTCGCCCGATCTTAGCGGCGAACCGTCGGCATCGCCGGATTAGACCGGCGGCATTCGAGGAAACGCCATGCAACAGCCAACGGAACGGCCTTGGCTGCGGCATTACCCGCCCGGCGTTGCCGCCGAAATCGACACGTCGAAATATCCCTCGCTGGTGGCGATGTTCGAGGAGAGCTTCGCCGCTTATCGCGACCGGCCGGCCTTTGTCTGCATGGACAAGGTGCTCACCTTCGGCGAGCTCGACCAGGCCTCGCGCGCCTTGGCCGCCTGGCTGCAGGCAAGAGGAATGAAGCGCGGCGACCGCGTCGCCATCATGATGCCGAACGTGCTGCAATACCCGGTGGCGATCGCCGCCATCCTGCGCGCCGGCTTTACCGCCGTGAACGTCAATCCGCTGTACAAGCCGCGCGAGCTGGAATTTCAGCTAAACGATTCCCGCGCCGAAGCCATCATCGTGCTGGAGAATTTCGCCCACGTACTTGAAGAGGCGCTGCCGCTCACGCCGGTCAAACATGTGATCGTCGCCAGCATGGGCGACCTGCTGGGCGCGGTGAAGGGCGTGATTGTCAATCTCATGGCCCGGCACGTGAAGAAAATGGTGCCGTCCTACGAACTGCCCGACGTGACGACATTTTCCGATTTGCTCACTGACGGCCGCAAACTCGCCTTCAGGCGGCCCGACATCGGCCCCGACGATGTCGCCTTCCTGCAATATACCGGCGGCACCACTGGCGTCGCCAAGGGTGCGACTCTGCTGCACCGCAATCTGGTCGCCAATCTGCTGCAAGTGGTCGCGTGGCATGAACCGATGATCGCCGTGCCGCCGCCGGTCGACCGCATGATCATCGTCACCGCGCTGCCGCTCTACCACATCTTCGCGCTCACCGCGTGTTTCCTGTTCGGTATTTACAGCGGCGGACAATGCGTGCTGATTCCTAATCCGCGCGACATCAACGGGCTGGTCAAGGAGATGGCGAAATATCGCGTGACCATGTTCCCGGCGGTCAACACGCTCTACAACGCGCTGCTGCATCACCCGGATTTCGGCAAGCTCGACTGGAGCATGCTGAAATCGGCGGTCGCCGGCGGCATGGCCGTGCAAAAGGCGGTGGCCAATGCCTGGTTCAAGGCGACCGGGCGCCCGATCATCGAGGGCTACGGCCTGTCGGAAACCTCGCCGGTTTTGACCTGCAACCGCGGTGACATCGCCCAATGGACCGGCACCATCGGTTTTCCGCTGCCGTCGACCGACATTTCCATCCGCGACGACGATAATAAAGAGGTGGCGATGGGCGAACGCGGCGAGATCTGCGCGCGCGGGCCGCAGGTGATGCCGGGCTATTGGCGGCGGCCGGAAGAAACCGCGCAGGTGATGACCGTCGACGGCTTCTTCCGCACCGGCGACATCGGCGTCATGGATGGCGATGGCCGCGTCAGCATCGTCGACCGCAAAAAGGACATGATTTCCGTCTCCGGCTTCAAGATCTTCCCCAATGAAGTCGAGGACGTGGCGATGATGCAGGGCGGCGTGCTCGAATGCGCCGCCGTCGGCGTGCCGGATGAAAAATCCGGCGAAGCGGTGAAACTGTTCGCGGTGAAGAAAAAGCCGGAGCTCAGCGATCACGATCTCCGGGAGTTCATGGCCACCGAGCTCGCCGGCTACAAGGTGCCGAAATACATCGAGTTCCGCGACGAACTGCCGAAGACCAATGTCGGCAAGATCCTGCGCCGCGCCTTGCGGGACGGCGCATGAGCGCGGAGGCTCCTGTTGCCAGTGCCGCCGAGGTGGTCGCGTTCTGGCGTGAGGCCGGCGCCGACAAGTGGTTCGAAAAGGACAAGGCCTTCGACGACGAAATCCGCCGCCGTTTTCTGCCGACCTATGAAGGCGCCGCCACCGGCAAGCTCGCTGCGTGGGAAGGGACCGCGCAAGGCTCGCTGGCGCTGCTGATCCTGCTCGATCAGTTTCCGCGCAATATGTTTCGTGGGCAGGCGCGCGCGTTTGCCACCGACCCGCTCGCGATGGCGGTGACGGCGAACGCGATCATCCGCGGCTTCGACGCGCAGGTGCCGCCGGAGCTGCGCGCATTCTTCTATGTGCCGTTCGAGCATTCGGAAAATCTCGCCGACCAGGAGCACGGCATCGCGCTCTACAAGGCGGCTGGCGACGCCGACGGACTGAAATGGGCGGAGATCCATGCCGACATCATTCGCCGCTTTGGCCGCTTCCCGCACCGTAACCCCGCGCTTGGCCGCGAGACGACCCCGCAGGAGCAGGTCTTTCTCGACGATGGCGGCTTCGCCGGCTAGGCCAGAGCGCGCGACGCCAGCGCCGCGCCGTCCACCAGCGATTGCAATTTCGCCCAGGCGATCTGCGGATGCGTGCGACCACCGAAGCCGCAATCGGTGCCGGCCATGACGTTGTCGCGGCCGACACGCTCGGCGAAGCGGACCAGGCGCTGCGCCACCAGTTCGGGATGCTCGACGATGTCGGTGGAATGCGTCACCACGCCGGGCACCACGACCTTGCCCGTCGGCAGCTTCACGTTTTCCCAAACCGCATATTCATGCTCGTGGCGGGCGTTCGCCGCCTCGATCAGGTAGAATCGGGCTTTGACCTTCAGCATCACGTCCACCAGATGCACCATTTCCAGGTCGTGCACATGCGGACCGTGCCAGCTGCCCCAGCACATGTGATAGCGGACCTGTGCCTCCGGCACGTTGCGCAGCGCGTGGTTGAGCGCCTCGACGCGCATGAGGCAACGCTGCCGATAGGCGTTGAGGCCCATCGCCATGCCGATGCGGTCCCATAGCGCGGCAAGCCAGGCGTCATCGACCTGCACCATGAAGCCCGCGCTGGCGATCCCTTCGTTTTCAACGCGCGTGGCTTCGGCGAGCGCGAACACGAATTCTTCTTCCGTTTTGTAGAACTCGTTCTCGCGGTAGGGCTCGAGGCTGGCTGGCGCGGTTGTGGTCAGAAATACATTTTCCGGAGCGGCCACGGCGCGCAGCATTCCGATTTCATGCGCGAGCTCGGCAAGCCCCTTGTAGGCGACCGGCCGCGTGCAGACGTAATGCGGCCGGCTCGAGCGAACGCGCGTGTCGGCGCCGTAATAGAGTGTGCCGCGCTCGCTGGCGTAGCGGTAAAAGTCGACGAACTCCTCGCGGTCGCGGCCCTGCAGCAGCAACGGCTTACCGGCCGTCGGCGGGCGCGGATCGAAACCGTCGAAGCGGTTTTCAATATACGACAGCCAGTCGCCGCCCTTGGTGAATTCACCCTCGTTGATGACATCGAGGCCGATGGCGCGCTGCCGCGCCATGACTTCGGCGACGGCCGTCTTGAGCGCTGCGTCGTCGGCATGGATATTGCGCCCCGCCGGCTCGGGCAAACTGCTGACATGAGTCGTCAGAATTTTAAAGCCGCGCTGGGCTATCGCTCCCTCCATGGTGGGCGAATTTTCTGTTATGGAGGGTTATGGCAGATTTTCGCGGCGTCTTCCCCTATCTGGTTTCGCCGATCGACTCAGCAGGGCGCATCAAGACCGACGTGCTGGGCAAGCTTGCCGACGATCTCGTCAAGGCCGGCGTGCACGGTCTGACGCCGCTCGGTTCGACCGGCGAGTTCGCTTATCTGTCGCGCGAACAGCGCGCCACGGTGGTGAAGGCGACAATCGAAGTGGCGAGGAACCGCGTGCCAGTCGTCGCCGGCGTCGCCTCGACCGCGACGACGGACGCGGTGGAGCAGGCGAAGGCCTACCAGAAGCTCGACGCCGACGGCATTCTCGCTATTCTCGAAGCCTATTTCCCGGTGAAGGACGCGCAGATCGAGTCCTACTTCCGCGCCATCGCCGACAGCGTCGATATTCCGGTCGTCATCTACACCAACCCGCAATTCCAGCGCAGCGACCTTTCACTCGACGTGATCGCGCGACTCTCCGAGCACCCGCGCATCCGCTACATCAAGGATGCCTCGACCAACACCGGGCGGTTGCTGTCGATCATGAACCGCGCGCCGAAAATGAAAGTGTTTTCCGCCTCGGCGCATATTCCAGCGGCGGTGATGCTGATCGGCGGCGTCGGCTGGATGGCGGGGCCTGCCTGCATCGTGCCGCGGCAAAGCGTTGCGCTCTACGATCTCTGCTGCGCCGGCAAATGGCCGGAGGCGATGGCGCTGCAGCGCGATCTGTGGCACGTCAACGAAGCCTTCACGCGTTTCAATCTCGCTGCCTGCATCAAGGCGGGCTTGCAGATCCAGGGCTACGCGGTCGGCGATCCGGTCGCCCCGCAGGCGGCGCTGAGCAAGGACGAGCGCAGGTTGATCGAGAAGATTTTGGCCTCTCTGCCTTAACGTTTCGGCGCCGAGCCACCGAATGTTAACGAATCCTTGCTAATTTCTCGCGATGGCCAAATCGTCGCTTGCATCCCGGCCGCCACAAACCGAACCCGTGGCGCTTGCCGGCTCCGCGCCCGTGCGTTCGCCGCTCGCGGGCGCGATCGCGCGCGTCAAGATGATGCGCGCCGAAAAGAGCGACAGCCGGCTGGCGCAGCTCATCGCCGGAAAAGTGTTTCTCGTCCGCGTCGGCAATGCGCTGCTGGCGCTCGCCTCGCAGGTGCTGCTGGCGCGCTGGATGGGCTCGTTCGAATTCGGCATCTACGTCTATGCCTGGACCTGGGTGCTGATGATTGGTGCGCTCTCCGACATGGGCCTGTCGACGGCGGCGAGGCGCTTCATACCTGAATACACCGAACTCAGGCAATTCGATTTGCTGCGCGGCTTTCTCGCCGGCTCGCGCTGGCTCGCCTTCGCCATCGCCACGGGCATCGCCTTTGCCGGCGTCGCGGCGGTGACGCTCGCCGCGCCGCACATCGACCAGTTCACGCTCATTCCGCTCTATCTCGCCTGCGCCATCATTCCGATCTACGGGCTGGTGCAGGTGCAGGCCGGCATCGCGCACTCCTTTGACTGGCCGAATCTGGCGCTGATGCCGTTCTACATCATCCGCCAGCTCTGCATCACCATGCTCATCGGCGCCGGCTATTTCATCGGCGCGCCGACGCACGCGGTCACGGCGATGCTGGTGGCGCTCGCCGCCACCTGGGGCGTCACAATCGTGCAGATGATCGTGCTCGAGCGCCGGCTGAGGAAGAATGTGCCGGACGGCACCAGGCAATACGAGGTGAAGACCTGGCTTTCCACCTCGCTGCCGATCTTCACGGTCGAGGGCTTCTACCTGCTGCTCACTTACGTCGACATCCTCACGCTCGAATATTTCCGCTCGTCCGACGAGGTCGCAGTCTATTACGCGGCGGCGCGCCTGCTCGCCATCGTCGCCTTCGTCTATTTCGCTATCGCCGGCGCCACTACGCACAAGTTTACCGAGTATCACGTCGCCGGCAACTCGAAGCGCCTCGCCTCGTTCTTCGCCGAGACCGTGCGCTGGACCTTCTGGCCGTCGCTTCTGGCCTGCGCGATGATCCTCGCCTTCGGCCGGCCGCTGCTGGAATTGTTCGGTGCCGGCTTTGCCAGTGGCTATGACGTGATGTTTATTCTCGCCGTCGGCATGCTGGCGCGCGCCGCGGTGGGTCCCGCCGAACGCCTGCTCAATATGCTGGGAGAGCGCAAGCAATGCGCGGTCATTTACGCCGGCGCCTTCGCCGTCAATCTCGTGCTCTGCGTGATTCTCATTCCGCGCATCGGCATCGCGGGCGCGGCCGCGGCGACTTCGATCGCAATTGTCTGTGAATCGATTGCGCTCTACCTCGTCACCAAGCGCCGCCTCAGCTATCACGTCTTCATTCTCGGCAATCAGGGCGCCTAAGCCTTTTCCCGCAACAGCCGGCGGATCACCTTGCCGGTCGTGGTCATCGGCATCTGCTCGATGAAGGCGACCTCGCGCGGATATTCGTGCGCCGACAGGTGCGTGCGCACGAAACCCTGGATCTCGGCGGCCAGCGCGTCGGACGCCTCGTGTCCGCTTTTCAGCACGATGAAGGCCTTGACGATTTCGGTGCGGATCGGGTCGGGCTTGCCGATCACCGCGGCGAGCGCAACCGCCGGATGGCGGATCAGGCAATCCTCGATCTCGCCGGGGCCGATGCGGAAGCCGGCCGAGGTAATGACGTCGTCGTCGCGGCCGACGAAGGAGAAATAGCCGTCCTCGTCCACCGACCCCTGGTCGCCGGTGGCCATCCAGTCGCCGATGAACTTGTCGCGCGTAGCCTCGGGCTTGCCCCAGTATTGCAGGAACATCACCGGATCGGGCCGCTGCACCGCGATCTGCCCCACTTCGCCTGGTTTGAGCGCCTGCCCGTCCGACCCGATCACCGCGACGACGTGGCCCGGCACCGGCTTGCCGACAGCGCCTGCGCGCGAGACGCCGAGCACGGCGCACGATGACAGCACCAGATTACATTCGGTCTGCCCATAGAATTCGTTGATGGTCAGGCCGAAGGCCTCCTTGCCCCATTCCAGCGCCTCGACGCCGAGCAATTCGCCGCCCGAGGCGAGGCTGCGCAGGTTGATGTCATATCGGCCGTGCGGGCTCGGCGCCGCGCGCATCATGCGCAGCGCCGTCGGCGGAATGAAGGCGTTGCGCACGCCGGCCTTCTGCATCAGCGCGAAGGCGTCGTCCGGATTGAATTTCTCGATTTTCTGCGCCACCACCGGCACGCCGTGATGCAGGCTGGGCAGCAGCACGTCGAACAGCCCTCCGGCCCAGGCCCAGTCGGCCGGCGTCCATTGCCGGTCGCCGGCCTGCGGGAATTCGTAATGCGGCATCTCGATGCCGGGCACATGCCCGAGCAATACGCGATGCGCGTGCAGCGCGCCCTTGGGCTGGCCGGTGGTGCCCGAGGTGTAGATCATCACCGCCGGATCGTCGGCTGCGGTATCGACCGGCGTGAAGTCCGAGGATGCCCGCGCCAGCATGTCGCTCAGGCTGGAGGCGCCGTCGGTGCGCTCGTCGAACGAAAGCACGCAGGACAATTCCGGCACCTCGTCGCGGATCTGGTTGAGCTTGGTGACGCCTTGAGTGTTGGTGAGCAGCGCCTTGGCGCCGGAATTCTGCAGCCGGTACAACAACGCGTCGGGACCAAACAGCATGGCGATGGGCAATGAAATCGCGCCGAGCTTGTAGATGGCGAAGTGCGCCGCCGCCACTTCCGGCATCTGCGGCAGCATGATGGCGACGCGGTCGCCGCGGCTGATATGGTGCGCGCGCAGAACGTTGGCGAGGCGGTTGGAGGTCTCCCGCAGCCAGCCGAAACTGACGGCGTCTTCGCGGCCGTCCGGATGCACATGCAGGATGGCGAGACGGTCGGGCTCGGCATCGGCCCATTTGTCGCAGCAATCGACGCCGATATTGTAACGCGCCGGAATGTTCCAGCGGAATTGGCGATAGAGCGTTTCGTAATCTTGGGCGTGAGGCAGTGCCGGCATCGGCGGCAAACTAGTCGGCGCGGACCGCGAGGTCCAGTCAGCTTTTATCGTCCGGCTCGGCGAGGATCAGCGTCCAATAGACTTTGTATTTCGACGTCGGAGTGAACACCGCGGCGATGCCCATACGGATCGCGTCCTTGAGCAGCATGTTGGCGCGGTGTGGCGGTGAATCGCGCCAGCCGGAGAATGCTTCCGCCAGCGTGTGATAGCCGGCGCCGATGTTTTCCGCCGCCACCTTGGCGTCGTAGCCGGAGGCTTTCAGCCGCGCCGTGAACGGCCGGCCAGTATCGTGATCGAGCCGGTCGCGCTGGGCCATGACCGTGGCCTGCGCCTGCGCCAACTGCATCAGCACCGGATCGAGCGTCACCGCCGGCAGGCCGTTATTGGCGCGGTAGCCCGAAATCATCGAGGCCGCGGCCGCCGCATCGAGCTCGGCGCCGGGCTGCGCCAGGTTGCGATAAAAGCTCGGCTCATCCTTCGGCACATAATTGCCGGCGCAGCCGGCGAGCGCAATGAGCGCCAGCATCAGCGCGAATGGGCGAAGGGGCATTGGCGGGCGGCTCCGAAATCGACGGCGGACCCTGACCGCCGACCGTGGCTAAAAGGTGATGCGCGCGGGCCGCCAGCACAAGCCAAGAACCGCGTAAAGGCGGGCGCGCACGGCGTCCGGCGCGGCTGGCGGCCGGTCGCATGGACGGCTAATTTGCCGCAACAATGACGGAGACAGCAATGAGGTTGGGCTACTTCACCATGCCGGTGCATCCGATGGGCCGGGACTGGTCGCAGACGCTGCGCGAGGACCGCGAGGCGATCATTCTTGCCGATCAGCTCGGCTTTCATGATGCCTTCATGGGCGAGCACCTGACCGACGCCTGCGAAAACGTCACCAACAGCATGATGTTCCTGGCGACGCTGATCCACGCCACCAAGACCATCAAGCTCGCCACCGGCACCACCAATCTCGCGCAAATGCACCCGGTGGTAATCGCGGCCAACGCCGCGATGTTCGACCATCTGGCGCAGGGCCGCTTTGTCATGGGCATCAGCGCCGGCGCGCTGACCTCAGACTCGGAAGCCATCGCCATTCTCGATCTCGACCGCAACAAGATTTTCGCCGAGGCGATCGACGTGATCCTGGCGGTGTGGGAGCGCAACCCGCCCTACGACATCGATTTCCCCGACAACCGCTTCAAGGTCGGCTTTGCCCGCACCGCCGCGCTCGAACTCGGCGTCGGTATCCTGGCCAAACCGTTCCAGAAGCCACGGCCGGAGATCGTCGGCACCGTGGTGGCGCCGTTTTCGCCGGGCGTGATGCTGATGGGCAAGCGTGACTTCCACCCGCTGTCGGCGAACTTCCTGCTGGCGCAGCACCTCAAGTCGCATTGGACGAACTACGCCAAGGGCAAGGCCGAGGCCGGACAAAAAGCCAATGTCGCCGACTGGCGCGTGGCGCGCACGATTTTCGTCGCCGACGACGACAAGACGGCGGCGCGCTACGGTTGCGACGACGGCAAAAGCCCCTATCGCCATTACTTCGGCAACATGCGCGCCAAGATGATGCGCGGCAACCGCCTCTACGTGTTCAAGAGCCACAAGGAGCAGCCGGACAAGGACATGACGCTCGACTACGTCATGAAAAATTGCGTGACGTTCGGCAGCGTCAACAAGGTGGTCGACGTAATTTTAGCGATGCGCGAGGAGACCGGCGATTTCGGCGAGCTGGTCTATGCCGGCATGGACTGGGTCGATCCGGCGCTCGCCAGGCGCTCGATGCAGCTCATGGCCGAACAGGTGATGCCGCGGGTCAACGCGGCGCTCGGCAAGCCCGCGGCAAGCGCGGCAGAGTAGTTTCCTGTTATTCCGGGGCGCGAGCCATAAGCGCGTCTACGCGCGTCTTCGACGCGCTATGGCGAGCGAACCCGGAATCCATAAACACAGACAGGGATTATGGATTTCGGGCCCGCGCCTTTGGCGCATTCCGGAATGACGAAGAATATAATGGACGGATCAGCGCGCCAGCGACAACGGCTGGCTGGACCTTACGGGCGTGGTGCCGGTTGCCGCGGGTGCCGGCTCCTTCATGACGCTCGAATTTGTCGCCGAGGCGCCAGGCGCCGCGGTATTGGCCAACGTCTCCGGCGGATTGCCCGGCAACACCACGACGCGCGTGCCGACCTGCACGCGATCATACAAATCCTCAACGTCTTCGTTGAGCATACCGACGCAGCCCGACGATACATAATGGCCGATGGTCGACGGCTGGTTGGTGCCGTGGATGCGGTAAAGCGTATGCCCGAGGTACATCGCGCGCGCGCCGAGCGGATTTCCCGGGCCACCCGCCATCACGCGCGGCAGATAAGGCTGGCGGTCGATCATCTCCGGCGGCGGGAACCAATCCGGCCATTCCTTCATCTTGGAAATGCGCTCGGTGCCGGTCCAGGTGAAGCCCTCGCGGCCGACGCGCACGCCGTAGCGGATCGCCTCGCCGCCGCCGAGCACCAGATAAAGGTAGGTGTGCGCGGTATCGACGACGATGGTGCCGGCCGGCTCCTTGGTGGCGAAGTCCACCAGTTGCCGCTTGAGATTGGACGGCAGTTCTTTCGGCTGGCCGGTCTCCGGCTGATCTTCCGGCGGCAAGGCCGCGGTGCCGGCAGGCGGTGGTGGCTGCGGCGCCGCTTGCGGCGCGGTGCCGATCGGCTGAGGGGGACGAATGGCGTCAGGATCGGCGGTGGTGGCGGCCGGCTGCGTTGCGCCGGGCTGTTGTCCGGCCGGCACGGCGAAACCAGGTGACGGCAACGGCCGTTCGTTCGAGTCCCGATTGCCGGTGAACCATTGCGGACCTCTCGATACGACCGGCGGGACCTGACTCGCGCGCGGCGGCGCCGGAATGTAGTCGCCGTTCTCGTCGATCTTGGGACCCGGCGGCGGCAGCTGCTCGACGGCGATACCGTTGCGCGAAGAATCGGCTGTATTGGGGGCTGACGAATAATATTGCGCCTGACCCGGCGCGCTCATCAGGACCGCCGCCAACGGCAGCGCCAGCAAAGTCGCAGCAAATCGTCCGATCATCATCCACCTTTGGCCGCCTTGGCGGCCAAACCCGCCAAATCCAGCGTTCGAATGCCTTCGGATGAAGGCACATTCAAGACCAGAATGCGACTATCTCATTAACGCAATGTTGCGGGTGTTGCTTGGCATTTTCCCTAGCTTTTCTTCGCCTCCGCCGCCAGTACCTGCTTGGCGACGCGGTGGCAGTCGACCGCGGCCGGAAACCCGCAATAAACGGCGATCTGCCGCAGAATGGCGGCCAATTCCTTCTGGGTGAGCCCGTTGCGCAGGGCGCCACGGAAATGTGTCTCGAATTCGTGCATGCGGCCGAGGCAGGCGATCATGCCGAGATTGAGGATGCTGCGGTCGCGCGGCTTGAGGGCGTCGTCGCCCCATACCGCGCCCCAGGCATATTCGGTCAGCTGCTCCTGGAACTGACGATTGAAGTCGTCGATGTTGGCGATGGCTCGGTCGACATAGTCGTCGCCCAGCACCTTGCGGCGCATCGCCATGCCGCGGTCGTAAATGGCCTTGTCCATCGGTAGTCTCCCCGTTCGTTGCCCGCGTATGTTGACAGGGTTTTCCCGATTTCGTCCATTCTCAGCGCATGCAAGTGGCCATTATCGGCGGCGGCATCTGCGGGCTGTCGCTGGCGCTCAACCTCAAGCAGCGCGGCATCGAGGCTAGCGTCTATGAGCGCGCGCCGGAGATTAAGCCGCTCGGCGTCGGTATCACGCTTTTGCCGCATGCGATGCGCGAGTTTGCCGCGCTTGGCATCGCCGACGAATTGCTTGCGGCCGGCATCGAGAATCGCGAAAGCTGCTTTTTCAACCGCTTCGGACAGCTCATCTACAAGGAGCCGCGCGGCAAGTTCGCCGGCTACGAGTTCCCGGAAGTCGGTATCCACCGCGGCCGGCTGCACATGATTATGGTCGAGGCGGCGCGCAAGCGCCTCGGGCCCGGCGCCATATTCACCGGATATGATTGTACCGGCGTCGAGCAGGACGAAACCGGCGTCAGTGTCAAGTTCCGCGGGCGCGATGTGGTGCGCGCCGATGTGGCGATTGCATGCGACGGCATCAATTCGGCCCTGCGCAAGCAACTTTACCCCGACGACAAGGTCGCCTTCGCCGGCATCAATACCTGGCGTGGCGTAACGCGGCGCAAGCCGATCCTCGGCGGCCGCACTTACATGCGGGTCGGTTCCATCCTCACCGGCAAGATCGTGATCTACCCGATCATCGATAATGTGGACGCCGAAGGGAACCAGCGCATCAACTGGATGGCCGAGATCAAGCGCGACACTTACGAGCAAAACGACTGGAACAAGCCCGGCGATCTCGCCGATTTTTTCCCGCTTTATGCGAACTGGCGTTTTGACTGGCTCGACGTCGCGCAGATGATCCGCGATGCCGACCAGATCCTCGAATATCCGATGGTGGACAAGGATCCCATCGCCCGCTGGACCTTCGGCCGGGTGACGCTGGCCGGAGACGCCGCGCATCCGATGTATCCGCGCGGCTCCAACGGAGCGGCGCAGAGCGCGATCGACGCGCGCGTGTTGGCCGCTTGCCTGCGCAGCCACGCCGACCCGCGCGATGCGCTCAAGGCCTATGAGACCGAGCGCGCGGAACCCGCGGCCAAGGTGGTACGCACCAACCGCGAGCACCCGCCGGATTTCATCAATATCAAGGTCGAGCAGCTGGTCGGTGACCGGCCTTTCGATGACCTCGACAAATACATAAGCCAGGACGAATTGCGGGCGCTGTCGGAGAGCTATAAGCGGATCGCCGGTTTCGCCCTGGCTGACGTGGCGCCCGGGCGCAACGGTTAAACCCTAGTCAATTCAACGGGCTGGCGGGCATACCCACGGGTTTTCCCCGGTTTCCCCGCTATCTCACCAGCACAGGATTCGAGCGGCCGGGCCGTTAATCGGATAGTCGAGGGACTACAATGCAGCGGTTTTTCACGATGGCGGCCGTTCCAACACGATGGACGACAGCGACGAAGCGCTCATGGCCCGAGTCGCGCGTGGCGACGAACCGGCGTATCGGCAGCTTGCGCGCCGGCATTTGCCGGTGGCGGTTGCGCTCGCCCGCCGCATCCTCGGCAACGCGGCCGACGCCGAGGACGTGGCGCAGGACGCCATGCTGCGCGTGTGGATCCATGCGCCGCGCTGGCAGCCGCTGGCGCTGTTCCGCACCTGGTTCCGCCGCGTCGTGGTCAATCTGTGCCTCGACCGCAAACGGCGCGCGCCCTGGGTCGATCTCGACGCGGCCGGTGAGCTTGCGGACCTGGCAGAGGGACCGGGTGAGCAGATCGAACGTTCCGAGCGCGACCGGCTGGTGCAGGCGTCAATCGCCGAACTACCGGCGCGGCAGCGCACGGCCATCGTCCTCACATACGGCGAGGGCCTAAGCAATGCGGAGGTGGCCCATGCGCTCGACACCTCGGTTTCGGCGGTGGAGACATTACTGGTGCGCGGCAAGCAGAATTTGCGCCGCGCCTTGGCGAAAGTGATCGAGGGGGAGTAGTGGAAAAATGAACGACGATCGATTGGATGCAATCCTGAGCGAGACGCTCAAGCGCGACGCGGTGCTACCGGAGGCGATTGACGCTGCAGCCGCGCGCGTGTTGGCGCGGCTCGGCACCCTGCCGCGGCAGAAGGTGCTATTCTGGCGGTTGCCCGGCCTGCTGCTCAATTGGGAATTCGCGCCGGCCTGGCCGCGCATGGCGGCGTTGGCAAGCTGCGCCGTGCTCGGCTTTGCCATCGGCATCGCCGGCCTCGACGAACGACCCGACCCGGCGAGCGCGCCCTATTCATTTGTCAGCGGCGCCGATTTCGGTTCGATCGCCATTACGCCCGGAAGCGGAGACCCGCCATGAGCATCGCCCAGCTTGTGCCAGTGTCCGCGGCGCGCGGCGCCTCGCGCTGGCTGCTGCTCGGTTCGCTGGCGCTGAACCTGTTCTTTGTCGGCATCGCGGTGGCGATCGCGGTGCGCGCGCCGCCGCCGGGGGCCTGGGACCGCAACGTATTCGTGCGCGTCGACCATATCGCCGCGACGCTGCCGCAGGCCGACGCGGCCGTGCTGACGGCGCAAATCCAGTCCACCCACGACGCAATCGAGACGGCGCAGCGCGACTATCGCACCGCCCAGGACGGGATCCGCGAGACGCTGCGGCACGACCCCTTCAATCCGGTCGACATGCGCGACGCTATGAGCAAGACCCGCGCCGCCCGGCAGAATTTCGATCAAATCATCCAGGGAGCATTCGCGACGGCCGCGGCAGAGATGTCTACAGCCGGTCGGCACGCATTGGCCGATTGGCCGCCGGGACGCAAATCGGCGAGCAATCATCGATAAATCCGGCTAGGTTCCAGCCCGGGTTTCGGGTGTTTTGAAAGTCGCCGGCATGCGTCGCGGTAGGATTGTAGGCAGAGAGGGAACGAAACGGCACGCGCGCCTGTTCGGTAGCATGATCACCACCGTCGCCCTGATGCTGCCCCTTGGCGGCTGCCTGCTCGGCGGCGACAGGCCCGAGCCGGCCCTCGACATTCCGCAGCGCTATACGGGTGGCCCGATCAATCCGATTTTGGCCAATGCGGCGCTGCCGCCGCTCGATTGGTGGCGTAAATTTCACTCCAAGGAACTGACGGGCATCATCGAGCAGGCGCGCGCCGCCAATCTCGACATCGCCGCGGCGATCGCCCGCATAGTGCAGGCCGATGCGCAGGCGCGCATCGTCGGTGCGGCGCTGTTGCCGGATGTCAGTCTCAACGCCAGCGCCACACATTTGCGTACGTCGCAATCAACTTCGGCGGGCAGTACCAGCGGCTCGCTTGGAGGGTCTGAGCGCGACTTATTGTCCAGCTCGATGACAGCCAGCTATGAGATAGACTTCTGGGGAAAGAACCGCTCCGCCATGCGCGCAGCGGAAGAGAGCGCCGTTGCCAACCGCTACGACCGGGAGGTGGTGGGGCTGGCCACGGTGGTCGCCACTGCCAATGCCTATTTCCAGGTTCTCGCGGCGCAGGACCGGCTGCAGGTCGCCAACAACAATCTGCAAAGTGCGACCCGCGTGCTTAACCTCATTGAGCAACGGCTTAATGCCGGCACTGCATCAGCGCTGGAAATCGCCGAGCAGCGAAGCCTAGTCAACACCCAGAAGGCGTCAATCCCGCCACTGGAGCAGACGCTCAAGCAGAACAAGAACGCGCTGGCTTTGCTGATCGCGCGTTCGCCTGAACATGTCATCATTCGCGGCGGCAGCTTGAGCAAAATCGCCTATCCGCGGGTGACGCCAGGCCTGCCATCGGAATTGCTGACGCAGCGGCCCGACATTCGCGAAGCTGAGGCCAAGCTCGCCGCCGCTAACGCCAATGTCGAATACGCGCGCGCGCAAATGCTGCCGAGTATCACGCTCACTGGCCAGGGTGGTTACCAGAGCGCGGTGCTGCGCACATTATTGCGGCCGGAAGCAGCTTTCTATACCGCCGCCGCCGGCTTGACGCAGCCGATCTTCGACGGCGCGCGGCTGCAGGGCAACCTCGATCTGCAGAAGGGCGTGCAAGACGAACTTCTGCAGGATTACCGGAAGGCGGTGATCTCCGCCTTCACCGACGTGGAGAACGCGCTCGACGCCATCCGCCAGACCGCATTGCGCGAACAACTGCAAGGCGACGTGGTGACGAGTTCACGGCAGGCTTTCAATATTTCCGAGCAGCGCTTGCGCGAAGGCACCATCGACCTCGTCACCGTGCTGCAGACGCAGCAGACTCTGTATCAGGCGCTCGACCAGCTGGTGCAGGCAAAACTTGCGCATGTGCAGGCGATCGTCAGCCTTTATCAGGCGCTCGGCGGCGGCTGGCTGCCCAAACCGCTGGAAATAACCGATGCACGGTGAGCCGCCAAAACACGTCCTGCACAAGGCGAGAACGCACAAGCGCCGCCCGATTGTGATCGGAGTGATCGTGATCGCGCTCGCAGCGGCTCTGGTCTATTACCTCACCGGCACGCCGCAGCCGCAGCGGCGCGGCGGCTCCTTCGCCGACAACGGCCCGGTGCCGGTCCTGGTCGTCGCCGCGATAAAGGCCGACGTGCCGGTCTATCTCGACGCCGTCGGTACCATCAAGGCGCTCAACACCGTGACGGTGAGCCCGCAGGTAGACGGCAAGCTGTTGAGCGTCGGCTTCAAGGAAGGCCAGGAGGTGAAGAAGGGCGACGTGCTCGCGCGCATCGATCCCACCACCTACCAGGCGCAACTCGACCAGGCGATCGCCAAGAAGGCGCAAGACCAGGCGATCCTCGGCAACGCCAAGAACGATCTGACGCGCTACGAGGCTTTGGCCGCGACCAACGCCATCAACCGCCAGCAGGCCGATACCCAGCGCGCGTTGGTCGCCCAGTACACGGCGCAAGTGCACTCCGATCAAGCGGCGATCGAGAATACGGAGGCAACGCTCGGCTACACCACCATCGTCGCGCCGATCGACGGGCGCACCGGCATCCGTATGGTCGACGAAGGCAATATCGTGCACGCGTCGAGTTCGCCCGGCATCGTCGTCATCACCGAGATTAAGCCGATTTCGGCGATTTTCAATCTGCCACAGCAGAACATCGATCAGGTGAACGCCGCATTCGCCAAGGGACCGCTGCCGGTCGATGCGCTGCGATCCGACACCAATGCCGTGATCGGCCATGGCACGCTGACGGTGCTCGACAACCAGGTCGATCAATCGACCGGCACCGTGAAACTCAAGGCCGAATTTCCCAATGGCGACGAACAGCTCTGGCCCGGGCAATTCGTCAATGTGCGGCTGCTGATTGACACGCTGAAGCAGGTGGTGGTGATCCCGACCGGCGCGGTGCAGCGCGGCCCCACCGGCACTTTTGTTTACGTCGTCGGCGACGACAAAGTTGCGAAAATCAAGCCGGTCACGGTGACTAAGCAGGACGAGACGCAATCGGTTATCGGCAAAGGCCTGACGCCGCCGGAACGCGTGGTGACCACCGGCTTTGCCCGGTTGATCGACGGCGCCGAGGTGACGATCGGTAGCAACGAGGGCACGCCGGCGCCGGCACCAACCGTGCGCAAGCGCAACGGCCAGCGCGGCGTCAGCGGCAATTCGCAGCGTCAGGGCGGCGGAGGCACGACAAAACCGAACCCGCCACAATGAGCGTCTCCTCTCCCTTCATCCAGCGGCCGATCGCCACCTCGCTGCTCGGCGTCGCTGTGATGCTGGGTGGCGCACTGGGCTATTGGTGGCTGCCGGTGTCGGCGCTGCCTCAGGTGGATTTCCCCACCATCCAGGTCACCACCCAGCTCCCCGGCGCCAATCCCGATACCATCGCCGAACTGGTGACGGCGCCGCTGGAGCGCCAGTTCGGGCAAATCCCGGCGCTCGCCGAAATGACCTCGTCGAGTTCGTTTGGCATCAGCCAGGTCACGCTGCAATTCGATCTGTCCCGCGACATCGACGCGGCGGCGCAGGACGTGCAGTCGGCGATCAACGCTGCGGCTTCGACGCTGCCGCGCAACCTCCCCTACCCGCCGCTCTATTCGAAGGTGAACCCGGCCGATACGCCGATCATCACGCTGGCGCTCACGTCCGATACCGTCGACCAGCGCGCCTTGAGCGACATGGCCGATAGCATCATGGCGCCGCGGCTGTCCGAATTGACCGGCGTCGGCCATGTCTCGGTGCAGGGCGGCATCCGCCCGGCGATCCGCATCCAGGCTGATTTGTCGCGCCTTGCCGCTTACGGCATCGGCCTGGAGGACCTGCGCACGGCGATCGTTTCCGCCAACGTGGCCGGCGCCAAAGGCTCGCTCGACGGCACGCACCAGTCCTACACCATCGCCGCCAACGATCAGATCGACTCGGCCGCCGTCTACAAATCGGTGATCGTCGCCTACCGCAACGGCGCGCCGGTGCTGCTCGGCGACGTCGCTGACGTGGTCAATGGCCTGGAAAATACCAAGGTCGGCGCCTCCTATCGGGGCCAGCCGGCCATCGTCGTCGACGTCCAGCGCCAGCCCGGCGTCAATGTGATCGAAACGGTGCAGCGCGTGCGCAACGAACTGCCGCGCTTGCGCCGCGCGATGCCGGCGGGCGTCAAGCTCACTATCGTCTCCGACCGCACCGCTACCATCCGCGCGTCGATTCACGACGTGCAGTTCACGCTGATCTTAAGCGTCGCCCTGGTAGTGCTGGTGGTGCTGATATTCCTGCGCACGGTGCGCGCCACGATCATCGCCGGCGTGGCGTTGCCGCTGTCGCTGATCGCGACCTTCGGGGTGATGTGGTTCTGCGGCTTTTCGCTCGACAACCTGTCGCTGATGGCGCTGACCATCGGCACCGGCTTCATCGTCGACGACGCCATCGTGATGATCGAAAACATCGTCCGTCACATGGAGAATGGCGAGCCGCCGCTGCGCGCGGCGCTACGCGGCGCCGGCGAGATCGGCTTCACAGTGATTTCGCTCACCATGTCGCTGGTCGCGGTGTTCATCCCACTGCTGTTCATGACTGGGCTGGTCGGCCGCATGTTCCGCGAGTTCGCGCTCACGCTGACCATCGCGGTGGTGGCCTCGGCCGTCATCTCGTTGACGCTGACGCCGATGATGTGCGGCCGCGTGCTGCGCCCGAGTAAAGGCGTCGACAATGTGCTCACCCGCCGTTTCCATAAGCTGATCGAACGCACCGTCGAATTCTATCACGCCAGCCTGCTGTGGGTGCTGCGCCGCCAGCGCGAGACGCTGATCGTGACGCTGATCACGCTCGCCGCAACAATCGGCCTCTATGTCATCGCGCCCAAGGGATTTCTGCCGTTGCAGGACACCGGCATGATCACCGCGGTGACCGAGGCCGAAACCGATGTTTCGTTCGACGCTATGCAGCACCTGGAGGACCGGGTGGAGGCCGCGATCCGCGCCGACCCCGACGTAACCGGCGTGGTGTCGGTGATCGGCGTCAGCCCGGTCAACGCAACACCCAATGTCGGGCATCTCGCGATTACCCTGAAACCGCGCGATGACCGCAGCACGCATGTGAACGATATCGTTGCCCGCCTCAAAGGCGCGGTCGCCGGCATTCCCGGCATGGCGGTTTATTTTCAGGCCGCGCAGGACATCCAGATTTCGACACGCGTCAGCCGCGCGCAATATCAATATACGCTGGTCAGCACCGACGCCGCCGAGGTGATCGAATGGGCCGGCAAACTGGTGCAGAACCTGCGCAGCAACCCGGCGCTGCTCCGGATCGCTTCGGAGGCGCAGGAAGGCGGCCCGCGCGTCCTAGTTGACGTCGATCGCGGCGCGGCCGGCCGCCTTGGCGTCTCCATGCAGAGCGTGACCGACACGCTCAACGACGCCTACGGCCAGCGGCAGATTTCCACCATCTACGCCCAATCCAACCAATACCGCGTCATCCTGGAGGCGCAGCCGCGCTATCAGCAGGATCCCAATTCGCTCTCCAAGATTTACGTCACCGGCGCGACTACCACCACCGGCACGACGGCGACCGTCGCCAACACCGCGAACGGCACCACCAACACCAACACGACCGCCACGCCTAACAGCGTCACCGGCAACAATCAGGTGCCGCTCTCCGCCTTTGCGCGTTTCGAGAACACCGCGGCGCCGCTGGTGATCGCGCACGACCAGCAATTTCCCTCAGTCACCATCAGTTTCGATCTCGCGCCCGGCTACGCGCTGAGTGAGGCCGTCGCCGCCATCGCAACGGCGCAACGCGAGATCGGCATGCCGGCTTCGGTGACCGGCAGCTATGCCGGCGACGCGGCGGAATTCGCCAAGTCGCTGGCCGGCGAGCCGTGGCTGATCCTCGCCGCGGCCATCGTCATCTACATCGTGCTCGGCGTGCTGTACGAAAGCTTCATCCACCCGCTCACCATTCTCTCCACGTTGCCCTCAGCCGGCGTGGGCGCGCTGCTGGCGCTGATGCTCTTTGGTTATGACCTGTCGGTGATCGCGCTGATCGGCATCGTGCTGCTGATGGGCATCGTCAAGAAGAACGCGATTCTGATGATCGATTTCGCCATCGACGCCGAGCGCCACCAGGGGCTGACGCCGGAGGAATCGATCGTGCAGGCGGCGCTGCTGCGCTTCCGCCCGATCATGATGACGACGCTCGCGGCTTTGTTCGGCGCGTTGCCGCTGGCGCTCGAATCCGGCACCGGCTCCGAACTGCGCAACCCGCTCGGCGTGACCATCGTCGGCGGGCTACTGCTCAGCCAGCTGCTCACGCTGTATACTACGCCGGTGATCTACCTTTACATGGAACGACTACGCCGGCGGCTGATGCCTGTGCGGCCACCACACCTGCCGCGAATTGCGCCCGGTCCGGCGGAGTAGCGCATGAATTTCTCCTGGCCCTTCATCCGCCGGCCAATCGGCACGACGCTGATGGCCATCGGGCTGTTCCTGATCGGCGCGGTCGCTTACGTGTTCCTGCCGGTGGCCAGCCTGCCGACCATCGAATTTCCCACCATCAGCGTCGGCGCCAACCGGCCGGGCGCCGATCCCAATACCATGGCGGCCACCGTGGCGGCGCCGATCGAGCGGCGGCTGGGCGAAATCGCCGGCGTCAGCGAATTGACCTCGGTGAACTCGCTCGGGAATTCGCGCATCATCGTGCAGTTCGATTTGAGCCGCAGCATCGAAGGCGCCGCGCGCGACGTGCAGGCGGCGCTCAACGCCGCGCTCAGCGACCTGCCCGGCGACCTACCGACGCTGCCGACGTTCCGCAAGGCCAATCCGGCGGCGGCGCCGATCCTGATCCTGGCGCTGACCTCGAAAACCATGCTGCCGAGCGAGGTCTACGACGCCGCCGATACCGTGATCGCGCAGCGCCTGTCGCAGGTCGACGGCGTCGCCGATGTCACCGTCGCCGGGTCTGAACAGCCGGCCATTCGCGTCAGCGTCGATCCGACGCGTCTCGCCGCCATGGGTCTCGCCATGGAAGACGTGCGCACCGCAATCGCTAATGCCAACGCGGTCGGACCGCTTGGCAGTTTCGACGGCAAGCGCGGCGTCACCATCGGCATCAACGATCAACTGCGCGACGCCGGCGACTACGATCCGATCGTGGTCAAAACCGAGAACGGCACGGTGATCCGCCTGTCCAACGTGGCGACGATAACCCCCGGCGTGCGCAACAGCCGCTCGGCCGGCTGGTACAATCGCGACCCATCGGTGCTGCTAGTCATCACCAAGCAGGGCAGCGCCAATGTGATCGACACGGTGGACCGCATCTACGCCCTGCTGCCCGAGCTTCGGCAATGGGTTCCGGCCGGCCTGCAGATCGACGTCTTGACCGACCGCACCCAGACCATCCGTGCCAGCGTGCATGACATGCAGCTCACGCTCGGCGCCACCGCGGTGCTGGTAATGCTGGTTGTTTTTCTGTTCCTGCGCCGCGCGGCGCCGACGGTCGCCGCCGGCGTCACTGTGCCGCTGTCGCTCGCCGGAACCTGCGCGGCGATGTGGGCGGCGGGCTTTTCCATCGACAATCTGTCGCTGATGGCGCTGGCGGTGTGCATCGGCTTCGTCGTCGACGACGCCATCGTCATGATCGAAAACATGTTCCGCTTTCTCGAGCGCGGCGATTCGCCGTTGCGCGCCAGTCTCAAGGGCGCCAAGCAGATCGGTTTCACCGTCGTGTCGATCAGCATCTCGCTGATTGCCGCCTTCATTCCACTATTGTTCATGGGCGGCATCGTCGGCCGGCTGTTCCGTGAATTTTCGGTGTCGCTCGCCTTCGCCATCGGCGTTTCCACCATCGTGTCGCTGTCGGTGACGCCAATGATCTGCGCCTATTTCGTGCGCGCGGCGCCTAGTCCCGACGCGACCTGGCTCGATCGCCGCGTCGAGGGCTTGCTGCGGCGCTTGGTCCGTTTTTACGACCACACATTGTCTTACGTGATCGAACACCGCGCGCTGGCGCTGATGGCGTTTGTCGCCACCATCGCGCTCACGATCTTTCTCTATATCGAGACACCCAAGGGCTATTTTCCGCAAGACGACACCGGGCTCATCTTCGGCATCACGCACGCATCGCCCGATATTTCGTTCGAGGCCATGGAGCAGCTGCAGAAAAAGGCGATGGATATCGTCCTTGCCGATCCGGCGGTTGCCGGGCTCGGCTCCAGTGTCGGCGGCGGCGCGTTTAACGCGTCGGTCAATATAGGAAGACTGTTTATAAGCCTCAAGCCGCAAGCCGAGCGCCGCAATATTCCCGCCCAGGCCGTGGTGGCGCGGCTGCGCACCAAGCTGACCAATATTCCCGGAATGCGCGTGTTCATGGTACCGGCGCAGGATCTCCGCGTCGGCGGCCGGCAAAGCCAGTCGCAATATCAGTTCACGCTGTGGAGCTCCGACATCGATCAGTTGCAGCTCTGGGTGCCGCGCGCGCTCGAGCGGGTCCAACAGGTTCCCGGCATCATCGACGTCACCACCGACCGCGAGCTAGGCGGCCTGCAGACCAACATTATCATCAACCGCAACGCTGCAACCCGGCTCGGCGTGCGCATTCAGGACATCGACAACGCGCTCAACAACGCCTTTTCGCAGCGGCAGATTTCCACCATCTACAGTCAGCGCAATCAGTATCGCGTGGTGCTGGAAGTGAGCGGAAAATATCAACGCGACCCCACCGATCTGTCCCAGGTCTACGTGCCTGGCAGCGGCAATTCGCAAGTCCCGCTATCGGCGCTGGCGCGCGTCGAGCGTGGAATTGCTCCGTTGGTGGTCAATCATCAGGGGCAGTTTCCGGCAACGACCATCACTTACAATGTCGCACCCGACATGCCGTTGGAAAATGCAACCGCGGCGGTCACGCAAGCTATCAGCGACCTGCACATTCCGGATGTCGTGCATGCCGATTTTGCCGGCGACCTGAAGACTTACAACCAGACTTTGAGCGCGCAGCCCTTGCTGATCGTGGCGGCGCTGATCGCGGTCTATATCGTGCTCGGCGTGCTTTACGAGAGCCTGGCGCACCCGCTCACGATCATCTCCACGCTGCCGTCGGCGGGGCTCGGCGCGCTGCTCGCCTTACAGATATTCCGCACCGAGCTGACGGTCATCGCCTTCATCGGCATTATTCTGCTGATCGGCATCGTCAAGAAGAACGGCATCATGATGGTTGACTTCGCGCTCGAGGGCGAGCGCCAGCGCGGGCTCACGCCGGCGCAGGCGATCCACGAAGCTTGCCTGGCCCGCTTCCGCCCGATCATGATGACGACGCTCGCCGCGATGCTCGGCGCGCTGCCACTGGTGATCGCCTCCGGCCCCGGCTCCGAATTGCGCCGTCCGCTCGGCATCACCATCATCGGCGGCCTGCTGGTGTCACAGGCGCTCACGCTCTACACCACGCCGGTAATCTACCTTTTGCTCGACCGGCTGCACCGCAAATTGGGCGGCGCCAGCTTTCACGCGCTGGTGCGCCGCGGCCGTGATCCGGATGCCGCGCAGCCGGCGGAATAATCAGACGCCGAGATAGCGGTGCTGAATGTCCGGCGCGGCGGCGAGTTCGCGCGAGGCGCCGCTCCAAACCACGCGGCCGCGCTCGATGAGGAAATGCCGGTCGGCGACGCGGGTGAGCGTGCCGACATTCTTGTCGATCACCAGGATGGCGAGGCCGGACGCCTTGAGTCTTTCCAGGCAGCGCCAGATTTCGGCGCGGATCAGCGGCGCCAGCCCCTCGGTCGCCTCGTCGAGGATCAAGAGCCGCGGATCGGTCATCAGCGCGCGCCCGATCGCCAGCATCTGCTGCTCGCCGCCGGAAAGCTGGTTGCCCATGTTGGCGTTGCGCTCGGCTAGGCGCGGGAACAGCCGGTACACGTTATCGAGCGTCCATTCGGTGTCGCGCTTGGCCGCCGTCGCCAGCAGGTTCTCGCGCACGCTCAAGTTGGGGAAGACCTGCCGTCCTTCCGGCACCAGGCCGATACCGCGCTGCGCGACTTTGTAGGGTGGAAGCCCGCGAATTTCCGCGCCGGTAAAGCGGATCGAGCCGGCACGCGCCGGCGTCAGCCCCATGATCGAGCGCACGGTCGTGGTCTTGCCCATGCCGTTGCGGCCCATCAGCGTCACCATCTCGCCGGCGGCAATGGTAAGCGAGACGCCGAACAGAACTTGGCTCAGGCCATAGCTGGTCTCGATGCCGGAAACGTCGAGCACGGGCTCAGCCATGCACCGCCTCCGCTTCCCCAAGATAGGCCTGGCGTACCTCCGCGTTGGCGCGGATGTCGGCGGGCGCGCCTGAGGCGATCACCCGGCCATAGACCAGCACGGTGATGCGGTCGGCCAGCGCGAACACCGCCTCCATGTCGTGCTCGACCAGCAGGATGCTCAGCTCGCGTTTGAGCACTCGCAGCATCTCGACCATGCGCGCGGATTCCTCCGGCCCCAGGCCTGCCATCGGCTCGTCGAGCACGCTGAGATCGAGGAATAAGGATGTGATCTGGAACGAGCGGGCAAGCCCGATCTGGCTGCGCCGGTACATCGGCAGCGCGGTGATGTCGTTGCCGGCAAAACGGATACGGCCGGAATCGGGCGGCACTTGCCCACTCAATTGCCCAATCAGCGTGGTCTTGCCGGCGCCGTTAGGGCCGATCACCGCATGCAGCTCGCCGTCCGCCACGTCGAGCGCGAGATCGTCGCTGGCGACGATGCCGCCGAAACGCTTGGCCAGCCGTTCGACCGTCAGAAGCGGCTTGCTCATGAGCGCACCTGCTTGAGCAGTCCGTCAATGCCGCCGCGCGCAAACAACACGACCAGCAGCAGCAGCGGGCCGAGGATGATCTGCCAAAATTCGGTGATGCCGGACAGCGCCTCCTCCAGCACCAGCAGCGCCACCGCGCCGAGCAGCGGGCCGAACGGCGAGGCCATGCCGCCGAGCACCACCATGATGATGAGATCGCCGGAGCGCGTCCAATACATCATCGCCGGACTGATGTATTCGGTGTGGTTCGCCAGCAACGCGCCGGCCAGCCCGCACAGCGTGCCGGCGATGACGAAACAGGTCAGGCGGTAGCGATAGGTCGGGAAGCCGATCGCGCGCATGCGCAGATCGTTGGAACGCGCGCCCTGGATGAGCAGCCCGAAACGCGAATTGGTCAGCCGCCAGACGAGAAAGATCGACGCCAACAGCAGCAGCAGGCAGACATAATAGAATTGCGTCTTGTTGGTGAGATTGAGCGGCGCCACGAACTGGCTGCGCTTGTCGATGGAGAGTCCGTCGTCGCCGCCGTAGCGCGACAGACCGGCGGCGACGTAATATGCCATCTGCGCGAAGGCGAGCGTGATCATGATGAAATAGACGCCGCGCGTGCGCAAGGATAGCGCGCCGATCACAAAAGCAAACAGCGCGGAGACTAAGAGCGCCACCGGCCATTGCACGAAGCCGGAGACGATGCCCTCGTGCGCGAGGATGCCGACGGCATAGCCGCCAATGCCGAGATAGGCGGCGTGGCCGAAGCTCATCATCCCGCCATAGCCGAGGATGAGGTTGAGGCTGACGGCGGCGAGCGCAAGAATGAGAATGCGGGTGAACAGCGTCAGCAGGAAAAGATTGCCGCTGAGCCCGCTATAGGCCGGCAGCAGCAGCAGCGCCGCCAGCAGCGCGACGATGACAAGGCTGCGTGGGTTAAGCGCCGGTGTCATTTGCCGCCCGCCGAAAACAGCCCTTCCGGCCTCACCACCAGCACGATTGCCATTAGCAAATAGATCAGCATCGAGGAGAGCGCCGGCGCCGCGGTCGCCGCCGCCTCCTTGCTGAGCAACATGCGCAGCAGATCGGGCAGATAGGAGCGGCCGAGTGTATCGATGAAGCCTACAAGGATCGCCGCCACGAAAGCCCCGCGGATCGAGCCGATGCCGCCGATCACGGTGATGACAAAGGCAAGAATGAGGATGCTCTCGCCCATGCCGACCTGCACGGTGAGGATCGGCGCCTGCATCAGCCCGGCAAGACCGGCGAGCGCCGCGCCGAGCCCGAACACCAGCGTGTAGAGCAGCTTGATGTTGACGCCGAGCGCGCCGACCATTTCGCGGTTGGACGCGCCAGCCCGGATCAGCATGCCGACGCGCGTACGCATCACCAGCAGGTAGAGAAACCCCGCGACCGCCAGCGACACCACGATGATGGCGAAGCGGTAAGCCGAGTACTGGAAGCCCGGCACGATCTGCACCGGCGTGTTGAGCCAGGACGGCAGCGGCAGGCTCATGCCCTCCGGCCCCCAGATCAGCCGCACAGCCTCGTCGAAAAACAGGATGAGCCCGAAGGTGCCGAGCACGTGGTCGAGGTGATCGCGGCCGTAAAGCCTGCGCATGACGATCACTTCGACGGCCATGCCGACCAGCAAGGTGGCTCCCAGCGCCAGTACGGCGCCGAGCACGAAGCTATGTGTCCAGGCGGCGAAAGTGGCGGCAAAATATGCGCCGATCATGTAGAGCGAGCCGTGCGCCAGGTTCACGAGGTCCATGATGCCGAAGACCAGCGTCAGTCCGGCCGCCAGCAGAAACAGCAGCAAGCCGAACTGCAACCCGTTCAGGCATTGCTCGATGAACAGCGTCATGGTTAGCGGCCGCCCTCACCCTTCGAGACGCTTGGGCTTCGCCCTCGCTCCTCAGGGCGAGGCCAGAATTCTGGCCTCATCCTGAGGAGCCGCGCGGAACGCGCGGCGTCTCGAAGGATGAGGCCGCGACGTCACGAGTCAAAATAAAACGGCAGACGCGCAAAAGCACGCCTGCCGTTTAGCCGATTACCCGATCACTTCATCGGGCACTGGGAATGAAACAGATCCTGGTTGTCCTTGACGATGGTGGCGACGGTCTTGAGCACGTAGTCGTTGCCCTGCTTGACCACATCCTGCAGGTAGAAGGCCTGGATCGGAAAGTGGTTGTTGCCGAACCTGAAGTCGCCGCGTACCGATTTGAAATCGGCTTTCTTCAGCGCCGCTTCCACCGCCGCCTTGTCGGACAGATTGCCGTGCACGGCGGCAACCGCCGAGGCAATCAGGTTGGCGGCATCGTAGGACTGCGCGCCGTAGAAGGACGGCTTCTTGCTCGGATATTTCTTTTCGAAATCGGTGACGAATGTCTTGTTCGCCGCGTTGGGCAGGTCGTTCACCCATTCTTGCGCGCCAGGAACGCCGAGCGCGAGGTCCTTCTGCAGCGGCAGCGACAGCTCATCAATGGTGAAGGCGGTATAGAGCGGGATCTTGCCCTTCAAACCCGCTTGCGCGTACTGGGCGAGGAACTGCACGCCGGCTTTGCCCGGATAGAAGACGAACACTGCGTCCGGACTGGCGGCTTTCGCTTTCGCTAGCTCGGCGGAGAAGTCGAGCTGTGATGGCCAGGTGGTCAATTCTTCGCCGACGACCTTGCCCTTGAAGGTGGCGGCGGCGCCGGAGAGCATGTCCTTGCCGGCGGCGTAGTTCGGGCCGATCAGGAATACCGACTTCACGCCTTTCTGGTTCATGTAGTGGCCCATCGCCTGCGGCGTCTGGTCGTTCTGCCATGATGTCGAGAAGAAATAGGGCGAGCAGCCGGCGCCGGCGATTTGCGATGGGCCGGCATTGGCGCTGATCAGAAACGTCTTCGAATCGAAAGCCGGCTTGACCGAGGCCAGCAGCACGTTCGACCAGATGTAGCCGGTGATGAAATCGACGTGATCGGATTCGATCAGTTTTTTGGTCTTTTGATTGCCGACGTCCGGCTTCAGTCCGTCGTCCTCGTAGATCACCTCGACCGGCAGGCCACCCATCTTGTGGCCCATGTGATCGAGCGCGAGTTCGAACGAGTCGCGCATGTTGTTGCCGATGACCGCGGTCGGGCCGCTGAAGGTCGAGACGAAGCCGATCTTGATCGATTTTTGCTGGGCCGCGGCCGGAGCCGCAACAAGCAGCAAAGTGGCGCCCGCCGCCAATAACGCGTTACGCATGATATCCTCCCCCTGGGGCCGTTCGGGCCCTTTTGTTATCGCTGCCCTACTCTATCGGGTTCGCGGCCATAAGGTCCACCGGCGCCAAGACGCCGGCAGCCGAACTATATTTCGATCGCGCGCCGCGATGCGGCCGACGGGGCCAGTTTTTCCGGCCAAATGGCCGTGCGGCGGCCATTGAGCCAGGGCGCAGCGTCGCATGCAAAATATCAGGCTGCCGCGAGACCCCGGCGCATCTCGCGAAAGGAAATTAATTTCTTCCGGCTCTCGTCCCACAACACCAGCCGCACGCATTTGATGCTCTCCCACAGCGTCAGCCGGCCGATATTGCCGAGCTCGGGGTTTTCGCGCAGCACGCGCGGCAGCCGGTAATAGGGAATCTTGCTGCACAGATGATGCACGTGATGGATGCCGATATTGGCGGTGAACCAGCGCAAAAAGCCGGGCAGAACGTAATGCGACGAGCCGTGCAGCGCTGCGTCGTGCAGATTCCATTGTTCGTTGTCGGCCCAAAGCGTATGTTCGAACTGGTGCTGAACGTAAAACAGCCACACGCCCATCGCCGCGGCGAGCAACATGATCGGCACATGCACCAGCAGGAACGCCCAGACGCCGATCAGCCACATGAGGCCCGCGACAATAACGGCGATGGCGAGATTGGTGCCCATGGTGCTCAGCCACGGCACCCAGCCGGCGCGCATGAGGCCAACCGGCAAGCGATGCTGAAAAATGAACAGGTAGGCCGGACCCACGCCGAACATCACCGCCGGATGCCGGTAGAGGCGGTAGCGCAGTCGGCCCCACCACGGCAGCGCCAGATATTCGCGCACCGTCAGCGTGTCGATGTCGCCCATGCCGCGGCGCTGCAGATTGCCGGAGGTTGCGTGATGCACGGCGTGCGTCCGCCGCCAGAAATCGTACGGCGTGAATGTGAGTACGCCGAGCGCACGGCCGATCCAGTCGTTGGCCAGGCGGTGGCGGAAGAATGCGCCGTGTCCGCAATCGTGCTGAATCATGAACAGCCGCACCAGGAACCCGGCAGCCGGCACTGCGAGCAGCAGCGTCACCCACCAGAAGCCGAAGTGATAGGACGCCCACATCAGCGCCCACAACGCCGCCAGCGGCGCGAAGGTGATGCCGAGCTCGACCAGACTGCGCGCGCCGCTCGGCTCGCGATAGCGCAACAGGATCTGCGTCCAGCTGCGCGCGTCTTTCATGCCGGCCGTATCGACCGGACCTTGTTCGTTGTTCAAGTCGTTGTCCCTTGTATATGTGCGCCACTGCCGCCGATCAGCCGCAGGGCCGTCGCACGCATGCACGTTCTTGATGTGCGGAATCGACTGCTGTCAACTTAGCAAGGTTTTTTCATGTCGGCTATCGGGCATTGTAGTATCCGGGTGTAGCAGCCGGCCAGCCGGGTTGCAGGAGACGACAAATGACACCAACCGTAGCCATCATTGCCCAGGGAAGCATGGGCGCCGCGGTGGGAACTCGCCTCACCGAGCATAAGGTCGCGGTGCTTACTTCGCTCACCGGGCGCAGCGCGGCGAGCGGCAAACGCGCGCGCGAGGCCGGTATGCGGGCGGTGATCGACCGGGAACTGGCGGAAACCGAATTTTTCTTGTCGATCGTGCCGCCGGGTGACGCGCTGGCGGTGGCGCAGCGTCTTGCCCCGGTGCTGACCGCCGCCAACAAGAAGCCGATTTATGTCGAATGCAACGCGGTCAGTCCGCAGACCGTCAACCAGATCGAAAAAGTTATCGCCGCGACCGGCTGCCCCTTCGTTGGCGCCGGTATCATCGGCCCGCCGCCGAAGCCCGGCACCACCAACACCAAATTCTACGCCGCCGGGCCGCAGGCGAGGGAATTCGCCAGACTCAATGACTATGGGCTGATCGTGCGCGTATTGTCAGGCCCGCTTACCGCCGCCGCAGCGCTGAAAATGTCCTATGCCGGCATCACCAAAGGCTTCACAGCCTTGGGCGCGGCGATGACGCTGGCCGCCACGCGCGGCGGCTCGGCCGAAGCGCTCAAGGCCGAGCTCGCCGAAAGCCAGCCGGCCCTGCTCGGCTTTCTCTCCCGCTCGGTGCCGAACATGTATGCGAAGGCCTATCGCTGGGTCGCCGAGCTCGACGAGATCGGCGCCTTTGTCGGCGACGGCTTTGCCGAACACGACATGCTGGAAGGCGCGGCGCGGCTCTATGAACGGATGGCCGCGGATTTCGACGGCGATAAAAACGAAATCAAAACGCTCGACAAATTCCTCAAAGGTTGAGTTTTCGACGCGATTTACAAGCCTGTGGCGACTTTGACATGGCTCAATTCGCAGCGGCGGGCTGGCGGATAGGCTTTGTAAAAATTGAAAAAGCGGGAGCTTGCCGATGCAGGCCGTCACGCCGACCTCATCCATTTCACCGGAAAAACTGAGTTTCTTCATCGCCACGGCGCACGAGTTCGACGTCAAGGACGGCGTCAGCGATCCCGAATCCGGATCGAATGCCACCGATGACGGGATGCTCGATGTGCTGGAGGATCAGGAGGACGACCCGACTTTTCAGGAAATGACGACGTTCATCAACGCCCTCAACGAGGACGAGCAAATCGACCTTGTGGCGTTGACGTGGCTCGGCCGCGGCGGCGGCACCATCGCCGAGTGGAACGATTTGCGCGAAGAGGCCGCCCGCCTGCACAACAAACGCACAGCCGCCTATCTGCTCGGCAAGCCCATGCTCGGCGATCATCTCGAAGAAGGTCTGGCGCAATTCGGTGTGTCGTCCGAAGTGCCTTGATGCAAAATCACAGCAAGGGAACATTATGGAAACCGCCGTTCAAATTGCGTTCGAGGGAATGAAAGCCGGAGATGGGGTGCGCGAGTCGATTGCCGCGCATGTTGCAAAGCTTGAACAACGGTTCGGCCGCATCTCCGCTTGTCACGTCAGCGTCGTCGGTCCCGGCGATCATCACAAGAGCAGCGGGCACTATCAGGTGCGCGTCCGCCTCGTGCTGCCCGATGGGCGTGAGGTCAATGCCGACCGCAGCCCTATGGCTGACCAGCGGCTTGCCGATCTGCCTTTTGCCATCAACGACGCGTTTCACCGCGCGCGCCGCCAATTGCAGGATCAGGTCCGCGAATTGCAAGGCCAGACGAAAGCGCATCCTGCGCCGCAGTAACCGCGCTTCAAGCCCTGCGCCGGCGCTTGCGCACGGCGATCACCTGCTCCGCCGCGGCGACGCCGGTCAGATAACCACCATGCGCGGTGGAAAAATCGTTCTTCGAGCAGGCCTCACCGGCAAAGAACAGCCGATCGTCCACCACGGCGGCGAGCTGCGCGCGGCAGCCAGTCTTGCCGGGCAGCGCGTAAGAATAAGCGCCGCGTGAGAACGGATCGGCGCCCCAGCGGTGAAGGCCGATGAGCTTGACGCGGCGCTTGAATGCGCCGCCCAGCAGCCGCGCCAGATCGGCCTGCGCAAAATCGAGGAAGGCCGCGTCACCGCCCGCTTCCAGCTCCCACGCGTTCATGCCGCCGAAATAGACTTCGATCTGCGGCCGGCCGAACGGCCGCATGTGATACATCGCAATTTTCTCGCCGCCGGTATTGCCGAAAATGCGCGTGTCCGTGTCGAACTCCTCGGCGTTTTCCAGCGACAGAAACAGTTTGTCGTCGAGACCGAGCGGCAGGCCCCGCGCTGCTTCGGTCTTTTCCGGAAGCGCCGGGTCGAAAAGAAATTCCTTGTCGCCCAGCACCGAGGTCGGCAGCGTGACAATCGCCTGGTCGGCGCTGATGACGCCCTTCGCCGTTTCGATTTTCAGTCGTGTGCTGCTGTGGTCGATTTGCAGCACCGGACAATCGAGCGCGGCGCGCAAGCTCTCGCCATAGGCGGCGATCGTCGCGCCGTAGCCTTCGACGATGCGCCAGTTGACGTTGTTGCCGGCGTAATTCTCGAAATCGTGCACCGACAGCCGGTCCAGTTCGGCGCCGCTGATATAAGTGGCGATGGCGTTTAGCAGATTGTTCCAGCGGCTGTTCGGTTCGAGCCAGGCTGACGCCGGGCCGTCCGTACCTTTCGCCGCCTCGCCCAGCCGCGCAAAAAACGTCGCCTGTGCCGCGGTAAATTGCTCCTGCTCGCCGGGCGGAAAGCCGACCGGCAGCGCGCGGCGCGCCCACGGCGGCATGCTCTTGTCGATGGTGTGGCCTTGCGCCTCGGCGACCTTCACCCACGAATTGCGGTCGGCCGAATGCAGCCAGCCGCAGCCGAGATCGAGCGCGTTGCCGGCCGCATCCTTGACGCTGAAGGCGCGGCCGCCGAGCCGCGTGCGCGCCTCGATGACAAGGCAATCGATGGCCGCCATGCCGAGCCGCCGCCCAGCCGCGATGCCGGCCGCTCCGCCGCCGATGATCGCAACCTGGGTGTCACTATTGGGCATTTGCAAATCCTCGTTTGACAATATAGGTGCGCGGTTTATCGTTTTCCTACAATTATTTAGGTGACGAGTCCCGCCCGCATGAAGCCCGCGCCTTTCATCCGCCATGTGCCGCGCACGCTCGATGAGGCGCTGAAAATTCTGGCCGAGGTCGCGCCGCAGGACGGCCGCGTTCTGGCGGGCGGCCAGAGCCTCGTCCCGATCATGGCGTTTCGCCTCGCCAAGCCGGCCCATCTCGTCGATATCAATGAGGTCGCGGGGCTCGATCGCATCTGCGTTGACGGCAAGGTGCTGAGGATCGGCGCTAATGTGCGCCACGCGGCGTTTCACAACAGGAAGGCGGCGCCTAGTCCGCTCGGCGCCCTGCTCAGTCATGTCGTGCGCCACATTGCGCATTATCCGATTCGTGTGCGCGGCACGTTCTGCGGCAGCCTGGCGCATGCCGACCCTGCGTCGGAATGGTGTCTCGTCGCGGCGACGCTCGACGCGACGATTGTCGCAAAGCGTACGCGCGGCGAACGGTTGATTGCGGCGAAGGATTTTTTCGTCGGCATCATGGCGACGGCCTTGGCCGAGGATGAATTGCTCGCCGAAGTTCGCCTGCCTTTGCTGGCAAGCGACGCCAAATTCGGCTTCAACGAATTCAACCGCCGCGCCGGCGATTTCGCCATGGCGGCTGCGCTCGTCGCTTATCGGATTCATGCGGGCAAGATCGCCGAGCCGCGCGTCGGCATCGGCGGCGCCGAAGCCTCGCCGCGGCGCATCGTCGAAGCTGAGGCCGCGCTCGCCGGCAAGGCGCCGGGCGATGCCGCCTTCCGCGCCGCCGCCGAAGCCGCCGCCAAAGCGATCGATCCGCTGGAGGATCATCAGACCAATGCCGCCTACCGGCGCGATCTGGTGCGCGCCGTGGTGCGCCGCGCATTGGAACACTCGACACAATGACCGCGCACGCCAAAGGGCAAGCGACTAAAGGCTCCGGCAGCAAGTGGATCGGCCGCTCGATCCGCCGGCTGGAAGATCCGGCGCTGGTCACCGGGCAAGGCCGCTTCACCGGCGACCTTGCCGCCGCGCGCCACGTGCGCTTCGTGCGCAGTCCGGTCGCCGCCGGCCGCATCGAGAACATCGAAGCGCCCCCCGGCGCGCTGATCGTCACCGCCGCCAGCCTCAAGGGAGTGAAGCCGATTCGGCCGATTCTGCACAAGTTCAACTACAAGCCGATCGGCCAGCCGATCCTGGCGACGGAGTTTGTGCGTTTTGTCGGCGAGCCGGTGGCTGCCGTGGTGGCGGCGAGCGCGGAACTTGCCGAAGACTTCGCCGACGCGGTGACACTATCCATCGCCGAAACGGACGCAGTGGTCGATACGCGGGCGGCGCTTGCCGCTGGCGCGTCGCTGGTGCACGCCGATGTACCGGGCAATGTTGTGCTCGAAGGCCGCGTCAAGATCCTCGAGTTCGACGCTGTGTGGGCCGGCGCGTACAAAGTCGTCAAGCTCGAGGCGCGCTCGCGCCGGCAGAACGCGACGCCGATGGAGGCGCGCGCAGGACACGCTGCCTACGAGCCGGTGACCGGCCGCATCACGCTGACCTGCACGACGCAAATGCCGCATCTCACGCGCACGGCGATTGCCGACATCATCGGCATGCCCGAATCCGACCTGCGCGTGATCGCGCCCGACGTCGGCGGCGGCTTCGGGCAGAAAATGTCGCTGGCGCCCGAATACGTGCTGCTGGTGTGGCTGGCGCGGCGGCTGAAAACCTCGGTCGCCTGGACAGAGGATCGGCGCGAGAACCTGATCGCCGGCTTTCACAGCCGCGAACAGACCATCGCGCTGCAAGCCGCCTTCGACAGGAACGCGAAATTGCTGGCGCTGCAGGCCGACATTATCGCCAATGTCGGCGCCTATTCCTGTTACCCGACCACCTGCGGAGTCGAGCCGCTGATGGCCATGACGGAACTGCCAGGCCCTTACGACGTGCAGCAATACCAGGCCCGGGCGCGCGGCGTCGCCACCAACACCTGCACGATGGCGCCCTATCGCGGCGTGTCGCGGCCGGTGATCACCTTCGCGCTCGAACGGCTGATGGACAAGGCGGCCGCAGCATTCAAGATCGACCCCATCGACATTCGTCGCCGTAACCTGATCGACAAATTCCCCTACACATCGGCGACCGGGCTGGTGTTCGACGAGGCGAGCTACAAGCAAACGCTGGAGATGGCGGTGAAAGCCATCAACGTGCCAGCCTTTCGCGAGCGGCAAAAGCAGGCGCGCGCGCAAGGCCGCCATCTCGGCATCGGCTTTGCCACATTCTCCGAGCGTACCGGCTACGGCAGCTCGGCTTTTGCCGCGCGTGGCATGGAAATCACGCCCGGCTGGGAGAGTGTCATTGTCTCCGTCGATCCGTCCGGCTTTGTTGAGGCGCGCATCGGCTCCTCGCCGCACGGCCAGGGCCTGCGTACCACGCTCGCCCAGATCATCGCCGACGAGATCGGCGTGACTCCGCAGACCATCAAGATCGTGCACGGCGACACTGATCGTTCGCCTTACGGATGGGGGACCTTCGCCAGCCGTTCGCTGGTGATTTCCGGCGGCGCCACGCTGATTGCTTCGCGGAAAATTCGCGCCAAGCTGATCAAGATCGCCAGCCATCTGCTGGAAGCAGCGCCCGGCGACATCGTGCTGGAGGACGGCCATGCCAAGGTCGCCGGCACCGACCGCATCGTGTCGATCGCGTCGATGGCGCGCGACGCCTATACGCAGACGCATCGTTTCAACGGCGCGATCGAGCCGGGGCTGACCGAAACCGGCTTCTACGATCCGCCCGGCACGTTTTCCAACGCCTGCCACGCGGCAATCGTCGAGGTGGACGCCGAGACCGGTCGCGTGACCATGGAGAAGTTTCTGGTGGCGGAAGACGCCGGCCGCATCATCAATCCGATGATCGCCGACGGCCAGGTGTATGGCGGCGTGGCGCAGGGCATCGGCAACGCGCTGCTGGAGGAAATTATCTACGACGAGAGCGGCGGCATTCTCACCGCCAATCTCGCCGATTACATGCCGCCGACGGCGCGCGAGATTCCGCCGATCGAGCTGCATCACATGGAAACCCTGAGCGTGAATTCGATCACCAAGGCCAAGGGCCTCGGCGAAGGCGGCGCCATCGGCGCGCCGGCGGCGGTAATCAATGCCATCAACGATGCGCTGTCGCCGTTCGGAGTCTCGATTGACGAGATGCCGGCGACGCCGCAGCGCATCCGCGCGGCAATACGGGCGAAGGAAAAGACGGCATGAGCGAGAAGTCCGCCATCACGCTGATGATCAACGGCCACGCGCACGCGATTGCCGTCGAGCCGCGGCGTACGCTCGTGGACGCCATCCGCGAGGATTGCGGACAGACCGGCACGCATATTGGCTGCGAGCACGGCATCTGCGGCGCCTGCACTGTGATCGTCGACGGCGAGCCGTTGCGCTCCTGCCTGATGTTTGCCGTGCAGGCAGACGGCAAGAAAATCCGTACCGTCGAAGGTCTCGCCAAAGGCGACGAGCTGCATGCGATGCAACGCGCCTTCATGGAGCATCACGGGCTGCAATGCGGCTTCTGCACGCCGGGCTTTCTCATGCTGGCGGTCGGCGTACTCGAGCGCGATCCGAATATCAGCGACGACGATCTGCTCGACGTGCTGTCATCCAATCTCTGCCGCTGCACCGGCTACCAGAACATCATCAAGGCAGTGTGCGCAGCGGCGAAGGAAATGCGCGGCAAATGACTGCGCCGGCGAAATTCGTCGGCCGTTCCGTAACGCGGCTCGAAGACCGGCCGCTGCTGCTGGGCCAAGGTCGTTTCGCCGCCGACATTTCCTTTCCCGGCCAGTGGCACATGCGCGTGGTGCGCTCGGCCGTGGCGCACGGCAAAATCAAATCGATCGACGCAAAATGCGCGCTGGCGCAGCCCGGCGTGCACGCGGTGTGGACCGCCGCCGACGTCGCGGACATTCCGCCGATTGGCTTTCGCCTGACCGGCCTCACGGAACTCGAACCCTATCGCCAGCCGGTGCTGGCGAAGGATATCGTGCGCTATGTCGGCGAGCCAGTGGCCGTGATCTTTGCGGACAACGCATACCTCGCCGAAGACGCCGCCGACCTGGTCGAGGTTGAAGTCGAACAACGCCAAGCAATCCTGCACGCGACCGAGCAACCGGGTGTCTACGAGCATGAGCACTCAACAAACGCGGGAGACGTGCAAAAAGCGTACGGCGACTTGGACGCCGCCTTCCGCGCCGCGCACGCTATTGTTTCACTTGAACTTTCGGTCGGCCGCCACTCCGGCGTGCCGCTGGAAACGCGCGGCGCCATCGCCCGTTACGACGAAGCCCGCGACATCCTGGAAATGCATGGCGCTGCCAAGGTACCACATTGGAATCGCGACGAAATCGCGCGCATGCTCGGCCGGCCGCGAAACTCCGTTCAGCTTTTCGAAGGCCATGTCGGCGGCGGCTTCGGCATCCGCGGCGAAATTTATCCGGAGGATGTGCTGGTCTGCGCCGCCGCGCTGAAATTCCGTAAGCCGATCAAGTGGATCGAAGACCGGCGCGAGCATCTAATCACCGCCAATCACTCGCGCGAGCAGACGCACAAAATCAGCGCTGCCGTCGACGTAGAAGGTCACATCCTCGGCCTCGAGGACGAGTTCTTCCACGACAACGGCGCCTATGTACGCACGCACGCGGCGACCGTTCCCGACCTGGCTGCGGCGATGCTGCCCGGCCCCTACCGCGTGCCGGCCTACCGCGCCGCCGGCCACATCCGCCTCACCAACAAGACGCCGTGCGGCACCTATCGTGCGCCGGGGCGCTTCGAGACCTCATTCGTGCGCGAGCGCTTGCTCGACGCCATCGCCGCCAAGGTGGGCATCGACAAGGTGGAGGTGCGCCGACGCAATCTGATTGCCAAGAGCGCCATGCCCTACGCCCTCGGCCTCGACACGCTCGGCACCCACATTGTCTACGACTCCGGCGACTATGCCGGCCTGCTCGACAAGGCGCTGCGGCTGGCGGATTGGGGCGACTTGCAACGGCAACTTCGCCAGCGTCGCGCCAGCGGCGAGAAAGTCGGCGCGGGCCTGGCGATGTTCGTGGAAAAAAGCGGGCTGGGACCGTTCGACAGCGTGCGCATCGAGGTCGCGCCGAGCGGTACCGTCGAGGTCATTACCGGCGCTGCCTCGCTCGGCCAGGGCATTGAAACTGCGATGGCGCAAATTTGCGCCGATGCACTCGGCGTCGATTACGCGAACGTGCGCGTCACGCACGGCCAGACCAATCGTATTGACAGAGGCATGGGCGCCTTCGCCTCGCGCGTCACCGTGATGTGCGGCGAGGCGACGCGGCTTGCCGCCGTCAAGCTGCGCGACGAAGCTCTCATCGCCGCGGCCGAGCTAATGCAGGCGCGCGCCGCCGACCTTGCCGTCGTCAACGGCGAGATCGTGCGCAAAGGCGGCGGGCCGTCGATGCCGCTCGGCGAACTGGCGCGCGCACTGCCCGGCGGGCTTATCGCCGAAGACACCTTCGAGTCGAAGCACATGGTCTACCCGTACGGTGTTCACATCGCCGTCGTGCGCGTCGATGCCGACACCGGCGGCGTGACCATCGAGCGCTATTGGATCGCCTACGACGTCGGCCGCGCCGTCAATCCGATGCTAGTGGAAGGCCAGATCGCCGGCGGACTGGCGCAGGGCCTCGGCGGGACACTGCTTGAGGAATTCCTCTATGACGAGGCCGGCGAGCCGCTGTCGGCCACCTTTGCCGATTACCTGATGCCGACCACGCGCGAGGTGCCAGCGCTAAATATTTTTGTCACCGAGGACGCGCCGAGCCCGCTCAATCCGCTCGGCCTCAAGGGCGCCGGCGAAGGCGGCGCCAATCCGGTAGGCGCGGCAATTGCTTCCGCGATCGACGACGCCATCAGTGTTCATGGTGCGGTGCGGAAATTGCCGGTGACGCCGCAAAGATTGAAAGCGCTGCTGGATGCGAGATGATTGCGGAGGGCGGCCATCCGGCGGTAAGAAGTAGAAAAGGCAACGCCGCCTGTTGGGCAGGCGGCGCTACCGAACACACCGCCCCGAGACGTGGCATTTCTCAGCAAGTGTGTTCAACGCATGTGTCGCAATCAGCTAATAAAAGGTTCAAATCTGCCACTGCATTCTGGCGCTCGGGGCCGCGCCGCCCCGCTCGACCGGAATTAACCATAACTACAACTAGCGTGTTGCCCGGGGCCCTACTGTGACAGGGATCACAGCTTTTCGGCCTTTTTTTCGCAGGTTTTCGGGAATATTTCCGTTGGCGGCGCCCGCCGTTGCCTTAATTCCAGCGCGTCAGCCCTCGCGCAGGGCCCTCTCGATCCGGCGGTCGGGAACGAGCCACATTACCGCGACGAAAACATAGGCGGCGATCGACAGCCAAGGGCTGACGAAGGCCAGGCCAATTCCAGAAACATAGAGAACCGGCGAAATTTTGCCTTTGACGTCGCCGCCGAGTGCGCGGGCAAGCACCGACTGCGCGCCCTGCTTGTGAATGATCGCCTTTTGCAGCAGGTAGTAGGCGATCGCCGGCATCAGCAAAATCGCGCCATAGACCGCCGTCGGTATCGCCACCAGGAAATTCTCGCCCATCCAGGCCGTCGCCGCCGGGATCAACGACAGCCAGAACAGCAGATTGGAGTTGGCCCAGAGAATGAGCCCGCCGACCCGCGTGACGGTGTGCAGCAGATGGTGATGATTGTTCCAGTAGATGGCGAGATAGACAAAACTCAGGACATAGCTGACGAAATTTGGCGCGATGCCGGCGAGTGCCGCCCAATCGGCGCCGTGTGGCACCCTCAGCTCCAGCACCATGATGGTGATGATGATGGCAATGACGCCATCGCTGAACGCGGTCAGACGATCTTTCCCCATGGCCCAGCCCTGTTCGCTCCGCCGCGGTCGGCCGGCGCAGCGTCAGACTAGCATGGAGCGGCGAGATTGCCGCCAAGGGCAGCGAGCCGGAACACGCTTCGGCATGCCGGCTCGGTGCGTAACTGGCCGATAAGGGTTCTCCTACGCCGCGTCGCGGTTTTGGCCCAGTGTGTCGTTGCTTGCCGCCCTTTCGCTCAACCCGATGGCGGCGAGCAGGTTTTCCACTTCCAGCCGAGCCGTGGCATGCGACATGGTCGGGCGCGTGCCGAGCGTGAGTTCGTCAAGATCGTCGACGGCGGTCAATCCGCGCGGATAGAATTCGCGGAAGATCGTCCGCTCGGCCAGCCCGTCGACAAAGCGGAAATTGAGCTTTTGCGAGAGTTCGGCAAGCGCATCGCCGACGAACCGCTTGTTGCGCGAAGAGCCGAATGTCGACAGCCGGTTGCGCAGCACGATCCAGTCGACGGTGACGTTGTCGAGAAGCTGGCGCTGGGAGCGCGCCTCCTCGACGAGCTGCGCGTAGTGGCTGGTGCCGGTGACGCCGAAATCTGCCGGATCGACGGTGCCGAGCACGTCGAAGTCGACAAAACTGTCGTTCAACGGGGTGATCAGGGTGTCGGCTATCGAATGCGCGAGCCGCACCAAGTAGCTGTCGTGGCCGGGGGTATCGATGACGAGATAATTGCAGCTCTCGCTCAGCGCGCCGACGGCTTCGGTGAGGGTCCGGCAATTTTCCGCGCGGCTCTCGGTATTCGGCACGTCGAGTGCCCCCTCAAGACAAAAATGCTCGGGTATGCCGAGATCGCGACCGACCTGCGCCGCCCAGGCACGCCGGTTCTCGATGTAATGGGTGAAGCTTTTCTGCCGTGAATCGAGGTCGATGGTGGCGACGCTTTCGCCCGCCTTCAGCAACGCGATCGCGATGTGCATGGCGACGGTGGACTTGCCCGATCCACCTTTTTCATTGGCGACGACAATCACGCGCGCACGGGACGGCATTTCATGAATCATAAGCGCGCTCTCCAATTTTCGGCCGAGCTGTGAAACTCTGCGGTGTTTTAGGTGATAGCGAACTTGCGCTGATTCGTTCACTTTTCGCCAGCACAAAATTTCCGACCCTGCATTTTTTTTCGCGTGAACGGTTCGATCAAGTCTCAATGCGACAGTTCTGCCGCCACATTATTATCCGGCGCAGCATGCACTTATGATCGATTGGATTCGGGCAACCACCGCGCGGCAGAGTTTCAGCAACTTGTAGCCGCCGGACCAAACCGCGGCAGATAGCCTTCCTTGGCTCCTTCGACGCGTCCTGCGAACGGCATGCCGACATGCGCGGGAAACACCAGAGCGCCGCTCGACGCGCAGTAATCCAGTACCTTGCGCCGGCTGACGATGGCCTGCGTCGCGTCCGAGTTCTTCGGAAAATTCCAGTCCGGGTGATAAACCTGCAACAGGTGATGCCAGACGTCGCCGATGAACACTCCGCGCGCGCCTTTGCTTTCCAGCTTGAAGAACACATGGCCGGGCGAATGGCCGGGCGCCGAGTTCGATCTCGATGAAATCATTGAGCCGATAAGGACCTCCGCTGACCAGATCGGCCTTGCCGTATTCGAGGATCGGCACCACGCATTCGCGGAAAGTGCCGAGCTCGGCCGGGCCTTCCTTGGGATCGGCGTCGAGCTTGGCGAAATAGTCGACGTCCGGCTTGGAGAAAACATAGCGGGCATTGGGGAAGGTCGGCACCCATTTGCCGTCCTTTTGCCGCGTGTTCCAGCCGACGTGGTCGTGATGCAGGTGGGTGCACATCACGATGTCGATATCTTCGGGCCGCGCGCCGGCGGCGGCGAGCCGCTCCAGATAGGGCTCGTTAAGCATGTGCCAGAACGGGCGGCCGGGCTTGTTCTTCTGGTTGCCGCAACAGCTGTCGATCAGGATGGTCAGTCCGCCGACTTTCAGGAGCCAGCTATGCACGGCCATGCGCACGGCGCCGGTTTCCGCCTCGTAATGATGCGGCGCCAGCCAGTGCAGATTTTCGGCGAGTTCGGCCTCGCTCAGCTCCGGGAAGATCTGCCGCAGCGGATAGCTAGGGACGTTGGTCTCCTCGACACGCGTAATGGTGGCCTCGCCCACAGTGAACACCGGTATCTCCTCTTGAAAGTCGCTTCCTAGCCCATTGGCGCGGTAACGAAAGATAGTCTAATCCGGGGTCCGCAGCGTCAAGCCAAAGGGGGCCGCAAAGCGCGCCATGCCGACAACCAGCGAAACTAAGCCCAAGCTCAAGGCACCTGCCGGCACCACCGACACGCACATTCATTTCTACGACCATCACTTCCCGACGGCGAAGACCGCAGTCGTCAAACCGGGCGACGCGCTGGTGCCGGACTATATGACGATGCGCGAGCGACTGGGCATCGAGCGCACCGTGATCGTGCAGCCTTCGGCTTACGGAAGCGACAACCGCTGCACGATGGAAGCCATGGCGGCGATCGGACCGAGCGCGCGGGCCGTTGTCGTGGTCGAGCCGGACGTCAGCGACGCCGAGCTCGACCGGCTGACCAAGCTGGGCGCGCGCGGCATTCGCTTTTTCATGCTGGCCGGCGCGCCGTTGCCGATCGAAAGCCTGGAGACGATGGCGGCGCGCGTCGCGCCATTTCACTGGCACGTCGTGTTCCAGATGGATGGCCGCGATCTCGCCGACCGCGAAGCGGTGCTCAAGCAGCTGCCCTGCAAGGTTATCATCGACCACACCGGCAAGTTTCTCGAGCCGGTGGCCGTCGATCATCCGGGCTTCCGCACGCTGCTGCGGCTGTTGGACACCGGCAATTTCTGGGTGAAGCTGGCGGCGCCCTACGAGACCTCGAAGTTGGGGCCGCCGCACTATGACGACGTCGGCGTCCTCGCCAAGGCAGCGGCGAAGGCCGCGCCCGAGCGCATGCTGTGGGCGAGCAACTGGCCGTTTCCGGGGGATGTAAAGCCGGAAGCCGCCTGGATGCTTGACATGCTGCTCGACTGGATTCCCGATGAGGCCGCGCGCAAGAAAGCGCTGGTCGATAATCCGGCCGAGCTTTACGGGTTCTAGGCAGATGAAATTCGCGCATTTCAGTCATATCTGGGCCAAGCCCGGAATGACGCCGCACCAGCGCTACGAAGAGCTGTGGCGCGAACTCGTCCTCTGCGACGCGCTCGGTTTCGATTACAGTTTCTGCGTCGAGCATCACTTCCGTCCCGACGAAAGCTGGATTTCCTCGCCCAGCCTCTATACAGTCGGCGCCGGCGCTCGCACCAAGCAAATGCGCATCGGCCCCATGGGCTACGTCGTGCCGCTCTATCATCCGCTGCGGCTCGCCGAGGAGATCGCCATCGTCGATCAGATGCTCGGCGGGCGCATGGAATGCGGGCTGGTGCCCGGCATCAATGCGGATTATTTCCGGCCCTTCGGCCTCGACTACGATCTGCGCAAGACGCCGACGCTGGAGTTCGTCGCCTATTTGCGCGCGGCCTTCGGCGAGATGCAGCCATTCACCTTTGCGGGCGATAATTTCCATACCGTCGAGCCGACTAGGCTCGCCGTGCAGCCGGTGCAGAAGCCGCACCCACCATTATGGATGATGAGCCGCGATCCGCGCACGCTGGAATTCTGCGCGGCGAATGGCATCTATCCCGGCTATTTTCTGGTCTATCCGCGCAAGGACGCGGCACCGCGCTACCGCAAATTCCTCGATGACTGGAAGAAAGCCGGCTGGCCGCAGAAGCCGAACATCGCCTATTGCACAATCATCTATGTGGATGAGACCGACCAGAAGGCGCTCGACGTTGCGCTGGCGCGCGCGGCCCGCGCCTATGAGGGCTTTCTGCCGCCGGCAAAACCGGGCGAGAGCTTCGAGGAGCGCGTGCGCGAACACGCCAAGAAATTCATCGGCCGCGGCGAGCCGGGCGCCTCCGAAATCATGGCCAATGTGTTCAATCCCGACTACCTGATGCAGCACGAGCTGGTGTTCGTCGGCTCGGCCGAGACGGTCGCCGGCAAAATCAAGGCCGCGGCCGAAGCCGGGCTGTTCAATGTCTTCCTCGGCGAATTCAATTTCTCCGACCTGCCGGAAGCCGATCTGCTGCGCTCGATCCGGCTGTTCGGCGAAAAGGTGATCCCGGTGCTGCGCGGCTACGAGCCGTTCTAGCCGCGCGGTCGGTCGCGGAAGCGGTCCATCAGCGGTTTGTCCTGGCCGCCGTCGATCTCGATCATGGTGCCGTTGACCATGCTCATCATCGGCGAGGCAAGCATGGTGACCAGGTTCGCCACCTCCTCGACTTCGGCGATGCGGCCCATCGGGATCGAGGCCGGCGCCAGTTTGTCGGCTTTTTCGCGTGGAATTTTCATGTCGCGCGCCATGGCGTCGACCAGCCCCGCCCAGCGTTCGGTACGCACCGGGCCCGGATTAACGGCGACAAAACTGATACCGTCCTTGCCGTATTGGCCGGCGAGCGAGAGCGTCAGGTTCTGGCCCGCGGCGTTGGCGGCGCCTGGGCAAATTTCCCAGTACGACGGCTTGACCCCGTCATTGCCGATCAGGTTGACCACGCGGCCGCCGCCTTGCTTGACCATCAGCGGCAATACGTAACGCAGGCAGCGCACATAGCCCATGAACTTGAGCTGCAGGCCTTTCTCCCAGTCGTCCTCGGTCAGGTGCTCGATCACGCCGCCGGCCGCCGAGCCCGCGTTGTTGACCATGATGTCGACGCGGCCGAGCGCCTTGGCGCCCTGCTCGATGAAATTCCTAGCGTCCTTGTCCTGGCGCAAGTCTGCGGGGATGGCGACGATCTTGCGGCCGGTCGTCATGGCGATCTCGCTGGCCGCAGCTTCGAGCGGCTCTTTCCGCCGTGCGCAGATGCCGACATCGACGCCCTCCTTGGCGAGCGCCAGCGCGATGCCCTTGCCGATCCCTTCCGAGCCGCCGGTGACCAGCGCCGCCTTACCCTTGAGCTTGAGGTCCATGCGTTTTCTCCGATTTATTGCGGCGGTTTATGCGCCAGCCAGCGGCCGGCTTCGGCGGACGCGAAGAGTTCGGCGAGGGCGGCGTTGAACTGCGCCGGTTCCTCCGAGGGAATATTGTGGCCGGAGCGCGGGATGACCAAGAGACCAGCGGTCGGCGCGGTGCGCTTGAGAAACACGCTGCCGTCGATGCAGGGATCGTCTTCGTCGCCGACGATGACCAGAAGCGGCACCGAAAACTTTTTCAGCTTGTCCTGCATCTCCCACAGCGTCGGCCGCTTGAGCTGGAGGTTGAACATGGTCTGCGCGTGACCCTCGGCGGAATGCTCGGCCAGCATCCTGGCAAATTCCGCATGGCCGCGCGGGTCCTTGTGTCTTTTGCGCCTGACGCATCGGCGCATCGGCGTATTTCGGCGCGGCGACGGCGATGCCTTCCTCCGCAAACATCTTCCCGGTTTCCGCCGCCAGCGCCTTCATCGCATCGCGCTGCTTGGCATCCGGCGTCGAGCCCCAGCCACAACCGGCGGCGACCACAGAGATGCAGCGGTCCGGGTAATTGATCCCGACATGCAGAGCCGTATAGGCGCCCATGGAATGGCCGACGACATGCGCCTTGTCGATTTTGAGCGCGTCCATCAGCGCGATGACGTCGTCGCGGGCGATGTCCTGCCCGTATCGCGCGGCGTCTTTGGGCACGTCGGAGGGCGGGTAGCCGCGCTGGCTATAGGTGATGCAACGATGCAGCCGCGAAAAATGCCGCATCTGCGCTTCGAAGCTGCGCCAGTCGCCGGCATATTCATGCACGAAAACGACCGGCGTGCCCTGCCCCGCTTCCTCGTAATAGAGCCGGACGCCGTCGCGCGCGCTGATATGCGGCATGTCAATCCCCGTTTCGCGATTATTTGCATGCGGATGAATACGGGTAAAGCTGCGCCGCCACGCCGACCACGCGGGCGCCAGTCTTGCCGCGTTGTAAGGGAAGCCTAATAGCGATAAAACATCACGTGAAAAGGCTTGGCCGCAATCGGTCACACCGCCGGTAGTTTTGGGGAGCGAGACAATGGCAAAATTCCTGATCGAACCACATTTCCGGCTGCAGGAATGGGTTGCCCACGAAAAGGACTATTTCGCCAAAGAGGGTCTCGCCTATGAATTCCGCGAGCTGATGCGCTCGACCGACGGCAAGATTCACGACAAGGGCAGCAAGGGCGCCTACCAGTCGTTCGAGGAAGGCCGCACGGCGAATGTAAGTTGCGCCTGCCACTGGACGGTCAATGTCGCCGCATCCAACGGCCACGGAAAAATGTACACCGATGTTTATTCAGTAGCGCCGGCCGGCATCTTCGTCCCGGCCGATTCCAAGGTGAAGAATCCGGAAGATCTCGCCGACGTGCCGATCTCGGTCGGCTTCCAGTCCGGCAGCCATTACGCCACTGTGCAGGCGCTGGAGCCATACCTAACCCCGAAGCAGATGAACCTGAACTATGAAACCGGCATGCTGTTCAAGCGCATGGAGCATTTGTTCGACGGGACCGCGCCGGCGGTGAACCTGTTCAACGGACCTTATTATTTCGCAGAGCAGCTTGGCTTCCGCAAGGTGATCGATACCACCTTCATGATCGGCACCATGATCCACGGCAATCCCGATCCGGAAGACCTGCGCAAGTTCTTCCGCGCGCTGCGAAGAGCCCAGCGCGACATCGACCTGCGTCCCGAACTCTATACGCACTATTACAAGAACGAATTCCCCGACCGATTCCACGCGCGGATGGACACGCGGCGCTGGGGCCCGGGCGAGCGGCTGGTGTTCGAACCCTATACCAAAGAGGTCTACGAGGAATCCTTCGAATGGATCGCCGCCCACGGCATCTTCCCTGACGGAAAGATGGGCAGCGGGAGATATGAGCAGGCCACGCTATCACTGGGCTAGCAATTCCCGATTAACGGCCATATCGCGCCGCAAACAGTCGTTCGCGGCGCTTTTCTTTGCGCGAAAGGTCAGGCATTCTAACTTTCAAGAACAAACCAATACGTTGAAGGGGAGGATAACCATGAAACACATTTCTATTTGCCGGCGTTGCCGTGATCGCGGTCAGCCTGTTGCCGGCCGCTGGCCACGCCGCCGGCACAATCAAAGTCGGCGTTGTTCTGCCGTATTCCGGCCAGTTCGCCGACGCCGCCAAGCAGGTCGACGAGGGCATCAAGCTCTACATGAAGCAGCACGGCGACACCGTCGCCGGCAAGAAGATCGAGATCATCCGCAAGGATGTCGGCGGCATCGCGCCGCCGGTCGCCAAGCGCCTCGCCGAGGAACTCGTGGTGCGCGACAAGGTGGACATCCTCGCCGGCTGGCTGTTGACGCCGAACGCGATCGCCGGCTGCGGCGTATCCGCCGAGGCGAAGAAAGTTTCCGTGATCATGAACGCGGCGACCTCGATCATCGTCGACAAGTCGCCCTATTGCACCCGCGCGGCGTTCACGCTGCCGATGGTGACGACGACGCTGGGCAGCTGGGCGGCCAAGAACGGCGTCAAGAAAGCCTACACGATGGTGTCCGACTATGCGCCCGGCCACGACGCCGAGCAGGGCTTCATCAACGGCTTCAAGGCCGGCGGCAGCGAGATCGTCGGCTCGGTGCGCATGGCGGTGCAAAATCCGGACTTTTCCGCTTACATCCAGCGCGCCAAGGACCTCAACCCGGAGGCGATCTTCGTGTTCATTCCAGGCGGCGCGCAGCCGGCGGCGATCGGCAAGGCGCTTGCCGAACGCGGCATCGACACGAAAAAGGTCAAGGTCATGAGCACGCAGGAGCTCGGCGACGACAGCGCGCTCAAGAACATGGGTGACACCGCGCTTGGCATCATCACCGGCTCGCCCTACGACCACAATCTCAAGACCAAGTTGAATGAGGAATTTGTCGCCGCCTACAAGAAGGAATTCGGCGGCGACAACCCGAACTTCTTCTCGGCTGGCGGCTATGACGGCATGACCCTCATCTATGACGGCCTGAAGAAGACCAAGGGCGACGCCGACGCCGAAAAACTGATCGGCGCGATGAAAGGCACCAAGTGGGTAAGCCCGCGCGGCCCGATGATGATCGATCCGGCCACCCGAGACGCGGTCGAGAACATCTATATCCAGAAGGTCGAGAAGGTCGGCGGCAAGCTAGTCAATGTCGTGATCGACACGATCAAGAACGTGAAGGACCCGATGCACGAAGCGATGATGAAGAAGAAGTAATCGCCGGCTTCGATCTCCAAGTCCGGTTGGGGCGGCCCATGCGGTCGCCCCAACCTTTATGGACCGCCGCCGATGGAGTATCAGGGTGCCCGGTCCCGCTGAGGAATGCTGACGGCCATGCTCCCTCCCGTCTTCGGAGTCCTGTTCGACGGCATCGCCTACGGCATGCTGCTATTCGTGCTGTCGGTCGGGCTGTCGGTGACGCTGGGCCTGATGAATTTCGTCAACCTGGCGCATTGCGCCTTCGCCATGTTCGGCGGCTACGTCACCGTCGTCCTGATGCACGACCTGCACTGGCCGTTCTTCGCCACATTGCCGGTCGCATTCCTTGCCACCGCGCTCGTCAGTGTCGCTTTCGAGCGCACGCTCTACCGCCGGCTCTACCGCGCCAGCGATCTCGACCAGGTGCTGCTCACCATCGGCATCGCCTTCGTCTCGGTGGCGGTGGCGGCCTGGTTCTTCGGCACCACCCAACAGCCGATCGACGTGCCGGCTTACATGCGCGGCGCGTTCCACGTGCTCGGCCTCGACATCGCCGTCTACCGGCTGTTCCTGGTCGCTATCGGCATCGCAGTGGCGATCGTCTTGGTCGGCGCGTTGGAATACACCCGTTTCGGCGCGCAGGTGCGCGCCGCGGTCGATAACCAGCGCATGGCGAGCGGTCTCGGCATCAATGTCGAGCGCACCTTTGCCTATACCTTCGCGCTCGGCAGCGGACTCGCCGGCCTTGGCGGCGCCCTCGCCATCTATATCGTCGGCCTCGATCCGAATTTTGCCTTCACTTACCTCGTCTATGTCCTGATCGTCGTGTCGCTGGGCGGCCTGGGCTCGATCGCCGGCTCCTTCGCCGCCGCCTGTCTGATCGGCGTCAGCGACATCGCCGGCAAATACTACGTGCCGCAACTCGGCGCCTTCCTCATCTATCTCGTCATGATCGCCGTGCTGATGTGGCGGCCGGCCGGCCTGTTCGGGAAGCGCTGACCATGGCCGTAATCGACAACGCGGCCGGACCTCGGGCCCACCTGAAGTCGCTCAGTCGCTGGCATCCGATCGAAATCGCGTTCTGGCTGGCGACGCTGACGCCCTTCCTGCTGTTCCCCGATTATCTGTCGCTGGCGAGCCAGATCTGCGTCGCCGCGCTGTTTGCCCTCTCGCTCGATCTGATCCTCGGTTACGCAGGCATCGTCTCGCTCGGCCATGCCGCGTTCTTCGGCGTCGGCGCTTATACCGCCGGGCTGTTCTCCAAATTCGTCTGGGGCGAGCCGTTCAGCGGACTGCTGGTGGCCGCCGCGATGGCCGCGCTGTTCGGCTATGCCTCGAGTTTCATCGTCGCGCGCTTTCGCCATCTGACGCTGATCATGATTACGCTGGGTTTGGGACTTTTGCTTCACGAAGCGGCGAACAGCGCGAGCTGGCTCACCGGCGGATCGGACGGACTGCAGGGCATCGACATCTGGAAGGTCGCCGGGGTTTTCAAGTTCGATCTCTACGGCAAGACCGCCTACGGCTATTCGCTGGCCGTGCTGTTTGTCGTTTTTCTGATGGCGCGGCGGCTGATCAATTCGCCGTTCGGCTTGGCGCTGCGCGGCATCCGCGAGAACTTTGTGCGCATGCCGGCGATCGGCGCGCCGAGCCGCGCGCATATCCGTATGATTTACACAATCGCCGCGGCGATGGCCGGCGTTGCCGGCGCAGTCATCGCACAGACGACATCCACTGTGTCGCTGGAAGCGCTGAGCTTCGAGCGCTCGGCCGACGTGGTGGTAATGCTGGTGCTGGGCGGCGCCGGGCGGCTTTACGGCGGTTTGATCGGCTCAGCTATCTTTTTGATTGCGCGCGACCAGTTCTCCGGCATCGCGCCGCAATACTGGTATTTCTGGATCGGCCTGCTGCTGATCACCGTGGTGCTGCTTTTGCCGAACGGAATTCTCGGCGGCCTCTCCGCCATATTTGCGCGATGGAGGCGCAAGTGAGCACGCCCGCTCTGTCCACGCGCGGCCTTGCCAAAATGTTCGGCTCGCTGGTGGTCGCCCGCGACATCGATCTCACGCTGCCGGCCGGCGCCCGCTACGCGCTGATCGGGCCGAATGGTGCCGGCAAGACCACGCTGATCAATCTGGTGACAGGAATGCTTTCACCCAATGACGGGCAGATTTTTCTTGGGGACGACGACATCACCAAACTGGAGCCGCAAGAGCGCGTGCGGCGCGGGCTAGCGCGCACGTTCCAGATCAACACGCTGTTTCCCGGACTCAACGCGCTGGAAGCCGTCACGCTCGCCGTCGCCGAACGGTGCGACTTTGCCGGCCAGTTCTGGCGGAACATCGCCGCGCACACGGAGGCCATCGAGGAAGCGCACGACATTCTGGTGAAGCTCCGGCTCGGCGACTGTTGTTACCAGGCGACGCGCGAATTGCCTTACGGCCGCCAGCGGCTCCTGGAAATCGCGTTGGCGCTGGCGACCAGGCCGAAAGTGCTGCTGCTCGATGAACCCGCCGCCGGCGTGCCGCAGGAGGAAAGCGGCGACATTTTCGAGGCGGTAGCCAATTTGTCCAGCGATCTGACACTGCTGTTCATCGAGCACGACATGCACGTGGTGTTTCGCTTTGCCACGCATATCATCGTGATGGTCGGCGGTGGCATATTGACGGAAGGGTCACCGGCCGAGATCGCCGCCGATCCGGGCGTGCGCGAAGTCTATCTGGGGACGCGCAAACATGGCTGAACCGCTTTTGTCGGTGCAAGCGGTGCGCGCCGGCTACGGCAACGCGCTGGTGCTGCACGAAGTCTCGTTGGAGCTGCCGGAGCACGGCAGCCTTGCCGTGCTCGGCCGTAACGGCGTCGGTAAGTCAACGCTGCTGCTCACCATCATGGGCTACACGCAATTGCGCGGCGGCCGCGTCGCCTGGCGCGGCGCGGATATTTCGCGCCTGCCGCCGCACGCCCGCGCCGGTAACGGCATCGGCTGGGTGGCGCAGGAGCGCGAGATTTTCCCCTCGTTGACAGTGGAAGAAAACCTCACCGTCGCCGCGCGGTCCGGCGCCTGGACGCTTCAATCGGTGTTCAAGCTGTTTCCGCGGCTGTCCGAGCGCCGCGGCAACAAGGGCAATCAATTGTCCGGTGGCGAACAGCAGATGCTGGCGATTGCGCGCGCGCTGATGACCAATCCTTCGTTGATGCTGCTCGACGAGCCGTTCGAGGGCCTGGCGCCGGTGATCGTCGAGGAGCTGATCGCGACGTTGAAGACGATGCTGGCAGACCGCAGCATCGCCATCATCCTGGTCGAGCAGCACACGGAAATCGCGCTGGAATTGACCAGCGAGGCCATCGTGTTGGAGCGCGGCGCGGTGGCGCACCGCGCGGCTTCCGCCGAACTGGGCAGGGATTTCACCACGCTTGAGCGGCTTGTCGGCTTGCGTGTTTCCGCCACGGCGTGAGAGTGTTGCGTCCATGCCAAGCCCGATGATCCCGCGTGAACGCGCCGATTATTCGGCGATCGTCGACCGGCCGCCGCTGAAGCTGCCGCGCGGCGCGCGCATCGTGTTCTGGACCATCGTCAATTACGAGGTCTGGGACATCGGCAAGCCGATGGCGCGGCAACTGCTGCCGGCGCCGACCGGCGTGCCACAGATGCCCGATGTCGTGCATTGGGCCTTCCACGAATACGGCATGCGGGTGGGTTGCTGGCGCTTCCACGAGCTGTTCAGGAAGCTGAAGATCAAACCGACGCTCGCCGCCAATGCGCGCATCTGCGAGGACTACCCACGCGTGGCCACGCAGGCGCGCGACGACGGCTGGGAATTCATGGGCCACGCCTACGAGCAAGGCCCGATCCACAAGGAGGCCGATCAGGCCGGCATGATCGAGCGCACCATGCGTGTGGTGGAAAAGTTCACCGGCAAGCAGCCGATCGGTTGGCTCGGGCCGGGCCTGACGCAGACTCTGGAGACGCCCGACCTGCTCGCCGCGGCGGGCGTCAAATATATCGGCGACTGGGTCTATGACGACGAGCCGACGGTGATCCGCACCACGAACGGCCCGCTGGTGACGCTGCCCTACACCATCGAGCTCAACGACATTCCCATGATGCTGATCCAGCACCACGAGAGCGATTATCTGTTGAAGCGTGCGATCGACCAGTTCGACCGGCTCTATGCGGAGAGTGCGAAACGCGCGAAATTCGTTTCGCTAGCTATCCATCCCTACATCAGCGGGCAGCCGCACCGGATCAAATATCTCGAAGCCATCTACAAGTATGTGAACAAGCACAAGGGCGTACTGCACTGGAACGGCGCGCAGTTACTCGACTGGTACCAGCCCATCGCCAGCAAACAACTCAAGGCCGCAGAATGAATTTCCCCAAGCCCACCGTCGGCATGCTGCCGAACAACCGCCTCGATTACTCCCCGATCGTCAAACGCAAACCGCTAAAGCTGCCCAAGGGCGCGCGCATGGTGGTGTGGACCGTCACCAATGTCGAGGAATGGGATCCGACGCAACCCATGCCGCGCACGGTCTTGACGCCGCCGGCCGGAGGCTCGCCTATGCCGGACATTCCCAACTGGTGCTGGCACGAATACGGCAACCGTGTCGGCTTCTGGCGACTATTGCAGGTGTACGACGATTTCAAGATTCCCGGCGTCATGAACATCAACGGCGTCGCCGTCGAGGCCTATCCCGATATCGTCAAGGCCGCCACCGAGCGCAATTGGGAGTTCATCGGCCACGGTTACACGCAACGCAACATGCAGAAGGTGGAGGACGAGCGCACCGACATCCGCAAATGCATCGAGGTGCTGCAGCGCGCGACGGGAAAACGCCCGCGCGGCTGGCTCGGCCCCGGCCTCACGGAGACCTGGGAGACGGCGGACATCCTGGCGGAGGAAGGCTACGACTATGTCGCCGACTGGGTGCTCGACGACCAGCCGGTGTGGCTTAAGACGCGCGCCAAGTCGATCCTCAATCTGCCCTACACGCAGGAGGTCAACGACGTCGCCATGATGCTTATCCAGCACCACAAGGCGAACGAATTCTACGAGCGAGCGATGGACCAGTTCGAGCAGGTCTACAAGGACGCCAAGAGCTCGGCGCGGGTAATGGCGATTTCCGTGCACCCCTACATCATGGGCGCGGCGCACCGGGTGAAATACTTCCGCAAGATTTTCGAGAAGATCAGGAAGAAGCGCGACGTGCTGTTCTGGACCGGCAGCCAAATCGCCGACTGGTTCGTCAAGTCGGGGCCGAAGGCACCAGGAACTTTAATATGACCGACAAGAAAAAAATGGCGGAAGACACCGCGCGGGCCTATCTCGACACCGGCGCGGTGCGCTTCATGACCGACAAGCCGTTCATTTTTACGTCGGGCTGGGCGAGTCCGGTCTATAACGACTCGCGCTGGCTGATCTCGTTTCCCAAGGTGCGCAGCCAACTCATGGATTTCGCCGTGCAAACGATCGACCGCGACGTCGGCCGCGGCAAATTCGACGCGGTGGCCGGCGGCGAAACGGCGGGAATTGCTTTCGCCGCCTGGGTAGCGGAGCGGCTCAATCTGCCGATGCAATACGTGCGCAAGAAGCCGAAGGGCTTTGGCCGAGGCGCGCAGATTGAGGGCAAACTCGATGCCGGCCAGCGCGTGCTGCTGGTCGAGGACCTCGCGACCGACGGGCGCAGCAAGATGAATTTCGTCAAGGCGCTGCGCGATGCGGGTGGCGTCTGCGAGCACTGCTTCGTGATTTTCTTTTACGACATCTATCCGGAAGGCGCGAAAATCCTAGCCGACCTCGGGGTGACGCTGCATTATCTCACCACCTGGTGGGAAGTGCTGGCAGTCGCCAAGGCGAGCAACAAGTTCGCTCCGAAGATGCTGGCGGAGGTCGAAAAATTCATGAATGATCCGGCCGGTTGGTCGAAGGCGCATGGCGGGGTGGCTTCGGCGGCGGAGTAGTTATTTTCGCTTCACCCGCGTCACCGCCAAATCAAGCGCCGACAGAAATCGCGAAATATCCTGACGGCTCAAGGGCGGCGGGCCGCGCGTGGCGGTCCCGGCGCTGCGCAAGTCCGTGAGCAGGTCGCGCGTCGCAAGCGCCATGCCGATCGAATCCTCGGTGAACGGCTTTCCGGTCGGGCCGATCACGGTTGCGCCCTTTTTCACGGAGCGAGCCGCCAGCGGAATATCGGCGGTAATGACGATGTCGCTTGCGCCGGCGTGGTCGGCGATCCAGTCGTCGGCGGCATCGGGACCCTCACTGACGGCCACGCGCTCGATCAAGTCGCTGCGCGGAACCGCCATGGAGGCGTTGGCCACCACATAGACCCTGAGGCCGTAGCGCTCGGCAACCCGGTAGACCTCCGGCTTCACGGGACAGGCGTCGGCATCGACGAAGATACGAATGGCCGCGGGCTGTTTCGGCTCTTCCATCGCTTCGGCCACCGTGATCCAATCCCGCAAATGGCAACAAAAAGGGAGGCATCAATGGCCAAGGCACACAAGAAATTCCAGGCAAAGCGCAAACCGACGGCCGACAAATCGAGCGCGCGGCGCGCGGTGAAAGCAAAGACCAAAGCCAAGAAGCGCCCGCCGCATAAGTTCACCTTCAGTCACCACCGCGAGGAGGACTTCGACGCCGGCTTGCGCTCCTACGCCAAATACCGCGACCTCGGCATTGCGGACGCGACCAGCGGTATGGTGCGGGCGCATGTCATCCGCATGGTCCCGCCATTCAATGCCGGCGAAGTGTCGACGCCGCATTACCACGACGTCGCATTCCAGATGGTGTATGTGTTGAAGGGCTGGATGACCACGGAATTCGAGGGCCAAGGGGTGCACACCTTCCGCGCCGGCTCCTGCTGGATCCAGCCGCCGAAGATCAAGCACACCGTGCTCGGCTATTCCGACGATTGCGAAGTGCTGGAAATCATCATGCCGGCCGATTTCGAGACGGTGGCGCTCGAATAGGCGTCAGCGCTTGACGCCAAGTCCGGCCATGAAGGCCGCGCGGATGCGCACCGGGTCGCGGTCGGTGGTGGCGACGCCAGGCATGTCGTCGATGCGCGCCGCGATCAGGCTGGGTCCGCCTTTGAGCGCATCGGCGGCGAGGCGATCGAATTCGTCTTCGTCCGCGGCCCAGGCGGCGTTGGCAATGCCGGCCCCGCGGGCAATCGCCACCAGATCGGCGGACGCACTCGCGGTCGGCTGCCCGCCGGTGATCTGGTAGATGCCGTTGTCCCAGACCACGATGGTCAGATTTTTCGGCTTGAGCATGCCGACGGTGGCGAGGCAACCAAGCTGCATCAGCAACGAGCCGTCGCCTTCGAGCGCGATGGCATGGCGCCCGGGTTGCGCGATCGCGACGCCAAGCGCGATGGGAATGGCGAGCCCCATGCTGCCGAGCATGTAGAAATTCTGCGGCCGCTGTCCGCTCGCCCACAGATCGAAATTGGCGTTGCCGATGCCGCCGACCACGGCTTCGTCGCGCTTGAGCTTTTCGACCAGGCGCTTGGTCAGCTCGAAGCGGTTCATGATTTTTGCGTTGTGCGCGCCCGCGGCCATGCTCATGCCTCGAACACTTTGCCACCGGTCAAGAGCGGCGACAGGATGAAGGTGACCGACGCCTGCGTCGCCACCGCCTGCTTGATCGAGCGGCCGACGATGAAGCCAAGCTCGTCGATCCGGGTGATGGTGTGGCTTTCGACGGCCAACGAATCGAGCACCGGACGCATGGTCTTATAGACCATGGCCTGGCCGAGATTGAACTCGCCGAGCGTGCCGCGTTCGGAGACGAAAATCAGCACCGGGATCTGGCACGCCACCACCAGCGAAGCGAGCACGTTGGGGATTGTGGCAAAGCCCGAGGTCTGCATCAGCACGGCGCCGCGCAGGCCACCCATCCAGGCGCCGGTGACGATGCCGAGCGCCTCTTCTTCGCGTGTCGCCGAAAAGGTCGTGAAAAAATTGTCGGCGTGGATGGCCTTGATCATCGGCGTGAACACCCGGTCCGGCACGTAGACGACGAGTTTGACGTCATTGGCCTTGAGGGTATCGAGCACGATCTCGTGCCAAGTCTTGGTGCCGCTCATCGCATCGCCCGGCATTGCTGCAACAACTGCAATCGCTTAGCCTAATTTCGAAAGCGGCGCCACCATGCACATCAAGAGCATCGAGCCGATCGCGGTCAGCCTGCCGATGCGCAAGCCGGTCATCATGGCCGGCGAAGAGGTGCGCCGCGCCGATAACGTGCTGGTGCGCATCAAAACCGATGGCGGCATCATGGGCTGGGGCGAAGCGGCGTCCGCGCCGGTGATGACAGGCGAGACGCTCGAAAGTATCGTCTCCGCCGTGCATTACCTAGAACCCGTGCTGCGCGGGCGCGAAGTCGGTGACGTCGTCGGCGCGCTCGCCGCCATGCACGGCCGCATGTACGGCAACAACGGCGCCAAGGCGGCGATCGAGATCGCGCTCTACGATCTCGCCGGCCGCGCTGCCGGCAAGCCGGTGCACGCACTGCTCGGCGAAACGAAACGCAGCCGCCTGCCGTTGCTCGCCGTCGTCGGCGGCGGCGACACTGAAGGCGACCTGCGCGACGCTGAGAAAAAGAAGGCGGAAGGCTTCATCGCCTACAAGATCAAGATCGGCATCGACACGCCCGTGCGCGACGCCGAGCGCACGCGCGCGATCTGCAAGCTGCTGGGGCCCGGCCTGTTGATTTCGGCCGACGCCAATCAGGGCTTCAGCACCGGTCAGGCGCTCGACTTTTTGCGCGCAATCAAAGGCTCCGGTCTCGACTTCTTCGAGCAGCCCGTCGAGGCTGCTGATCTGGCCGGCATGGCCGCCGTGGCATCTGCAACCGACATCGCCATCGGCGCCGACGAAGGCATCCACTCACTCGAGGACATCAAGCGGCACCACGAGGCGAAGGCTGCGCACGGCGGCAGCCTGAAGGCGATCAAGCTCGGCGGCATCGGCGCGCTGGTCGAAGCGGCGACGCTTTGCGACAAGCTCGGCATGCGCGTGAATATTTCCTGCAAGACTGGCGAGTCGAGCGTCGCTTGCGCCGCCGCGTTGCACGCCGCAGCGGTTGTTCCCGATCTTGCCTGGGGCCTCACGCTCACGCACACCGCGCTCGGCGAGGATGTGACCACGCGTCCGGTGCCGACCGCGAACGGACATGTGACCGTCCTCGATCGGCCCGGATTGGGGATCGACGTCGACGAAGCCCGCGTGCGGCACCATCAAGTTGCGCTATTTGCGCGTAACGGTTTTGCTCACGCCGCCCAATATAGAGCCGCACCGTTCGTGTCGCGTGGCGCTTGCCTAATTTCCAGGGATGTTGCCGCATCCGGCAATGCTGATGCACAAAAAAAATTGCCAGACGAGGAGGGTTTCTTTCCGTTGCGCTTTCTTGGGACCATTGCCCGCTCTAGCCGGATAGTATTAGATGGCTGCAAGTGCCGAATAAAAGCACGAAATAACGAATAAACCCCGGGAGGAATCTCAATGAGAAAAGCCTACAGCCTTATTGCGCGCGCGACTCTGGCCGCGGGCGTAGTGGCCATTGCCATGGCCACGGGAGCCAACGCCCAAGTCAAGAAATACACCTTCGGCTACGACCAGCCGCATTCGACGGCCTACGGCATTGCCGCCGACATGTTCGACGCCAAGCTCATGGAATTGAGCAAGGGCACGATGGGCATCGACCAGTTCCCGGGCGCGCAGCTCGGCCAAGAGCCGGTCATGCTTGAGAAGATTCGCACCGGCGACATCGACTTCATCATCACCGCGACCGCCAATGCCGCGTCGGTTGCGCCGCAGGCCGGCGTGTTCTCGGAGCACTTCATCTTCCGCAACAAAGAACATCTGATGCATGTGCTCGCCGATCCGGCGGTGACCAAGGAATTCGAGGCGATGATCAAGGATTCGGTCAAGGGCGCACATGTGATCGGCCTGATGACCATGGGCATGCGCAATATGTACGCCAAGTTCCCGATCCACTCAGTCGCTGACGTCAAGGGCAAGAAGATCCGCGTGCAGGCGACCATGACCGAGGACGCGTTCATGCCGGCTTACGGCACGCAGACCGTGCACATGCCGTTCGGCGAGGTCTATACGTCCTTGCAGACCGGCGTCGTGCAAATCGCGGAGAACGGCGTCAACGTCTATATGGCGAACAAGCATTACGAAGTGGCGCCGATACTCAACATGACCGAGCACGAAGCCAACAACAACTGCATCTGGGTCTCCGACAAGACCTGGAATAGCTTCACGCCGGAGCAGCAGGGCTGGGTGATGGCGGCAGCCGCAGAGGTCGCCAAGCGCGAGCCGGCAATGGCGCTAAAGCTCGAGGCGGACTCGGCGGAGAAGCTGCAGAAAATGGGCGTCACCATCAACGAGAAGGTCGACAAGTCCGGCTTCATGAAAGACGCCAAGCCGATCCAAGACGAGATCGCAAAGAAGCTCGGCCCGCATGCGGTGAAGCTGCTCGAACTCGTGCGCGACGTGAAGTAACTCATTTCGCGATTTGAAAGCCGGGCGGTGGCGTGCAAGCGCTGCCGCCCGTGCCTATCGCGGGCATCCGAGGGAGAGTTTCTTGCCGCCGCCACTGGTGATCGTGCGCCATCGTCATTTAAAATGGAAGGCGCTGGATCCGCTCGAGCACATTCTCATGGTGCTGTGCGGCGTCTCGATTATCGGATTCACCTCGTCCGTTTTTCTCGACGTGGTGACGCGCACGGTCCATTACCCGTTTCTCTGGCTGCAACTGGTAACCACCGGGTTTTTCGGCTGGGGCGTCTTCATCGGCATGGCCACCGCGACGCGGCGCCTAGATCATCTCAACCTGGTGGAAATCACCAAGCGTATGCGGGGGCCGCAGCGCACTTTCTTCGAGACATTCAATCGCTTTGTAGTATTGGCTGTCGGCGCTGCTATGTTTGTCTTCGGCATCCAGAATTTTTTCAACGACCTGGGCAGCTATCGCGCGCCTTCGCTCATTCCGCTCGGGACCTACACGGCGAGCGTGCCGGTAGCCGGCGCGCTGATCGTGCTGTTCACCATCGAGCAACTGGTCAACGGCTGGCGCAACGGCTTCGAGGGGCCGGAAGATGCCGATGACTACGTCGGGGTCTTTAAATGACCCACGGCGAAATCTTGTCGCTCATGGCGTCGCTGTTCCTGATCTTCGGATATATGGGCGTACCCGTCGCTTTCGCGCTGATGGCGGGCGTGCTTACCGCCTGCATGCTCACCCCGATCAGCATGCAGTCGATGATCGGGCAGATGTTCCACGGCATCGACACCGAGATTCTTCTGGCGGTACCGTTCTTCCTGCTGGTCGGTGAGCTGATGACATCGGCGAACGTCACCAACCGCATGATCGCGTTGGCGCAGACCATGGTCGGACATCTGCGCGGCGGCCTCGCGCAGGTGGTGACGCTGTTCAGCATGTTCTTCGCCGGCGTCTCCGGTTCCTCGACTGCCGACGTCGCGGTGCTAAGCCGCACGGTGGCACCGGAAATGAGCCGGGAGGGTTACGACCGCGCCTTCACCGCGGCGCTGATCGCCTGCGCCTCGACCATCGCAAACCTGATTCCGCCGAGCATCATGGCGGTGGTCTATGGCGCGACCGGCAACGTTTCAATCGGCGGGTTGTTCCTCGGCGGCATCGTGCCGGGCGTGATGATCGGCATTGGCCTGATGATCTATTCGCATTTCTTCGGTCCGGTGGGCATGAAGAAGCCGCGCGCCTCGCTTTGCCAGTTCGCCGATGCGGCGCGCGCTTCCGTCCTGCCAATGATGATCCCGATCATCATCATGGGCGGTATCCTCTCCGGCTGGTTCACGCCGACTGAGGCCGGCATGATCGCCTCGGTTTATATCCTGGTGGTGGTGGTGCCGCTGCTCAATCCCAGCCACATCCGCCATTTACCGCGCGATTTCGTCTATACCGGCCTGCTTTATGCCATTCCGCTGGCGCTGGTCGCTGCGGCATCCGCCTTCGGCTGGATGCTCGCTTATCTGCGCGGACCAGATTTGGTCGCCGATCTGATCCAGACCTATGCCGGCACCGACGGCCGCATGATCATGTTCCTGATGGTGCTGCTATTCATCGTCATCGGCGATTTCATGGACGCCGTGCCGGCTATCATCATTTTCATGCCGATCATCATCAAGCTCAACGACCTCGGCAGCATCAAGCCGCTGCATATGGGCGTGCTGATTATCACGACACTGGCCTATGGCTTGATCACGCCGCCCTACGGGCTGACCTTGCTGGTAGCTTCTAAATTCGTCGGCGTGCAATTCAGCAAGGCGATGTATGCGTCGTTGCCGATCTATCTCGTCTTCTTCATCACCATCGGCTTCGTCCTGCTGTTCCCGGACGTCGTGCTGTTCATCCCGAAACACTTGCTGCCAGAATCGGTCGGGTGCTTCAAGGGCCCGACCGGTCTCTATATCTGCCCGCCATAGGCGCTAGCGCGCGTGCGGCTCGATCAATTCGAGGCGGTTGCCGAACGGATCGTGCACGTGCCGCCGGTCGCAGCCCGGCAGCGGCTCGTCTTCGGTGACGCGATAGCCGGCCTGCTTGAGCCTGCCCACCATTTCGGCGAGGCCGTCGACAATAAAGGCAGGATGCGCCTTGCCGGCGGCGACGAAATTCTTGTCGACGCCGAGATGCACCGTTACCGCGCCGCTCGCGAACCAGCAGCCGCCGCGCCCGGCAAGCTCGGGCGGCTTGGGCATTTCCGCCAGCCCCAGCACGCCGTGGTAGAACGCCCGCGCCTCGTCCTCGCGCCCAGCCGGCATCGCAATCAGAATGTGGTCGATCCGGCGAACCGGCATAGCATGCCCCTTGCGCTCCCCCGAACTCATTCAACACGAATCATGCGGACAAGCGGCGGCGTAGCTTGACCTCGCGTGATTGATCGATCAATAATCTTTGCGATGCTGGCTGAGCCGGCAAGGCGATGGGGTTCCGCCTAAACCGCCCTTTGGGCTGATGACTCCTTTCATCCGGGTTTGGACGAGAGGAGCCGTGTTTGCAGCCCCCGATGATCCCGAATGTACTGAATGACCACGTTTGCCGGGGGCACTCGCGCGCCGCCGGCACGCTTGCTGCACGGAGGCGGCCGTGAGCGCGCGCGACATCACCCTGCAAATCTGCCAGGTGCTCACAGTGCTGCTGCTGTCGCCGCTGCTGCAAGGCGTCATCCACCAGTTCGAGGAACGCGTGCAGCTCGCGCAAGGGCCCGACATTTTCCAGCCCTACCGCGATCTTTGGAAGTGACCTGACGGCTTTTTTGTACCAGCGGGATAGAGACTACTGCATCGGCATGATCTCATCTAGATGGTTAGCCGAGGGCGCGAATGTTTGTGGTGCCGGCGGTCTATATCCGAGAGCTGAGTGCGGTCTGATCGTGTTGTAGTGTTTCTGCCATTGCTCGATGACAATCTTGGCTTCCTTCAGACTGTAGAAGATTTCACCGTTGAGCAGCTTATCGCGTAGTTCTGCAGCGATATGCCCGCATCCCGGCAGGCCACCGGCGTCGCGGCTCCCTGCGCCATCGATACTTCAATCTGGCGAAGCAGCGTCACAATCTGCTCCGCGCTGAACCTCTTCTTCGGCATGACCCAAGCTCCTTTCCAAGACCATTTTCTCACAAAGCCTGGTCTAAAAAAGCCCGGTCAGGTCAGTCGAGATCGTCGATTCACAGGAAAAAATCGACGCTTTGCTTCCGGCCCTCGACACGATGATGTCCAGCGGGCTGATCACGCTAGAAAAAGTGCAGATCCTCCAGTACGGCCTTGGCAGCGAAGGCGCTACTCAAAGCTGAGGGTTCACCGCTGCCACGGCATCAGCCGGCGTTGCAACGCCTGCAGGCCGTAGGTGAGCACGACGCCCAGGATCATGACCACCACCAGGCCGGCGTACATTTTTTCCGGGCTCAGCACCTCCCAATAATAGAAGGTCATGAAACCGACGCCTTGCTTGGCGCGCAGGAATTCGACCGAGATGATGACGATGAGTGCGGTGCCAAGTGCCAGCCGCAAGCCGGCGAAAATGACCGGCATCGCCGCCGGTAAGATGACGTGCCACAGCATCGACAGGCCGCGCGCACCGTAGTTGCGACCGGCCATCAGATAAACGGGGTCGATGTCACGCACTGCGGCCATCGTGTTGATGGTCATGAGAAAGAAGACCGATAGCGCAACCACCGCGATTTTCGGCCCTTCGCCGAACGGATCGGCGAACATCAGCATGACGATGGGGAAGATGGCGATCTTGGGCAGCACGTAAATCGCCGACAGCGTCGTATCGAGCATCAGGCGCACGGTGCGATTGATTCCCATGACGACGCCGAGCAGGATGCCGGGGATGGCGCCGATGACGAAGCCGGCGCCGACGCGACCGAGCGTCGCCCAGACATGGCTTTCGGCGAACAGGCTCCAGACTCCGGCCCAGCCGTGCGACGCGAATTGCGAAGGAATGAGCCACGGTCGGCCGATCAGGCTCGTTTGCGAGAAGCGGTCGTAATTCACCGTCACGTCCCACAGCGCCTTTGCAATCCGCGTCGGTTGCGGGAACCACAGCGGATTTAAGATGCCGGCATCGACGATGAGCTGCCATGCGATCAACGCCAGCAGCGGAAAGCCGAAGGCGAGCGTGCGCTCGTAAAGCCTGCGCCGCGCCAGCGGCACAACGCGGCCGATTCGTTCCGCAGCAATCACGATCATCACGAAATTGCCGAGCAGTGCGAGCCACCAGTAAGGCCGCCACAGCGCGGCGCCATAAAGAATGGCGTTCCAGATCAAGCATGACGCGGCAAGGAGGAGCAGCACATTCGCCAGACTGCGCCCTGCAAGCTTTACGAGGACGGAGCCTAGAATCGGCTTTGCGGTTACAGCGGCGGGAGCTCGGTCGGAGACGTTGCTCACGCCTGCATCTCCATGGCCCGTGTGACTTCATGGCTGAGCTGGTGCCAGATCGCACCGCGCAATTCGGCAAACTCCGGCGTATTCATGGTCTCGACCGTGCGCGGCCGCTTGATGCCGATGGGAAATGTCGCGAGCAGCCGGCCCGGATGCGCTGTCATCAGGATGACCCGGTCGCCAAGCAGGATCGCTTCGTCCAGGCTGTGCGTGATGTAGACGACGGTCTTGCGCGTCTCTTCCCAGATGCGCAGCAATTCGTCTTGCAGAACGATGCGCGTCTGCGCGTCGAGGGCGCCGAGCGGTTCGTCCATCAACAGCACTTCCGGATCGTTGGCGAGCGCACGGATGATGCCGACGCGCTGCTTCATGCCGCCGGAAATCTGGTACGGATAATAATGCGCAAATTTGCGCAGGCCGACCCGCTCCAACCAGTAATTGGCGATCTGCAGCCGCTCGGCTTTGCCGATGCCGCGCATGTGCAGGCCGAAGGCGACGTTTTCGATGACGGTCTTCCAGGGAAAGACGGCGTATTCCTGGAACACCACGCTATTGAGCGGCTTCTTCGGATCGTCGCCGGGACGGATCAGGATCGTGCCCGACGTATGAGTGTCGAGGCCGGCGAGCATCCGCAGATACGTCGATTTGCCGCAGCCAGACGGCCCGACGATGCAGACAAACTCGCCGGCGGCAACATCGAGACTGAAGTCATCAAGCGCGACTGTCTCGCCGGCGACCGTATCGTAGACCTTGCGGACCTTACGGGTCTCGATTTTCTGCTCCGCCGCCGCATCGGCCGCGCGATCAGCCATGACCGCCGCTCCTCGCGCAAAGGCAAGGCGACCGGCGCTCGACGCCGGTCGCGTGGAATCGGAACATCAGTTCTTGGCTTTGCCAAGCGCGGCAACCGCCTCGTCGACGAACTGTTCGTCGATAACCTTCTTCAAATCGATCGGTTTGTCGTAGTCGGTGCGGCCGTTCTCGCGATGGACGCGCTCGATGTCCGCCAGGCCCTTGACCGGGATAGCCATGTTCGGATCGTAGACTGCGGGCTTACCGGCCTTCAGCGCCGCCTCGGTCGAAGCGGTGTATTTCAGGTAGCCGTCAAGGTTTTCCTTGGAAAGATAGTCGCTGCCTTGCATGAGGCGCGCGGCTTCGGTAAGCGCGACCACGAAACGCTCGGCAACCTGCGGGCGCTCGGTGATGAACTTGCCCGAACCGACGAAGGCGACCGTCATCAGGCCCGGCGTCAGATCGGTTGCCAGCACCGTCGCTGCGCCGGATTTGATCGCCTGTGTGGAAAACGGCGGACCGGCAAGGCCGGCATCGACCGATCCCGCCGCAAGCGCCGCCGGGATGTCGGGATTGCCGATATTGACAAGGTTCACGTCACGGATGGTGAGATGGACGCGCTCCAGCGCCTTGGCGATCAGGTATTCCGAACCGCTGCCGGGGCCGCCCGCCGCCGCGATTTTCTTGCCCTTGAGATCGGCGAGTGTCTTCACGCCGGCATCCATGGCCTTCTTGCTCACGAGCAGATCGGTTGAACTGCCTTGCATCGGCTCGAGCCCGCCCGGCGCGATGATGCGAATGGCGAGCCCGCGGTTCCAGCTGTTCCACAGCGAGGTAACGATGGCGATGCCGCCGACATCGACGCTGCCTTGCGTCAGGAAGGCGATGGCTTCCGTGCCTGACTTGACCTTTTCCAGATCGACATCGAGGCCGTATTTCTTGAACAGGCCCCGGCTGACCGCGACATAGACGGTCGCGAACTTCATGATCGGAACGTAGGCGACCTTGACCTGCTGCGGTGGGTTAAGCGGCGCCAGCTCTGCCGCAAATGCAGGCCCTGTCAAAAGCCCGCAGGCAAGCGCGCCGGCCAGCGCGGCTTTGCCGTAAAGGGATTTACCGATCGAATAACGAAACATTGCCTCACTCCTCCCTTGCACCGTGTTTTGTTTATTACATCAGGTTTTTTCTTGTCAGGCCATTCCGCGAAACCTCATCGGACTGCGCGCAATTCAGCTCTCGGCCATTTCGCGAACCGGGCTTAGATACGCGCCTTGCGCCGCCAGATGGCGTCTTAAGTCCGCTATCGGCACCTTTGCAAGCGTGAGGCCGCGATCGGCCGCAAGCGCCGCCGCCACGCCGGCAGCCTGCCCGGTCACCCAACATTGCGGAATCTCGCGCATGAACGAATGCGTGTTCATATCGCATGACATGTGGCGGCCCGGCGCCAGCAGGCTTTCGACCTCGCGCGGAACGATTGCGCTATAAGGCACGGAGACGTTGCCGAATTTCGGCGACAGCGGGGGCGATACGCCGATCTCATCGGGCGCGACACTGCCGTCCCATTTTTCTCGCGTCATCTTGCCGAGGCCGGCAAGCCGGCGGCCGTGCCGCACGCCGAGCTGCGGCGCCGAAAGCATTATGAAGGCGTTGGCGAAGCCGGGCGCGTTGTCGCGGTAGAAGGCGAGATGCGCGAGCATGAGCTGGTGGCTCTTGATCTCGACCTCGGATAAGTCCTCGACTTTCAAGGCGGAATAGCCGGCGAAGCGTGGTCCCATGAAGAGGGCGATGTCGTTACGCCATGACACGACCGGCCGCTCGAAGAAACGCAACTTCTCGCGACCGCGCGCCATGAACTGCGCGAACTGCTCGGCGGTCTCGGAGCGGAATCGCAGAAAGGCGTCCATGTCAACTCCGCCGAACAGCCAGACCGTGTTCATGCAGCCGTGGATGTCGCCGGCATCGACTTCGGTCTCGAAGGCGGAGCCCGCGCGCGCGTACAGGTCGCCGTCGCCGGTGGCGTCGATCGTGACCTTGGCGAGGACCGCGCGGCGGCCCTCCTTGCTTTCGAAGATGCAGCCGGTGACGCGCTTGCCCTCGGTCAGCGGCCGCACGCCCCAAGCATGGAAGATCGGATAAACCCCGGCGTCGAGAACCATCGCCAGCGATTCAGCCTTCAACCATTCCGGATCGAGCGTCGGCGAATAAGTCACGGTGCCGTGGTAGGCGGCGGTGCGCAATGCCCAGTACGCGACCTTGTCGGGATCGTGCGATCCCCAGTCTGCCACACCTGGTCCCGCAATCTTTTCACGCGTCAGGCGTGACAGGATTTCTTCGGCAAAACCGCGAATGACAAGCTTGCCGCTCCAGTCCGTCATCCGATCGATCCAGATGACGAGACCGCCGGTCGACAGGCCGCCCAGGTGATTGTAGCGCTCGAGCAGGACGACATCGGCGCCCATGCGCGCCGCTGCAACCGCCGCCGCGGTTCCCGACGGCCCGCCGCCGACTACCAGCAGGTCGCACTCTGTGTGGACGGGAACCGCCTGTGCCGGCTCCTCAATGACGCGCCCGGTCGGCTGGCGCCGCGCGAGCTTCTGCGTCTCGAAGGTCTCCGACTGAAAGAAGAGCCTTCCGCCGCCGGTATCTTTGGATTCCATTCGCGTTTCGCCCCTGCTCGGCGCCTCTGATGCAAGGTTAAGGGAATGCGCCTGGGAAGGCTATGGCACGGATGCATCCGCACCGATCGCCGGATGGCGATTTTTCAGGGTCAGGACAGCTTATCCGGAGAGACTTGAGGTGGCGGAGGGAGTGGAACTGCAAAACAAATTCTGTACTGGCAGCACAGAGTAGCCCCGCGTAATCCACCGAATTTCGGCGTGCCGTAATTCCAGCCCGGCAATGGCATCATGTCCACCTAGGATCATTAGCAGATATTGCGAGAGATCGCCGGCCTGTCCACTTCACCCCCCGAAAGCAGGCTTTGATCAGGTCACGCCCAATGTCCGCTTTCCCCAAAGGGGACGTCCTCGCATTCACAAGATAGATTCCCGCTCAAGCGACGTCAAACTTGACGCCTTGAGCGAGCGGCAGCGTATGGCCATAATTTATCGTGTTGGTCGCGCGGCGCATGTAAGCTTTCCACGCATCCGATCCAAACTCGCGCCCGCCGCCAGTCTGCTTCTCGCCCCCGAATGCACCGCCAATCTCGGCGCCCGAAGGACCTATGTTCACGTTTGCGATCCCGCAATCGGAGCCACGCGCCGACAGGAACGCTTCTGCCTCGCGCAGATCGTTGGTAAAAATCGAGGATGACAGGCCCTGCGGAACTGCGTTATGCATTTCGATCATTGCATCGAAATCGCTATATTTCATGACGTATAGGATCGGCGCGAAGGTCTCCCGCTCGACCGGGCCGATTTGTCCGCCGATCTCGACCAATGCCGGTCGGACATAGAACCCGTTGCCCGCGCCTTCGATGGTGACGCGTTCTCCGCCAGTAACAGAGCCTCCCGCCGCATTCGCCTCGTCCAAAGCACGCTGCATCGCTTCGTAAGCGCGACCGTCGATTAGCGGGCCGACCAGAGTTCTGGCTTCGAGAGGGTTGCCGACTGAAACGGATTGGTAGGCGCGCTTCAGCCGCGGCAGGAAGCTAGCGTAAACGCTTTCGTGAACGAAGAGACGACGCAAACTTGTACAGCGCTGCCCTGCCGTGCCCATTGCCGCGAAGGCGACACCGCGCAAAGTCAGGTCTAGATCGGCGGTTGGCGCGACTACTGCAGCGTTATTGCCACCGAGCTCAAGGATAGCTCGAGCGAAACGTTGGGCCAGTTTTGGGCCGACGGTGCGGCCCATCGCAGTCGATCCAGTCGCCGAGACCAGCGGAACCTTGGTATTGTTAACGAGAATTTCTCCGATCTCGCGGCCACCGAGCAGCACCGCCGAAAGTCCGTCGGGCGCAACGCCACCGGCTTCTTTAAAGCGATTGAGCGCGCGTTGGAAGAGCGCTTGCGTCGCCAATGCGGTTAGCGGCGTTTTCTCTGATGGCTTCCAAACAATGCTGTTGCCGCAGACCAAGCCAAGCGCAGCGTTCCACGACCAAACCGCAACGGGGAAATTAAACGCCGAGATGATCCCGGTGACGCCGAGCGGGTGCCATGTCTCCGCCATCCGATGCTCGCCGCGCTCGGTGGCGATCGTCAAGCCATAGAGCTGGCGGGAAAGCCCGACGGCGAAGTCGCAAATGTCGATCATCTCTTGGACTTCGCCGAGGCCTTCCGACGCGATCTTGCCGACCTCGATGGAAACGAGCCGACCAAGCGCCGGCTTGTGAGCGCGCAGCTCTTCGCCGAACAACCGCACGAGTTCACCGCGTTTCGGCGCCGGAACGAGACGCCATTCGAGGAAAGCCGCGTGGGCCTTCTCGATCGTCGTTGCCGCGTCGGCGGGACTGATTTCCCTAACATTCGCAACGATTTCGCCTGTAATTGGGGAATTCGCCACGAGGGCGCCGTCGGTGTAGCGAGCCTGGTCAACGCCAAGTTCGGCAAGGAGAGCGCCGACTTCGTTCTTGAGGTTGAGGCCCTCGCTTGCGGTCATTTTCTTGGTCGTCGTGGCGGGCATGAGAAGTTCTTTCTGTGAGCACTTTAAGTAAACGTCACTTGGAGCGCATGCGATTTCAAGTCAGGATAGCACCGCGGAACCCAGTTTTGCGCGAAACCGCCTAAGGTACCCCCTCGCTGAAAATTTCAGCCGTTTGGGATGACTTCTGCAATTTGCCGACGTCGGGGGCAGTTTGCCGTCATCGAAAACCGCGGATTTAAGCAAAAGAGGCCGATCAATACGATGTTGAACAATCGGCGATCACACGGGCTGTGGGAGGTGACCGCTCCGGCGCCTCCGTCAACGGCCGTTTTATCGGAAAGCCGCAGGGCGGACGTGGTCGTCATTGGCGGAGGCTACACGGGTGTCTCGGCAGCGCTGCACTTAACGGAAGGCGGCGCCAAGGTGGTGGTGCTGGAAGCTGTGGAACTCGGATTCGGCGGCGCAGGGCGTAACGTAGGCCTTGTCAACGCGGGGATGTGGGTCATGCCTAACACTCTGGTCGATGTTCTTGGCAAGGACTACGGCGAGCGTTTGCTAAAATTCCTTGGCAATGCACCAAGCGTAGTGTTCGACCTCATCGACAAGCATGGCATCGACTGCGAAGCCGAACGGAGCGGAACGCTTCATTGTGCGGTGGGCGAGAAAGGGTTGCGAGAGTTAGAAGAGCGCGCGGCTCAATGGCAAAGTCGGGGCGCTCCCGTCCGCATCCTGAGTGCGGCCGAAACGGCAACCAAAGTTGGTACATCAGCCTACGCCGGCTCGTTGCTTGACCTTCGCGCCGGCACGATTCAACCGCTTGCTTACGTTCGCGGTCTTGCAAGTGTCGCGATAGCGGCCGGAGCTGAAATCTTCACCAATAGCCCGGCGCTCTCGGCGGACCAGATTTCGGGGAAATGGGAGGTGCGCACCACAGGCGGCAAGATCTCCGCGGACTGGATTGTCGTCGCGACCGATGCCTACTCGACCGCGCCTTGGCTGGAAATTCGCAGCGAGCAAATCCACCTTCCTTATTTCAATTTTGCGACTGAGCCGCTTTCTAGCGATATACGATCGTCGATCCTTCCCGAACGGCAAGGAGCATGGGACACAAAGGAAGTTCTAAGCTCCTTCCGCTTCGACCGCACTGGCCGGCTCATATTCGGCAGTGTCGGCGCGCTGCGTGGGACGGGGACCGCCGTCCATCGCGCATGGGCCAAACGCACGCTCAAGACGCTGTTTCCGGATCTCGGCGATATTCGCTTCGAAACCGAGTGGTACGGGTTGATCGGCATGACGGAAAACAACCTGCCGCGGTTCCACAAGCTGGGCCGCAACGTGCTTGCCGTCAGCGGCTATAACGGCCGCGGAATTGCCCCCGGGACGGTCTTCGGCCGTTCCCTTGCCGCCTGCATTCTCGGACAAACCAGCGAGCAAGACTTCCCACTTCCGGCGTCCCCGCCAATGAAGCCTAGCTTCCGGGCCGCCAGAGAGGCCTTCTACGAGGCCGGCGCGCAACTCGTTCACCTAATTGAGTTCGCGCTTCTAGATCAGCGTGTTCGATATTTCCCGCAAGTATCGGGCGATTGCGGCCTCCAATCTTGTCCTTCCTACATGATGTTAGTCATTGTCTGTTCTATGCCGCCCACGGACGATGCCTCAAGATCGTGCCAATTTCGAGAACGACGTCGTTCGTTGCGCAGACGGGCTGCGCCGATTGAGACGATTTTTTCATGGGAATTGTTCGCAGACTAGGGTCACTACAATTCAAGAAAAAAGCGCCCGCACTTGATCGTTACGATCAAGTGGGGCGCTTCGTAAGCGGACTTAGACTAGAGCAGTCTCATGCCAAAGGGAATTTTTAGAAATCACGAACACGAACCCCTCGACACGGGGTAGTGGCAGAATTTTCTGACCTAAAACGTAATGAGAAGCCCCAACGCGCACCGGGGGACCGGTATCCGTTGGGGATTCCATCTTCGGAATGGCCACACAACAAAGCACTTACGCTATTCGCCATCCCAGCTACAGTCTGTTTCGGCTACGACTTAGGCTGTGGCGGCGGCGCCGAATCGGACGACAGGTGTGCCGACGACGCCACTCTTCTGCATCGTCGCCGTCATACCGTCAGAGTTCATTAAGGAGCGGGCCTTTGCCACGTCGGCAACATCCTGCAGGATTACAATATCATCCTGATCTTGGGCGTTGCGGAACACTCTCCCATTGGTAATACCCGCGGAGAGGCGGCTCTTCTCGTGTCCATCATAAGCCGTACGCCACTCGCTGTAGTTCTTGACCTTGACGTGGATAGTCATATTTTTGGTCGCGTTCAGTGAATTCGTCATCGCAATTCATCCAAATATTTTGTGATGAATGACATCATTCAACGTACATAAGACATCTAAGCCACAACCGGGGGAAAGCGAGGTTTTATTATTTATAAGTTTGCGGAACTCGAAGAGTTCCATTTGCGCGGCGCCGAAAAATGCTGGTTCTGGAAATTGAAACGCAAAGGAGCCAACACACGTAGCAGCGCGGTATGATTCGTTTAGCCACAGTAGCGATCACGAATTGTAACCACTCACTCCGGTCATATTGCCATGCAGTATCTGCGAACTATGCACGAGGCCCAGGTGATCGTGTTGGCGTTCCGAAAGCGGTCCCGCCGCTTGCGATCTAAAAGACATCCGACCAGCGCCTAGGGCGTCGCGTCCGGAGGTCCTCAACAGGAAACGCTCCTAAGGATAAGTGCCATGTTGGACTCAACAACCAAAACGACAACTGCGAAGCCCACCAGCTTACCCAAGACAGATGCTATGCAGGGGGTTTCGCGCGGCGACTGAAAACGGGTCCGCGCAAGCCAAGAAAGCTTTCGAGAAGATGAGCGCTGCCGCAGCTGAGGCCGCGGCTCTGATTAAGAACAGTTATTCGACGGCTGTTACAGGTGCGCACGACTACAACACTAAGGTCATTGAATTCGCTAACGCCAATACCGAGGCCGCCTTCACCTTCCCCCAAAAGCTTTTTGGCGTGAAATCGCCTTCAGAATCCATCGACATATCGACCGAACATTCACACAAGCAGTTTGAGACGTTGACAGAGCAGACCAAGGAACTCGCAGCATTGGCCCAGAAGGTTACGCTTGCGACCGCGGAGCCCCTCAAGGCGGGCGTCACCAATGCATTCAGACCGCCCGTCTGAGTTGGCTGACCCTTTTCCAAACTTCATCGTAATTAGACGCCCGGGTTGTCCCCCGGGCTTCTTGCTGAAAGCGTCGCCCGGGAACTTTTCGACGTTCACCCTACGATGATCTTCCGTTTCGAGGGCACCTCAGTTGGCGGCCTCCATCGTTTTAAGCCAAGTGTGCGGTGTCGCTTATGGCTCAAAGCGGACAATCAGATTGGCGTGATGAATGTCCGCTTGGACTATCAACGGACAAAGTACGGCGTAGCGAATCAATGGCTTGGCCATGAATGAGCCTGAACAGTGTTTTCCTTCGTCAGGGACTGCCGACTACATTTCGAGCGCGCCAACAGCCTTCGCGCGCAGATATGCGAGTCCGGCGATCGCAAGATCGCCGACCGCTATCCCACGGAACGCGAACGTTGTCCTGTCGGTCGCGCGCTGTCGGCCTGCCAAGTCACCGCAGACCAGGGCCGTCAAATCCCCCGTGATGAGCTCAAGATTGATCATCGGCTTTCTCATCGTGGACTCTTGCTCCAAGTCGTCAATAACGATGCGATCAAAAATCGACATGGTCTCGGGCAACCAAGGGAGGGCGAGGTCAGTCATGGTGGTGAAGCTTCCTGCCTTTAGCCAATGCGCATCGAGGAAAGGAACGGGCTCAGGCACCAAGGGGATTGTAGTGACAACGATATCGGCCCCATTCACCGCGGCCCTTGCGGTGTCACACGGCACTGCGGCCAAACCTCGCGACAGCGCCACTCGGCAAAGTGCTTCACGACTACGGATGCCGCGACCGAAGGCGCGAATTTCCCGCAAAGGAAAAAGATCTACAAAAGCCTCGAGATGGCCGCGTGCCTGCACGCCGCATCCAATGAATGCAGCGGACGATAAATCGCGCCGCGCAAGACGCCTAGCGGCAACGGCGCTCAGACCGGCGGTGCGCTTTGCTGTGACCCAATTGCCGTCGATCAAAACGAGCGGCAGTCCCGTCTCGCTGTCGAGAAGGGTGATTAGCGAATTGAGCGTGGGAAGTCCCCGCTCGGCGTTGCGCGGATTGACCACCAGCGATTTCGTGGCGACCACCCGCGGCTCTGTCGCGACACCAAGGGTGGCCATGATGTAGCGGTCATCGCCCGGTCGCACGGCTGCCTTCGGTGCGCACCAGACTTCGCCCCGCCTCTGCGCGACGATCTGGCGCTCGATCTCGTCGACCACGTCGAGCGTTGAAATCGCTAGGCGATCCAGAAAAGTCTCTGACAGGTACGGCAATGTCTCAGCGGATGAGAATTGGTTATTCATGGCAGATTGCTCGCCAAACGGACATCATTCATCCGTCATTTGGTCCCGGACACGTGAGGCTTAGACGGTATCTTGTCGTAACCCCGCAGTCGATAAGGCTTCAATATGAGCGGTAGTCCGAACTCGGCCCATAACAGACGTGCGAGATTTACAGAGCCAAAATGTTGTCACTCAGAGCTTGGTACGGCCGAAGCGATTGGCTGACGTCGTACTGCCTCCCGATAGAATACATAAAGCGCACACATTACGATGATTGCTGCGCCCAATAGGCTCCAGAAGTCTGGAATGTTTCCGAATACAAAGTAGCCGGCTATACCACCCCAAACGAGTAACGTGAAACGAAAGGCGGCGGCAACGTAGAGGGGACCCATCCGGCAGGCGCGAACAAGAAGAACGTTCCCGGTGAGCGAGGCCGTCGCCATTGCGAGCAACAAATACCCATCGGATACGGCGATCGGCTTCCAGATCTGGCCGATGCCGAATATAAAGCCAACGACTGCAGTAAAGATTGCGGACATGAAGGTCACCTCGAAACTCGACGTACTGGGATGTATCTTGGTCGTGATGAAATCCCGAAGGGCCGCAGCAAGCGCAGAGAGCAGTCCGACAGTCGCCCAGTAGTTAAAACCGTGGGCGCTCGGCTTTATAATCAGCAAGGATCCCGCGAAACCGCCGACAATGGCCAGCCATCGACGCCAACCAATGCGTTCTTTGAGAAAAATCACCGCCAGGATTGTCATCAAGAAAGGAGACGTCAGAAGGATTGCGTAAATCTCGGCGAGATCGATGTGAATGAGTGCAAAAACAAATGAGAAAACGTTGATGCTGTCGAACGCGCAACGCGCGAGCAGAGCCGGTCGTAGATAGTCCTTCGAAAAAAGTTTGCGCCTTGCCGCGAGATATAGTCCAAAACCACCGGCGATTACGCAACTCCGCCAGAAAATGACCTCAACCGCCGGATAAGTCTGGCCCAATGTTTTGACGAGCACATCGCCGACGACGTAGGCCGCCATGCTCATATTGATGCTGTAGATCTGTCCGAGATTTATCAGCTGAAAATTCGGTTCTTTCCTCGGAATAAGGTGCGACAGGGGGGCGGCCTTTCAATTTTAAGTTCAGATTATTACTCGTTCGGGATGTCGCTGATTAGGCCGCTGTTTCATTGAATTAAATCGTCGAGCCGGTCAGCGCTTTCCACGCTTTCGCAACCGCCGAAGCTGGCTCTCTACGAGACCTGCGAGACCCGCCGGGTATGATCGCATCACTACGATGACGGTAGCTGCGAAAAAAACGACGCTCCACTCGCCGTAAGATTGCAGATAGGTTGAGAGGAAATTGATCGGCGGCGCGGCAAGGACCGGCCCGATCAAGTATCCAAGCCCGCCGATGACGACGATGATGATGATCCTCGCCATCTCGCTGAAGTCGACCATGGCCGGGGTCAGCGTCAGCACATAATGCGCGTAAAGGACGCCAGCGAGACCCGCCATCGCACTCGAGAGCGTGAAAGCGAAGAGTTTTACCCGCGTTGTATCGACGCCGAGCGATTGCGCACGTAGTTGGTCGTCCTTCACGGCGCGCATGAAGTAGCCGATCGGCGAGCGCAGCAGCACGTAGGTCAGCAGCACGCACAGTCCTGCGGCAGTGACAAAAGTGTAATAGTAGGCGAGCGGCCGCACGTTGCCATAGAGCGACGGCACACTGAGGCCAAGATCGCCGCGGGTAAACTCGTAATTCGCGGCGAGCACAATGTGAAAGGTTTCGGCGAACGCCCAGGTCGCGATCGCCAGGTAGATGGTGCGCATGCGCAAAACTAGGCGGCCGAGCAGGTAACCTCCGAGCGCAGCCGCAAGGACCCCGGCCGGCATGCTGAGGATGAGTGGCGCTCCTAGATGATAGATCAGAAGCCCGGACCCATAGGCGCCCATGGCTGCGAAAGCGTGCTGCGCGAGCGAGAACTGGCCGGTAAAGCCGGCGAGCAGGTTCCAGCTCACGGCGAGGATCACATAGTAGGCACCTATGTTGAGCACATGCAGGATAAAGTCGCCGGTCACCAGCGGCACGGCGGCAAGCAGTGGGCCAAGTATAATCGTAACGCCCGCGACACGGCGCCAGTCGACAAAAGCACCCCACTCTTTGGTCAGCCCAGCAGGCATTCTTGGATCAACGCTCGTACGCGCGTGTTGTCAAATTCGCGGCCCGGCCCTTGCTCTTTCACACGGCCGAGATTGAAAAGATAAAGGTAATCGGCGAGCGGAAGCGCCTGCTCGATGTTTTGTTCGACCAAGAGGATCGCGATGCCGCTCGATTTCTTCGCGGTTATGAGAACGCTATAGACTTGTTCGACGAGATTGGGTGCGAGTCCGGCGGTCGGCTCGTCGACCAGCAGCAATTGCGGCTCCGTCATAATCTCGCGCGCGACCGAAAGCATCCGGCCCTGGCCGCCCGAAAGCTCGCCCGCCCGCGTACGCCGCTTCTCGGCAAGTGCAGGGAAAGTCGCGTAGACCTGCTCGAGCTGACGGCGCAGCCGGTGAATGTCGCGACGAAACACCCAGGCGCCCATGCGCAGGTTCTCTTCGACCGTCAGGTTGGGAAAGCTGTTGATCTCTTGGGTCACATAACTGATCCCCGAAGCTTTAAGATCGCTCGGCTGCAGGCCGGTCGTTGAACGATCGTCGGAACGTGATCGTGCCCCGGTTGGGCGCAAGAAATGCGAACACAGTGCGTAGTAATGTGGATTTCCCGGCGCCGTTCGGGCCGATAATGAGCGTGATTTCGTTCGTGCGCGCTTCGATGCTCACGCCGCGCAGGATATCGACACCCGCAATGTAGCCAGCGTGCACGTCATTGACGATCAAGAGCGCGCCGGTCACTGCAGGGAACCTCCGAGATATGCGGTGATGATATCCTCGCGTCGCGCGATCTCGTCGAGCGGTCCCTCGGCCGCGACGCGTCCGGCGATCATGACGGTGACGCGCGGGCAAATCATCCGAATGATCTCCATCTCGTGGCTGACAATCAAGAACGCGGCGCCGCGGGTACGGTTCTCGTGCAACATGAGCTCGATCAAGGTGTCTTTAACGACCGGATTGATCCCCGCAAACGGTTCGTCCAGTACATGCACTTGAACGCCAGGGATCATGAAGCCCGCGCAAGCCTGCAGCAGCATCCGCTGACCGCCCGAGAGCGACTTTGCGAGATCGCCGGCGAGCGGGGCGAGCGATGAAAGGCCCAGCAGTTCGGTTGCGCGCGCAACTCCGTCGATCGTCCCGCGCGTGTGTGCACTCGCGAAATAGGGAACCATGAGGTTCTCACGCACAGTCAGATTGCCAAACACGCGCGCAACTTGGAATGAGCGGACGAGCCCGTGCGCGGCGATCTCGTGGGCGCCGAGCCCGGTGATGTCGTCTGTGCCCAGCTTTACGTGGCCGCCGTCGGGACGTTCGATGCCGGTCACAAGATTGACGAATGTAGTCTTGCCCGCCCCGTTGGGCCCGATCAGACCGCGGATCTCGCCGGCCTCAAGCGTGATTGCAACATTGTCATTGGCGAGGAGACCGCCATAACGTTTGGTCAGGTTTTCGGCTACGAGAAGCGCTGCCATCAGGCCTCCCGTCCACGTTCGCCAAACAACCCGTAGGGGCGAACCAGGAGCACAAGAAGGACCAGAAGAAAGCCGTAGGCATTCTGGTAGGGCGACGAGATGAAGGCCGCGCCCAGGCTCTCGACGACGCCGAGCAAAAGGCCGCCGATAAGCGCGCCGGGTATCGAGCCTAGTCCGCCGATCACGATAATCTCAAAGCCTTTCACCGTCGTTACCGCGCCGTTGGTCGGATAAACCAGGAACAGCGGCGCAAGCAGTGCGCCCGCAAATCCCGCCAGAGCCACGCCAATCGCGAACGCGATCGCATCGAGGCGAAAGACATCGACGCCCGAAGTTTGCGCCGCAACCCGGTTCTGAGCGGCCGCGCGCAGTGCGAGCCCTACCCAAGTCTTGGAGATGATCACATAAAACAGTGCGAGTGCGCCCAGCGCGCAGACCGAAGCCGCAACCCGCGCTCCCTCCATTGGAAGCGGCCCGACCCACATAATGGGCGGCAAATTGGTCTCGGGCCGGAACTGGTATGGGCCAACGATTGCGACGGCAAGACTGCGCAGCATCAGGAGTAGAGCGATCGTCACGACCGTGGCATAGTCGTCGCGCCGCTCCATCGCACGCGCGTATGCATCGGCTTAATCAGGATCGGCTCAAGCAAATAACCGATGAGGAACGTCCCCGCGGTCGAGACCAAAACGGCAAGCCACCAGTAGTTTCGGCCAAACAGATAGGCGACGGCTACATACTGGATGTAGCTACCCAGCATGTAGAATTCGCCCATCGCCCAGTTGATCATGCGGACAATGCTGTAGATGAACGTGATGCCGAGCGCCATAAGCGCGTACAGCACACCGATCATCAACCCCGCAATGAGTGTCTGTGCGAAGAGTTCACTGCTGAACATCGCCGACTCGGAACGTCCAGGAGCGCGCCCGCACTGAGGGCTGCCCCTGTGGCACCTGTGCTATGCCGATGACGCGCGGTCTCGCCACCGCGCGCAGGCCGATGTCATTCACCGAGCGTATAGGCGACTTCTGCATCCGCCTGAGTCTGATTGACCTTCGTGTATTTCAATATCATCAGTGGCGGCGACCAGTTGTGCCACAGCGGTCCTTCGGCGCGCGGGAAGGTGACCGGCACCGACGACCATCCCTTGAACGAGTCGGTCTCAAGCGCCTTGATCAATGCTTTTGGTTCGGTGGTCTTGGCCATTTCGATGGCCTGCGCAAAGACGACCGCGTTGGCGAAGCCGTTCAGCGCCGAGTAGATCGGTGGCTCGTGGTACTTCTCCTGATATGTTTTCACGAACCATTCGCCCAAATCGCTGAGTTTTGATTTCTGCGTATAGAACGCGATGAAATGGATGCCGACTCCTTGTTCCTTGTGGATTTGCCAGAACTGCGGACGGCCCGGCGCATCGTAGGAGGTCACCATCGGTATCGTCGGCAAAAGCCCGACCGTCGTCGCCTGGGTGATCATCAGATCTTGCGGCTGGCCGACCCCGATGTTGATGATGGCATCCGGCTTGAACGCCTTGACCTGTAGAAGCTGCGGCAAGAGATCGGTTGTCGTGCGGTCGAACATGATTGTCTGGAGCTCCATGCCCATATTCTATGCTCTTGTTCAGGGCCTCAGTGGCCTTGACGAGACCGATGCCGTAGTCGGTCGTTTCCGCCAACAGTGAGAGACGCTTGAATCCCTTCTTCTTGGCCCAGCCCATCCACGTCGCGGCACGCGGCTGATCGACCGCGTGGGTGCGGAATGCGATCGCGTAATGCTTTCCCGTTACGTCGCCCGCGCCTGTCTGGGTGCCCATGGTGGGGACGCCCATCTCGTTGGCGACCTCGTTGACTGCGATGTTGACGCCGCTGTGGATGAAGCCGAACACGGCAACCGCCTTCTCTTCCGAGACGAGCCGGCGATAGGCAGCGACACCGAGCTCGTTCTTGCCCTGACTGTCCTGGATCGACAGCACGACTTTCCGGCCGAGAACGCCGCCTTTGCTGTTGAGATATTCAGCGGCGATTTCGCTGCCGCGCTTGACTTGCTGTCCAAGAGAGGTTTCGCCGGGCGGAGACAGCGGCGTGATCACGCCGAACACGATAGGGTCCTGCGCAAGCGCTGCCGCCGCGGGCAGCGTCAACGCGGCCGTGAGCGCCGCAAGCAGAATGCGTCTGTTCATTTTGATCTCCCCTCGCTGTCGGTGGCGCCAATGCTCGTATCGGCCGCTCGCCCCTAGGTCAGATATCTTTGCGCTTTGCGAGATGGTTGTCGAGAGCTACGACGTGGCGGCAAATGATGTCCCTGGCCATCAGGCTGGGGAGCGCTCGAGGCGCGAGCGCAGGTCGTGCATGGCGCGGTAGGCGTCCGCGATGTCGCGGACGTGAAACCCTTCGGCGAGGACCGGGCTGAGTACCGCGAGCCGCTCGCGCAAGACACCGGTGTAGATCGTTCGGCCGTCTGCCGTGATGACAAGGCCACTTTCCTCTTCGTAGCGCCGATTCCAGGCAATTGCCTCGGCCCGCGTCAGCGCGGACGGGAGGTCGAGATGAAGCTTGCCGGCATGAAGCTTCACAGGATATCCGCCGGGCAGACCGCTCGGCCCCGGCACATGTCCCACCCAGTCGCGCCCGGCTGCAATCGCGAGCATCAGCGGAACGCCGCTCGCGCCGGATATCTCAATCGCCGGTTCGCGCGTTAGCTGGAGGCTTGCAAAGCGGGCATACACATCGGCGACTTCCTCATCGGCGATCCACACGCGAGCCGGCCGCCCGGTTCGCGCCTCCGCCGGCTGCCGCCAGGGCGCAAGATTTTGATAATGCGCGAGCACTTTGAGCTGACCGGAACGCAGTCCGAGCGCGCCGGAGAACGCATTGGCAAGAATTGCGACGTTTCCGACCCCACAAGAGATTGGCAGATCGAGGGCCGCTATTAGTGGGTTGACGACATCCGCAAAACAGCAATTGATGAAATGCGCCTGCGGTTGCGCCTCCTTGACCGCGCGAGCGACCTCGATCGATAGCGGCGCCTGCAATACCGCAGTCGCGCTCAGGCCGCCTTCGGCAACAAGCCGCGTCCACGCATTCCCTTGGTTGCTAATGACGGCGCCAGTTTGGAACGATGCGGCCTGGACAACAACTTTCGGCTCGGCTTCCGCAATCGCTTCACTGGCGGCGTTCGCAACGGACAGGTCAACGCCATGCGAGCTAAAGCGAGCCGGCCGATTGAACGTTGCGGCACGCGCGTTCGCTGCCGTCTGCAGCCATCTGAGCCGTTCGCGATTGCGGCCGGCGATGAGGACGGTCACCGGTTCTGCCGCCGTCGCCGCAAGATCGAACGCAATCCGCCCGGCGAAGTTGCCGGTTCCGAAGATCAAAATCTCAGCGCGTAGATCGGCCATTGGCGCCCCGCCGGTCTCATGTACGTTTCGAGAGGCCAATGGTAGACAGTGCCATGCGCACGATCTACAGCGACGTTGCGATTGTCGGCGGCGGGCTGGTCGGGACCTGGACGGCCTATTTTCTGCGCCAGCGAGGCCATTCGGTTACGGTCATTGAAAAAGGCGCGATAGGCAGCCAGGCGAGCGGGGTCAATTTCGGCAACGTTCGGCTGCAAGGCCGACATCCGACCGAATTCCCGCTGGCGCTGCGCGCGCATGAGCAGTGGGAGCAAATTGAACGCCTGATTGGCGAGAGATGCGAATTTTCTTCCTGCGGCCACGCCTATTTCGCGCTCGATGCGGCGGAAATGCCGCGGCTCGAACGCTATCAGCAAGAGGGTCGCGCAGGCGGTCTCGAGATCGAGCTGATCGGCGGAAGCGAACTGCGCCGCCGATTTCCCTGGCTCGGTCCTGATGTCTGCGGCGCGACCTGGTCGAAGCGCGATGGAACCGCCAATCCGCGCTTTGTAACGCCTGCCGTTGCCCGCGCGGCTCGCGCGCTGGGCGTTGAAATCTATTCAAACACGCGTGTCGTCGCGCTTGATCGGGCGGACAATCGCTTTCGCGCGACCACGGACCGCGACCTGGTGTTCGAGGCACCGCTCATCGTCAATGCGGCGGGCGCCTGGGCAAACGAAATTGCGCAGATGTTCGGCGAGACGGCGCCGATGTTTTCGGCGGCGCCCCCGAATTTCGTGACCGAGCCACTGCCGTACTTTATCGAATCGGCGCTTCAGGCTGTCGGCGGCACTGTCATCATTCGCCAGGTTGCACGCGGCAACGTGATCGTCGGGTTCTATCCACGAGGGCCAGCCGATCGGATACGCAACCGCGCTCCGGTGCCGCCGGCGAAAATATTGCTCGGGCTTTCGCATATGACACGGGTCGTGCCCATGCTCCACTCCGCGCAGGTCATCCGCGTGTGGTCGGGAATCGAAGGCTATCTTCCCGACATGCTGCCAGTGATCGGATGGAGCCGCACCACGAAGAATCTTCTGCACGCGTTCGGCTTCTGTGGTCACGGCTTTCAGCTCAGCCCCGGCGTTGGTTATACGCTCGCCGAGATGATCGACGAGGGTGCGGCCAAAATTCCAATTCAAGCCTTCGCAATTGACCGCTTTGCCAAAACCGTCCAGCCTGATGAGGAACGCCTTACCGGGGAATTCGATGCAGCGCTTGCTTTGGCCGCCCTGGCATCACTGGAAACGCGAGGCGAGCGGTTATGAGCAATCACGGGAACAAGAATGGTGCGCGGAAACGCACCTATTATGGTGTCTCGCTCGGCATTCTAGTGCTCGACTCCAAGTTTGAGCGATTCAATGGCGACATCGGCAACGCGCAGACATGGCCTTTCCCCGTGCAGTACAAGATCGTGCATGGCGCGGTGCCCAATAAAGTTGTCGATAGGCTCAACAACCGCGATCTATTTCAGCGCTTTGCGGATGCGGCGGACGAGCTGATTGCGGATGGCGTGGATGGCATCACGACGACATGCGGCTTTCTGGCGCTCTTCCAACAGGAGCTTGCGGCGCACTGTAGCGTTCCCGTCGCGACCAGCGCCCTTCTGCAGGTGCCGATCGTTGCTCGTATTTTGCCGAAGGGGAAACGTCCGGCCATTTTGACGTTCTCCGCAAGCTCCCTCAGCATCCATCATCTCGCCGCCGTCGGCATCGATGCGCAGATGCCGGTGGTGGGGATGCCAAGCACGTCGGAATTTCAGCGTGCAATCCGGGAGGGCGATAATTCGGTGCCCTTCGAGGTCTTTAGAGAAGAGGTATTGGATGTCGCCCAGCGCATGATCGAGAACGACCCAACAATCGGTGCGATTGTGTGCGAGTGCACGAACATTACGCCCTATTCATACGACATCAACCGGCGCCTCGGCGTGCCGGTATTCGACATGGTCACGCTGGTGCACTGGTTTCATCGCGCGCTACGGCCGCAGCAATTTTCGCAAGACTGACTGCCAGCGGCAGCGGCTTGAGCGGCGGCTGCGTGCGCAGCCGTCCGACCTTTTCGAGCGGCACGCTGCGCGCATTCGCCGTCAACTCCGCGGCAGCCAGGCCGCAAAAGCGCCCTTGGCAACGGCCCATTCCGCAGCGGGTAATGGCTCTCAGGCGATTGACTTCGGTTGGTCCGAAGTCCGCGCGGATCGCCGCGCGCAATTCGCCTGCTGAAACTCCTTCACAACGGCAAACAGTGACGCTGTCATCGAGATCGCGAATAATATTGGTGGGCCAGCCGAAGGCGCGAGCGAGGCCGCGCTGGAAGCGCCGCAGCCGCGCGACGTGACGGCGAGCGCGCACGCGATCGACACGAGCGATCTTGATCTTGAAATCCTCGAGAACTGCGCAGGCGGCAAGCAAGCCGGTGAGCGCGGCAGCCTGCGCGCCGCCGACGGTTGCACCGTCCCCGGCCACGTAGACATTGCCGCCGCATCGTCCATCCATGTCCGCGCGCGGCAACCATTGGCGGAACAATGAATCGTAGCGAAACTCCGCACCAGCAAGATCGGCAAGCTGCGTTTCGGGCTTGAGGCCGAACCCGATTGCCGCAGCATCGCATTGGAGCGTGATGTCTCGTCCGTGCCGATTGCGGAAACGAACTGCCTCCACCCCGGCCGAACCTTCAAATGCGCGCATCTCAACACCGTGGTGCATGGCAACTCCAGCGTGGCGCAGCTCTGCCATGTAGCCGACGCCCCGCGCCAGCATAGCGAGCGCCGCAATAAGATCCGGCATTGCGATGATCTTGGCGATCAACGGCGTCGTGTCGAGCACCGCAGCAATTTCGGCACCCATAGCGCGGTACTGCCGGGCAGCGAGATAAAGGAGCGGAGAGCTGCCGCAGAACACGATGCGCCGGCCAATCAGGCAGCCATGCTCCTTGAGGAGCACCTGGGCGCCGCCAAGCGTAAAGACACCTGGCAGTGTCCATCCGGGAATCGGAAGGATCCGATCGGTCGCGCCGGTCGCAAGGATAAGGGCGTCAAAATCGACCGTGTCCGCGGAATTGCCCTGAACAGTATAGAGCGTCCGATCGTCCACGCCCCATGCCAACGTCAGCGGTCGATGGTCGATGCGGTCGCGCAAGCCATCAACTGCCCGATGAAAATTCCGATAATTGGTCGCCTCTACGCCAAGGAGGCTGTCGATATCGAGGTCGAGGCCAGGGCGCGCGCGACGATAAATTTGCCCACCCGGCCGGCGCGCCTCGTCAATCACGGTTGCGGCGATGCCGTGGGCGGCGAGCACGTCGGCGGCCGCAATACCGGCTGGGCCGGCGCCCACGATTGCCACCTTAATCACGGCCGGCAAGTCCCAATGGTGTGTCCGTCAGGATGCTCATTCCATCGGCAACGAATCGTCGTGCAGGCGCGTACCCGCGTACGATCGGCGAGCCACACCCAACAATCTTGGCAGGCGCCCATGAGACAAAAGCCGGCGCGCATCTCATCGCCGAACTCGTGCCTGCGCAACACATTGTGCTGTGCGAGAACCGCGACCAGCACGCTTTCGCCTGCGTAAGCGGTCACCTCCGCGCCATCAACCAAAATGCGCACGGGCGGGCCGTTCGGCACAATCGCGCGCACCAATCGACCCATTTTCTTATGACCTCTGGGCGCTAGGCATGCCTACGAAACATATGGCGTCATTCAATCCCGCATTTGACAGCAGCAGTCGCCGCACGTCTATATGCCGCCCGCAGCGATACGGGGGTATTCCAATGAGCAATGCGGCCGTGATGGCCGATGTCACAGGTGGCATCGGCACCGTGACACTCAATAAGCCCTGGAAGCTCAATGCCTGGGACACGCCGATGCGTGCCGAGATCAGCGCTGCGCTCAGAGGGTGGAACCGTGACTCAGCGGTGAAGGCCGTCATCATCACGGGCGCGGGCGAGCGGGCGTTCTGCGCCGGGCAAGATTTGGAGGAAACGGAAAAATTCCAGTCCGGACATGAAGGGGCCACCTGGTTCCAATCTTGGCTCGACTTCTATAATGCGATCCGTGATCTCGATAAGCCTTGCGTTGCCGCGCTCAACGGCGTTGCCGCCGGCTCTGCCTTTCAGGTTGTCATGCTTACCGATGTGCGGGTCGGGCACCCGGATGTGCGCATGGGTCAGCCGGAAATCAATGCCGGAATTCCGAGCGTCACCGGCCCAATGCTGATGCTGCCACGGATCGGTCTTGCCCGCACGATTGAACTCACGCTGACGGGGCGCATGATGGATGCCGCAGAAGCAGCCTCCATCGGCCTCATTAATTACCTCGTTGCGCGGCGTGAAGATGTGATGGCGAAGGCGCGGGAAATAGCGGAGATGATGGCGGCAAAACCGGTCACCGCTTTCCGGCTCAATAAACAGCGTATCCGCCAAGTCACGCAAGAGGCTTTCGATGAAGCCTTCCGCAATGGCGGAAAAATCCAGGCCGAGGCCTATTCGTCGGGCGAGCCGCAGGAGACGATGCGCAAGTTCTTCGCCGAGCGCGCGGCGCGACGGAAAGCGCGAGGCCAAGTTTAAGGTGGGCGCGGCCCACGTCAGTATGATCGATACAGACGACGGATTTATCCCGCTCCTCCGCCGGCGCGCGCAAGCGAACCCGACCGGCGTCTTCGCACTATATCAAGGCGTTCCCATCCGTTTCGGCGAGGTCGACGGCGCAGCGAGCGCGCTCGCGCGTTGGCTACGCTGCGTTGGGGCCGCGCCGGGCGACGCGGTTGCGCTGATGATCCACAACAGTCCGCTCGCACTTGCGCTTCTGTTTGCAATTGCGAGAGCGCGGGCCATCTGGGTTCCGATCCATGTGGACAGCCGCGGCGAGAACCTCGGCTACATCCTCAATCACTCCAAACCGAAGCTGATTATCGCAGAGGCCGGCCTCGTCGGCACAATTGAGGCCACCGGCGCAAATCTTGCGGAGGTTCAGCTCTTCACCCGCGAAATGGTGCAGACTCTTGCGAATGGTTCTGATGGCATCCCTGTATGGGATGAGCCGTCACCAAATGCCGATGACACCTTCGCCGTCATGTATACCTCGGGCACGACCGGCCGTCCGAAAGGCGTCCTCGTCTCGCACCGGATGATGCGATTGTCAGGCGAGGCTGTCGCGCTGGTCTCGAGCGTTCGCGCGGGCGACGTCATGTTCATGTGGGAACCGCTCTACCACATCGGCGGTGCCCAGATGATCGTGCTGCCGCTGATCCGCGACGTCAAATTAGCATTGGTCGAGCGTTTCTCCGCCAGCCGGTTCTGGCAGCAGGTGGGTAGCTATGGAGTGAGCCACATTCACTTCCTCGGCGGAATCCTGCAAATCCTTCTGAAGCAGCCGCCGTCGCCGCTCGACAGGACGCACGGCGCGCGGATCGCCTGGGGCGGCGGTTGTGCGCGAGAAATTTGGCGTGCCTTCGAAGAGCGGTTCGGCGTGCAGATCCGGGAATGTTACGGCATGACCGAATGCTCGAGCATCACGACCTTCAATGACACCGGGACGGTCGGCTCCGTCGGCAGCCCAACGCCGTGGTTCGATGTCGAATTGAAAAACGCTTCGGGCGAGCGGGTCCCTGATCGGAGAGCGTGGCGAGATCGTCGTCAGAACGAAGCTGCCTGGCGCGATCACGCGCGGATATCTGTCGAATCCGGAGGCAACGGCGAAGGCCTTGCGCACTGACGGGTTCCACACCGGCGATCTCGGATCGTTCGACGCCGGCGGCAACATGTACTTTCACGGCCGCATGGCGGACAGCGTGCGGGTGCGCGGCGAGAACGTTTCCGCAATGGAAGTCGAGCAGATCGTAGCGAAGCATCCAGCCGTCGAGGACTGCGCCATAATTGGCGTTGCGGCGGAGATCGGCGAGCAAGAGATCAAAATATTCGTCAAACCAAGAGCGGGGGAGACGCTGTCGCCGCTGGAGCTGTCCGATTGGCTTGCCGAGCGGCTCGCGCCATATCAGAACCCGCGCTATATCGTCATGGTGAGTGAATTTGAGCGGACCGCCAGCCAGCGCATCATGAAACATAAGCTTGCGGGATTGGACGTGGCGATTTGGGACCATAAGGCCGCGCGGCCAAAGCGGTAGGGGAATCGCGCTTGCAACGAGAACATGACGTCGCGGTCATCGGCGGCGGCTTGGTAGGATCGGCCATCGCGTTTGGACTTGCGCGCGAGGGCCAACGCGTCGTGGTGCTCGACGAGGGCGATATTGCCAAGCGAGCATCTCGTGGCAATTTCGCGCTGGTTTGGGTGCAAGGCAAAGGCTTGGGGATGCCGGCCTATACCGGCTGGACCCTGCGCTCGTCGAACGGTTGGTCGCAGCTTCAGGATGAATTAAGGGAGCGAACCGGTCTCGACGTCTGCTTTCAGCGCCTGGGAGGATTGAGTTTGTGTTTGTCGGAACGCGAAATGGATACGCGGGCAGCCACCATCAAGCAGATTCACAGCCAAGAAGGCGCCGCAAAATACGAGGTCGCGCTCCTTGCTCGCGGCGAAATCGAGAAAATGCTGCCGGAGATCGGGCCTGACGTCGCTGGCGGAAGTTATTGTCCGCTCGACGGGCATGTGAACGCGTTGCGCCTGTTTCGCGCGTTTCATGTTGCGAACAAGTGGTTGGGCATCGATTACCGGCCGAGCCATCGCGTCGAACACATCGGCTACGATCGCCGCATGTTCCGGATCCAGACAGCGAAGGGTGAAATTCAAGTCAGAAGAGTCGTGCTTGCCGCCGGAAACGCCAATTTGTGGCTCGCGCCTATGGTCGGCCTTAATGCCCCGATGCAGACCGATTGTCGTGGACAGATCGTCGTCACTGAGCGCCTGCAGTCTTTCATGCGCTATCCGATTGCCACGTTGCGTCAAACCGACGAGGGCACGGTCATGATCGGCGACAGTTTCGAAGATTCGACCGACGACATGGGCATGAACTTCGCGATTAATGCGATCATGTTGGATCGCGCGCAGCGCATCTTTCCGCTCCTCGCCAATGCAAATGTTGTGCGGAGTTGGTCGTGCTTGCGAGTGATGACACACGATGGCTTCCCGATTTACGACCAATCCGAAGCCTGCCCCGGCGCATTCGTCGCCTGCTGCCATTCCGGCGTCACGCTCGCAGCCGTCCATGCCTTCACGCTCGCGCCGATGATCGCGCGTGGTGCGCTCGATACGCAACAGGTCGGCGTTTTCTCAGCACAGAGGTTCGATGTTCAATAGGCTACCTGAAGCAGAAGGTGCCGCGGTCGTTGTGATGATTGACGGTGAGCCGTTTAAGGCGCGTGAGGGCGACACCGTTGCCGCCGCCCTTCTCGCCGCGGGTCGCACTTACTGCCGCGAGACACCGATTAGCGGTGCGAAACGTGCACCGTATTGCATGATGGGCGCATGCTTCGACTGCCTCGTCACCGTGGATGGCGTCGGCAATCGCCAGGGCTGCCTTATTCATGTTCAGGACGGAATGTGCATCGAAATCCAGCGCGGCAAGAGGAGCTTGAGCGAATGACCTCCGCTCCCTTGCCACGGGATCAATATGATGTCGTGATTGTCGACGCCGGCCCCGCAGGCTTGGCTGCAGCGGCCATTGTTGGCAAAGCCGGTCTATCGACGCTCGTGCTCGATGAAAATGCAGAGCCAGGCGGCCAGATCTTCCGCTCCATTACATAGACGCCCGTGAAACACCGTAACATTCTCGGCGAGGATTACTGGCGAGGAGAACAACTTGTCGCGGATGCGCGGGCGAGCGGTGGCACGATCGTCCATGGTGCAACGGTATGGAGCCTCGACCGCGATTTGCAAATCGCTGTGTCCGTTTTTGGCCAGTCGCAAATCCTGCGCGCGCGGCACGTCATTCTCGCAACCGGCGCGCTTGAGCGGCCGTTTCCTATTCCCGGCTGGACGCTTCCCGGCGTAATGACAATAGGCGCGGCGCAAACGCTACTTAAATCCTCTGGCCTCATTTCCGATGGCAAGGTCGTCCTCGCCGGTGCCGGCCCGCTTCTTTGGCTTTTTGCCGCGCAGGTTTTGCGTGCCGGTGGCGCTATTGAGGCTATTCTCGATACGACACCGCGTGGCAATTACGTCCGCGCGCTGCCACATGTATTGCCATTTATATTCTCGCCCTATTGCGCGAAGGGCTTTGCGCTTATGCGCGAGGTGAAGCGAAAAGTTCGCGTCACCTCCGACATCGTTTCTATGGCGCCGCTCGGCGAGGATCGAGTCCACGAAGTCCTATTCACAAGCGCCGACGGGGCGGAGCGGCGGATCGCCGTCGACATGCTTCTTTTGCATCAAGGTGTTGTGCCCAATGTTAATCTCGCGATGGCTGCGGGGGCCGTTCATCGCTGGAACGATAGGCAACTGTGTTGGACGCCGGTCGTCGACGCCGATGGTAATACGACGGTGAAGGGCATTGCGATCGCCGGTGATGGAGCAGGAATTGGCGGCGCGATCGTCGCCGTCGAGCGAGGGCGGATTGCGGCGCTCGTGGCCGTAGAAGCGCTGGCGCCCGAGCGGATGAAATTGCTGTCTAGTCGATCCAGTATTTACCGGGCTTTGCGGCGCGCTGAACGGGGCCGCGCTTTCCTCGACGTCCTGTTCCAGCCGGCGCTACAGTTCCGGCGGCCTGAAGGCGATACGATGGTCTGTCGCTGTGAAGAAGTAACAGCGGCGCAGATCGCCGAAACTGTCGCTCTCGGTGTCGAAGGACCGAATCAGCTCAAGGCCTTCCTGCGCTGTGGCATGGGTGCGTGCCAAGGCCGCCTCTGCGGTTTGACGGTCTCGGAATTAATCGCGCATGCGCGCGGCGTCTCTCCCGACGCGGTCGGTTACTACCGTCTTCGGCCGCCGGTCAAACCTATAGCCTTGAAAGAACTGGCCGCCATGCCGCAAACGGAAAAGGCGGCGAACGCGGTCGTGCGCGGGTGAAGGCATCGAGGGCTAGAATGCTAAGTCCGTGTCGCGCCCTCCCGCCAGCCGAGGCCGGGAGCGACGTGCTTCAAGATCGCCTCGATGACATGGGCGTTGTAGTCGACGCCGAGTTGGTTGGGCACGGTCAGTAGCAGGGTGTCGGCCTCGGCGATGGCCTCGTCCTGCTTGAGTTGTTCGATGAGCTCATATGGCTCGGCGGCATAGCTGCGGCCGAAGATAGCGCGCTCGGTGCCGCCGAGGAAACCGACCTGGTCTTTGCTCTCGTCGCCGCCGAAATACATTCGGTCACGGTCGTCGACCAGTGCGAAGATGCTGCGGCTGACCGACACTCGCGGCGTGCGTGCGTGCCCGGCCTCCTGCCACGCAGCGCGGTAAAGCCGGATCTGCTCGGCCTGCTGGGCATGAAACGGCTTGCCGCTCTCGTCGATCTTGAGCGTAGAGCTTTGCAGGTTCATGCCGAGCTTGGCCGCCCATTTTGCCGTCGCATTGGTGCCGGCGCCCCACCAGATGCGCTCGCGCAGGCCGTCCGAATAAGGCTCAACGCGCAAAAGGCCCTGCGGGTTCGGAAACATCGGGCTCGGGTTGGGCTTTGCGAAGCCCCTGCCGAGCAGCACCTCGAGGAAGACCTCGGTGTGGCGCCGCGCCATGTCGGCGTCGGTCATGCCCTCCGCCGGGACGTAACCGAAGTAGCGAAAGCCGTCGATCACCTGCTCGGGCGAGCCGCGGCTAATGCCGAGCTGCAGGCGGCCGCCGGCAATGAGGTCGGCGGCGCCTGCGTCCTCCGCCATGTAGAGCGGGTTCTCGTAGCGCATGTCGATGACGGCGGTGCCGATCTCGATCTTCTTGGTGCGCGCGCCGCAGGCCGCGAGCAGCGGGAACGGCGAGCCGAGCTGGCGGGCGAAGTGATGGACGCGGAAATAGGCGCCATCCGCGCCCAGTTCCTCGGCGGCAACCGCGAGCTCGATCGATTGCAGCAGCGCGTCGGACGCCGACCGCGTCTGCGACTGCGGCGAAGGGGTCCAATGGCCGAAGGAGAGGAAGCCGATGTGTTTCATAGGGCGTATGTAGGGATGGTGCGTTCAGATCCCACTCTTCTTAACCTGAAAGATTTGAACGGGAACAGGTCGCGTTCGGTGGCGTCGACCGTGCCCCCAAGACGCGTTCGATCGAGTGATCGACGCCCACTGCTACCGGCGGAAGATCACTCGGCGCTGCGTTCGCGGGAGCGACGCCAAGGGTGGTGCTGGGTAGCTAACTATCGACTAATGAAAGAGTCGTTGCCTTTCAATGCCCGAAACTCGCCCAAGGGAGTGTGATTCAAACTCGGCGAGTTCGGTACATCACAAAAGTCCCGAAATCATTGATCTGAAAACTTCGTACTCTTTGGCCAAAGTACAGAGCTTCAGAGAAAAAGGGCTCTCAGAGAACGTTTCGGCCGCCAAGCAAGCCTCCGGGAGTCCATAGGTCCCGCGGTAAAGCAGCGCCAATCCTGCGCGTTTTGCGGGCGGCATCGACCGGCAAGAGAACGCATTTGGATAGAAGCTGGCGGAGGGAGTGGGATTCGAACCCACGTTACGGTTTCCCGTAAACACGCTTTCCAAGCGTGCGCCTTCAGCCACTCGGCCACCCCTCCTCACCAGCTTTCCTGCTTGCGCTCGCGAAGGTGGGCGTGTGTTACCTCACGCAGATCACGCTCACAACCGCGCCAACAACGCGCGATTTGACGGGCTTTTTTCGATAGATCGAGGCACTGACGCGATTTGTCTAGGCTATTTGACGGAATTGGTAAAATCCGCAAGATCAAACGAGATTTCAATTTCGTTGAATCTTTGAACGTTGCGACGGCGGAGGCCGAACAGGCATGCCGGAAGACGTTTCCGCCCTGCATCTGGTGCTCGCCGGCGACCCGGCGCTGTTTGCGATCGTGCGGCTGTCGCTGATCGTCAGCCTGAGCGCGACGCTGTTTGCGGCGCTGATCGGCGTGCCGTTCGGCGCCTTTATGGCGCTCATCCGCTTTCCCGGCCGCGAGGCGGCGATCGTCATGCTCAACGCGCTGATGGGCCTGCCGCCGGTCGTGGTTGGATTGGTGATTTATCTCAGCCTGTCGCGCTCCGGTCCGCTCGGTTCCTGGGGACTTCTATTCACACCGCAAGCCATGGTGATCGCGCAGACGGTGCTGGTCGCGCCGATCATCGCGGCGTTGACGCGGCAGACCGTTGAAGATTTGTGGGCCGAGTACCGCGACGAATTCGCGGCCATGGACGTGGGACCGCTGCGCCGGGTTATCGCGCTGATCTGGGACGCGCGATTTTCCCTTGTCACAGCGCTGCTTGCGGGATTCGGCCGCGCCGCGGCCGAAGTCGGCGCCATCATCATCGTCGGTGGCAATATCGACGGCTTCACCCGCACCATGACCACGGCGATCGCGCTGGAAACCTCCAAGGGCGACCTGCCGCTCGCGATCGGACTTGGCATGGTTCTGATTTTCATCATCATTTTGATCAACGCCCTGGCGTGGGCCGCGCGCCACGCCGGCGAACGCTACGCGGGATAAGCATGCGCGCACCCGCCTCCGACCTGCCGATCATGTTCTTAGAAGCCTCGATCCTCGCCGGCGAGGTGACGATCCTCGACAACATCACGCTGACGCTCGCGCCCGGCGAGCCCACGGTTCTCATCGGCCCGAACGGCGCCGGCAAGACCACGCTGCTGCGCGCGGCGATGGGGCTCATTCCCGTTTCGCGCGGCCGTATCACCTGGGGCAGCAAGGAAAGCGTGCCGCAAACGGGCCGCGCCATTTTATTCCAGCGTCCGGTGATGCTCCGGCGCAGTGCCGCCGGCAATGTTCGTTATGCGCTGGCGTCGGCGGGCGTGCCGCGCGCCGCGCGCGCGGACCGCGCCGGCGAGCTCATGGCGCTGGTCGGGCTCAACGGCCTCGAAGACCGCCCGGCGCGGCGGCTCTCCGGCGGCGAACAGCAGCGGCTGGCGCTCGCCCGCGCGCTGGCGCGCGACCCCGCCGTGCTGTTCCTCGACGAGCCGAGCGCCAGCCTCGATCCCGCCGCCACCAAGGCGATCGAGGACATCGTGTGCGCGGTCGCAACGCGCGGCATCAAGGTGGTGATGGCGACGCACGACCTCGGCCAAGCGAAGCGCATTGCCGGGGACGTTGTCCTCTTGCATCGCGGCCGCTTGATCGAGCAGCGCCCGGCGGCGGAGTTCTTCGCCGCACCGCGCACGCAAGAAGCCAAGACATTCATCGCCGGCGAATTGCTGGTGTAAGGCCACATGAAATTGGAGGAATACATGTTCAATCGCCGCGCGATATTCCTTGCCGCCGCCCTCGGCACGATGGCCTTCGCAACGCCTGCTGTATTCGCGCAGGATAAAACAATCGTCGTCGCCTCGACCACTTCGACGCAGGATTCCGGCCTGTTCGAATATCTGTTGCCGCTGTTCAAGAAAAAGACCGGCATCACCGTCAAGGTGGTGGCGCAAGGCACCGGGCAGGCGCTCGACACCGGGCGGCGCGGCGACGCCGACGTGGTCTTCGTGCACGCCCGATCGGCGGAAGAGAAGTTCCTCAACGAGGGCCAGGGCGTAAAGCGCTATCCGGTGATGTACAACGACTTCGTGCTGATCGGGCCCAAGAGCGACCCCGCCGACATCAAGGGCATGAAAGACGTCGCCAAGGCGTTCCAGATCATCAAGGCGAAGCAGGCTTCGTTCATCTCGCGCGGCGACCGCTCCGGCACCAATATCGCCGAGCTCAAGCTGTGGAAGGACGCCGGTATCGACATCGGCAAGGATAAAGGCCCCTGGTACAAGGCGATCGGCCAGGGCATGGGCGCCGCGCTCAATACCGCCGGCGCCGGCAACGCTTATGTGCTCTCCGACCGCGGCACCTGGATTCATTTCAAGAACAAAGGCGATCTGCAAATTCTGGTGCAGGGCGACAAGCGCATGTTCAACCAGTACGGCGTGATGCTGGTCAATCCGCAAAAGCACCCGAACGTGAAGAAGGAGCTTGGCCAGCAATTCATCGACTATTTGATATCGCCGCAAGGGCAAAAGGATATCGCCAACTACAAGATCAACGGCGAGCAGCTCTTCTATCCGAACGCCAACGATGCCGGGGCGTGAGCCATCGGCATTGCCGCATTGTATAATGCGCCATGCCGTTCAGCCGACGCACGCTTCTGACCACTGCCTCCGCCGCGCTGCTGGCGCCGCGCCTCGCCCGCGCGACTGCAACCGTCACCGACGATGCCGGACGCGCCGTGGCAGTGCCGGCCAAGGTCAGACGCGTGTTCGCCGCCGGTGAGCCGGCGGCCATCCTCATCTACACGCTGGCGCCCGACCTGCTGCTCGGCTGGCCGCGCGCCAACCGGCCGGAGCAATGCGCCTATCTGCTGCCCGATATCTGCGCGCCGCCCCACCGTCGGCAGCCTCAGCGGACGTGATGCCATCAGTCCGGACGGCGTGGCCGCGCTTAAGCCCGATCTCATTGTCGATGTCGGCTTGACCGACGCGGCGTCTGTCGCGCTGGCAAACAAGATCGAACAGCAAACCGGCATTCCCTATGCCCTGCTCGACGGGCATCTGCTCGGCTTGTCCACCAGCTACGAGAAGCTCGGCCAGCTCGTCGGCCGCGTGGCGGCCGGTCTCGATTTCGGCGATTACTGCAACATGACGCTGGGCGCCATCACCAATCGCCTTGCCTTCGTGCCGCCGGAAAAGCGCCCACGCATCTATTACGCGCGCGGGCCGCGCGGGCTGACGACCGGCCTTGGCGGCGCGATCGAGGCGGAGGCCATCGAACTTCTGGCGCGCAACGTCGCCGGCGACAAGCAAGGCGGCTCCGCCGATGTGTCGATCGAACAGATCGTGCAATGGGCGCCCGACGCGATCGTCGCCACCGACCGCGACTTCGCGGCAAGCGTGCGCGACGATCCGGCCTGGGCCTCGCTTGCCGCGGTGCGCGCCGGCCGCGTTTATCTCGCGCCATCGGTCCCGTTCGGCTGGATGGGATCGCAGGCCTCGGGAAACCGCCTGATCGGGCTGTGGTGGCTGGCGAAAGCGCTTTATCCCGACCTGTTCAAGGATGACCTGCGCGAGCTGACGCGCGACTTCTATACGAAGTTCTATCACGTGACGCCGACCGAGCTGCGGCTCGATTACGTGCTGGCGGGGAAGGCATAAGTCGCGTCTGGATCCCGGATTCGCTCGCTTCGCTCACGCCCCGGGATGACCGCTACGCGGTCACTTCACCGGCACCACCAGCGAGAAGCGTTCGTCGGCGGCAAGGCATTTGGCTTCCTTGAAGCCCAACTCCTTGCGCACCATGTTGGTGCCGAGCACCAGCGACACCATCTTGTAGAAGGCGTGGCGGCGGCTCATGCCCTCGCGGCCCATGCCGCAGTCCGACGAAATGACCAGCCGCTCGGGCGGGATGTATTTGAGCGCCGGCGCGGATCGCGGCCGCGACCTCGTCCGGGCTTTCCACCTGCAAGGTGTGGTGATCGAGCACGCCGATGGCGATTTTCTTTTCCGTGATGCTCTTGCCGATGGCTTCGAGGTCCATGTAGCCGGAGCTTGCCGACTCGAAGGTGATCACGTCGGCATCCACCGTGTTGTAGGTCTCCAGCGCCGGCTTGTAGGTCTGCGCCTGCGCGAACATCCTTTGCTGCGACGGATTGCCCCAGCAGGAATGCGCCCACACTTCGGTCTTGGCGCGCAGGCCCTTCACCGTGCGGTTGAACACCTCGACCATCAGTTGCGGATTGATCACCTTGTCCTGGATCTTGCGCACCGCGATAAGATGGATCTGCGGCTCCTCGATCTGGATCACCGGGCAGCCGGCGTCGGCGAGCTCGTGATATTCCTCGTTGAAAGCATCGGCGATGGCGAACATGCGCTCGGGGATGCTCTTGTAGTGCCGGTCCTGCAGCGCGAAGGCGACGATCTCCGCCGACACCGCGCCGAACTTCACCGGCTTTTCGGTGAAGCGCTGCGCCGCCTTCCACATCGCCGTGTATTGCAGGTTGCCGCGGCCGATCGGCCCGGTGATCACCGGCATCACGCGCGATTCGAGATAGTCGTGCAGGATGTGCCCGCGCGGAAACCAGATGCCGCCGCGGCCGGCCGGCGTCGGTACCGGATGCGCGATGTCGAGGCCGGTCATGTGGTTGGGCGGATAGGCGGTCCAGCTCTGGCCGCCAACGTCGTCGTCGAAGCGGCAGTCGCCGTCGGTGCACGATATCGAGGCCGGCGAGCTCCTGGTCGCGCAGGTAGCAGGTGAGCGCGTCCTCGTATTGCTCGCGGAAGCGGCGCGACACCATCGCTTCGAGGAAATGCCGGGTGCCGAGATTTTCCGTGTACCAGCTCGGCCGCGGCAGCGAGCCGGTGACCGTGGTCGGCAGCATGATGTCCTTGGTTCCGCGATACATCGTTGACCTCCCCGAATAAATGCGGGCCTTTGCGGCCCGTCATCTTGCTCACCATATTACCGGGAAAGCGGCGCTTGGGAATTCATGTTTGGCGCTGTGGTTTTGCCCACCACGCCTGCTGGCCCACAGTGGGACGAACATTCTGCTATAGTTTTGACATGGACAAAAAAACCGACGGCTACATCATCAAGCCCAATCCGGCCGACCCGCGGCTGACCGAGCGCGTGACCGGCATCGACCAGGCAGGCAGCCGGATCGAGACCTCGGTGACGGTCGAGCGGCGCGCTGACGATCTTCCTCAATTCGCAGGAAATCGTCACCGCCATGACCATCGGCGATTATCCGGACTATCTGGCGATCGGCTATCTGCTCAACCAGAACATGCTGCTGCCCGACGATGTCGTCACCGGCGTCGACTACGACGAGGAGCTGGCCGTCGTCGTGGTGCGCACCAAGCGCAAGACCAACTACGAGAAGAAGCTGAAGAAGAAAGTGCAGACCTCCGGCTGCGCGCAGGGCACCGTGTTCGGCGACCTGATGGAAGCGCTTGGAAAATGTGTCGCTGCCGAAGGCGACGCTGCGCACGTCGTGGCTTTATTCACTGACCAACACGATCAACACCACGCCGTCGCTTTATCTCGAGGCCGGCGCCATCCACGGCTGCGTGCTGGCGAAGGAAGACCGGCCGCTGGTCTACATGGAAGATGTCGGCCGCCACAACGCGGTGGACAAGATCGCCGGCTGGATGTTCAAGGAGAAAGTCTCGGCCGCCGACAAGATTTTCTACACCACCGGGCGCTTGACCTCGGAGATGGTGATCAAGACCGTGCGCATGGGCATTCCCATTTTGATTTCGCGCTCCGGCTTTACCGCCTGGGGCGTCGAGCTCGCGCGCAAGGCCAACCTGACGCTGATCGGCCGCGCGCGCGGCAAACGCTTCGTCGCGCTCGCCGGCGAGGACCGCATCGTCTTCGACCAGGATCTGGCTTACGTCGAAGAGGAAAGTTCCAAGCACCGGCGCAAGGCGGCCGTGCATGATGAGTGATCGTTGCCGCGTCTCGATGACCGACATCCCCGTTCCCCCCACCCTCGGCCTCGTGCTCGCCGGCGGCCTCGCGCGCCGCATGGGCGGCGGCGACAAGGCGCGGCTGGAGATCGGCGGCATCACCATTCTCGACCGCGTGCTGGCGACGCTGTCCGGCCAATGCGTCGATATCGTCATCAACGCCAATGGCGATCCGCAAGCGCTTCGAAGACACCGGCTGCGTCGTGGTGCCCGACAATGTCGAGGGCCATCCCGGCCCGCTCGCCGGCATTCTCGCCGGGCTCGACTGGCTGGCGCAGCAGAACAACGGCATCGAGTGGATCCTGAGCGTGCCGGGCGATTGCCCGTTTCTGCCCGACGATCTGGTGGAAAAGCTGCACATGGCGCGGCGCAAGATGGGCACCGGCGTGCCGCTTGCCTGCGCGCGCTCCGGCGAATGGCGGCATCCGGTCGTGGGCCGTATGGCCGCTGGCGCTGCGCGAAAATTTGCGCAAGGCGCTGGTGCAGGACGACATGCGCAAGATCGAAGTGTGGACGGCGCAGCACGGCGTCGCCATCGCCGACTGGCCGCTCGAGCCGGTCGATCCATTTTTCAATGTGAACACGCCGGAAGATGTCGCCCGCGCGGAAAAAGCCGCGGCGCAGATGGCCGGCGGCTAGCTGGTGAGCGCGGCGTAAGACAGAAAGCCGATGCGCGCGCCCGGCTCGACCGTCGTCACGTCCTCGGGGATTTCCAGCAGCCCGTCGGTTTCGGTGAGCGAGGTCAATATGCCGGCGCCGTCGCGCGGATGCTTGACCGCCTCGAGTTCGCCGTCGGCGGCAAGCCGCAGCGCGACGCGCACGTATTCGCGGCGGTCTTTTTTCTTGCGGTAGCCAAAGCCCGCGCGCACCGGCAGCGCGATAAGACGCTCAGGGGGCGCGCCGCCGAGGCGCCGCAGCAGCGGCTTCACCACGCGCACGAAGGTCACGAACACGGCGACCGGATTGCCCGGCAGGCCGACGAAGGCGGCGCTGTCGTCGTTGGTGGCGCCGCGGATGACGCCCATGGCGACCGGCCGGCCCGGCTTGATGGCGACGCGCCAGAACACCAGGCTGCCGATGCGCTCGACGGCGGTGCGCACATGATCGGCCTCGCCGGTGGAGACGCCGCCCGATGTCACCACCAGATCGTGCGCGGCGGCCGCGGCGCCGAGCGCGTTGGCGAGATCGAACGGGTCGTCGGCGAGGATGCCGAGATCGGTCACCTCGGCGCCGAGCCGCGCCAAGAGGCCGGCGAGCAAGTAACGGTTGGCGTCGTAGATGGCGGCGGGCCCGCGCGGCGCGCCCGGCTCGACCACTTCGTTGCCGGTGGAAAAGATCGCGACCTTGAGCCGGCGCCGCACGTCGAGTTCGGTGAGGCCGAGCGCGGCGGCAAGCGCGACGTGCTGCGCCTCCAGCACCGTGCCGGCGGGCAGCACGACCGTGCCGCGGGCGGCGTCCTCGCCGGCGAGGCGGCGGTTGGCGCCGCGCCTCAAGCCCGACGGCACGATCACGTGATCGCCTTCGACGCGCACGTCCTCCTGCATGAACACGGTGTCGGCGCCTTCCGGCATCGCCGCGCCGGTGAAAATGCGGATGGCTTCGCCCGCTTCGAGCGCGGCATCCGGGCGCTTGCCGGCGGTGAGGCGGCCGGCGATTTTGAGCCTGGTGTCCGCGCCGCTCGCCAGATCGGCGTGGCGCACGGCGTAGCCGTCCACCGCCGAATTGTCGAACGGCGGCAGATCGACCGGCGCCTTCACGTCGGCGGCGGTGACGCGGCCGCGCGCGTCGCGCAACAAGACGCGCCCGGTTTCGGCGACCGGCGTGACGCGCTCGACGATCAGCTTTTCCATCTGCGCCAGCGGCAGCAGCGGACCGGAAAACGCAAAACAATCGTCGGTGAGCTGCGCCATCAGGACAGTTCCCTTCAGTGCCGCGCTCAGCCGGCGCGGCGTATTTGAGCAGCACGTCCGCCACCGCTTCGATGTCGTTGAGATCGACCAGCGGCACCGGCGGCGGCGGCAGCGCGCTGTCGCAGGCAATCGCGACGATACTGGGGTCATCCGGATAGAGCAGCGGCTTGCCGTTGGCGACGCGATGAATTTCCAGCTTCGGCACGGCGCGGTCGCGCTTGAAGCCCTCGACCAGAATGAGATCGACCGGCGACAGCTTGGCGAGCAAGTCGGGCAGGTTCCATTCCGGCTCCTCGCGCAGCTCGTGCAGCACCGCCCAGCGCTTCGCCGACGAGACGATCACTTCGGTGGCGCCGGCGGCGCGGTGCATGAAGGAATCCTTGCCCGGCTGGTCGAGATCGAAGCCGTGATGCGCGTGCTTGAGCGTGGACACGCGCAAGCCCCGCGCGTTCAGGCGCGGAATGAGCTTGGTGATCAGCGTGGTTTTGCCCGACCCACTCCAGCCGGCGAGACCGATAATGCGCATGGTTCCTTATAGCAGACCGCGGGGCATTCAATCCCCGGCCGGCTGCATGCCGAGCGCGGCGATGCGCGCCCGCGTTGCCGGATCGCGCAAGCGGCGAGAAATGCCTGCACCGCCGGCCGCTCGCGACGGCTCTCCACCAGCAGAAAGTCGTAATGCTCCGGCGCGACCGGCAGAAAGCCGAGGCCATAGAGTTTCGCCACCGGCTTGATCGCGACGCCCCAGTCGGCGCGGCCTTGCGCGATGGCGGCGGCCACCGCGTTGTGCGATTTCGGCTGGTTGGCATAGCCCTGCGGGCGCGCGCCATCGAGCAGCTTGTCGATCAGCACGCGCGTGCCGGAGCCGGCATTGCGGTTGACCATCAGCGCGGTTTTGTCCGCGAGGACCGTTTTCAGCGCGTCCGCCGCGCTCGACCCCGCGAAGCGCTTGTCGCCGGGGCGAAACAGCAAGCCCTGCATGCGTTGCCAGCCGCGCACCAGACTTAAGGCCGGCGTCACCAGATGCTCATTATATTGGCCGGTCGCCGGATCGATCAGGTGCACCGGCGCGATGTCGCACTCGCCGCGCGCCGCCGCCGCCACGCCGCCGAGACTGCCGACCGCCAGCGTGCGCGCGGAAAAGCCGCGTTCGGCGAGCGCGCCGACCACCACGTCCAGCGCGATGTCGTGGCTGCCCATGATGACCAGATCGGGCGCATGCGCGGCGCCGCCGATCAGCGTCACCTCGACGTTTGCATCGGCGTCGAGCGCGGAGGCAAGCGCGTCGATCTCGAGAAAGCCGTCGGCCTGCGAGAAGCTGGTGACGGAGCCCGAGCCCTTGCCGGTGGGAAAGGCGAGCGGACCGTCGGCGCCCTCGACCAGCGACACCAGCACGAATTCCTTGCGGCCAAGCTCGGAGGCGACGCGCACCGGCACGCGCGCCTTGATTGTCTGCGCCGCTTCCGGGGCTAGGCCGGCTAAGGCGCGAATGACCGGCGCGGCGAAGGCATGGAAGGTGAAGATCGCCGAGGTCGGGAAGCCGGGCAGCACCACGATCGGCTTTCCCGCAGCAACACCGAGGCAGAGCGGCTTGCCCGGCTTGAGCGCGACGCCATGCACCAGAATGCCGGGCGCGCCGAGCCGCGAGACGACGCGGTGCGACAGATCGCCGGTGCCTTTCGAGGTGCCGCCGGAGAGCACCACCATGTCGCAGCTCGCAAGCGCGGCGCGAACGGCCTTTTCCAGCGCCGCCTCGTCGTCGGGAAATACGCCCATGACGACCGGCTCGCCGCCGGATTCGACGATCGCCGCGGCGATGATGGCGCCGTTGCTGTCGTAGACGCCGGCCGGTTTCAACGGCTTTCCCGGCGCGACCAGTTCGTCGCCGGTGGACAGCACCGCCACTTTCGGCCGCCGCACCACATCCACGTTCGCCAGCCCGCAAGCGGCGAGCATGCCGATCTCGCGCGAGCCGATGCGCGCGCCGCGCCGTAACAGCGTCTCGCCGCGGGCGATGTCGGAGCCGGCATAGGAGACGAATTGCCCCGGCGCGGCGGCACGGCGTAACGGTGCGCTCGATGTCGCCCGCAACCAGACGGGCGGCGGCGTCGATGATGGCGTTGCCGCGCACCGGCAAGATGTGAATGCGCGGCTCGCGCACCCTGATGCGCGTCAGGCCGGCGGCGGCGAAGACGGCGAGATCGGTCAGCCGCAGGCGCTCGCCGGCACGCCGCAGCGGTATCGCCGGATCGCAATCGCCGCCCGCCGCCAACACGCCGTCACCCGGATTGACGGTGACAAGGGCCTCGGCGCGGCCGGCCGTCACTTTCACCGCATCGAAGGGGGCAACGCTGTCGGTATCGGGCGGCATCGGCTGGCCGATTTCGATACGCTGCGGCAGATGCGTCAGCAGCGCGGGCGCATAGCTGCCGGCGCCCAGGGTCTCGTCGGCGGCGATCGCCCAGCCGTCGAGCAGGGCGATCGCCGCGTTTGGACGCGCCGGCGCCAGGGCGTCGGCGACAAGCGTGCGCCCGGCAGCCGCGGTCACGTCGACCGTACGCGGCACGACCGGCTTCACGCCCGCATCGGCCACGGCCAATACTTCGGCAAGCGGCGTCAGCCGCGCAATGATCTGGCTGGTATCCGGCGTCGCGGCCATTGTTTCCGTGCTTGCTTGACCTTGGTGCGTTGCAATACTTCAGTCTATCAGAACTGACAAACCGGCTAAAAAGGCGCGGCAAAGGTCTTAAGGATGGCGGAAAAGACGATGAGCTTGCGCGGCCTCAAATGCCCGCTTGCCGGCGCTGCGCGCCCGCAAGGCACTCGCCGGCATGACGAGCGGCGACATTCTCAGCATCGAATGCACCGATCCGTTGACGGCGATCGACATTCCCAATCTGCTGCGGCAGACCGGCGATATCCTCGAAGACAAGGCGGAAGCCGAGGGCGTACTCAGCTTTCGCATCCGCAAAAAATAACGCAGCTGAAATTCATGCTGCCGCGCCGGTACGAATGACCGGTATAATGTGCGAGACTAAACCACGGCTGCGACAGAAGCGGTTTCCGCCATGAAGACCATCCTGATCCCGACCGAAGACCACGACGCCATGCCGGCGGTGCTGGAAGCCGCGCGGCTCGTTGCGCACGCCTTCGGCAGCTACATGGAAGGTTTCGCCGTGCGTCCCGTCCGCCGGCACTTATGTGACCGTCGAGCCGGTGAGCAGCCTGGCGATCTCCGGCGCGTTCGAGGCCGACACCGCGCGGCAGGCGCGCGCCCAGTTCGAAGCCTTCATGCACGCGCACAAGGTGCCGCACGGCAAGCAGGAGCCTGCGGTGTTTTCCTACGATTGGCCGCGCGAAGAGCCGGCCGACGACAACTTCATCGGCAGCCACGGCCGCGTCTTCGACCTGATCGTGCTCGGCCGGCCCGGACCGGACCCGCAAAATCCGCGCACGCCGCCGCTTGAAGCGGCGCTGTTCGACAGCGGCCGGCCGGTGCTGATCGTGCCGACGGCGGCGCCGAAGACGATCGGGAAGAATATCCTCGTTCACTGGAACCGCAGCACGCAGCAGGCGCGCACCACCGAATTCGCGCTGCCGCTCCTGCACCGCGCCGAGAAGGTGACCGTGCTGATGGTGGAAGGCGGCACGCGTGCCCGGGCCCATCCGGCGAAGAGGCTGCGCGGCATTTGCGCCGCAACGGAATCAAGGCGACGGCGTTGACGGTCAAGCCGGGATCGAAAACGCCCGGCGAAATCGTGCTCGAGCACGCCGCTTCGCTCGGCTGCGATCTGCTGGTCAAATGCGCCTACACGCAGAGCCGGCTGCGGCAGATGATCTTCGGCGGCGCGACGCGGCACATCCTCGCCAACGCGACCCTGCCGGTGTTGATGGCGCACTGAACAAGACTTTCCACCGCAGGACCTCAGTCACTTGTCGAAAGCGCCGGACCACAAGACGAGTCCCGCGACGCCCGCACGAGCACGGTCGCCGGCGTTCCTGACGGTCTTCCCGTCGATCATGCTGCCGATGTTCCTGGCGGTGGTGGACCAGACCATCGTCGCCACGGCGCTGCCGGCGATCGCGGCGGCGACCGGCGAGGTCGAGCGCGCCTCGTGGATCGTCGTCGCCTACCTCATCGCCGCCACCATCGCGGCGCCGATCTACGGCCGGCTCGGCGACTCGTTCGGCCGCCGGCGGCTGATGTTCGTCGCGCTCGCCGTCTTTATCGCGCGTCGCTCGCTCTGCGCGGCCTGCCCCACCATCGAGCTGTTGACGCTGGCGCGCGTGCTGCAAGGTCTCGGCGGCGGCGGCCTGATGACGCTGTCGCAGGCGCTGGTCGGCGAAGCGATCCCGCCGCGCGAGCGCGCGCGCTATCAGGGCTATCTCGCCGCGGTCGCGGTCTGCGCCAATAGCTTCGGCCCGGTCGCCGGCGGCTATCTCACCGAGCATTTCGGCTGGCAATCGATCTTCCTGGTCAATGTGCCGATCGGCCTCGGCGCCGTCGCGCTCACCTGGCGGCTGCCCAGTCCTGAAGGTCCAGCGCGTCTCCTGGAAGGCCGACCCGGGCGGGCTCATGCTGTTCACGGTGTTCGTCGGCCACGACGCTGCTGGCGCTGGAGCAGGTTCAGCACGTCGATCTCGCCGCGCTGCCGCTCGGCGGCGCCCTGCTCGCGGTCGCCATCGTCGCGCTGATCTGGCTCATCTATCACGAGGGCCGCGCGCCCTCGCCGCTCATCCCGCTGAAGCTGTTGCGCCAGCCGGCGATCTGGCACAGCGACGCGCTCGCCGCCTGCCACGGCGCGGCGCTGGTCTCCCTGATCACGTTCATTCCGATCTATCTGGAAGTCGTGCGCGGCCTCACGCCGTCCGACACCGGCCTGTTGCTGGTGCCGCTCACCATCGGCATCGGCGCCGGCTCGCTGATCACCGGACGGCTGGTCAACAAGACCGGCTTGACCACGGTCTATCCGATCGGCGGGCTCGCGTTGGCGACGATCAATTTCGTCATCCTCGCCATTTGGGCATCGGCGCTCGGCATCGCCGCGATGGCGATCGTGCATGCTGCTCAATGGCTTGTTCATGGGCACGGTGATGGGCGTGGTGCAGGTCAGCGTGCAGGCCGCGGCGGGACCGCAACGGCTCGGCGAGGCGGCGGCCTCGGTGCAATTTTCGCGTTCGATCGGCGCCGCCTTCGGCACCGCTCTGGTGGCGACGGTGTTGTTCGGCATCCTTGCCGCTCAAGAACCCGGACTCGGCGCGCGCCTTTGCCGCCATGATCCAGAGCCGCCACGCGGCGCCGACGCTGCCGACGCTGCAGCAGAGCGCCGCGCTGGGCGATATCCGGGACGCGTTCCGCGCCGCATTTCTGATGATGGCGGCCTTCACAACGGCCGGCTTTTTCCTCGCGCTCACCAATCCGCTGCGGCGGATCTAGCCGGCATTGCTTTTAATCATAATGCCGGCTCGCGCGGCCGCCGCAGCCCCGCGTCTGGCGCATTTTCGCGCAACCGGTGCATTGTTGGCGGCCCGGAAATTGCATGTTTAACAGGCAGTTCGGGGCCGCAAATGCTGCACATCCGCGTCATTAGATAGAGTAACAGTCAAGACCCATGGCGATCCAAGTCGGGCTGCATCACGTCACGCGCTACAATTACGACAAGCCCGTCGGCCTGGGCCCGCAGCTCATCCGCCTGCGTCCGGCGCCGCACTCGCGCACCCGTATCCCCAGCTATTCGCTCGACGGTGACGCCGGCGCAGCATTTCGTGAACTGGCAGCAGGACCCGCACGGCAACTGGATCGCGCGTTTCGTCTTTCCGGAAAAGACCACCGAGTTTTCGGTGACCGTCGATTTTCATCGCCGATCTCGAGGTCATCAATCCGTTCGATTTTTTCGTCGAACCGAACGCGGAGAAATGGCCGTTCACGTTTCCCGACGAACTGCGCGAAGACCTGTCCGCCTTTGTCGAGCCGGAAGAGGCCGGGCCGCAGCTGCAAGCCTTGCTGAAGACGATTTCGCGCGAGCCGCGCAACACCGTCGAGTTTCTGGTCGAGCTCAATCAGCGTCTGCATTCGATGGTGCGCTACATCGTCCGCCTCGAACCCGGCGTGCAGACGCCGGAAGAAACGCTCGTCACCGGCGCCGGCTCCTGCCGCGACTCGGCCTGGCTGCTGGTGCAGATTCTCCGCCACATCGGACTGCCGGCGCGTTTCGTCTCCGGCTATCTCATCCAGCTCAAGCCCGACGTGAAATCGCTCGACGGTCCGTCCGGCGCCGCGCAGGACTTCACCGACCTGCACGCCTGGGCCGAAGTCTATCTTCCCGGCGCCGGCTGGATCGGCTTCGACCCGACCTCGGGTCTGCTCTGCGCCGAAGGGCATATCCCGGTCGCGGCGACGCCGCATTACCGCTCGGCGGCGCCGATCACCGGCCTGGTCGAGCCGAGCACCGTCACCTTCTTCTTCGACATGAGCATCAAGCGCATCGCCGAGAAGCCGCGCGTCACCGCGCCGTTCTCCGACGAAGCCTGGGCCGCGCTCGATGCGCTCGGCCAACAAGGTCGACGCCGATCTTGCCGCCAACGACGTGCGCCTGACCATGGGCGGCGAGCCGACCTTCGTGTCGATCGACGATTACCAGTCGGCGGAATGGAACACCGCGGCGCTCGGGCCGATGAAACGCAAGCGCAGCGACGAACTGATCCGCCGCATCTACGACCGCTACGGCCCCGGCGGGTTGCTGCATTACGGCCAGGGCAAGTGGTATCCGGGCGAGCCGCTGCCGCGCTGGGCGCTGTCGCTGTTCTGGCGCCGCGACGGCGTCGCCGCTGTGGAACGACCTCAATTTGATCGCGCTTGAGGCGCCGGCCAAGACGCCGACGGCAAACGATGCACAGCGCTTCGCCGAAGGCATTGCGGCGCGGCTGGGAATCATGGCCGAGTACGCGCAGCCTGCATTCGAGGATCCGGCCGATCGCATGTTGTCGCAAGGCGCCGTGGCGGAAAATATCGACGCCAACGATCCGAAGATCGACGATCCGCAGGAGCGCGCGCGCATCCTGCGCAGCTTCGACACGCATCTGACGCAGCCGGCCGGCTACGTGCTGCCGGTGCAGCGCGCGTCCGCGAAGGAGAAGTCCGGCTGGCTGACCGAGATGTGGCATACGCGGCGCGGCCGGCTGTTCCTGCTGGCGGGGGATTCGCCGCTCGGCCTGCGGCTGCCGCTGACGTCGCTGCCCTATTTCGACCCCGCCGAATATCCGCAACTGGTGCCGGCCGATCCGTTCGCCGAGCGCGGGCCTTTGCCCGCCGCGCGCGCCAAAGTCGCGGCGACCGTCGGCGGCAATGGCGAAGCGCCGCCGCTCGCCCCGGACGAGCCGCGCCACTCCCGCGTTGAAGGCCAAGGGCATCCCGGTGCGCACGGCGCTGTCGGTCGAGGTGCGCGACAAGCGGCTCTGCATGTTCATGCCGCCAATCGAACGGCTGGAGGATTATCTCGAACTGCTGGCGGCGGTCGAAGACACTGCGGCCGAACTCGAACATGCCGGTGCAGATCGAAGGCTACACGCCGCCGCACGATCCGCGCCTCAACCACATCAAGGTGACGCCCGACCCCGGCGTCATCGAAGTCAACGTCCACCCGGCGGCGAACTGGCGCGAGGCGGTCGAGATCACCAAGGGCCTCTACGAGGACGCGCATCAAGCGCGGCTCGGCACCGACAAATTCATGATCGACGGCCGCCACACCGGCACCGGCGGCGGCAATCACGTCGTGCTCGGCGGGCTCAACCCCGCCGACAGCCCGTTCCTGCGGCGGCCCGATCTGCTGAAGAGCATCGTGCTCTATTGGCAGCGGCGCCCATCGCTTTCCTATCTCTTCTCCGGCCTGTTCATCGGCCCGACCAGCCAGGCGCCGCGCGTCGACGAGGCGCGCGACGACATGCTCTACGAACTCGAAATCGCCATGGCCAAGGTGCCGCCGCCCGGCGGCGGAGAAAGGCCACCGCCGTGGCTGGTCGACCGGCTGTTCCGCAACATCCTGGTCGACGTCACCGGCAACACGCATCGCACCGAAATCTGCATCGACAAGCTGTTCTCGCCGGACAGCCCGACCGGCCGGCTCGGCCTCGTCGAATTCCGCTCATTCGAAATGCCGCCGGATGCGCGCATGAGCCTCGCCCAGCAATTATTGCTGCGCGCGCTGATCGCCTGGTTCTGGCGGGCCCCGCTCGACGGCCCGCTCACGCGCTGGCGCACCGCGCTGCACGACCGCTTCATGCTGGAGCATTACGTCTGGGACGACTTCCTGCAGGTGCTCGGCGATCTCAAGCGCGCCGGCTACCCGTTCGATCCGGTCTGGTTCGACGCGCAGCGGCAATTCCGTTTCCCGCATTACGGCACCGTGCAGCACGGCGGCGTCGAGCTTGAGCTGCGGCAGGCGCTGGAGCCCTGGTACGTGCTGGGCGAGGAAGGCGTGGCCGGCGCCACCGTGCGCATCGTCGATTCCTCGGTCGAGCGCATCCAGGTCAAAGTCGCAGGGCTTAACGAGAGCCGCCACGTCGTCACCTGCAACGGCCGCCGCGTGCCGCTGACGCCGACCGATCGCGCCGGCGAATTCGTCGCCGGCGTGCGTTACAAGGCCTGGGCGATCGCCAATTCGCTGCATCCGACCATCACCGCGCAGGCGCCGCTCACCTTCGACATCGTCGACAGCTGGAGCAAGCGCTCGCTCGGCGGCTGCGTCTATCACGTCGCGCATCCGGGCGGGCGCAACTACGAAACCTTCCCGGTCAACTCCTACGAAGCGGAGGCGCGCCGCCGCGCCCGCTTCGAGGACATCGGCCACACGCCTGGCGTGATCGACAGCGCCGCCGGCGGAGCGCTCGCTCGAATTTCCGACGACGCTCGATCTCCGGCGCCCGCAATAAGAGCAGCCATGGCCAATCAATTCGACAGCGCCTGGGCGCCGCAGACCAGCAGCCCCGAGCAATTCGTCGCCGGTTACCGGCCGCTGCCCGGCATCCACGACGAGATGATGGACGACAACGGCCGGCTTGCGCCCGCATTGGCAGCCGTTCCTGTCGATGCTTGCGGGACTGGGCGGCGACGAAATCGATCGCCGCTTTGCCGCCGCCGACCGCTATCTGCGCGATTCCGGCGTTTTCTACCGCGTCTACGAAGACCCGGCGGACGCCGAGCGCCCGTGGCCCTTGAGCCACGTGCCGCTGCTCATCGACGCGTCCGAATGGCGGCAGCTGGAAGCCGGCCTCATCCAGCGCGCCGAACTGCTCGAAACCGTGCTCGCCGATGCCTATGGCCCGGCGCAGCTCGTGCGTGACGGCCGCCTGCCGGCGGCGTTGGTCGCCGGCAATCCGGAATTCCTGCGCCCGCTGGTCGGCGTCGCGCCGCCGGGCGGCGCGCGTCTGCGCTTTTACGCGGTCGACGTCGGCCGCGGCGCCGACGGGCGCTGGTGGGTGCTCGGCGATCGCGCGCAGGCGCCGTCGGGCGCCGGTTACGCCATCGAGAACCGCCTGGCGCTCGCCCGCACCATGTCCGACATCTATCGCGCCACCCACGTGCAGCGCGTGGCGCCATTCTTCCAGGCCTTCCAGCGCGAACTCAATTCGCTCAACCGCCACGACGACATGCGCGTCTGCCTGCTGACGCCGGGGCCGATGAACGAAACCTATTTCGAGCATGCCTATCTCGCGCGCTACCTCGGCATGCTGCTGGTCGAGGGCGAAGACCTGACCGTGCGCGACGACGGCGTCTTCATCCGCACCGTCTCCGGCCTGCGCCGCACCGAGGTGCTGCTGCGCCGGCTCGACGCCGATTTCGCCGATCCGCTCGAACTCAACGCCGCCTCGCGCCTCGGCGTCGCCGGACTGGTGCAGGCGGTGCGCGACGGCCATGTCGTCATCGCCAATGCGCTCAGCGCCGGGCTGATCGAAGCCCGCGCCATGCTCGCCTTCCTGCCGGCGCTGGCGCCGACCGTGATCGGCGAGGATCTCGCCATCCCCAACGTCGCCACCTGGTGGCTCGGCCGCGCCGACATTCGCGAACAGATGATGGCGCGGCTCGACAGCATGGTCATCGCGCCGGCCTTTTCCGACATCCGTGCCGCATTTGCAGATCGGCGACGGCTTGCCGGTTCGCCGCGCTCGACGACGGCCGGCGGCGCGAACTGATGCGGTCGATCGAGGACCGCGGCGTCGATTACGTCGTGCAGGAAGCCGTGACGCTGTCCACCATGCCGGTCTGGCGCGGCGGCGACCTGCACCCGCGGCCGTTCACGCTGCGGCTGTTTCTCGCCAAGGTGGGCGACACGTGGCGCGTCATGCCGGGCGGCTTCGTCCGCATCGCCGAGACCGCCGATGCCCGCGCCGTCAGCCTGCAACGCGGCGCCGCGACCGCCGATGCCTGGGTGCTCTCGATCGGCCCCGTGCCGGAAACGACGCTGCTGCCGACGCCGGAACACATGGCCGTGCAGCGCGCGACCGGAGCACTGCCGAGCCGCGCGGCGGACAATTTGTTCTGGGTCGGCCGCTACGTCGAGCGGGCGGAAGCGACGCTGCGGCTCATCCGCGCGCTGGTCGCGCGCGTGGCCGAGGCGGACAACGCGGCCTCTCCGGTCATCTCCAGCATCAGCGGATTGCTCGGCGCCTGGAGCGCCGCGCCGGCCGACAGCTGGCAGACGCCTCCCGCATTCGTCGCGCGGGCGGCGCTGACGCGCGGCGAGTTCGACGGCTCGCTGCCGCGGCTGGTGCGCTCGGCGCGCGCGGCCGCCTCCGCCATTCGCGACCGCTTCTCGCCCGACGCCTGGCGCACGCTCAACGATCTGGTTGCGACCATCGATGCGCCGCTGTCGATCGGCCCCGCCGAGAGCGCGATGATCGAGCGGGTCGAGGGCGCGCTGCGCATCATTTCCGCATTCTCCGGATTGGCGCAGGAGAACATGACGCAGCTTGCCGGCTGGCGCTTTCTCGAGCTCGGCCGCCGCATCGAGCGGGCGATCCTCACCTGCCGCACCATCCGCTGCTTCGCGTTTTCCAACACGCCGGACAACGAGCTCGACGTGCTGCTGGAGCTCGCCGACAGCCAGATCACCTACCGGCAGCGCTACGTCATGGTCGCCGCGCTGGCGCCGGTCATCGACCTGATCATGCTCGACCCCAGCAATCCGCGTTCGGTGGCTTATCAGCTCGACCACATCGAGACGCATCTCGCCGCGCTGCCGCAGCATCAGGAGACCGGGCGGCTCTCGCCGGTGCAGCAGATCGCCGCCTCGATCGCCACGCGCCTGCGCACCGCCGACGCGGCGCAGGTCGATGTCGCAGCTGATCCTCGAGGTGGAGAATTCGCTGATGAAACTGTCGGAAGAAGTGACGTCGTATTATCTGACGCATAACGAGCGGGCCGAAGCGGCTTGGGGGGCGCTCGCATGATCTACGACATCCGGCAGACGACGACATGCACCTACGCTTCGCCCGTCGCCAATGCACGCCACGTGCTGCGGCTGACGCCGGTCGGACGCGCCCGCCAGCAGGTTCACGTTGCCTCACTGCAGATTTCGCCGGAGCCGTCGCAATTGCGCGAGGGCCAGGATTTCTTCGGCAATCGCATCACCTGGATGGCGCTGCAGCAGCCGCATGACAGGCTGACGGTGAAGGTGTCCGCTCGCGTCGCGGTGGACGCGCTTGCCGAGCCTGACGCGCTGGCGACACCCGCGTTCGAGACGGAGCGCGACGCGGTCTCCGCCACCTCCGATCTCGGGCCGATGTCGCCGGCGCATTTCCTGTTCCCCAGCCGCATGGTGTCGCTCGATCCGGAAATTCGCGATTACGCGCGGCAAAGTTTCCCGCCCGGACGCCCCGTGCTCGACGGCGCCCTCGACCTGATGCGCCGGATCAAGGCCGACATGGTCTACGACACGCAGCGCGACGACGGTCACCACCACGCCGCCGATGTCGTTCGCCTTGCGCCGCGGCGTCTGCCAGGACTTCGCGCACATCATGATTTCCGGATTGCGCGGCATCGGCCTGCCCGCGGCCTATGTCAGCGGCTACTTGCGCACCGCGCCGCGCCAGGGCTTTGCCGGGCTGGTCGGCGCCGACGCCATGCACGCCTGGGTGCTGGTGTGGTGCGGCGCGACGACCGGCTGGGTCGGGCTCGACCCGACCAATGCGGTGCTCGCCTCCGACGATCATGTCACGCTGGCGATCGGCCGCGACTATTCCGACGTGGCGCCGATCGACGGCGTCATCGTCGCCTCAGGCGGCCAGCGCATCGACGTGGCGGTGAATGTGATCCCGGTGTCCTGATCGGCCCGGCGCGGGCTTGCGGTGATGTTTAATATGTCTTATCTGATGCTTGACACAGCATAATGACTACTTCATATATCAAAAAATCGTAATCCGTCTCGCAAAACTCGCCTTTCCGCATGATTACCGCAGCGCAATTGCGGGCTGCCCGGGCCTTGCTCGGCGTCGACCAGCGCGAGCTGGCGAAACGCTGCGGCCTGTCGCTGCCGACCATTCAACGCATGGAAGCATCCGACGGCGTGGTGCGCGGCAATGTCGACTCGCTGATGAAGCTGGTCGATACGCTCGCCGCCAACGGCATCGAACTGATCGGCGAGGGCGCGGTGAGCGGCGGCGGCGGCCGCGGCGTGCGGCTGAAACAATGATCCTGCCAGCCCTCTATTGCGTCGCGGCTCTGCTGGCGCTGGCTCCGGTCGCAGTCGCCTTGAGCGCCTCGGCGCGCGCCACCGCGGTCGTCTACGGCGCGAGCCTGATTGTCACGCTGATGCTCGGCGTGATCGCGCTTGTCATGCTGTTTGAACCGTCGCATCGCGCGCCGACCGTCATTTTGCCGCTCGGGCTGCCGTGGCTCGGCGCGCATTTCCGCATCGATGCGCTGTCGGCGTTTTTTCTGGTCGTCGTCAATCTCGGCGGCGCGGCGGCAAGCCTGTTCGCGCTCGGCTACGGCCGTCACGAAGAGTCGCCCGCGCGCGTGCTGCCGTTTTATCCCGCCTATCTCGCCGCCATGAATCTGGTCGTCATGGCGGACGACGCCTTCAGCTTCCTGGTGTCGTGGGAATTCATGTCGCTCACCTCGTGGGCGCTGGTGGTCTCGCATCATCAGGTGCGCGAGAACCTGCGCGCCGGCTACATCTACCTGCTGATGGCGAGCTTCGGCACGCTGGCGCTGCTGCTTTCGTTCGGCCTGCTCGCGGGCGGAGAAGGCAACTATGCCTTCGACGCCATCCGCGCCAGCGCATTTTTCGCCCGCGCTCGCCGCGCTGGTGCTGGTCCTGGTGCTCGTCGGCGCCGGCTCCAAGGCCGGCGTGGTGCCGCTGCACGCCTGGCTGCCGCTCGCGCATCCGGCGGCGCCCAGCCACGTCTCGGCGCTGATGAGCGGCGTGATGACCAAGGTCGCGGTCTACGGCTTCGTGCGCATCGTCTTCGATCTGCTGGGCGCGCCGGACTGGTGGTGGAGCATGCTGGTGCTCGCCGTCGGCGGCGTGACCGCGGTGATGGGCGTGCTCTACGCGCTGATGCAGCACGACTTGAAGCGGCTGCTCGCCTATCACACGGTGGAGAACATCGGCATCATCTTCATCGGGCTCGGCCTCGCGCTTGCCTTCAAGGCCTATGGCATGGCCTGGGCCGCCGCGCTGGCGTTCACCGCCGCCCTGTTCCACGTTTTCAACCATTCGGTGTTCAAGAGCCTGCTGTTCTTCGGCGCCGGCAGCGTGCTCAACGCCACCGGCACCCGCGACATGGAGCATCTCGGCGGCCTGATCCACCGCATGCCGCAGACGGCCTTTGTGTTCCTCGTCGGCTGCGTGGCGATTTCGGCGCTGCCGCCGCTCAACGGCTTCGTCTCCGAATGGCTGACCTTCCAGGCCATCCTGCAAAGCCCGCAGCTGCCGTCCTGGGGCCTGAAATTCCTGGTGCCGGCGGTGGGCGCGCTGCTGGCGCTGTCGGCGGCGCTGGCCGCTGCCTGTTTCGTCAAGGCCTTCGGCGTGAGCTTCCTCGGCCGCCCGAGGACGCCGCAAGCCGCCAACGCGCAGGAAACCGACAGCAACTCGCTCGCCGCCATGTTCTTTCTCGCCGCGCTCTGTCTCGTCGCCGGCATCTTGCCGGGCATCTTCCTCGACGCGCTGGCGCCGGTTAGCCAGGCGCTGGTGGGCATGAGCATGCCGCACCAATCCGGACTTGCAGTGGCTCACCATCGTGCCGATCGCCGAAAGCCGCAGCTCCTATGACGGGTTGCTCGTCTTCGTCTTCGTGGTGATGTCCGGCTCGATCGCCGCCTTCGCCATTCACCGGCTGGCGTCCGACAAATTGCGCCGCGGGCCGGCCTGGGATTGCGGCTTCCCCGACCCGAGCCCCGCCACGCAATACACCGCCTCGAGCTTTGCCCAGCCGATCCGCCGCGTTTACGGCACCAGCGTATTTGCCGCGCGCGAGATCGGCGAGATGCCGCCGCCCGGCTCGACCGCGCCGGCGCGGCTCACCGTGCACATCCATGACCTGCATCTGGGACGCTGCTTTACGCGCCGATCGCCGGCGGCATCGCATACGCCGCCGACCGGCTCAATGTCCTGCAATTCCTCACCATCCGCCGTTATCTCACGCTGGTCTTCGCGGCTCTGGTGCTGCTGCTGCTGGTGCTCGCGATATGGCAATGATCCGCGATTTCGCCCTGCAAGGCGCGCAGATGCTGCTGGTGCTGCTGCTGTCGCCGCTGCTCACCGGCTTCGTGCGCAAGGTAAAGGCGCGGCTGCTGCGCCGGCAGGGGCCGCCGCTGTTGCAGCCCTATCGCGATCTGATCCGGCTGATGCGCAAGGACGTGGTGCTGGCGGAGAGCGCCTCCTGGCTGTTCCGCGTCATTCCCTACATCGTCTTCGCCGGCACCTGGGTGCGCGGCATCGCTGGTGCCGACCTTCCGCAGCGGCTTGCTGTTTTCCTGGTCGGCCGATCTCATCGCCATCATTGCGCTGCTCGGCAGCGCCCGCTTCTTCCTGGCGCTCGCCGGCCTCGACGTCGGCACCGCGTTCGGCGGCATCGGCTCCAGCCGCGAGGTGATGATCGCCTCGCTCGCGGAGCCGGCGATGCTGATGATCGTGTTCACGCTGGCGCTGATCGCCGGCTCGACGCAGCTCTCGACCATGGCCGCCTACATGGCGTCGGGTGCAATCGGCTTGCGCGTGTCGCTCGGCCTTGCGCTGCTGGCGCTGATCATCGTGGCGATCGCCGAAAATGCGCGCATCCCGGTCGACAATCCGGCGACGCATCTCGAGCTCACCATGGTGCACGAGGCGATGGTGCTGGAATATTCCGGCCGCCATCTGGCGCTGATCGATCTCGCCTCCGAGCTCAAGCTCGCTGCTCTACGTTTCGATCATCGGCTGCCTGTTCGTGCCCTGGGGCATCGCCGGCGCGGAGGCGAGCCCGCGCGCCATCGCCATCGGCATCGCCTCCTACCTCGCCAAACTCGCCGTCGGCGGCGTGCTGCTGGCGGTGTTCGAGACGGCGATTGCCAAGATGCGCGTGTTCCGCGTGCCGGAATTCCTCGGCGCCGCGTTGATGCTCGGCCTGCTGGGCACGCTGCTGCTGTTCGTGTCGGGGAGCCTCTAACGCATGCACGGCATCAGCTTCGACATCGCCCACCTGCTCGCCGGCTCCCTGGTGCTGGTGAGTTTCATGCAGCTCTACCAGGACCGGCTCTATGCGCTGCTCAACATCTTTGCGCTGCATGCGCTGGTGCTGGCGGCCTCGGTTGCCTGGCAGGCCTTCATCCAGGACGCGCCGCATCTTTATCTCACCGCGCTGATCGCGCTGGTGTTCAAGGCCATCATCATCCCGGTGGCGCTGCACCGGATCATCGTCAAGCTCGGCATCCACCGCGAGATCGAGACCGTGGTCGGCGTCGGCCCGGCGATGCTTCTCGGCATGGGGCTGGTCGCGCTGTCGATGGTGGTGATGCTGCGGGTGACCGCCGACGCCGATCCGCTGGCGCGCGAGGATCTCGCCTTCGCGCTGTCGGTGGTGCTGCTCGGCCTGCTGATGATGGTGACGCGGCGCAACGCCGTGAGCCAGGTGATCGGCTTCATGTCGCTGGAAAACGGCCTGGTGCTGGCGGCGACCGGCGCCAAGGGCATGCCGCTGGTGGTGGAGATCAGCGTCGCCTTCTCGGTGCTGATCGCCTTCATCGTCATCGGCATTTTCCTGTTCCGCATCCGCGAGCGCTTCGACACGGTCGACGTGCAGGCGCTCGACCGTTTCCGCGGAGAGCGGCAATGATTCGACGCGCTCACCGGCGTGCTGCTGATTCCGGCCGTGGCGGCGGCGCTGCTTGCGGCGCTGCCCGGCTATCGCCTCACCGCGCGGCTCAACGTGGTGGCGACGCTGGCGACGTTCCTCACCGCTTTGTCGCTGTTCGTCGTCGAGCCGGTCTCCGGCCCCTATCTGCTGGTGGACGATCTCAACAAGGTGTTCATCGTTCTCACCACCTTCGTCGGCTTCACCACCAGCGCGTTCAGCGCCAGTTACATCGGCCATGAAATCGCGAAGGGCAAACTGACGCCGACCTATGTGCGCTTCTATCACGCCATGTATCAGGTGCTGATGTTCGCCATGAACCTTGCGCTCGTCGCCAACAATATCGGCCTGATGTGGGTGGCGATCGAGCTGGCGACGCTGACCACCGTGCTGATGGTCGGCATCTATCGCACGCACGAGGCGCTGGAAGCGGCGTGGAAATATTTCATCCTCGGCAGCGTCGGCATCGCGCTGGCTTTGTTCGGCACCATCCTGATCTACATGGCGGCGCGGCCGGTGATCGGCGAAGGCCTCGTCGGCCATGGTGTGGACCGTGCTGATCACGCATGCGGCCAAGTTCGATCCGGCGTTGCTCAATGTCGCCTTCGTCTTCCTGCTGCTCGGCTACGGCACCAAGGTCGGCCTGGCGCCGCTGCACGCCTGGCTGCCCGACGCGCACGCCGAAGGCCCGACGCCGATATCGGCGGTGCTGTCCGGCCTGCTGCTCAATGTCGCGCTCTACGCGCTGCTGCGCTTCAAGATGCTGCTGGCGGTCAACCCGGGAGCGCTGGCGCCCGGGCCGCTGATGGTGACCATGGGGCTCATCTCCTGCGTCTTCGCCGCCTTCATGCTGTACCGGCGGCGCGACATCAAACGCATGTTCGCCTATTCCTCGATCGAGCACATGGGCATCATCGTGTTCGCCTTCGGCATGGGCGGCCCGCTCGCCAATTTCGCCGGGCTGCTTGCACATGACCATGCATTCGCTGACCAAGTCGGCGATCTTCTTTGCCGTCGGCCATATCGCCCAGGTCAAGGGCACGCAGAAGATCGCCGACATGGGCGGGCTGACCGTGAGCAATCCCATCCTCGGCTGGGGCCTGGTGCTCGGCGTGGTCGCCATCGCCGGCCTGCCGCCGCTCGGCATCTTCATGAGCGAATTTCTGGTGGTGAGCTCGACCTTCGCGCGCGAGCCGTGGCTGGCGACGATTTTGGTGCTCGGCATCCTGATCGCGCTCGGCGGCCTGTTCATGCGGCTCAACGGCATCGTCTTCGGCGAGGTGCGCGGGCCGACCGCGCCGGCCGAGGCGTCCTATGTGCCGATGTTTGCCCATCTCGCCATCGTCTTCATGGCCGGCATTTATCTGCCGCCGGCGCTGGTTACCGGCTTTGAAAACGTCGCCAGGCTGTTGGGATAAACGCCATGGCCCTGCTCGACCGCATCCCCGCTCTCGCCAAAGCCGAACGGCACCGGCCGTGGCCGCGCGTCGAGCGTCGGCGCCGAGGGCTGGCAAGCCGCGATCGATCTCCTGGTGGCCGGCAAAGCCTCGCTGCTCGGCCTGTGGGGCGACAAGGCCACGGTGCATCTGGCGCTGCTGGCCGAGCGGTTCGACGACATCGTGGTCGTCAGCTTTGAATGTACCGGCGGCGAGTTTCCGAGCGTCGGCATGCAGCATCCGCCCGCCTTGCGGCTCGAACGCGCGATCCGCGATCTGTTCGGGCTTGAAGCCGTCGGCGCGCCCGATGCGCGGCCCTGGCTCGATCACGGCGTCTGGGACCGGCGTCATCCGCTCGGCAAACGCAAGGCCGGCGCGCAAAGCCACGCCCTATCCATTTCTGCCCAGCGAAGGCGAGGGGCTGCACCAGATTCCGGTCGGCCCGGTGCATGCCGGCATCATCGAGCCCGGCCATTTCCGCTTCACCGCCAATGGCGAGCATGTCGTGCGGCTGGAAGAGCGGCTCGGCTACGTGCACAAGGGCATCGAGTCGTCGATGGTCGGCAAGTCGCTCGACGACGCGGCGAAACTCGCCGGCCGCACCTCCGGCGACAGCACGGTCGCCTATGCCTTTGCCTTCGCGCAGGCCGCCGAGGCTGCGCTGGACATAGAGGCGCCGCCGCGCGCGGCTTACCTGCGCGCGCTGATGGCGGAGCTCGAGCGCCTCGCCAATCATTTCGGCGACATCGGCGCGATCTGCAACGACGCTTCCTTCGCGCTGATGCATGCGCAATGCGGCATCCTGCGCGAACGCACGTTGCGCGCAGCGCAGCCTGCTTCGGTCACCGGCTGATGATGGACGCGATCGTGCCCGGCGGCGTCGCGCGCGATATCGCGGCCGACGGTGCAGCGCAGGTGCAGGCACTTGCTCGCGGAAATCCGCCGCGTGTTTCCGCGCCTGATCGAGCTCTACGACAACACCGCCTCGCTGCACGATCGAACCGTGACCACCGGCATCGTGAAGCCCGACTTTCGCGCGCCAGTTCGGCGCCGGCGGCTATGTCGGCCGCGCGTCCGGCCGCGCTTTCGATGCGCGCCGCGCGCCGGGCTATGCGCCCTATGGCGATCTCGATTTCGAGGTCCCGGTGCTCGACGCCGGCGACGTCAATGCGCGGGTGTGGATCCGCATCCGCGAGGTCGAGCAGAGCCTGTCGCTGATCGAGCAGATCCTCGGCGCGCTGCCGCCGGGCAGACATCAAAGCCGCCGTCAAGCCCAAGGCCGGCGAAGGCCTGGGACTTGCGGAAGCCTTCCGCGGCGACGTGCTGGTGTGGCTGCGGCTTACGGCCAAGGGCCGCGTCGAGCGCTGCCATTTGCGCGATGCGTCCTGGTTTCAGTGGCCGCTGCTTGGAAGCCGCGATCGAAGGCAACATCGTCGCCGATTTCCCGCTCTGCAATAAATCGTTCAACTGCTCGTATTCGGGGCACGATCTCTGATGCGCCGCGACGCTGTTCGAAAGCCTCACCCACGGCCCGCTGACCGAGCCGCGCCGGCGCCCGACGAGGCCGCGCTCGCCGAACTCGCGCAGAGCCTGAATCGCGCCGCGCGCGCCAAGCTCGGCCGTTCTCTCTCGATCCGCCAGGTCGATGCCGGTTCCTGCAACGGCTGCGAACTGGAAATCCACGCGCTCAACAATGCGTTCTACGATCTCGAACGCCTCGGCCTGCATTTCGTCGCCTCGCCGCGCCATGCCGACGTGCTGCTGGTGACCGGACCGGTGACCAAAAACATGCGCGAGGCCCTGCTGCGCACCTATAACGCCACGCCCGATCCGAAATGGGTGGTCGCCGTCGGCGCCTGCGCCGTGGACGGCGGAATTTTTGCCGGCAGTTACGCGGTGGCCGGCGGCGTCAAGGACGCAATCCCGGTCGATCTGCACATTCGCGGCTGCCCGCCGACGCCGACCGACCTCTTGAAGGGACTGATCGCGCTGCTGCGCCATGCCAGCTGAAATCCGGTTGTCTCAATTGCGCTTGTAAATGCGGAACTCATCGCCTTGGCCTTGCCAATTTCGCGTCGCATGATTTTGCATCATGCAATGGAGAGAGACCCATGATCGAGCATCTGCCGAATTTTCCCGCCGGCGTCCTTGCATTCGTGTGCAAGGGCCGGGTGACGAAAGCCGATTACGACACGGTGCTGGTGCCGGCCGTCATGCAGGCGCTCAAGTCGCACGGCAAATTGCGGCTCTATTATGAAACCGCCGGCGATTTCACCGGCATCGATGCCGGCGCCATGTGGGAAGATTTCAAGGTCGGCATGGAGCATCTCACGCGCTGGGAACGCGTCGCCGTCGTCACCGACGTCGAATGGATCGGGCAGACGATGCGCTTCTTCAGTTTCCTGATGCCGGGGGCGATGAAATTGTTTCCCACGTCGGAAGCGGCGCAAGCGCGCGAGTGGATCGTCCGCTGAATGTGAGCGCAGCGCGCCGTCTACGCTGGCTTTCTTTAGGTCGCAGCCGCGATCCACCGCGCGATCGAAGGCCAGGATTCTTTCAAGGTTCTTGTCCCCATGAAAAGCCCGATGTGGCCGCCGGGCACAAGCGACTTGACGACAAGATTGGCCGGCGTACCGATATATTTTTCGGCGTTGAAGACCTGCTCTTTCGTCGTGATGTCGTCGTCGGCGCCGGCGAGCAGATAGACCGGACAGGTTATGTTTTTCAGCGACAGCGTCACGCCCAGCCCTTTGAATGTGCCCTTCGCCAGCCGGTTCTCCTTGAACAGCTCCTGCACCACCTGCAGGTACCAGCGGCCCGGAAGATCGATGGGGTTCTCATACCAAGCCTCGAACGCTTCTTCCTTTTTTACGTAGACCGGGTCGCCGATATTTTCATAGAGATCGACATACTTGCGGATGTACTGCTCGCCCGGATGCATGTTTTTCCAGGCGTCGAGCATGTATTGGCCGCGCATCAGGCCACCGCCGAGGGCGATCAACTGATCGTAGTCGGCGATCGGCAGATCATGCGCCATCGCCTTGATCACGCCGTTGCCCGCATCGGTATCGATCGGCGATCCGGCCAGCATCAAGGCTCCTGACCTTGTGCGGAAAGCGCGCCGCGTACATTGCCGACATCCATCCGCCCTGGCAAAGGCCAACGAGATTGACGCGCCCGCCCAGGTCATCGACGCAGACGTTGATCTCGGCGAGATAGTTGTCGATGTCATAGTCCTTCATTTCGGCGGTGGCATTTTTCCAATCCGTCACGAGAACGCGGGAGAGACCATTGGCGAGCAACGTCTGGATAAGGCTCTGACCGTCATGAAAATCGGCGATCACCGCCGTATGTCCGGCATAAGGTGCGTCGACCAACGTCGGACATTCGTCGGGCCCTGCGATTTTTGTAAAATCGCGCAGGCGTAAGGTGTGGAGCTCAATGACCATTCGGTTGGCGGTGGCGAATGCGGGCTTAAGCCCGAATTCGAGCTTTTCTGCCTCGGCAAGGCTGGCGAAGACCGCGGGTGAACATATTCATCTCACCTTTCGCAATGGCCGCGCCCAATTCGAACGGCCAGAAAAACGGAACGGTATTTTCGGTCCGGGCCGGGTGATGCCCGAGCGCCCTGGCCGGCTGTTCGATGCGTCGACATTTCAGAGCTCCTTCAGCCGGTTTAGGCGGCCAAACAACCGGGAATTTACGCTGCCACTTCGGGCTATAGGACGCTCCGTCCGATCGTTGCCATTTTTAAAGCCGGAATTTTCGTAAATTTCGCCGACAGTAAAATAGGTAATGCGACGGTGAGAACCAGACCGGCTTGAGCAAGATCAATGCCGGCCTGATCCGCTCCAATACCCAATATCAATGTGACTGAAGCATAATAGCCGAGAATTCTTGCAGGACGCCTCCCATGGGCAGATTAGACGGCAAAAAGGGTCTCATTATCGGCATCGCCAATGAACACAGCCTTGCCTACGGTTGCGCGCGGCACTTTCGCGCCGCAGGCGCGGACCTTGCGATCACCTATCTGAACGACAAGGCCGAGCCGCATGTGCGGCCGCTGGCTTTGGCGTTGGGCAGTAAAATCGTTCTGCCGTGCGATGTCGCCGCCGATGGGCAGCTCGACTCCGTCTTTGCCGAGGTCGCAGCCAAATGGCAACGCCTCGATTTCGTCCTGCACTCCATTGCCTATGCACGCGCCGAGGATTTGCACGGGCGGATCGTCGATTGTTCGGCTGACGGTTTCGCGTTTGCCATGCTGGTTTCGGTGCATTCCTTCCTGCGCATGGCCAAGCTTGCTGAGTCCCTGATGACCTCCGGCGCCTGCCTGCTGGCCATGAGTTATTACGGCGCCGACCAGGCCGTGTCACATTACAATGTCATGGGACCGGTCAAGGCGGCGCTTGAAGCCGCGGTGCGCTACATGGCGGTGGAGCTTGGCAGTGAGCGTATTCGTGTGAATGCGCTGTCGCCTGGCCCGGTCGCCACGCGGGCGGCCTCAGGTATCGCGCATTTCGATGACCTGCTTGAGCGAGCCGCCAACCAGGCCCCCGAACACCGGCTGGTTACGCTCGATGATGTCGGCGCCTATGCTGCGTTCCTGGTAAGCGACGAGGCCAAGGCCATTACTGGCAACATCGCCTATGTCGACGCCGGCTATCACGTCCTTGGCTGAAGGCGAGCAGCGCTCATGCCGATCATCGAAAATCGCACGTTCGACGAAATCAAGATCGGCGATTCGGCCAGCCTGTCGCGCAAGCTGACCAGGGAAGACATCGAGCTGTTCGCGGTGATGTCGGGCGACGTCAACCCGGTGCATGTCGACGAGGCGTTTGCCCACGATGACATGTTTCACAAGATCATCGCGCATGGCATGTGGGGCGGCGCCTTGATCGCCACGGTGCTCGGCACCGAGCTGCCGGGAGCCGGTGCGCTCTATCGCAGCCAGACGCTGAACTTTCGGGCGCCTATTGCACCCGGCGACGTCGTGGTGGCGACCGTGACGGTGCGCGCCAAGAATGCGGCGGATCGCTGCATCGCGCTCGATTGCCGGATCACCAATCGAGACGGGCAAGTCTGCATCGACGGCACCGCGGAAATCATCGCGCCGGCGGAGAAAATTCGCCGCGAGCGGATCGTCATGCCGGAGGTCCGCCTCGAGGATCGCGGCGCCAGGCATCGTCAGCTGATTGCCCAGGCGCAGAAACTCGACCCGATCCGCATGGCGGTGGTCAATCCGACCGATGCGGTCTCGCTGGTCGGCGCGGTGAAGGCCGCCCAGGCGAAACTCATCGTCCCGATCCTGATCGGCCCGGCCGACGCCATTGCGGCGGCGGCCAAGTCAGCCGACATCGACATTTCCGGCTATGAGCTTGTCGCCGCGGCGAACGCCGAGGCCGCGGCGGCGCAGGCAGTCGATATGGCCCTTACCGAAACCGCCGACGCGCTGATGAAGGGCGCGCTACACACCGACGAGCTGATGCACGCGGTCGTCGCCGGCGAGCACAATCTGCGCACCGGGCGGCGCGTCAGCCATGTGTTCATCATGGACGTCCCGAGCTATCCGCGGCTGCTGCTCATTACCGACGCCGCCATCAATATCTATCCGGACCTCGAGACCAAACGCGATATCATCATCAATGCGATCGAGCTTGCACATGCGCTCGGCATTGAAACGCCGAAGGTGGCGATCCTGTCGGCGGTCGAGATTGTCAATCCAAAGATAAAATCGACGATCGATGCCGCCGATCTCTGCAAAATGGCCGACCGCGGACAGATCACCGGGGGCATTCTCGACGGCCCGCTGGCGTTCGACAATGCGGTGTCGCTGGACGCCGCAAAGATCAAGCACATTGTGTCGCCGGTCGCCGGACGAGCCGACATCATGCTTGTTCCCGACCTTGATGCCGGCAACATGCTGGCAAAGCAACTCGAGTACCTGGCCGACGCCGCTGCCGCGGGCATCGTGTTGGGCGCGCGCGTGCCCATCGTGCTCACCAGCCGCGCGGACAAGACCTTGAGCCGCATGACGTCCTGCGCCGTTGCTATGTTGCTGGCGTCTCATCGCAGGAAGCACGCGCCATGACTGCGGCCATTCTCGTCGTCAATGCCGGCTCGTCGAGCATCAAGTTCGCTCTCTATACGCTCGCCGGCGCGGACGGCGTGACGACGCCGATCTATAGCGGCGAAATCGACGGGATTGGCGACGCCGCCCGGCTGCGCGTGCAGGATACAGGCCACAGAAACGTGCAAGAGAGCGCCATCAGCGGGGCTGTTACGCATCAAGTTGCCTTGTCAGTGCTGCTCGAATGGATCGCGAAACATTCGGGTGGGATCGAACTCGCCGCGGCCGGGCATCGCGTGGTGCATGGCGGCTATGAATTTACCAGCCCGGTCAAGATCAAGGCGGACGTCATGCGCAAGCTTGAAGCGCTGTGTCCGCTCGCGCCATTGCACCAGCCGCACAATCTCGCGGCGATATCGGCGTTATCGAAGCTGTACCCCAAGCTCACGCAGGTCGCCTGCTTTGATACTTCATTCCATACGACACAACCGGCCGTCGCCACGGCTTTCGCGCTGCCGCGCCGGCTCACCGAAAAAGGCGTGAGGCGCTACGGTTTCCACGGTCTGTCTTACGAATATATCGCCGGCATTCTGCCGGATCATCTGGGTTCGAAGGCCGACGGCAAAGTCGTCGTCGCCCATCTCGGCCATGGCGCCAGCATGTGCGCCATGATCGATCGGCGAAGCATTGCCACCACCATGGGTTTCAGCGCGCTGGACGGCCTGGTTATGGGTACGCGCAGCGGATCGCTCGACCCCGGAGTGATCCTTTATCTCTTGGATCACGAAGCAATGGATTCCAAACAGATCGGCCATCTGCTTTACGAAGAATCCGGCTTGCTCGGCGTCTCCGGCGTCAGCGACGACATGCGCGAGCTGTTGGCGAGTCATGATGCGCGTGCCGCCGAAGCGATCGATCTGTTCGTCTACCGGATCGTGCGCGAACTGGGGTCGCTGGGGGCGGCGCTGGGTGGTCTCGACGCCTTGGTTTTCACCGGCGGGATTGGCGAACGTGCTCCGGACATCCGTGCCCGCGTTTGCCGCAAGGCGGCCTGGCTCGGCCTGAGGATTGACGAGCGGGCGAATGCCGGTGGCGGCCCTGTGATCAGCGAGGCCGCCGGCTCCGTATCGGTGCTCGCCCTGCAAACGAACGAGGAATACGTGATCGCCCGGCACACTCGTGACTTTGTCTGAATTTCATGGCGGCTGTGCAGCGACCGAAGCCGGCACCGATTGCCGGTCAGTCGTCGGAGAAACTGGCGCAGAGGGAGGGACTCTCCACCGCGGCGACCGCCTCGCTCGAAAAACCCTTTAAAACCGGGGCTTGGGCACGGGTTGCGAATACATCTAGGTGTACTCACACGGACACTTTCGGTCAACGCCGCTCCGCCGGCCGGATGCCGCGCCGGTCAGGCGACGGGGCTCAGGGAAAGTTCGCGCTCGAGCTCGGCCACCCGTTCGCGCAGGGCGGCGATTTCGGCCTCCGCCGCCTGCCGCCGCGCCCGCTCGGCGTCGGCGCAGGCCTTGAGCGTGAGGCAGCCTCCACGCAGCGTTTGGTTCGCCTTCTCGTAATCCTGGATGACGGAGTCGATCTTGGCGCGGTCGCGGTCGCGGTCGACGTCGGCGCGGCGTTGCGCCAACGCGCCTTCGGACCGGTCGCGCTCGGCGGCGTCGGCAGCTTGCTGGCGGGCGCGTTCCTCCTCCATCCGCTTTTCCATCAGGCGCTCCCGACGAGAGATCGGCGGGCGCTTCGGCCCATAACGTTTGTGGCCGAAAAATTTGCTGACCGCCCACCAGTAGTCATCCTGAAACCTCGACATCGCCGAACGATACGCCGCGTCCTGAAACTTTTTGCAGGCACCACCCTCGGCGGCGTCGCGCTTCGCGCGCTGGCCGGGGTGGATGTCGCGCATATCGAGGTGGTGGTCGGGCAACAGCGCCGGAACGATGAAGGCGTGAAGGTGTAAGAATTACTCGTCGCTGTGCTCGACCGCGCTCATGAGATGCTCCCCGAAGCAGTGAATGAGAAACAGAAGCGTCATCTCACGCCAGCGCCGGTAGAGCTGCATTTCGGCGGGGTCATTCTCGACGACCTGGCGCGGCACCGGGTAGGACACGACGCCGGCCAAGATGGCTTTGCCGTCGCGCCGCAGCCGCCGGCGCTTTTTCCCGTGATCGAATGCGCGATCGGCGCGTGCGATCGCGATCTTCCCCGCCTCGATCGGCGAGATGCCGAAGATGATGAGAGGCTCGGCGCGGTGGCGAAGATGGGCGCGCGCTCCTGGCATGCGCGTACCTTCGGCGGTGATACCGGAGACGCACGACCATCGCGGCTCGCCCTTGCGCGGCGCGCGGCCGTAGCCGATGACGGAGAGAAATTGGTGTCGGTCAATCATGGTGATAAACTCCCTGTTGTTGGAGCCCACCTTTTCACCGACCGGCCAGCAAGAGCGAAACGATTTCTGAAAAAATTATTTGCCGCCGATGATCGGTCTGGAACCGATATCCTACATATACCGATTAGGATGCGCGCCGCGATCTTGGATATGGGCGAAGACTGTTTCGAAATTTCAGATGTCAATTCGCGATCGTTGCCGACAATTACGGAGTCGCCGCGGCGTTGCAGCCGCGCCGGCAGGTCGGCGCGGTCGGCGTCGTCGCTGTCAACAGGCCCCCTGGCCTTTCTGCGCTGTCGCATCGTGGGGCTTGTTGACAGCAGGGACCGCGGCGCCACCGCCGGTCTCGCAGCATGCGGCCCAACGAAGAAGCCCCAGCGTTTCCGCTGGGGCTCCCTGTGTGGCAACGGCTGGAAAGGAGCAAACCAAACCAACCGTTCCCGGCACCCGAAGTCGCCAAAGCGCCTATTGCCGTGCCCTGACGAGCAGTGGCCCGTAGACAGCGGCAAAGCCGAAAAATGCGATAACCCAGCCGGCGACCGAGATTTGCAGCAGCGGCTCGCTCCAGCCCGGCTCAAGCGAGGCGCAAATGCGCGCCAGCGCGGCGATGACGACTGCCGCATAGATCGCCTGCGTCATCGCCGAAGCGTTGAGGGCGCTGCCAGTGTGACCAAGGGTGGCACGTGTCATTACCGCCAACATCATAACCCCGGCGGCGCCGACCATCCAGCCGTGAATTGCGGCGCTTTGCTCGCCGAGGCCGAACACGGCCGCGCCGGCAAGCAGGAACCCGAGCGGCACGAAGGCGTAGCCGACGTGCAAGATCAGCACCAGACGGTCGCGCCAAGTGCGGTCGCCGGCCCATCGCGCCAGCCGCACGATATGCAATACGCCCGCGATGCCGAGCGCCGCGCCCGTTGGCCTTGCCGACGGCAGCATGATCCACAACGCCAAGGTCGCGGCGGTAAAGCCGATCACCGCCACATCGAAACGCGCGAACGGCGCCGGCAGCCGGCCCGGGTTCTCGCGCGCCAGCCAGTTGCGGGTGAAGCTCGGGATGATGCGACCGCCGATCACCACCAGGAGCAGCACCACCGCGGCGACGCCAATTCGGGCGCCGTATTCGGCGCCGCCGCTGATATGCACCTCAAGATGAAACGCGATATTGCCAGCGAGCAGCAGCGTGACCAGGCCGACGACGCGCAGGTTGCGCCAATTCTTGCCGGCGACGATCTCGCGCGCGGCGGCGGCGACGACCGAAGCCAGGAAGGCGACGTCCACTATCATGGCCGGCAGCCAGCCGATGACGCCGGAAAACGTCACCGCTACACGGCCCGCCAGCCACACCGCGACCAGAATGAGCAAGGGCATGCCCTGGATCGGCAGCCGCCCGGTCCAGTTGGGGATTGCGGTCAGCAGGAAGCCAGTCACCACCGCCGGCACGTAGCCGTAGAGCATTTCATGCACGTGCCAGTCGATCGGGCCGAAAGCCGTCGACAGTTCCAACTCACCGTTGAACATCGGCAGCCAGGCCAGGATGGCGAGCCCGGCATAGACGGCGCCGAGCAAGAAGAACGGGCGGAAGCCGTAGGACAGCAGTGCCGGTCCGCGATAGTCCTTGAGGCGCGGGACCGGGCTCATGGCTGCGCGCAGCCGAAGGCCCGCTTGAGGCAGATCGCGCCGGGATCGGGCGAGAGGTTGAGCATGCCCATCAGCGTAACCCATTCCTCATCGGAGGCGGTCGCCGCGTAACGCTGCACGGTTTGCGTCACGCAAGATGCGAGATCGATCCCCTCGGCGGCGGCTTTCGTGCGCGCCGTCTCCAACAGCGCCAGATCGCCGAGTTGCAGAAGCGTCTCGACCGCCACGGTCTCGTCGGTCAATTGGGCCAGCAGATCGCCGAGCATAGGCCCTCCTCAATGCACGCGCAGCGCGTCGGCGCCGGCAAGCTCGATGCCCTCGATGCGCGCCGCGGAAACAAGCCGCGCGATGTATTGCGCGTCGGCCCGCCGGCGCACGCTCTCGCGCAGATAATCGGCGATACGGTCGGCCACGAGTTCGTAGGGCAGCGTACGGCCTTCGTGCTTGCGCTCAAGCCGGATGACATGGACCCCGTAGCGCGTGGCGACCGGCGCCTCGCACAACTGGCCGGGCTCGAGCGCGAAAAGCGCCTGCTCGAATTCGGGCGTCGTTTGCCCGGCTGTGATCTGACCGAGGTTGCCGCCCTGTTCCGCCGACGGACAGCGTGAATGCGCCTTGGCGCGTTCGGCGAACCGCTCCGGGTGTTCGCGCAATTCGGTGAGTACGGCTTGTGCCTCGGCGCGGGCAAGCTCGTAAGCCTTGCGGTCCGCCGGCAGGGCCGCGAAAAGAATATGCGAGGCCTCGTAAATGTCGGGCGAGCGGAAGCGGCGTTGATTGTTCTCGTAGAATCGCCGGCAGGTCGCATCGTCCGGTTCCGGAACCGTCACCTCGCGCTCGACCAGCGCCCGCATGATGGCTTCGTCGTCGGTCTCGCGCCGGCCTTCGGCGTCGCTGATCGGCGCCGGCGCAACACCGAGATGGCGCGCCCGCTGCATCAGCAGTTCGCGGACCACCAAGGCGCGCGCGGCCTGCTGCCAGGCGGCGATCAGCTTTGCCGCCGCATGGTGCTGCATTTCGCGTTGAATGGCGTCGCGGGCGATGGCGACGCCGTTGACGCTGACCGCTGCCGGCTTTCCCGCCGGGATTTGCACGTGGGCTGAGCAGGTTGTCATCGCCCTACTCCGCCGGTTCCAGGCCGCGCACCGCCCGCGTGCGCACCACCAGATAGCCGCGCCGGCCGAGATACCAGATCGGCGCGCTCCAGACGTGCACCAGGCGGGTAAACGGAAACAGCAGGAAGATCGTCATGCCGAGGGCAAGGTGCACCTTGAAGATCGGCGGCACGCCGAGGATCAGCACGGAGACACCGGGTTGCAGTGTCAGGATGCCCTGTGCCCAAGTCATGAACGTGACCATCACATGGCCGTCGAGGTGCTGCAGCGACACCGGGATGGTGGCGAGCCCGAGCGTAAGCTGGGCATAGAGGATGAGCAGGATCGCGATATCGCCGAATGACGAGGTGGTGCGGATGCGCGCATCGAACAGCCGGCGATGCACCAGCAGCGTAATGCCGATGAAACACAGGACGCCTGAAACGCCGCCGACGCCGATCGCCATCCATTGCTTGAACGTCTGCGAAATGCCGAGCGCCTCGAAGATCCAGATCGGGGTCAGCAGGCCGCCGAAATGGCCGAGGAAGATGACCAGGATGCCGACATGGAACAGGTTGGAGCCCCAGGTCAGTTGCCGGCGGCGCAACAGCTGGCTCGATCCACTGCGCCAGGTGTACTGCTCGCGGTCGAAGCGCAGCACGCTGCCAAGCAGGAACACGGTCAGGCAGAGATAGGGATACCAGCCGAAGACAATGTAGTTGATCAGTTCGCGCATGATCTTTTCCTCAATTGCGCGGCGGGTTGGGGCGAGACACGGCCGGCATGTCCGGCGCGGGACGCAAAGCCCCGCGCACGCGCGCGATCAGCCCGTCCTTGCAGCCGTCGCCGGCGCCGGGTCCGAATTGGACCTCTTCGTCCTCCCAGGCGGCATCGAGCGCCTTCAGGTCGTTGGGGTCCGGATCGGGCAGCGCCAGCAGCGCAGAGACTTCCGACTCCTTCGGCTTTGCCGCCAACATTGCGACCAGCGCGCGGAACACGGCTTCGTAAGCCGAGCGGCGCTTGCGCAGGCGCTCCGCCATCGCGGCAAGGATATGCGCCGGCTGCGCCAACGCATCGCGCGCCTGCGCCGCCGGCAACGTCGAGGCATATTCGAGGAACAGCGGCAGGAAGTCCGGCAGTTCTGGCGTGTCCTGCTCCAGCCCGGCTGTCGCATATTGCGCCTTGAGATCGACCAAGGCCTGGCCGCGGTCGCGGCTTTCGCCGTGCACGTGCTCGAACAGGTGCAACGACAAAGAGCGCGTGCGGTCGAACAGAAGCACGTAGCGCTCCTGCAAGTCGTAAAGATCGTCGGCGGCAAGCTCCTTTAACAGGCGGTGCAATTGCTCACGCACGGCAAAGGTGATTACCGGCTCGTTTTCGATCGCCTCGCTGATCTCGCCCGCCGCCTGTTGCAATTCGGCGGTAGGATAAGTCAGCAGCGCCGACAGCGCCTTTAAGGCCTTGATCATCACGCGACCTCCATCGGCGTCTTGGCGCGCTTGGGCGTGCCGAACAGATTGGCTTCGCTGGTGCCGCCGGCGCAGCCATTGCCGAAGGAAAAGCCGCACGAGCCGCGCAGGTCGTAGGCGTCTTCGTTGGTTTCACGATGCGCGGTCGGGATGACGAAGCGGTCCTCGTAATTAGCGATCGCCATCGTCTGGTACATGTCTTCGATCGCCAGTGCCGTAAGTCCCACGCGCTTGGCGATGGCCTCATCGATCACGCCGTCGACGGTCTTGGCGCGCATATAGGCGCGCATCGCCAGCATGCGTTCGAGGCCGAATGCGACCGGCTCTTCCTTGCCGGCGGTCAGCAGGTTGGCGAGATATTTCAGCGGAATACGCAAAGACCGCACGTCGGGCATTTCGCCGTCGTGACCGATCTTGCCGGCGGCCGCCGCCGATTGGATCGGCGAGAGCGGCGGCACGTACCAGACCATCGGCAGCGTGCGGTATTCGGGATGCAGCGGGAAGGCGACCTTCCACTCCATCGCCATTTTCCAGATCGGCGAGCGCCGCGCGCCTTCCAGCCAGTTCTCCGCGATGCCGTCGGCGCGCGCCTGTTCGATCACCTGCGGATCCTTGGGGTCGAGGAAAATCGAAAGCTGCGCCTCGTAGAGATCCTGCTCGTTCTTGGCGCTGGCGGCTTCCTCGATGCGGTCCGCGTCATAGAGCACGACGCCGAGGTAGCGGATGCGGCCGACGCAGGTCTCCGAACACACGGTCGGCTGGCCCGCTTCGATGCGCGGGTAGCAGAAGATGCACTTTTCGGATTTCCCGCTCGACCAGTTGTAATAGATCTTCTTGTAGGGGCAGCCCGATACGCACATTCGCCAGCCGCGGCATTTGTCCTGATCGATTAGCACGATGCCGTCTTCCTCGCGCTTGTAGATGGCGCCGGAGGGGCATGCCGCGACGCAGGCCGGGTTGAGGCAGTGTTCGCACAGCCGCGGCAGATACATCATGAAGGTATTTTCGAACTGGCCGTAGATGTCCTTCTGCACGCCTTCGAAATTGTAATCTTTCGACCGCTTGGCGAACTCGCCGCCGAGAATTTCCTCCCAGTTGGGACCCCACTCGATTTTTTCCATGCGCTCGCCGGAAACGAGCGAACGCGGGCGCGCCGTCGGCATTGCCGGCATTTCCGGCGAATTCTGCAGGTGCTCGTAGTCGAAGTTGAACGGCTCGTAGTAGTCGTCGATTTCCGGCAGGTCTGGATTGGCGAAGATGTTCGCCAGCACCCGCCATTTCGAACCGATCTTCGGCTCGATCTTGCCATTGTTCTTGCGGCGCCAGCCGCCGTTCCAGCGCTTCTGGTTTTCCCAATCCTTCGGATAACCGATGCCGGGCTTGGTTTCGACGTTGTTGAACCAGGCGTATTCCATGCCCTCCCGGTTGGTCCAAACGTTCTTGCAGGTCACCGAACAGGTGTGGCACCCGATGCACTTGTCGAGATTGAGCACCATCGCGATTTGAGCGCGGATTTTCATTCTGCGGCCTCCAGTTTGGGTGCGACGGGCAGCGGTTCGGGTTGATCGGCAGTCGGCTTGTCGAGCCAATCGACCTTCGACATCTTTCGCACGACGACGAATTCGTCGCGGTTGGAGCCGACCGTGCCGTAGTAGTTGAAGCCGTAGGATTGCTGGGCGTAGCCGCCGATCATATGCGTCGGCTTGAGCACCGCGCGCGTCACCGAGTTGTGGATGCCGCCGCGCTGCCCGGTCATCTCCGAGCCCGGCACGTTCACGATCTTTTCCTGCGCGTGATACATCAGGCACATGCCCTGCTTCACGCGCTGCGACACCACCGCGCGCGCCACCAGCGCGCCGTTGGTATTGAACGCCTCGATCCAGTCGTTGTCGACGATGCCGGCTTTCGTGGCGTCGATCTCGCTGATCCACACGATCGGCCCGCCGCGCGACAGCGTCAGCATCAGCAGGTTGTCGGTATAGGTGGAGTGGATGCCCCACTTCTGATGCGGCGTGATGAAGTTGAGCACGACCGCATCGTTGCCGTTCGGCTTGCGGTCGATGATCGGATTGACCGATTTGGTATCGATGGGCGGACGATAGACGCAGAAGCCCTCGCCGAACGCCCGCATCCACAAATGATCCTGATAGAGCTGCTGGCGGCCGGTCAGCGTGCGCCAGGGGATCAACTCGTGCACATTGGTATAGCCGGCGTTGTAGCAGACCTTGTCGGATTCGAGCCCCGACCAGATCGGCGAGGAGATGATCTTGCGCGGTTGCGCGACCACATCGCGGAACCGGATTTTTTCATCTTCTTTCGGAATTGCGAGATGGCCATGGTCGCGCCCGGTGAAACCGCCGAGCGAGGCCCAGGCCTTCACCGCGACCTCGCCATTGGTTTCCGGCGCCAGGCTGAGGATGACTTCGCAGGCATCGATGTCGCTTTCGATCCGCGCAAAACCTTTGGTCGGGCCCTCCTCGGTGACGGCGCCGTTGAGCTTCGTCAGGAAGCCGACCTCGTGCTCGGTGTTCCAGGCGATGCCCTTGCCGCCATTGCCGAGCTTGGCCATCAGCGGTCCGAGCGCGGTGAAACGCTTGTAGAGATTGGGATAGTCGCGCTCGATCACCGCGACTTGCGGCATGGTCTTGCCTGGGATCGGATCGATTTCGCCCTTCTTCCAGTCCTTGACGTCGAGGGCTTGCGCGATCTCGCCGGGCGAGTCGTGCTGAATCGGCGTCAGCACCACGTCCTTTTCGACGCCAAGCACTTCCGGCGCGATTTCCGAAAACGCCTTGGCGATGCCTTTGTAAATCTCCCAATCGTTGCGCGCTTCCCAGACCGGATCGATCGCCGAGGTCAGCGGATGTATGAACGGATGCATGTCTGAGGTGTTGAGATCGTTCTTCTCGTACCAGGTCGCCGTCGGCAGCACGATGTCGGAATACATGCAGGTGGTCGACATGCGGAAGTCGATCGTAACCAGCAAGTCGAGCTTTCCTTCCGGTGCCTGATCGTGCCAGGCGACTTCCATCGGCTTCTTTTTGCCGTCCTGTCCAAGGTCCTTGCCCATGACGCCGTGCTTGGTACCAAGCAGGTGCTTGAGGAAATATTCGTGGCCCTTGCCCGACGCGCCCAGCAGGTTGGAGCGCCAGATGAACATATTGCGGGGCCAGTTGGCCGGATTGTCCGGGTCGTCGCAGGACAGTTTGAGCGCGCCCGATTTCAGCGAATTGGCGACATAGTCCTTCGCGTCCAGGCCCGATGCCGCTGCTTGCTTGGCAACCTCAAGCGGGTTGGTCTGTAGCTGCGGCGCCGACGGCAGCCAGCCCATACGCTCGGCGCACACATTGTAGTCGATTAAGGCACCGTCCCACGGTCCCGTTGGCGCGGTCGGCGACAGGATCTCGGACACGTCGAGCGTCTCGTAGCGCCACTGATCCGTGTGCGCGTAAAACGCCGACGTCGAATTCATCTGCCGTGGCGGCCGGGCCCAGTCGAGAGCAAAAGCCAGCGGCAGCCAGCCGGATTGCGGCCGCAGCTTTTCCTGGCCGACATAATGCGACCAGCCTCCGCCGGACTGCCCGACGCATCCGCACATCACCAGCATGCTGATGATGCCGCGGTAGTTCATGTCCATGTGGTACCAGTGATTGAGGCCGGCGCCGACGATCACCATCGAGCGTCCGTTGGTCTTCTCGGCGTTGAGCGCGAACTCGCGCGCCGTGGCGACGATCTGATCGCGCGGTACACCGGTGATTTTTTCCGCCCAGGCCGGTGTGTAGGGCTCAGGGTCGTCGTAGCTCTTGCCCAGGTGCTCGCCGCCGAGCCCGCAATCAACGCCGTAATTGGCGACAAACAGATCGTAGACCGAGGCGACCAGCGCCTCGCCTTCGATCAGTTGCAGCTTCTTCACCGGTACATTGCGAACGATCACGCCGGGGTGATCGGTGCCGAGAAAATGATCGTGCTCGCGGTTGCCGAAATAGGGAAAGCCGACCGCAGCGACATCGTCTTTGACGTCGGCTAGCGACAGCCGCAGCTTCGTGTCCTGACCGCCCGAGGTTTTTTCCTCGAGGTTCCACTTGCCTTTCTCGCCCCAGCGGAATCCGACCGAGCCTTTCGGCACCACGACTGTGCCGGTCAATTCATCGTAAGCGAGCGTCTTCCATTCGGGATTGTTGGCCTCGCCGCAGGATTTCATAACGTCCGCGGCGCGGATGAAGCGCTCCGGCACGTAGTGCGCGCCTTGCTTCACCAGCCGCACCAGCATCGGCATGTCGGTATATTGCCGGGCGTAGTCCTGGAAATACTTGGCCTGCCGGTCGATATGAAATTCGCGCAGGATAACGTGGCCCATCGCCATGCCAAGCGCGGCATCGGTGCCCTGCTTTGGCGACAGCCAAAGATCGGCGAATTTCGAGGCTTCCGAATAATCCGGGCTGATGACTACGCTCTTGGCGCCGCGATAGCGCGCTTCCGTATAGAAGTGCGCGTCGGGCGTGCGCGTCTGTGGCACGTTCGATCCCCACAGGATCAGGAAACCGGAATTGAACCAGTCGGCCGATTCTGGCACGTCGGTCTGCTCGCCCCAGGTCTGCGGGCTCGCCGGCGGCAGGTCGCAATACCAGTCGTAGAACGACATGCAGACGCCGCCGAGCAGCGAGAGATAGCGCGAGCCGGCGGCATAACTCACCATAGACATCGCCGGGATCGGCGAGAAGCCGAACACGCGATCGGGCCCGTAGGTTTTCACCGTATAGGCATTGGCCGCGGCGATGAGCTCGTTGATCTCGTTCCAGGTCGTGCGGACAAAACCGCCGAGCCCGCGCTTCTGCAGATAGGCGGCGCGCTTTTGCGGATTTTCGACAATCGATTTCCAGGCGGCGACCGGCGTCATCAACACGCGCGCCTCGCGCCACAGCTTGAGCAGCCGTGAGCGCGCCAGCGGATATTTCACCCGGTTGCCGGAATAGATGTACCAGGAGTAGCTGGCGCCGCGCGAACAGCCGCGCGGCTCGTGGTTCGGCAGATCGGGCCGCGTGCGCGGATAGTCGGTCTGCTGAGTTTCCCAGGTGACGATGCCGCCCTTGACGTAGATCTTCCACGAGCACGAGCCGGTACAGTTCACGCCGTGCGTCGAGCGCACGATCTTGTCGTGCTGCCAGCGCTTGCGATAGCCGTCCTCCCAGCCGCGGTCTTCGTTGGTGGTGATGCCGTGGCCGTCGGAGAATGTCTCGCCGGCGCGGTTGAAGAATGTCAGACGATCGAGAAAATGACTCATGATGTGTGACCTCTACCGCGCCTGGAGGACAGTGGATCCGCTCGCCTTTGGTTTGGCGCCGCGATCGAGATGCCAGAAGTACACAGAGACGCCGATCGCCATCACCGCGAGCACGACATAGGCGAAGAAGCCGCCGGCATAGCCATTCGTTCCCAGCGCATCGACGACGGCGCCGAGGAACGGCGGAATTATGAAGCCGCCGAGCGCACCCAGTCCGCCGACCAGGCCTGCCGATCCGCCGACGGCCCTCGGTACGTATTTCGGCACCATCTTGAACACCGCTGCATTGCCAACTCCCATGCCGAGAGCGATCAGCAATTCGCCGGCAAGAGCTTGATAGAAGTCCTCAGTGAGCGTGAGGATGACCGCCCCAATGAGGACGCCGACAAACGAAAGGATCGCCGTCCGCTCGCCGCCAATGCGTTCGGAGAGCATGCCGCCGAACACGCGAATGACCGCGGCGAGCAGCGAGAAGCCGAGCCCACCAAGCATCGCAGCAGATTTCACATCCATATGGTGGAGGTTGATCCAATAGGTTGGAAACCACACCGTCAGCGCCAGGAAGCCGCCGAAGGAGACGAAGTAGAGAGCGACAAGACCCCAGGTGCGCGGATCTTCGGCGGCGGTGATGACCGCCTGCCAGACTTGTTCTTTAGGGAACAGCTCCTGGCCCTTCTCCTGGGCGATCTTTCGGCTGGCATCCGCATCGAGCCCCTGCTGGCGGAGCTGGAAGAAATAGGCGTCGCGCGCGAGCCACGCATAAACCGCAGTGCCGACGAGAAGGAACGTAAACCAAGCAAAATAGGAGCCGGCAAGACCCCACGCGGCGATCGCATAGGGCAAGAATAGCGTGAAGATGCCCGGCGCCAAGTTGCCGATACCACCATAGGCGCCAAGCACCGTGCCCTGACGCGACTGGGGATACCAATAGGAGACCTGGGGAATTCCAACCGAGAATGAAGCTACTCCGCATCCGCTTAGGAAGCCGAACATCACAATGATCGGATAGGCGGCGACCGTGAGGGTCTTGGCGGTCAGCAGAATGAATACCAGTCCCCACATGCCGACCAGCGACAGGCAGAACAAAGTGATCATGGGCAGACGGCCACCAACACGATCGACCCAGGCGCCGAACGGGATACGCAAGAGCGAACCAGTCAGCTGCGGCGCTCCGACAAGGAGTCCGAGCGCGAGCCCGCTGAGGTGCATTTGATCTTGGAAATATTTGGCCGCCGGCCCATAGAGCGACACGGCCGCGAAGCCGATAAAGAACCCCCACGTCCCCATCACGAGGCCGGCGGTCGGGGTTCCCAATAGCCGATAGGGGGCCGCTCCAATACTTGCTTCGGATGTTGCGCTCATGTCGTGTCACCCAGTTGTTTGCTGCAGTTTGCCAGCACCAACAAAAGCTGGGGCGCGCCATGAATGCTTTGACGTTGATCAATAATACGTCGGTTTTGTCCGCAATGATTTTGCTTTACTTATATCGCTTCACGGTTTGATCTAAGCGTAACTTCAGCTTGATAATTATCAAGTCGCCGTAAGGCGTTTTCGGTATAGACTTGATATATTCGTCGCGAATGCCCTGAAGCGGGGGAGAATACCGTGCGCCAATCCGATTGGAAGCTCATTCGCGCGCTGCCGCTGTTTTGCGACATGAGCGAAGCGAATTTCGAGGAGTTGGTGCGTGCTGGATTTCTCCAGCGCTTTCCGCAGCACACGGCCCTCATCAACGAAGGCGATTTGCCGGACTTTTTGCATATCGTGGTCGAAGGCTCGGTCGAAATGTTCTGCACCCATAACGGGCACGAAACCACGATCGGCATCATGCGGCCGGTGACGACGTTCATTCTCGCGGCGGTCATACGTGACGCCGTCTATCTTAAGTCGGCCCGCACGCTTACGCCCGCGCAGATACTCATGATTCCGGCGCAGCCCGTGCGTGACGTGTTTGGGCGCGACGCCGCCTTCGCGCGCGCCATCGTCAATGAACTCGCGGAGCGCTACCGCGAGGTCGTGCGTTCGCTGAAGAACGAGAAGTTGCGCACCAGCGCTCAGCGATTGGCCAACTGGATTCTGAAGGCCAATCGCCAGCAAGGCGATCATCAGCACATCGAGCTGACGCTCGACAAGCGCACCCTTGCCTCACGCCTGGGGATGACACCGGAAAACCTGTCGCGAAATCTGACGCTGCTGGCGAAATACGGCGTGAGCAGTTCCGGACGCGCCATCGTCATCGACGATTCATCCGCGCTCGAACGTTTCGCCAAACCCAACGCATTGATTGACGGCTAAACTCGAAGCAAATATACGCTTTCAAAATAGACATGTGGCATATGGACTGCCGCCGAAACTCCGAGGGTCCGAAAGCGATTCTGTACGGTCAAAACTTTTCCAACGCGGTAAAAGACGTGATGCCCGCTTTGGTCCAATAGCTGACAAACTCGGGTACGGTTGGTTTGTCCGCTAAGTGCGGTGGTCTCAACCGGTCGACGCAACACTTATCGAGAACAGAAAAGTTAGAGAGCGTCTGCTGATGAGCGAAAAATGCCGTCCAGGGTTCACTGCGGCCCGAGAAACCGGAAGCTTTGGCATTGTTGGCAGCCGGGGATATTGAAGGCGATTTGGCGAGCGTTTGGTACGCGTTACGCAAGTGTTACGTCGACCGATTGAGCTGGCTATCAATTGCGACCATTCCACGGCTAGATTAGTTTGTACGCTAGGTACCAGTAGGTGACATAGCGACATACCCGTCCCACGTCGCTTCCCCCCAAAAGCAGACGTCGATCGGCACTATCACGATGCCGGTTTTGTGCCAACACTCTTGATGAGCCCAAATAGAATAAGGGAGTGCGCCTAAATGAAAGGTCTAGCATTGCATCCGGCAGTCACTGCTCGATTGCGCCTTCCGTTCGCTGCCAGTTTCCTTGCTCTTTTGATTTTCATTCTTGACACCGTTACGGATTTGGAAATTGCAATGCCCGTACTTTACACTGCCGTCGTTTTGATATCGGTACGATTTTGCAACAAGCGAGGTGTTATCCTCGTAAGCGTTGGATGCATTGTGTTGACGCTGCTGAGTGACGTTCTCACGACTACCGATTCATCGCAGACGGGTCTTGTCAATACCGTAATTAGTTTGTTGGCTATTTCCGCAACGGCATACCTTGTTCTCAAGATCAAGATGGCGGAAACGGCAGTCTACGAGGCGCGCGCTCAGTTGGCACACGTTGCGCGCGTTACCACGCTGGGAGAACTCACTGCCTCGATCGCCCACGAGATCAATCAACCGCTCGCCGCGACAATAATTAACGCGAACGCCAGCTTTAACTTTCTCGCCGCACGGCCGCCGAATCTGGAAGAGGCAAAGCAAGCCATCGAGTGCGTCGTAAAGGACACTAACCGTGCGAGTGACGTAATAGCGCGGGTCCGCAGCCTTGCCAAAAGAACTCTTCCGCAAAAAGAGCTCTTGGACATAAATGATTCCGTCAACGAGATTATCACATTGACGAGCAGAGAAATTGAGGAGAATCATGTTTCGCTGCGTACGGAATTCTCCGACAATCTGCCACTTATTCCGGGTGACCGCGTCCAATTACAACAAGTTATCCTCAATCTGATTCTCAATGCCATTGAATCCATGGATGGGGTCGCAGACGAAGCGCGAGAGTTATTTGTCAGCACTACGTTTGATATAACAAATGCGATACTAGTTGTGATTCGCGATAACGGCATTGGAATGGAAGCCGGCAAGATCGACAATCTCTTCGACGCATTTTATACAACTAAGCCGAACGGTCTCGGCATTGGCTTAGCCATAAGTCGGTCAATCGTTGAGGCCCACGGCGGCCGCATTTGGGCGGAGCGGAACGCGCCACGCGGCGCGATTTTTCAGTTCACCTTGCCTGCAAACCCAGTGGTGGCAATATGAGCGAGGAAAAGACCGTTGTATTCGTTGTTGATGACGATTCATCCGTTCGCGAGTCGCTTAATCGCCTTTTTCGCTCAGTCGGCATCAACGTACAAACGTTTGGGTCACCGCAAGCATTTCTCCAAGCAGAGAAAATTGACGCTCCCGGATGCATCGTGCTGGATGTAAAAATGCCGGGGCTCAGTGGCCTCGACTTTCAGAACGAGCTTATCGAATTGAACATTCACATTCCGATCATCTTTATCACTGGCTACGGCGACATACCCATGTCGGTGCGGGCCATCAAGGCCGGAGCGATTGAATTCCTCACTAAGCCATTTCGCGATCGAGATCTGCTCAAAGCAGTTCAACTTGGTATCGATCATGATCGGACCCGGCGTCAGCACACTGCCGTATTCGCAAACTTGCAGAGATGCTTCTCATCTTTGACGTCACGCGAGCGAGAGGTCATGGGGCTGGTAGTCAGCGGGCGACGCAATAAGCAAATTGCTGCTGCGCTCAAGCGCAGCGAGATCACCGTTAAAGTTCACCGCGGGCGCGTTATGCAAAAGATGGGGGCTAAATCGTTGGCCGAACTCGTGCGGATGGCCGAAAAGCTCGAGCCCGCGGCACATAAATTATACCCAAGCGATACCTCAGTATAATCGTCAACATTATATATTACCGATAATAAATGCTTCCACGCGCTCCGTAGTTTGCCACCGAATGGCCTCCTGCGGACCGTATTCCCGTGGAAGATCGCCATGTCGCTCAAGACTTCGATTGCAATTGTCGACGATGATGTATCGGTTCGCGATGCGATGACGCGCCTCTTGCGGTCACTTGGTTTTAGCGTGAAGGGATTTCCCTCCGCCGACGATTTCTTAGGTTCAAAATGCCTTCATATTACCGCCTGCCTAATCGCCGATGTGCAGATGCCTGGAGTAAGTGGGCCGGCACTTTTCGGGCAATTGATCGCAGCAGGCACACCAATTCCCACGATTTTGATTACTGCCTATCCCGACGACTCCTTACGTGAGCGCGCGCTCAACGCCGGTATCGCTGGCTATCTCGTTAAACCATTCAGCGAGAAAGAACTGATCGCCGGCATCGAAACAGCTCTCAAACACAAACCGCTGCTCGCGCCGATCATACGGTCAAGCCGGGAGCAAGCCGTAAATGAAAAGCTCGCGCGATGAATGGAGAACTTAGAATCCGACTAAATACTTGTGGCACGAACGAAAGCAAAAAGTCATGCCGTCTCCACGAGCAGACTGGCGCGAACGTGCACTGAACATTTTGTCGAAGAGGGATGTCATCTGAGCGAGACCAATCTTAAAATTGATACGATGCGCCGGATCGATCGGTGGGCCGGCGTGCCGTTGTGCGCATTCGCAACGGCAGTGCTAGAGATATGGTGGTGGCTGTTCCCGCCGCCGCCCCGGCCATTGCGGCGAATCCTTTTCATTGAGCTTTCGGAGATGGGCAGCGCCATCCTGGCTGATCCGGCCATGCGTAAGGCGCACGCACGGTTTGGCGCGGAGCTCTATTTCGTCATATTTGCACAGAACGCTGGTTCGCTTGGTTTCACGGACACCATTTCTGGTGCCCACGTCTTCACCATACGCACCACGTCGCTGTGGCGCCTCGCCTTGGATACACTGTCATTCTTCGTATGGACGCGACGCGAGGCAATCGACACTGTGGTGGACCTTGAACTTTTTTCACGGTTTTCGGGCCTGCTGACCGGGTTTTCTGGCGCTAATCGACGAATCGGGTTCTATCGCTTCCATAGTGAAGGTTTGTATCGAGGCGAGATGCTGACGCATCGCGTCGCATACAATCCGCATATTCATATTGCTAAAAACTTCATCGCACTGGTCGAGGCGCTTATGAGTCCGACTCCGACTGTCCCTTATGCAAAGACTTTGATTACTGATGAACAACTAACAATTTCCGTTAAACCGCCAACCACGCAGTCGCGTGAGGCGCTCACGATGCGAATCAAGGCGCTGGCGCCAAATTACGATCCATCGCGGTTTCGCGTCGTCCTAATTAATCCTAACGCCAGCGACATGCTCCCGCAACGCCGATGGATGACGGAACGTTTTGCTCAGTTGATCTCGCGTATCCTTGCAACCAATGCTGACGCGCTCGTGCTAATTACCGGTGCTCCGAACGAGCGGTCAGAGGCGGAAAATATAGCGTCACAATGCGCAAACAGTCGCTGCATCTCCTTCGCGGGGCGTACGACGCTGACCGACCTGGCAGCGCTCTATTCGCTAGGGGTTGTGATGGTAACGAACGATTCTGGGACAGCCCATTTTGCTGCCGCCACTGGTCTGCCGACAATCGTCCTTTTTGGCCCCGAAACGCCCAATTTGTACCGGCCGCTTGGCAATTCGAAAGTCATTTATGCCGGCCTCGCCTGCTCGCCGTGCGCCACCGTCAACAACCATCGCAAAAGCCCGTGCGACGATAATGTCTGCATGCGGGCGATAAGCGTCGAACAAGTTTTCGCAGCAGTAACTGACGTGCTCGCAACGCGATCCCATAATATCGTCGCGCTCAAGCGATGATCTTACGGGGACGGTAGCGGCCTCTTCAAATCGTGAGCATAGAGAATGCGTACATCGACTTCGGCCATGCCGGAGCGACCGAAAATAAAAGGCGGTAACTCCTGGATCGATGCAAAGTATTCAATCAACGAATTCTTGATGCCTTTCATCCGATCCCGACGGCCGATCAACAATGCGTCACGACCAACGAATATTTTTGGGTCATAGCGAAACGCAAATTGCTTGCTCTGGCCAAAAACCAGCATCGGCAATGCATCACGCAGTGCGCAATCGATTTTTCCGATGTCGATTGGACTGCCAGAAATAATGAACAGCCCCTTATGCTTGAGAAGCCCACGAGCCTCTAACTCCGCACGGACCGGCGTCCAATCAAGAGCTTCGAGGGTCGGGTCGCCCTTGGCGAATGCCGTCGGAAAGAGCAACCGACCGTATCCCGTCGCGGCGTCGCCCACGATTATAAACGCCAACACAAGGAGCAGCGCCGCCGAGGTAAGAGCCCACAGGCGCGGTCGGCGCCGCACCGAGGCTTCACCGGCTAAATGGTTGCCGAGTAGCGGATACAACATAAGCCAGCCCGGCATTTGCCAATGTGGCAGACCGCGACCGCCCCACAATGGTATGATGGTAAAGATTGCTATCGTAGGCACCGCTAGGCAGAGACAGTACCAGGAGCGTTCGGCGGCACGGCCATGACGCAAGGCCCGATATGCGGCGATGACCATGGGTACAAACACCCATGGCAACATCCACGCGACCTGTCCGCCGACGTTGGCTAACATCTGTCCGATTTTTGGGAAACCATGAGCGTCGGCCCGACCGGCTTGGTAAGCGATAGATACCCAGTGGTGCTCGGCATTCCAGATGATCACTGGCGAGGCGACGACAAGGGCGATTGCCGCACCAACCCAAGGTGCCGGGTGTAGCAACATTGCTCGTCGCGCGGGCACGCTGACGATGTAAATGAACAACCCCCCAACAAACAGCACGGCGTGGTATTTGGAAAGGCCCGCAAGTCCGATCCATAGTCCCGCGATGATCCAAGTTTGCCACGGCGAAGATGGCTCGCGCTCCGGAAACAACGCGCGCGAAATGGTATAAGCGGCCGCCACAATGCAAAGCATCAATGGACCGTCGGGAAGGATCCAGCCGCCGGCTAGCGTAAAGAAGGCAGAGAGATTTAGCGCTAGCACGGCCCAAAATCCCGCATTGGCTCCGTACAATTGCCGGGTCAGCAGATAAAGCGTCCAAGTCGTGCCGCTAAACAGAACGATGAATGGGATGCGCGCCGCGCGGCCGTCGCCGAAAAGCGGCATAAAGAAGTGAGCGATCCAATAGTTGAGCGGCGGATGATCGAAATAGGAAAGCTTAAGGTCATGTGAAACGCTGATTCCATAACTTTCATCCACGCCTAAACCAAGCGTCGCTGACAGGACGACGCGAAAAAGAAAAAATGCCAGAATCAGAGCTAACACAGCTCGCTCAGGCGTATGCAACGCGGGGGAAAAATGTTGATGCAAATTGCAAGATCTCGGTTGCGTCCATGGTTGACTAACCAACCGTGTCGTAAGTTTGGCCGCGTCAATCAATTGGCCGGATGATGATAATCGCATAGTTCGTAGGATGACTGGCAATGCCGAAGTAGTCCGGCACGACTCCACCTCGACCGTCCCATGATCCAACATCGAGTTGAATTTGACACGGGAAACGTTCACAATAATACGCCTCCCGGCCGAGAACTTTGCCGGGACTGGTAGTCTGGGAAGTGCCGCCCACAGCCGAGAAACTTGGCGTCCGGGCATAACCGATCGCGTGGAGCGCTTTATTGACCTGACCGGGCCTTTTTGTACCAGGCGGCTTGAGAGAAACTGTCTTGGAAAGAAGCTTGGGTCATGCCGAAGAGGAGGCTTGGCGGCCAGAGGGCTCGCCAGCAGCGTCGGACCGTGTGTTCAGCCCGGACCAGGCCGTCGATTGACTCGGCTTTTAGCAAGGGAACTTCAGCAATTTAGTTCAAAGTCGCTTTTTCAGAAAGGCCCGTCGACAGACGCCAATAGGCCGAGTCCATGGCGACGGTACCGCTCCCAAGCCACGGAAAATGTCCGTACCAAAACGAGAGCTGTCGCGCGGCGGCTTGAGCTGACTTGTGCTCGAAAAAGCGTTCGAAAAGAGCTGCGGCAAAACCGCTGCGGTCGGCACCGCTGTAGCAATGGACCAAGACTGGTCGCGGCGCTGTTTTTAGTACATTCAATAGCTTTGCGATGAGCTTGGGGCCGGGCTCGCTGGTCGCCCCCATCCTGACATCGAAATGTTTGGCATTGTGTTTTGCGGTTACCATCAGCTCGTTCTCATACCATGCTGCACTTTCATTGGCGCCTCGCAGGTTGATCACTGAACGAATGTGATACGTGTTGAGAATTTCGGACAACTGCTCGCCGTTGAGTTGGGCGGATCGATAAAAAACGCCCGGCTCGACCACGTGAATATTCCCTGTGATCTGCAAGGCCAGCACCCAGGCTCCGACACAGAGACCGGGCAAGCCAATGGTACACGCCACCGCGATTAGAGCTCGACGGTGATTAGTTAGAAATCGATGTGTCATAGGGGCACACCTACTTTCGACTGGAGTGAATATGCAAGCCCAGTGCCGCTGACTGCCATTGAAAAGTCTATTGCGTAAGGCAAATCTCCTGCCCGGAACAAATTAACTGACAGGTGGCCAGCTGCATTCTGAGCGAAATACACAATGAGCGCCATTGCTGCAGTACTGTTTCTGACGGCTATAATAGCGATCGCCATTTCGCTGCATGAACTGGCGTGGCGCGCCCTGACCCTATTTTCGATTGTGACCGAACGGTTGCCGCTTCGGTTTTCCGGATCGAAGATTTGGAAACAGTTTTCAGCGCTTCGACTCGGTCTTGCCGCGCGCTATCCCACGGTCTCTGGCTTTATCAACAGCAGAGCTAACCCATATGAGCCGACCGGCCTTCCTCTCACCTTGATGGTTTTTGCTGCGCTCTACATGCTAGCGCTTTTTAGCGGGCTGACCGAAGACATCCTTGAAGCTCAAGGGACTATTCACTTCGACAATCTCATACATGCCTTGTTCAAGCCTTGGCGTGTAGAACCTCTAACATCGGTATTCGGCTGGATTACTGCATTAGGGAGCAGCGCCGCGGTTGTCGCCGCCGTCATCATCGCAACAGGATTTCTTTGGTCCCAGCGACGATTGTGGATTGTCTTTCCGATGTGGATAACCTGTCTCGGTGCGGTCGCCTCAACCTCAATCGGCAAATTCTTGATTGGTCGGCATCGCCCGCCGAACGAATCGGACATAGTGGCGTTGACGTCCTCCTTTCCGAGTGGCCACGCAACGGTCGCGATGGCTGTGTATGGATTTTTGGCTTACGCCATAGCGCGCAATTTGCCGGGGTCACGTGAACGTTTCGAGATTGCGTATTGGACGGGAGTTCTCATAGTTTTGATCGGGTTTAGCCGGGTATTTCTCGGCGCCCATTTTCTGACCGATGTTGTCGGTGGCTTCCTTGTCGGCGGATTCTGGTTGCTGGTCGGGTTTACGATAGCCGAGTGGAGTATGCCTCGTCCGACACAATCTGATAACAAAATACGATGAATACCGACGACGATGTGGACGTTCGCCAATCGCGGACACGATTTTTTGTAATACATAATCCGAATGCAGGTCCGGCAGCGCGCCAACTCTATCGCGCGACACTGGCGGCCCTGAAGAAATTCGGCGCTTCCGCCGAAACTCTTGACACAACTCGCCATGGCGAAGGTACCAAAGCCGCAGCAGAAGCATCAAAGGGCGGCAATTTCGATGCTGTCGTGGCCGCAGGCGGCGATGGCACAGTGCACGATGTCGCCGAAGGCTTGGTCGGCCGTTCAATTCCGCTCGGTATCATTCCTATGGGCACGGGGAACGTTTTGTCGCGGGAAATCGGTTTGCCGCGATTGGCACACGAGCTTGCGAGCACATTGGTTCATAGTAATGCGCACGACATTCCCGTAGGTCAGGTCAATGGGCGGCCATTTTTGTTTGTCGTCGGAATCGGATTCGACGCTGAGGCGGTGCGCCTCTTTGAAAGCGAGGGCTCCCGCGACTACGGCCAGATGGGCTTCGTATGGCCGGTATTGCGGGCGCTCGGCTCCTATGAAGATAGGCCACTGACCATAAGAACGGAAAGAGGCGAGCAAAAGGCGCATTGGGTCCTTGTGACGAGAGTGAAGCGCTACGCAGGCAATTTAATGCTCGCGCCGGACGCCGATCTCCATGACGCGCGCCTTCATCTGCTTTGCATTAGAGATAGCGGGCCACTCAATCGCGTGCGTCAACTCGCGGCTCTGGCCCTCGGAGTCATCGACCATGATCCAGCCGTTCATATCGAGTCGCTCACGCAGGTCAGAATTGACGGAGATCGGCGTGTCCCAGTGCAAATCGACGGAGAAGTCCTCGGCGCGCTTCCATTGGAAATCGGCCTTCACCCGAAGCGCTTAAATATCATCTATCCTTGGTAGCTGACACTGCAAATCCAATGATAAAATGCCAAGGTATTGCTTGTCCGTTATGGGGTAAGCGGACATTTCGCAATGCAGTCTCCATGTCGACTTAGCCCCTGTCGGTTCAACCGATCAGTGCAACACCGCTTGTAGTTTATCGGCTGGCGTTTCGAAGCCCAAGGTCTTTCGCGGACGTTGATTGAGCCGCAGGGCAATCGCGTTCAGATGATTCTGAGAGATGCGCGAGAAGTCGGTTCCTCTCGGGAAGTACTGACGCTGCAGGCCATTGGTGTTCTCGTTTGAGCCGCGCTGCCAGGGACTGCGCGGATCACAGAAGTAGACCTGGACGTTGGTGGCAACCGTAAAGCGCTTGTGGGCATGCATCTCTTTACCTTGATCCCAGGTCAGGGAGCGTCGCAGCTCCTTAGGCAGCTTGCGGATGTGCTTGGCAAGCCTAGCAACAACAGTCGTCGTGTCCTTGCGGGGAATCCTGACAAGCTCTCCTACGTAAGCCGGGGGCGGTGATCGTAAATATTTCTGCACCGCAAGCCCTAGTTCCGATGCCATTGCAAGCTCATGTCTGCGCAGCCAAGGCAGGTCTCGATATGCTCACCCGCGTTCTTGCGATTGAATGGGGTGCGGATGGGATTAGGGTGAACTCAGTGATGCCCGGGCCGATTGAAAATACCGAAGGCATTTCTCGGCTCGCACCAACCCAAGAAGCAATGCAGACGGTTGTGAAAGGCGTTCCGCTTGGGCGACTGGGGACAAAGCAGGACGTAGCAAATCTTGTTATGTTCCTTGCTTCACCATGGGCCACCTACATTACTGGTGCCGTAATTCCGGTCGATGGCGGCTGGAGCACGAATGGTGCCGCTGGGATTGTACCAGCTCTGCATTCCTAAATCTGCGCTGACGATGCTCATCACTTCCGCCGACGAGGTAATCGAATAGAAATGCTGTTTGCTGCGGTGCATCGGTCGCGATTGGCACATCACGTCATTGGCGACGCCTGCCTTGAATGGTGGCTACTGGGTGTACAGCGGACATCGGGAGGCCCTAGCCGTGAGTGGGGTCGGTCGCGATTGACCCAAGGCGGACATCAGCCTCGCCGAATTCGTTAACCTCCGAGTCCGATCTGACGCATGAGGCCCACGACGTCGTAGAACAGGTTTTCTTCGACGATCTCCCCATTCGCCCAACGGGCAACAGTGCAGAAGTCCACTTCGAATGATTTGCGCGTGGGCGGGGTTTCTTTCCCGTCCGGCCCCATCATTGGTCCTTTCATCGTGCCGGTGAACCGCGCAATGGAGCACGTCCAATCCTCGCTCGCAAAGAACACTCGGTACGGGCGGTTATGAACCCGGTTATCGGGGAACGTTTTGAACATCTGGATACCTTCGGCGCGATGATCGTGCCGCCCGTGCGTAGGGGGCTGCGCCGGCCAGCGAACGATCACATCCGGCTTGTGACGCTTGTCGAAGATGTCCCAGTCTTGTGCGTTCCAGGCATCATCTAACGTTTGCATCAACTCCATATTCTTTTGCTCATTGGTCATAATCTCTCTCCGGTCTCTGCAGCGCTCCGGTTTTGGCCCGACCCATGAGTTTGTAACGCGGGATCGTCCGGAGCTTGAAAGGCATACACGTCCATCCGCAATACGCTGTAGGTAGAGCTTGCATGAAGCCGTTTGGCCCGCGCGTCCTCGCCCGCGGCACCCAAGGCCGCATAGAGCGGCAAGAGGTGTTCTTCTGTCGGGTGGTTCTTGGCTGCGAACGGCGCTTGACGCCGGTAGTCTAGAAAATCGTCAGTATGATTATTCGTCAGCGCAACATCGAACCAGTCGGCGAAACGATTGACCCAATCCGGGGCCGGATCGTTAGGCCCGTGGCCACGAAATTCTGAAAGATCATGCGTGAAGCTGCCGCTGCCGATGATCAGTACGCCTTCGTCCCGCAGTGGCGCCAACGAGCGCCCGACGCGAAGATGATGCTCGGGACCCAGATTCGGCTGCACCGAGAGCTGAAGCACAGGAATGTCAGCATGCGGGTACATCAACAGTAGTGGCACCCATGCGCCGTGATCCAAGCCCCGCCGTTCATCTATGTTGCAATAGAAGGCAGCCGCACGCAGCCGCGCCGCGACGTGCGCAGCCAATGTTGGCGAACCAGGTGCAGGATAGCGCAGGTCATAAAGCGCCCGCGGAAATCCGCCGAAGTCGTGGATCGTCTCGTTGCTATCGACCGCGTTGACCGTCGGCACTGCGGTTTCCCAATGTGCAGATATTACGAGAATGGCCTTGGGACGTTCAAGCGTGTGTCCGAGCTGCTGCAAGAACGCGCGTGCTGGCGTGTCGGTAAGGGGTAAGGTCGGCGCACCGTGCGACAGGAACAAGGTGGGCATAGTCATGAAATGTCCTCCGGCGGTTGCAGGGCCGGCATATCGACCCCGCCGCCTCGTTCAACGTGAGTATGCGCCGGTGAAGTTGGCCGCTGTGTCAACATTGCGCGACGTGTGTAACGCATAGGCGCCATCGCCAAGCATGGCCTGTACGATTAGCGCGATGATCCAGAATGCCGGGTACTCCCACCCGCCATGTGCATTGTCGAAGAAAAACCCGGCAGAGCCATGCACGGTAAAAATAGCGCCAAGCAAAATTGGCGTAAGGATAATCGCTACCACCCGCGTCCAGAGCCCAAAGATCAGCGCGATGCCGCCGAAAACCTCGGCTGCAATGACGACATACGCGAACGCGGGCGGCAGGCCGACACTGCCGAAGAACTGCGCAGTTCCAGCAGGGGTGAAAACGAACAATTTGAGGCTGGCGTGCGCAAGGAAAAGCGCGCCAAGGCTGACGCGAAGCAGTAGTGCGGCATAAGGGGCGGTTCGGGTATCAGTCATCGGTGGCTCCTGTGTTTGCCGCCCTGATATGGCCTATTCCTCCTGGTGTGATAATATAGATTTTGTGAATTACAGATCACACCGTTGATGTGAGATCCACCTGTGCTTGACCGCCTGACCGGGTTGGAGGTGTTCACGAAAGTAGCCGTGGCTGGGAATCTCTCTGCGGCCGGGCGCGCGATGGGCATGTCGCAGACCATGGTAACCAAGCACATTGCAGCACTCGAAGCCCGGCTGGGCGTAAAGCTCTTTCACCGCAGCACGCGACGGCTTTCGATCACTGAGGCCGGACGCAACTACCTGGAGGCGTCCGAACGTATTCTCACCGACATCGAGACGGCCGATTGTGCCGTCACCGCTGATCGCGTCGAGCCGAGGGGCTTACTTCGCCTGAATGCGCCGGTAGCGTTCGGTGCGCGGCAGGTCGCCCCTCTGCTCTCGGAGTTCGCGCAGCGTCATCCCCTCGTGACCGTCGAACTCGGTCTCAATGACCGTCTCGTGGATCTCGCCGATGAGGGCTGGAACGTTGCGATCCGGATCGGCAGCCTCAGCAACTCAAGCCTGATCGCGCGACGGATTGCGCCATGCCGCACCGTCGTCTGCGCGGCGCCGTCTTATCTCGCGGCGCGCGGCACACCGCGCACGGTTTCGAGCTTGGCGGGCTACAATTGCCTTGGATACACGCTCTCAAGTGTGACCGGCATCAATCGATGGGCGTTCGGGGTAAAGGGAGACATCACTGTCTCCGTTTCAGGTAACCTACGAGCCAACAATGGCGAAGCCCTGCGAACAGCCGCAATCGCAGGCCATGGGCTCGCGTACCTGCCGACTTTTATCGTAGCCGACGACATGCGCGCGGGCACACTAGTCGCGCTGGGCCTGGATCAGCCGACAGTGGAATTCGGCGGTATATATGCCGTCTTCCTTCCGGATCGTCGCCCTGCTGCAAAAGTGCGGGCGTTCATCGATTTCGTCGCTAACCGCTTTGCACCCGAAGCACCCTGGGACCAAAAGCTAGAAACATAAATGTCGGTTTGTGGCACTTCGCGTCATTCGCCGCGACGCGACATTTTTGGTCGCTATTGGAGCAACAGATGGGGTAATCGGCCGGCAGCTTGTGGATAGCTGAATATTTTTGGTGCTGCGCTTCAGGCTGATGGTGAAACGAGGTCCGTGTGTACGGCCTCAAGCATCAGAAGGAGAAGCGCAGCATGGACCATTTTGCTGGACTAGATGTTTCAGTCAAGGAGAGCAGCATCTGCGTTGTGGATGACACGGGCAGGATTGTACGGGAAGTGAAGGTGGCGAGTGAACCGGAAGCTCTGCTGGCGGTGCTGAAGAGCCCCGCCTATCACTTCAAACGGATTGGATTGGAAGCCGGGCCGCTGTCACAGTGGCTCTTTAGCGCCCTCGCGGAAGCGGGCTTGCCGGTGATCTGCGTCGAGACGCGGCACATGCGGGCGGTGCTGAAGGCGCAGATCAACAAGACCGACCGCAATGACGCACGCGGTATGGCGCAGATGATGCGGGCGGGGCTCTATCGTCCGGTGCATGTGAAGACGTTACGCAGCCAGAAACAGCGAATGCTGCTGACCCATCGCAAGCTGCTGCAGTCGAAGGCCATCGCTGTCGATAATGACCTGCGCGGGACGTTACGCAACTTTGGTCTCAAAGTAGGCGTGGTGGGCAAAGTTAGGTTCGAGGCCCGCATCAGGGAGCTTGTTGAGAACCTCCCCGACCTGGCGGTGCTGGTCGAACCGATGCTCATTGTCCGGCGAGTGCTTCGCGAGCAGTTTTGTATCCTGCACCGCCGCTTGCTCGCTATCGTGCGGGACGATGAGGTGTGCCGGCGCCTGATGACGGTCCCCGGGGTCGGCCCTGTGGTGGCGCTGACCTATCGCGCCACCGTCGACGTGCCCGCTCGCTTCAGGAAGTCCAAGTCAGTCGGGGCGGTGTTTGGGCTGACGTGCGCCAAGTATCAATCAGGCGAGAGCGAACGCAGCGGCAGAATATCACGCTGCGGAGACGAGATGATGCGGGTCATGCTCTACGAAGCGGCTCAGGCCATGTTGCATTCAAAGAGATGGTCCTGGCTCAAGGCCTGGGCCATGAAGATCGCCAGGCACCGCGGGATGAAGAAGGCGATCGTCGCCTTGGCGCGCCGGTTGGCTGTGATCATGCACCGCATATGGGTTGATGGCACCGAGTTCCAGTGGACCCGGGAGGCCGCGGTGGCATGAGAGGTGTAGGTCGCCGGATGCGATAGGAGAAAACTCGAGTTCCACCCAGCGGTGGAATGATGTCCCTCGCGGGACGATGGATGAGGTGAGTTCGCATGTCCGCTTGGACCTATCGTCAATCTGACGCTAAGGCCGCGTAACAGATTGTTCCACCTCGTCCTCGGATCCCATGATGGAAGGGCCCTGGTGCCGATTCCGAAGAGAAGCGCGAGCCCGTGAGCGACATCAACACTGCAGCGGTGGATAGTCTGAAAGTGCTTGACCCCAAACGGCCGATTAGAGAAGCGGACATTGATCGGCGATGGCACTAAATGGCTCAGTCACGAATGACCCATTTGCGACATTGAGTTCACACAACGTCGTTCCTTGCGCCTGTCGCTGTTACATTTTAAATCAGAATACTAATTGGTGGGCCTGTTATGAAAAAGCACAACTTGAATATATTTGCTTTCGTTGCGGTCGTATGGACGTACCCGGCGTTTGCCGCTGGACCAGACAGCGACACAGGGTCCACGAACATTGGAAATTCAAGTACTGACAAAGCGGCACCGGAAGTTCCGGGTGACGATATTTTCGGATTTACCTCGCCGACTGATGTTGGCAAGGCGGGCGATACCGGATTTGCCAATGAAAATGATGGCCGATTTGGTAAGCGCCAGGGAACATACGGGGTGCTGAACACAAAATATGAATTCAGCCGCACAGTGGCTGACGGTTGGTGGATAGCCGGATCGTTGTTCGGTGCTTTTTACCATGCCCGCGATGTCAGCGACCTCGTCAACGTAAACCGTTTGGACTTTGATGGGCTATCGTTCGAGATTGAACATCGCATAATCGAACGTAATTTCGGCCAGCCCTTTGCTGCATCGATTTCAGTCGAGCCTCGTTGGGCCCGAATCGATAACATTGCGGGACTGCCTTTAAATTTATACGGAGCAGCGCTGAAATTATTTGTCGATGCACCCGTCTTACCCGATAAATTGTATTGGGCGGCGAATATAATCTGGACGCCCCAACGAGCGCAGGACCCCAACAATCGGAGCCAATGGCTGGACTCCGCATCATCGCTGGTTTCGACGGCTCTGACCTATCAGGTTTCAGCGCAATTATTTGCTGGTGTTGAAGTGCGATGCTTGTCGGCATTTAATTCGAAATGGCTGAGCAACAATATCGGGAACGCGCTTTATGCGGGACCAACAATTCTGTGGAAGATAACCGATAAGGTCGCTTTCAATACGACATTCCAACCGCAAATTGCTGGTCGCTCTGCCGCGAACCCCAGTCTCAACTTAGATCTTGACAACTTTGAGCGAGCACAGTTCCGAGCAAAGCTCGCTGTCAGCTTCTAAATTAATATCATCTCAGACTTCCCAGTGAATTAGTCGAACAGCGGCAATGTCCTGCTATGGCACATTGCGTCATTTCGTTGCGCCGCGAACTTTGGTCGCTATTGGAGCAACAGATGGGGTAATCGGCCGGCAGCTTGTGGATAGCTGAATATTTTTGGTGCTGCGCTTCAGGCTGATGGTGAAACGAGGTCCGTGTGTACGGCCTCAAGCATCAGAAGGAGAAGCGCAGCATGGACCATTTTGCTGGACTAGATGTTTCAGTCAAGGAGAGCAGCATCTGCGTTGTGGATGACACGGGCAGGATTGTACGGGAAGTGAAGGTGGCGAGTGAACCGGAAGCTCTGCTGGCGGTGCTGAAGAGCCCCGCCTATCACTTCAAACGGATTGGATTGGAAGCCGGGCCGCTGTCACAGTGGCTCTTTAGCGCCCTCGCGGAAGCGGGCTTGCCGGTGATCTGCGTCGAGACGCGGCACATGCGGGCGGTGCTGAAGGCGCAGATCAACAAGACCGACCGCAATGACGCACGCGGTATGGCGCAGATGATGCGGGCGGGGCTCTATCGTCCGGTGCATGTGAAGACGTTACGCAGCCAGAAACAGCGAATGCTGCTGACCCATCGCAAGCTGCTGCAGTCGAAGGCCATCGCTGTCGATAATGACCTGCGCGGGACGTTACGCAACTTTGGTCTCAAAGTAGGCGTGGTGGGCAAAGTTAGGTTCGAGGCCCGCATCAGGGAGCTTGTTGAGAACCTCCCCGACCTGGCGGTGCTGGTCGAACCGATGCTCATTGTCCGGCGAGTGCTTCGCGAGCAGTTTTGTATCCTGCACCGCCGCTTGCTCGCTATCGTGCGGGACGATGAGGTGTGCCGGCGCCTGATGACGGTCCCCGGGGTCGGCCCTGTGGTGGCGCTGACCTATCGCGCCACCGTCGACGTGCCCGCTCGCTTCAGGAAGTCCAAGTCAGTCGGGGCGGTGTTTGGGCTGACGTGCGCCAAGTATCAATCAGGCGAGAGCGAACGCAGCGGCAGAATATCACGCTGCGGAGACGAGATGATGCGGGTCATGCTCTACGAAGCGGCTCAGGCCATGTTGCATTCAAAGAGATGGTCCTGGCTCAAGGCCTGGGCCATGAAGATCGCCAGGCACCGCGGGATGAAGAAGGCGATCGTCGCCTTGGCGCGCCGGTTGGCTGTGATCATGCACCGCATATGGGTTGATGGCACCGAGTTCCAGTGGACCCGGGAGGCCGCGGTGGCATGAGAGGTGTAGGTCGCCGGATGCGATAGGAGAAAACTCGAGTTCCACCCAGCGGTGGAATGATGTCCCTCGCGGGACGATGGATGAGGTGAGTTCGCATGTCCGCTTGGACCTATCGTCAATCTGACGCTAAGGCCGCGTAACAGATTGTTCCACCTCGTCCTCGGATCCCATGATGGAAGGGCCCTGGTGCCGATTCCGAAGAGAAGCGCGAGCCCGTGAGCGACATCAACACTGCAGCGGTGGATAGTCTGAAAGTGCTTGACCCCAAACGGCCGATTAGAGAAGCGGACATTGAGCGGGACGAGCGCTGGATGGCTCGGTCGCGATTGACCCGAAGCGAACATCGATGGGCAGAAAGAAAAGTCGCGTGGTTGTGTTTGGTTGACGGCTTACGACCGAAAGAACGGCGCCAGCAGAAGTCTCAGGCTCTAATCCGGGCACGGTCCACGATCGCCTGGGTATCCAATCCTTGCGGCATTGTCCCGAACGCTCGACCCCAGTCGCCATCCAGCCGTGTGGTGCAGAATGCATCAGCTACAGCGGACGACGAGTAGCAGCGCCCACAGCGGACCAACATCGCCTCGCTTTTGGGGACTAATTTGGGGACTTACAGTCGTATTTTTGTTAATTATGTAATCATTTCAGTATATTACATCATGGAATTGGCGGAGAGGGAGGGATTCGAACCCCCGATACGGTTGCCCGTATGCCGCATTTCGAGTGCGGTGCATTCAACCGCTCTGCCACCTCTCCAACACATTGATCTATATCGGTATTTCAATTTGCTGCCAAGTGCGTGGCACACTACTGCTACCGAGTTTGCTACCCAATTTCTGTTTTTGCCCCTTTTGCTAGCTGAAATGCCACATCGAGCCGGGCTGCTGCATCGGTTTGCATGGTGTCTGTGACATGCGAATGCAGGTCCATCGTCGTCGTGATCGTCGAGTGCCCCAAGCGCTCCTGGGCAACCTTCGGGTGTACGCCGGCGAGCAAGAGCTGGGTCGCGTGCTGTGCCTCAAATCATGGAACCGCACACGAGGCAAGTCCTTCATACGGCCGATAAGGGCAGTGAATTGGTGGGTCAGGCCGCGCGGCTGGATCGGTAATCCGTCGATGCGGCAACACACAAGTGTTTCGCCTGTCTGCCGGATGCCGAGCGCCAGCAATTCCTCGGCCTATTGCCGTTTGAGCTGGCGGAGCTTGTCTGTCGCAAAGGCGGGAAGAGTGACTGCGCGGTTCCGTTCAGTTTTGGGTGCCTTGAAGCGAATACCCGTTTTGGTTTGTTCAAGACTTTCCGTTACGCTCAATATTCCGCGATCTAAATCCACATTTTTCCAACGCAATGCTAAGATTTTACCACGGCGCGCGCCGGTTGAAACTGCAAGCAACACGGGCCAGTAGATGCGCACATGCTCGATGGCTTGCAAAAGACGTGACGATTGCTCAGCGGTGAGGATCTCCATTTGCTTGCGCTCGATCTTGGGCAGCCGTCTTTTAAATGCATCAGCCGGATTGCGCGCCAATACTTGCTGTTCGACGGCTCGCGCGAGGGCGGACTTGAGAATCGTATGAATATATCGGCGCGTCGGCGCAGATAGGCCGCCGTCCTTGCCATCGCGCCGCCCACCTATACCTCATTCGTTATAGACCTTCTGAATGTGGCTCGGCGCGAGCTTTACAAGCGGAAGATTGCCTAAAGCCGGCATGAGGAAATTCTCGGCAATCTCGCAATACCGCTCATATGACTTCGGAGAGATTTCGCCGCGAACTGCGCCAAGCCAAGCTACGAGCCACTCCCGAACCGTCATGCGGGTAGGATCAACATGTTCACCGGTATCAAGCGTACGAAGCAACCGCCTCAGCTCTTTCTCAGCCGCGCGACGGTTGCCCTTGACCGTTGCAGTTGCATGCCGCCGCTTACCGCATTTATTTCAACCTTATCGTTCGTTGCGGACGGAACTTTTACTGGAACGATGACCCCGGTTACGGCGGAAGTGTCCGACACTCCAATTCCGGCTGCGCTCCCGCTCTTCGCCTCCGGCCTCGGCGCGTTGGGCCTGCTGTTACTGCGCGGCAAACGGACGGTCGTCGCTGCCATTGCCGCCTGATCAAAATACCCGATTGGATTTCCGAAGGACCGCCTCACTGGCGGTCTTTCATTGTGTGCAATTGGTTGCGGTGCGTTTGTCGCTTATTGGCACAACGCTGCATTCGCTGCGCCGCGCAATTTATGTCGCTATCGGACTAAGAGCGGACATGGGGCTTTTACTTTCTCGGCCCCTCAACCTTATTGTCGACGATCTTTCGCGCTTCCGCGAAAGCTTCGGCAGGGGTTGAGCGTGGCGTTGTTGCGGCCATTCGTAAAGTGGTTCCTTGGGAACCCCTTTGACCACGCAAACAAAAAGCGCGGCCCGTTGAAAAAGGAAACGCCGGGCAGCTTGCGTGCAGTAGTCCCACTCTACATTATAGGATTTGGTGTCGAAAAATCTTAGCCCGGACCCCGTTCATTGCCTCACGGCTTTCTATTTACTACACTTCCGACCCACCACGGCGCCCACTGCCAAAGCCGCCGCAACGACAGCGACGGCAACTAAGGCATCGGTCTGCAAAGCGATGCGTGGCGCCTCCGGCGTGAGATGCACAACCGACGCCAAGCCCAATGCCACCATGACCGCTGCGGCTATGGCTATGCCAAATAAAAATCGTTGGCGCATCCGGGACATTATCGAAGGTCCCTGTAGCTTGTTAGACAGCGACCTTACAGGGGGTCACATTACGAATGTCTGAACGCAACAATATTGCTGTGAATTAGCTCGCAATCGTTTGTCGGGGCCATGCCGAAGGCGTCAATCTGAACTGATTGTCTCCGACACAAAAAGACCCCGGCGGTAAGGTCGGGCGATTAGTTTGCTTGGGGAGGTTCACCGACGCCTAATTCTGTTTTGGAACCGCACCTTGTTCAAGTCACATTAGATTTCTTAATGTGAGGGCCGGTTGATTAGCCTAGTAGCATTGATTCAAAACGCCAGCGCTGAGCCTGGCTTACCAATCGGCTGTTTTAAAATGGACAAGTCCACAAAGGATCTTGATCAAGTTGCGGTCACCTGCCCCATATGTGACGGCCAGCGAGTGATCCGTGGGCCTCAAACGTCGATCATTTGGTTCGGTTGTGGATACTGCGAGGGCACCGGCCAAGTCTCGCAAGGCCGATTTAAGTATTGGTATGACCACCATTTCCGTGAGCGCCCCAATTTATTCGAGACCGAGCGCACCGAACGCACCGCCACGGAGGATTGAATCGACCCAAATGCCCCACGCCGGCGCAAGCATCTTCGGTGATCTGACAAGCGACCTCGAGCGCGTCGAGCTTGCCGACCAGGTCGCCGAAGGTGATCGCGCCGTTGAGGGGCATGTTTTCCAAGGAAATGAACCCCGGTCTTACTGGGTTTGGTGCTTGCAAGACCGGGGTTCTTACTCGCTACAGCATTGGTCGCGGGGGAACGGGGGCCGACCCGCGACTGTTTCTCAAATAGTAGATTCGCATAGTTTTTGCACGGAAGACGACAGGTATTCGGTCGCCTTATTCAAACTTACCCATAACTCGCAATCGGTTCCTGTTTGTACCATTCATTTTAGATGGGCCTGACATCGGCGCCACGATGTCCATACTGCTGGATCGCACAGTCGCGTCGCCGTCATCACATTGACTCAAACTCATGCTCTGTACGACATATCAATTCTCAATTCTGCGTATCAGCAACCAAAAAATTAGGGAGGCGTTCATGGGCGTAGAGAAGCCGGCTTATTTTGACCTTGCGACCGTTTCCCTCATGAGAGAAACGCTTGAGGATGCGTGGGCCTGCCTTCGGCCGCAGGAGCGCGAGACGACGAGCCGCACCCAACTGGCCGAGGCCATCCTTGCGTTGGCGGCAAAGGGCGAGCGCAATCCGGACCGGTTGCTTGACGCCGCGCTGATGGCGGCCGGGAATAGACGCAAGGCCGACGCCGCGGCGTAGGCCTGAGAAGGGGCGGCGGCGCATTTCGGCACTACCGGCCGCAATTCTACATCGGCCCGATCGGCGTCTGAGTATAGCACGGGCCGAAGCCGCCACCGTTCCAGCGCCCACGATAGAATCGCGGCCAAGCGGGACCGTAATACTGTGGGCCATATACCTCGTAGTAGTGCTGCGCGCGCTGGTGCTCGATCACTTCGGGAGGGCGGTACCCCGGCAAAAAGCCGTATCCGTGCCAATGCCGAGTAGCATGGTGCTTCTTGTGCACGGGGGCAGAAAACGCCGCTGGAGCGAGCAATAGTGAGACCGTAATGGCAATGATGCCCGAGTGGCCGCGCATCATTGAAGGCCATTTTAATAGTATGGCCGATCAGTGGCGGAGGCCACGCCCGGCAATCGAAGGCGCGCTATCCCGCTAACGCCTGCAGAGTGTTGCCGGGCAAGCAGACATTGACCGATCGTTTCTGCCCAATCTCGATTTATGAATTGACGGCCCACTTCTACCGATACGTCGGACGCTTACGCTCTCACTCGGCGTAATTTTTCCTGGGGGGCCGGGAGCCGCGACGTACCTCAAATCTTTTTGCGCCGCGTCCCGACGCCTTGCGCGGCGGACAGGAACAGACAGTGTCCGTTGCTACCGAAATTGCTACCGAACGCGGCGGGACAGGCCGGGAATGAAACGGATGAAGAACGCTCGACGCTCAAAGTATTTCAATGAAATTGGGTGTTTAGGGATACGCGCGGATAGAGCAATACGGCTGAAGCAGAATTTCAAGTGCGGTGCATTCAACCGCTCTGCCACCTCTCCGGAGCCCGAAAAAGGCCTAAAAAAGCCCGGTTCGGACGATCGCTATCTAACCAAGCAGCCCAAGACAGACAAGGGCGCGCCAGCGTATAATTGCTTGATTATATGACGGCGCTACCCACAGACGATTGCGATCATGCTCGAGGCTATGACGATTAACCGCGTTAGCAAGGCGGCGCGGGAAATCCTGCTGACGCTTTGCATGGTCGCCGCCATCACGGCGTTGATCGAGACGTTTATTTGGCAAACCGGGCTCACCCGCGGCACCGTCACCTATCTGATCCCGGTGCTGGTCGCGGCGACCCGCTGGGGGATCGTGCCGGCGCTCGTCGCCGCGCTGTCCGGAGTGATGGCCTCGGCCTACTTCTTCTTTCCGCCCTTGTACAGCTTGCGCATCAAGGACCCGCAGGAAGTCATCAATCTCACGCTATTCATCTTCGTTGCGGTGGTGGTCAGTCAGCTTGCCACCAGGCTCAAGCGGCAGTTGGAAATATTGCGGCAGCGCGAGATCGACATGCGCGATCTTTATGCCTTCTCGCGCCGGCTGGCGGTCGCTTTTGACGTCGGCGATATTCATTCTGCGATTGAGGATCACCTTGCCTCGGTCATGCAGCGCAAGGTGGTGCTGTTCGCCGGCGTGCGCGATGCCGGAAGTGGCAGCGGACGCCGTGTGGGCGTAACGGTGCCCGATCCGGTGCGTGCCGAGGTGATCGAAGTCGCCAGCGGGCGGCACGACCCAAATGCCAGCACCATGGTCACCGCCGGCATCGGCGAAAGCTGGCTGGTGCGTGCCGTCTCGCCCAAGAGCTCCGAGTTCGGCGTCATCGCCATCAATCTCGGCCGCGAATCGAAGGAGAACTCCGACGAATTGCGCGTCCGTGTCGACGCGGTGCTGGCCGATGCCACCGCCACGCTGGAACGGCTGGGCGTCGCCCATGCTATCAACGAGGCGCGCATGCGCGCGCAGACCGACCAGTTGCGCGAGGCGCTGATCGGATCGGTGTCGCACGAGCTGCGGACGCCACTTGCGTCGATTCTCGGCGCCGCCAGCGTGCTCAGCGCCGCGCCGGCGCTCGCCAATGAAAAGAAGCTCAAGGCGCTGGTGCAGGACGTGCGTGACGAAGCCGAGCGGCTCAACAACGACATCCAGAATCTTCTCGACGCCACCCGCATCTCAAGCGACGGCATCAATCCGCACATGGAATGGGCGGATCCCACCGACATTGTCAATTCGGCGGTCGAGCGCTGCCGGCGCCGCCTCGGCGAACGCCGCGTCGCGCTCAACCTGCCGCGCGACCTGCCCTTGATCCATGTCGATTCGGTGCTGGTGCAGCAGGCGCTGGTGCAGATTTTCGACAACGCCGTGAAGTATTCCCCGGCCGGCTCGCCGATTACCATTGCCGCGCGCGCGCGTGACGGCCGCATGATCCTCAGCGTCAGCGACGAAGGCGCCGGGCTCACCCCCGGCGACCAGGATAAAATGTGGGAGCGTTTCATGCGCGGCGACCGCCACGCCTCGACCACCAGCGGCTCCGGTCTCGGCCTCTGGATCGCCAGCGCCTTTGTCGCCGCCAATGGCGGCAAGATGAGCGCGGTGAGCGACGGGCCCGGCCATGGCACCACGCTGGCAATCGAACTCCCGGTGACACAAGCAGCCGTTCAGCAACTGGAAAGTGACACAGATGAGTGACCCCTCCCCGATCGTGCTCGTTATTGACGACGAAATTCAAATCCGCCGCTTCCTGCGCGCGGGCTTCGAACTCAATGGCTTCACGGTGCACGAAGCCGGCACCGGCGCCGAAGCGATCCGCTCGGCGACGCTGCGACCAATTGACCTGGTGATCGTCGATCTCGGTCTGCCCGACATGGACGGCGCCGAAGTGGTGGAGCGCATCCGCTCGTGGTCGACCGTGCCGATCATCGTGCTTTCGGTGCGCTCAACCGAGGCGCAAAAGGTACATATGCTCGAACTCGGCGCCGACGACTATGTGGTCAAGCCGTTCGGCATGGCCGAATTGCTGGCGCGCGTGCGCGTGGCGCTGCGCCGGCAGATGCGTGCGGAAAGCGGCGAGCCCAAGGTTACGGTCGGCCCGCTCACCATCGACCTCTCCACCCGCACGGTAATGCTCAACAACACCAGGTTGGCGCTGACGCCGAAGGAATACCGGCTGTTGCAGGTCCTCGCCCAGCACGCCGGCAACGTGGTCACCCATCAACATCTGCTCAAGGAGGTGTGGGGAACGATCCACGTCCACGACACGCATTACCTGCGCATCTTCGTGCGCAAGCTGCGGCAGAAAATCGAGCCGCATCCGGATAGCCCACGCATCCTGGTCACCGAGCTGGGCGTCGGCTACCGGCTGGCGCAATCGGGCGCCGAGGCGGAGGCTATGGCCGCCGGCGAGCCCGCCAAAACCGATGGCTGACTGCAGGGCTCGCGGGCTTTCTTGACAGGGCCCGCCCTTCCCCGCCATAAGCTTGGCGATCGCGGGCCTTCGAGCCCGCGAAACTTTGCTGGGACGCTTTAACTCCCTCAAAACACACGAAAAACCGACTGAAAGAAGCCGGTCCGGAGGTTCCGAGCGCGGGGATCGCACACGAAGGAACGAAAGATGTTCGCAGTCATTAAAGCGGGCGGCAAACAGTACCGGGTTGCCCCCGAAGACATTATCCGGATCGACCGTGTCAGCGGCGAGCCCGGGCAGATCGTCGAGTTCGGCGAGGTGCTGGTGCTGGGCGGTGACACGCCGCAGATCGGCGCACCCATGATCGCCGGCGCGACCGTTGCCGGCGAGGTGCTGCAGCACATGCGCGGCGACAAAGTGATCGCCTTCAAGAAGCGCCGGCGCCAGAATTCGCGCCGCAAGCGCGGCTACCGCCATGAGTTTTCGGTGATCCGCATCACCGAAATCCTCACCGATGGGGCCAAGCCCTCGAAAGAGGCAAAGCCGCGCCCGAAGCGGGAGGCCAAGCCCAAAGTGGAGACGAAGGCGGGAACGGTTGCCGAAGAGACACCGACAAAGGCCAAAACCAGGGCGAAAAAAGCCGGCCACGAAAAAGCCCGCGAAGGCGGCCACAAAAGGTAAGAAGAAGTGAGATGATTCCTTCACGGAATCGGTGTAAGTAGACCGACGAATTCGAGAGAGTCCTCATGGCGCATAAGAAAGCAGGCGGATCTTCACGCAACGGCCGCGACTCCGCGGGCCGTCGCCTCGGCTTGAAGTCGACCGGCGGCGAGATCGTCGTGGCCGGCAACATCCTTGCGCGCCAGCGCGGTACCAAATGGCACCCTGGCCGCAATGTCGGGGTCGGCAAAGATCACACGCTGTTCGCGCTTCGTTAACGGAAAGGTTCAGTTCGCTACCAAAGCCAAGGGCCGCACCTACGTCTCCATCGTACCGATGACGGAGAATGCGGCAGAGTAAACGGTAGACTCATATCGAGGTCTGCCGGTCATTCAGTCAAACCGGCAGGGCTCTTCGGGCTCTGAGAGGGGGAGACGGATGACCGGCTCCCCCTCTTCGCTTTTTCAACCGGGTTGAAAACAAGGAGCCTGCGCCATGTTGCAAGAGATACCGAGAGAGACCTTCCGCGAAGGCAGTATCCCCGTCCTCGAGACCAAGCGGCTTGCTTTGCGCGCGCCGCGCCTCGAGGACGCTAAAATGGTGATGGCGCTCGCCAACGACCGCCGCATCGCCGAGAACACCGCGCGTATTCCGCATCCGTATCGGATTTCGGATGCCGAGAGTTTCATCGGCGGGGCGAACAAGGCGGGCGAGGCGGCGTTCCTGATCACGCTGCGCGACGGCACGATCGTCGGCGCCTGCGGCATCATGTTCCACTATGACGAGTCGCCGGAACTCGGCTACTGGCTCGGCGTGCCCTATTGGAGCAAGGGCTACGCCACCGAGGCGCTGCATGCGCTGATCGACTATGCCTTCACCGATCTCGAGCACGAGACGCTGACCGCGGGCGCGCGCGTCACCAACCCGGCCTCGCGCCGGGTGCTGGAGAAGTGCGGCTTCCAGTGGACCGGCGTCGGGCTCTACCGCATCAACTCGATCAAGTCGTCGGCGCCGATCGACCGCTTCCGGCTTGAGCGCGGCATCTGGTCGGCGCTCAAGGCCTGGGGCAAAAACAAAGTGCGGAAAAGCGCGTGAAAGGGCCGACATATGTATCAGCCCGCGCATTTCCGCGAAGACCGTCTTGAGGTTCAGCACACGCTAATCCGCGCCCACGCGCTCGGCCTGCTGATCACGTCGGGCCCTGGCGGCTTGCAGGCAAACTCGATTCCGTTCCTCATCGACGCCGCCGCGTCGGAGCGCGGGACGTTGCGATCGCACCTTGCGCGAGCCAATTCGCAGCTTGCGGAGCTTGTTGCCGTCGAGGAATGTCTTGTCGTGTTCCAAGGGCCGCAGCACTACATCAGCCCGTCGCTCTACGCGACCAAGCGCGAGACGGGAAAGGTCGTGCCGACCTGGAATTACATCACGGTCCACGCCTGGGGCCGGCCGCGCGTTATGGACGATGCGGTGTGGCTGCGCCGACAGATCGAGGATCTGACGGCACATAACGAGGAGACGAGGCCCGCCGCATGGAAAGTTTCCGATGCGCCGGAAGCGTTCGTCGCCGCGCAGATCAAGGCGATCGTCGGGCTTGAAATTCCGATCGCGCGCATCGAAGGCAAATGGAAAGTCAGTCAGAACCGGCCGGCGATCGATCAGGCCGGCGTCGTCGCCGGGCTCCGCGGCCAGAGCGGCGATGCAGACGCGATGGCGGAGCTGGTCGCCGAACGCGGCAAACAGGTGACGTGATGGATCGCAAACTCGTTTCCTCGGGCTCGGCCTTCGAGCCAAAGATCGGCTTCTCGCGCGCGGTGCGCGTCAGGCAACACATCATGGTGTCCGGCACGGCGCCGCTCGCGTCGGGCGGCGGCACTGTTTGCGCCCGGCGATCTCTACGCGCAGACCAGACGCTGCCTCGAGATCATCGAGAAAGCCATCAACGAGGCCGGCGGCAAGCGCGAGCACGTCGTGCGCACGCGCATGTTTCTCGAAAGACATGAGCAACTGGCAGGAGGCCGGCCGCGCGCACGGCGAGTTCTTCAAGGATATTCGGCCCGGCCTCGACCATGATCCAGATCGTGCAGGCGATCGACCCGTCGTGGCTGATCGAGATCGAAGCCGACGCCATCGTTACTTAGGGCAGGTTGCGCATGATCTGTTCCGAAATCCGGTTCCCATCCCCGATCAAGTCGAGGACATGCTTTTCGGGACCATGCGCGATCACGGCGGATCGGCAAAGGTCGGCGGCTTATCCCAGACCTGCTCGCGGATGAAGATGTAGATGCCGGCGGCGATGATGATGGCGGCGCCGGCGAGCACCGCGGCGCGCGGAATATCGCCGAAGAAGACAATAGCCGAACAGGATCGCCCAGACGATGGTCGTGTATTGTAGGGCACCACGACCGAGGCCGGCGCGAGCTTGAGCGATCGATTGATGCAGAGATGCGCGACGGTGGCGACGACTGCCCAGCACGATCAGCAGCGCCACCGTCGTACCAGGTCAGCGCCACCCAGGTGAACGGCGCCAGCACCAGGCCGAACAGCAGAGCGCGGCGACCATCTGCATCGTCACCAGCACGGTGTCCGAGGTGCCGCGCACCAGCCGCGTACAGACCAGCAGAAGCGAAAACGAGACGCTGCCGGCAATGGCGATCAGCGCCGGCCGGCGAAAAGCTCTGCGTCGACGGATTGAGCGCGATCATCACCCCGGCAAAGCCGGCGATAACCGCCGCCCAGCGCCGCCAACCGACGTGCTCGCCGAGCAGGAACGGCGACATGGCGGTGACGTAGATCGGGCTGGCGAGATAAAAGGTCATGACGTCTGCGAGCGGCATATAGGCCAGCGCCCAGTAGAAACAGGAGAGTTCGACGGTGGCGGAAATCGCCCGCAACCATTGGATGCCGGGCCGCGGCGCGTTGCGGTAGGCGGCCAAGCCCTTCGCGGACCGATGAACGGCGCGAGCAGGACGAGCGCGGCAGCGCTGCGCACCAGCAGGAGTTGGCCGACCGAATAGGTGGAAATGAGGAATTTGCCGAGCGCGTCGTTGAGCGCGAAAAAGAAGATGCCGATCAGCATCAGGCCGATACCGGCAAGGACCGCGGTTCGCGCCGCGGTCGAAGCCAATGAATTCGTAGCGTTGGACGGCATTAATGCGGGGCCGCAGGCAGCGGCCCTCCCGGCAGGCCCCGCTATTTATGCCGCCTTTGTGTTTTTCGGCAAATGACGGACGCGGGCGGCGGCCACTGGCGCTTCGCGCCAAGTTGGGCGAACATATATCGCTTCCGATATGTCAGGGAGGACCGTCATGGCTTACGACCTCGACCAGTTCACCGCCGATTGCCGCAGCATTCTCGCCCGCGATGCCGGCCCGGCCGGCCGCCAGCAGGTCCTGCAAAATCTCGAGCGGCTGCTCAAGAACCAGGACTTCATCGAGACATATTGCGGCGACGATCAGCCGACCGGCATCAAGGTTCTTTACGAAGATCCCAAGCTCGGCTTCCAGGTGCTCAGCCACATCATGGGCAAGGCGCGGGTGTCGCCGCCGCACGACCACGGCGCCTCGTGGGCGATCTACGGCCAGGCCAAGCAATACACCGACATGATCGAATGGCAGCGCGAGGACGATCGGACCGACCCCAAGCACGCCAAGCTCAAGCCGGTCAAGAAATACCGGCTCACGCCGGGCAAGGCCGGCATCTATCAGGACGGCGCCATTCATTCGATCGACTATCCGGACAACGCGCGCTTTATCCGCGTCACCGGCACCGATCTCGACAAGATCGACCGCATCAAGATCGATCTGAAGACCGGCGAGATCGCGCAGATGCGCATGCAGGCATCATGAATCTGCACGCCGGCGCATCGGCGGCCAAGGCTGCGCCCCGTCGGCGCAGCCGCCGTCAAAGCCATGCTCGAAGACGGCGGCGAACTCGCGCTGATCGACGTGCGCGAGGAACTGACGTTTTCGCAAAATCATCTGCTGTGGGCGCGCAACGTGCCGCTCTCCCGGCTGGAGCTGCGCTTCGCGCGGCTGGTGCCGCGTAAGGACACACGCATCGTGCTCTGTCGACGACAATGACGGCCTGGCCGAGCGCGCGGCCGAAATTCTCGCACGCGCCGGCTATAGCGATATCTCAGCTTTCTCGACGGCGGCGTGGCGGCCTGGGAAAAAGCCGGCTTCGTCACCTTTTCCGGCGTGCACGTGCCGAGCAAGGCCTTCGGCGAATTCGTCGAGCACGACAGCGGCACGCCCAGCGTCAGCGCCGCCGAACTCGACGCGCTGATGCACAACGGCACCAAGCTGGTGGTGCTCGACAGCCGTCCGTTCGACGAATATTCGCGCATCTCCATTCCCACCGGCATCAACGTGCCGGGCGCCGAGCTGGTGCTGCGCGCGCGCGAGATCGCGCCATCGCCCGACACCACCATCGTGGTCAATTGCGCCGGCCGCACCCGCAGCATCATCGGCGCGCAATCGCTGATCAATGCCGGCGTTCCCAACAAGGTGATGGCGCTGCGCAACGGCACCATGGGCTGGCATCTCGCCGGCTTCGCCTGCGCCAGCGGCAAATCCGACCGCGCGCCATCAGTTTCGAGCGGCACTCTCGCCTGGGCCAAGGCGGCGGCGGAAAAGGTCGCGCGCAAATTCGGCGTCACCCGCATCGACCGCGCGACGGTCGAAGGCTGGCGCAAGGATGCGACACGCACGACTTATGTCTTCGACGTGCGCGATCCTGACGAATACAAGGCCGGCCATTATGCCCGGCGCCATTTCCGCGCCCGGCGGGCAACTGGTGCAGGCGACCGACATTTATGCCGGCGTGCTGCAGGCGCCGCATCGTCGTCGCTGACGACAAGGAGGTGCGCGCGCTGATGACCGCGGCCTGGCTCAAGCAGATGGGCTGGAAGGATGTGTTCGTGCTGCCGGAGGCCGGAAGCGAAACCGGCGAGCCCGACCCGCATCCTGCTCGGCACGCCGGCGGCCGACGCCGCCATCGACGTCGCCAAGATCATCGAGGTCGACGACGTGCCACGGTGATCGATCTGTCGACCAGCCCGCATTACCGGCGCGGCCATATTCCCGGCGCCTGGTTCGCCATCCGCGGCCGGCTCGATCGCGCGCTGGCGAAAATCCGCTGCGGCGCGATGATCGTGCTCACGTCGGAGGACGGCGTGCTGGCCAGCCTTGCGGTCGCGGAAGCGCAGCGCGTTGACCAGGACACCCGTGCATTGGCTCAAAGGCGGCAACGCCGCCTGGGCCGCGCCGGCACACCGCTCTCGACCGAGCAGCAAAATGGCCGACGAGCCCGCTGACGTCTGGCTCAAGCCCTACGAGCGGCCGAACGACAACGAAGCGGCGATGAACGCCTATCTGTCCTGGGAAGTGGACCTGCTCGAGCGCATCAAAAAGGACGGCACCACGCATTTCCTGCACGCGCGCTAGGTGCAGAACACGCCGCGATAGTCTATATCGCGGCCATGAAATTCCTCGACGAAGCCAAGGTCTATATCGCGTCAGGCGCCGGCGGCAACGGCTGCATCGCCTTCCGCCGCGAGAAGTTCATCGAGTTCGGCGGGCCCAGCGGCGGCGACGGCGGCCGCGGCGGCGACGTCGTGGTCGAGGCGGTCAACGGCCTCAATACGCTGATCGACTACCGCTACCAGCAGCACTTCAAGGCCAAGAGCGGCGGCAACGGCATGGGCAAGGACATGCACGGCGCCAACGGCAAGGACGTGGTGCTCAAGGTGCCGGTCGGCACGCAGATCTACGACGAAGACGGCGAGACGCTGCTTGCCGATCTCACCCATGTCGGCGAGCGCGTGACCATCGCCAAGGGCGGCAATGGCGGCTTCGGCAACGCCTATTTCAAGTCGTCGACCAACCGCGCGCCGCGCAAGGCCAATCCCGGCCAGCCCGGCGAGGAGCGCACCATCCGCCTGCGGCTGAAGCTGATCGCCGATGCCGGTCTCATCGGCCTGCCCAATGCCGGCAAGTCGACGTTTCTCGCCGCGGTGAGCGCGGCCAAGCCGAAGATCGCCGACTATCCTTTCACCACGCTGCATCCGCAGCTCGGCGTCGTGCGCGTGGACCAGCGCGAATTCGTGCTCGCCGATCTGCCCGGCCTGATCGAGGGCGCGCATGAGGGCGTGGGCTTGGGCGACCGCTTCCTCGGCCACACCGAACGCTGCCGCGTGCTGCTGCATCTTATCGACGGCACCGGCGAGGACGCCGGCGCGGGATTACAAGACCGTGCGCGCCGAGCTGGAAGCCTACGGCGAGGGCCTCACCGACAAGCCGGAAATCGTGGCGCTGTCGAAGGCCGACGCGCTGACGCCGGAGGCGATCAAGGCGCAGACCGCGAAGCTGAAGAAGGCGTGCAAGAAGACGCCGCTGGTGCTGTCGTCGGCCTCCGGCCAGGGCGTGCAGGATGTGTTGCGCGCGCTGTTCAAGGTGATTGGCGAGGCGAACGCCGCTGCGGCGCCGGTCAAAACAAAAGAAGCGATTGCCCCATGAAAACCCGTGCCGCGGTGGCCTGGAAAGCCGGCGAGCCGCTCACTATCGAGACCATCGACATCGAAGGCCCGAAAGCCGGCGAGGTGCTGGTCGAGATCATGGCGACCGGCGTCTGCCATACCGACGCCTACACGCTGTCGGGCGCCGATCCGGAAGGCATTTTCCCGGCGATCCTCGGCCATGAAGGCGCGGGCATCGTGCGCGAGGTCGGCGACGGCGTCACTTCGGTGAAGCCTGGCGACCACGTCATCCCGCTCTACACGCCGGAATGCCGGCAATGCAAAACCTGCCTGTCGCGCCGCTCGAACCTGTGCACCGCCATCCGCTGCAACGCAAGGCAAAGGCCTGATGCCGGACGGCACCAGCCGCTTCCGCTGCGACGGCGACAACGTGTTCCACTACATGGGCTGCTCGACCTTCGCCAATTTCACCGTGCTGCCGGAGATCGCGCTGGCGAAAGTGCGCGAGGACGCGCCTTTCGACAAGATTTGCTACATCGGCTGCGGCGTCACCACCGGCGATCGGCGCCGTCATCAACACCGCGAAGGTGTGGCCCGGCGCCAATGTCGCGGTGTTCGGCCTCGGCGGCATCGGGCTCAACGTCATTCAAGGCGCGCGATGGTCGGCGCCGACAAGATCATCGGCATCGACACCAATCCGGGCAAACGCGCCATCGCCGAGAAATTCGGCATGACGCATTTCATCAATCCCGACGAGGTCGGCCGCGACAAGGTGGTGCAGGCGGTGGTCGATCTGACCGGCGGCGGCGCCGATTTCTCCTTCGAGTGCATCGGCAATGTCAACGTGATGCGCCAGGCGCTGGAATGCTGCCACCGCGGCTGGGGCGAGTCGATCATCATCGGCGTCGCCGGCTCGGGCCAGGAAATCGCGACGCGGCCGTTTCAGCTGGTCACCGGCCGCGTCTGGCACGGCACCGCTTTCGGCGGCGCGCGCGGCCGCACCGACGTGCCAAAAATCGTCGACTGGTACATGGACGGCAAGATCAACATCGACGACCTCATCACCCACACCATGCCGCTCGACAAGATCAACGACGCCTTCGAGCTGATGCATGAGGGCAAGTCGATCCGCTCGGTCGTCATTTATTGATGACTGTTATCTCCGGGCCAAGCCCGGCCGTGACAGCATTTCCGATGCTTGACTCTTCGTTTTGTCTTCTTTAATTAATCCATTAGTTATTTAACCTAACGGTCAAATATACAATGACACCGGACCGCCTCAGCGCCACCTTCTCCGCCCTCGCCGACCCGACGCGGCGGGCAATTCTCGCCCGCCTCACGCTCGGGGAGACCACCGTCAACGAGCTTGCCAAGCCGTTCAAAATGAGCGGTCCGGCCGTGTCCAAGCATTTGAAAGTGCTGGAAAATGCCGGCCTCATCGCGCGCTTCCGCGAGGCGCAATGGCGCCCTTGCCGGCTCGAACCTGAGGCACTCAGGGGCGTTGATGCCTGGCTCGACGACTACCGCCGCCTCTGGGAAGCGCGGCTCGACCGCCTCGACGACTATCTCAAGACGCTGCAAGGCAAGACGCCAAAGGGGACGCGCCGTGGCCGAAAGTAACAGTCTCGACCTGAAACAGGATCCGCGTTCGATCGTCGGCACGCGCGTTTACGACGCGCCGCGCGAGCTGGTGTGGGCGGCGTGGACCGACCCCAAACATCTGGCGCAGTGGTGGGGGCCGAACGGTTTCACCACCACGACCAGCGCCTTCGACTTCCGCCCTGGCGGCATCTGGCGCTTCGTCATGCACGGGCCGGACGGCCGCGATTACCAGAACCGCATCATCTTCAATGAAATTGTGAAACCCGAGCGCATCGTCTATCGGCATGATGGCGCCGAGGACGTCGAGCCGGTGCAGTTCACGCAGGTCGTCACCTTCGAAGACGTCGGCGGCACGACAAAGCTGACCTGGAAGGGAACCTTCCCGTCGGCCGAGGCACGCGATCGCGTGATCAAGGACTACGGCGCCGACAAGGGCCTGGTGCAGACCATGGCGCGGCTTGCCGATTACGTGGCAACCACGAAATAATCCCGATACGGAGGACAAAATGCAAATCCAGCCTTACCTGAATTTCGACGGCCGCTGCGACGAGGCGATCGCCTTCTACAAGAAGGCGGTCGGCGCCGACGTGAAGATGCTGAGGCGCTGGAAGGATGCTCCGGACAAATCCATGTGCACGCCACAGAACGCGGAAAAGGTCATGCATTCGAGCGTGAACATCGGCGGGGCCACGGATGATGATGTCGGATGGCCGCCACACCGGGCATCCGGAGTTCAAGGGCATCTCGCTGTCGCTGATCGCGAAGGACGCAGCGGAAGCCGAGAAAGTCTTCAAGGCCCTGGGCGACGGCGGCAAGGTGCAGATGGCGATGAGCAAGACGTTCTTCTCGCCGGCCTTCGGCATGGTCGCCGACAAGTTCGGCGTCTCCTGGATGGTCGTGGTGATGTAACGCGGAAGGTTGGAATGAGTGCCGGGGACATGCGAAGGACTTCGTTCTGACGCGCGTATTCGACGCGCCGCGCGAGCTGGTGTGGAAGTGCTTCACCGATCCGGAACGCATGAAGCAGTGGTGGGGGCCCAAGGGCTTTACCGTGATCGCCTCGAAGATGGATCTGCGCTCGGCGGCAGCTATCACTACGGCATGAAATCGCCGACGGCCAGCCATGTGGGGCAAGTTCGTCTACCGCGAAATCGTGCCGCCGGAACGCATGGTCTTCATCAATTCATTTTCCGACGAAAAGGGCGGCCTCACGCGGCACCCGCTGAGCCCGACATGGCCCTTGGAAATGCTCACCACCTTCACCTTTGACGATCTGGGCGACAGCAAGACGCGCTTCACCATCCGCTGGTCGCCCTACAAGGCGAGCGCGGAAGAGCAAAAGACATTCGACGCGGGACACGACAGCATGACGCAGGGCTGGGGTGGCACCTTGCAGCAGCTCGAGGCCTATCTGGCGGCTGCAAAATAGGCGCGGCGCTCACGATAAGGGACATTCCCATGCAGCTCGCCGGACAGAAAATTTCACCCTGCTTGTGGTTCGACACGCAGGCCGAAGCAGCGGCGAATTTCTACGTCTCCGTGTTCCGGGACGGCCGCATAAAGCGCGTCAACCGCTATAGCAAGGTTGGCAAGGAGATACACGGCAAGGAGCATGGGTCGGTGCTGACCGTGGAATTCGAGATCGCCGGGCAGAATTTCCTTGCGCTCAACGGCGGGCCGCAATTCAAGTTTAGCGAGGCTGTCTCGTTCCAGGTCAGTTGTGAGAGCCAGGAGGAAATCGATTATTACTGGAACGGCCTCAGCCGCGGCGGCGAGGAAGGCCCCTGCGGCTGGCTCAAGGACAAATACGGCCTCTCCTGGCAAGTCGTGCCCGCCGTCCTGCCCGACCTGCTGGCCGACCACGAGTCGGAAATATCGCAACGGGTGATGGCAGCGCTGATGAAAATGAAGAAGTTCGACATCGCCGCGCTCCAGCAAGCCTATGAAGGCCCAGCCTCCTAGTCGCGCCGCTTCACTTCTTGCAAACTTGGCGCGGGCCTTCGAACGGCTGATAGGTGCAGTCGGCCTTGTTGAACGACACGTAGGCCTGTTCGCAGGCGCTGACGTTGCACTGCGCCGGTGACGTGGCCGCGCCGCCGGCATCGGCACGCGCGTTGAGCACCGCGGCCGCGGTCGCGAGGTCGCTGGGCACGCCCTTGTCGCAGAGCTGCCGCGGTCCTTCGTCCGGCTGATAGGTGCAATCCGACGCACGGAAGCTTTGATACGTGGCGGCACAGACCGTGATGTCGCATTTATTCGAGGCAACGCCCGACGACGGCACCGGCGCGGGCTGACCGGTCGGCGCTTCCGACGCCGGTTCGCTAGCGCGCGCGTCGGTCGCCATCACGACCGTTTTCTGCTGCGTCTTTGACTGGACCGGCTTGTTCGCTGTGGCGACGGCTTTCTGGACCTTGGGCGGCGGCTCGACGAGAACGTTCATTTCGAACAGAACGCTGAACACGGTGACGAGCGCGACGACAAAATAGATCAAAAACGACATCACAAAGTCCCAATCGTGCCACCCGGAGCCACAACACGGGGCTACGGACGACGGTTCCAGTGGATTTTCGGCGCTGACGATGACGAACGCAAGACCGGCGTGCTAGACACGCTGAACAGCCCCTAAACGACCGGGAAACAAACCTTGCCGACGATTTTGCTCACGCATATCCCCGACATGCTGAAGAATTACTATGGCGAGCGCGCGCTTGCTGCGTTGCGCAAGCTGGGCGAGGTCAAGCTCAACACCACCGGCAAGGTGCTCGACGCCAGGGCTATGCTCGAGGCCGCGCGCGGCTGCGACATCGTCATCTCCGACCGGCAGACGCCGGGACCGGTCGAATTCTTTGCCGCCGCGCCGCCGGAACTTGTCGCCTTCCTGCGCGTGGCGGTCGATATCCGCAACATCGATGTGCCGGCGGCGAGCGCGAAGGGGATTCTCGTCACCCACGCGACGCCGGGCTTCGTCGCTTCGGTCTCGGAGATGGCAATCGGCTTCATGATCGATTGCGGCCGCCACATCACCGAAGCGGCCTCCATCTACCACGCCGGCAAGGATCCCGAGCCGCAAATGGGCCGGCAGCTTAAGGCCGCGAGCGCCGGCATTATCGGCTACGGCGTGATCGGCGAATATCTGGCGCCGCTTTGCGTGGCGCTGGGCATGACGGTGTTCGTCTCCGATCCGTTCAAGAAGGTGAACGTGCCGGGGGTCAGGCAAGTCGAACTGGCCGAACTGCTTGCCGCTTCCGATTTCGTCATCTGTTTGGCAATCGCCAACGAGAAGACCGAGAACTTGATGAACGCCGCCGCTTTCGCGAAGATGAAGCCGTCGGCCTATTTCATCAACCTCTCGCGCGGCAATCTGGTGGACGAAGCGGCGCTCACCGCGGCGCTCGACGCCAAGCGTATCGCCGGCGCGGCGATGGATGTCGGCCGTGCGCAGGACCAGAAACCATCGCTTGCGCTTGCCCGCCGTTCCGGCGTGATTGCCACGCCGCATATCGCGGGCCTCACGCCCGCCGCCGCCGAGCATCAGGCTTTCGACACGGTCAATCAGGCGAAGGAAATCCTTTCCGGACGCATGCCGCCGGGCGCGGCGAATGCCGACAAAGCGATGCGGATGAGCAGGCTCAAGCGCGCGTAATTTTTGCTGGCGCTGCCGGCAACGCGTATTCGCATTGGTAAAGAAGCGGCCGCGCAAAACCATCCAATTATCCGCACCGTTCCGTAACTATAAGGTCGCTTCGCCGATCGAACCGCTGCGGTCGCGTGGCATCTTCATTGCCGCCGCAGGCATCCGGCTGTGGTGCGCACACGAACCAGAGGGCTCCCTCCTTTTACAACATCCCTGTCATGGCGGCGATTTTTCGCCGTCGGCTCAAGCGTCGAGGACGATACGAATGCGGCATCTGTTCGTACCCGCTTGTTTGTGTTTGCTGACATTGCCCGGGGCGGTCGGCTTGCGCTCCGCATTGTTGCCGGACAGTTTCTCAGACATTACCGCGGTCGCTAAAATCTCCATTGCCGACGCAAGCACAGCGGACGGCGGCATCACCATCCGCGACAAGTCGCAGAGCCGGCCGGAGAGCATCGACAGCGAGCTGCCGCTCGACGCCGACGCGGTGAACGCCGAGCGCGCGGATCTTGGCCCGCCCCCGCCGCATTTGCCGTGGATTTCCGCGACCGGCAAGCCCGTTGTCGTGCGAACGAGCGATGAAATCTGCGAGGTGCTGACCAGGGCGGCGCAAAGCAACGGCGTGCCGGTGCCCTTCTTCATCCACCTGCTGTTTCAGGAAAGTCGCTTCCGGCCCGACGCGGTGAGCTCCGCCGGCGCGCAAGGCATCGCGCAATTCATGCCGCAGACCGCGGCCCGCGTCGGTCTCGACGATCCGTTCGATCCCTTGCAGGCGATCCCCGCCGCGGCGCGCCTGCTGCGCAACCTAACGCAGCAGTTCGGCAATCTCGGCCTCGCCGCCGCCGCCTACAATGCCGGACCCAAGCGCATCCAGGATTGGCTGGCGAACAATGGCGACTTGCCGGAAGAGACGCAAGGCTACGTCAAGACCATCACCGGCCGCGCGCCGGAAATGTGGACCGTCGCCGATGCCGGAAGCCCCGAACTGAAATTGCCGCGCCACGCCCCTTGCCAGGAGGCCGCCGGCCTGCTGGCCTGGAACGGTCCTGAGCAAATTCCGCTGCCGCCGGCCGCGCCGGGCAAGACGTCGCACAACGCGATGATCGCTGCGCGCGCGCAAGGGGCAGCGCATGCGAAGACGGCAAGCCGTCCGGTAGCCGCAGCCGCGGCTAGACACCGCCATGCGCACAAGAGCGTGAAGGTGGCGCAGAATTGAGGGCCGATGCGCGTCGTGGTCGTCGGCCATGACGGCGCTTGAAGAGACATGCTAAAGACCCGGCACCATTTTAAGACCCGCCGGAACCATGTCGAAAACGCCGTCGCTTACCAGTTTCCGCCGCATCGTCGTCAAGGTCGGCTCCGCGTTGCTGGTGGATTCCGCCGCCGGCAAGCTCAAGCACGAGTGGCTGGCGAGCTTGGCCACCGACATCGCCGGCCTGCACAAGGACAAGAAGGACACCCTGGTGGTGTCGTCGGGCGCCATCGCGCTCGGCCGCGCGGTGCTCAAATTGCCGGTCGGCGCGTTGAAACTCGAAGAGGCGCAAGCCGCCGCCGCGGTCGGGCAGATTGCGTTGGCGCGCGCCTGGTCGGAGGCACTCGGGACACGCGGTCTTGCAGCCGGCCAGGTGCTGCTCACGCTCGGCGACACGGAAGAGCGCCGCCGCTATCTCAACGCGCGCGAGACGATCGACAAACTGCTCGAATGGAAGAGCGTGCCGGTGATCAACGAAAACGACACCGTGGCGACGAGCGAAATCCGTTACGGAGACAACGACCGCCTTGCCGCGCGCGTCGCCTCCATGACCAGCGCCGATTTGCTGGTGCTGCTCTCCGACGTGGACGGGCTCTACGACAAGCCGCCGGCGCAAGGCGGCGCCAAACATGTTCCGCTCGTTGCGCGCATCACTCCGGAGATCGAGGCAATGGCAGGTATCAGCGGCTCGGAGCTGTCGCGCGGCGGCATGCGCACCAAGATCGAGGCCGGCAAGATCGCAACCTCCGCCGGCACGCATATGCTGATCGCTTCGGGACGCGTGCAAAATCCGCTCAAGGCTGTCGCAGATGGCGCATCCTGCACCTGGTTCCTCACGCCGGCCAATCCGGTGACGGCGCGGAAAAAATGGATCGCCGGCTCGCTGGAGCCGCGCGGCGCGCTGGTGATCGATGCCGGCGCCGTCAAGGCGCTACGCTCGGGCAAGAGCCTGTTGCCGGCCGGCGTCACGAAAATCGAGGGCAGCTTCGGGCGCGGCGACGCGGTGGTGGTGCGCGGGCCTGACGGCGCCGAGATCGGCCGCGGACTGATTGCCTATGACGCCGACGACGCCGGCAAGATCAAAGGCCGCTCTTCGGCCAACGTGCAGGGCATCCTCGGCTTTGCCGGCCGCACCGAGATGATCCACCGCGACGATCTGGTGCTTGGCGGCGAATAGCGTGTCGCCACTCAGTGGCGGCGGGAGCGCGTGCGGCGATTGCGACGGGGCTGACCCGGCTTGGGCGGCGCGGCGCGCGACGGCAGCGTCAGCAGCGTGCCGTCGGGGAATTCGAGATAGCGGCTGTAGACCTGCGCCTGACCTTCGACCCTGCGCGGCCCTTCAATCACCAGCTTGGTCCCGATCGGAAAACGGCTGGGCAGACGATTGGATCGATACGCCATTACATCCTCCTTTGAGGCACCCCAGCTCCTGAGGTGATCGCAGCCTGCCTTACCAATGTGTAGGTCAATTGACCGGTTCAGGCGGTTCAGTGGTTATCCACGCTATCCCCACTATCCGGGCCACCTCGCCGGATGCCGCCTGACGTGGTAGGAACCAGCCCTAACATGGGGTTTTCACGGGCTTTTCCGCGATGAGCGCGCCGCTGAAACGCATTGAAGGGGCAGGCGAAATCGCCGCCCTGATGGCTGAGATCGGGCGGACGGGAAGGGCCGCCGCCCGCACCCTCGCGCTTGCCCCGACGGCGCAAAAAGACCGGGCTTTGGAGGCCATGGCCAAAGCGGTGCGGGCGCAATCGGCTCGCATCCTCGCCGCCAATGCCGAGGATATCGCCGAGGCGCGTGCTTCGGGGATGACCGGCGCCTTCCTCGACCGGCTGAGGCTCGACGCCAAGCGCGTCGAAGCGATCGCCGCGGCCATTGACGCCGTCCGCGCGCTTAAGGACCCGGTCGGCGCCGTCACCGAATCCTGGACGCGGCCGAACGGCATGACCATCGAGCGCGTGCGCGTGCCGCTCGGCGTCATCGGCATCATCTACGAGAGCCGGCCGAACGTGACGGCGGATGCCGGCGCGCTCACCCTGAAATCCGGCAACGCGGCGATCCTGCGCGGCGGCTCCGACAGCCTGCGCTCGAGTCGCGCCATCGTCGCGGCGCTCAGCGACGGCCTGCGCGAAGCCGGACTGCCGGAGGCGGCCATTCAACTTGTGCCGACGCGCGACCGCGCGGCGGTCGGGCAGATGCTCACCGGGCTCGACGGCCATATCGATGTCATCGTGCCGCGCGGCGGCAAGCGTCTGGTCGCGCGCGTGCAGGAGGAAGCGCGCGTGCCGGTGTTCGCGCATCTCGAAGGCGTCTGCCATGTCTATGTCGACAAGGCCGCCAATCTCGACATGGCCAAGACCATCGTGCTCAACGCCAAGATGCGCCGTACTGGGGTCTGCGGCGCCGCCGAGACTTTGCTGGTCGAACGTGCCGCGGCGGCGACGCACCTGAAACCACTGGTCGAGATGTTGCTCGATGCCAAATGCGAAGTGCGCGGTGACAAGGCGACGCAAGGCGTGGATAAGCGCGTGAAGCCTGCGACCGAAGAGGATTGGGGCACCGAATATCTCGACGCCATCATTGCCGTGAAGGTGGTGGACGGCATCGACGCGGCCATCGCGCACATCGAGCGCTACGGCTCGCATCACACCGACGCCATCGTCACCGGCGATGCCGCCGCGGCGGAAAAATTCTTGGCGCAAGTCGATTCGGCGATCGTGCTGCACAACGCCTCGACGCAATTCGCCGACGGCGGCGAGTTCGGCTTCGGCGCCGAGATCGGCATCGCCACCGGGCGCCTGCACGCGCGCGGCCCGGTCGGCGTCGAGCAGCTCACCACCTTCAAATACCGCGTCCGTGGAAGTGGTCAGATCCGCCCGTGAAAAAGCAAAAACACGCCCTTCCCGAGCGCATTCTGCCTCCGCACGCGCCCGGCATGAGGATTGGCTTGTTTGGCGGAACATTCGATCCGCCGCACGAAGCCCATCTGGCCGCCACTCTCCTGGCGCTCAAGCGGCTCAAGCTCGACCGAGTTCTGGTGGCTGGTGACGCCGGGAAACCCGCTGAAAAACACCAGCGGATTAGGACCTTTGCAGGCGCGGATTGCCGCCGCCCGGGCTTTGACCGAGCATCCGCGCATCGATGTGACCGGTCTCGAAGCTGTCATTAATACTCGATATACTTACGATACGATAAAATGGCTCGTCGCCCGTTGCCCCGGCGTGCATTTCGTCTGGATCATGGGCGCGGACAATTTGCGGAGTTTTCACCGCTGGCAGAAGTGGCGCGGAATAGCGAAGCTGGTGCCCATCGTGGTGATCGATCGCCTGGGCCCGAGCCTTTATGCCGCCGCGAGCCCGGCCGGACAGGCGCTGGGCGCCGCCCGCATCCCCGAACACAACGCAGCCACCCTGCCCTTCCACAAGCCGCCGGCCTGGACCTTCTTGCACGGCCTCAAGTCGGCATTGTCGTCGACGGCGCTGCGCGCCCTGCGTGGAACGTCCGGCAAGAAGAGCAAGGGCAAGACCGCAAAACCCTCGCAGCCAAAGAAGAAGCGCGCAACCAACAAGCGCAAAAAGAACAAGACGGCCGCCAAAACGCGCAGGCGCAAAACTGGAAAGAAACGGTCGAAATAGCTATGATAAGAGAGAACCCCGGGTCAGCCGGGGCGGGTGCAACGAACGGAAAGGATAACAAACTCTGATTACCCCTGCACTCTCTCGGGCGTCGCGTCGCATGCCCGAACCCGTCTCCCGGCGCCCCGACGCCAAGGAGACGCTCCGCCTTGTCCTCGCGTGTCTGGAAGACGCCAAAGCCGAGGACAGCGTCACCATCGATCTCACCGGCAAATCCTCCATCGGCGATTACATGGTCGTGACCACAGGCAGGTCGCAGCGCCATGTCGCGTCCGTTGCCGACCGCGTGGACAAGGATCTGCACGAGGCCGGCATCCGCGGCATCCGCGTCGAGGGAATGAAGCAAGCCGACTGGGTGCTGATCGACGCCGGCAACATCATCGTCCACGTGTTCCGACCGGAAACGCGCGAATTCTACAATCTGGAAAAAATGTGGTCGGCGAAGCGGACGTAGGGTGAGCTTGCGGCCGCAGCGCTTGCCGACGCGGGCTGCGACGGTTGCCGCCGCTAACGAATGCCGGCGCGCAGGAAGCTCTGGATGAAGGCGCGCTGGAAGACCAGAAACGCGATCATCAGCGGCGCCGTCGACATCAGCGCCGCGGCGCAGATCACCGACCAGTCAATTCCCTGATCGACCGAGGCGAAGACCTGCAAGCCCACCGTCAGCGGCCGGGTCTCGACCGAATTGGTCACGATCAGCGGCCACAAGAAATTGTTCCAGTGATAGCTCACGGAAACGAGCCCGTAGGCGACGTAAATCGGCCGCGCCAGCGGCAGATAAACCCGCCAGATCGTCTGCAAGGTGCCGGCGCCCTCCATGCGCGCGGCATCGTCGAGCTCCTTGGGGATCGTCTTGAAGGTCTGGCGCAACAGGAAGATGCCGAAGGCCGACGCGACATAGGGCAGGCCCACTCCGGTCAGCGTGTCGATCAAGTTGAGCGATTGCAGCGTCCGGTAGTTCTCCAGGATCAGCACATCCGGCGTCACCATCAACTGGATGAGGATGAGCGCGAACAGGATGTCGCTGCCGTAGAATTTCCAGCGCGCCAATCCGAATGCGGCCAGCGTGCAGATCACGAACTGCGACGCCATGATGCCGAGCACCAGCATGACCGTGTTGAGGAAATAGCGGGCGAACGGCGCCGCGGTCCAGGCGCGCGCAAAATTCTGCAGCGTGAGCGGCGAACGCGGATCGAAATGCGTTGCATAGGCGGAGGGGTGAAACGCCGCCCATAGCGCATAGAGCAATGGCAGCGCCCACAGCAGGCCGACCAGCCAGGCGACGGCGGTTCCGACGAGATGCGATGAGCGGCCGGGCATTCTTGCGATCCTCACCGATAATGAATCTTGCGGTCGAGCAGAAAGAATTGCCCGAGCGCGACCGTGGCGAGCGCCAGCAGCAGCACCGTCGACAATGCCGCCGCGTAGCCTGAATCCCAGAAGCTGAAGGCGACCTGGTAGATATAAAAGAGCAGCAGCGAGGTCGCGTTGCTCGGCCCGCCACCGGTCATCGCGATCACCTGATCGACGACGCGGAAGGAATTGATCAGCGCGTTGACGGCGACGAACAGCGTCGTCGGCATCACCATCGGCCAGGTGATGCGGCGGAAGACCTGCCAGCGGCTGGTATTCTCCATGCGCGCCGCTTCGTAAAGGTCAGGCGGCACCTGCTGCAACGCTGCCAAAAAGAAGATCATGAAGAACCCAGCTTCTTTCCAGATCGTCACCGCCATCAATGTCGGCAAGGCGGTCGCCGGACTTCCGAGGAAATTGATGCTGGCAAAACCGAAGGCCCCGATGACCTGATTGAGCAGCCCATATTCGGGCGTGCAGAAAAACAGCCAGATGTTGGCGGCGGCGACCATCGGCAGGATAGTCGGCGTGAAAAAGGCAAGGCGCAGCGCCACCCTCCCCTTGACGCGGCCATTGACCCATAGCGCCATCGCCAGCGCCAGGCCGATCGCAACCGGCACGGTGATCAGCGCGTAGAGCAGATTGTTGTCGAATGCCTGCCAGAAGACCGGGTCGGCGAGCATGTTGCGGTATTGATCAAGGCCGATGAAGACGGCCGGCCGCTTGCCATGCGGCGTTGAAAACAGGCTGTCGATAATCGTTGTAATCGCCGGCACATGAGTAAACGTCGCGAGCAGGACGGCCGCCGGCAGCGCCAGCAGCCAGCCCTGGACGTGGATGTTCACGCTTGCCTTGCGCATGTCCTGCATTAGGACCAGCCGGCGGGAACACGCTGCGCGCCCGCCGGAATTTTTTGTCAGTGCTTGTAGCTTGCGAGCAGACGCGTGGCGTCGGCCTGCGCCTGGTCGAGCGCGGCCTTCGCTGGCTTCGCCCCGGTCAGGATCGCCTGCAGAGCGTCGTTGAGCGCCTGGGTGACGCGCTGATTGTCGTGCGTCGAGAGTTCGGCCACGGCTTCCTTGAGCTGATCGCGCGCGACGAGAGCGGGCGGAAACTCGGCCGCATATTTTTTCATCGCATCGGTCTGCCAGGCATCGGGCCGCGTCGCGATATAGCCGGTGGCAATGCCCCAGTCCGCCGCCTTGTCCGGCGTCGTGAGGAAGCGGGCGAATGCGAGCGCCGCCGCGACCTTCGCCTTATCCTTGTTCTTGAAGATGTAGATATTGCCGCCGCCGGTGGGCGAACCGCCGCGCACCTTAGACGGCATCGGCGCGACGCCGAACGCGAACTTGGCGTTCTTGCGCACATTGGTCAGGTTGCCGGTGGTCGTCCACATGATCGCGGTTTTACCTTCGAAGAAGTCCTTCGGGGTAGTACCCCAATTTATGATGCCCTTGGGCATCACGTCGTATTTCTGCCCGAGGTCGGCAAAGAATTGCGCGGCCTCGACGACTTTCGGATCGTTGTAGGCAACCTTGGTGCCGTCCTGATTGGCGAGTATGGCGCCGTTCTGCGTGGTGAGCGCCTGGAACAGCCAATAGGGGAAGCCGGAGGACGGAATCTCCACGCCCCACTGCGTGACGTTGCCAGAAGCATCCTTCTTGGTCAGCTTTTTGCCGAATGCGACCATTTCATCCCAGGTCTTCGGCGCCTTGTCGGGGTCGAGCCCGGCCGCCTTGAACAAGTCCTTGTTCCAGTACTGCACGATGGTCGAACGCTGGAACGGAATGCCCCAGGTGTGACCACCGGACTGGCTGTTTTCCATGAAGGCCGGATAGAACGACTTGACCCAGGTTTTGTCGGCTGCCGAATTCGCGATCGCTTCATAAGGCTCGATCAGATCGTCGTCGATCAGCGAAAACATGTCGGTGGACAGCAGCACCGCAACGTCCGGTGCATTGCCGGCCTTGGCTGCGGTCATCGCCTTGACGATCGAGTCCTGGTAGCTGCCGGTGTAGACCGGCTTCACGGTGATGTCGGGATGCGCCTTCGTGAATTCGGCCGCATAGCCATCGACGATCTTGGTGATCGGGCCGCCGACGGCGATCGGGTAATAAAAGGTGATCTCGGTCGCCGACGCGGCCGATCCGCCGAGACCAATGGCCGCCAGCATCGCGGCGATTACAGTTCGGGCAAGGCTGTTCATGCGAAATTGCTCCTCTGTCTTTCGGTTGGGTAAAGACGTGGTGACGGCAGTCTGGCGCCGGCATCGACGGCAACGCGTTCCCCGCTCGCGGTGTCAAAGACGTGCGCAGCCGAAGCGTCCCATGCGAGGCCGACCGTGGCGCCGCCCGGTGGGGCGCCGCCGCCGCGCGTGCGCGCCAAAATCGCCCGCTCGCCGATTAAGCAGGTGACGAGCGCCTCGGCGCCGAGATATTCGACGCCTGTGACACGGGCATGAAACCGGTCATGCCCGCTATCATTTTCAATTCGTACATCTTCCGGCCGCAGGCCGAGGGTACGCCCGCGTCCCGGCGCGGCAAACAGCACAGGCCCCGTGGTGCCGGCAATCACCGCCCCGTTCGGACCGTTGTCCAGCTCGAGGAAACTCATGGGGGCGCCGCCGATGAAACGGGCGGCGAAAAGACTTGCCGGCCGCTCATAAAGGTCGGCCGGCGCGCCGTTCTGCTCGACGCGGCCGGCACGCAAGAGGATGACGCGATCGGCCATGCTCATGGCCTCGGTCTGATCGTGCGTCACGTAGATCATGGTGACGCCGAGGCGCTGTTGCAGCGCGCGGATTTCGCGGCGCAGGTCCTGGCGCAATTGCGCGTCCAGATTGGACAGCGGTTCGTCGAGCAAACACACGGGGGTCTCGGCGATCAAGGCGCGGCCGAGGGCCACGCGCTGTTGCTGGCCGCCGGAGAGTTGTCCTGGCTTGCGGCTGAGCAGCTTTTCGAGCCCCAGCAGCGCCGCGACCTTGTCGAGCCGGCGCGCGGTCTCCGCCTTGGGCGTGCCGCGGACCGACAGACCGAAGGTGACGTTATCCGCGATCGAGAGATGCGGAAACAAGGCATAGGACTGAAAAACCATGGCGACGCCGCGCGCCGATCCGGTCAGGCCCGCGACATTGCGTCCGCCGATCTCGATCGAACCGGCGGTCGGCTCATCAAGGCCAGCGATCATGCGCAACATGGTGCTCTTGCCGCAGCCGGACGGTCCGAGAAGAACGGCCAAATGGCCTGCTTCAACCTCGAAGGAGACGTCGGCAACCGCCGGGGTCTCGCCCCAGAATTTGGATACCGAACGGACGACAACACTCGTCACGGCCCCACCTGTCGACCCTGGTCCGGCGTTTGCCCCGGATAACAACGTTACATGAATGTTACGCGACGAATTGTGGCAGGCGCGATCTGGTCACGTCTGTGATCAGGCCTGAAATACGCAAATTCTGCAATCGAGAAATGTTGTGGTCGGCTAGACGAGCCTAGGCCGCGTATTTACTGGCAGGCAACCAAACGCGGCCATTGACGGCCAGCGCCCGCGTCGCGTCACGAACGCTTCACTGTGCAATATTGCTCACGCGGGCGCAGACAGGCCTGGTTGACGGTCGGAAAGAGCCAAAGTCGAACGTAACGATTCTGTTTTCTGATCTGGTCGGCTTCACCAAACTGTCGTCGCGGCTTTCGGCCGAGGAGCTGGTTCGTCTTATGAACCGGCTATTTTCCGAGTTCGACCGGCTGGCATTGAGCCTTGGGATCGAGAAGATCAAGACGATAGGCGACGCGTATATGCTGGTGGGCGGCCTGCCCGAGCCGCGCATGGATCATGCGCATGCGGTAGCCGACATGGCTTTGGCGATGATCGCGGTCGTCGAGGAGATGAATCGCGACCTGCCGACGCCATTGCAGATGCGCATCGGCATGCATTCAGGCGACGTCGTGGCCGGCGTCATCGGCACGCACAAATTTGCCTATGACATCTGGGGCGACGCGGTGAACATCGCCAGCCGCATGGAGTTGCACAGCCTGCCGAACCACATACAGCTCTCGGCGGCTACATATGAGCACCTGTGCGACCACTTTCGGCTGGAGCCGCATGGCACCGTCGACATCAAGGGCAAAGGCCCGATGGAAACCTATTTCCTGCTAGGCCGCGCCGACGCGGCCATTGCCTGAGACCTGGCTGACGCATGCAAAGCTGTTAGACTCGGCCGTACGGTGCGCATCATCATTGCCGCAATTGGACGCCTGAAACAGGGCCCGGAAACCGAGCTTTCCGAGCGCTACCGCAAACGCGCGGTGCAAACGGGCCGGGGTCTCGGTATGCGCGACTTGGAAATCATCGAATTTCGGGAAAGCCGCGCTGCCGATGCCGGCAAGCGCATGCTCGAGGAATTGATTGCGCTCGCCAATGTCATCCCGCAAGGTGCCGCCGTGGTGCTGCTCGATGCGCGCGGAGACGCGCTCGACAGCGCCAGCCTCGCCGGCCAACTGGCGAAATGGCGAGGCAACGACCGGCCGGCAGTCGTGTTCATCATCGGCGGCGCCGATGGGCTTTCCGCGAGCGTTGCCGAGAAGGCGGATTTGCGCCTGTCATTTGGCGGCGCCACCTGGCCGCATCAACTGGTGCGGGTGATGCTGCTGGAACAGCTTTATCGTGCCACCACAATCCTCACCGGGCACCCGTACCATCGGGCGTAAGTCCCTTCCCCGCTTGCGGGGCGAGGTGAGCGCCGGCTTGGTCTTAATCCGGACGCAATGAACACCGATCAGAATGTCCTTGTCGCCGCAACCAGTGGGCGTAACTTGGACCCGATGATTTGCTTCGGGGGGCTCAATCGCAGTTCCCGCTTCGCGCTCATTGCGGGGCTGGGCATAACGCTGCCTTTGGCATTGCCATTGACCCTCGCCGACGCGCAGGAAAAGGCCACGCAGCCGGCCATCCCGGCAAGCCTCGAGCAGCGCGACCAGGAGCTCAAGGCCGCCCGCGACGCCCAGCACAAGTCGGCCGACACTGAGGCCGCCCTCAAGCGCGAGATCGAAGAGATCGGTGCCGACCGGCGCAAGCTCAATCAGGACCTGATCGACACCGCCACGCGCTCGCGCGACCTGGAAAACAAGGTCGCGGCGACCGAAGCGCGGCTCAAGCCGCTCGATGAGAATGAGGTGAGCATCCGCAAATCGCTCGACGGCCGCCGCGCCGTTATCGGCGAAGTGCTGGCGGCGTTGCAGCGGATCGGCCACCGGCCGCCGGCGGCGCTGATCGCCTCGCCCGAAGACGCGCTGCAAACCGTGCGCACCGCCATGTTGCTCGGCGCGGTGCTTCCCGAAATGCGTCAGCAGGTCGAAGCACTCGCCAACGACCTCAGCGAATTGGTCGGCGTGCGCAAGAAGATCACCGCCGAGCGCGACCGGCTGCAGAAGCAGGTTGCGTCGCTCGGCGCGGAGCGCAAGCGCACAACGGCACTGGTCGCGGAGCGGCAGCGGCAGCAGGCCGAGCGTGAAAAAGCGCTCGAAGCCGAACGGACCCGTGCCGGCGAACTCGCCAAACAAGTGGACAATCTCAAAGATTTGATCGCCAAGCTCGAACAAGGTCTCGACCCGGCGATTCGTGCCGCGCGCGAAGCGGCCCGCAGCGACAGCCGTCCGGCGCTATCGGCGTTCCGCGACCCCGGGCGCCTCGCGCCGGCGGTCGCTTTCGCGTCCTTGCGCGGACATGTTCCGATTCCGGTTAACGGCGTAAAAATCAAGGCTTTCGGGGCGCCCGATAGCCTCGGCAGCTCGGAAAAGGGCCTTTCCATCGCCACCCGCGCCGGTGCGCAGGTGACGGCACCGGCGGACGGCTGGGTTGTTTATGCCGGGCCATTCCGTTCTTATGGCCAACTCTTGATCCTTAATGCTGGCGGCGGGTATCATATCTTGCTCGCTGGGATGGATCGGATATCAGTCGACCTGGGGCAGTTTGTACTGACTGGAGAGCCCGTTGCGGTGATGGGAAGCACCTCCCATATCGCTGCCATCCTCGCGACAGGTTCCAGCCAGCCGGTACTCTACGTTGAGTTTCGAAAGGACGGGATTCCCGTCGATCCAGGCCCATGGTGGGCGGCTGGCGAAGGCGAAAAGGTTCGCGGATGAAAATGCGCAAGACCTCACTCTTACTCCTCGGCGCGGCGGTCGGAGCGGCGATGACGCTGCTGGTCAGCCAGCCGCACATGATGTTCGCCGGCACCAGCGCTAAGGCTGCGGTCGCCGACACCTATCGGCAGCTTAATCTGTTCGGCGACGTGTTCGAGCGCGTGCGCTCGGACTATGTCGAGAAGCCGGACGACTCCAAGCTGATTGAATCCGCGATCAACGGCATGCTGGCCGGGCTCGATCCGCATTCGAGCTACATGGATCCGAAAAGCTTCCGCGACATGCAGGTGCAGACCCGCGGCGAATTCGGCGGCCTTGGCATCGAGGTCACCATGGAAGACGGCTTGATCAAGGTAGTGACGCCGATTGACGAGACACCCGCCGCCAAGGCCGGCATCCGCGCCAACGATCTCATCACCAAGCTCGACGACGACCAGGTGCAGGGCATGACGCTCAACCAGGCGGTCGAGAAAATGCGCGGACCGGTGAACACTAAAATCAAGCTCACCATCATGCGCAAGGGCGTGGACAAGCCGCTCGAGATCACGCTGATGCGCGACATCATCCGCGTGCGCTCGGTGCGCTCGGACGTGAAGGGTGACGACGTCGGCTATATCCGCATGACGCAGTTCAACGAGCAGACCACCGATGGCCTGAAGAAGGCGATCGCCGACATCGGCGCCAAGGTGAGCCAGGACAAGCTCAAGGGCTACATCCTCGACTTGCGCAACAATCCGGGCGGCCTGCTCGACCAAGCGATCTCGGTATCCGATGCGTTTCTGCAAAAGGGCGAGATCGTCTCCACCCGCGGTCGCAACGCCGAGGAGACGCAACGCTTCTCGGCGCGGCCGGGCGACCTCACTAACGGCAAGCCGCTAATCGTGCTGGTCAACGGTGGCTCCGCCTCGGCATCGGAAATCGTCGCCGGCGCGTTGCAGGATCACCGGCGCGCGACCGTAGTCGGCACCCGCTCGTTCGGCAAAGGCTCGGTGCAGACCATCATCCCGCTCGGCTCCGGCAACGGTGCGCTGCGGTTGACCACGGCGCGCTACTTCACGCCGTCGGGCCGCTCGATCCAGGCCAAGGGCATCACGCCCGACATCGAAGTGCCGCAGGACGTGCCGGAAGACATCAAGGCCAAGACCGACACCAGCACCAAGGGCGAAGCCTCGCTGCGCGGCCATCTCAAAGGTGACGCCGGCAAGGAGCAGACCGGCTCGCAATCCTACATTCCGCCGGATCAGAAGGACGACAAGGCCCTGACCATGGCTGAGGACCTGCTGCGCGGCGTCAAGGTCAACTCGGCGTTCCCGCCGAACCCCAAGGCGCCGGTGCCGAACTAGACAGCGCTAAAGACGCCAATTCCCGCGGGGCGGCCACAAAGCCGCTCCGTTTCGTTGCAGGCCACGGTAACGGCGGCTTCATAACCTCGCGTGCTAGAATCAGCGGATGATTCGCGAGGATATGGGCTGTGGCACCCGATGAACTGAACGCCCCCCTCGGCCAGGAACCCGGCCAAGACAAAGGCAAGATACGCTTGAAGCGGCCAGCCGCTCTGCCGCAGATCGTGGCCGGGGCGCTTGGGCTGTTCGCGCTGGCGGTCGCGGCCTGGGCTGTTTTCGGCAACGATCCGCTTGGCGGCGAGCCGCTGGCCGTGGTCACCACCCAGACACCGGATGCGTCGGCCGCCAAACGCGGCGGCGCGAGCGACGGCGCGCAGCACGCGCGCTATAACGGACCCGCCGACGAAAAGCCGTCGGACGCCGCGGTCGCGGTCAAGATCGTGACGCCGCCGGCGGGCAGCAAGACCATCACCATCATCGACGGCTCCAGCGGCAAGACCGAGGAGGTCATGATCCCGGGCAACGCCGCCGAGAAGCCGGCGAAGACGCCGGCCGAGCCGCAGGTGACGCTTTCCGAGCAGACGCGGCACGGGGCGATCCCCATTGTCGGCCCGAAAGGCGAACGGGTATCCGCGCTGTTTGCGCATCCGCGCGCCTTGCCGGTGGAAAAGCGGACCGCGCCGCGCATCGCCATCATCGTCGCCGGGCTCGGCATCAGCGCGTCGGGCACTGCCGATGCCTTTGCCAAGCTGCCGGCGCCGGTGACTTTTGCCATCGCGCCTTACGGCGCCGATCTTCCAGCCCTTGCGGCACGCGCCGGCGCGGAGAAGCACGAAGTGCTGCTGCAGGCGCCGATGGAACCTTTTGACTATCCCAACAACGATCCGGGCCCGCAGACGCTGCTGACCTCGCTCACGCCGGACCAAAACATCGACCGGCTGCATTGGTTGATGAGCCGCTTTTCCGGTTATGTTGGCATCGTCGGTTACATGGGCGCGCGCTTTACCGCGTCGGAAGCAGCCCTTTCGCTGGTGCTGCGCGAGACCGCCAAGCGCGGGCTGATCTATGTCGATGACGGCGCCTCCGCGCGCAGCGTCGCCTCGCAGATCGCCGGCAGCCAAAACCTCCCCTTCGTGAAAACCGACATCGTGCTCGACGCGGTGCCGACGCCGGTCGAGATCGATCGCGCGCTGGCGCGGCTGGAATTGGACGCGCACGAACACGGCAGCGCCGTCGGCATCGTCAACGCCCTGCCGGCGACCATCGCGCGCATCGCCCAATGGGCGAAAGGCGTGGAAGCGCACGGCTTCGTGCTGGTGCCGATCAGCATGGTGGCGGTGAAAGAGAAGTCATCGTAACGTCATCCATCGGTGCGGTTTGCGCGCCGGAAATGACGGACCGGCGCATGCCCCCCTACGAATCCCTGCCCTATCGGCCCTGCGCTGGCATGATGGTGCTCAACCGCGCGGGCCAGGTGTTCATCGGCCGGCGCTCAAGCGGGCCGGAGCACATCGACGCCACCCATGTCTGGCAGGTGCCGCAGGGCGGCGTCGACGAAAACGAGGATCCGTATAAGGCGGCGCTGCGCGAACTTTACGAGGAGACCAGCATCCGCTCGGTGGAAAAGCTCGGCGAAATCCCCGAGTGGCTCACTTACGACATTCCGCGCGACATTATCGGCCAGGCCTGGGGCGGCAGATATCGCGGACAGAAGCAGAAGTGGTACGCATTCCGCTTCACCGGCGATGACGGCGAGATCAACCTCGTCAATCCCGGCGAAGGGCACGAGCCGGAATTCATCGCATGGCGCTGGGTAGCGATGGCCGAACTGCCCGATCTGGTGGTGCCGTTCAAGCGAGCAACCTACGAGCGGGTGGTCAAGGAATTCGTGAAATTCACCCGCGCCTGACGCGGCGCTAGTGCATCCCCGTGCCGGTCAGATGCCGGTCAACGGTCTTGAAGTGATCGAGCCGCGTGATCATTTTG
>CAWFNO010000008.1:0-287754 GCA_963817155.1 uncultured Pseudomonadota bacterium
GGACAATGCTCGATCAGGCCAAGGTATATCGCGACAAGATGATAGAAGCGGCCTGCGAACTCGATGATGCCGCCACCACCGCCTACCTCGAAGGGAAAATGCCCGACGAGGCCACGATCAAAAAGCTCATCCGCAAGGCCGTGATCACCGGCGCGTTCTTCCCGGTGCTATGTGGCTCCGCCTTCAAGAACAAGGGCGTGCAGCCGCTGCTCGATGCCGTCGTCGATTACCTGCCAAGCCCGCTCGACGTGCCGCCGATCCACGGCATCAATCCTGACAACGGCGAAGATGTCATCCGCGAGCCGAAGGACAATGCGCCGCTGGCGCTGCTCGCCTTCAAGATCATGGACGATCCCTTCGTCGGCACCATCACCTTCTGCCGCATTTATTCCGGCACGCTCAACAGCGGCACCGGCGTGATCAATTCGACCAAGGAGCGCAAGGAACGCATCGGCCGCATGCTGCTGATGCATGCGAACAACCGCGAAGACATTAAGGAAGCCTTTGCCGGCGACATCGTCGCGCTGGCCGGCCTGAAAGAGGTGCGCACCGGCGACACGCTGTGCGATCCCAAGCAGCCGGTGATCCTGGAGAAGATGGAGTTCCCAGATCCGGTGATCGAGATCGCCATCGAGCCGAAGTCGAAGGCTGATCAGGAAAAGCTCGGCGTGGCGCTGGCCAAGCTCGCCGCCGAAGACCCGTCCTTCCGCGTCTCCACCGATCAGGAAAGCGGCCAGACCATCCTCAAGGGCATGGGTGAACTGCACCTCGACATCAAGGTCGACATCCTCAAACGCACCTACAAGGTCGACGCCAATATTGGCGCACCGCAGGTCGCCTTCCGCGAGAAGATCACGCAGAAGGCTGAGGTCGACTACACCCACAAGAAGCAGACCGGCGGCTCCGGCCAATTCGCCCGCGTTAAGATCCTCGCCGAGCCGGCGCCGGCCGGCACGCCGTTCGAATTCGAAACCGAGGTCGTCGGTGGTTCGGTGCCGAAGGAATACATCCCCGGCGTCGAGAAAGGCCTCGAATCGGTGCTCGGCTCCGGCGTGCTCGCCGGCTTTCCGGTGGTCGATCTCAAGGTCACGCTGATCGACGGTGCCTACCACGAGGTCGACTCTTCGGCGCTGGCCTTTGAGATCGCGTCGCGCGCGGCGCTGCGCGAGGCCTTGCAGAAGGGCCGCCCGGTGCTGCTCGAGCCGATCATGAAGGTCGAAGTGGTGACGCCGGAGGATTACACCGGCTCGGTCATCGGCGACCTCAACTCGCGGCGCGGCCAAATCCAGGGCCAAGACATGCGCGGCAATGCCAACGTGATCAACGCGATGGTGCCGCTGATGAACATGTTCGGCTACGTCAACAACTTGCGCTCCATGTCACAGGGGCGCGCGACATTCACCATGCAGTTCGACCACTACGCCGAATTGCCCGCTAACGTATCCGCTGAAGTGCAAAAAAAGTTCGCTTAAGTGGCGTGGTGCAACCTTTAAGGATCTGAACGGAGAGTTCCATGGCAAAAGAGAAATTCAACCGCAACAAGCCGCATTGCAATATCGGCACCATCGGCCACGTCGATCACGGCAAGACAACGCTCACGGCGGCGATCACCAAGATTCTCGCGGAAACCGGCGGGGCGACCTTCACCGCCTACGACCAGATCGACAAGGCGCCGGAAGAGAAGGCGCGCGGCATCACCATTTCGACCGCGCACGTCGAATACGAGACCGCCAAGCGCCATTACGCGCACGTCGATTGCCCCGGCCACGCCGACTACGTGAAGAACATGATCACCGGCGCGGCGCAGATGGACGGCGCCATCCTCGTCGTCTCCGCCGCCGACGGCCCTATGCCGCAGACCCGCGAGCACATCCTGCTCGCCCGCCAGGTAGGCGTGCCGGCGCTGGTCGTCTACATGAACAAGGTCGACATGGTCGACGATCCGGAACTGCTCGAGCTGGTCGAGCTCGAAGTCCGCGAACTTCTCTCCAAGTACAATTTTCCCGGCGACAAGATTCCGATCGTCAAGGGCTCGGCACTCAAGGCGCTCGACGGTTCCGACGACAAGCTCGGCAAGGAATCGATCCTGGCGCTGATGAAGGCGGTGGACGACTACATCCCGCAGCCGGAGCGCCCGAAGGATCAGCCGTTCCTGATGCCGGTGGAAGACGTCTTCTCCATCTCCGGCCGCGGCACCGTCTGCACCGGCCGTATCGAGCGCGGCATCATCAAGGTCGGCGAGGAAGTCGAGATCGTCGGCATCAAGCCGACCGCTAAGACCGTCGTCACCGGCGTCGAGATGTTCCGCAAGCTGCTCGATCAGGGCGAGGCGGGCGACAACGTCGGCTGCCTGCTGCGCGGCACCAAGCGCGAGGAAGTCGAGCGCGGCCAAGTGCTGTGCAAGCCCGGCTCGGTCAAGCCGCACACCAAGTTCAAGGCGGAGGCCTACATCCTCACCAAGGAAGAGGGCGGCCGTCACACCCCGTTCTTCACCAACTACCGTCCGCAGTTCTATTTCCGCACCACCGACGTGACCGGCGTGGTGCACCTGCCGGCCGGCACCGAGATGGTGATGCCGGGGGACAACGTGGCGATGGAAGTGCACCTGATCGTGCCGATCGCCATGGAAGAGAAACTCCGCTTCGCCATCCGCGAGGGCGGCCGCACGGTCGGCGCCGGCGTGGTGGCGAGCATCATCGAGTAAGGCAGAAAGAGACGTCATGGCCGGGTGAGAACCCGGTCATCCACGTCTGACGAAAGAAAAGCAGATGAACGGCCAGAATATCCGGATCCGGCTCAAGGCGTTCGATCACCGTATCCTCGATGCGTCGACGCGCGAGATCGTCAACACCGCCAAGCGTACGGGTGCGCAGGTGCGGGGTCCGATCCCGCTGCCGACTCGCATCGAGAAGTTCACGGTGAACCGCTCGCCGACTATCGACAAGACGAGCCGCGAACAGTTCGAGATGCGCACGCACAAGCGCCTCCTGGACATCGTCGATCCGACGCCGCAGACGGTGGACGCGCTGATGAAGCTCGATCTCGCTGCCGGCGTCGACGTCGAGATCAAGCTGTAAACGAGGACGACAATGCGTTCGGGAGTAGTGGCGCAAAAAGTTGGGATGACCCGGATGTTCTCCGAGAGCGGAGAGCACGTGCCGGTCACGGTGCTGGCGCTCGCGCAATGCCAGGTGATCGCGCACCGCAGCAAGTACAAGAACGGCTACGTCGCGCTCCAGCTCGGCTCCGGACCGCGCCGCGCCGGCAACATGAGCAAGGCCGACCGCGGCTATTTCGCCAAGGCCAATGTCGAGCCCAAGCGTAAGCTCGCCGAATTTCGCGTCACCGACGACGCCATGATCCCGGTCGGCGCCGAGATCACCGCCGATCATTTCGTCGCCGGGCAATTCGTCGACGTCTGCGGCATCTCCATTGGCAAGGGCTTTGCCGGCGGCATGAAGCGCTGGAATTTCGCAGGGCTTCGCGCCTCGCACGGCGTGTCGATTTCGCACCGCTCGATCGGCGGCACCGGCGGCCGCCAGGACCCGGGCAAGACCTTCAAGAACAAGAAGATGCCTGGGCATCTGGGCGTCGACCGCGTCACCACGCTCAATCTCAAGGTGGTCTCAACCGATGTCGAGCGCGGCCTCATTTTGGTCGAGGGCGCGGTGCCCGGCGCCAAGGGCGGCTGGATCACCGTGCGCGACGCGGTGAAGAAGAAGCTGCCGAAGGAAGCGCCGAAGCCGGGCAAGTTCAAGCTCGCCGAAGCCGAAGGCAAGCCGCAGGTTCAGCCCGCCGAGGCCGCGCCGTCGCAGGCTCCCGCAAAGACGGAGGGCGCCTGACATGGAAATGAAGATCACCACACTCGACGGCAAGGCTGCCGGCTCGGTCGAACTATCGGATGCGATTTTCGGCCTCGAGCCGCGCTCGGACATTTTGCAGCGCTGCGTCAACTGGCAACTCGCCAAGCGCCAGCGCGGCACGCACAAGACCAAGGATCGCAGCGAAATCTGGCGCACCGGCAAGAAGATGTATGCGCAGAAGGGCACCGGCGGCGCCCGGCACGGCTCGGCGCGCGTTCCGCAGTTCCGTGGCGGCGGACGCGCCTTCGGCCCGGTCGTGCGCAGCCACGCCATCGACCTGCCGAAAAAGGTGCGGGCGCTGGCGCTCAAGCACGCGCTCTCCACCAAGGCCAAGGACGGCGGCATCCTCGTTATCGACAAGGCGACGGTGAAGGACTCGAAGACCAAGGCGTTGGCCGCCGCATTCGACAAGCTCGGGCTCGCCAACGCGCTGATCATCGACGGCGCCGATGTGGAAGCGAATTTCCGCTCCGCCGCGCGCAACATCCCCAATATCGACGTGCTGCCGGTGCAGGGCATCAACGTCTACGACATCATGCGGCGCAAGACTTTGGTGCTGACCAAGGCCGCGCTCGATGCGCTGGAGGCGCGCTTCAAATGAGCACCAGCGATCCCCGCCATTATGATATTATCCTCGCGCCGGTGATCACCGAGAAGGCGACCATGGCGTCCGAGCACAACAAGGTCGTGTTCAAGGTCAGGCGCGACGCCACCAAGCCGCAGATCAAGGAAGCGGTGGAAAAGCTGTTCGACGTCAAGGTGAAGAACGTCAACACGCTGATCCGCCCCGGCAAACGCAAGATGTTCAAGAACATGCGCGGACAGCAGTCCGACGTGAAGCGCGCGGTGGTGACGCTCGAAGAAGGTAACCGTATCGACGTGACCACGGGATTGTAAGGATCAGTTGCGATGGCGTTGAAAACATACAATCCGACCACGCCGAGCCAGCGGCATCTGGTGATCGTCGACCGTTCGAACCTGTACAAGGGCGCGCCGGTGAAGGCGCTGACCGAAGGGCAGAGCTCGACCGGCGGGCGCAACAATCACGGCCGCATCACCTCGCGCTTCCGTGGCGGCGGCCACAAGCAGGCCTACCGCGGCGTCGACTTCCGCCGCACCAAGCGCGACGTGGCGGCGACGGTGGAGCGCATCGAGTACGACCCCAACCGCACGGCCTTCATCGCGCTGATCAAATACCCCGACGGCGAGCTTTCTTACATTCTCGCTCCGCAGCGTCTCGCCCCCGGCGACAGCGTGATTGCCGCCGAGTCAGCCGACGTGAAGCCGGGCAACGCCATGCCGGTCGCCAACATTCCGGTCGGCACCATCGTGCACAATATCGAGATCAAAATCGGCAAGGGCGGGCAGATTGCGCGCTCGGCCGGCTCCTATGCGCAGATCGTCGGCCGCGACGGCGACTACGTCATCCTGCGGCTCAATTCGACCGAGCAGCGCCTGGTGCATGGCCGCTGCATGGCGACCGTCGGCGCGGTGTCCAACCCGGACAACATGAACACCACGATCGGCAAGGCCGGGCGCCAGCGTTGGCGCGGCCGCATGCCGCACAATCGCGGCATCACCATGAACCCGGTCGATCACCCGCATGGCGGTCGCACCAAGGGCGGCAAGCACTGGGTCACGCCATGGGGCAAGCCGACCAAGGGCGCCAAGACGCGCAAGAACAAGCGCACCAAGAAGTTCATCGTGGCGAGCCGCCACGACCGCAAGAAGCTGCAGCAGTAGGGACGTTAGAGAAGATGACCCGTTCAGTCTGGAAAGGCCCGTTCGTCGACGGATTTCTGCTGCGCAAGGCGGAAGCCGCGCGAGGTTCCGGCCGTCACGAGATGATCAAGATCTGGAGCCGGCGCTCGACCATCCTGCCACAATTCGTAGGCTTGAATTTCGGCGTCTATAACGGGCAGAAGCACATCCCGGTGATGGTCACCGAGGAAATGGTCGGCCACAAGTTCGGCGAATTCGCGCCGACGCGGATGTTCTACGGCCACACCTCCGATCGCAAGGCCAAACGTGCGGCTGCGCCGGGCGCAGCTGCCGCGCCAGGGGCAGCTCCAGCGGCGGCGCCTGCCGCGCCGGCGGCGGCGAGTTAAGGGACAGAAGAGATGGGCAAAAGCTCGCGCGAGCGCACGCTCAAAGACAACGAGGCGAAGGCTGTCGCCCGCATGCTGCGGGTATCGCCGCAGAAGCTCAATCTTGTCGCGCAACTGATCCGCGGCAAGAAGGTGGCGAGCGCGCTCGCCGACCTTGAATTTTCGCGCAAGCGCATCGCCAAGGAAGTGCGCAAGTGCCTCGAATCGGCGATTGCCAACGCCGAGAACAACCACGACCTCGACGTCGACGATCTCGTCGTCACCGAGGCGCATGTCGGCAAGGCGCTGGTGATCAAACGTTTCGTGCCGCGCGGCCGCGGCAAAGTGGGCCGTCTTTTCAAGCCGTTCGCGAACCTCACCATCGTCGTGCGTGAGGTCGAGGCGCAGGCGGCAACGGCCAAGGCCTGAGGGAGTTAAGATGGGTCAAAAAGTCAATCCGATCGGGCTGCGTCTCGGGATCAATAGAACCTGGGATTCGCGCTGGTATTCGGGCAAGACCGAATACGGCTCGCTGCTGCACGAGGACATCAAGATCCGCGCCGAGCTGATGAAGCAGCTCAAGCAGGCGGCGGTGTCGAAGATCATCATCGAGCGCCCGCACAAAAAGTGCCGCGTCACCATTCATTCGGCCCGCCCCGGCGTCGTCATCGGCAAAAAGGGTGCCGACATCGAAAAGCTGCGCCGTTCGGTCGCCAAGATGACCGACAGCGACGTGGTCATCAACATCGTCGAAATCAGGAAGCCCGAGCTCGACGCCACGCTGGTGGCCGAATCGATCGCGCAGCAGCTCGAGCGCCGCGTCGCCTTCCGCCGCGCCATGAAGCGTGCGGTGCAGTCGGCGATGCGCCTGGGCGCTGAAGGCATCCGCATCAACTGCTCCGGCCGCCTCGGCGGCGCGGAAATCGCGCGCATGGAGTGGTACCGCGAAGGCCGCGTGCCGCTGCACACGCTGCGCGCCGACGTCGATTACGGCGTCGCCACCGCCTTCACCACCTACGGCACCTGCGGCGTCAAGGTTTGGATCTTCAAGGGCGAGATCCTCGAACACGATCCGATGGCACAGGACAAGAAGCTCGCCGAGGGCGATCAGGGCCGTCCGCCGCGCCGCGAAACCACTGCGGCCTGAGAAAGCAAACAAGAGTAATTCATGCTGCAACCGATCCGCACCAAGTTCCGCAAGGGCTTCAAGGGCCGCATCCACGGCGTCGCCACGTCCGGCGCGACGCTTGCCTTCGGCCAATACGGCCTCAAGGCGCTGGAACCGGAACGCGTCACCGCACGCCAGATCGAGGCCGCGCGCCGCGCGCTCACCCGTTTCATGAAGCGGTCGGGCCGCGTGTGGATTCGCATTTTCCCCGACGTGCCGGTGTCGAAGAAACCGATTGAAGTGCGCATGGGCAAGGGCAAGGGCAACCCGGAAATCTGGGTCTGCCGCGTCAAGCCTGGGCGCATCTTGTTCGAGGTGGACGGCATTCCCGTCGCCGTCGCCAAGGAGGCACTGGCGCTCGCCGCCGCCAAGCTGCCGGTCAAGACCCATTTCGTCGAACGCATCGCCGAGTAAGAGACATGAAAGTTGCCGACGTAAGAGCAATGACGCTCGATCAACTGGACGACGAAGTCCTCAAGCTGAAGAAAGAGCAGTTCAACCTGCGCTTCCAGCGCGCCACCGGGCAGCTGGAGAATACCGCGCGCGTGCGCCTCATCCGCCGCGACATCGCGCGCATGAAGACGGTTGCCGCGCAGAAGCGCGCAGGCCAGCCGGAGGCCGCAGTGAAAGCCGAAGCCGCCCCGAAGGCGGACAAGCCGAAGGCCGCAAAGAAAACGAAATCCGCCAAGCCCAAAGCCGCCGCGAAGCCGCGCGCCAGGACGAGCAAGTCGAAAAAGTCGAAGTAAGAGGTTTTAGATGCCGAAGCGTACGCTCCAGGGTGTCGTCGTCAGCGACAAGCAGGCCAAAACTGTGGTCGTGCGCGTGGACCGGCGTTTCACCCATCCGACGATGAAAAAGACCGTGCGCCGGTCGAAGAAGTACCACGCCCACGACGAAAAGAATGAGTTCGCGGTCGGCGACATGGTGTGGATCGAGGAGCGGCGGCCAATTTCCAAGCTCAAATGCTGGGAAGTGATCCGCGGCGAGAAGAAACAGAAAGTGCAGTAAGCGCCATGATCCAGATGCAAACCAATCTCGACGTCGCCGATAATTCCGGCGCGCGCCGCGTCATGTGCATCAAGGTGCTGGGCGGCTCGAAGCGGAAATACGCCACCATTGGCGACGTCATCGTCGTTTCGGTGAAGGAGGCGATTCCGCGCGGCCGCGTCAAGAAGGGCGAGGTGATGAAGGCGGTGGTCGTACGCATCCGCAAGGACATCAAGCGCGCTGACGGCTCCGTGATCCGCTTCGACCGTAACGCGGCGGTGCTAATCACCCCGCAGATGGAGCCGGTCGGCACGCGCATCTTCGGGCCGGTGCCGCGCGAGCTGCGCGCGAAGAATCACATGAAGATCATCTCGCTCGCGCCGGAGGTGCTGTGATGGCGGCAAAAATCCGCAAGGGCGATACCGTGATCGTGCTCACCGGCCGCGACAAAGGCCGCACCGGCGAGGTGATCGAGGTGCGCACCGATGACGGGCGCGCGCTGGTACGCGGCGTCAACATGGTCAAGCGCCACAAGCGCCAAAGCGCGAGCCAGGAAGGCGGCATCATTTCCAAGGAAGGCTCGGTCGACCTGTCCAATCTGGCGCTGGCCGATCCGAAGGACGGCAAGCCGACCCGCGTCGGCTTCAAATTCGTCGGCGAAGGCGAGGCGCGCAAGAAGGTGCGCATCGCCAAGCGTTCGGGAGTCGAGATCGATGGCTGATACGCAAGCCGAAACCAAGAAGCCGAAGCAACCGCCGCAGGACGGCGCACCCAAGGCGCCCAAAGCGGCAAAGCCCGCCAAGGACGCCAAGGGCGACGGCGCGCCAAAGGTGAAGAAACCGCGCGTGGCGTCCGACTACAGGTCGCGCCTGCGCGAGCAGTTCGAGCAGACCATCCGTCCGGCGCTCACCCAGCAGTTTGGCTACAAAAACCGCATGCAGGTGCCGATGATCACCAAGGTGGTGCTCAACATGGGCATCGGCGAGGGCGTCGCCGACCGCAAAAAGGCGGATTCGGCCGCCGCCGACCTCACGTTGATCGCCGGGCAGAAGGCGGTCATCACCAAGTCGCGCAAGTCGATCGCCACATACAAGCTGCGCGACGGCCAGGCGATCGGCTGCAAGGTGACATTACGCAAGACGCGCATGTACGATTTTATCGACCGCCTCATCAATATCGTGCTGCCGCGAGTGCGCGACTTCCGCGGTCTCAATCCAAAAAGCTTCGATGGCCGCGGCAATTACAGCCTAGGCATCAAGGAATACACCGTGTTCCCCGAGATCGATTTCGACAAGGTGACCGATACCTGGGGCATGGACATCACCGTTTGCACCAACGCGCGCAATGACGAAGAAGCGCGCGCGCTGCTCGCAGCATTCAACTTCCCGTTCCGGCAGTGAGGCGGCGCTGAGGCCGTCCTCAAACGCGGAAACAAGGAGAGACAAGGTATGGCGAAGAAGAGTTCGATCGAGAAGAACAACCGGCGCAAGAGAATGGTCAAGAAGTTTTCCGACCGGCGCGCGCGGCTCAAGGCGATTGCGCGCGACAAGAGGCTGCCGATGGAGGAGCGGTTCGCCGCGACGCTGAAGCTTTCCGAATTGCCGCGCAATTCGAGCAACAACCGCGTGCGCAATCGCTGCGAGATAACCGGCCGGCCGCGCGGCTATTACCGCAAGCACCGTATTAGCCGCATCGCGTTGCGCGAGCTTGGCTCCAAGGGTCTGATTCCCGGCCTTGTGAAGTCGAGCTGGTGAGGAGGATCGCATGGTAAACGATCCGATCGGCGACATGATCGCGCGTATCCGCAACGCGCAGATGCGGGCGAAGTCGAAGGTGGCGATACCGGGCTCCAAGCAGCGCGAGCGCGTGCTCGAGGTGCTGAAAACCGAAGGCTACATCCGCGGCTACGCCAGCGTCGCGCATGCCTCGGGCCGCAATGAGCTGGAGATCGAGCTAAAATATTTCGACGGCGAGCCGGTGATCCGCGAGATTTCCCGCGTGTCCAAGCCCGGCCGGCGCGTCTATGCCTCGGTCAGGGCGCTGCCGCGCATCAATAACGGCCTTGGTGTGGCCATTCTCTCCACGCCCAAGGGCGTGATGGCCGACCACGACGCCCGCGACGCCAATGTCGGCGGCGAAATCATCTGCACGGTGTTTTAACAATGTCGCGCATCGGCAACAAAGCTGTCAGCGTCCCCTCCGGCGTCACCGCCATTGTCGAAGGGCAGACCGTCAAGGTCAAAGGCCCGAAGGGCGCGCTTCAGGTGGTGCTGCATGACGACGTGACGGTAAAGATGGACAAGGGCGCGATCACCGTCGATCCGCGCAACGAGAGCAAGCGCGCCCGCTCGCTGTGGGGTACCTCGCGCACACTGGTGGCCAACCTGATGTCGGGCGTCACCAAAGGTTTCGAGGAGAAGCTGGAAATCACCGGCGTCGGCTACCGCGCCGCAGTGCAGGGCAAGAACCTGCAGCTGCAGCTCGGCTTTTCCCACGACGTCATGTTTCCGATTCCCGAAGGCATCGCCATTGCCACGCCGAAGCCGACCGAAATCGTCATCACCGGCATCGACAAGCAGAAAGTGGGCCATGTTGCCGCCGAGATCCGCGGCTTCCGCCCGCCCGAGCCGTACAAGGGCAAGGGCGTCAAATACACGGGCGAATACCTCTTCCGCAAGGAAGGCAAGAAGAAGTGAGGAACGCTGTTCATGTCGAGATTAAGTGACCGGACTGCGCGGCGCACGGCGACCATCCGCCGCAAGGTGAAGCTCGCCACGAATCGCAACGGACGCGCGCGCCTGTCGGTGTTCCGCTCCTCGAAGCATATCTATGCCCAGCTGATCGACGACGATAAGGGGCAGACGCTGGCTGCTGCGTCGTCGCTGGAAAAGACCATGCGCGAGAACGCCAGGAACGGCGCCAACATCGCCGCCGCCAAAGCGGTCGGCAAATTGCTTGCCGAACGCGCCAAGGAAAAAGGCATCAAGGACGTCGTGTTCGACCGCGGCGGCTATCTCTATCACGGACGCGTCAAGGCGCTGGCCGATGCCGCGCGCGAAGGCGGCCTCAATTTTTAACGGAACCAAAAGCCAATGGCACAAGAACCCCGACGAGAGCACCGCCGAGACCGCGAACGCGGCGGCCGCGAAGAGCGCGACAGCGAGTTTATCGACAAGCTGGTGCACATCAACCGCGTGGCCAAGGTAGTCAAGGGCGGGCGGCGCTTCGCTTTCGCTGCGCTCGTCGTCGTCGGTGACCAGAAGGGCCGCGCCGGTTTCGGCCATGGCAAGGCGCGCGAGGTGCCGGAAGCGATCCGCAAGGCGACCGATGCCGCCAAGCGCGGCTTGACCCGCGTGCCGCTGCGCGAAGGCCGCACGCTGCATCACGACGTGCTCGGCCATCATGGCGCCGGCAAGGTATTCCTGCGCGCGGCGCCTCCGGGAACCGGCATCATCGCCGGCGGTCCGATGCGCGCGGTGTTCGAGAACTCTCGGCATCCAGGACGTGGTGGCGAAATCGCTCGGCTCGTCCAACCCGTACAACATGGTGCGCGCCACCTTCGACGCGCTCAAGCGTCAAGATTCGCCGCGCTCGGTCGCGGCGCGACGCAACATCAAGGTATCGGCGCTGCAATCGCGCCGCCGCGAAGGCGCCGACGCCGACGCGACGGCGGAGTAGCGCATGATCCCGAAAAGTGGGCACCGGTTTTCGGACAAGATTATGCGCAAACGAGAGAAGGCTTAAGACATGGCCGCACAAAAAACCATCAAGGTTGAGCAGATCGCCAGCCCGTTGCGGCGTCACAACGACCAGCGCGCGACGCTGATCGGGCTCGGCCTCAACAAGATCGGTCGGGTCAAGGACGTTCCGGACACGCCGTCGACGCGCGGCATGATCCGGAAGCTGAACAATCTAGTGCGCGTGGTCGGCGACGCGAAATAGAGGATTGGGACGATGAAACTGAACCAGATCGCCGATAACGCCGGCGCCCGTAAGAACCGCATGCGCATCGGCCGCGGTATCGGCTCCGGCATGGGCAAGACTGGTGGCCGCGGTGGCAAGGGCCAGACCGCGCGCACCGGCGTGCGCATCAAGGGGTTCGAAGGCGGGCAGATGCCGCTGCATCGCCGCCTGCCCAAGCGCGGCTTTCGCAATTCGCCCTTCGCCGTCAAGCTCAACGAAACCAATCTCGGCAAGGTGCAGGCGGCGATCGACGCCGGCCTGATAGATACCAAGGCGCCGATCGACGTCGCTGCCATGGTCAAGGCCGGGCTGATGCGGCGCGCCAAGGGTGGCGTGAAGCTGCTCGGCGATGGCGAGTTCAAAAGCAAGGCGGATTTTGCCGTCTGGCGCGCCTCGAAGTCGGCGGTTGCCGCAGTAGAGAAGGCCGGCGGCACGGTGAAAATCCTGGCGCCGGCTAAGGACGTCGATGATGTTCCGCGCGGCAAGAACAAACGCGCGGCGCTGGAAGCGGCCAAAGGCGGCGGCAAACCCAAGGGCGGCGCTCCCAAGGCGCCGAGGACCGAAGCCGCTGAGAAGCCAGCGGAATCGCCTGAAGGCACAGGCGCCTGATCGTTCCTATATGGGAGTGCGGGTGGCGGCGCGCGTGATCCCGAAAAGTGGGAACCGGTTTTCGGACAAAATCATGCGCAAGAACGACAATCGGAGCGACTGATGGTTTCGGCGGCAGAACAACTGGCGGCCAATCTCAACTTCGGGGCGCTCGCCAAGGCCGAAGAGCTTAAAAAGCGTATCTGGTTCACGCTTGGCGCGCTGCTTGTCTATCGCCTCGGCACCTATATCCCGCTGCCCGGCATCGACCCCACCGCCTGGGAGCAGATCTTCAACACGCAGTCCGGCGGCATCCTCGGCATGTTCAACATGTTCTCCGGGGGCGGCATTCAGCGCATGGCGATCTTCGCGCTCAACATCATGCCGTACATCTCCGCCTCGATCATCATCCAGCTGATGACCACCGTGTCGCCGACGCTGGAGGCGCTGAAGAAGGAAGGCGAGGCTGGCCGCAAGATCATGAACCAGTACACGCGGTATCTCACCGTGGTGCTGGCGGCGTTCCAGGCCTACGGTATCTCCATCGGCCTTGAAGGCTCGACCAGCGTGGTCAGCGATCCCGGTTGGTTCTTCCGCATCTCCACCGTCGTGACGCTCACCGGCGGCACCATGTTCCTCATGTGGCTCGGCGAGCAGATCACCTCGCGCGGCATCGGCAACGGCATTTCGCTTATCATTCTTGCCGGCATCGTCGCGCGCTTGCCTGCGGCGATCGCCGGCACGCTGGAACTCGGCCGCCAGGGCGCGCTGTCCACCGGGCTGATCCTTGCCGTCATCGTCATGGTGGTGGCGGTGATAACCTTCATCGTCTTCATGGAGCGTGCGCAACGCCGCCTGCTGATCCAGTATCCTAAGCGCCAGGTCGGCAACCGCATGTTCGAGGGACAATCCTCGCATCTGCCGCTCAAGCTCAACACCTCGGGCGTGATCCCGCCGATTTTTGCCTCTTCGCTGCTGCTGCTGCCGACCACCGTCGCCAATTTTAACGCCGGGCACGGGCCCAACTGGCTCACCACGGTGACGACGCTGCTCGGCCACGGGCGGCCGCTGTTCCTCATCCTCTATATCGGGCTGATTGTGTTCTTCGCCTTCTTCTACACGGCGATCGTGTTCAACCCGACCGAGACCGCCGACAATCTGAAGAAGCACGGCGGCTTTATCCCCGGCATCAGGCCGGGTGAGCGCACGGCGGAATATATCGATTACGTGCTCTCGCGCATCACCGTGGTCGGCGCGCTTTATCTCGCCATCGTCTGCCTGATCCCGGAGATTCTGATTTCCTACGCCGCGGTGCCGTTCTATTTCGGCGGCACCTCGCTGCTGATCGTGGTCAGCGTGACCATGGACACGGTGGCGCAGATCCAGGGTTATCTGCTGGCGCACCAGTATGAAGGCCTGATCAAGCGATCGAAGTTGCGGGGGCGCAATCGATGAGACTGATCCTGCTCGGCCCGCCGGGGGCGGGGAAGGGCACGCAAGCGCAGCGTCTCGTTCGCAAGCACGGCATCCTGCACCTCTCCACCGGCGACATGTTGCGCGCCGCGGTTGCCGCTGGAACGCCGGTCGGCTTGCGCGCCAAAAAAATCATGGATGCCGGCCAGCTGGTGCCCGATGAGGTCGTGGTCGCCATCATCGCCGACCGCATCGACCTGCCGGACGCCAAACGCGGCTTCGTGCTCGACGGCTTTCCGCGCACGGTGCCGCAGGCGGAAGCGCTCGAGCGGCTGCTCGCCGAGCGCGGTCTCAAGCTCGACGGCGTCATCCAGCTCAAGGCCGACGAGGCAATCCTGCTCAGGCGCATCGAGAACCGCATCGCCGAGATGACCGCGCGCGGCGAGAAGCTGCGCGCCGATGATAATCCCACGGTGCTCCGGGACCGCCTCGGCGTTTACCGGGCGCAGACCGCGCCGTTGATCGAGCATTACGCCGGCAAGGGCATGCTCAAGGCCGTGGACGGCATGGCGTCGACCGACGCCGTCACGGCGGCCATCGACCGCATGCTTGGCGCCGGCAAAGCCAAGGTAAAGGCGCGGAAACCCGCCGCCCACCGGACCAAGGCCAAAAAGGGCAAAAAAGGCAAAAAATTGGTCCGTAAGACCACCAAAAAGCAGGCGAAAAACAAGGCGGGACAGCGCAAATCACGTACCCGGCGGAGGTTGACGAAGCGGTGATGAATCCCCTAATAAGCAACGCATTTAGAAGTTTGACGCGATGCCGGGTCCTGGTGAGGCGGGGCAGGGCGTCGTGTTACGCTTTGCGCTATCCCCTTCATGGGATTGAGAAAATCGGCGCGATCCACGCCGCCGGACGTTAACAGGAGAGAGCATTGGCTCGTATTGCGGGCGTCAATCTGCCCACCAACAAGCGCGTCGTCATCGCGCTTCAGTATATCCACGGCATCGGGCCCAAGATCGCCAAGGATATCGTGACCAAGGTTAACCTGCCGGCGGAGCGGCGCGTCTCGCAGCTCACCGACGCCGAGGTGCTGCAAATCCGCGAGATGATCGACCACGACTACATGGTCGAGGGCGACCTGCGCCGCGAAGTGCAGCTCAATATCAAGCGGCTGATGGACCTCGGCTGCTACCGTGGACTGCGCCACCGCAAGGGCCTACCGGTGCGCGGCCAGCGCACCCACACCAATGCGCGCACACGCAAAGGCCCAGCCAAGACCATCGCCGGCAAGAAGAAGACACCGACACCGCAATAACGATTATGGGCCCGCGCCTGACGGCGGCGGGCCGCGAAAGGACTTAGAAGAATGGGTAAGGAAGCCACCCGCGTCCGCCGGCGCGAACGCAAGAACATCGTCTCCGGCGTTGCGCATGTCGCAGCCTCGTTCAACAATACCATGATCACCATCACCGACGCGCAGGGCAACACCATCGCCTGGTCGTCGTCAGGGACGATGGGGTTCAAGGGTTCGCGCAAGTCGACACCTTATGCGGCGCAAGTCGCGGCCGAGGACGCCGCTAAGAAGGCGCAGGAGCACGGCATGAAGACCCTTGAAGTCGAGGTGTCGGGGCCGGGCTCGGGTCGCGAGTCGGCGCTGCGTTCGTTGCAGGCTGCCGGCTTCACCATCACTTCGATCCGTGACGTGACCACCATCCCGCACAACGGGTGCCGGCCGCGCAAGCGTCGTCGCGTATGAACATTCATTCGAGTGGGCTTGAGCCCGCAACCGCCGAACTGTCCCCCACGACGGCGGGTGGGGTGCGCGGGTCAAGCCCGCGCTCAAAAGGTGAAGACGTGATCCAGAAGAATTGGCAGGAATTGATCAGGCCGAACAAGCTCCAGGTCGCCGCCGGCAACGAGCCGGCGCGAACAGCGACCGTCGTTGCCGAGCCGCTCGAGCGCGGCTTCGGCGTCACGCTGGGCAATGCGCTGCGCCGCATTCTACTCTCCTCGCTGCAAGGCGCGGCGGTGCAGTCGGTGCACATCGACGGCGTGCTGCACGAGTTCTCCTCGATCGCCGGGGTACGCGAAGACGTCACCGACATGGTGCTCAACATCAAGGACATCGCCATCAAGATGCAGGGCGAAGGCCCCAAGCGCATGGTGGTGAAGAAGCAGGGTCCGGGCACCGTGACCGCCGGCGACATCCAGACCGTCGGCGACGTGGTCGTGCTCAACCCCGACCTCGTGCTCTGCACGCTGGACGAGGGCGCCGAGATCCGCATGGAATTCACCGTCAATACCGGAAAGGGCTATGTGGCGGCCGAGCGTAATCGTCCGGAAGACGCGCCGATCGGCTTGATCCCCGTGGACAGCCTCTATTCGCCGGTGCGCAAGGTCTCCTACAAGGTCGAGAACACCCGCGAGGGCCAGATCCTCGACTACGACAAGCTGACCATGACCATCGAGACCAACGGCGCGCTCAGCCCGGAGGACGCGCTCGCTTATGCCGCGCGCATCCTGCAGGACCAGCTCAATGTGTTCGTCAACTTCGAGGAGCCGCGCAAGGCGGAGGCCGCAGAGACAATCCCCGATCTCGCCTTCAACCCGGCCTTCCTCAAGAAGGTAGACGAGCTCGAACTCAGCGTTCGCTCGGCGAATTGCCTTAAGAACGACAACATCGTCTATATCGGCGACCTGGTGCAGAAGACCGAAGCGGAAATGCTGCGCACGCCGAACTTCGGCCGCAAGTCGCTCAACGAGATCAAGGAAGTGCTGGCGCAGATGGGCCTGCATCTCGGCATGGAAGTGCCGGGCTGGCCGCCGGAAAACATCGAAGAGCTCGCCAAGCGATTCGAGGATCACTACTAAAGGAAGGCCGCGATGCGTCACGGAAAAGTTCACCGCAAGCTCGGCAAGAAGCCGGCGCATCGCAAGGCCATGTTCGCCAACATGTCCGCCGCGCTGATTAAGCACGAGCAGATCGTGACGACCTTGCCGAAGGCGAAGGAACTGCGCCCGGTGGTGGAGAAGCTGGTGACGCTGGCGAAGAAGGGCGGACTTTCCGCGCGCCGCCAGGCGGTCGCGGAAATCCGCGACATCGCCCAGGTCAGGAAGCTCTTCGAGGTCATCGGCCCGCGCTACAAGGAGCGCAACGGCGGCTACACTCGCATCATGAGGGCCGGCTTCCGCTACGGCGACAACGCGGCCGTAGCGGTGATCGAGTTCGTCGACCGCGACGAGGCGGCCAAGGGCCTCGAACTCCGGTCCGGTGCAGGAGAAGAAGGCCGCTGAAGAGGCGGCGCCCGCGCCGGCCTGAATTAGATAACGATACGAAATTCAAAGGGCGGCCTCGGGGCCGTCCTTTTTATTTGCCATGGGGCGTGCTCGTAAACAGCCGATCAGCTACTGCCTTGAACGTACCGCCCAATGACCGCTTTCGGACGATAGTGTCGCAAAAGTCTTTTTGCGCAGCTGATCAAAAATTCTCTGGGCTACAGATACGATTGTCGAATAAAGATGTGAGGGACCTCATCGCTAAGTGATAAACTTACCGGTGACTTCGGTAACGAGCCTGCGGCCACATCAATTGGCGATTGCGGCTTGTTTGGTCTTCTGGCGGAAACATGTAGACCGGCAATTTCTGACTTTTGCAACACTATCGGACAACAGCAGACAATTGTCGATTTCAGCTAGAGTTCGTTTGTCCGCTTTTGACTTTGGGCGTGTCAAAACGCAAAAGCCAGTCGCGCACGTATAATAATTTTGTAGAGATCACGCGCCTTGAGAATTGATGATGCTGCGGGCCGCTGACCAGGTGCCACGCTGAAGAAGTTCATTTTCTACATTTTTCCAATGTATCAGTTTTACACAGTCAGGACTCATGGCGGAAAAAATATACTCAGCTTAAAAATAAACTCCGCAGCGAACGACTCAAGGCGGACTTCGAAGAGCCGAACAACGGCTATGCCAGTTCATAGATTTCTAACCAACAATCAGATCATCGGGCAAACTACGTACAATCCCGGAATGCTGTAGCGCTCGTCGCGTGGCAAGACCCACATTCAATTTAGGCAGTTGCGACGGTGTCAAAGCGATGTCTTTCAGCAGCACTCGTCGCAGACTTGATCAAAGCCAGCTTTACGATTGGGCGATGCGAATTCCAATCATCGCCTATTCCCTGTTCGTTTTAGGTCGCGACGTCCTTGGCCTTTTAGATCAAATCCTAGCTAACCCCACCGCATTCGAGCGGCCAGACGGCGGCATCGTCATTTCGGTGTTGGCGCGCATCTCGCAATGGATATTTGTCGCACTGCTGGCAATCCTGCCGGCGTTTCGCCTGCGGCCAATCGCCAAATCCGACCGCATCCTGCCGCGCATCGTCGCACTGTTGGCGGTTGGCTTAGTGCCTCTCTTCATGCTGCTTGAGCGCGCGCCGCCGCGCGTAGTTATCAACTCGGTCGCTGTTGTCCTGAGCATCACGGCCAATGTGATGGCTGCGGTGACCGTCAGTTTTCTCGGCCGCTCTCTGAGCGTCATGCCGGAGGCGAGACAACTTGTGCAAGGCGGCCCTTACGCGGTCGTTCGGCATCCCCTCTACTTGTGCGAAATCCTCGGCATTGTTGCGATCGTCCTACAATATCGGTCGTTCGCGGCGTTGCTTCTGTTGCTATTGATCGTGACGCTGCAGATCGCGCGGGCGCGTTGGGAAGAATCAGTATTGGCCGGCGCTTTCCCCGGTTTTGCCGCCTATCGAGCACATACGCCATTCGTGCTCCCGCATAATCTTGCGCGCTTTCTGGGGATGTTCTTCAAGGATCCATTTGCCCGCCGACGATTGGTTCTGGTCGTGTTTTCGACCGCCGGGTTGGTGGCGCTGGTTTTGGCAACGCTGCCCGGATGGCTCTGGTTATAGGGTTTCCATGCTCGGTTTATTGCGTTTGCTATTGGCCTATCTGGTTGTCGTAAGCCATCTTGTGGGTGGCGATTATTTCGCGCACTTCGGCTTCTATGCTGTGCGCGGTTTTTTTGTCATTTCCGGCTTTCTCATGACCTCGGCACTCAATGATGTTTATCATTTCGACGGCGTCCGTTTTTGGAGCAACCGTGCGCTGCGGCTGTTGCCGCCTTATTTCCTGGTCAGCGGCGCCACGCTGATTGTGATCGCGATACTGCCGGTCGAAGCGGGCGAGTTTCTGAAATTCTGGCGCGGCAGCCCGCAATTGCACGACGTCCTGCTCAATCTCTCGATCATGCCGCTGCAGTTCACCGAGCCGACGTTCAGGATGGTGCCGCCATTTTGGTCGGTTGCGGTCGAGATCGACATGTATCTCCTCCTGTACCTCATCGTCGCGCGCAGTGCGGGATGGGCGCTTGTCGCGCTTTTTGCGAGCCTGTCGTACCATCTCGCCTGCACATCCATCGGGGCGAGCTGGGGTGCCTATTACTTCACCGCGCCAGGCGCGGTGCTACCGTTTTCCATCGGCGCGTTGCTCTACTTCATTCGCAAAGACAAGCGTTGGACCATCACGCCGCGCGCAGCGGCTATCGCGTTCGTGGCATGGTTCATGAACCTGCTCGCCGGGGGCTGGATTTTCACCGACTCCTATATTTTCGGGCTGGGCTACTATTTCGATACGATCCTCATTACGACCGTCGTCGGCGGCTTTGCGTGGCGCGGTTTCCATCCATTCATTCAACGTTTGGACAAGGCGCTCGGTGAGTGGGCGTATTTCGTTTTTTTGGTCCAATGGCTTGCTGGGTTTGCCGTCGCGCGAGTTTTTCATCTCGGCCAGCCGCGCGGCTGGGTTGTCTTGCTTGCCGCCGTGCCGCTAACGGCAATGGCAAGTGCCGGCCTTGCATCGTTAAACCGAGTGTTCGTCGAGCCAATGCGCCAGCAGGTGCGCGAGTTGCGCACCGCGACTATGCCGGTCCTAAGTTCAGAGCAAAAGCTTTAACGGTTGCTGCATCAGAGTAACTTTTGGCAAGGCGGTCTTTCTATTTCCGCTGTTGGTTGCTATTAGCACGTAACGGACAAACCGACCGTGCTGGCGTTTGTCCGCTATTGTCAGATTGTGTTGCAAAACTCTTTGCTGCGCTGCGAACACGCAATAATCGAATCCGGCTGAACTATGTTTTGAATCGATGATGTGAGTTTGTGGCCGCCCTTGAGTCAATATTGCTCGTTTTGGTCGTGAAAATAGTTTTGCTACACAATCGGACCAAAGCAGACAAAGATGGCTTTCTGGCTTGCGCTGGTTTGTCCGCCCCACTAATCGGCCGGTTGGGGTCAAGCGCTTTCAGGCTGTCCACGGCTGTAGTGTCGATGTCGCTCACGGGCTCGTACTTCTCTTCGGAATCGGTGCGAAGGCCCTTCCATTATGGGATTCGATGGCGAGGTGGAACAATCTAAGTGGCGGCCTTGCAGTCAAGATCCTGCCCGTGTCAACCACAATGAAGACGCTGGTCTCCTTGACCGAAACGTCTAATCCAGCAAAATGGTCCATGGCTCACGCTTCTCCTTCTGATGCTTGAGGCCCGTAACCTCGGTGACCTCGTTTCACCATCAGCCTGAAGCGCAGCACCAAAAATCTTCAGCCTATCCACAAGCTGCCGGCCGATTACCCCATCTGTTGTTCTTGGCTGCGTAAAAACTCGAACGTCAGCCGCGCGCGTAGGATATTTTTGTAGAGATCGCGCTATGAGAACTGATAATTCTGAAGAACAGTAGACGGATGCCCCGCTGAAGAATTTGATTTTCTACATTTTTCCGATGTGTGAGTTTTCACACAGCCAAGACCCACAGCGGACACTTCTATGGTAATGATGGCAGCTATCAAACGGGTGACGGGTGATAAGACATGTTGGAAACTGACAAGGTGTTCGCCGGCTCGATTCCGGAAAACTACGACGGCTACATGGTGCCGTTGATTTTCGAGCCGTACGCCGCGGATATCGCACAACGAGCAGCGTCCTTATCGCCAAGCGCCGTTTTGGAAACCGCCGCGGGCAGCGGGGTTGTCACCCGCGCCTTGGCGCCAAGACTGCCCGGGGGCGCAAGCTATATCGTAACCGACCTCAACCAGCCGATGGTCGACTACGCAGCATCGCGACAACCTCCCGACACTCGTATCAAATGGCGTCAAGCAGATGCTCTGGCGCTACCGTTTGAAAATGCGGCGTTCGATCTCGTTTGTTGCCAGTTCGGCGCGATGTTTTTTCCCGACCGCACATCTGGCTACCGCGAAGCAAAGCGAGTCCTGAAGCCCGGAGGACATTTTTTGTTCAGCGTATGGGATCGCATCGAGGAGAATGTTTTTGCGGATGATGTGACAAATGCTCTTGCAAAGATTTTTCCGAACGATCCGCCGCGCTTTTTGGCACGCACGCCGCACGGTTACCACGATACGGCACTGATCCGTAGCGAGCTGGAGGACGCAGGATTCTCTCGTGTGGTGATCGAGACGAGAGCCGAACAAAGCCGTGCATCCTCGCCGCGCCTTCCGGCCGTCGCTTATTGTCAGGGAACTCTTCTTCGCAACGAAATCGAGGCCAGAGAGGCGGGAAAACTGGAAGCTGCAACCGACTACGCCGCATCCGCGATTGCGGACAAACATGGCCGCGGCGAGGTTGCTGCCAAAATTCAGGCGCACGTAATCATGGCCATCGTCTAAATGTTGGGATATCTCCATCTGGCGCTTAGATGGGGTAATCGGCCGGCAGCTTGTGGATAGGCTGAAGATTTTGGGTGCTGCGCTTCAGGCTGATGGTGAAACGAGGTCCGTGCGTACGGCCTCAAGCGTCAGAAGGAGAAGCGTGAGCCATGGACCATTTTGCTGGATTAAACGTTTCGGTCAAGGAGACCAGCGTCTGCATTGTGGATGACATGGGCAGGATCGTGCGGGAAGTGAAGGTAGCGAGCGAACCCGAGGTGCTGCTGCCAGTGCTGAAGAACACCCCCTACCACTTCAAGCGGATTGGATTGGAAGCCGGGCCACTGTCGCAATGGTTATTTAGTGCTCTGGCCGAAGCGGGCTTTCCAGTGATCTGTGTCGAGACGCGCCATATGAGGGCGGTGTTGAAGGCACAGATCAACAAGACGGACTGCTCCGATGCCCGTGGCATGGCGCAGATGATGCGGGCGGCGCTTTATCGCCCGGTGCATGTGAAGACATTACGCAGCCAGAACCTGCGGATGCTGCTGACACATCGCAAGCTGCTGCAGTCGAAGGAGATCGCCATCAACAACGATCTGCGCGGTACCTTGCGCAACATCGGCCTCAAGGTCGTGATTGTTGGCACGGTGAAGTTCGAGGCACGGCTCAGGGAGCTGGTCGAGGATCTCCCCGATCTTGCCTTCGGGTCGAGCCACTGCTTGTTGTTCGGCGGGTGCTGCGCGAGCAGATTGGCATTCTGCATCGCCGTTTGCTGGGCATCATGCGGGACGATGAGGTGTGCCGGCGCCTGTTGACCGTCCCCGGGGTCGGCCCTGTCTTGGCTCTGACCTATCGCGCCACCTTCGACGTGCCGGCGCGTTTTCATAGGTCCAAGGCAGTCGGGGCCGTGTTTAGGCTGACGCCCGCCCAGAATCAATCGGGGAAAAGCGACAGATCCGGAGGGATATCACGCTGCGGCGGCGAGATGATGCGGGTGATGCTCTACGAAGCGGCCCAGGTCATGGTGACCCACACCAACAAGCGGTCGTGGCTCGAGGCCTGGGCCATGCAGATCGCCAGGCGTCGCGGGATCAAGAAGGCGATCGTGGCACTGGCGCGCCGATTAGCCGTGATCATGCACCGCATATGGGTTGATGGCACCGAGTTCCGCTGGATCCGAGAAGAAGCAGCAACGGCATGAGAAACGCCCAGGACCAAATGCGATAGGAGAAAACTCGAGCTCCACCGCGCGGTGGAATAATGATGTCCCTCGCGGGACGATGGATGAGGTGAGTTCGTTTGTCCGCTTGGACCTGCCGGTTGTCTGACGGCAAGGCAGCCCAACAGATTGTTCCGCCTTGTCCTGGGATCCCATGATGGAAGTCCCGGGTGCCGATTCCGAAGTGAAGCACGAGCCCGCGAGCGACATCGAAACTGCCGTGGTGGATAGTCTGAAAGGTAGTGGTTGATGGCTTGAAAGTGCTTGACACCGAACGGCCGATTAGAGAAGCGGACAACCCACTTGCCGCAATGAATTTCCGCTTTCGGGGTGAAGCGGACATGCGGTCATCTCTATGCGTTTTCGCCTTGGGCTTGCCGTCACTTCGGCGGCGGCGGTGTCGGCGTGTAGTGATCCGGCGGCAGCACCTGATAGACGAACGACGTTGGCCTTTCCGTCGGCCCGAACGGGCCGGGCACCTTGTTCTTGATTGGTGGCAGGCTTTTCAGATAGGCGGCGATCGCCAGCGCGTCCGAGCGCTTCAAATTCTTGAACGATTCGACCGGCATCGGTGGGGCGAGAATGCGCCCGTCCGGCGTCTTTCCTGTCGTGATCGCGGTGACAATCTGCTCCTTGGTCCATTTGCCGATGCCGGTCTCGTTGTCCGGCGTCAGGTTGGAGCCGTAGAACGCGCCCAAGCCTGGCACCTCGAAGCCGACATCCGAGCCGCCGAGATAGCGCGCCATGTCCGGCTTGCCGAGAAAGGTCCCCGGCGTGTGGCAGTCGGTGCAGGGGATGATGCTGGTAAGATATTTTCCGCGGTGCACCTGCGTTTGGGCGGCATAAGCGCCGGACGGAATGGCGAGCAGCAGCGCGCCCATGAGCGAAACGGCCGCGAAAGCAGACTTGATCATTGATCCCCTCCCGATTGACCCGGTGGCTTGGGCCAAGGGAAAAAGAGCATACAAACTCGATCTCGCCTCGCAAGCCCGGCCTTCATTTAGCCCGGCGCCGGGCCTATATCTTTGCGTCTATTACCTGGATTCGGAGAACTATGCGCGCCCTACGACTGCCAGCAGCTCTGATCGGCGCCATCGTTCTTGCCGGGACCGCTGCGACCGCTCAGGAGCGCCGCGTGCCGAACGCCGGCGAGCTGCGCCTGTCCTATGCCCCGGTGGTGCACCGGGTGGCGCCGGCGGTGGTCAATGTCTACGCCGCCAAGGTGGTGCAGAACCACAACCCGCTGTTTGACGACCCGATCTTCCGCCGCTTTTTCGGCGTGCCCGGTAACGGCGGTCCGCAGATGCAGAGCTCGCTCGGTTCCGGCGTCATCGTCGATCCGAGCGGCCTTATCGTCACCAACGTGCACGTCATCGAGGGCGCCGACGAGGTGAAGGTGGCGCTCGCCGACAAACGCGAATTCGAGGCCTCGATCGTGCTCAAGGACAAGCGCAGCGATCTCGCCATCCTGCGCATCAAGGACGCGCATGAACGCTTCCCCACGCTCGAACTTGCCAATTCCGACGCGCTCGAAGTCGGCGACTTGGTGCTCGCCATCGGCAATCCTTTCGGCGTCGGGCAGACGGTGACGCACGGCATCGTCTCGGCGCTGGCGCGCACGCAAGTGGGCGTCACCGACTATCAGTTCTTCATTCAGACCGACGCGGCGATCAATCCGGGCAATTCCGGCGGCGCGCTGGTGGACATGACCGGCCGCCTGGTCGGCATCAACACGCTGATCTTCTCGCGCTCCGGCGGTTCGCAGGGCATCGGCTTTGCCATTCCCTCGAACATGGTGCGCGTGGTGGTCGCTTCCGCCAAAAGCGGCGGCGAAACCGTCAAGCGGCCCTGGCTCGGCGCCAAATTGCAGGCGGTGACCGCCGACATCGCCGACAGCATGGGGCTCAAGCGCCCGGCTGGCGCGCTCATCGCCAGTATCGACGCGGCGAGCCCGGCGGCGCGCGCCGGTCTCAAACCCGGCGACGTCATCGTCGCGGTGGACGGCCAGGAGGTCGACGATCCCAACGCCTTCGATTACCGCTTCGTCACCAAGCCGGTCGGCGGCACGGCACAGCTTGGTATCCTGCGCGGCGGCCGCGCGCAGATCGTGGTGGTGGCGCTGCAGACGGCGCCGGAATTGCCGCGCGATGAAATCACCATCCGCTCGCGCTCGCCGTTTTCCGGCGCCAAGGTCGCCAACCTTTCGCCGGCGCTAGCCGACGAATTGCAGCTCGACAACGCCAGCCGCGGCGTCGTCATCCTCGACGTGGACAGCGGCTCTTACGCCAGCAATCTCGGCTTCCAGCGCGGCGACATCATCCAGTCCGTGAACGGCGAGGCCATCACCCGTACCGCGGAACTCGAGCGTCTCGCCCGCGAGCCGAGCCGCGCCTGGCGCATCGTCATCCGCCGCGGCAGCCACACGATCACCGCGGTGTTCAACGGATGAGCCCGCGCGCCAAGGCAACCGGCCCCAACCTGTTCGCCGCCGCGGGGATGGACAAGGACGCGCCGCGCCCGCTCGCCGACCGGCTGCGCCCGACGAAACTCGATGAGATGGTCGGCCAGGGCCACCTGCTCGGCCCTGACGGCGCGCTGACGCGCATGCTGTCGACGCGCTCGTTTGGCTCACTCGTGTTCTGGGGTCCGCCGGGCACCGGCAAGACCACGGTGGCGCGGCTTTTGGCGCAGGCCACCGATCTGCATTTCGAGCAGATTTCCGCAATCTTTACCGGCGTCGCCGACCTGAAAAAAGTGTTCGAGGCCGCGCGGGCCAGACGCGAAAGCGGGCAGGGGACGCTGCTGTTCGTCGACGAGATTTACCGCTTCAACCGCGCGCAGCAGGACAGTTTCCTCCCCGTGATGGAGGACGGCACCATCATCCTGGTCGGCGCCACCACGGAAAACCCGTCCTTTGAGCTGAACGCGCCGCTGTTGTCGCGGGCACGCGTGCTGGTGTTCAAGCCGCTCGATGCCGCGGCAATTGAAAAGCTGTTGGCGCGCGCCGAAGAGATCGAAGGGCACCCGCTGCCGCTCGACGCCGACGCCCGCATCTCGCTCATCGGCATGGCTGACGGCGACGGCCGCGCCGCGTTGACGCTTGCGGAAGAAGTCTGGCGCGCCGCGCGCAAGGGCGAAACCTTCGGCGCGGCGAAATTGCAGGACATCGTGCAGCGCCGCGCGCCGATCTACGACAAGGCGCAGGACGGCCACTACAATCTTATCTCCGCTTTGCACAAGTCAGTGCGCGGCTCCGACCCCGACGCCGCGCTCTATTATCTCTGCCGCATGCTCGACGCCGGCGAGCCGCCGCTCTATATCGCGCGCCGCGTGGTGCGCATGGCCATCGAGGACGTCGGCTTGGCCGATCCACAAGCGCTGGTCATCGCCAATGCGGCCAAGGACGCTTATGACTTTCTTGGTAGCCCGGAAGGCGAGCTGGGGATCGCGGAGGCGGTGCTCTACATGGCGACCGCGCCGAAGTCGAACGCCTCCTACGCCGCCTTCGGCGCTGCCATGCGCACGGCGAAGCAGGAGGGCTCGCTCGTCCCGCCCAAGCACATCCTCAACGCGCCGACCAAACTGATGCAGTCGGAGGGTTATGGCCGCGGCTATGCCTACGACCACGACGAGGAAGAGGCCTTCTCCGGGCAGAATTATTTTCCCGATGCTCTGCCGCGCCAGCGCTTTTACAATCCGCCCGAGCGCGGCTTCGAGCGCGAGGTGAGGAAGCGGCTGGAGTATTGGGCCAAGCTGAGGATAGAGCGGGGCGGGGAATGAGCATCGATCTTGGCGCCTATTTCAAGCGCGTTGGCTATGACGGTCCGCGCACCAATACGCTTGAGACTCTGCGGGCGCTGCATCTGCTGCATGCGCAGGCGATCCCGTTCGAAAACCTCGATCCGCTGCTCAAGCGCCCGGTCAAGCTCGATCTACCATCGCTTGAGGCGAAGCTCGTCAGCGCTGGCCGCGGCGGCTATTGCTTCGAACAGAACCTGCTGTTCGCGCAGGTTCTGCGCGCGCTGGGCTTCAAGGTGCAGGAGGGCACCGGCCGCGTGCGCTGGAGCGCGCCGCCGGGCGCCGTGACGCCAAGGGTCCATGCCGTCCTCTTCGTCGACGCCGAAGGGGAACATTATCTCGTCGATGTCGGGTTCGGCGGCAACGTGCTGACTGCGCCGCTCAAGCTTTCTTCGCGCGCCGAGCAGGCGACCCCGCATGAACCGTTCCGTCTCGTCGATGAAAATGGCCGCCTCGTCGAGGAAGCCAAGCTGAACGGCGTCTGGACGCCGCTTTATGCCTTCGACTTTTCCGAAACGCATCCGGTTGACTACGAGATGGGTAACTGGTTCACCTCGGCGCATCCGAGCTCGATTTTCGTCAAGGGCCTGTTGGGCGCGCGCGCCGAGCCCGACCGCCGCTATGCGCTGATGAACAACCAGCTCGCGGTGCACAAGCTCAAGGGCGGCACCGAGAAGACGACGCTTGGCAGCGCCGCCGAGATGCGCGACGCGCTCACCGATCTGTTCAAGGTGCGGCTCGATGGTCTCGACGGCCTCGACACGGCGCTGGCGCGCCTGACGGCGGGCATGGCATGAGGCGCGGTAGCAACGGCCCGCGCCAGCCCGGCGGCAGCAAGCAGATGGCTGGGCCACGCGGGCGCGGTCACGGACGTGACCGCGACGAGCGCGTCAAGGGGCGATCCAAAGAGCGTTTCAACCCCCGGCAGGCCGATCTGCGCGGAAAGCATTTGTCGAAACGCGATGGCGGCAGAGGCCGGGCCTTTCCCGCTCGCCCGCCACGCGATCAGCCCGTTGCTTTTGCGCCCGCGCCGCCACCTGTGGCAGCGGCAAAGCCAGCGCAATTTTCTGCCGGCGTGCAGAACGTCAGCGTCACTTCGGACGAAAACGGCATGCGCGTCGATCGCTTCTTCGAGGCGCGGTTTCCCGGCCTGTCGTTCAGCCACATCCAGCGCATCATCCGCAAAGGCGAGGTGCGGGTGAACGGCAAGCGCACGCAGCCGAAAAACCGCCTGGAAGCCGGACAGGCGGTGCGCATCCCGCCGCTCAAGCTCGAAGCGCCGAAGCCGCGCGACGACGCGCCGCAGGCGCAGAAGGATCGCGCCTTCATCAAGTCGATCACGCTCTACGAGGACGACGACGTGCTGGTGCTCAACAAGCCGATGGGCCTTGCCGTACAGGGCGGTTCCGGCACGCCGCACCACCTCGACGGTATGCTCGGCGCCTTGCGTGGCTCGCATCCGGACGCGCAGCGCCCGCGTCTCGTCCACCGGCTCGACAAGGATACGGCGGGATGCCTTTTGGTGGCGAAGACCCGCTTTGCCGCTGCGGCGCTGGCCAAGACCTTCCGCTCGCGCTCGGCGCGCAAGATCTACTGGGCGCTGGTGGTCGGCGTGCCACGCCCAGCGCAGGGGCGCATCTCGACGTATCTCGCCAAGCAGGAGATCGAGGAAGACAGCTACATGCGTATCGCCAGGCACGGCGAGAAGGATGCCGTGCACGCCGTCACCTATTACGCCGTGGTGGAGACGGCGGCGCAGCAGCTCGCCTGGCTATCGCTCAAGCCGGTCACCGGCCGCACCCATCAATTGCGCGCGCACATAGCGCATATCGAGCACCCGATTGTCGGCGATCCGAAATATTTCAACAAGGAAAACTGGCAGCTGCCGGGCGGCATCCAGAACAAGCTGCATCTCATGGCGCGGCGCATCGCCGTGCCGCATCCGCGCGGCGGCAAAATCGACGTGTCGGCGCCGCTGCCGCCGCACATGCAGCAGACATGGAACCTGCTCGGCTTTGACGCCCGGCGCTACGATCCAATCGAACGGGCGCCGGAGGAGGAGTAGCCGCCGCGCGGCGGCCTCCCTATGTGTTGGCGATGGGCCACAAAATTTCCCTGATTGCGCTGCTGGCGTTTGCGCCGATGGCGCTTTCCGCGCCCGTGCCGGCACAATCGATCGACGACAGCCTCACGATCATGCGGCCGGAGCCGGGCTCGCCAGAGGCGCGCCGGTTCAAGGAGCAAAAGCAAGAACGCCTCCCCGAGCCAGTCGCGCCGCCGAATACGGCAAAAGCGCCGCCGCTAGGCAAAAAGCGCATCGGTTCGTCCAACCCGGTCTATCCTGCGCCGCTGCCGCCGTCGTTGCACTACGTCCCGCCGCCGGTGCAGACGGTGACGCCGCTGCCACATGTCGTACCGCCCTCGATGTATGTGCCACAAACCGGAATGGCGCTGCCCAATCTGCCGACCGTCGGCGGCGCCGGGCCGGGCGGCAGCGAGACGTCGCAGGACCGCGCCATGCGCTGCGTCAACCAGGCCGGCGTCTACGGCCCGGCGCAGACCGGCGACCGCAACGCCTATATCGGCTCCTGCATCAATCAGTAGCGTTCCAATGAAAGCCGCACGACGCAGAAATTGCCACTTGACAGGCAACCAAAAGGTTGCATATTGTCACCATGGATGCGGTGTTCAAGGCGTTGGCGGATACGAGCAGGCGAGAGTTGCTCGACCGGCTGCGCGCCGACAACGGACAGACGCTGAACGATCTCTGCGCCCGCCTCGATATGACGCGGCAGGCGGTGAGCAAGCATCTGGGAATTCTCGAGGAGGCCAATCTCGTCGCCACCGTGCGGCGGGGCAGGGAGAAGCTGCACTACCTCAATCCGCTGCCGATCCACGAGATCGGCGAACGCTGGATCGGCAAATTCGAACGCTCACGCCTTGCGGCGCTGAGCGACATGAAAAGGGCACTGGAGACAGAGTAAGGAGAAATGCAATGAGTAAGCCTGTTTTCGTCTACGTGAGCTATATCGCCTCGACGCCGGACAAGGTGTTCAAGGCGCTGACCTCGCATGAGGCCACCGGGAAATTCTGGTTCGGCAATGCCGTGACCTGCGACTGGAAGGTCGGTTCGCTGCTTGAATTTCACCGCGAGGGCAACCTGATCATCAAGGGCGAGGTGCTCGAATACGATCCGCCGAAGCGCCTGTCCTACTCATTCAAGCCCATGCACGACGAGCTCTACAGCGGCGAGCAGCCCTCGCGCGTCGTCTTCGACCTCGAACAGCAGCGCGACCAGGTCAAGCTCACCGTCACCCACGACGATTTCGCCGAGGACACCAAAGTGTTCGCCAGCATCAGCAACGGCTGGCCGCTCGTGCTCTCCAGCCTCAAGAGCTACCTGGAGACGAACCGCGTGCTCCGGGCGCCTTGGTACGAGAAGGACGATCGGAAGGAAAAAGCAGCGTCGTGACCGGCGCCGGCTACGTCAAGTCGCGTGCGTCGGATGGAGGGCGCCTCGTGTGCCGCACGGGCGCCCTTCATTCCATCGTCTGCGACGCAGATTGGAGCTCAGCGCAGGCCGGCGTTGACCTTGTCGAGCGCGGCCTGGCCGGGGCACAGCTCCTTTTCGCTCAGATTGTTGAGCGGTCTGTCCACAGTGTGCAGATGCGCGTGCAGGTCTTCGGCGTCCTCGTCCATGAAGAGCAGGCCGGTGACGATCTGCCCCTTGGCGGCATGGTGCTGCAGGAAGCCGAGTGCCGCCGTGCGGTCGGTCGGCTCATAGTCGGCGGCGAGCTTGCGCAGCGTCAGCTTGGAGCCGTCGTGCTGTTCCACCACCTCGACTGTGCCCGGTTCATATTTGACCTCGATCGGCATGCGGCTGGTCATGTAGTCGAGCCGGTTTACCGCTTCGTTGTGCTCGCGCACGAAATCGAAGCTCTTGGTGGAGCCGGCGTGGTTATTGAAGGCAACGCACGGGCTGATCACGTCGATGAAGGCCGCGCCCTTGTGCGCGATCGCCGCCTTGATGATCGGCACCAGTTGCGTCTTGTCGCCGGAGAAGGAGCGGGCGACGAACCCGGCGCCGAGCTGCAGCGCCATGGCGGCAAGATCGATCGAATTGTCGGTGTTGATGAAGCCGCGCTTCGACTTCGAGCCGCGGTCGGCGGTGGCGGAGAACTGCCCCTTGGTGAGGCCGTAAACGCCGTTGTTTTCGACGATATAGGTCATGTTGACGCCGCGGCGGATCGAATGCGCGAACTGGCCAAGCCCGATCGAAGCGCTGTCGCCGTCGCCGGAGACGCCGAGATAGATCAGATCACGATTGGCCAGATTGGCGCCGGTCAAGACCGACGGCATGCGCCCGTGCACCGAATTGAAGCCGTGCGAATTGCCGAGGAAATAAGTCGGCGTCTTCGACGAGCAGCCGATGCCGGAAATCTTCGCCACCCGATGCGGTTCGATCGACAGCTCAAAGCAGGCCTGAATGATGGCGCCGGTGATCGAGTCATGCCCGCAGCCGGCGCACAGCGTCGACACCGTGCCCTCGTAGTCGCGGTGGGTATAGCCAAGGTCGTTCTTCGGCAGGTCCGGATGATGAAATTTCGGCTTGGTCAGATAGGTCATGATTTCACCTTGAGCGGCGTCACTTTCAGCGCATCGAGATGGTCGCCGATCGCCTTGGCGATGAAGCGCGCGGTGATCGGCGTGCCGTCATAATGCAGGATCGGCACCAGCCGCACCGGATCGATGCCGCATTCGTTGACGATGAGCGAGCGTAATTGCGCGTCGCGGTTCTGCTCGACCACGAAGACGAAGTCGTGGTCGGCGACGAATGAGTTGACAGACGAATGGAACGGGAAGGCGCGCACCCGCATGCGGTCGAGCGCATGGCCCTTTGCCTCGATCATGTGGATCGCCTCGTCCATCGCCGGCGCGGTCGAGCCGTAATAGATCACGCCGTATTTGGTCTGGTTGACGGCGGTCGCCTGCAGCGGTCGCGGGATCAGGTCCTTGGCGGTGTCGAATTTGCGGATCAGCCGCTGCATGTTGTCGACGTAAGGCGCGCCTTCCTCGGTGTAGCGTGCGAAACGGTCGCGCGAGGTGCCGCGGGTGAAGAACGAGCCCTTGGTCGGATGCGTGCCGGGATAGGTGCGGTAGGGGATGCCGTCGCCGTCGACGTCGAGATAGCGGCCGAACTCGCGGCCGGCTTCCAGTTGCTCCGCCGTCATCACCTTGCCGCGGTCGTAGACTCGCCTGTCATCCCAGGCGAGCGGGCGGCACATGCGGTGGTTCATGCCGATATCGAGGTCGAGCATGACGAAAATCGGCGTCTGCAGCCGCTCGGCAAGATCGAAAGAGAGCGCCCCCATATCGAAGGCCTCCGCCGGGTCTTCCGGGAACAAAAGCACATGCTTGGTGTCACCGTGCGAGGCATAGGCGCAGGACAAGACGTCGCTCTGCTGCGTGCGCGTTGGCATGCCGGTCGACGGCCCGGCGCGCTGCACGTCGAAAATGACCGCCGGTATTTCCGCGAAGTAAGCGAGCCCGATGAATTCCTGCATCAGCGAGATGCCGGGGCCGGAGGTGGCGGTGAAGGCGCGGGCGCCGTTCCAGCCGGCGCCGATGACGATGCCGATGGAAGCGAGCTCGTCCTCGGCCTGGATGATGGCGTATTTCGCCTGCTTGCTGTCCTGGTCGACGCGCATCTTGCTGCAGTAGCGGGTGAAGGCGTCGGCGAGCGAAGAGGAGGGCGTGATCGGATACCAGGCGCAGACTGTGGCGCCGCCGTAGACGGCGCCGAGCGCCGCCGCCGCGTTGCCTTCGATGAAGATGCGGTCGCCGACCTTGTCGCACTTTTTCAGCCGCAGGCCGATCGGGCATTCGAGATTGAGCGTGGCGTAGTCGCGACCGATATGCAACGCCTTGATGTTGGGCGCAATTAGCTTGTCCTTGCCCTGGTACTGCTCGCCGATGAGCGTCTCGACGACGCGCACGTCCATGTCGAGCAGGGCGGTGAGCACGCCGACATAGATGATGTTCTTGAACAGCTGGCGCTGGCGCGGATCGGTGTATTCGCGGTTGCAGATGGCGGTCAGCGGCACGCCGATGACGGTGACGTCGGGCCTGAATTTCGAGGCCGGCAGCGGCTTGGTCGAATCATAGAACAGGTAGCCGCCCGATTCGATCGCGGCGATGTCCTTGTCGAAGGTCTGCGGGTTCATTGCCACCATCAGGTCCGTGCCGCCGCGCGCGCCGAGATGGCCCGCTTCCGACACGCGCACCTCGTACCAAGTGGGCAAACCCTGAATGTTCGACGGAAAGATGTTGCGCGGCGCCACCGGAATGCCCATACGCATCACCGCGCGGGCAAACATTTCGTTGGCGCTCGCGGAACCCGAGCCGTTAACGTTGGCGAAGCGGACGACGAAGTCGTTTACGCGGCTGATCGGCGTGACGGTCGGCATGAAGGTCCTGCGTAGGTCATATCGAGCAAGAATTTTTGCATGTCCCAGGCGCCGGTCGGGCAGCGCTCGGCGCATAGCCCGCAATGCAGGCAGACGTCCTCGTCCTTGACCATGACGCGGCCGGTTTTCAGGCCGTCCTGCACATAGAGATCCTGGGCCCGGTTGAGCGACGGCGCATTCGAGCCGCGCGCGCAGATCGGCTTCCTCGCTGTTTGGCGTGAAGGTGATGCAGTCCATCGGGCAGATGTCGACGCAGGCATCGCATTCGATGCACAACGACGCCGTGAACACGGTCTGCACGTCGCAATTAAGGCAGCGCCCCGCTTCGGCGAGCGCGAGTTGCTGGTCGAAGCCCAGTTCGACCTCGGCCTTGATGTCCTTGAGCGCGATCGCCTTGTCGCGCAGCGGCACCTTGTAGCGGTTATCGTTGGCGATCTCGTTGCTGTAGGACCATTCATGGATGCCCATTTTCTGGCTGATCAGTTCGACCGCGGGCAGTGGCCGGTCGGCCAAATCCTCGCCATTGAGCATCTTGTCGATCGACACCGCGGCCTCGTGGCCGTGCGCCACCGCCCAGATGATGTTCTTCGGGCCGAAGGCCGAATCGCCGCCGAAGAACACGTTCGGATTGGTTGACTGGAAGGTCTTCTCGTCGAGCACGGGCAGGCCCCAGTCGTTGAATTCGATGCCGGTATCGCGCTCGATCCAGGGGAAGGCATTTTCCTGGCCGACCGCCACCAGCACATCGTCGCAGGGGAAATGCTGCGGCGGCTCGCCGGCCGGCACCAACTTGCGGCGGCCCTTGCCGTCGTATTCGGCGCGCACCTTCTCGAAGGTGATGCCGGTGAGCTTGCCGTTGTCGTGGGTAAATTCTTTGGGCACCAGATAATTGTGGATCGGGATGCCCTCGTGCATGGCGTCTTCCTTTTCCCAAGGCGACGCCTTCATTTCCTCGAAGCCCGAGCGCACCACGACCTGGACGTCCTCGCCGCCGAGCCGGCGCGAAGAGCGGCAGCAATCCATGGCGGTGTTGCCGCCACCGAGCACGATCACGCGCTTGCCGATCTTGGTCGTGTGGCCGAACGACACCGAGGAGAGCCAGTCAATGCCGATATGGATGTTCTTGGCCGCTTCCTGGCGGCCGGGAATGTCGAGGTCGCGCCCGCGCGGCGCGCCGCTTCCGACGAAGATCGCTTCCCAGCCTTCCGCCAGCAGCGCCTTCATGCTGTCGATGCGCTTGCCACCCTGGAAGTCGACGCCGAGGCCGAGGATGTAGCCGCATTCCTCGTCGATGACGCTGTCGGGCAGGCGGAATTTGGGAATTTGCGAGCGGATCATGCCGCCGGCCTTGGGGTCGACGTCGAATACCGTCACCTGGTAGCCGAGCGGGGCAAGATCGCGGGCGACGGTCAACGAGGCGGGCCCGCCGCCGACGAGGGCAATGCGCTTGCCGTTCTTGTGCGTCGCGGGCTTCGGCAGGCGCGCGGTGATGTCGTCCTTGTAGTCGGCGGCGACGCGTTTGAGGCGGCAGATCGCCACCGGCTCCTTTTCCACTCGCACGCGCCGGCAGGCTGGCTCGCAGGGGCGGTCGCAGGTGCGGCCGAGTATCCCCGGAAACACGTTGGAATGCCAGTTGATCATGTAGGCGTCGGAGTAACGCCCCTCGGCGATCAGCCGGATATATTCGGGGACCGGCGTGTGCGCCGGGCAGGCCCACTGGCAGTCGACGACTTTATGGAAGTAGTCCGGGCCGGCAATATCGGTATTCTTCATTCATTCCTCGACACGCGCCCCGCGCGACGGCGCCGGCTACGGCACCGCCTTTCAGCTCTTGGCGGCTGAGCTTCCCCCGGGGCGTCGACCTTACGATCCGGCCACGAATCTGAGCCCGGATATTATTGAGTTGGCGGCGGCTAGGCTACTTATCCTTCGGTCATGGTGAACCGCCATCAACCGTTAGGCGCACCTCATCTTTTCGCTCTTGGAAAGCGGCGACAGCATGGCGCGGCCCCTGTGAAACAGGCTATTTTCGCCGACGAACCAGGCCGGGCCTGCGCCATGCGAGGCGCCTTGTTGCGGTGCACAATTATGCAGAACTGATGCGCGACATTTTCGCCGAGATTTTCGAGAATCAGTCGGTCGACCCGATGGAATCGGCGCGGCGCGGCGGGCGGCCACATTTGCGGAAGCGGTTCTACGAGCGGGCGCATGTTGGTGAAGGAGAGGGTGGCTTTGCCGTGCTGCTCGACGGCAAGCAGGTCATGACGCCGGCGCGGCGAGTGCTGGCGGCGCCGACGCGCCAGCTCGCCGAAGCGATCATGCTGGAATGGAATTCGCAACACGATGTGATCGATCCGGCGCGTATGCCGTTGACGCGGCTCGCCAATGTGGCGATCGACGCGGTGACGGACGAACCGCGCCCGGTCGCCGGGGAGGTAGAAAAATACCTCGGCTCCGATCTGGTGTTCTACCGCGCAGAGATGCCGGAGGGCCTGATCGCGCAGCAGGCCCTTGCCTGGGACCCTGTGCTGGAGTGGGCGCGAAAGAAGCTCGGCGCGCGCTTCGTGCTGGCGCAGGGCGTCATGCCGGTCGCGCAGCCGCACGAGGCCGTGTCCACGGCGGCGAGCAAAATCCCGACTGATCATTGGCGCCTCACCGCGGTCGCCTTCATCACCACGCTGACCGGTTCGGCGCTGCTCGCGCTGGCACTCGTTCACGGCGAACTCGACCCCGAAGCGGTGTGGGCCGCGGCGCATGTGGACGAGGATTGGCAGATGTCGCAATGGGGCCGCGACGAACTCGCCCTGCAGCGCCGGGCCATGCGCGAGGCGGACTTTCGCGCCGCGGCGGCCGTCTTGAAACTTCTGGTGTAGCAATTTTCAGGGCGAGTTGGCGCTACTGCCCCGTCGGCTCGCCGTGGCGGCCGGCCTCGTAGAGGAACCAGACGCGCCTTTCCGCCTCGTCGATGTAAACTTCAAGGATGCTCGTGGTCGCCACGTCGCCGTGCTCTTCGCAGACGTCATGCGCCTCGCGCATCGAAGCGATGAAGCGCTGGGTGTCGTCGCGCAGCTCGGCCAGCATGTCGAGCGGATCGACATAAGCCGCGTCGTTGTCGGCGATGCGCTGCTGGCGCGAAATGTCGCCGATCGAGCGGATGGTGCCGCCGCCCAGCTTGCGCACGCGCTCGGCCAAAACGTCGGTCATGGCGAAAATCTGGTCGGCCTGTTCGTCGAGCAGCAGGTGATAGTCGCGGAAATGCGGGCCGCTCATGTGCCAGTGAAAATTCTTGGTTTTCAGATACAGCGCGAAGGTGTCCGCCACCAGCGCATTGAGCGCGCCGGCGATGTCCTTGGTGGCATTGGCGCCGAGATCGGTCGGCGTCTGCAGGCGCGGAGAGCCGGTCCGCGAAGGCTTTGCGTGATTCATGGGAAGGTCCTCGATGCTGCGAATTACGCCCGAACGGCAGTTCGTGTCGCCGCCCCCGGCATTAATATGGACATTTATGGACGGCATTGTGAAGCCGCAATGACCCTCACGCCGGCTTATCGCCGGCCTCGGCCTCGAGTTCGTCGGCCTTGGCAAAGGCCACGCGCGCTTCTTCGGGCCGCTTGAGCGCTTCCAGCACGGCGCCGCGCGCGCGGTGCGCCTCCGCTATTTTCGCGTCGATTGTGACGGCGCGGTCGAGCGCGGCCAGCGCCTCCTCGTTGCGGCCGAGTACGGCCAGCGCCATGCCGCGGTTATTGAGGATGGAGGCGTTGCCCGGCACCAGCGCCGCCGCCTTGTCGAAGCTCGCCAGCGCCTCTTCGGGCCGGCCGAGCTGCTGCAGCAGCGCGCCGCGGTTGATCCAGTCGGCGACCGCCTGCGGGTTGAGCGCCAGCGCCTTGTCGAACGACGGCAGCGCCTCCGACGGACGCCCGAGTTCGCTCAGCATCTCGGCGCGATTGCCGTAAGCCTCGGCGAAATTGGCGTCGCATTCGAGCGCGTCGTCGAAGGAGGCCAGGGCCTCCTTCACCTTGCCGAGACGATGCAGCGCCTGTCCGATGAGATTGCGCGCGCGTGCTTGGCCCCGGTTGAAGGAAAGCGAGCGGCTGGCCAGCTCGATGCCCTGCTGGAACTGTCCCTCCTGGCAGGCGACCACGGCGACGTAATAGAGCGCGTCGGGATTCTGCGGATTGGTGCGCAGCACCTCGGTATAACGGTCCATGGCGGTCTTGATGTCGCCCTGGCGGTGGTGGAACAGGCCTTGCTGAAGCAGCTGCTCGGCGGTCGCGGGTTCGCTCATGCGGGGGTTCTAAGCAGCCTTGCCCGCAATGCCAAGTCCGGCCCGCGCGACTATGTCCGCGCGCCGTCTACTTGGTCAGACGTGCCTGTTGCACTGCATTCGGGAACAGCGCGGTCATGGCATCGGAGATGCCGTCGGTGGGGCTCACCTCGAAATACCGCCCGGGCGAGGCGCAGGCCTCCATGTCCTTGGCGATTTCGCTGTTCACCGACGGACCATAGGGTCCCGTGTTGAACGGATCGACCAGGCGTTGGTTGGCAGCGCGAGGTGGAGCACGGCGATCTTGATGCCGCTATTTTTCAGCATGTCGCAATAACTGGTGAGCAGCGGCTCCTGGCAACGCGTGTAGTTTGTCCCGGTCTGCGGATCCTTGCCGGCCGTGATCGGCTTGGCGCATCCGGCCGAGCCGACGGCGCGGTCGGCGACGCCATCGGAAACGAAGAACACATATTTCTGCGGCGACGACGACGAGCTGCCGTTACCGGGCGTGGCGATGGCGCTGTTGAGGGTGGGGAACACCGGAATTCCGTATCGGTATGGCTGGCATAGTTTTGGTACGGAACGGTCATCAGGTCGATCGCCGCCGCCGTTTTATTGGCCGCCGGCAGGTTGGTCGTGAGGCTTTGAATGCTGGTCAGGCCCATCGTCTTTGCCGACGAACCGAAAGTGTAGATCGCCATGTGGAACTGGCTGTTGGCGATCTGCGTCGAGCTGGCGGTATCCATCAGTTGCTGGGTCGCCTGCCGCACCACGTCGATGCGCGTGGTGACGCCGAGCTTCTTGGCCAGGCCATAATAGTCGTTCGGCGAGACGTCCATCTGATGGCAGGCAAAGGCGCATTGGTCGGGCGTGTTGTTGACCATCGTCGTCACGTCCGCGGGCGTCGCGCCGACGCCCATCGACGGCGTGTTGTCGAGCAGCACGTAGAAATCGATATAGGTCGGCAACCCGGATGCGGCGGTCGAAAAGCCATTGATGTTGATCGTGTTGAAGCCAAAAGCGCCCATCACGCTGGTCTGCACTTTGCCGATGTAGGTGAACACGGCGGTGCGTCCGGCTGCGGTGTCGGTCGCTTTCGCGTCCACCGTCGAGTAGTTGCCGAGGCGCAGCGTCGGGGCTTGCGTCTTGAAGAAGGTGATCGCGCTCTGTTGCGCCGTCTTGGCGGTCATCGGCATGGCGTTCTGGTTGACCACGGACAGCGCGGCGGCGTCAGCAGAAAATGGGCTGTCATCGTCGTTACCCGGGGATGGGGAAAACCTAGGCCTCGCCGCGACAAGAATTCATAAACGATTGCAAAAGGCCGTGGTTAAAGGTCGCTTGCCCTCGCGCTCCCGATCCGCCGCGGCGTTGCACTCGTGGTATCGGACAATGATGGTATGGCTTTTGCAGCCAAAACCGGGAAACTAGCCGGAGCGGGGTAGGGGCAGGGGCCAGATGAAGGACATTCTCGACAGGCTGGAGAAGCGGCGCGAGGAAGCGCGCGTCGGCGGTGGCGAAAAGCGTATCGAGGCGCAGCACAAGCGCGGCAAGCTGACCGCGCGCGAGCGCATCGAACTCTTGCTCGACAAGGGCTCGTTCGAGGAACTCGACATGTTCGTCGAGCACCGTTCCGACGAATTCGGCATGGAAAGGACCAAGATCCCCGGCGACGGCGTCGTCACCGGCTGGGGCACCGTCAACGGCCGCACCGTTTATCTGTTCTCCAAGGACTTCACCGTGTTCGGCGGCTCGCTGTCGGAGGCGCATGCCGGCAAGATCATGAAGGTGCAGGACATGGCGATGCGCGCGCGCGCGCCCATCATCGGACTGTTCGACGCCGGCGGCGCGCGCATCCAGGAGGGCGTCGCAGCCCTCGGCGGCTACGGCGAAGTGTTCAAGCGCAACGTGCTTGCCTCCGGCGTCATCCCGCAAATTTCCGTCATCATGGGCCCCTGCGCCGGCGGCGACGTCTACTCGCCGGCCATGACCGACTTCGTCTTCATGGTGCGCGACACCAGCTACATGTTCGTCACCGGGCCGGACGTGGTGAAGACCGTCACCAATGAGGTGGTCACCGCCGAGGAACTCGGCGGCGCCTCGGTGCACACGACGAAATCGGGAGTCGCCGACGGCGCCTTCGAGAACGACGTCGAGTGCCTGTTGCAGATGCGCCGCCTCATCGACTTCCTGCCCGAGAACAACTTAAGCGGCGTGCCGGAGTGGCCGAGCGCCGACGACCCCGACCGCGTCGATCCGTCGCTCGACACGCTGATCCCCGACAATCCGAACAAGCCCTACGACATCAAGGAGCTGATTCTGAAAGTCATGGACGAGGGCGACTTCTTCGAGATCGCCGCGGCTTACGCCAAGAACATCGTCACCGGCTTCGCGCGCGTCGCCGGGCGAACCGTCGGCTTTGTCGCCAACCAGCCGATGGTGCTCGCCGGCGTGCTCGACTCGGATGCCTCGCGCAAGGCGGCGCGCTTCGTGCGCTTCTGCGACGCCTTTTCCGTCCCCATCGTCACCTTCGTTGACGTGCCCGGCTTCCTGCCCGGCACCGCGCAGGAATACAACGGGCTGATCAAGCACGGCGCCAAGCTGCTGTTTGCCTATTCGCAATGCACGGTGCCGCTGGTCACCGTCATCACCCGCAAGGCCTTCGGCGGCGCCTATGACGTGATGGCGTCCAAGCACGTCGGCGGCGATTTGAACTACGCCTGGCCAACGGCGCAGATCGCGGTGATGGGCGCCAAGGGCGCGGTCGAGATCATCTTCCGCGCCGACATCGGCGACAAGGACAAGATCGCCGCGCGCACCAGGGAATACGAGGAGCGGTTTTTATCGCCATTCGTTGCCGCCGAGCGCGGCTATATCGACGACGTGATCATGCCACACTCGACGCGCCGCCGCATCGCGCGGGCCTTGGCGATGCTGCGGGAGAAGAAGGTGGAGATGCCGGCGAGGAAGCACGACAATTTGCCGCTGTAGTTTTCCAGCGCGGCGGCATATTCTCTTTCCCTCTCCCCTTGTGGGAGAGGGTGGCGCGCGCGGAGGGAATCCGGGCGCGCGCCGGGTGAATGGCGGGGGAACGGAGACAAGCTCATGCCTTCAGCCACCGACCGCTTCAAGGTCATCGCGCCGGGCCAGACCTACGTCGGCAAGCAGGGCTTCACCTACGGCGCCGGCGCTTCGGCTGAGACAGTGGGCGCCGCCAAGGTCTGCATGAACATCCTGCCGATGCCGCCCGGCGCGCGGGCGCGGGCGCATTACCACGACAAGATCGAGACCATCGCCTACATGCTCGAGGGCGAATGCGCGGTCTATTACGGCGACGAGCTCGAGCGCCGCGTCTATCTGCGCACCGGCGAGCAGGCGTTCTGCCCAGCCGACGTGCCACATGCCCCGGTCAACGAAAGCGGCAAGCCCTGCACCTGGATCGTGGTGCATTCCTCGGGCAGCGACCAGGACGGCATCGTGCTGCTGCCGGAGTTGGACAGGAAGCTGGCGGAGAGGTTGGGGGCAAAAGCGGGGGCGTGAGCCATGCCTAAGGCGCTTTTTATGGTCCGTCACCGGATCCTATAGCCCGCGTGGCACGCTTCGCAATTCGTCGTCACCTCATAAAGGGCGCGGTTGATATTGCGCATGGCCTCGGCCGTCGGCGCGGTCGAGGCATCCTGCAACACGATGACCAGGCGGCTTGCCGCATGATGCATGCTGGCGCCGATGTCTTGCATCGTCTTGGGGAAATACGGCGCCAAATGAGCGGCGCCGTGCAGGCTGAGTGAGCTCATGCCTAGGCGCTGTTCGGCAACCTTTGCCGCCTCGTCGTATTTGCCGTTGGCGACGTCGCCGATGATTTCATTCAATGTCGCAAGATGATCCCGCATGTTCCCGAGCATGTGCTCCTGCATCGGCGGCGGCAGCTTGACCAGTTCGCGGCTGTCCTGCGCCTCACCGGCGCCAATGCCTGCAACCAGAAACAGCAGCGCCACTATGCCGATACGTGCCATGAGATTGCTTCCATTCTGGGTCCACTCCCAATCGATGTCGGGCGGGCGACGCTGCCATCCAATATCGGCAGCCAGACTAAGTTATTCACGCAAATTAGAATATGATCCAGATCATATCGCCGGCGCAGCCCGGATCGAACGGAGTGTCTCGTCCCATGCCGAAATCCATCTTCCTCGTCCGCGCCGTCGTCGAACCCAGCCTGCGCGACAAGTTCGACCGCTGGTATTCGGCCGACCATCTGCCCTGGGCCTGCCGCGTGTTCAAATGCGAGAAGGCCTGGCGCTACTGGTCGAGCATCGAGCGCAACGTGCACTACGCGCTCTACCAGTTCCCCGATGAGCTCTCGATGGACGCCGCGCTGAACGGCTCCGACCTGAAGGAGCTAATCGCCGACTTCGACCGCGCCTGGCCGCAAGGCGTCACCCGCACGCGCGACAAGCTGGTGCTGGCGGAAGAGCGGGGCGCTTAATCAAAGTCTGGCCGAACGGACTGGCGCATTGCGCCTCCGAGCCATGGCTCAAAATCAATGCATGTGCCGGGTGCACCATTCCGCGGCGCTGGCGGGCGTAGAGCCGTGCTTCGTGGCGGTCGCCACGCAGCTCTCGTAAGTGCCTTTCTTGGGGGTCGTCGCCGCGCCGGCGGCTTGCGCCGCGACGCTGAACATGGCGGCAACAAGCATCATGGCCGCGAGTCGAAGCATGACATTCCCCCTGGGTCGATCGCCCCGGCCGAAATACTATGCCGTCCCGCACCCGCGACAAGCTGGTGCTGGCGGAGGAGCGGGACGGGTAGGGGCGCCGGCCGTCGCATGCCCATGACAAGCCCCGGGCTGCGCGGTTTAATGCCTGCCGCCAGGGGCCGCATCAATGGCAAAATCGCTCTTCCTCGTCCGCTGCGCCGTCGCCCGGCGGCTGCGCAAGAAATTCGACCGCTGGTATCCGGACTACCTGCCGAGCATGCGCGCCGGGCTCACCGCGGAAAAGGCCTGGCGCTTCTGGAGCGCCGCGGCGAAGGGGGTGCATGTCGCGGTCCTGCAGTTTGCCGACCGCGCCCGCCTCGACGCCGCGCTCGCCTCCGACGCTTACGAGAAACTGGTGATTGAATTCGACCGGCAATGGCCGAAAGGTATCACCCGCACGCGCGAGATCGCCGGGGTCTGACCGCGCCCCCTCTAGACTGTATTCCTAAGGTATGTTTTCCTATCATTATCCCGCCCCCCAATACTGAGGGGTGCCTGTCCAGCATCTTCAGATGCGGGGCGTCGGCGATGCGGCGCCAATCAACCCCCCGGCGGTCCAAGCCGCTCTTGTCCCGGCGCGCCTCGCCGCGCGCCGAGGCCCCTGACGGCCGGAAGGCCGGCGGCCCCGTCAGAGGGGCGCCGTCCGAGTGCCTGGGCCTCAATGGTGGAGCGTTGCGGCCCTGTAACGGGTCGAACCTGACGAACGGACGACCACCAGGGACAAGGGCGGAGCAAGCCTCAAAACACCGCGCGCGGGACGCCTTGGGTATCGGCGGACTTGCAGTTTACCCGTCATAGTTCGCGAAGCGAGCGACGGCAGGCCGGACTTCGACAAGCCTCGATGCCGCGAGGCGTCGAGGCCCGCGGGTCCTCCGGGACCCTTGGCGTCCCGCGCGCCCTCGCGCATGTCAAGGCGGGCGGCTTGTCGCGCCGTAGCCCGAAGGGCGAAGGCGGACGCATTTGGAAGTCGGGCGCACCCGGCGCCCTCACAAAAGAATACGGGCGATGGCGCTTGGCCTGAGCCGCGCCAAAGGCGGGCTGTTTGGTAAATTCATCGACGAGGCGCGAGAACGCCGGCTGCGTCAGGCGCCGGACGCCTCAACCGGCGCGGCCGGCGCTCGATCATCCGCCCGGCGGCGAAGCCCGTGGCGGTGAGGATATAGCGATAGCGGTTGCGCGCGTCGATCGTGATCCAGTTGTTCGCCATCGCCGCGTCGATCCCGCGCTGGAAATCGCTGTCGCGCACATCGACGAAATAATTTCGCGTCAGCGTGCCGCCCGCGCCTACTCCGCGGCGGATGAAGATGCCGAGGATCTGGCGCCCGGTGCTTTCGCAAGGCGGAGGGGCGGTGCGCCGAGGCGCCGACATGGGAGAGGCTCATGCCATTATCCCTACGCGGATGCGCGCCCGCTGTACGGCACGCGGAGGCATATTCACCGTAATTATACACGCTTATTCGCGCATCCGACGCGGATTACCGCCAGCCGCCGCCGCCGTTTACATAAACCGTGTCCGCGGTCATGAACTCGCAGGCATCCGAGCACATGAACAGCACCAGCTCGCCGATCTCCTCGGCCTTGCCGAAGCGCTTCATCGGCACGTCGTTGAGCATCGCCTGCTTGAGTCTCCGGCGAGGTCGCCGCCGCCGCGGCAAAGTTGGTGTCGATCGGACCGGGCGAGATCGACAGACAGCGGATGCCCTGCGTGGCGAATTCGCGCGCGACCCCCATGGTCATGGTGTTCACCGCGCCCTTGGCGGCGGCGTAATGCACCGAGGTGCCGGGGCCGCCGCGCGCACCGCCATGACTCGCGACATTGACGATCACGCCGGATTTGTTCTCCAGCATGTGCGGCAAAATCGCCTGCATCGCATAGAAGGTGCCCTTGAAGTTGAGGTCGAAGGTGCGCTCCAGCAGATCGTCGTCGATGTCGAGGAATTTCGACGGCGCTTGAGCGCCGAGCCCGCCGAATTGAACAGGAAATGCACGCGGCCGAAGCCGTCGATCGCCAGCTGCGTCATGTCCTCGACCGCCGCGCGCTTGGTCACGTCGATGGTCAGCGCCAGCGTCTGCCCGCCGATCTGTGTTGATCATTTCCGCCGTCTGCTCCACGCCCTTCTCGTCGATGTCGGCGCAGACGACGTTCGCCCCCTCGCGCGCGAAAATGAGCGCGGTGGCGCGGCCGATGCCGCTCGCGGCGCCGGTGATGATGATGGTTTTCCCGTGAAAATAATCCGGCGTCTTCGCCATGGTTCCTCACCCTTCAACTCTGCGCTGCATTGCGCGGCCGTCGGGTGAGACTAGCGCATTTTCACGCCGTGTAATCCATGCCGCCCATGCGGATCATGGTGTTGGCGCCGAGATAGATCGCATTCGACAACAGCCGCATGTCCGCCGGCATCTGCGGGCGCCAGACGTCGAGCAGCAGCGCGATGCGCACTTTGTCGCTGCGGTTCAAGAGTTCGTGCGGGAAAGGTGTCGTCCCAGAGCAGGCTCTTGCCCGTCGCGCAGGCGATAGGGCACGTCGTCGATGTCGAGCTCGCAGGCAGGTTGGCCGATTCTCGTCCTCCGGCATCGACAGCATCAGGTGGAAGCGCAGTATGCCGCGGAACGGCCCGCGGTGACGCGGCACATGCTTGCCCGGCGCGATGAAGGAGAACGAGCAGGAAACCGCCTCGGGCACGTCTTGCAGGATGGCCGCGACAGTCGGGCATTGCGCGAGCTTGTCGGCAAAACTGACGCCATAGGCCTTCATGATGTAGAGCCGCCAGTCGCGCCCGTCATTCGCCGAAATGTCGGTCTGCGCCGGCATGATGTCGTGGAAGCGCGGCACCTTCGGCAGATTGGCGGCAATGGCCAGCGCCTCGCGGCGGATATCGGTCCACGCTCCGCGTGAAGCGCCGGGCGTTGGGAAAATAGCGGTCGGCGTCGAGGATCGCCGGCGTGTCGATGCGGTGGTCGTAGATGGCGCGGACAACGATGGCCGCGCGGTCGTAGAGCTGCAAGGAAAACTCCCCGGGACTCCGTCGCCCTCGTTGCCGAAACTAGCCCTCGGGTCGGAACCCTCGATAGGCTTTTCCACATAAATTCACAACCCGGGACTGCAGTCCATAAAGGAGCCGGAAATGCCCATGCCGCCGATCGAATATGCCGACGCCGCGCCCGCCGTGCGCGCGGTCTTTGACGACATCAAGAAGAGCCGCAACGTGCCGGACGTGAACAATTTCTGGAAGTACCTGGCGCACGACCCGGCCGACCCTCAAGCGCACCTGGGAGAGCATCAAGGAGATCATGGCGCCGGGCGCGCTCGACCCGCTCACCAAGGAGATGATCTATCTGGCGGTCAGCGTCTCCAACGGCTGCGCCTATTGCATCGCCAGCCATACCGCGGCGGCGCGCAAGGCGGGCATGACCGACGCCATGTTCGGCGAGGTGATGGCGGTCACCGGCATGGCCAACGAGACCAATCGCCTCGTCAACGGCTACCGGGTGCCCATCGACAAGGCCTATGAGTGAGATTGCCTAATCCGCGCCCACCCATGACAGGATGCGGCAAAACAGGCGCAAGCCGATCTTGGGGGGAAGCCATTCATGCCGATCGACCGCGCGCTGATTATCAGGCTGCTCTGCGTCGCCGTCATCGCGGCGATCATGCTGCCGGCGGGGCACCTGTTCTTTCCCTATGTCAGCCACGTGCTGAGCGGCATGCAGTTCCAGGCGATCGAAGCGGTGGTCGGCGCCACGGTCGGCTTCGGCCTGTCGGCGATCATCGGCTAGCCGCGGCGACTGGCGCGATCACGCTGCGCTGAGCGCAGCGCTCGCCCCGGCGCCGAAGGCGCCGGGGCTGATGCGGTCACGTGCTGATTGTTGACCGTTCGGATTCACCGGATTGGGCGCCGCCGGCCGGTGCGCTGGGAATTGCACCGGACTGCCCATGCCGGTGGTCGTGCTCGGATGCGCCGGCGCCGTGCTGCCGGGCGCGCCCGGCGGCAGGCTGGCGGTGTCGTTCTTCAGGCCGTGTCCGCCGGCGATCAGGAACACCGCGATCAAGGCGATCACGACGATGCCGGCGACCCAGCCCCACGTTCCGCCGACATCGTCGCTGCGCCGGTTCACCGGGATCGCTCATTGAATTGCCGTAGCGCGGGTCGCTATAGCGGGGATCTGACATGTCACCCTCCATCGTTGAGGACGCTTCTGCGTCGCGAGTGGAGGAAACCGTTGCAGCCGGTTGCGGTTCCGGTGGAATCGCTCGATTTGATGCGCTGCGGCGGGAACTTCACGCCGCGATGCGGTAGGATGTTATAGACGCCGCAGTCCGCCGTCAGCCGATTCACCGCCAGCCCGGAACGCCATGACACCAATACGCATGAGCCATGCGGCGGCGGCCGCCGCGCCGGTGTTGTTCGTCGTGTTGTGGAGCTCCGGCTTCATCGGCGCCAAGTTCGGCCTGCCTTACATCGAGCCGCTGACGTTCCTCGGCCTGCGCATGATTTTGGTGGTGCTCCTGCTCGGCACCATTGCCTTGATCGCGGGCGCGCGCTGGCCGACGCGGCGCCGAAATCGCCACAGCATGGTGGCGGGCCCGCTGGTGCACGGGATGTATCTCGGCGGCGTGTTCATCGCCATCAGCCAGGGCGTGCCGGCCGGCATTTCGGCGCTGATCCCCGGCCTGCAGCCGATCCTTACTTCGACCATCGCCAACCGCTTCATGGGCGAGACGGTGACGCAAACGGCAATGGATCGGTCTCGTGCTCGGGCTCGCCGGCGTGGCGCTCGGTGCTGCACGACCGCAGCGTGATGGGCTCTGGCTCATGGCTCGGCTGGAGCGCGGAGCCTTGCCTCGCTCATCGGCATCACGCTCGGCACGCTGTACCAGAAGCGTTATTGCGGCGCGATCGACTGGCGCACCGGCAATCTGGTGCAGTACGTCACCGCCTGCGCGCTGTTGCTGGCTCGGCGCCTTCGCCTTCGAGACGCGCGTCATCCACTGGAGCGGCGAATTTGTCTTTGCGCTTTGCTGGCTGGTGCTGGTGATGTCGCTCGGCGCGGTGGGGCTGATGTATTGGCTGATCCGCCGCTCGGCGGCGACCGGCTTTGCCAGCCTTTTCTATCTGGTGCCGGCGGTGACGGCGCTGATGGCCTATGGCCTGTTCGGCGAAAAGCTCGACGCGCTGTCGCTTGCCGGCATGGGGCTATGCGCCGTCGGCGTGGTCATGGCGAGCCGCGGCACGCGCATTCGACCGGCTGCCGGCAATGTGGCGCCTCAGTAGCGGCGGAGAACTAAGCGGTCCGCGACTTTACCTTAATTCGCGTCGAATATTGCTATGATCCCGGCGATCGTGCGACGGGATCGCAGACGGAAAACGAGGGTCGCAGATGTCTTGGCAATCCCAAGTTTCGACACGATGTGGGGCTGGGTCTTTCACGTGCCGGACACCTACGAGCTATTGTGGTGGGTGCTGATCTGCGTCTGCTGGTTCGGCATTGTCCAGGAATACCGGATCAAGAAGCTGCAAAGCCAACTTGACGAACTGATCGCGGCAAAAAGCAAGCCGGCGACGCGTCGGCGCGCTGACCCCGCCGCTATTTCTTCCCGCGCTCGAGCACCATCTGCGTCTGCGTCACCAGCGCGCAAAGTCTGCCGTCGCCGCGCGTGACGCGCGTCTGCCAGACCATGGTGGTGCGGCCGCGATGCAGCGGGGTGCATTCGGCATAGGCGGTATCGCCGATCGGGACTGCGGCGAAGAAATTGGTCTTGCTCTCGATCGTGGTGGTCTGCTGGCCTTCCTTGAGATTGGCGGTGGTGGCGGTGCCGCCGAGATTGTCGGCCAGCGCCATGATGGCGCCGCCATGCATGATGCCGAAACGGTTGTTAAAATCCTCGCGCGCGTGAAGCTCGGCGGTGACTCGCTCCGGCGAAACATGCGTGATCTTGAGGCCGAGAAAGTCGGCAAAGGGCGGCTGCTTGTTGGCGTCGTCAATCATTGCAAAGGCTCCAACGAATTCGATTCCCGCCCTTGTCGCATATTTTGCGGCGGTGCAGAATGGCGGAGCCGATCCGATGTTCAGTCTAAAGACCCACGCAATCATTAGCGACGCGCTATTTGCCACGGTCATCGTCACGGCGATGGTTGGCAGTGCCCTGCATGACAACGGCGCCTTGTCGGATTCATCGGCGACCTAGCTTGCTGCCCGCATCATTTTTTTTGGGGCGTTCCTCGCTTTCGCGGTTTCCTGCATTCCGCTGATGCTCAAAGCTTTCATTGGCGGGCAAGTCGGCATCGGCAATGTCGGTATTATCCGGGCGATCGCTGCGCACCAGTCCGGCATCGTCATTGGTTTCTGGCTGTTTATCACGGCCGGTCTCGCTATTACGGTCCCGGCAGCGGTTGAGAACGGATTTTTCGATTCAACGCCACCGACCGTCGTCCGCTGAAAAGGTAAGTGCGCCGATGCGGCGCCCTTTGTCATGTGCACCCAGCATGGGCATCAACTTGGAGGTGTGAGTCCTTCCGCGAGCTGGTCATAGCGAGCGAAGCGAACCGCAGAGCGTCGTTCCGTGAGGCGGGCGTGAAGTAAGCGGGGAGCGAAGTTGCGGGCCGACGAACAGGAACCGGATAAGAGGCGGAGCCGAGCAGGGCAAGCGGGCATGAAGCCGCGAAGCTCTCGTGACCAAAGCAAGGCAACGCAGATCCGGCGGTCGTGCAGCGAAGGCCGATGTTCTTACCTAGGGGAGATCTCGCCTTGCGCCTGAAAGGGTGAGGCTGGTCGCGAGACCGACGGAGCGAGAAGTCAGCAGAGGCCGTAGTGTGCGCTGGGCAGCGCGTGAGTTATGGGGGTTGAAGTCCCCTCGGCGCTCGGATGAGGAGGCCGAGTTCAGCTACCGCGAGCTGGTTGCTCGCGAAATGCCCGCCGATACGGCCAGGAAAGTTGCCGCCAACAGCCGCCGCTGGTGGCACAACTCGTCGATCGCGCTCAACGGGGGCGTTGCCGAATGCTCTCTTCACCCGGCTGGGAGTCCCGTCGCTTGCCAGCTAACCTCAACCCATCAAACCGCCCGGTGCGGATCCGCATGCCGGGAGGTGTGGCAGGCGACGCGGACGACTACCCTCCGCGCCACTATGCCGATCACTCTGCGGCTGGCAGCGTCACTTCGGCTGCGGCGCGATACGGATATAGGGTTTCGGCTGCTTGTAGCCGCCGGGATAGAGCTTCTTGGCCTCATCGTCGCTGATGGCGCTGGTGAGGATCACGTCCTCGCCCTGTTTCCAGTTGGCGGGCGTCGCCACACGATGTTTGGCGGTGAGCTGCAGCGAGTCGATGACGCGCAGCACCTCGTCGAAATTGCGCCCTGTGGTCATCGGATAGACCAGCACCAGCTTGATCTTCTTATCCGGGCCGATGACGAAGACGTTGCGCACGGTCATATTGTCGGCCGGCGTGCGGCCTTCCGACGTGCCGGAGGTCGACGCCGGCAACATGCCGTAGGCCTTGGAGACTTTCAGATCGGTGTCGCCGATCATCGGATAGTTCGGGGCGAAGCCGACGACGTCTTTGATGTCGGTCGCCCATTTCGCGTGGTTGGAAACCGGATCGACCGACAGGCCGACGATCTTGACGTTACGCTTGTCGAACTCCGGCTTGAGCCGCGCCATGGTGCCGAGCTCGGTCGTGCACACCGGCGTGAAATCCTTCGGGTGCGAGAACAGCACACCCCAGGAATTGCCGAGCCAGTCGTGAAAGCGGATATTTCCTTCGGTAGTTTCCGCCTGGAAATCCGGAGCGGTGTCGCCAATCGCCAATGCCATCATAGCCTCCAAATGCTCACGCCAACGTGTGTTCGCGCCCCCAATATAGGTCCGCGCCGCGGCGGTGGAATAGGCCGTCGCGTAAAGAAGATCAAATCGCCGACCTGCGATTGCCTGTAGCATAAAGCGGCCGCGTGGCGCCGCCGGGATGAAATATTTTTTCGCCTATGACGAGAACGGCGGATTCTGGGATCACGTAGCGCCGCCCAAGGCTGACCGCTGGGGTGCCGACTCGCGCATTCCGGCGTTCATCATCTCGCCCTTCGCCAAGAATGGCACCGTCGATCACACCCAGTACGACCCACCTCGGTGCTGCGCTTCATCATCAGGCGCTTTGACCTGCCGGTGCTACCGGGCCTTGCCGAGCGCGACGCGGCGCTTAAGGCAAACGGCCATCCGCCGATGGGTGACCTGACGGAAGCGCTGACGTTCTAATTTGACTTGTCCCGGGCGCAGCGCGGCGTGTGGTGCTGCGCTGAAGACCCGGGAACCAGATTTAAGCTGGGCCCCGGATCAGCGGTGCACCGCCATAAGCGCGTTCACGCGCGTCTTCGACGCGCTATGGCACTGCACCGCATCCGGGGCGATGCTTCGCATTGCCTTTTTCGCCGCGCTGCCGCAAAGTTCATAAGCCGGCCCGCGGTTCCTGGATCTAAGCCCAGCATGTTCAAGCGTATCCTGATCGCCAATCGCGGCGAAATCGCCTGCCGGATCATCAAGACCGCGCGCAAAATGGGGATCGAGACGGTTGCCGTTTATTCGGAGGCTGACAAGGATGCCCTGCATGTGGCGATGGCGGATACCGCCATTGCCATCGGTCCGCCGGAGGCAGCGAATAGCTATCTGGTGATCGACAAGATCGTCGCCGCCTGCAAGGAGAGCGGCGCCGAGGCCGTGCATCCGGGCTACGGCTTTCTCTCCGAACGCGAAGCTTTCGCTCAGGCCCTGGCCGGAGCCAAGATCGTCTTCATCGGGCCTAATACAAAAGCCATTGCCGCCATGGGCGACAAGATCGAATCGAAGAAGGCCGCGGCCGACGCCAAGGTCTCGACGGTGCCCGGTCATCTCGGCGTCATCGCCGACGAGAAGGAGGCGGTGAAGATCGCCAATGAGATCGGTTATCCGGTGATGATCAAGGCATCGGCCGGAGGCGGCGGCAAGGGCATGCGCATCGCCTATTCTGAAAAAGAAGTGGCGGAAGGCTTTGCCCGCTCGCGCTCGGAGGCAAAGTCCTCATTCGGCGACGACCGTATGTTCATTGAGAAATTCATCACCGATCCGCGCCACATCGAGATCCAGGTGCTCGGCGACAAGCACGGCAATGTCATCTATCTCGGCGAGCGCGAATGCTCGATCCAGCGCCGCAACCAGAAGGTGATCGAGGAGGCGCCGTCGCCGCTGCTCGACGCCGCGACCCGCAATAAGATGGGCGAGCAGGCGGTCGCGTTGGCGAAAGCGGTCGGTTACGACAGCGCAGGCACGGTCGAATTCGTCGCCGGACAGGATAAAAGCTTCTTCTTCCTGGAGATGAACACGCGGTTGCAGGTCGAGCATCCGGTGACCGAGCTTGTCATCGGCATCGATCTGGTCGAGCAGATGATCCGCAGCGCCGCGGGCGAGAAGCTGTCGCTCAAGCAGGCCGATGTAAAACTGAATGGTTGGGCGATGGAGAGCCGCGTCTATGCCGAGGATCCGTACCGCGGGTTCCTGCCCTCGACCGGGCGCTTGACGCGCTACCGGCCGCCGGCCGAGCGCAGCGAGCACGGCTTGACCGTGCGCAACGATACCGGCGTCTACGAAGGTGGCGAGATTTCCATTTATTACGATCCGATGATCGCCAAACTGATCACGCACGCGCCGACGCGCCTGGAAGCAATCGACGCGCAGGCCGACGCGCTCGACGCTTTCACGCTCGACGGCATCCGCCACAACATTCCATTCCTCTCGGCGCTGATGGCGCATCCGCGCTGGCGCGCTGGCAAATTATCGACTGGCTTCATCGCCGAGGAATTCCCCGACGGCTTTCATGCCATCGCGCCGGAGGGCGAGCGGGCGCAGGTGCTGGCGAGCATCGCCGCCGCGATCGATCATGTGCTGGGCGAGCGCAAGAGGCGAATTTCCGGGCAGTTGGCGGGCTGCAGCGTGACCCGCGAAAGCCAGCGCGCGGTCCGGCTCGGCGACACGGAATACCGGCTCGAGGTCAAGCGAGAGAACGGCACCATCGAAGTGCACTTTTCCGGCAAGGGCAAGGCGCTGCCGCGCCATCTGCAATCGGACTGGAAGCCGGGCGACGTGCTGTGGCAGGGCACCATCAACAGCGAACCGGTTTCGGTGCAGGTGCGGCCGATCGCCAATGGCTTTGCGCTCGCTTTCCGCGGTGTGGAGGCTAAGGCCTATGTCTATACCGAGCGCGAGGCGAAATACGCGCGGCTGATGTCGACCAAGAAAGTTGCCGATACCGGCAAGCAGGTGCTGTGCCCGATGCCGGGGCTGGTCGTCTCCATCGCGGTCAAGGAAGGCCAGGGGGTGAAAGCCGGCGAGACTGTGGCGGTGGTGGAAGCGATGAAAATGGAAAACGTGCTGCGCGCCGAGATCGACGGCACTGTGAAGAAGATCAACGCCAAGCCCGGCGACAGCCTTGCGGTCGATGCGGTGATAATGGAGTTCGCTTGATCCGGGCGAATGGGGCGCACGATGAAGAAGCCGACCAAGCCCAAGGGGCCCAGACGCAAAAGCAAACCTGCCGTCGCAATCAGGAATTGGCTCGGCGTCGCTTCCGCCGATCACATTCGCCTGGGCCGCGCCGGCGGCTTCATGCAGCTCGGCCACGGAAAGCGCACGCCGCTGATGCGCGTGCAACCGGGCGACCGCATTGTCTATTACTCGCCGGCGATCGAATTTGGTGGCAAGGAGAAGTTGCAATCCTTCACCGCCATCGGCGTGATCAAGCAGGGCGAGCCCTATGAGGCGACGATGGGCGGCGGCTTCCGCGCCTTCCGCCGCGACGTGAAATTGTCGAGGGCTAGAGAGACGCCGATCGCCGGCCTCCTCGACCGCCTTGAGCTCACCAAGGGCAAGCCGAATTGGGGCTACCAGCTCCGGTTCGGGCTGATCGAGATCGGCGCGCGCGCTATGAGCGCGAAGCTCTGAAAGCTATTGTGGAGGGCGATGACCCTCTATTTCGCCTACGGTTCCAATATGAGCCGCGCCGGGATGGCGGCGCGCTGTCCTGCCGCGCGCGCGGTTGGGCCGGCGTGGCTGGACGATTACCGCTTTTTCATCGGCATCGACGGCTGGGGTTCGGTGCGCCCAAGTCCGGGCGACGCCGTGCACGGTGTGTTGTGGCGCTTGACGCCTCACGACGTCGCCGCGCTGCATGTCTACGAAGGGCTGCATGCCGGGCTTTACGACGTGCGCCATTTGCCGGTGCGCGCTGGCGCGCACCGCAAGACCGCGATGATCTATCTGCTGCGCCGCCGCGCGCCGGGAAAGCCGAAGCCCGGTTATATCGAATTGATCGCTCGGGCGGCGCGCGAGTGGAAACTGCCAGAGGATTACGTGCGCTCAATAAAGCGCTGGTCCGCGTCGCGCCGGCCCGGCACGCGCGTCGTCAATTCTGGAGCACCAGCGTGAGCGTCATCTATCACATGATCGTGCATGGCCGCGTGCAGGGCGTTGGCTTCCGCGCCATTGTCGAATACGAGGCGCTCACGCGCGGCATTGGCGGCTGGGTGCGCAACCGGCGCGATGGTTCGGTCGAGGCAGTGTTCATTGGTGAGGTTGAAGTCATCGCCGCGATGGTTGAGATTTGCCGCACCGGCCCGCTCGGTGCCCGCGTCGATGTAGTGCATCAGCGCGAGGGAACGGCGGAGGATCTCAAGTTGCGACGGCCGGGTGAGATATTCTCCGTGCTGCCTACGGCATAGTCGGTCGGCCCGAACAGCGCCTCAAATTCCCGCCGCAGCGCCAGGTCCACGTCGTGCATGGTCGCGGTCAGCCCGAGATCGGCGAGGCTGGTGACGCCGTAGCTTTGCGCGCTGACACCACACGGCACGATGCCGGAAAAATGCGATAAGTCCGGATCGACGTTAAGCGCCATGCCGTGCAGCGTCACCCAGTGCGAGATGCGGATGCCGATGGCCGCGATCTTGTCCTCGAAGCCTTCGCCTTTCTCCGGCCGCCGCACCCAGACGCCGATGCGGTCCTCGCGCCGCTCGCCGCGCACGTTGAAGGCAGCGAGCGCGCGGATGATCCATTCTTCCAGGCTGGCGACGAAGCGGCGCACGTCCGGACCGCGCCGCCTGAGGTCGAGCATCACATACACGACGCGCTGGCCCGGCCCGTGATAGGTCATTTGCCCGCCGCGGCCGCTGTCGAACACCGGAAAACGCGCGTCGATCAGGTCGGCGCGTTGCGCGCTGGTGCCGGCGGTGTAGAGCGGCGGATGCTCGATGAGCCAGACCAGTTCCGGCTCGGCTCCTGCGGTGATTGCCGCGGCGCGCGCCTGCATGACGGCGACCGCCTCCTCATAGGGGACGCGTGCATAGGTCACGCGCCATTCGACCGGCGGCGATCCGGTCGGTGTGAAAAGCCCGACTTTCAATGCGTCGCGTGCGTTAACCACTCGTTCACCATAGCATGGTCACCTGAAGCCACGCCCGCATTCGCGCCGGCAGGAGGATCAGCAGCTTGGCCACACTCACCGAAAGTTCCGTCGATATTACCGTGGTACTCGGCACCACCTCGATGCCGGTGCATCAGGTGCTTCGGCTCGGCCGCGGCGCCATCATTGAGCTCGACTCGTCCGAGGATGATGCCGTCAGCATCCTCGCCAACAACCTGCCGGTGGCCAAGGGCACGTTGGTGGTCAATGGCAGCCGCATCGCGGTCGAGGTCGGCCAATTACTGCCGCGCCCACCTGATATGCGCTGAGGCTGGCGCGGCCGCGATCGGCATATAACACTGATCGGGCTGAGGTTTAGCTCCAAAGCGGCCGGCCCTTGTTCGGCCAGACCCTATTTGTTAGAGGAACCGCGCTTCGTCGGGACGCGAGGTTTTTCAGGGCTTTTCGTCCTTTTTCAATGCGGCCATGGCGGAATTGGTAGACGCACTAGCTTGAGGTGCTAGCGGGGCAACCCGTGGAGGTTCGAGTCCTCTTGGCCGCACCACTAAAAAAATGAGCAATTGTTTTACCTATGAGTTCTGCGTTTTGTCCCTCACCTTTCGGTCAGGTGAGGGAATAGATGTTGCCATATCGTTCTTGAGCAACTTTTCGGCGGCGCGTTGACCGAGCCGGGCGCGGTCGGCAGCGCGGGTGTAGAGCGATTCCATCCCGCCGCCCAACCAGCCGAATAGCGCCTCAAGCTCGTTGACCGCGGCCCCATTGTGCGCCGCCCGCGTCGCGCCGATCTTGCGCAAACCGTGTGCCGATTTGCCGTGGACGCCCGCCTCGAAGCAGGCATCCTTGAACATGTTGCCGAAGCTTTCTTTGGTCAGCGGCTTGCCGCGGCCTCCGCAGATATAGGCGAATTCCCCGGTAGGCCCCGCGTCGAGCGTGGCGTTCAGCACCGGCAGTATCGGAATGTTGATCGTGACCGTCTCGCCGCTCTTTTCGGTAAATGAGCCCGAAAATTCGCTATTGGATTCTACATTCGACGCGGGTCATGTCGTGGCCGATGCCGGTTCTCACTGTATACAGAGCGATGCACTCATTGCGCCGCCACAGAAAAAGCTAACGGCGCCCGATTGTCCCATACGCGCGAGGACCGCCCTGATGTCGTCAGTCGTTTCTCAAACAACCGCATTAGTGGCCGGATTGGCGTTGCTATCGGCAGGCTTCATCATCTTTCCCCGAAACGGCCTGAGAGGTCTAGCGAAGGCTATGGCTATCTCAATATCGCTTGCCGTCGTCGCGGCTATTGTCATGATGGCGGCGCGTAGCTTCGCTTCTTGAGATAGTAAGGCCGCCTCACTTGGCGGTCGCTTTTATTTCAGACCAGGCTCACGCCAATGTCTGGTCATGGCCGCGCGGACAAACTGACGAAATTTGAGAATGAAAAAGACCCCGGCGGGGGAGAGGAAATCGCCGGGGTCAAAGGTGTATCGATGGGATGGAGCATTAGTTCGCCCCACGAGACGATCCTAGGTCATTGAACTGGCGTGGGATGTAAACACAGCATAATTTTTGGGGGCTGACATAGATAAGGATCAAAATCTATGTTGGTCCAATGGCGAGAAGATGAAGTAAATTAAGCGGTTATCGGCAATCGAAGCTGACTGAACACTTTGTTGCGGGTACGCCTGCCCGAACAGTCGCTGAACTGGAGAAAGTGAACCGCAATACCGCGAGCCTGTTTTACCGGAAGCTGCGGGAGACGATTGTCGAAAGGATCGAGGATGAAAGCCATATGTCCGGCGAGATCGAAGTAGACGAGAGCTACTTCGGCGGTGTCGGCAAAGGCAAAGGCGCGGCATGTCCCCACGAGCGCTGTGCCGTTGTCACGTCGAAAGTCCGCAATCGTCCGGCGCAGAAGCCACATCACCTCGACTTTGCGAGAGCACTCACGCTCCAGCCGACGCGACGAGCGCACCTCATTCAGGTAGCCGTAAACATAAAGCTTCAGCAGCTCCCGCGGATCATAAGGCGGTCGGCCCATTGCCGCCGGCACCGCACGGCCAAATCCGAGCCCGCCCACGTCAAGCCCATCCTCAAATGCGCCGGATCACCCTAACCGGGGCATCCGCCGCAACATAGTCCTCAATCGCCGCCGGCAGCAGCGCCGCCTGACCACGATCCTCGCACGGAATATAGCTCATGAAAAAGGCCGCATCGTTGTTGATGCGGCGTTCTTATCTGACTCGCTGAGTTCCCACACAGCTTGCTCACGGTGGTCTTTCTTTTTGTCGGTTTGGAAAGCTTGACAGCGGTCTAGTTCAGCACCTGTTGGTGGTTGAGCGTATAGTAGTCGACCGCCGGAGCGCTGGCGGTCGCCGTGTGCCGCTTGCGGGCGGATGCCACCGCGATGCGATGATGTCTCGGCGTCGCGTCCTTTTGCTCGCCAATTGTGCCGGTCTTCAACACGGTCGGCCAGGCCTGCTTTTCGTGGCCTTGCGAGGCGACCAGGACAGGCACCGACTGCGGCCGCTCGCCCGCCGCCACCACATGCACGACATGGAAGCCACGCGCTTTCAGCTGCTTGAGCAGCGTCGGCAACGCTATGACGGTGGCCGGGTGGATGTCGTGCAGCAGCAGGATGCCGCGGCCCTTGGCCTCCAGCCGCCGCATCGCCCGCTGCACGATTTGCTGCGCGCCGATGCCGCGGAACCAGTCGTCGGCGACGACGTCGGCGCTCCAGGTCACTAGATCGTGCGCTGCGAGGAAGCTTTCCGTCGACCTTGGAGCGGCCGAGGCCGGGAATGCGGAAGAATGGCGACACAGCCGCCGGATCGCCGATCGCGGCATCGACTCTGGCAATGCCGCCATCGACCTCATGCTCGACCGCGGTCGAGCCGCAGGTTCTGGAAGATGAGCGGATGGTCGAGGCTGTGCGTGCCGATGGTGTGGCCTTCGTTGTATTCGCGCCGCACCACCCACGGATAGGCGCGCGCCATCTGCCCGACCAGGAAATAGGTGACCTTCACGCATTGCGACGACAGCGTATCGATGATCCGGTCGGAGTAGGGCGGCAGCGGGCCGTCGTCGAAGGTGATTACCACCTCGTGGTCGGCGAGCGGTAGCTGTTGCTTGTACTGCATGCTGCCGATGCGGGTGAATTCGCTCGGGCTGATGGTGAGGGTACGGCTGGTGCCCGAGCGCGTCCGGGTTGCCCGGGCAGGACTTCGGCGAAAGCCGGGGCCGACCCGGCCACGGCCAGACAAAAGAATAGCGTTGCAGTCAAGCGCATTAAACCTTCCCAACCCCCACCTTGTCGCGTCTTTTGACGCAATCCCCCGAATGGTGAGGCCCAGCGAATCTATGAAATCGAATATTAACAGTAAATTAACCAAAAAGGCCGCCCACAGGATTACTTGGCCGGATTTGCGCTGCGCTGCGGCAAAAAGGCGACAGTGCTTCAATTCGCCGCCGCCCGCGGGCCGGCCGCGACCACATGCACGATATGGTAGCCGCGCCGTTTCAACTCGCGCAGGAAGGCCGGCAGCATCAGCGCGGTCTGCGCCTTGGTGTCGTGCAGCAGCACGATGCCGCGGCCGATTTTGTCGATCCGTGTGAGAATGACGTTTAATTCGATTTCCGGCGTCATCGGCAGCCAGTCGCTGGCCCAGACGTCGGCGCCGAAGACCACCAGCCCGCGCGCGGCCATGCGGTCGAGCAGGGCCTGATCGGAGGCAAAACCGGGAAAGCGGAAGAAGGGCGTTGCCGGATCGGTGCGCCGCTGGCCGTAGAGTGCGAATTCGTCCGCCGCGATGCCGCGATCGATGTCCGCCTCGGCCTTGGCCGGCGGCAGGCGATTAAGCAACGGGTGCGAAAACGTGTGATGGCCGACGGAGTGGCCTTCAGCCAGTTCGCGGCGGGCAAGCTGCGGATACGCCTTCGGCGTTGCGGCCGACTAGAAAGAAGGTCGCCAGCACGCATTCCGCTTTCAGCGCGGCCAGCACCTTCGGCGTCGTCGTCGGCCAGGGCCCGTCGTCAAAGGTGAGCACGAGTTCCTTCGGCCCAAGCGGCAGCGTTGCGGCAAACTCCTTGCGGCCGACCCGCGGCGTGGTCTTGGCATCAACCGTCAGCACGCGTTCGGTGCCGAGCGCATTCGGGTTGCCCGGACACGGCGCCGCCATCGCCGCCAACGGAAGCAGGGCCGCGGTCGCCGCGATGGCCAGGAGGCGAATCATCGGCGCAGTTTACGCGCTTAATCGTTTGCCCGGCCTGAGGGTCGAGGCTACAAGCGGCGCGAAACAGTGCGACCTGATCGCAGCGGCGAGACCGGCCATGGCCAAACGAAAAATCAGGACACTGCCGCGCGACGACGACGGCGCCATTCGCAAGCGATATTTCGGCAACGTGGTCAAGGCGATCGGTAGCGGCCGACACCGAGACGCTGCGCCGGCTGGTCGGCGGCCTGCACGAATCCGACCTCGGCGCCGTCGTCGAGGCACTGGAGCCCGAACAGCGCCCGCGCCTGGTCGAGCTGCTCGGCATCGATTTCGATTTCACCGCGCTCACCGAAGTGGACGATCATGTGCGCGATGAGATCCTCGAGGAGCTGGCGCCGCGCACGGTGGCGCAAGGCGTGCGCGACATCGAATCCGACGACGCGGTGACAATCCTCGAAGACCTGCCCAAGGCGGAACAATCCGAAATTCTCGAACAATTGCCGCCGCCCGAGCGCGTCGCGCTGCGCCGCAGCCTCGACTATCCGGCGGACTCGGCCGGCCGGCGCATGCAGATGGAATTCATCGCCGTGCCGTCCGGCTGGGACGTCGGTCATGCGATCGACTACATGCGCGAGACCGTCGAATTGCCGGAGCGGTTCTACGAGCTCTACGTCGCCGACGAGACCGGGCGCTTTCTCGGCGCCGTGCCGCTCGACCGGCTGCTGCGCAGCAAGCGGCCGGTGCCGATTTCCGGGTTTGATGGAGGCGGAGCGGCGCCGCGTGCGCGCCGATCAGGATCAGGAAGACGTGGCGCGGCTGTTCCAGCGCTACGACCTGGTGGCGGCGCCGGTGGTGGACAGCCATGACCGGCTGGTCGGCGTCATCACCTTCGACGACGTCGCCGACGTGATCCAGGAAGAAGCCGAAGAAGACATCAAGGCGCTGGGCGGCGTAGCGCGACGAAGAATTGTCCGACACGGTGTGGACCATCGCCCGCAGCCGCTTCAACTGGTTGCTGGTCAATCTCGCCACCGCGTTTCTGGCCTCCTCGGTGCTCGGCCTGTTCGAGGGGCAGTTGCAGAAAATGGTGGCGCTCGCCGTGCTGGCGCCGATCGTGGCGAGCCAGGGCGGCAATGCGACGACGCAGACCATGACCGTCGCCGTGCGCGCGCTCGCCACCCGCGAGTTGAGCGACGCCAATGCCCGGCGCGTGATCCTGCGCGAGCTGATGGTCGGGCTGCTCAACGGCGCGGCCTTCGCCGTGATCACCGGCATCGCCGCTTACGTCTGGTTCCGCGTGCCGGGCTTGGGCTTTGTCATTGGCCTCGCCATGATCTGCAATCTGGTGGCGGCGGCGCTCGGCGGCATTCTCATCCCGCTGGCGCTCAACCGGCTGCGCGTCGATCCGGCGGTGGCTTCGAGCCCCTTCGTGACCACGGTGACCGACGTAGTCGGCTTCTTTTCGTTCCTGAGCATCGCTTCGTTGTGGTTCGGCCTGCGCTAAGCGCGCAGAAATTGCACCGGTCAGAATTCATTCACCCTGTTTGCTGACCCCCTGTTAACGCTGATTTCCTAGCCTGTTTGTAGGCACCGCAGCGTAGCGCGGGGAGAATTTAGTGACGGGCGTCGTCGATTTTGTAACGCGGCATTGGACCCGCGCACGCTCGCTCTTTTCCCGGGCGGCGGCGCAGGCGAAAGCTGTGGCAAAGCCGCCTTCGCGCGGCTCGGCCGGCGCGCCGCGCGTGAAGGCGCAACGGCGCCTGTCGGCGTCGCGGCTGATCGTCATGCTGGCGGTGATTGCCATGGCGACGACGCTCGCCTGCGGCGGCATCGGCTACCAATTGGCGCGGCAGAGCGACACGCAACGCGCCTTCGAGCAGCGCGAGGCGCTGCGCGACGCCATTTCCGAATTCAGCGCGCTGTTCGGCCAAAGCGGCGAGGTCGATCCGCGCTTCGTGCGCATGGTCGAGCAAAGCGTCGGCCTCAAGGGATTGAAATTCGAGACCGACCCAGTCGCGAACGGCCGCGAGATGCAGCCGGTGATCGACGCCAATGGCCGTATCGTCGGCTTTTTCACCTTCACGGCCGAGCACCGCATGGTGCAGGCGATGCACCGGCTGATGCCGTGGCTCGCCGGCATGGTCGTGTGCCTGGTCGCCTTCGCCGGCTTCTCGCTGTGGCAGTTACGCCGCGCTCGCCGCGAACTGGCGGCGAGCGAAGAGCAGGCGCGCCGCGCCGCCGACGAGGACAAGCTCACCGGCTTGCCCAACCATTCCAAAGTGCTCGATCTGCTCGATCTTGCTTTGGCCGAACGCGGCGGCGATCAGGTCACCACCTTCGCCCTCATCGAACTCGACGGCGTGGCCGATATCAACGCCCAACTCGGCGTGCTCGGCAGCGACGAACTCATCGTCTCGGTCGCCAAGCGGCTGCAGGAGGCGTTGCCCGCCGACGCCGTCGTCGGCCGGATTGCCGGCGGCGAATTCGCGGTGACCTTCACCGGCGGGCCCGAGGTCGACGCCGAGGCGGTGCTGCGCACGGCAATCGACGCCGTGGCGCGCCCGCACTGGATCGATACCCTGGTGCGCGTCGGCGCGCGTGCAGGGCTGGCGCAGGCGCCGCGCCATGCCACCACGCGCGGCGAACTCACGCATCGCGCCGAACTTGCGCTTGCGCAAGGCCGCGCAAAAGGGTCCCGGCGCGATCGTCACTTATGCGCGCGAGATCGATAGCGTCTCGAGCGACCAGCAATTCATTCGCCGCGAATTGCCGCGGGCGCTGAGCGCGCAGGAACTGGAAGTGCACTACCAGCCCATCGTCGCCGCGCATGGCGGCCGCATCCTCGGCGTCGAGGCGCTGTTGCGCTGGAATCACGCCGCGCGCGGGCAAATCCCGCCGGCGACATTCATTCCGGTGGCCGAGCAGATGGGCCTGATGGACACCCTCGGCGCTTTCGTGCTGCGCCGCGCGCTCAGCGAAGCCAAGCGCTGGCCGGATTTGTATATCTCGGTGAACCTGTCGCCGCTGCAGGTGCGCGACCGCGGCATCGTCGATCTGGTGCGCACGACGCTTCGACGAAACGGGCGTCAAGCCGGACCGGCTGATGCTCGAAGTGACCGAAGGCGTGCTGATCGACAATCCGGACGAGATGGTCAAGCGCATCGAGGACCTGCGCGCGCTCGGCGTGCGCATCGCGCTCGACGATTTCGGCTCCGGCTATTCCAATCTCGGCTATCTGCAGCGCTTTCCCTTCGACAAGCTCAAGATCGACAAGAGCTTCGTCTCGGTGCTCGGCCGATCCTCGAACGGCGGCGTCATCATCCAGGCGATGGTGGCGCTCGGCCGCGCGCTCGGCGTCACCGTGGTGGTGGAGGGCGTGGAGACCGAGGAGCAGCGGGTGCTGCTGCGGCTGGCCGGCTGCGACGAGATGCAGGGCTATCTGTTCGCCAGGCCGGCCCCGGCCGCGGCCATCGACCGGCTGCTGCAGCAGCTGAAATCGGGCCGGCGCAGGCTGCGCCAAAGCCGCGCCTGGCGCCTCAGCGCTTAGGCTGACATCGGCGTCCACACCTTATAGAGTCGCCTTTAAGCACGGACACAGTGCGCGCGCATGATCCCGAAAAGTGGGCACCGGTTTTCGGAAAGACCATGCGCACTAGAGATGGAGGGCGGCATGACGATCCCCAATGCCTGGGCGGATTTCGATTTCGGCCTCGGGCCGACGTCGACATGCTGCGCAAGTCGGTCAACGGCTTCGCCCAGGACCGCATCGCGCCGCGCGCCGACGAGATCGACCGCAAGAATGAATTCCCGCGCGACCTGTGGCCGGAGATGGGCGCGCTCGGCCTGCACGGCATCACCGTCGAGGAGGAATATGGCGGGGCGGGGCTCGGCTATCTCGCGCATTGCGTGGCGATGGAGGAAGTCTCGCGCGCCAGCGCCTCGGTCGGGCTTTCTTACGGCGCCCATTCCAACCTTTGCGTCAACCAGATTGCGCCGCAATGGCAGTGAGGCGCAGAAGCGCAAATACCTTCCCAAGCTGATCTCCGGCGAGCATGTCGGCGCGCTGGCGATGTCGGAGCCGGGCGCCGGCTCCGACGTGGTGTCGATGCGCACCACCGCGGAAAAGCGCGGCGACCGCTACGTGCTCAACGGCTCGAAAATGTGGATCACCAACGGGCCGGTGGCCGATACGCTGATCATCTACGCCAAGACCGACCGCACCGCGGGCTCGCGCGGCATCACCGCCTTCATCGTCGAGAAGGGGATGAAAGGCTTTGCCCCGGCGCAAAAGCTCGACAAGCTCGGCATGCGCGGCTCCGACACCTCGGAACTGGTGTTCACCGATTGCGAGGTGCCGGCGGAGAACGTGCTCGGCGCCGTCGGCAACGGCGTCAACGTGCTGATGTCCGGGCTCGACTACGAGCGCGTGGTGCTCGCCGCCGGTCCGCTCGGCATCATGCAGGCCTGCATGGATGTCGTTGTGCCCTACGTGCACGACCGCAAGCAGTTCGGCCAGCCGATCGGCAGCTTCCAGATGATGCAGGCCAAGCTCGCCGACATGTATGTGACCATGAACGCCGCCAAGTCCTACGTGTACGCCGTGGCGCGCGCCTGCGACGAGGGCCGCACCACGCGCGAGGACGCCGCCGGCGCCATCCTCTACGCCGCCGAGCGGGCGACCTGGATGGCGCTGGAGGCGATCCAGTGCCTCGGCGGCAACGGCTATATCAACGATTTTCCGACCGGCCGCCTGCTGCGCGACGCCAAGCTCTACGAGATCGGCGCCGGGACGAGCGAGATCAGGCGCATGCTGATCGGGCGGGAGATTTTTGAGAAGACGAAATAGCACGGCTCCCGCCGTTAACTTTTACCGCCGACGAATCAGCTAGTGCATTGGCCGACTTCACTTGCGATGGAGACAGGCCATGCTGCGGGTGCGCCTCAAGGCCGATGGGCGGATCGTGGAAATCCTGCCCGACGGCAGCGAAAAGACCATCGACCATTCCGATCCGGCCACGTTCGTGCGCCAGGTGCGCGCGCGCTGCGGCCTGACGCAGGCCGCCTTCGCGCAAAGCATCGAGGTGCCGATCGAGACGGTGCGCAACTGGGAGCAGGGCAAGCGGCATCCGCGCGGCCCTGCGCGCGCGCTGCTCAAGCTGATCGACAAGGCGCCGGAAGCGGCTTTCGCCGCGCTTGGTGGCAGGCGCCGCTAGTCCTTATTCGGCGGGCGCGTGCACAGGCTTGCGCGGCGCCGGGCGCGCGATGCGCATCAGCAGGCCCATTAGGAACAGGATGGCAATATAGGTGATGAGCTGCATTTCGCTTGGCCGCTCGGTGTAGCCGATCAGCGTGTGCAGCAGGTGGCCGAAAATGCTGCCTTCCGACAGGAGCCATGACGTATCCCAGACGGTGCGATCGAGCGCCGTCACCAGCCCGGCATTGTCGAGGAACTGCACCGACTGCGCCGCCATGCCGGCGGCGAGCAGCGCGATCAGCCAGCTCGTCACCGAGAAGATGTAGCGGCTGGGGATCGCCAGCAATCCGAAATAAGTGAGCCCGGTGAAGGCCGCCCCGGCGGCGACGCCGAGAAGGCCGCCGATGAACAGCGACATGCCGGAGGTGCCCGAGGCAAAGATGCCGTAGAGAAACAGCACGACCTCGGAGCCTTCGCGCAGCACCGCCAATCCGACGACGATGGCGAGTGCGGTGAGCGGTTTGGCGCCTTCGCTTACCGCCATGCCGATATTGCGCATCTCGGCGGCGATCTCGCGACCGTGCCGCGCCATCCAGGCGTTGTGCCACATCAGCATGACGACGGCGATGCCGAGCACGCTGGCGTTGAAAAGCTCCTGGCCGGAGCCGGCGAAGGCTTGGGAAATCGCGCCGGCAAAGAAGGCGACAATAGTCGCGCCAAGGATGCCGGCAACGACGCCGTAGGTGACCCAGCGGCCGCGTCCGGCGACGCCGCGCGTCGCCGCTAGAACGATGCCGACGATGAGGCCGGCTTCGATGACTTCGCGAAAGACGATGACGAGGGCGCCGAGCATGTTTTCTATTCCGCGATCACCACGCCCTTGGCGGTCGATTCATGATACTCGCCGACGAACGAATAGCGGCCGGGCTTGAGCGGGCCGATCCGCACCACGCCCTTGGATTTGCCGGGGATGACCTTCTCGATTTTCATCGGGTGGCTTTCGAACTCTTCGGGCGTCGCGTCGTCGTTGACGACGGTGATCGTCACCCGCTGGTTCGCCGGCACCTTGATCTCGGACGGCGAAAAGACGTGGTCCTTGATCGTGGTCGTTATGTCGGCGGCACGGCTCATCGCCGGCGGCAAGGCCAGCGCGGCGGCAAAAGCGACAAGAATGGCAATACGCAGCATCATGTGCTTCCTCGATAGCATCCGGACCTCACAAAAGCATTAAAAGCCATTGATGCAAGTGTTCTTTTTCAGTCTTGAATTATTCCAATGTAAGAAGCGCGGCCAATAGCCTGAGCGCCAAAGTATTGTCCCGCATTGCGGCAGCGAAAAAATTTGCCTGATCTTTCACTTTGCTTCGCCATGTCCGGGTATTCTGTTGGCGGCGCGCGTAGGCGGCTGCGCGACACCCGGGTTGGCAGGGCGCGGCCGAGCGGGCATTCTCACCGGCCCGTTTGCCGCGAAGCCATCACCCAAAGGATCAGCGATGCAGTCTGTTGAAGTCCAAGTCGTTGAAGCACATGGCGCCCGCATTCCGCAGATCGGCCTTGGCACCATGACCTTGACCGAAGAGGCCGGCGTGACGGCGATGACAACCGCGCTGCAGCTCGGTTACCGTCATCTCGACACCGCGGCGCATTACGGCAACGAAAAGGAAAACGGCGAAGCGCTGCGCGCGTCAGGCCTCAAGCGCGAGAACGTCTTCATCACCACCAAAATCCGGCAGGATGACGCGATGCCGGAGGATTTCGCGTGCAAGCTCGACGAAGTCCCTGGCCAATCTGCAAGTGACGCCAGGTCGATCTCTTGCTCATTCACTGGCCGAGCAAGACCGTTCCGTTGCATGTCACCATCGGCGCGCTGTGCAAGGCCAAGAAAGAGGGCAAGACCAGGCATGTCGGCGTCTCCAATTTCACCACCGCGCTGCTCGATGAAGCCTGGAAGGCGACCAGCGAGCCGCTGGTCTGCAATCAGATCGAGGTGCATCCCTTCATCAACCAGGACAAGCTGATCGCGGCCAGCAAGAAATTCGGCATGGCGGTCGAGGCCTATGTGCCGATCGCGCGCGGCAAGGTGCCCGGCGCCGCGGCGCTGGAACGCATCGGCAAGGCGCATGGCAAGAGCGCCGCGCAGGTGTCGTTGCGTTATCTCATCGAACTCGGCCTGATCGTGCTGCCGCGCTCGACCAATCCGGCGCATTTGAAGGAAAATCTCGAGGTGTTCGATTTCAAGTTGAGCCCGGCGGAGATGGCGGAGTTGAAGAAGCTTAACGCTACCAACATGCGCGTGGTCAATCCGCCGCACGCGCCGGTCTGGGACGCGGCGTAAAAATGGAAACGGTTCAAGCAACGGGCATCACCATCCCGATCGTCGGTCTCGGCACCTGGGCGCTGCGCGGGCGCGACTGCGCACGCCTTGTCGAACAGGCGATCCGCATCGGCTATCGCCACATCGACACGGCGCAGATGTACGAGAACGAGAAGGAAATCGGCGAGGGGGTCCGCGCCTCCGGCCTGCGCGCCGAGGTGATGGTCACCACCAAAGTGCAGCCGACTTTGCTTGCCCCGCCCGATCTCGAACGCTCGGTGAAGGAGAGCCTCGCCAAGCTACGGCTCGAAACCATCGATCTGCTGCTGATCCACTGGCCAAATCCGCGCGTGCCGCTTGCAGAGACGCTTGGCGCCATGGCCAAGATGAAGCGGGACGGCTATGTGCAGGCGCTCGGCGTGTCAAATTTCACCGTGGCGTTGCTCGAGGAGGCGAACAAGGTCAGTCTCGAGCCGCTGGTCTGCAACCAAGTCGAATACCACCCGTTCCTCAACCAGGACAAAGTCATCGCCGCCTGCCGCAAGGCCGGCATGGCCGTGGTCGCCTACAGTCCGATCGCCCGTGGCGGCGCCAAGGGCGACGACGTGCTGGAAAAGATCGGCAAAGCACACGGCAAGAGCGCGGCGCAGATAAGCCTGCGCTGGCTCGTCCAGCAGGGCGTCGTCGTCATCCCGCGCACCAGCAAGGTCGAGCGGCTGCAGGAGAATTTCGATCTATTCGATTTCGAATTGTCCGACGCAGAAATGCAGAAAATTGTCGGTCTCGCGCGCGGCGACGGCCGCATTGTCAATGTCGCCTGGGCGCCGAATTGGGACTGAGCGCGCGCCGGCTAGAAAAATCCGAGCGACTCGCAGCCGGTGCCGGCCTTAAAGCTTTGCTTCCAGCGCTTGCCGGGAATATCGATCACATGCACTGAGCCGTCGCCCTGGCAGGCGACGAACAATTCGTCGCCGCGATACGCCATGTCCATCGGCTGGCTGCCAACCTTGATCGCGGTCTGCCCGGTAAACGACGGCGCGATCAGGCTGACCATGTCGCTGTTGAGACTTGTGACACCCAAGAGGCTGAAATTGGGGCTGTAGCGCGCGATTTGCGCGGCCTTCGGCACGTCCTTGAGCGTGACGGTGTCGCGGACGCGCTCGGCCTTAGTGTCGATCAGGAACAGCACCGGGTCCTGGTCGCTCACGGCAATGACGGTCGCACCGTCCGGCGAAATGGTGATGCCGGCGAGCGGCTGTGGCGTCTTGATCTTGCCGAGCAGCTTGCGTTTCGGCAGATCGATCACCGACACCGCGCCGTCCTCCTCGTTTTCCGTGTAGAGCCGCTGCCCGCCCGGCGCGATGATCAGGCGGTGACCGTTGGTCGAGCCGGAATCGATCGCGTCGATCACCTTGTTCGCCTTGCGGTCGATCACCGCGACCACGGCACTGTTCTCGCAGGTAATGTAGATGAAGCCGTCCGGGCCGAGCTTGAGGGTGTGCGGGCCGATATAAGGGCGAAGGTCGATATCGGCGGCTCGGCGGCGCTTGATGAGATCGATGACGCACAGGATATGGCCGGGGTGGGGATTACGGCCGTGGATGCCGTCGCCGAAAATCGGCACATAGGCGAGGCCGGCTTCCGGCACAACGAGCAACTCATGCACGGTGCGCGGGAAACCGTCGATCACGGCTTGCGTCTTGTAGGTGACGGGATCGAGAAACAGGATTTTGGCGCCCATCTTGTCGACGCCGATCATGCCGCGGCTTGTCGTACTCATTGATATAAGCTCTTGCCTGGTTCGCGGCCTATCTACTACCACACCGGGCGGAAAATATCGTAGTGATGCGGGCCATGACGGTCAGCCCTGAAACAGCCCTTGTCCTGTTCTCCGGCGGGCAGGATTCCACCATCGTCGGCAATGCCTGGATGGTGCTAGTGTCGATCCCGCTGGTCGCCTATCTTCGCCGCCGCGATGAGCGGATCGGCCTCACCGCCGCCTTAATAGGAATACCATGACAACGTCGCTCGAAGCGCTGCGCAATATCACTACGGGCACCATCTGCACGATGCTGCTGAAGAAAGGCATCCGCCGCTCCTGGATGACCGGGCCGATGCCGCTCGGCTTTTCCGGCAAGCGCGTGGTTGGTCCCGCGTTCACGCTGCGTTTTGTGCCGACGCGAGAGGATCTGGCGACACCGGCGAGCTGGTCGAACCCGATCTCGACGCGCGCGGCCATCGAGGAAATGCCGGAAGGCTGCATTGCCGTCGCCGACGCCATGGGGATCACCGATAGCGGCATCTTCGGCGACATCTTGTGCATGCGCATGGTCAAGCGCGGCATCTCAGCGCTGGTCACCGACGGTGCGATGCGGGACAAGCACGGCGTGCTGGCGACGGGAATGCCGGTCTGGTGCGCCGGCATTTCGGCGCCGGCCTCCGTGCATGAGTTGCTCTTCGTCAACTGGGGCGATCCGATTGGCTGCGGCGGCTGCGCGATTTTCCCCGGCGATATCATCGTCGCCGACGACGACGGCGCGGTGGTGATCCCGAAGGACCTGGTCGATTTCGTCGCCGGCGAGGGCGGCGAACATGAGCTGCTGGAAAGCTGGTTGGTGCAGGAGGTGGAGAAAGGGATGAAGCTCCCCGGCCTCTATCCGCCCGAATGAAGAGAACAAGAAGCGCTATGAGGAGTGGAAGAAGAAACGCTGATGTTCTTCATCCTTTCCAAAACCGTCGCCTATCTGTTGCTACCGTCCAATTTTCTCATCGCCGCCGGGCTCGTCGGGCTCGCACTTATGGCTACGGGATGGCGCCGCGCCGGCAAACGCATCGCCTTAGCGAGCCTCGCGCTGTTGCTGGGACTCGGCATTCTGCCGGTGGGAAAACTGTTCATGAATGCTTTGGAAAAACGCTTTCCCCCATGGGACGCGGCCGCTGGTGCGCCTGACGGCATAATCGTTTTAGGCGGCGCGATTGATCCTAAAGCTTCGCTTGATCGCGGTCGTACGGTCGTCGGAGGCAATGTGGATCGCATTTTTGCCATCGCCAGGCTGGCGCGGCAACTCCCGGCGGCGCGCATCATCTATTCCGGCGGCAACGGATCGCTCATCCCCGGCGGGCCGCCGGAAGCGGATTTCCTCTATCCCTTGCTCGACGGTCTGGGCGTACCGCGCGAGCGCGTGGTGCTGGAAAGCCGCTCGCGCAACACCGAGGGGAATGCAATCTTCAGTAAGGCGATCGCCAATCCGAAGCGGGGGGAGCGCTGGCTGCTGGTCACCTCGGCCTGGCACATGCCGCGCCGGTTTTCCGGTCGAAGCCTATCCGGTGGACTGGCAGACAGCGCGCCATGTCGGTTTTGTCCCGACACTAGAGCCGGTGCGGAATTTGGCGCGCACCGATATCGCCGTGCACGAATGGATGGGTCTCGTGGCCTATTGGGTGAGCGGACGCACCAGCGAATTGCTGCCAGGGCCCTAGGCGCCGGTTGAGGCGCCGAGTTCGCACGCTGTTTGAGCCTCACCTTTGGTACCAGTGTTATTGTCAGGTTGCGGGCGATTCGCCGCCCCGGTCCGTGTCTGCGTGCTTGTGCGCCATCGCGGTGACGCGATGCCACCTTTGCCAAGGGGGATCGGCCCATGTCGCTCGATACTCACGCCACCTATGCGCAATATTCCGCGTCGCCGCCTGAACCGCAGCCTGCCGCCAGCATCGGCCTGCGCGCCAATTGGAGCGAGCGCGTCGTCACAGCGGTCGCCACCGGCATCGCGGTGCTGATCGTCGCAGCGATCACCGTTTTGATGGGGATGACTTAGGCCGGCGCGCCGGCGTTTTGCACCTGCTCCGGTGATGACCTTCGATCGTCGGCTTGAGCCGAGCTTTCGGCTCTGCCACCATCGTCATTTGGAGGACCCATGCCGCAAAACATCACCACTGGATACAAGGCGCTGGTCGAAGCTGCCGAAAAAGAGATCGAAACCGTGTCGACCGAAGACGCGATCAAGCTCGTCGGCAAGTCGGACGTGGTGCTGGTCGATATCCGCGATATCCGCGAATTGCACCGCGACGGCAAGATACCGGGCGCGGTCCATGCGCCGCGCGGCATGCTGGAATTCTGGATCGATCCGGGCAGCCCCTATCACAAGCCGGTGTTCGCCCAGGACAAGAAATACGTCTTCTTCTGCGCCGGAGGCTTGCGCTCGGCGCTGGCCGCGCAGACGGCGCAGCGCATGGGAATGAAGCCCGTCGCCCATGTCGGCGGCGGCTTTAGCGCCTGGAAGAAGGCGGGCGGCCCGGTCGAGGCGCCGGAGCGCGAAGAAGCCATAACCCATCGATCCGCCTGTTTGCCGCCATAACAACTATTTGCTTGTCCGCCGCCGCGGCGTCCCGCAATTTGTCGCGAACGGCGATGGGGGAAGGGCGGCCATGGCGCTGAAACTGATCATCGGCAACAAGAACTATTCGTCCTGGTCGTTCCGGCCGTGGATCGCCATGAAGGTCGCCGGCATTCCCTTCGAAGACACGGTGATCTCGCTCAACGCCGACGACTTCAAGCAAAAGGTCGGCGCCGTGTCCGGCACCGGCAAGGTGCCGGCGCTGATCGACGGCGACGTGCAGGTCTGGGAGTCGATGGCGATCCTGGAATATCTGGCGGAGAAATTTCCCGACGCCGGATTATGGCCGGCCGATGCCGCGGCACGGGCGCATGCGCGCGCCGTCGCCAACGAGATGCACGCCGGCTTTTTGCCGCTGCGCAAGCTTCTGCCGATGAACATGTGGCGGCCGGTGATCAGGCGCGAGCTCACGCCGGAGGCCGCGGTGAATGTCGCGCGCATCGAGGCGATGTGGAGCGCCTGCCGCACGAAATTTGGCAAGCGTCGGGCCGTTTCTGTTCGGGCACTTCGGCGCCGCCGACGCCATGTATGCGCCGGTGGTGTCGCGGCTGCACACCTATGCGGTTAACGTGAGCGCGCGGCGCGCGCGCCTATATGGACGCGGTGATGGCGCTGCCGGCCTGGGGCGAATGGTATGCCGCTGCGCTTAAGGAGCCGTGGGTGCTCGCCGAAGACGAGGTGGACTGGCCGACGGTGCGCAAGGTGTGACGCACGCGGCATTTTTGGCGGCCGCTGTCCTAAATTTCGTCACGATTGTGAGCAAGACCACAGTGGTCTCGCGGCTGTTCCGCCGTGCTTTCATTTTGGGGGTGACGTCATGCCGGCGCCGCAAGGCGCCGCACGGAGTCGCTCGCCATGACACGATCTTTGTTTGCGGTTATTGCCGTTGCATTCGCGCTCGCCGCGCCCGCTTACGCAGCCGACAGCACCAATCCCGCGGTCAAAGGGCTCTACCTGTTGTCGGATTATCCGGCGGTGACGGTGCAGCCCGGCACAACTTCGACGGTCACCCTGCATCTGCATAATTACGCGCTGCCGCCCGAGCGGTTGTCGCTCTCGGTTTCCGGCGTGCCCGACAGGCTGGACCGCGACATTGTTAGGGGGCGGCCAGCCCGTTGCCGCAGCGATGCCGGCCAACCGACGCCGATGTCCCGCTCGATCTGCGGCTCGACGTGCCCAAGGGCGCGGCGATCGGCACGCACACGCTGACGGTGAGCGCCGAAGGCGCCAACTCGCATATTGCGCTGCCGGTCGAGGTGACGCTGGCCAAGGAATTGCCGGCCAAGCTGTCGCTGCAGCCGCAATTGCCGGAGCTGCGCGGCAATACGCGCTCGAGTTTCGAATATACGATGACCATCAAGAACGACAGCGGCAAGAAGCTGCTGGTCAGCCTCGCCGCCGACGCGCCGCGTAATTTCGACACGTCGTTCACCGAGGCCTATGGCACGCAGCAGCTGACGGCGATTCCGGTCGATGCCGGCAAGACCAAGGACATCAAGCTCAAGGTGACGCCCGCCCGACACCGTCGATGCCGGCCACTATCCAGTCACCGTGCACATCGCCGCCGAGGACGCCAAGGCATCGGCCAAGGTCGCGCTCGACATCACCGGCGAACCCAAGCTCGAGCTCAGCGGCCGCCAGGGCCTGCTCAGCGCCCGCGCCGTCGCCGGCAAGGAAACCTCGGTCCCGGTGCTGGTGACCAATACCGGCACCGCGCCGGCGGACAATGTGACGCTCTCGGCCAGCGTGCCCGAAGGCTGGAAGATCACCTTCGATCCCAAGACCATCGACCGCATCGCGCCCAATCAGCACAAGGAAGTGCAGGCGCGCATCAGCCCGCCGGCCAACGCCATCGCCGGCGACTATGTGACGACGTTCTCAAGCGCCGCGCGCGGGGAAACCGGGACGCAGAATTTCCGCGTCACGGTGGCGACCTCGACCGAATGGGGCATCGCCGGCGTCGGCATTATCGGCGCCGCGCTGTTGATCATGGTGGGCGCGGTGACACAGGTTCGGCCGGCGATGAGCGATCCGGCCATGAACGACATTGTCATCGAGGCGAACAGTCTCACCAAGCGCTACGGCGACACGGTCGCGGTCGATCGCGTCTCGTTTTCCATCGCGCCCGGCGAAATCTTCGGCCTGCTCGGCCCGAACGGCGCCGGCAAGACCACCACCATCCTGATGCTGCTCGGCCTCACCGAGATCAGCGACGGGGAGGCGCGCGTGATGGGACACGATCCGGTGCGCGAGCCGCTGGCGGTCAAGCGCCGCGTCGGCTACCTGCCGGATGAGGTCGGCTTCTACGACTATCTCACCGCCGCCGACAATCTGCATTACACCGGGCGGCTGATGGGCTTTTCGTCGGCCGAGCGCAAGCAGCGCATCGCCGAGGCGCTCGAGCACGTCGGCCTTGCCGAGGTCGCCGAAAAAAGGGTCGCCACGTTCTCGCGCGGCATGCGCCAGCGGCTCGGTCTTGCCGAGATCATCATGAAGGACGCGCGCGTCGCCATCCTCGACGAGCCGACCAACGGCCTCGATCCGCAGGCGAGCATCGAGCTTCTCGATCTGATCCGCTCGCTGAAATCGAACGGCGTGAGCGTTCTGTTGTCCTCGCATCTGCTCGACCGGGTGCAGAGCGTGTGCGACCGGGTGGCGCTGTTCAGCGGCGGCAAGATCGCGTTGATGGGGACCGTGCCTGAACTCGGCCGGCAGGTGCTCGGCGGCGGCTATGCCGTCGAGGTGGAGGCCGATGCGGGTGAGGGGGTGCGTGTGCGGCTCGGCGCCATTCCCGGCGTCCGCGGCGTCAGCGAGACTGCGCCGGGCCGCCTGCGCATGCTCTGCGACCGCGACGTGCGGCCCGAAGCCGCCGCCGCGGTGGTGGCGGCCGGCGGAAAGCTCAGGAACCTCGCGCTCGACGAGCCGAGCCTGGAGACGATCTACACCCGCTACTTCCAGAACACGCAGGAGGAGGCCCGCAATGCGGCGTGAAGGCTCGGCCTTTCAGGGGCTCGGCGTGGTCTTTCTCAAGGAATTGACCGACCATCTCACCAGCGCGCGCATGCGCGTGCTCGAATGGCTGGTGGTGTTGACCGCGCTCGCCGCGGTCTATGCCGCCATCACGCAAGTGCGCGAGGTCACCGCGCAGGACCCGTTTCTGTTCCTGCGCCTGTTCACCACGGCGCGCGACCCGCTGCCGTCGTTTGTCGCGTTTCTCGGGTTTCTCGCGCCGCTGATGGCGATCGGGCTCGGCTTCGACGCCATCAACGGCGAGCATAACCGGCGCACGCTGTCGCGCATTTTGTCGCAGCCGATCTATCGCGATGCGCTGCTGTTCGGGAAATTTCTCGCCGGGCTTGCCGTGCTGGCGATCAGCTTCGTCGCGCTGTGGCTGCTGGTCATCGGCCTCGGCCTGATCATGCTCGGCGTGCCGCCGGGCGGCGAGGAGATGGCGCGGGCGCTGGTGTTCCTGCTGGTCACCGTCGCCTATGCCGGCGTTTGGCTGGCGCTCGCCATGCTGTTCTCGGTGATCTTCCGCTCGGCGGCGACCGCCGCGCTGGTGACGCTCGGCGTGTGGCTGTTCCTCACCATCATCTGGCCGGCGCTGGCGCCGGCGATCGCGCAAGCCTTCGTCTTCGCCCGACAATCAAATGGCGCAGATCACGACGGCCCAGGCTCTGGCGCGGCTGTCGCCGTCCACGCTGTTCGGCGAGACGGTGCTGGCGATCCTGCATCCGACGACGCGCACGCTCGGGCCGGTCTATCTCGACCAGTTGCAGGGCGCGGTCATGGGCTCGCCACTTGCCGCTGTCGGAAAGCGTCATGGTCGCCTGGCCGCAGATCGTCGGCATGATCGCCGCCAGCATCCTGTTGTTCGTCGGCGGCTATATCGTGTTTCAGAGACAGGAAGTCCGGGCGTAACTACCAGAGACGTTCGACCGAATTGGTCACGTGCTCGCGGTCGGGCGACGTGAAGCAGACGCCGACGCATAGATAGGGCAGCTCGGGGTGCGGATTGTGCCCGCGGTGGAATTTGGCGATCGGCTCGGAGTAGCAATCGCCGGCCTTGGCCTTGACCAGCACGCCCTCCTGGAAATGCGCCTCGAACAGGCCCTGCAGCGCCACGAAAAACGCCGCGCCGTTGTGGCAATGTCAGTTGGTATAGCCGCCGGGCACGATCTCGGCGTTGTAGATCTGCACCTTGACCTGCGGGTCGCGCGGCAATGACGCATAGAGCGCGTCGAACAGCAGGTTGCGGTGGAAGCCGTGGCCGGGCGGCACGATGCCGTCGAGCTTGAGCTTCAAATCCTTGTAGTCGCCGAGTTTGGCTTCGGCTTTTCCGGGCATGGGCTTCCTCCGCGCGTTTGAGGAAGCCTATTACGCAGCGCCGACGCCCGGAAGCCTCGCGCCGGCGCATCAGCCGCCGCGGGGCTTCCGTCAAGCGGAGCGAGCTCAGTTCTTCGTGCCTGAGCCGGTGGTGGTGCTCGGCTTGGCTTCGCAGGACTCGCCGCTCTTGGCGACCTTCTGGCACGCCGAGAGGCTGGCGTACTCGCAGTTCAGCGCGCCGGATGCGCCTTTGATGCAGAACTGGCTGGTGCCGGTGATGTGCATCGAGCTGCCGCTCATCGCATTGCTCTTGTCCATCGAGCTTGCGGCGCCGGCGATCGACATGCCGGCGATCAATGCGGCAACGGCGGTGAGTGTGGTCAATGTTTTCATGCGTCGCCTCCTTGAGGGTGACTGCCGCAGCAGCGGCACTCAGACAACGAGGGTGAATGACTCAAGTTCCCGGAACTCGCGCATGCTCGGACAAAAATTCCGAATGCGGCGACAGCGTGGCAAACGACTGGCGTTACTGCGCCGCCGTCACCACAATCTCGACCAGATGCGGCGGCTCGAGAGCGACGCCCAGACAGGCGCGCATCGGTGGGTTGGCGCGGTCCACCCATTCGTCCCAGGCGCTGTTCATCTCTTCCTTGCGCGCGATGTCGGCAATGTAGACGATCGCCGACAAAATGCGGCTCTTGTCGGTTCCCGCCATCGCCAGGCTTTCGTCGATCCGTTTGAGCGCCTTTCGGGTCTGCTCATAATAATCCGGGTCCGGGTCGGGCGATACCGCGACCGTAAAGACCAGTCCATCGTGCACGACAGCGCGGCTGCGCGTCGGGGTGAGGCCGGAAAAGCGCGAAATCATGAGACCTCCTGCAGGGTCGCTGACGGCGCAGTCTAACCCGGCGTGCAAAGCGTTTCCTTCCCTTTCGCGCCGCGCCATAGTGCCGGCAAAGGATTCGGGGCAGGAGGGCGCTCGTGGCGCGCATCGGTAATCAGATCGACGCGAATTCGGCCGAATTCGTCGCCAACGCGGAAAAAATGCGGGCGCTGACCGCCGAGCTCAAGGCGCGACGCGCTGAGGCTGCCCTGGGCGGCTCGGAGAAGTCGCGCGAACGGCATGTCGGGCGCGGGAAACTCTTGCCGCGCGACCGGGTGATGAACCTGATCGATCCGGGCGCGCCGTTTCTCGAACTGTCGCCGCTTGCGGCCAACGGCATGTACGACGACGCCATCCACGGCGCGTCGCTGATCACCGGCATCGGCCGCATCGAGGGCCGCGAATGCATTGTGGTGTGCAACAACTCGACGATCAAGGGCGGCACTTATTTTCCGATGACGGTGAAGAAGCACCTGCGCGCGCAGGAAATCGCGCGCGAAAACTGGCTGCCGTGCATCTATCTGGTGGACTCGGGCGGCGCCAACCTGCCGCATCAAACGGAAGTGTTCCCCGACCGCGAGCATTTTGGCCGCATCTTCTACAACCAGGCGACGCTGTCGAGCTTGCGCATTCCGCAGATCGCCGTGGTCATGGGCTCCTGCACCGCCGGCGGCGCCTATGTGCCGGCGATGTCGGACGAGACTATCATCGTCAAGAACCAGGGCACCATCTTCCTCGGCGGCCCGCCGCTGGTGAAGGCGGCGACCGGCGAGGTGGTGAGCGCCGAAGACCTCGGCGGCGGCGACCTGCACGCGCGCAAGTCCGGCGTCGCCGACCATCTGGCGCAGGACGACCATCACGCGCTGTCGCTGGCGCGGCGCATCGTCGCCAATCTCAACACCAAGAAGAGCGTGGACATTCCGCTCGTCGCATCGCGCGACCCGGAGTATGACGCCGCCGAGCTCGACGGGCTGGTGCCGGTCGACCTGAAGAGGCAATACGATGTGCGCGAGGTGATCGCGCGCATTGTCGATGCCTCCGAATTCGACGAGTTCAAGCAGCTTTACGGCGCGACGCTGGTGACGGGCTTTGCCAACATTCACGGCATGCCGGTCGGCATTCTCGGCAACAACGGCATTCTGTTTTCGGAAAGTGCGCTCAAGGCCGCGCATTTCATCGAATTATGCTGCCAGCGCCGCATTCCGCTGCTGTTCCTGCAGAACATCGTCGGTTTCATGGTCGGGCGCGACTATGAGGCGGGCGGAATCGCAAAGGACGGCGCCAAGATGGTCACCGCGGTCGCCTGCGCCAAAGTGCCCAAGATCACCGTCATCGTCGGCGGCTCTTACGGCGCCGGCAATTACGGCATGTGCGGGCGCGCCTATTCCCCGCGTTTCCTATTCACCTGGCCGAACGCGCGCATTTCGGTGATGGGCGGCGAGCAGGCGGCCTCGGTGCTCGCCACCGTGCGGCGCGACAATATCGAGGCCGACGGCAAGGCGTGGAGCGCGGACGAGGAGGCCGCATTCAAGCAGCCGTTGCTCAAGCAATTCGAAGAAGAAGGCAATCCCTATTACGCCACGGCGAGGCTGTGGGACGACGGCATCATCGCGCCGTCGGAAACGCGGCGCGTGCTGGCGCTGGCCTTTTCCGCGGCGCTCAACGCGCCGGTGCGCGGGACAAGGTTTGGTGTGTTTAGGATGTGAGACGAGGGGCGACGACAATGCTTGGATTGCGCACGGCACTACTTTCACTGGTTGCCAGCTGGTTCTGCCGGCATTTGCGTCGCGCTGGAAATCGAGCCGGGCCAATGGACGGCGAGACCAGCGACGTCGACGGCAAGCTCGGCAAGCCGGAATTTCACGATGCATCACGCGCAGGACGCGCGCGATCCGGTCAAGGCGCTGTCGAGCATGCAGGACGCCGCCGGCGGCAAATGCAAGGTGCATGACGTGAAACAGAGCGGCAATGTCGTGTCATTCACGATGACTTGCGGCGACGACAAGGATGGTTCGATCGACATGACGGCTTCGTTCACTTTCGAGAACGCACGCCACTATACCGGCCAGCTACAGATCGGTGATGTCGGTCGGCGGCCAGAAGATGACATCCAACATGACGGTCGATGCCAAATGGATCGGCGCGTGCAAGAAATAGGCAGAGGACGTCATGGACTATAAATCGGCACTGATCGTCGGTTCGGGCGCCGGGCTGTCGGCCTCGCTGGCGCGCGCATTCGCCAAGGCTGGATTGAACGTCGCGCTTGCCGCGCGCGATACCGGCAATCTCGCGGCCTCGCGCAGGAAACCGGCGCCAAGACCTATGCCTTGCGATGCCAGCTGACCGCGCGCAGGTGGAAAAACTGTTCGCCGCGCTCGATGCGGCAAAAATGCCGCCGGATGTGGTCGTCTACAACGCCAGTTACCGCACGCGCGGGCCGCTCGATCGAACTCGATCCGGCCGAGGTGGACAAATCGCTGGCGGTGTCCGCCTTCGCCGGCTTCCTGGTGGGGCAGGCGGCGGCGAAGCGCATGCTGCCGCGCGGGCAGGGGGCGATCCTGTTCACCGGCGCCTCGGCCAGCGTCAAGGGTTATGCCCAGTCGGCGCCGTTTGCCATGGGCAAGTTCGCGCTGCGCGGACTGGCGCAGAGCATGGCGCGGGAACTGTCGCCGCAGGGCATCCACGTCGCCCATTTCGTCATCGACGGCGGCATCGCCAGCGCACGCCGGCCGGTGCCGGCCGACAGGCCGGACTCGCTGCTCGATCCGGACGCGATTGCCGCAAGCTACATGCACGTGCTGGCGCAGCCGCGCAGCGCCTGGACGCACGAACTCGAGCTGCGGCCCTGGGTGGAGAAGTTCTAGCCGCTCTCGATTTCCCGCTAGATCGTCACGATCACATTGCCGATGGTGCCGCGCTCCACCGCCTCATGCGCGGCGGCGATATCGGCAAGCGGATAACTGGGCGCCGCTATCCGGTTGACGAACTTGCCTTGTTCGAGCGCGCCGGTGATGGCCGATATCGCGTGTTCGCGCTCGCCGGCGTCGAGCTCATAGACCAGCGTGAACTGCATCCTGATCGCATTGACGAGGCAGAACGCCGCCGGAATCGTCGCCTCCGGGCCGGTGCCGTAGACGATGACGCTGCCTTTCGGCCGCAAGACCGCCGGGATCAGTTTGGCATTGGCGGTGAGATCTATCTCGATCAGCGCATCGACCCCGCGCTTGCCGGTGATCTGCATCACTCGCTCGCCGACATTGTCGCTTTTGTAGTCGATGGTGTGGTCGGCGCCGGCCTCGCGCGCGGCCGCGGCCTTCTCGGCCGATGAAACGGTGGTGATGACGGTTGCACCCCGCATTTTGGCGAAATGGATCACGTACTGGCTCACCGATCCGGCACCGCCGGAGACCAGCAAGGTCATGCCTTTGTCGGCCTCCGCCAGCGCCAAAACGTGGTGGGCGGTCATCGCCGGAATGCCGAGGCAGGCGCCGGCTTCGAAGCTCACTTTGTCCGGCAGCTTCACCGCCTGGATCGTCGGCAGGACAATGTATTCGGCCGCGGTGCCGAACGGTCGCTTCCATTGCCCGTTCCAGACCCAGACCCGCTCGCTTATGCGCGACTTGGGCACGCCGTCGCCCACCTGGTCGATGACGCCTGCGCCGTCGCTCTGCGGCACCACGCGCGGGAAGGCAATCTTGCGCACCGTGCCCTGGCGCGATTTGACGTCGGACGGGTTGACGCCGGAGATCGCGAGCTTGACGCGAACCTCGCCTGGCCCCGCCTGCGGAGTGTCGATCTCGCCCACCCGCAAGACCTCGCGGGCGGCGCCATTTTTATCGTAATAGGCTGCGCGCATGACCGTTTCCTCCGTGCCGGATGGCGCAACGATAGCATGCCGCCGCGCCGACCTAGCCTGGCGCCGAATGAACCGTAACGGACGTCGTCACGCTAACGGCGTCTTTGCCCTGCGCGTCGGCGCGCGCGAACAGATCGAGACCTGACGCCGAAATGTTTGTCTAAATTTCAGGCGAATGCCGACTTCGACGTAGCAGTTCCGCTCGACATCGATACGGATGGCGCTGTTTTGCTCCGCTCCGGTCCGCGCCCGGGCGCGCAAGGCCCTCACGCCCGAAATTGACAGCGATCGAAGCCAGTTGTCACGAAAATCGGAGGCAAATTGTCACGACCGAGCGAGGCGCGGGGACGGAGAAAAAGCTGTCGCGATCGGCGCAAAAATTCTAGTTAACACGTTGAGTTTACTTATGTTCTTACTTAAAAAACTTCCCCGCCCGATAAAATTTACTGCTATATTGAGGCTATGAGTAAGAGCACAGTGAAGTCCGCCCGGCGGTCGTCGAAAGCGGCGCAGAAGACGGCAAAAAAGAGCGCCAAAGCGGAAAAGAGCGCCCACAACGGAGCCAAGAAGTCGGCGAAGACGGCACGGCGCGAGGTCGGCGCCGGCACTCGCCCGTTGCGCGACATCGCCGTGCGCTCGCCGAGCGTGGCGCCGAAAGCTACGTCGAAGATGCTCCGCACGGTCAGCCCGCCGGTGCAGCCGATGGCAGCGGATGAAATTTCGCTCAACGCGCACAAGTACCACGTCGGCGAGACGGTCTATTTCACCTCGCCGACCTTCGGCCGCGCCGCCGCGACCGGCAGCTATACCGTGGTCAAGCTGCTGCCATCTGAGGGCGACGACTACCAGTACCGGATCAAGAGTTCCGGCGAAGCCTTCGAGCGCGTGGCCAAGGAAAGCCAGCTCGACCGGGCCTGAGCGCGCTTTCCCGTCGCGATTTCGCATTCTGCATCGACTATGATGCGCGTCCAGCGGGCCCGGACAACCGCGCCGCAGGAGGGACGAGAATGCCGATCTACATCACGCAAGGCCGATATACCCGCGATGCCATCAAGGGCATGATCATCAAGCCGGAGGACCGCGCCGACGCGGTCGGCCGGCTGCTCGCCAAAGCCGGTGGCAAACTCATCGGTCTTTATCTGACCTTCGGCGAATACGACTTTATGGTCATCGCCGATGCACCAAGCGACATGCAGATGGCGTCGGTGCTGCTGGCCGCCGGCAGCGGTGGCGGCGTCACCGATCTGCGCACCACGGTGGCCATGACCTCGACCGAGGCCAAGGGCGCCTTCGCCGCAGCAAGCGACCTCGCGCCGGGCTTCAAATCGGCCGGCGGGGCCTAACCGCGGCGCGATCATGATCCGGGGCAGGGGCTACGAAAGCCGAGCATGGAAAGTTCATTCGTAACAGTGCTGTTCGACGCCTCTGATGCTGCCGGCATCGGTCGCCGGCGCGCTGGCCGTGCTGTTCGTGGTGCTGGTCGGTGCTGGCCGTGCGCCGGGTCGGAGCAGGGGCGATGCGCCTTGGCATTCCGGTCGCGGCCATGGTGATCGCGGCCCTGGCGGTTATCGCCATTCTCGACCGCATGGTCGAGAACGAGCGCGCCGCCGAGCGGCGTGGCGCTCGCAGCAGCGTCAGACCGTCTTGACCGTGCAGGCGCTGGCGCCGGGCTCGGCGCTCGGCTGTCTCGATAGCGCCGCCGGCGAAAAGGTGGAAAGCGCCTGCGAGAACGCGGTGTTCGCCGACCCGCAAAGCGTGGCCGGCGCCGTCGCCTATGTTTCGGCGCGCCTGGCGCTGCTGGCCGACGGGCTCGACTTTGCCCGCCGCGCCGATCCCGGCTTTGCCGACACGCTCGCCGGGCTTGCGCCGCGCCGTCGAACTCGACCGCTTCGGCATCGCCGCGCATGTGCTCTCGAGCCGCGACGGCTGCACCGCCGAGCGCTGCGCGGCCTTCGCGCTGCTGCGCGACACCAGCGCGCTCAAGGCCAATCTGCGCGTGAGCGCCTACAACGCCTATGTCGCCCGCCATGTCGTGGCCTGGAACAGCGGGGCGCCGGCCCCGACCGCCGATAAGCAGCCGCCACCGGTCGCCAGCACAGCCGCCGCCGACCGGACCGGCGGTTGCCAGCGTTCCGCCTGCGCCCGCCGCGCCGACGCGTCGGCATGCCCGTGTCGAGCCGCTACGATTTCCCCTCCGCCGCCTCGATCCCGCCGGTCAGCATCATGAATGCGGAGCCGCCGTTGCCGCCGGGCGCCAGCACGGCGCAATGCCGCAGTGCCGCCAGCCGCCGCCTCGGCCGCGGCGGCCGCCGCAGCGCCTGCGTCCAAGGTGCCGGTGCCGCCGCGACGGCCGCAAATCCAGGCGGCGACGCCGCCCGCGCCGCAATGACCGCACCTGACGCTTTGAGCATCATATTGAACGTGCTCTCATAGCCGGGGTCTCATGTTTTCGTCCGTCCTGATCGCCAATCGCGGCGAAATCGCCTGCCGCATTGCCCGCACCGCGCAGGCGGCTCGGCCTGCGCACCATCGCCGTCTATTCGGCGGCGGACGCCGGCGCCTTGCACGTGCGGCTGTGCGATGAAGCGCACGTCATCGGCTCCGCGCGCCGCTGCCGACAGCTATCTGCGCATCGACAAGCTGATCGCGTCGCCAAATCGACGCGCGCCGACTGCGTCCATCCCGGCTACGGCTTTCTCTCGGAGAATGCCGACTTTGCGCAAGCCTGCATCGACGCCGGCATCGTCTTCGTCGGGCCGCCGCCCGCCGCGATCCGCGCCATGGGCCTGAAGGACCGCGCCAAGGCGCTGATGGAAAAAGCCGGCGTGCCGGTGGTGCCGGGCTTTCACGGCGAGATGCAGGACGCGAAATTCCTCAAGCAGAAGGCCTACGAGATCGGCTACCCGGTGCTGATCAAGGCGGTGGCCGGCGGCGGCGGCAAGGGCATGCGCCGCGTCGATCGCCACGCCGATTTCGACGAGCAGCTCGCCGGCGCCAAGCGCGAAGCCAAGTCCGCTTTCGGCGACGAGCGCGTGCTGATCGAAAAATATGTGGCAAGCCCGCGCCACATCGAGATGCAGATCTTCGCCGACCGCCACGGCAACGCCATCCATCTCAACGAGCGCGACTGTTCGCTGCAGCGGCGCCACCAGAAGGTGATCGAGGAGGCGCCGGCGCCGGGCATGAGCGCCGACTTGCGCGCCGCCATGGGCAAGGCCGCCGTCGCCGCCGCCAAGGCCGCCGGCTACGAGGGCGCCGGCACGATCGAATTCATCGCCGACGGCTCGGCCGGCCTCAAACAAGACGCCTTCTGGTTCATGGAGATGAACACGCGGTTGCAGGTCGAGCATCCGGTGACCGAAGCGATCACCGGCCTCGATCTGGTCGAATGGCAGTTCCGCATCGCCGCCGGCGAAAAGCTGCCCCTGGCGCAGGAGCAGGTGCCGCTCAACGGCCACGCGGTCGAGGCGCGGCTTTATGCCGAGGACCCCGAGCGCGGCTTCCTGCCCTCGACCGGGCGGCTTGTTGGCGCTTGCATTGCCGCAAGGCGAGGGCCTGCGCGTCGACAGCGGGCGTCGAGGCGGGCAGCGAGATCACGCCCTATTACGACCCGCTGATCGCCAAAGTGATCGCGCACGGCGCGACGCGCGCCGAGGCGCTCGACCGGCTCGCTGCCGGGCTCGACCGCACGGTGGTGGTCGGCCCGCGCAGCAACGCCGGGTTTCTCGCTGCGCTCTGCCGCGCGGCGGAGTTCCGCGCCGGCAAATTCGACACCGGTTTCATCGACCGCAATCTGGCCAAGCTGGGCGCGGCGCCGCAGGGCCTCGACCGCGCCGCGGCGGCGCTCGGCGCGCAGAGCGCTGCTGCAACGCGAGCGCAAGCGCATCGCCGCAACCATCGAGCGCGAGCCGGACCAGCCGGCTTCGCCGTGGGACGCCGATGACGCCTTCCAGCTCGCCGGCGCGCGCCGCCTGGCGTTGCCGATCCTCGCCGAGGGCGAAAACGATTGTGGCGCAGGTCGCCTATGGCGCTGGCGGCGTCACCGTCAGTGTCGACGGCGATGACCGCGGCAAATGACGCAACCGCGGTGGAGACCGCCGATGCCGTCTATGTGCTGCGCCACGGCCGCCAGACCAAAGTGGCGTTGCGCGATCTGACAATCGACGAGGCTGGGGATCATGGCGGCGGCGGGCTTGTGCGGGCGCCGATGCATGGCAAAGTCCTGGCAGTTCTGGTGGAGAAGGGGGCGAGCGGTCACGCGCGGCCAACGTCTCGCCATCATCGAGGCGATGAAGATGGAACACACGCTGACCGCGCCGATCGACGGCGTCGTCACCGAGATCGCCGTGCAGAAAGACGCGCAGGTCGCCGAAGACGCCAAAGTGATGGTGATCGAGCCCGCCAACGTAGTTGGAATTCGCGAATGCCGCTTGCATCTCATCAAGCTCTGCGTCGGTTGCGATTCAGTCGCCGACCTCGAGGACTGGATCCAGCAGAAGTTGAAGGAAAAGAAAAAGACGCGGCAAAAGCCCGAGCACATCCACACCACGCGCATGGTGCCCAAGCGCGCCGAGGAACTGATCGACGGCGGTTCGCTCTATTGGGTGATCCGCGGACAGGTGACCTGCCGCGAGCGCATCCTCGATATCCGCCCCTTCACCGACAAGGACGGCATCGGCCGCTGCCGCGTGGTGCTCGACGGCAAACTGGTGCTGGTCGAGCCGCGCCCGCGCTCGGCCTTCCAGGGCTGGCGCTATCTCGAGGACAAGGACGCGCCGCGCGATCTGTCCCGCGCCGCGCCCGGCGCCGCCCGCATGCCGGAGACGATGCGCCGCGAATTGCGCGAACTGGGTCTGCTCTAGACCACGATATTGTCGATCAGCCGCGTCTTGCCGATTTTGGCCGCCACCAGCAGCCGGATCGGTCCGTCCTGCGACGCGACTGACCGGCGCCAGCGTCATGCGCGTGGCGCGCCTCCAGATAATCGAGCGCAAAACCGGCACGCTCGATCTCGGCGCGCCCCGTCGCCGAGCACGCTTTCGATCGGCTCGCCGCGCTTGATGTCGGCGGCGCACGCCTTGAGCACGCGATAAAGCGCCGGTGCGACGGCGCGCTCGCTCGCCGACAGGTAAGCGTTGCGCGACGACAGCGCGAGACCGTCCGGCTTCGCGCACTGTCGGCACGCCGATCACCTTCACGCCCAGATCGAGATCCTTCGCCATCTGCGTGACGACGCGCAGTTGCTGGTAGTCTTTTTCGCCGAACATGGCGAAATCGGGCATGCACTTGCGTGAACAGCTTGGCCACCACGGTGGCGACGCCGCCGAAGAAATGCGGGCGGATTTTGTCTTCGAGTCCGGCCTTGGCGGCGCCTTCGCGGCATCGATGCGGGTGGCAAAGCCCTCCGGGTACATCACCGTCCGCCGACGGCGCCCAGACCAGATCGACTTTCTCCGCGGCGAGCACGGCGATGTCGGCGGCAAAGTTGCGCGGATAACTGGCGAAGTCTTCGCTCGGTGCGAACTGCGCCGGGTTAACGAAGATCGACACCACGACGCGCCGCGCGCGCTTCGTCGCCTGCCGCACCAGCACGATATGGCCGCGATGCAGCGCGCCCATGGTCGGCACCAGCGCGATCGCGCCTTTGCGCCAAGGCGCGAGCGCCGGCGCAGCGACGGCACCGTTCGCACCACTCGTGGACCGCGCGCCATGTTTTCCAGAACCCCGAACTGCCGCAAAAACAGGCTAATAGCTAGCAAACGGAACCGGTCAAGTTAATGGTTAAACCACGGCGAACTTGACTAAAGCTATGGTAATCTATTGAGAATTGCCGGATCAAAGGACGCGTCATGTTGGTCCAGTCGATCCAAGACGAAAAGCAGTCGGCGCACGTCGTTGTGCTCGGCAACGAGAAGGGCGGCTCCGGCAAATCCACGACCGCGTTGCACATCGCGGTCGCCTTGCTCAAAGCCGGGCAGCGCGTCGCCACCATCGATCTCGACTCGCGCCAGCAGAGCTTCACGCATTACATCGAGAACCGCCGCGCCTGGGCCGAGCGCGCGCGCGTCAATCTGGAATTGCCGACGCATTATTGCGTGCCGCGCGCCGACGGCAATTCGCTCGACGCCAACGAAGCCAAGGAGTTCGCCAGCTTCTCCACGCGATCAGCGCCATCGAGCACAGCCACGACGTCGTCGTCATCGACACGCCCGGCTCCGACACCTATCTGATGCGGCTTGCGCATTCGATGGCCGACACGCTGATCACGCCGCTCAACGACAGCTTCGTCGATTTCGACGTGCTCGGCACGCTCGATCAGGCGAACTTCACCGTCACCGGCGAGAGCCATTACGCCGAGATGGTGCGCGAGGCGCGCCGCCAGCGCCGCCTGGTCGACGGGCAACTCACCGACTGGATCGTGGTGCGCAACCGCTTGTCCGCGCTCGGCTCGCGCAACAAGCGCTGGTCGGCGACGGCATTACCGAATTGTCGAAGCGCATGGGCTTCCGCAGCATCGATGGTTTCGCCGAGCGCGTGGTCTATCGCGAATTCTTCCCGCGCGGCTTGACCGCGCTCGACGATCTCGACGAGCAGACGCTCGGCGCGCGCCCCAACATGTCGCATCTGACCGCGCGCGAGGAAGTGATCACGCTGCTCAACGCGCTGCATCTGCCGCTGTCGGAAAACGGCAAGCGCCGCGCCGCCGCGCGTGCCGAATGGTACTCGGTCATGGACCAGCCGCTGCAGGTCCACGACGTCATCGGCTGAAGCCTAGTCTCTCGCCGGTTCGCCATTCGGCTCCCGATGAACGGGCGCATTGCCATATCGCCGAGATCCATGCGCTAAATCGGTGTAAGCTAGCTGCATGAGCCAAAGACCGTCCCGACCAAACACCCCGGCGCCGGCATCGTCCCGTCCCGAGATCGCCGAATTCCTCGAGCGCGTGCGCGCGCTCGGGCCGGCGAGCGCGTCGGGACAGCGCGGGCGGCTGATCTTTGCGCTCGACGCCACCATGAGCCGGCAGCCGACCTGGGATACCGCCTGCGCGCTGCAGGCCGACATGTTCCGCGCCGCGGCGAGCGCCGGCGGGCTCGACATCCAGCTCGTCTATTTCCGCGGGCTTGGCGAATGCCGCGCCTCCGCATGGGTCGCCAATAGCGAGCAGCTGGCGGCGCTGATGTCGGCGATCGATTGCCGCGGCGGCCACACGCAAATCGGCAAGGTGCTCGCCCACGCGCGCCAGGAAAGCGGCAAACAGCGGGTGCAGGCGCTGGTTTATGTCGGCGACGCCATGGAGGAGAAAATCGACGATCTGTGCAAGGCGGCCGGCGAGTTGGGGCTGCTGGGCGTGCCGGTGTTCATGTTCCAGGAGGGAAACGATCAGCGTGGCCGAGAACGCCTATCGCGAGATCGCGCGGCTCTCGCGCGGCGCCTATTGCCGCTTCGACACCGGCGCGGCGCATCAACTCGGCGAATTGCTGCGCGCGGTCGCGGCTTACGCCTCCGGCGGCATCAAGGCGCTCACCGCGCTGTCGAAGCGGCGATGACCGCGGCGCCCGCCTGCTGCTGGCGCAGCTGAAATAGCAATGCCGCTGTTCCTCGGCCTCGTCGTTCTGGTGCTGGCGCTGTGGGCGCTCAACGTCATTTCCAAGGTCGATCCGAAGATCGGCGCGCGCGTGCTCAAGGCCGGCGGCGGCACCCTCGCCATCGGCTTTGCCGCGTTTCTCGGCCTGCGCGGGGAATTAGGCATCGCCATCCCGCTCGGCGCCTTCGGCCTCGGGTTGCTCGGCTGGCTGCCGTTCGGCGCTTCGAGCTTTTCCGCGCGCACGCAAAAGAGCGCCGGCCAGGCCTCGCGCGTGCGCACGCAATTTCTGGAAATGGAGCTCGACCACGACACCGGCGCCATGCGCGGGCGCATCATCGCCGGGTCGCGCAAAGGCGCCGAGCTCGAACATCTCGACGTCAAGACGCTGGTCGCGATGCTCGCCGAGATGGACGAGGAGAGCCGCGCGCTACTCGCCGCGTATCTTGACCGCCGGGATCCCGGCTGGAGTGAACACGCGCAGGGTGACGCGGCAGCGGGGCGGCCGGCGGCGTCCTCCGGCAAAATGACGCAGGACGAGGCCTATCAGATCCTTGGCCTGGAGCGAGGCGCGAGCGCCGACGCCATCACCCACGCGCACCGCACGCTGATGAAGAAAATGCATCCCGACCAGGGGGGCTCGACCTACCTCGCCGCCCGTATTAACGAGGCTAAGGAAATCCTTCTTCGCCGCCATCGCTGAGGTACTCCTGACGCAACACCATCAGCGGCTCCTGGTTCGGCGCATTCCCGTTATCGGCATTTTCTTTTTGGGTTTATTTGGCGCGATCGTGCGCGCCATTAATTCCGCAACAGCATGCATGGAATTTCGCTGCGCTTGAGGCTCTTGCAGATCGTTTCCGCCCGACTTTTCTCCAACCCGGCAAAGCGCGCGCGGAACATCGCCTTGTCGCCTTTCTCCACGCGTTCGGTGAACGGATTTGCCTCGCCGAGCAAATCCTTGGCGCTGTGTCTGTACGGTCTTCAGGCGCTCCTGCGCCTCGGTTTGCGAATCGAAGGCGCCGACCTGGATCATCCAGTCGCCGTGGGCTTTGGCCGCTTTGCTCCGGCTTGGCGTCCGGCGCCGGCCGCAGGGAACGCTATCGCCGGCCGATGCAACTTCGGTCGCTTGCGCGCGCATTTCGCTTGGCCGCATCGGCTCGCTCTTGACCGTGGTCACGGTGGTAATCGACGCAGGGGTCGTCGTGGCCGGCGCCGGCATCAGTTTGCGGCTGGCTGACGGCAGCGGCGACAGCGAGGCGGTGCGGACGGCGCCGGGCTGCACGGAGAATGTTTTCACCGGATTGGGCCTGATCGGATCGGTGGAGCCGGGGATGGGCGGCGCTGCCGACGGCAGCGGCGTTGCCGCCGCGGCCATTGACGGCTTTCTCCGCCGCGTCCTTGCGCGCTTCGGCGACGGCCCAGCCCTCGACCACCGGCGGCGCCGTGCGCTTGGCCGAGGCGATATTGATGTTGTTGTCGATCAGGCTGCGCACGCGAGCGTCGCGCGCCTCGGCGGTGTGACCGCCGAACACCACCGCGATGATGTGCCGGTTATTGCGGTGGACCGAGGTGACGATGTTGAAGCCGGAGGCGTTGATGTACCCGGTCTTGATGCCGTCCACGCCGGCGACGCTGCCCAAGCAGGCGATTATGGTCGCGGATCACGCGTCCCCGGAATGCGAAACTGCGTGTGGAAAAATACGAATAGAATTGGGGAAAGCGATCCTGGATGGCGCGGCCAAGAATGGCCATGTCGCGCGCGGTCGTGACCTGCTCGTCATTGGGCAAGCCGGAGGCGTCGCGGAAAATCGTGTGCGTCATGCCGAGCGCCCGCGCCTTGGCGGTCATCTGTTTGGCGAACTCCTCCTCACTGCCGCCCAATGTCTCGGCGATGACGACCGCGACGTCGTTTGCCGATTTGGTGACGATGGCGCGGATCGCGTTTTCGACGTCGATCGTGTCGCCCGGCTTCAGCCCGAGCTTCGAAGGCGCCTGCGCCGCCGCGTGCGCCGAGACCGGCATCTCCGTCGACATCTTGATTTTGCCCGCCTCTAGCCGCTCGAACAGCAGATAGAGCGTCATGATTTTGGTCAGCGAGGCGGGGTGGCGCGGGCTGTCGGCATTCGGTCGCCTGCATCACCGCGCCGGAATTGGCGTCGACCACGATTGACGCGTAGGGCGGGTCGTAAGCTTCGGTCCGCGGCGGTAGCATGGTGATGGTGGTGGCGGCGCGACCTTGCATCGGCGCTGCCGGCGGCCGACGCGGCGATGAGCAGGATTGCCAGACCGAACGCGCCCCAACGCCAACCGCAGGCGACCCCGGCTTGCGCACGCAACATCGGCTTCTCCCCAACCCTTCTCTTGGGCAGCCGGAAAGCCGCCATGTGCCTGCTTTTATAGCGCGCCCGCGCCGCGACAATTTACAACCGTATGGCAGCACGGTTTACAAAATCTTAAGCTAATCGCCCAGATTTTACGGCATTTTTTGCACTGCAAAATAACTCTTGACTTTATTGTGCAGTGCGGTATAAGTGATTTACATCCGGTTAGCCGGGATGTTTGGTTAGTCAGCAAGAAAAGGCGCCGCGTGGCGGGCCGGGAAGGGAAACAAATGGTCAAGAATTTCGAGGACCTGCAGCAGGTCAGTAAAGAGAACATGGATATCGCGATGAAGTCGATGGGCGCGGTGTCCAAGAGCGCGCAGGCGATCGTCGCCGAAGTGGCGGACTATTCGAAGAAGAGCTTCGAAGAGAGCACCGCCGCGCTGGAAAAGCTGTTCGGCGTCAAGTCGCTGGACAAGGCGATCGAACTGCAGACCGAATACGCCAAGACCGCCTACGAAGGTTTCGTGGCCGAGGCCACCAAGATCGGCGAGCTCTATGCCGACCTGGCCAAGGAAAGCTACAAGCCGTTCGAGACCATGCTGGCGAAGGCGAAGTAATTTAATCAACGACAGCGTCCGTAGCGTAAGCGTTGCATCGGCGTAAGCGTAAGAAGCGTACAAAGCCCGGCTGGTTGAGGCCGGGCTTTTGATTTGCGGCGCCGGTCTCACTGCGCGATGCGCAGCTTGGTCAGGTTGGTGCCGATGGTGTTGAACGTCGTCACGATCTGGTTCGCCGAGGTGAGCAGGAAGAACTTACTCTGGTCGCTGGCGCAGTTTTGCAGCAGCGTCGAGGTCGGGTCGCCGCCGGTGTTGACCTGGATGGTGTAGATCGATGATGCCGGCCGCCTTGATGTTGGCGCAGGTGCCGTTACCGCTTGGCTTCAAACATCCGGCTGTCGACCTGGGTGCTGGTGTTGGAGCCGTTGCCGTACCAGCGGTCCTGCGTGTTGAGACCGTCCGACAGCAGGATGATGGCCTTCTGATACGTATAATTCGGATCTTCGGCCGGCACCGTGAATGGCCCGCCGCCGGCCAGCGATTGCCAGCCCCAGACCAGGCCGATCGGCTGGTTGGTGCTGCCGTTCGGCGTCATCTGGTTGACCAGGCTGGTCATGCTGGCCCAGTTGTAGCTCAGCCCCGTCATGGCCAGCGTGCAGGACGAATACTGGTCGGCCGGGAACAGCGAGTCGGTGACTTGGCGATGTTTGGCGCGGTCACGTTCTGGTCGTAATTCGCCGAGCTCGGACGCGTTCGATCCGCCGCGATCGGTGACGCAACCGTTCCAGGTCGAATGGGCCTTTGGAACCCAATTGGTCGTGCACGTCTGCTGGTAGCCACTGCCGGTGCACGTCTTCACGTTGCTGCCGTTGCTCGCGTCCCAATCCGTCCAGTCGATCCAGTCCGCCGAAGCGTTGGCGCTGCCGACGTTCACGTCCTTGCTGAACGGAACGATCGACACATAGACGTCGCCGTCGTTGGTGGCGGCTTGCTTGCAACTGGTTGAGCAGATTTGTCGTCGCGGTTTTCAGCGCGGTCATCTTGCCGTCAGTTGGCCATCGATCCGGTATTGTCGAGCACCAGCGCCACGCGCAGCCGCGTCGAGCCCCATTTGGACGTCGACGAGCCGGTGATGGTGACCGTCTTGTAGCCGAGGATGCCGACAAAATCGGTGGCCATGTCGGCCGAGGCGGTCATCGTGACGCTGGAGCCGCCGGTGTTCGAATAGCTCGCCGTCACCTGGACGTTGCTGGCGTCCTTGTTCGTGAACACGGCTAGGAATGCGTTTTGCGCCGCCGTCTGGATCTGCGCGGCGCTCATCGTTGCGGCGTTTTTCGACACCATCAGCGCCGCCGAATTGAGCGCCGATTGCATGTCGGCCTTCATCGCATTGGCGCGGCTGTAATCGACGGCGGCGCCGGCAAAGCCGAGAATCGGGATCAAGGCGAACCCGAAAGTGAGCGCGACGTTGCCGCCGCGCGCCGCAACGAAGCGGCGCGCGGCGCGGCGCAGGCGACTGAAGGCGACACGAACAGTGAGCATGAGCGGACCCCCGCGATCGGTTGAATTCAATCGTCTGGAGGTAAAGCTGCACCCGTGAACGGGAGGTAGTTCCAATCGCGGAAAATCGGCCCTAGCCGTAAATCGTGGCCGCGCATTCAGGCGAGAAACGCCACGCCCGCCGCGATTTGGCTGGTTAACGCGCGGCGTGGACCGATAACGCAAATACCGTAAGGCGATTGATTGGCTCGCGTTAACGTCCGGTTGGCGCGGTCGCGCAACAACGTGGCAAATTGTTGACATGCGGAAGCCCGGGAGCGGCGAACATCGCTCCCGGCTGTCCGCTTATTGGGCGACGCGCAGCTTGGTCAGGTTGGTGCCGATCTGGTTGAACACGGTGGCGATCTGGTTCGCTTGCGTCAGCAACCAGAACTTTGTCCGAGCTCGAGGCGCAGTTCTGCAACAGCGTCGAGGTCGGATCGCCGCCGGTGTTCACCTGGATGGTGTAGAGCGTGACGCCGGCGGCCTTGATGTTGTCGCAGGTCATGCTGTCTGTGCGCGTCATCGATCGGAACTTCTGGCGTTGAATACCAGCGGTCCTGGGTGTTCAAGCCGTCGGTCAGCAGGATGATGACCTGCTGTACTGATAGTTCGGGTCCATGGCCGGCGCGGTAAACGGCCCGCCGCCGACGAGCGACATCCAGCCAAGCTGCAATCCGATCGCCTGGTTGGTGTTGCCGTTTGGCGACATGTTGTTGACCAGCGTCGTCATCGACGACCAGTCGTAGTTCAGACCCATCACGGCCTGCGGGCAGGCGCTGTATTGCTCAGCCGGATAAAGTGACGAATTGATGCTCGCGCTCGTCGAAGCGACGTTGGTGTCGTAATTGTTGACGGTGTCAGGCGTGGTCGAATAGCCACGATCCATGACGCAGCCATTCCAGGTGTTGTGATTATGCGGCGTCCAGGTGGCATAGCTCGCGCTCCAGACACCTGTCGTCCATGTCCCCTTACCCCAGGTCCCGCCACCCGACTGGCAATTGCTTTTCGATGTGTACTGCGATTTGGTACAGGCATTCTTGCTTGTGCAGTTGCTCTGCGGTTGTTTCACCCGGATTCGAGCAAACGCCCGCGCCGGTGCAGCTGCTCTGGGTGCTGTAGCCTGAAATCGAGCAGGTCGAAGTCGAATGCGACACGCATGAGCTCCGCGGCGAGTAACTTCCGGTGCTGCAGGTTCCGTTATTTGCGTCCCAGGAATTATTGTCGGTCAGCGTCGGATCTTGCGCCGAAGTGCCCCAGTAAATGTAATTCGAATTCCAGTTGCCGGAGCCGAGGTTGACGTCCTTCACGAACGGAATGATCGAGACATAGACGTCGCCGGCGGTGGTGACTGCGCTCTGCAATTGGCTGAGCAGGCTGTTGGTTGCCGACTTCAACGCGGTGATCTTGCCGCTGTCGGCCATCGATCCGGTGTTGTCGAGCACCAGCGCGACACGCAGCCGGTTAGTGCCCCACTTGGCGGTGGCGCTGCCGTTCACGGTGATATCGTTGTAGCCGATGACGCCAAGAAAGTTGGTCGGCACCGTCGCTGATCCGGTGACGAGAACCTGCGAGCCGGACGTGGCGCTGTAGGTCGCGCTGATGTTGATGTCTTTCGCTTCCGGCCGGTTGAACAGCGCGAGTGAAATATTTCAGCGCATTGGTCTGCAATTGCGTGCTGGTGTCTGTCGCCGCTTCCTTCGACAGCATCAGCGCGGTGGAATCGAGCGCCGGCCTGCATCGCGGCCTTGACCGAATTGGCATGGCTGTAATCGACGGCAAAGCCGACGGCGCCGACGATCGGCAGCGTGGCGAGCGCGAAGGTGATGGCGACGTTGCCTTTGCGCGCGGCGCGGAACGCGGCCAAGGCGCGGCGAAGATTCTTCCAGGCGGTCAGCATGACGGATCACCAATGACGGTTGAACTCGGCTGCCGTCATAGGCTCCCGGTATTAAAGGCTCGGTATATCGCCACGCCGAAAATCGGCCGAGCGCGGTAAAGCCTTTCGTCGCGCCGTTGCAAATATCCGCGCGACGCCAAGCATTTGGATGATTAATTCCGCCTGCAGGAGATACCACGAATGCCGAATAGTCTTTATTTGACGCGGTTAATACGCGGTCACCGCGAACGCCGCCAGACGGCGAACGACCGGCAACCTTTGCGGCTTAGCCGCCACCCGGCACACGCCGGTTGAGTACCGGATGAGCCGCGGCGCAAGCCTTGGCGAAGTGCATTTCGATGGCTATCTCAGCGCAATGCCGTCGATTTTCCCCGACAACTGTGCCGAAACGGTGCAAAATCCGCAGAATCGGCCAAAATGCGCGGCTTGGAATGGCGGCAGTCTAGTCTTTAAGATGCGATACGGCCGCGTGCCGGCGGGGCCGTCGCTGCAACCTTCGTGACCGACTCGGGCCTTGGCATGACGATCAGTGCAAAAACGACCGCCAGAATGAAACCCGCCGGGCGATCGGGTGCCGGGCGCATGGCCGACGACGACCGCAAGCGCAAAGGCGGCGAGGGCGGGCCCGGCACCGCCGTCATCACCAAGACCAAGCCGCAGACCAAGAAGCCGAGCATGTACCGCGTGCTCATCCTCAACGACGACTACACGCCGATGGAATTCGTTGTGCACGTGCTTGAGCGCTTCTTCGGCAAGGACCACGAGGCGGCGACACGAATCATGTTGCATGTTCATCATCACGGCATAGGTGAGTGCGGCATCTACACCTACGAAGTGGCGGAGACCAAGGTGACGCAGGTGATGGACTTTGCCCGCAAACACCAGCATCCTTTGCAATGCGTTATGGAAAAAAAGTGAATCTTCAGAAAAGGCGGCTGGGGAGCGCCCAAAAAACTGAACACGTACAAATGGAAGTGGAATTGTAATGCCAACGTTCTCGCGCAGCCTCGAACAGTCGCTCCACCGGGCGCTCGCTCTCGCCAATGAGCGACACCACGAATACGCGACGCTGGAACATCTGCTGCTGGCGCTGATCGACGATTCCGACGCGTCCGCGGTGATGCGCGCCTGCAATGTCGATCTCGACAAGCTGCGGCGCAGCCTCGTCGCCTATCTCGAATCCGAACTGGAAAACCTGATCACCGACGGCGCCGAGGATTCGAAGCCTACCGCCGGCTTCCAGCGCGTGATCCAGCGCGCGGTTATCCACGTGCAATCGTCGGGCCGCGAGGAGGTCACCGGCGCGAATGTGCTGGTGGCGATCTTTGCCGAGCGCGAGAGCCACGCCGCCTATTTCCTGCAGGAGCAGGACATGACCCGCTACGACGCGGTCAATTACATCAGCCACGGCATCGCCAAGCGGCCGGGCTTGACCGAATCGCGCCCAGTGCGCGGCGTCGAGGAAGAGGCCGACACCAAGAACGGCGACGAGCCGAAGAAGAAGGGCGATGCGCTCGAAGCCTATTGCGTCAACCTCAACAAGAAGGCCAAGGACGGCAAGATCGATCCGCTGATCGGCCGCGACGCCGAGATCAGCCGCACGATTCAGGTGCTCTGCCGTCGGCAGAAGAACAATCCGCTGTTCGTCGGCGACGCCGGCGTCGGCAAGACCGCGATTGCCGAAGGCCTTGCGCGCCGCATCGTGCACGGCGAAGTGCCGGACGTGCTCGAAGGGCGCGACGGTGTTCGCGCTCGACATGGGCACGCTGCTCGCCGGCACGCGCTACCGCGGCGACTTCGAGGAGCGGCTCGAAGCAGGTGATCAAGGAGCTGGAAGCCTATCCCGGCGCCATCATGTTCATCGACGAGATCCACACCGTGATCGGCGCCGGCGCCACCTCCGGCGGCGCCATGGACGCCTCGAACCTGCTCAAGCCGGCGCTCGCCTCCGGCACGCTGCGCTGCATCGGCTCGACCACCTACAAGGAATACCGCCAGTATTTCGAGAAGGACCGCGCGCTGGTGCGCCGCTTCCAGAAGATCGACGTCAACGAGCCGACCGTCGAGGACGCCATCGAGATCCTCAAGGGCCTCAAGCCCTATTTCGAGGAGTATCACAAGCTCAAATACACCAGCGAGGCGATCAAGGCGGCGGTCGAGTTGTCGGCGCGCTACATCCACGACCGCAAGCTGCCGGACAAGGCGATCGACGTGATCGACGAGTCGGGCGCGGCGCAGATGCTGCTGCCGGAAAGCCGGCGCAAGAAGACCATCGGCATCAAGGAAATCGAGACCACCATCGCCACCATGGCGCGCATCCCGCCGAAGACGGTGTCGAAGGACGACGCCGAGGTGCTGCAGCATCTCGAGCAGACGCTGAAGACGCACCGTCTACGGCCAGGACAAGGCGATCGAGTCGCTTGCAGCTTCCATCAAGCTCGCGCGCGCCGGCCTGCGCGAACCGGAAAAGCCGATCGGCTGCTACCTGTTCTCCGGCCCGACCGGCGTCGGCAAGACCGAGGTGGCCAAGCAGCTCGCCCTCGTCGCTCGGCGTCGAGCTCATCCGCTTCGACATGTCGGAATACATGGAGCGCCACACGATCTCGCGGCTGATCGGCGCGCCGCCCGGCTATGTCGGCTTCGACCAGGGCGGCCTGCTCACCGACGGCGTCGACCAGCATCCGCATTGCGTGCTCCTGCTCGACGAGATCGAGAAGGCGCATCCGGACCTGTTCAACGTGCTGCTGCAGATCATGGATCACGGCAAGCTCACCGATCACAACGGCAAGCAGGTCGATTTCCGCAACGTCATTTTGATCATGACGACCAATGCCGGCGCCGCCGACATGGCCAAATCGGCCTATGGCTTCACGCAGACCAAGCGCGTGGGCGACGACCTCGAGGCGATCAACAAGATGTTCGCGCCGGAATTCCGCAACCGGCTCGACGCCATCATCACCTTCGCGCATCTGTCGCAGGAGATCATCGCCAAGGTGGTGGAGAAGTTCGTGCTGCAGCTCGAGGCGCAGCTCGACGACCGCGACGTCACCATCGAGCTGTCCGACGAGGCGACGCGCTGGCTGATCGCTAACGGCTACGACGAGCTGATGGGCGCGCGGCCGATGGCCCGCGTCATCCAGGAGCACATCAAGAAGCCGCTCGCCGACGAGGTGCTGTTCGGGCATCTCAAGACCGGCGGCCATGTGCGCGTCGTCGTCGCCAAGGACGAAAACGGCCGCGACAAGCTCGGCTTCGAATATCTCGACGGGCCGGTCACGCCGAAGCCGGAAAAGATCCCGGCGGCGCGGCCCAAGGCGAAGCGCCGCGCCTCGCCGCGCGCGCCGAAGCCGAAGGGCGACGGCGGCAAACGCAGCACTGTGCCCAAGGTGCCGCTGATCAAGGCGTAGAATTGATTCGATCGATGCGTGAGGGCCGGGCTCGAATGCCCGGCCCTCGGCTTTTGTCCTCGTGAAAGCGTCGGGGTCAACTGCGGCCGTCGCGGGCGGGTCCGGTTGCGCGGCCTTGTCGCCTGTGACACAGGTGCTCTGTCGCCATGTCCGCTCCCGAGACGTCCCCGCCATCCACCGCCTCCGATTTTCTGGCCGGCGTCAAATCCGCGCTCACCTCCGTGTTCTTCCTGGTGCTGGCCGGGACCTATATCGGCCTCGGCGCGCTGGCGCATGATTTCGGCTTCGTCGCCTGGTGGATGGCGCTGTCGTCGGTCCTGGTCTGGGCATCGCCGGCGCAGGTGATCCTCATCTCCGCGCTCGGCACCGGCGCCCCGCTGGTCGAGGCGGCCATCGCCGTCAGCCTGAGCGGCATCCGCCTGTTCCCCATGGTGGTGGCGCTGCTGCCGCTGTTGCGCGGGCCGCACACGCGTCTCCGCGATCTGTTGCTGCCGGCGCATTTCACCTCGGTGAGCATGTGGGTCGAGTCGCTGCGCCTGCTGCCGGGCTTGCCGCGCGAGCGGCGCATCGCGTTCTGCAACGGCATTTCCGTCGGCTACATGAGCACGGCGGTGACGTTCGGCTTCGTCGGCTATTACCTCGCCGCCGGCCTGCCGCCGCTGTTTGCCGGCGCGCTGCTGTTTCTGACGCCGATATCGTTTCTGATCTCCACCGCGCGCAATTGCCGGCTGATGGTGGACAAGCTCGCCTTCGCGCTCGGTCTGGTGGTCGGGCCGCTGCTGGTTGCCAATCATGTCGCAGCTCGATCTGATGTGGACCGGCATTGCCGGCGGCTCGCTCGCCTATGCCGCCAACCGCTTGCGCGAGGCGATGCGATGAACGCGGCCACTGGCGGACTCTGGCCTTATCTCGCGCTGCTGCTCGTCGGCTTTCTGCCGAACGAGGTCTGGCGCATGCTCGGCCTGGTGCTGGCGCGCGGGCTCAACGAGGATTCCGAAATCGTCGTGTGGTCGCGCGCGGTGGCGACGGCGATTCTGGCCGGCGTCATCGCCAAGCTGATTCTGTTTTCCGCCGGCAGCCTCGCCACCATCCCGCTGGCGGTGCGGGTCGGCGCCGCAGTCTGCGGCTTCCTGGCGTTTCTGGCGCTCAAACGCTCGGTCTTCGCCGGCGTTCTGGCCGGCGAGGCGGCGTTATTGCTCGGCGGCTTTTTCTTTGCCCCCTAGCCAGCGGCGATGGCCGCGGCGAGCTTCTTGGCGTTTTCCGCCAGCACGTCCGGCTTTTCCTTTTCGCTCGCCGGCGGCTTCATCGGCGTGCCGGACTTGCGCGGAATGATGTGCACATGCAGGTGGAACACCACTTGGCCGCCGGCGCCTTCGTTGAACTGCTGCACGGTGACGCCGTCGGCGGCGAAGGCCGCCATCGCCGCCTTGGCGACCTTCTGCACGACCTTGGCCACATGCGCCAGATCGTCGGTGCTGACGTCGAGGATGTTGCGCGCCGGCGCCTTCGGCAGCACCAGCGTGTGGCCGGGCGCGCGCGGCATGATGTCGAGGAAGGCGAAGGCCTTGTCGTCCTCGTAGACCTTGTAGCAGGGCAGTTCGCCGCGCAGGATCTTGGCGAAGATGTTGTTCGGATCGTAAGCCGGCATGTCCCGTCCCCCAGTTCTCGTCTATTCTTGCTCGACCAAATCCTTGCGGAACGGCGCCGCCGCCGCAAGCTCTTCGCCGGCCGCCTGCACATAGGCGCGCTCGCGCGCGAGATACTCGGCCACCGCCCGCCGCAAGCCCGGGTTGGCGATGAAATGCGCGGAATAGGTGGTCACCGGCATGTAGCCGCGCATCAACTTGTGCTCGCCCTGGGCTCCCGCCTCGACCCGCGAAAGCTTGTGCTGGATCGCGTATTCGATGGCCTGGTAATAGCACAATTCGAAATGCAGAAACGGGTGGTGCTCGAGCGCGCCCCAGTTGCGGCCATAGATCGCGTCGCGCCCAAGGAAATTGATGGCGCCGGCGATCCAGCGCCCGGCGCGTTTGGCCATCACCAGCAGGATGCGGTCGCGCATTTTTTCGCCGACGATGGAGAAGAACTCGCGCGTGAGATAAGGGCGGCCCCATTTGCGCGAGCCGGTGTCCATGTAGAAGGCGAAGAAGGCGTCCCACACGGCTTCGGTGAGATCGGAGCCGGTGAGCCAGTGCGACCTCGATGCCCGGCGCCAGCGCGTCCTTGCGTTCGCGGCGGATCGTCTTGCGCTTGCGCGAGGACAGAGCGGCCGAGAAAGTCGTCGAAGCTCGCGTAGCCGGCATTGTTCCAGTGGAACTGCTGGTCGGTGCGCTGGAGGAAGCCGCGCTGGCGCCGAGCAGTCGCCATTCCGGCTCGGTGAGGAAGGTGACATGGGCGGAGGACAATTCGCTCGCCGTGGTGATTTCGGCGAGCGCGTCGGCGAGGCCGCCGCGCACGGCGTCGGCGAGTGGTGATGGCCGCGCCAGCAGACGCGGCCCGGTGACCGGCGTGAACGGCACCGCCACCTGCAGCTTGGGGTAATAGTCGCCGCCGGCGCGCTCGAAGGCCTCCGCCCAGCCGTGGTCGAAGACGTATTCGCCGCGCGAATGGGTCTTCACGTAGCAGGGCGCGGCGCCGAGCAGGGTGCCGGCGGCGTCCTCGGCGAGCAGGTGGCGCGGCTGCCAGCCGGCGCGGGCACCGACCGAGTTCGACGCCTCGATCGACGACAGAAAATCATGTGATATAAATGGGTTATCGACATATCCTCGTGTTGAATAATTCTGTGGATAACTTATCCTCACGATGGGGACAAGTTGTCCTCATGTATCGCTTTAAGTGGCGGTGCCGGCGATGACCGCGGCGCAGGCGTCCCATTCGGCCGGCGCGACGTCAGCCGATCGAGGAGACAATGCGGATGCGCAGTTCGGTGTCGGTCATCGGGCAGGACGATTCCTAGCCCAAGTTTATGCCCAAAATCGTTCGAAATTCATCGCCCGTTTGTCGCGCTAATACGGCCGCCGCGGACAAACGATGATGTTGTAGCCGGTCGGAGTGCCGTCCGGGTAGAAGCCGATTTCCGGGTGACAGCCCGGCGGGGTCGGTTGGCAGCCGACGTTTCGTGCAGGCGATGTACTCGGGCTCGCGCGGCCGGGGCTGATGCGCCGAATGCTTCTTCTCGGTGGCCGACGTTTGCGCGGTTGGCTGGACGCCGCGGCGGAATTCGCCAGGTGCAAGCGGTCAAGGCGAGTGACAACACATAGAGACGGCTCTTCATCAAGACGCTCCGGATCTCGTTCGCTCTGCCTGAAACTATAAACGGCGGCATGAGCACTCTCCTGCGGCAGGTGTCATTTGCGACGCGTGAGCCCGTCATCAAATTCTCTGATGCGATCCGTTTTCACGGCCGAATCCCCTCGAAAATGATCTGGTCGGCGTAAGCGGCGGCGACGCGCGCGGTCGTGCCTCGCTGCGCACGGTCCAGGTCAGCAGTGGCAGGCCGAAGACGCTGCGCGCGATCCAAGGCGCTATGGCGGGCAGGTCTTTCACCGAATAGGCGATAAAGTGCGGCCGCGTGCGACTGGCGTGCAGCAGAAAGGCCATGCGCAGCTCTTCCGCGCTGCTGAAGCGATCCCATTCATGATGCGCATAGTGGCGCTCGGCGACGATCCCGCGCGGCAGGGCAGGGGCATTGTTCCTCACGGCCTCGATCAGCGCCGGATCGAACGACATCGCCGCCACCGGGCCGGCATAGCTGGCAAGCACCGTGGCGACGCGCTGCGGCAGGCGCATGTCGCCATCGAAACGGCTCTTGAGCTCGAGCAGCAACGGCACGCGCCCGGCCACCAGCGCGCACAACTCGCCGAGCGTCATGATGCGGTCGGCGCTGGCCTTGAAGCGCACGGCCTTGATCTGCGTCGACGCTCATGTCGGCAAGCCGCCCGCTGCCGTGCGGTCAGACGGCCGAGCGCATCGTCGTGATGCACCATCGCCTCGCCGTCGGCGCTGATCTGCAGATCGGTTTCGATGCCGTAGCCGGCCGGCAATGGCTGCGGCAAAGGCGCTGGCGGTATTCTCGATCACGCCGGCCGCGGCGTCATGCAGCCCGCGATGGGCGATCGGTCGCGCGGTGAGCCAGGCGAAGGCCCGGCATTTGCTCTCACGAGACCTCGAACTGGCCTTCGACTTCCACCGCGGCGTCCGCTGGCAGGGCGGCGACGCCGACCGTCGAGCGCGCATGCCGGCCCTTGTCGCCGAGCGCCTCGACCATCAGATCGGAGGCCCCGTTCATCACTTTCGGCCCATCGGCTAAAGCCTGGCGCCGAATTGATGAAGCCGCCGAGCCGGACCACGCGCACGACCTTGTCGAGATCGCCGAGCGCGGCTTTCACCTGCGCCAGCAGATTGATGGCGCAGGCGCGCGCGGCTTTTTGCCCGTCCTCGATCGATACGTTGTCGCCGAGCCGGCCCTTGGCGGCGAGCTTGCCGTCGGCGCCGAAGCAGAGCTGGCCGGAGACGATAAGCATGTTGCCGCTGCGCACGAAGGGCACGTAATTGGCGATCGGAGCCGCCGGGGTCGGTAACGTAATGCCAAGCGCGGCAAGCTTCTTTTCAACCGTTCCGACCATGTCGTGTCTCCCGCTGTCGCGTCTTGTTTGGCCGATCACTGACCTGTGCGCAAGCGTGGCGCTTTGCGTCGGCGCGATTGCCGGGCGCCGCCCCGACCTCTATCTTGCCCTTATCTTGCAGCTTTCTGGCGCGCGGACGTCTTGCTAACTTGCGCGCGGAGCCCGGTTTCCATGATTACGCTCGATCGATCCAAGGCGGTGACGCTCGCAGTTGCGGCGGTCGGCGTTGCCGCGGTTGCGGCCTATCATCCGGCGGCGGCCGCCCCGCCCGCCGGACAACGTGATCCTGGTGCCGCACCGGGCGGTCTACGACCTCAAGCTCGCCAAATCGAAAGGCAGCCGCGGCATCGACGCGGTGCGCGGGCGCATTCTCTACGACTTCTCCGGCAATGCCTGCGAGGGCTATGAGTTGCAGTTCCGTCAGGTGTCCGAGCTCGATTCCGGCGAGGGCAAGCGCGCACTCAGCGATCTGCGCTCGACCACTTGGGAAGACGGCGATGCCAAGCAATTCCGCTTCAACTCGGAAAACCTGCTCGACGACAAGGCGGCCGACGAGGTCGACGGCCGCGCCGAGCGGGAATCGACGGCGGTGAAGGTCGATCTGACCAAGCCGAAGGACAAGAACTTCACGCTTCCGGTCGGCGCGGTGTTTCCGACCGAGCATATGCGGCGGATCATCGCCGCCGCGCGCGACGGCAAACGCATCCTCGATTTTCCCGTCTATGACGGCTCGGAAACCGGCGAGAAGCTCTACAACACGCTGACCGTGATCGGTAAGCCGATCGCGCCCGGCGCCAAGCCGCCGGATGACGCCACGAAAAACGTGCCGGCGCTGGCCAAGCTCACGCGCTGGCCGGTGACCATCAGCTATTTCGAGCACGAAGACGCCAAGAAGGAGCAGGCCGGCGAGCAGACGCCGGTCTATGCGATCTCGTTTGAAATCTACGAGAACGGCATCTCGCGCGCGCTGCTGCTCGAATACGCCGACTTCACCATCAGCGGCGAGATGACGTCGCTGGAAATGAAGACGGAAAAGCCATGCCAGTGAGCACGCGCGGTCACTCAACGCGACTGCCGTATTGCTGCAAACGGGCTTTATAAACAGCTGCTTCGGATTCGGTAATTTCCCCTTTCTCCAATCTGTCGCTGCCGTTCATTGGTTGCTAGTCGGGCGCCCATCGGGAGCTGACTTTCTTCGGGTCTGCATTGCGCACGACGCGGGCGAGCAGCATTCCATGAAGTCCATCATGGATCAAAGCGTGAGCGATTTTGTCGTACATTTGTTGAGCCGTCGCCTTATCGGCGAAATGAAACACACAAAATGGATGCAGAAAGTCGCGCCTGCGCATGATTCCCATCTCGTAGCGCGGGACAAATCCAAAGACGGGTTTTGCCTCCCGGCCTTTCGCCCATCGCTTGAGTAGTCCCCACGGCACGAGGCTGATGGTGTAGTCGCGGCCGTCCGGCGAATCCTGAATAGTTCCAAGTTTTCTCACCTTGAGAACTCTCCCGACATTGCGCTCGTCGCCAGTGCGGTTGGGTCCAACGTGTGTAGCACTTTTATAACGGCAATTTTCCGCGACACTGGCGCTATTCCTCCTCCAGCGCCAGTCCCTTGACCACCGCGTCGCGGCCGAATTTCGAGCGCAGCCGGTCGACCGCGTGCTCGGCTTTGGCCGCGCGCGCGTCGATCAGGTCGGCGAGATCGTCGCCGGCGCGTCTTCCAGATGGCTGACGCCGATGCCGATCAGGCGGAATTTCGTTGTCGCCCACTTCATGCTCCAGAAGATCGCGGCCGGCGGCGAAAATCTTGGCGGCCAACTGCGTCGAAGCACCGAGCGAGCGCGCCCGCGTGCGGATCTTGAAATCGGCGCTCTTGAGCTTGAGCGTCACCGTGGAGCCGGCGAGCGCATTGGCTTTGAGCCGCACCGACACGCGCTCGGTCAGCTCCCAGAGCTGCTGTTCGAGCGGCCGGAATTCGCCGATGTCGCGCTCGAAGGTCGTCTCCGCGGAAATGCTCTTGGTTTCGCGCTCGGCGCTGACGTCGCGTGCGTCGATACCGCGGGCAAGCCGCCACAGCCGCGCGCCTTCCTCGCCGTAGCGTGCCATCAGCTCGCGTTCCTCGGCGCGCTGCAGATCGGCGATCAGCCGATAGCCGTCGCTCGCAAGCTTCGCCGCGCTCACGTGCGCCTACGCCATAGATGAAGCCGACCGGCTTCGGCGCCAGAAACGCGACGGCCTCGTCCTGCCCGAGCACGGCAAAGCCGCGCGGCTTGTCCATGTCGGAGGCGATCTTGGCAAGAAACTTGTTGGCCGACAGCCCGATCGACACGGTGATGCCGATGTCGCGCTCGACTTGCGCCGCAAAGCGCGCCAGCGCCTTGGCGGCGTTCATGCCGTGCAGCCGTTCGGTGCCGGAGAGATCGAGGAAGGCCTCGTCGATCGACAACGGCTCGACCAGCGGCGTCAGGTCGAACATGCGTTTGCGCACCTCGCGGCCGACGGCCACGTATTTCGCCATGTTCGGCTTGACGATGACGGCCGCGGGGCAGCGGCGCTTGGCCTCGAACATCGGCATGGCCGAGCGGATGCCGTAGGTGCGCGCGATGTAGCAGGCCGCCGCCACCACGCCGCGCTTTCCCCCGCCGACGACCACCGGCTTGTCGGCAATCGAGGGGTCGTCACGCTTTTCGATCGTGGCGTAGAAGGCGTCGCAGTCGATATGGGCGATGGTGAGCTTGTCGAGTTCAGGATGGCGCGCGATGCGCGGCGAGCCGCAGGCCGGGCAGCGCGCGGCCGTTCCGGGCACGTCGGCAAGGCAATCGCGGCAAAAGCTCACGGCACCTCGCGCTCCCATTGCCCGCCGCCGAGAACCATGGCCGCCTTACCGATGTCGGCCGGGTCGAAGCCCGCCTCGGCGGCGAAAGCTGTGAGCATCGCCTCGTCGTGCACCGAGGAATTCGACCACTCCGAGCATGAACCTGGGCTCGCGGCTGGCGGCGCGAATCTCGGCCGGGCCGATGCCGGTTGCGGCGAGGAAGCGGCCGAGCCGCTCGCCATCCGCGGCGATGAAGGTAAGCGCTTGAATTGCCAGCGCTTCCGCCGCTTCTTTCGGCAGGGCTGAGGGCTTTTTCATCGGCCAAATTTGCCTTTCCGTAACACATCGGCACTACCGTTGCCGATGATGCATCAGCGGGCGCGGCCTGGCGATGCGGTTTATGTCCTCGTGGGGCAGGACGCTGGGGATTGAAGGGGCGGGGGAATGCCGAAGACCGTCCTGATCGTCGAGGACAACGAGCTCAACATGAAGCTCTTCCATGACCTGCTGGAGGCGCACGGCTACCAGACCGTCGGCACGCGCAACGGCATCGAGGCGCTCGATCTTGCGCGCAAGCACAAGCCCGACCTCATCCTCATGGACATCCAGCTGCCGGAAGTGTCCGGCCTCGAAGTGACCAAATGGCTCAAGGACGATGCCGAGCTGAAGGCGATTCCCGTCGTCGCCGTCACCGCCTTCGCCATGAAGGGCGACGAGGAGCGCATCCGCGAGGGCGGCTGCGAGGCCTATCTGTCGAAGCCGATCTCGGTCGGCAAGTTCATCGAAACGATCCGTCATTTTTTGGGTCCGGCGTGATGGTGCAAAGAAGGGTTGCTGTATGACTGCGCGCGTTCTTGTCGTCGACGACGTTGCGGCCAACGTGAAGCTGCTGGAAGCGCGGCTGTCGGCGGAATATTTCGACGTCACCACCGCGCAAAGCGGACCCGAGGCGCTGGCGCTGTGCGAGCGCGCCGAATGCGACATCGTGCTGCTCGACGTGATGATGCCGGACATGGACGGCTTCGAGGTCTGCCGCAAGCTCAAGTCCAATCCTGCGACGCACCACATTCCCGTCGTCATGGTCACCGCGCTCGACCAGCCGTCCGACCGCGTGCGCGGGCTGGAAGCCGGCGCCGACGATTTCCTCACCAAGCCGGTCACCGACGTGGCGCTGATCTCGCGCGTGCGTTCGCTCGCAAGATTGAAGATGGTGACCGACGAGCTGCGCATGCGCGCGCTGACCTCGAAGGAAATCGGCATCCAAAGCCCGGAAAAGGACGCGGTGACCGAGACCGGCCGCAACGGCCGCATTCTGATCGTCGACGACCGGCCGAATTCCTACGCGCGCTTCCTCGAGACGCTGTCGCAAGAGCACATGGTGGACGTCGAGAGCAATCCGAACGAGGGGCTGTTCCAGGCCGCCGAAGGCAATTACGACCTGGTCATCGTATCGCTCAACCTCAAGGATTTCGACGGGCTTGCGCCTGTGCAGCCAGATCCGTTCGCTCGAGCGCACGCGCAACGTGCCGATCCTCGCCGTCGCCGAAGCCGACAACAACGCGCAGCTGGTGCGCGGGCTGGAGATCGGCGTCAACGATTACCTGATCCGTCCGGTGGACAAGAACGAGATGCTGGCGCGCGTGCGCACGCAGATCAAGAAGAAGCGCTACACCGAGCGGCTGCGCGACAACGTGCAGATGACGGTCGAGATGGCGATCACCGACGCGCTCACCGGCCTGTTCAACCGCCGCTACATGGAGACGCATCTGGCGACGCTGGTCGAGCAGGCGGCTTCGCGCGGCAAGCCGATCGCGGTGATGGTGCTCGACATCGACTACTTCAAGTCGGTCAACGACACGCACGGCCACGACGCCGGCGACGACGTGCTGCGCGAATTCGCGCTGCGCATCCGCAAGTCGATCCGCAACATCGATCTCGCCTGCCGCTACGGCGGCGAGGAATTCGTGCTGGTGATGCCGGAAACCGACATGGCGGTGGCCACCATGGTCGCCGAGCGGCTGCGCCGGCGCATCGCCACCGAACCCTTCGTCATCCAGCAGGGCGCGCGCAGCCTGGAAATCACCATCTCGATCGGCATTGCCGCGATCAACGAGCCGAATGACACCGCCGCGGCGATCCTCAAACGCGCCGACAAGGCGCTCTATCGCGCCAAGCGCGACGGCCGCAACCGCGTGGTGCCGGCGGCCGCCTGAGTCGCCTCGCCGCCGCTGCGTGCGGCTGGGGACAAGCCGGAATCCTGCAACTTTATTCAGCGTGTTAAAAAGCCGTTGGCCGCGCGGCCGGCTTGGACTAGCTTGTGCGCGGGGCTCGCGCCTGCGTGGATATGCGCGCGCCCTTGTTGCAATTCAATACCCTGCGGAGAGCTCAGGTCCGCCGCATCTCCTGGGTCCTCGCGGGGTTCGGCCGGCCCGGGAGCGGTGTGAGTGGCCTCCTCGTGTCTCCGCTCTCCGGCCGGCCACCAAGTCGAAGCTCGCGGAAACGAAAAGAGCACCGCTCGGGCGCCCCTTGTCATTCCGGCAGTATCGCGCGAACTTACTTGATCTTCGACTCGCGATACTCGACGTGCTTGCGCGCGATCGGATCGTATTTCTTCTTGGTCAGCTTCTCGGTCTGCGTGCGCGAATTCTTCTTGGTCACGTAATAGTGGCCAGTGTCGGCGCTGGAGATGAGCTTGATCTTCAAACTGGCGGCTTTGGCCATGGCACACCTCAAACGAGACATGTTGGCCGGCAACCTAGCGCCGGTCTGGCGAATGTCAAGAAACCGGCGATTTCGCGGCATTTACAGCAATTCCCGGCAGAACTGTCTCGTCCTGCATGAAATAGAACGGCACCGGCAGGTCGTGCGCCATGCCGGCGGCGACGCGGGCGCCGAGCTCCTCCAGCACGACGCTGGTGATGGTCGGCATGTCGAGCTTGGCCGCGTCCGCGATCGGGATCCACACCAGCTCGACCAGTTCGGAATTTTCCCCGACCACGCCTTCGATCGTGTGGGCGACGGCCGTCGCATCGGTGGTGAAGAAGCGGGTGTCGAAGCGGCGCGGCCGCCGCGGCGGCGTGATCGCGCGGGCGATGAAATGGATATGCGCGAGATCGGGGTAAACGTGCGCCTTGGCGAATTCGGCCCAGATATCGCCCGGCACCTGCGGCGGCTCGTCGCGCTTGACGCCGAGCAGCAGGCCGGTCTCCTCCGCCATTTCGCGGATCGCGGCGAGGGGAAAGCTGCGCGCGTAATCGGGACCGGGATTGGCGACGCGCGTGACCAGCTTTTTCGCCATCTCCGGATGCAGTTCGCTGACCGCGGTCATTTTCGCGTCGAGCGCCTCGATGCGCCCGCCGGGAAAGACGAATTTTCCGGGCATGAATTTGTGGCTGGCATGGCGGCGGCCGAGCAGCACTTTCGGCTTCGCCTTGTCGGCGCGGTCGATGAGCATCAGGTCGCGGCGTCGCGCGGCTCGCTGTCGGGGAACGACTGATCGCGCTCCGACGTCGTCATGCGTTCGGCCATGCGCTTTCCGAGATCGGTGGTCATCGTGCCTTCCGCTTGTGTCCGCGATGTCTCGCATGCTTGCCGCGTTCGTGGCGCTCTTGCCGATGCTGCATCGGACGCCGCTTGGCGTCGATGCGACCTTCGGAGAGAAGCGCAAAACGCAAAGCCCCGGCAACAGGGGCGGCCTCGACGAGCTTCACGGTGACCGGATCGCCGAGCCGGTAGGTTTCGCCGGAGCGCGAGCCGATCATGGAACGCGCGGCTTCCTCGAAGCGGAAATATTCCTCGCCGATGGTGCGCGCCGGCACGAAGCCGTCGGCGCCGGTCTCGTTGAGCTTGACGAAAAGCCCGGCGCGGGTGACGCCGGAAATGCGGCCGTCGAACGTGGCGCCGATGCGGTCGGCAAGGAAATGCGCGATCAGCCGGTCGTTGGTCTCGCGCTCGGCGAGCATGGCGCGGCGCTCGGTGGCGGAAATCTCTGCGGCGATTTCCGCAAGCTGCTTGTGGTCGGTCGCCTCCGGCAGACCGTCGCTGCCGAGCTTGAGCGCGCGGATCAGCCCGCGATGCACGATCAGGTCGGCGTAGCGGCGGATCGGCGAGGTGAAATGCGCGTAGCGGCGCAGGTTCAGGCCGAAGTGGCCGTAATTCTCCGCCGCATATTCCGCCTGCGCCTGGCTGCGCAGCACCACTTCGTTGACCAGTTGCTCGGTGTCGCGGCCTTTGACGCGGGCGAGGATGCCGTTGAAGGCGGCGGCGCGCACGACGCCGCCTTTGGCGAAGGGAATGTCGAGCGTGGCGAGGAATTCGCGCAAAGCGTGCAGCTTTTCCATCGTCGGCTCGTCGTGCACGCGATAGATCAGCGGCACCCGCGCCTTTTCCAGCGTCTCGGCGGCGGCGACATTGGCGAGGATCATGAATTCCTCGATCAGCCGGTGCGCCTCCAGCCGCTCCGGCGTGACGACGCGGTCGACGGTGCCGTCGTGCTTGAGCAGGATTTTTCGCTCGGGCAAATCGAGGTCCAGCGGCCCGCGCTCGGCGCGCGCGATCTTGAGCGCCTCGTAGGCGGCGTAGAGCGGCTCGAGCACCGGCTTGACCAGCGTCTCGGTGTCGTCGTCGGTGCGGCCGCCGACGGCGTATTGCGTCTGCTGATAGGAGAGCTTCGCCGCCGAGCGCATCATGATGCGGTGGAACGTGTGCGAGCGCTTGCGTCCGTCGGCGCCGATCACCATGCGCACGGCGAGCGCGGCGCGGTCTTCCTTCGCGCGCAGCGAGCACAGATCGTTGGAAATGCGCTCCGGCAGCATCGGCACCACGCGGTCGGGGAAATAGACCGAATTGCCGCGCACCAGCGCCTCGCGGTCGAGCGCCGAGCCGGGCGTCACGTAGTGGGCGACGTCGGCGATGGCGACGCTGAGGATGAAGCCGCCGCGGTTGTTGGGCGCGTCATCCGGCACCGCGTGCACGGCGTCGTCGTGATCCTTGGCGTCGGGCGGATCGATGGTGACGAAGGGCACGTCGCGCCAGTCCTCGCGGCCGGCGAGCGTCGCCGGTTTTGCCGCTCTCCGCCTCGCGCAGCGTGTCGGCGCGGAACACCTGCGGGATCGAATGGGCGTGGATGGCGATCAGGCTGACGGCCTTCTCGCTCTTGCAGCGAGCCGAGGCGTTCGACGACGCGCGCGGTCGGCAGCCCGAGCCGTGGCGCGCGGCCGACTTCGACCGCGATCAGGTCGCCGTCTTCGGCCTGCGCGGTGGCGCCGGCGGGGATGATGATCTCCTTGTTGATCATCTTTTTGTCGACCGGCTCGAGCCGGCCGCCGCCATTCGGCGCCTTATGGAAAATCCCCAGCACGCGCGCCTTGGGATGGTCGATGATCTTGATGACGCGGCCGCGGTGGCGGATGCCGTGGTCTTCGTCGGTTTCCTCGACGTGCAGCAGCACGCGGTCGCCGAGGCCGGCGGCTTCGCCGGGCCTTGCTTTGCGCGGAACGGGAATGCGGATTTTCGGCGGCTGGCCCGTGCGCCTCTTCGTCCCATTCGTCCGGCGTGGCGATGAGATCGCCGTCGGCGTCGCGCGCGGTGATGTCGGCGAGGACGGTGGAGGGCAGGGTGCCGGGCTGGTGCAGCTTCTTGTGCCGCTTTTCGACGGCGCCCTCGTCGCCGAGTTCGCGCAGCAGGCGCTTGAGCTCGGCGCGCATGGCGTTCTTGAGGCCGAAGGCGCGGGCGATTTCGCGGGTGCCGACTTTGCCCGGCCGCTTGCCGATGAAGGCGAGGATGTCAGCCTTGGAGGGGAGGGAGGGAGGTTTGGATTGTTTGTTCAAATGTAAGTTCCGGCGCCGAAAAGGCGCCTGTAAAATTGAAATGTAGGGATTGAATGGACGTTGTGCCAGCCGCCTATTCGGCGGCGGCCTTGGTGCGGCGCGCGGGCTTTGCCTTGGCGGCAACGGCGGCCGGCTTCTTCGCCTTTGGCGACGCAGCGGCTTTTTTCGCGCGCGCCGCGGATTTTGCCGTCGGGTTGGCCGCGGCCTTGCCGGACGGCTGCTTTGCGCCCGGCGGCGCGGCGGCCTTTCGGCGAATTGCCCATCGCGGCGGCGCGCGCATCGAGCAGCACAATGGCCTCGTCGAGCGTCACGGTGTCCGGCGTCTTGTCGCCGGTCAGCGTGGCGTTGACGCCGTTGTGGCTGACATAGGGACCGTAGCGGCCGTTCTTGACCACGATCTGCCCGCCTTTGTCCGGGTGATCGCCCAGCGACTTGCCGGGATCGGCGCCGAAGCGGCGGCCCTTTTTCGGATTGGCGATCTTGTCGGCGATCAGATGCATGGCGCGATTGAGGCCGACGGTGAGAACATCGTCGCCTTCTTCCAGGCTCGCATAGATCCTTGCCGTGCTTGACGTAAGGCCCGAAGCGGCCGACGCCGGCGAGGATCGGCTCGCCGTCTTCCGGCGATTTGCCGACTTCGCGCGGCAGCGCCAGCAGCGCCAGCGCCTTGTCGAGATCGATCTGGTCGGGCTCGACGCCTTTCGGCAGGCTGGCGCGTTTCGGCTTCACCGGCTCGGGCGCGTCCGGGTCCTTCTTCTGGCCCTTCTTCAGCTTCGGCGCCTTGATCTCTTCGCCCAGCTGCAAGTAGGTGCCGAAGCGTCCGCCGCGAATCGTCACGTCGAGACCGGTGACCGGGTCGGTCCCGAGCACTTTGGTCGGCTGGCTGCCGTTGGCGCCCGGCGTCATCTGCCGGGTGAAGGTGCAATCCGGATAGTTCGAGCAGCCGATGAAGGCGCCGAAGCGGCCGACCTTGAGCGACAGCTTGCCGGTGCCGCATTGCGGGCACTGGCGCACGTCGCCGCCGTCCTCGCGCGCCGGGAAGATGTGCGGCTCGAGCAGATCGTTGAGTGCGTCGAGCACCTGCGTGATGCGCACTTCCTTGATGTCGTTGACCGCGCCGATGAAGTCGGTCCAGAAATCCTCCAGCACCTTCTTCCAGTCGATCTCGTTGTTGGACACGCGATCGAGCTGTTCTTCCAGCGCGGCGGTGAAATCGTATTCGACGTAGCGCTTGAAGAAGCTTTCCAGGAAGCCGACGACGACGCGGCCCTTGTCTTCGGGGATGAGGCGCTTCTTGTCGATGCGCACATAGCCGCGGTCTTGCAGCACCTGCAGGATCGAGGCGTAGGTCGAAGGCCGGCCGATGCCGAGCTCTTCCATGCGCTTGACCAGCGCCGCTTCGGAAAAGCGCGGCGGCGGCTCGGTGAAATGCTGCGCGGCTTCGATCGCTTCCTTGGCGAGCCGCTCGTCCTGCGACATGGCGGGCAGGCGGCGCGAACTCTTCGTCCTCGGAGGTTTCGTCCTCGCCTTCCTGATAGAGCGTGAGGAAGCCGTCGAACTTCACCACCTGGCCGGTGGCGCGCAGGTCGATCATCGCGCGCGCCTGATTTGGCCACGATATCGACGGTGGTGCGCTCGAGTTCGGCGGATTCCATCTGGCTCGCCACCGCGCGGTTCCAGATCAGCTCGTAGAGGCGCGCCTGATCGCGATCGACGTATTTGGCGACTTCGGCCGGCGTGCGGCTGGCGGAGGTCGGGCGGATCGCTTCGTGCGCTTCCTGCGCGTTCTTCGACTTGTTGTGATATTCGCGCGGGGACGCCGGCACGTATTCCTTGCCGTAATTCTTGCCGAGCATGGCGCGGATATCGGCGATCGCTTCCGGCGCGATGTCGATGCCGTCGGTGCGCATATAGGTGATGAGGCCGGTGGTCTCGCCGTCGATCTCGACGCCTTCGTAGAGCCGCTGCGCAAGCCGCATGGCGATCGCCGGCGCGAAGCCGAGCTTGCGGGTCGCCTCCTGCTGCATGGTCGAGGTGGTGAACGGCGGCGGCGGATTGCGCCGCGCCGGCTTGGCCTCGACATTGGCGACGGTGAAGGTCGCGCTCTCCAGCGCGTTCTTGAGATCGTCGGCCTGCACGACCGAGCCGATATCGAGCCGCTGGATTTTCTGCCCGTCGGCGCCGACGAGACGCGCTTCGAAACTGTCGTCGCGCGGCGTCTTCAGCTTGGCGAGGATCGACCAGTATTCCTTGGCGCGGAATTTCTCGATTTCCAGTTCGCGGTCGCAGACGAGGCGCAGCGCCACCGACTGCACGCGGCCGGCCGAGCGCGCGCCGGGCAGCTTGCGCCAGAGCACCGGCGAGAGCGTGAAGCCGACGAGATAATCGAGCGCGCGGCGGGCAAGATAGGCGTCGACCAGCGCGCGATCGATCTTGCGCGGGTGCTTCATCGCCTCGGTCACCGACTGCTTGGTGATGGCGTTGAAGACGACGCGCTCGACCGTCTGGTCCTTCAGCGCCTTCTTTTCATTGAGCGCTTCGAGCACGTGCCAGGAGATCGCCTCGCCCTCGCGGTCGGGGTCGGTGGCGAGGATCAGCGTGTCGGCTTTCTTGAGGGCGTGGGCGATGTCGTTGACCCGCTTTTGCGACTGCGGATCGACCTCCCAGAGCATCTTGAAATTGTTGTCGGGGTCGACCGATCCGTCCTTGGCCGGCAGGTCGCGGATATGGCCAAAGGAGGCCAGCACCTCGTAACCGGGGCCAAGATATTTGTTGATCGTCTTCGCTTTGGAAGGCGACTCGACAACGACAACTTTCATGAGATTCCAATGGGTTATCCGCCAAACCACGCAACGAATCGGGGCGGAATCGGCCACTTGCTCTGGCCGGAACATGGGGAAGGAGGCCCCCGCTGTCAAATCGGGCCGATTTTCGGGCCTGTAAAAGCAGGCAAATCGGGCATCAAAGAGACGCGGAGGATGCAACCGAGGAGTGTATTTTCTCCATCAATGCTATTAAAAGGTTACTATCGCGACCAGAGCATGTATTTATCCGGCAATGCCTAACCAAACCGTTTCCGCGCCGCTCCGACCGGCGACCGCACCGCGGTCGCCAATTACGTCGCCACGCTCGCCGGCGATCTCGCCGCGATTGCGCGCCAGCACGGGCTGCAGACGCTCGGCTACATTCTCGACATGGCGCGGCTGGAAGCGGAAAACGAAAGCCGGCCACGGCCGCGGCAACGGCCGCTGATCACTTCATGTCGAGGCCGAGTCTGGCGAGAAACGTCGGCGTCGGATTGCCGTCGGGCATCATGCCGAATTTTTTCTGCTCGGCGCGGATATTGTCGCGCAGATCGAAATCGACGTGGCCTTCGAAGTCGAGAACCTTGTAGCCGAGGCTTGCGAGCTTCTTCTGCAAGCGCGATGCGCGCGTCGCGCGACAGCGGATGATCGTCGGTGCGGCCACTTCGCCTTGAACGGCGCTGCGCCCTGCATGCGGTCGGCGAGATGGCCGACGGCGATCGCGTAGGCATCCGAGTTGTTGTACTCCTTGAGCACGGCGTAATTGTCCGTGACCATGATCGCCGGTCCGTTGGCGCCCGCGGGGAAAAAGAGAATTCCTTGCGCGTCGCGCGGAAACGCCTTGCCGTCGGCGCGATGCACGCCGAGCTTTTTCCATTCGTCGAAGCTCGCGTGGCTCTTCATCATGTCGAAGCCCTTCGGCAGCATGACCTCGAAGCCCCAGGGCAAGCCGTAGATCCAATGGCCCTTGTGCAGATAGTTGCCGGTCGAGGCGAGCACGTCCGGCACGTTGGTCCAGATGTCGCTTTTGCCGTCGCCGGAAAAATCGATGGCGTAGTCGACGACGTTGGTCGGCATGAACTGCGTCTGCCCCATGGCGCCGGCCCAGGAGCTGACCATGCGCGCGCGCGGGAAATGTCCCTTCTGCATGATGCCCATGGCGACGATCAGCTCGTTGCGAAAGTACGGATCGCGATATTTCACGTAAGCGAGCGTCGCCAGCGAGCGGAACACGTCCCAGCGATCCTTCTCGGCGCCGTAGTCGGTTTCCATGCCCCACAGCGCGATCAGCACCCAGCGCTCGACGCCGAATTTCTTCTCCACCGCGTCGAAAGTTCGCGACCATTCTTTCGCCTTGGCTTGCCCGCGCGCGATGCGGCCGAGCGAGACCGCCGCGTTGATGTAGTCGCCGACCGGCTTGCCGTATTCCGGCTGCCGCTTGGTGGCGGCGATGACGCGTTGATCCGGCGTGACGCCGTGCATGGCGAGGTCGAAGGTCGCGCGCGTGACGCCTTTGCCGTGCGCGTCCGGCCACAATGCGTTGACGAAGGCGGCAAAGCTTTCGTCTTCCGCGCGTGCCGGTGTCGCGAGAAAACAGAAGACGATCGCCAAGGCGACGAACGTGCGGAAAATCATAAAAGGCGCTTTCGAATCGGACCTCCTTTATATCAGCGAAACAAGGGCGCCGCCGTGACGCTCGAGCCGGCCGGCGATCTCGAGTTCCAGCAGCACCGTCCGCACGATGGCCGGCGAGGTGCGCGACAGCCGCACCAGATCGTCGATCGCCACCGGCGTCGGATCAAGCAGGCCGATGATGCGGCTGCGCTCGTCCTCGCCGGGTTCGGCGCCGGCCGCGGCCGGTTCGCGCTCCGGTTCGTCGACCGGCAGATCGAGGCCGCGGCCGAGGATCGGCTCCAGGACGGCGATGACGTCGGCGGCTTCGGTGACGAGAATGGCGCCCTGCTTGAGCAGCCCGTTGGTGCCTTCGGCGCGCGGCTCCCAGGCGAGCGGCATTTCCGACACTGCGCAGCCCGAGCCGAGGATGGATTCGAGCAGGTCGGCATGCTCCGCCGGATAGACGCGGTCGTGGCCGCCGGCGAGCACGGCGATCGTTCCGGTGTCGAGGCTTCCGCGGTGCGCGGCGGCGTCGATGCCGCGGGCGAGCCCCGAGACGATGCCGAAGCCGGCGCTGCCCAGATCGTGTGCCGCAGTGCGCTGGGCGAACGTTGCTGCCGGCAGTCGCGGCGGATAATCCGGCTCGCCGAGCGCGACCAATCTCGACCCCGGCGCGCGATGCCTTGAGTTCACTTTCGGCGTCTTCGTGCGAACAGATGCGCGCCGGACCCGAGGCGCCGCCGCGTCGGGCAAGGCAGGGCAGCGCGGCCAATGCGCCGCGCGCGCCGCCGTAGAAATTGATGAGGTCGCGGAAGGCGCGCGGGCCGATATTGTCACTGCGGATAAGCCGCAGCCAGTCGAGCCGCTGCTCGTCGTTCAGTCGCACGCCGTCGCTTGCGCCCCCGCTCATGCCGGCAGCATCGCCGGAGGCAAGGGGAATCGTCAACGCGAGCCTTTCAGGATTTCGCGCCGATCTTGCCTTCGCTGCCGTTGAGCAGGCGGCGGATATTGGCGCGATGCATGATCCAGGTGAGGATGGTCAGCACGAAAAACAGCGCCGCCGCTCTCGGCCGCCGAACGCCAACAAGCGCGACCGGCGTCAGCGCGCTGGCGATCAGGGCGGCGAGCGAGGAATAGCGGAAGAGGGCGGCGACCACGAGCCAGATGGCGCCGAAGATCAGCGCCGCCGGCCAGTAAAGCCCGATGCAGCACGCCGATATAGGTGGCGACGCCCTTGCCGCCTTTGAATTTGAGCCACACGCGGAAACAGGTGGCCGATGAAGGCGCCCAGGCCGGCGACGAGCGCGGCCTGCCTGTCCGGCAAAATGCGCGGCGACAAGAACGGCGAGCGTGCCCTTGAGCATGTCGCAGACAAGCGTCGCCGCGGCCAGATCCTTGCGGCCGGTGCGCAGCACATTGGTGGCGCCGATATTGCCGGAGCCGATGGCGCGGATGTCGCCGCTGCCGGCCGCGCGCGTGATGATGAGGCCGAACGGGATCGAGCCGAGCAGATAGCCGAACGGCGAAAGGCGAGCGCCGCGCTCATACGTATTCGTACACGGTGCGCCCGCTGACGATGGTGCGCATCACGCGGCCGGTGAGGCGGGCTTCATCGAACGGCGTGTTCTTGCACTTGGATTTGAGCTCCGCCGCATCGAGCACCCAGGGCATGTCGATGTCGGCAACGATCACGTCGGCGACCGCGCCGCTCTTGAGCGTGCCGCCGGGAAGGCCGAGCAATTCGGCCGGCCGCGTCGACATCGCGCGCAACAGCGTCGTCAGCTCTGATTTCGCCCGAATGCACCAGCCGCAAGCCGGCGGTGAGCATGGTTTCGAGCCCGATGGCGCCGGCCGCCGCTTCGGCAAACGGCAGGCGCTTGGTTTCGACGTCCTGCGGATTGTGGTCCGACATCACCACGTCGATGAGGCCGCCGGCCAGGCCTTCGACCAGCGCCTTGCGGTCGTCCTCGGCGCGCAGCGGCGGCGACACCTTGAAGAAGGTGCGGTAGGAGCCGATGTCGTTTTCGTTGAGCGTGATGTGGTTGATCGAGGCCGAGGCGGTGACGAACAGGCCGGCGTCCTTGGCGCGGCGCAGCTCGTCGAGCGATTCCGCGCAGGTGATGGAGGCGGCGTGGTAGCGCCCGCCCGACAGCGCGACGAGGCGGATGTCGCGCTCGAGCAGCACCGTCTCCGCCGTCTTCGGAATGCCCATCAGTCCGAGGCGGGCGGCGAATTCGCCTTCGTTCATCACGCCTTCGCCGACCAGATCCGGGTCTTCGGTGTGATGCACGATCAGCGCGTCGAAATCGCGCGCGTAAGTGAGCGCGCGGCGCATCACCTGCGCGTTGGTGATGGAGCGCTCGCCGTCGGTGAAGGCGACGGCGCCGGCGGCCTTCAGGAGGCCGATCTCGGTCATCTCCTTGCCGTCGAGGCCCTTGGTCAGCGCCGCCATCGGATGCACGTGCACGATCGCGGTGTCGCGGGCGCGGCGCAGCACGAAATCGACGGTCGCCGGATCGTCGATCGCCGGCGAGGTGTCGGGCTGGCAGACGATGGTGGTGACGCCGCCGGCCGCGGCGGCCTGGCTTGCGGACGCGAGCGTCTCGCGGTGGCCGGCGCCGGGCTCGCCGATGAAGGCGCGCATGTCGACAAGGCCCGGCGCCACCACCTTGCCGCGGCAATCGATCTACTTCGGTGCCTTCCGGCACGCCGCCGGCGCCGATGCCTTTCTTGGCCTCGCGGATGACGCCGTCGGCGATCAGCAGGTCGCCGGGAAAATCGAGGTCGCGCGACGGATCGACGATCCGGGCGTTGGCGAGCAGGATCGGGCGGCGGTCTGACAACATGGGCTCACGCATTCGGCAAATTCCGCGACAGCGCTTCGAGCACCGCCATGCGCACGGCGACGCCCATCTCCACCTGTTCGCGGATCAGCGACTGGGCGCCGTCGGCGACGATGCGAGTCGATCTCGACGCCGCGGTTCATCGGTCCCGGGATGCATCACCAGCGCGCCGGGCTTGGCGTAGGAGAGCTTCTTCTCGTCGAGGCCCCAGAAGTGGAAATATTCCGAGAGCGAGGGAATGTAGGAGCCGTTCATGCGCTCGCGCTGCAGCCGCAGCATCATGACGATGTCGGCGCCGGCCAATCCCTCGCGCATGTCGTGGGCGACCTCGACGCCGAAGCGTTCGATGCCGGGCGGCAGCAGCGTCGACGGCGCGATGACGCGCACGCGCGCGCCGACCGCGTTGAGCAGCATGATGTTGGAACGGGCGACGCGCGAATGCAGGATGTCGCCGCAGATCGCCACCAGCAGGCCTTCGATGCCGCCCTTGTTGCGGCGGATGGTGAGCGCGTCGAGCAGCGCCTGCGTCGGATGCTCGTGCGCGCCGTCGCCGGCATTGATCACCGAGCAATCGAGCTTGCTGGCGAGCAGTTCGACGGCGCCGGACGATTGGTGGCGCACCACCAGAATGTCGGGGTGCATGGCGTTGAGCGTGATCGCGGTGTCGATCAGCGTCTCGCCCTTGCGCATCGCCGATTGTCCGACCGACATGTTCATCACGTCGGCGCCGAGCCGCTTGCCCGCCAGTTCAAACGAGGATTGCGTCCTCGTCGAGGACTCGAAGAACATGTTGATCTGGGTGCGGCCGCGCAAGCTGGCGCGCTTTTTCTCGATCTGCCGGTTGAGTTCGACGAATTCCTCGGCGAGGTCGAGCAGGCCGTAAATCTCGTCGCTGGAAAGCCCTTCGATCCCCAACAAGTGCTTTTTGTGGAGGACGAACGAGGATTTCGGCGCGATGTTCATTAAAGCGAGTTCTATAGGCGGAACCGCGGTTCCCGGCAAGGGCGGTTCGCGCGATCGATCCACACACTGTCGTGAGGCATGCGGCCATGATTAACGGAACGTCCGGCGTAGTCCGTTGCCCGTTGCGCCGGCGTCGCGACGCCGGACGGTTCCGCGGCGCGGCACTGTCGACGCCCGCAAGGGGCAACTCGACGACAAGACAAGGAGTTTAACCATGCGAACACGACGAAATATGCGGCGGCTCTGACGCTCATTGGCGCGCTGGCGTGTGACGGCGACGCCAAGCCAGGCGGGCATGGACGCAACGCGGCCGCCATCGGCGGCTTCGCGGCTGGCGCGCTGATCGGAGCCGCGGCGGCGAACGCCAATAACGGCTACTATTACTACGCGCCGGGCTACGGCTATGCGCCCGGCTACGACGCCTACGATTACGCGCCGGTGCCCGCTTACGCGTATGCGCCGGACCGAGCTATTACTGCGTTCCGGCTACGGCGGAGGCAACTGCACGATCTCGCCGGGATCGAGCGACTATACGCCGTGCAAGACCGGTGACGCTGAACAGATGACGCTGCAGGGGCGGGCTGACGCCCGCCCTTTGCGTGCGAGTTCAGTGTTTGAGATTGGCGAGGCGGTCGAGCGCGCCTTGCAGGATGAAGGCGGCGGCGTGCTGATCGATCACGGCGGCGCGCCGCTTGCGGCTCATGTCGGCTTCGATCAGGCCGCGTTCGACAGCGGCGGTGGAAAGCCGCTCGTCCCACAGCGCGATCGGCAAATCGGTGAGCTTGGCGAAATTGCGGGCGAAGGCGCGGGTCGATTGCGCGCGCGGGCCTTCGGAGCCGTCCATGTTGACCGGCAGGCCGAGCACAAAACCGGTGGCGGAACGCTCGGCGGCGAGCGCCAGAAGTTGCGCGCGTCGACGGTGAAAGTCTTGCGCTCAATCGTGGTCACGCCGGTGGCGAGCTTGCGGTCCGGGTCGGACACCGCGACGCCGATGGTCTTGGTGCCGAGGTCGAGCCCGATCAAGGCTCCGCGCGCGGCAAAATGCGCGGCGGCTTCGGCGAGCGGCAAAATCAATGCTGGCATGGGCGTTCCGGTAGCACGCAGGCGGCGAACGGCCAACCACCCGAGCAACCCGGCGGTTGCTGCACCGAAAGGCGCTCTGCTATAGGCTCGCAGCCATCGGAATTGAGGACCGTTTCATGTCCGTCGACGCCGCGACCGTCCGCCGCATCGCCCATCTCGCCCGCATCGCGGTCGAGCGAGGCGAGGTCGAGCGCCTGCGGGCGAACTCAACGCCATGCTCGCCTTCGTCGAGCAGTTGCAGGAAGTCGAATATCGAGGGCGTCGAGCCGATGACCTCGGTGACGCCGATGAAAATGAAGATGCGCGCCGACGTGGTGACCGACGGCGGCGACGCCGACGCGGTGCTGAGGAACGCGCCGGCGAGCGAGGATAATTTCTTTCTGGTGCCCGAAAGTGGTCGAGTAAATGTGCATCGCCTGCGAAATGGCATTCATGGACATGCTCGAGGCGCTGGCGCCGGAAGAGCGCGAACGCATCCTGCGCGAGGAGGCGGCGCGCTTTAGCCTGCTGAGCCGGCAGCCCGATGCGCCCGCGCGCGCAGGACGAGCGCAAGGACGCGCCGAAGCCGTGAGTGAACTGACGTCGCTCACGATTGCGCAGGCGCGCGACGGACTGAAAGCCAAAAAGTTCTCCGCTGTGGAATTGGCCGACGCGCATCTCGCGGCCATCGAGAAGGCGCGCGCGCTCAACGCCTTCGTGCTGGAGACGCCGGAGCGCGCATCCGCGATGGCAAAAGCCAGTCGACGCGCGCATCGCCGCGGGCAAGGCGGGACCGCTCGAAGGCATTCCGCTGGCGATCAAGGACATGTTCTGTACGCAAGGCGTGCGCTCGACCGCCTGCTCGCACATCCTCGACAATTTCGTGCCGACCTACGACTCGACGGTCACCGCCAATCTGTGGCGCGACGGCGCGGTGCTGCTGGGCAAGACCAATTGCGACGAATTCGCCATGGGCTCGTCGAACGAGACGTCGTATTTCAAACCGGCGATCTCGCCGTGGCGCCGCAAAGGCGCCAACACGCCGCTGACGCCGGGCGGCTCTTCCGGCGGTTCGGCGGCGGCGGTCGCGGCGCAATCTCGTGCCTCGGCGCCACCGGCACCGACACCGGCGGCTCGATCCGGCAGCCGGCGGCCTTCACCGGCACGGTCGGCATGAAGCCGACCTACGGCCGCTGCTCGCGCTGGGGCATCGTCGCCTTTGCTTCCTCGCTCGATCAGGCCGGTCCCTTCGCGCGCGTGCGTGCGCGACGCCGCGATCCTGCTGCGCTCGATGGCCGGGCCCGACGCGAAGGATACGACCTGCGCCGATATTCCCGTGCCGGATTACGAAAAGGCGGTCGGCAAATCGATCAAGGGCCTGCGCGTCGGCATTCCCAAGGAATATCGCGTCGACGGCATGCACGCCGACATCGAAAAATTGTGGGAGCAGGGCAAAGCGCTGGCTGAAAGCGGCGGGCGCCGAGCTGGTCGACGTGTCGCTGCCGCACACCAAATACGCGCTGCCCGCCTATTACATCGTCAATCCGGCGGAAGCCTCCTCCAATCTCGCGCGCTATGACGGCGTGCGCTACGGCTTGCGCGTGCCCGGCCGCGACGTCATCGACATGTACGAGAAGACGCGGCGCCGAAGGTTTCGGCGACGAGGTGCGCCGCCGCGTGATGATCGGCACCTATGTGCTCTCCAGCGGCTACTACGACGCCTATTACCTGCGCGCGCAGAAAGTGCGCACGCTGATCAAGAAGGACTTCGAGGACTGCTTCAAGCAGGGCGTCAACGTCATGCTGACGCCGGCGACGCCGTCGGCGGCCTTCGGTCTCGGCGAGAAGGGCCAGGCCGATCCGGTCGAGATGTATTTGAACGACGTGTTCACGGTGACGGTGAACATGGCGGGCCTGCCCGGGATTTCCGTGCCGGCCGGTCTCGACGTGAATGGATTGCCGCTCGGCCTGCAGCTCATCGGCCGGCCGTTCGACGAGGAGACGATTTTTTCCGCGGCCGAAGTGATCGAGCAGGCGGCGGGCAAATTTTCGCCGCAGCCGTGGTGGTGAGAGCGATGGACGTTGCCGCCTATTCCGCAAGTCTCAAGAGTGACGCGCCGCCGTCCACGCTGCCGCCGCCGCTCGCGGCGCTGTGGTGGGCGAAGAAAGGCGAGTGGGACAAGGCGCACCGTCTGGTGATGGGCGACGACAGCCCGGAGGCTGCCTGGGTGCACGCCTATCTGCATCGCGTCGAAGGCGATGCCGGCAATGCCGGCTATTGGTACCGGCAGGCGCACCGCCCGGTGGCGAGCGGCGACCTCGACGCCGAATGGACGGCGATGGTGGAGGCGCTCTTGCACGCCGGCGCGAAGCGGACGACATAGAACGCCATGGCCACGCAGGCAAAAAACGGCAAGCTGATCAAGGGCGCGAGCGGCGACTGGGAAGTCGTCATCGGCATGGAAGTGCACGCCCAGGTCACGTCCAAGTCGAAGCTGTTCTCCGGCGCCTCGACCGAATTCGGCGGCTGCGCCCAACAGCCATGTCTCGCTGGTGGACGCGGCGATGCCGGGCATGCTGCCGGTGATCAACGCCGAATGCGTGCGGCAGGCGGTGCGCACCGGCCTCGGGCTCAAGGCGAAGATCAACCGCAAATCGGTGTTCGACCGCAAGAATTATTTCTATCCCGACCTGCCGCAGGGCTACCAGATCAGCCAGTACAAGCAGCCGATCGTCGGCGAGGGCGAGGTGATCGTCGATCTGCCCGGCGGCGACGCGGTCACCGTCGGCATCGAGCGGCTGCATCTGGAACAGGATGCGGGCAAAAGTGTGCATGACCGGCACGCCAACATGTCGGCGGTCGATCTCAACCGCTCCGGCGTGGCGCTGATGGAGATCGTGTCGAAGCCCGACCTGCGCTCGGCCGACGAGGCGAAGGCCTACCTCACCAAGCTGCGCTCGATCCTGCGCTATCTCGGCACCTGCGACGGCGACATGGAGAAGGGGAGCCTGCGCGCCGACGTCAACGTCTCGGTGCGCAAGCCGGGCGCGCCGCTCGGCACGCGCTGCGAGATCAAGAACATGAATTCGATCAGCTTCATCGGCGACGCGATCAATCATGAAGCGCGGCGGCAGATCGACATTCTCGAAGATGGCGGCGTCGATCGAGCAGGAGACGCGGCTTTACGACCCCAGCAGAAAAGAAACGCGCTCGATGCGCACCAAGGAAGAAGCGCACGACTATCGCTATTTCCCCGATCCCGATTTGCTGCCGCTGGAACTCGACGACGCCGAAGTGGCGGAGCTGAAGGCACATCTGCCGGAACTGCCGGACGAGAAAAAGGCGCGATTCATGCGGGATTTTGGCCTGTCGGCCTATACGATGCGGGTGCTGGTGTGACCGAGCGCGAAGAGCGCCGATTTTTTCGAGAGCGGTTGCCAAAGGGTCGCGACGCCAAAGCGTCGCCGCGAACTGGGTCATCAACGAATTGTTCGGCCGCCTCAACAAAGAGGGCCACGACTATCACGATCGTCGCCGGTCTCGGCTGAACAACTCGGCGCCGATCCTCGATCTGATCGAGCGACGGCACCATTTCCGGCAAGATCGCCAAGGATCTGTTCGAGATCGTCTGGAGCGAAGGCGGCGATCCGCGCGCGATTGTCGAGACGCGCGGCATGAAACAGGTGACTGACCTCGGCGCGATCGAGAAAGCAATCGACGAGATCATCGCGAAAAATCCGGACAAGGTTGCCGACGCCAAGACCAACCCGAAAGCGATCGGCTGGTTCGTCGGCCAGGTGATGAAATCGTCCGGCGGCAAGGCCAATCCGCAAGCGGTGAACGAGCTGTTGAAGAAGAAGCTCGGCCTCTGACGCGTGCATTGCACGCGCAACGAAAATTTCAGATCGAATGCGAAATTTTGTCGCCGCGCGGCAAAAAATTCCCGCGCATGCGACCGCGCGCGAGCGAATCACTTGTCGCTGATTCGCTCGTTTTTGATCGATTTCGGTCATTGCGAGCGTTCCGAACGGTCGATCTGTGCAAAAAATTTTTCGACCTGTGCGCAAATCAATTAACGACGCGCAAGCGACGTAACCATTCGCGCGTCGCGTTGCATTCGCGTGCGCGAGCGCGCGCGCACGCCAATACCGTGCATGCAAGAAACCATTGTTTTATCGAATGATTTGTAACGCCGGCGATGCGTGCGCGACGCGTCAACGTGTGCATCGTCGCGCGTGCAATTCATCATCGTGTTGCGTCTGTCATTGCAGCGCAATGCGACTGCAACACGACGTCGCGCGTACACACATTGTTAAGTGGAGTCGCTGTTTTTTACGTTGTGCTGTAGTAATCGAAGTGCAGTGTGCGTCGATTCGCGACGCCACTGATATGCGACACCCGCCATGACACCATGGCTAGGAGGGCAGCAATGGCTAAACGTAGAAAGAAGGCAGTGAAGATGGCGAAGAAAAAGAAGGGCCGCAAGAAGAGGCTCTAGTCTGACGCCACTTCCCGATCTTCGATTTTGAAATGTCGAAGATTGCGTCATACGGGCCGGTGCGCGTCATGGGGTGAACAGCGACATGCCGTCGCTCTGCGGCGCCCCGGTTCCGATGACATGAGGGCGTCGGCGAGACCTTGAAAGTCTCGCCGACGCCCTCGGTGTTTCTGGCGATCGCTTATGCTTTGACGCGCCCCAATGGGCGCATTTCTTTTGCCGCCCGTTGCGAAATGGCGACGGCGACCTTAGGTCAAAAGGCATTCGGGAAGTGATTCTGCAAAGGATGAGTGCCATGGCGCGCGATGATGTCGAAGCGGAAAGTCGAAATCGAAGCCGGCAGGCAAAGCCAAAGCAAAAATCAAGACAAAAAGCGCCAAGGCAAAGCCGATCGAGCTCTACTACTGGCCGACGCCGAACGGCTTCAAGATTTCCATCATGCTGGAAGAGTGCAGGCTGCCCTACACCCTGGTCCCGGTGAATATTGCCAAGGGCGAGCAGTTCACGCCGGAGTTCCTGAAAATTTCGCCGAACAACCGCATGCCGGCGATCGTCGATCCCGACGGCCCGGGCGGCCGGCCGATCTCGATCTTCGAGTCCGGCGCGATCCTGCAATATCTCGGGCGCAAGACCGGCAAATTCTATCCGCGCGACGAGCGCGGCCGCGTCGAGGTCGACCAGTGGCTGTTCTGGCAGATGGGCGGCGTCGGCCCGATAGCCGGGCAGACGCATCATTTCAAGAACTACGCGCTGGAGGAGGTGACCTACGCGATCGACCGCTTCGTCAACGAGGTCAACCGGCTCTATGGCGTGATGAACATTCGCCTCAAGGACCGCGACTTCATCGCCGGCAAATATTCCATCGCCGACATGGCGCTGATCGGCTGGGTCAATGCCTGGAAGCGGCAGGGACAGGACATCGAGGAATTCCCGCACCTGAAGGCCTGGATCGAGCGGGTGAAGGCGCGCCCCGCGGTGCAGCGCGGCATGGCGCTCGGGCTCGAGCTGCGCCAGGGCATCGACATGAAGGATCCGAAAGTGCAGGCGGTGCTGTTCGGCCAGCGCGCCCGCGCCGGCTGATCAACGCAAGCGGGCGCGCGCTCAGTCCGCGCGCGTCCAGTGCTGGCCCTTGCACATCACCATCAGCACGCAGCCTTCGACGGTGGCGCGGGTTTCGCTTTCGACTTCGAAATTCACGGAATAAACGTGGCCGTCGTCGGCATTGTAGATGAGGCCGGACCAGCGATTGGGTCCGCTCGGACGCAAGCCGTTGACCACCTGCAGGCCGAGGAGCGGCCGCGCGCGCTTTGCCGGATCGGGATTGAGCTTGTCGGTCTTCGGCTTGCCGGTTGCGGCGTCGATCGGCTTGTTGAGCCAGACCACGGTGCCGCACAATTTGCCGCCGCAATTCGTCACATGCACCTTGGTGCCGCCGTCCTGCGACAGCCAGGTGCCCTCCGGATTGGCGGCGAGCGCCGCGCTGGCAAAAAGCAACATCACGCCGAAACCGGCGGCCGCTAACGCACGCATCGATGCAATCTCCGTGAATGTCCCGATCGATTGCCGTTTCACCTGACCAACGATCATGTCCAAAAAGGGGCTGCGGGTCCGAATCGGGCATAATGCGCGGCCGGAAACCTCAAGGCCCGACCGGCGGGATTAACAACATGTTCATGTCGCTGATCGTCTGCACCAAGAACCGCGCGGAACAGCTTCAGCTCTGTCTGAAGGAACTCGCCGCCGCGTCGGTGCCGCCGTGCGAGATGGAAGTGATCCTGGTCGACAACGGCTCAACCGACGCAATCGCCAGCGTCATCGAGGAGTTTGCCGCGGCGTCGCCCGTCAAGGTCTCTTGCGTCTATTGCGAGAAACCGGGCCTGGGCCTTGCGCGCAATCGTCGGCCTTGCCGCCGCCAAAGGCGAATGGTTGCTGTTCACCGACGACGATTGCTACGTCGAGCCCGGGTTCTTCCAGAATTTTTTTGATTTTGTGAAGTTGTCCGCGACATCGGATGGGCAGGCCAAGGACATTCGCTATGGCTCAGGCCCCATCGCTCCTTACGACGGGCGCCACGATCCGCGCATTGCCAGTTTGGCGGTCGAGACAATCAGAGTGATACCGGCAAAGACACTGTTGGGCGCCGGCGTCGTTCAAGGCGCCAACATGTTTTTTCATCGATCGGTCTTTAACAGCGTCGGACGCTTTAATGAGAGAATGGGATCCGGCACCCCGTTTGCGTGCGAGGATATCGAAATGGCGGCGCGTGCATCATTGGCAGGGTTCATTGGCGCCCAAGTGCCGTTTTTCAAAGTCATCCACCATCACAAGCGGACTCATTGGCAGCGCTCGAAGCGGAATCAACGGTCGAGTCATACGACTACGGACGCGGGGCCTATTTTGCGAGCCTCATGGACAGAGGCGTCTCGCAGGTCTGGCGAATGTGGGAAACGCGCTGTCAATTGCACAGTGTGGCAGACCCGAAATTTCGCGAGCGGCTCGTGCGTGAACTGGAAGGCGCGGCGAAATACCTGGATGCCTTATCGGCGGTCGTCGGCAAGAACGCCAAACCGGCGATCGCGCCCGTGCCGGACAGTTCGGCGCGCAAAGCCAAAGCGGCCGGTGGTTAGCGGCGTCTGAAGCGGCGCGGTTAGCGATTCCTCAAGCGCGGAAAAGCCCAATATTTACGGGATGATTTTACATCGCGCGATTGCCGCGCGCGTCGATCGTTCACACTCAATTCATTGCGATACTTAAACTGCCATTCAAATTTTATCCCGATGATCCGCGCTCGCCCGACGAAGAGTTTCCTTCGGGCAACAGGGGCGCGCGTCGCAATCGATGCGCAATGAAAAGGGGAGCCGAAATGGCTGGCATCAAGGAATTGACGGCGGCAAATATCGCGGAACCGGCGGACGCCGTCGCGTGCTTCGACCTCGGCATGATCTATTCGGCCGGATGCGGCGTCGCCGTAGACATGGTGGCGGCGCATCAGTGGTTCAACATCGCCGCGCTGCGCGGACACCCGGACGCGGCGCGGCTGCGCCGTGAAATCGCCGAGCAGATGAGCGACGGCGAAATCGGCCAGGCCCAGCGCGCCGCGCGCGACTGGCTCAAGGCGCATCCGCAGGCGCCGATGCCGGCGCATGAACCGGTCATCCGCGTGGCGGCCTGAGCGGGCGCCGATTCAGTTTTTCTGAATCCAGAAAATATACATGCCGGCGAACAGGTCGGGCCATTTGCGCTCGTAGGCGTCCCAGCGATCGAGATCGCCGAACGACCAGCCGTTGCGCGCGAACAGATTGCGATAGTGCAGGTGGGCTTCCGGCGGGCTGAACTCGAAGCCGATGAAACGTCAGTCCGTTCTGCGCGAGGAAGTCCTTGATCTCGGGGATGGTCAGCTGCCGCTCGTGCACGTGAAACAACAGATCGCGGCACTCGCTGATCGTGAAAAAATCGTTGAGCTGCATATATTTGGCTTGCTCGGCCCCGCTCAGCAGATCCTGCCGGCAGTGGCGGATGTCGGCGGGCGTCGAGCGATAGCCCTGCGCCGCGATCGCCGCGCGCGCGGCGATGATATCGCGGCGCGCATAAGCACTGTAGAGCCCGACCTGCATCAGGCCGTCCGGCTTCATCAGCTTGATGAGCTCGCGCCAGCCCGCCAGCGGATCGGCCATGTGGTGCAGCACGCCGCCGGCATTGATCATGTCGAACGCACGGCCGATGGATGAAAGCGCGAAGATATCGGCCTGCGCGAATTCAATCTTGCCGACGAGCCGCTGCGGCGTGCGGCGCCTGGCGCTGGCGAGGCTCGCGAGACTGAGATCGACGCCGAGCACGCGGGCGCTGCGATAGGTCTGCGCGAGTTCCAGCGCGTAGCGGCCGGTGCCGCAGCCGGCCACAAGAATGTCGAGCGTGTCGGGCGCGCCGAGCGGGCGAAACGGCGCGGTGGGAAAATGGCGACGAATGTGGTCGTCGATCAGAATCGGCGCCGGCGCGTCGGGCAGACGCACCCAGCGAGGATAGGGGTTTTCTTCGTACTGCTCGCGCACATTCGCGGTGACGCCGTCGCCGATCGGCGTCAGGCGCGGGATCAATTCGCGCAGCTTTTTCTCTGCGCGCGGCTCGCGCACCTGCTGCGTGATGACGCCAGCGACCGGCGCCGGCCAATCACGGCTCGCCAGAGCATCCGCTTCGGCAAGCTCGTTGAGCGCGACCGTACATCGCCAGCGCGACGACGCACAGCGGATCGATCGGCAGGCCGCGCGCCAGGGCATCGGCGAGGCGCGTCTTGAGCCGTTCGACGTCCACCAATTCCGGCGCCGTCGTTGCGAAAACATATTCGTTGATGAAACACTGCTGCGCCAGCGCGGCGCAGAACGCGAGACGATCGGGATCGTCGGCAGGTCTGCGGCGGATCGGCCACGGCGGCGGCAAGGAACGAAGCGCGCAGCGATGTCAACAACCGCTCCATGCTCAGCTCGCGCACCACGGTGGATTCGAGCACGGTGCGCAAATACGCATCGTCGGCAATCGCGGCGAGACCGGCAGGTCCCAGCAGGTCTTTGCGCCGGCACAAGTTTCGGCCAGGCGGCGGACGCTTTCTTTAGCGCGTCGCCGAGCACGGGCTTCAGCGCAACGAGTTTTTCGAGAACTTTGGGGAATTGATCTAGCGACCTGCGGCGCATTGATCGCCGCTTGGGCGAATTCCTGCGAAGCGGCGGCCAGTTTTCCTTGCGCAAAAAAGACCTGGCCGAGGCCGTCATGGGCGATCGGCGTAATTCGGGTTTAGCGCAAGGATTTTTTTGAGCAGCTGGGCGGCGGCACCGAGTTCGCCGCTGATTGAGGTGCTGCAACGCGCGCTCTTACAGTGCGGCGATGCTGTCGTTCGCGAGCAGCCGGACGAAGCCCGCCGACCTGGCTTTGTTTTTGCGTGGCGCGCCGCTGCTTGCAATTCATTCCATCAGGTCCGGTGCGTCACGACGGCCAAGTTACGCGGCTGCGTTTCTCGTCAGCGCCGATTGCGATGACGGGTTTGCGTCGGCCGCTTGCCGGGGCCGATATAGGCCGGATTCTCGACGCATGTGTTACCCACTCCGCGGGCGGTCTCCATGCATTGCTGCCAGGCTGACAAAACCGCAGCTCGTTGCGCCGATGCCGTTTTGTCCCGCCACGCGTATTGCACGCACCAAGGGTAGTTGGTCGCCGCGTGCGCTGGCGAGGCCGTCGCCAGAGTCGCGGCCGACAGCAGGCTGGCGGCAAGCACGAAGGTCACTCTTGTCAACATGAAGAATCTCCTTGCGGCACCGACAGTGTCACAACCCTTGTCGGAAAAATATGCCTGCGGGCACCACTAACAGTAACGGTCGTCGCTGCGTGAACCTGCCGGCGCAAAGCGATAATCTTGCCATGCGCGCTGGCGCGTACGTTGGTCTTGATGTTTCTTGCCAACCAAGGCCCTGTCGGGCATATCCGCCGCTACGGAGACGTGGCCGAGTGGCTGAAGGCGGCGGTTTGCTAAACCGTTATACGCTCCAAAGGCGTATCGAGGGTTCGAATCCCTCCGTCTCCGCCATCCTGCTTCGCGCTGACGCGCTTCGCAGGACTTCCGCCAGCCTTGATCGCGAAGCAGGATGCTCTTCGAAGCTTTAGCGAAGAAGGGCTGTCTCATGCAGTACGTTTATTTGATTGAAAGCGGTCCCGCGCCGCTGCGAAGCGGCGGTCGTGACAGGCGCTGAGTGATTCGGGCGCGTCTCGCACCGCGCCCGTGATGGTTAGCAAATGGGTTCACGCAAGGCGGGAAATTGCCTGTCAATTGAGCGGGTTTGGTCTGGCGCAGGGAAAAGACGAGCCAAAATACCCAGGTTTTTGCCTGAGCGATATCGCCGGCGGTCCGCGACGAATAATTGGCTGTCAGTCGCTGAGCGGAAAAAAGCTCTTAAGATATTGAATTTGCATAGACTCTCACACGGGGCGGATTTGGGCGGGGACCCGGTGCGATTGCGTGTTTTTTACGCAACACTTGCGGGAAAAGCGTCCCAAAGGCCTGTGGGTAGGGCCCTTATTCATTGCGCCGAAGGGCTCAATCGCTAATCTCCGACTTGCGACGGAGGGGGGCATCCCCGCGTTGCGCTTTCCGGGTTGACGGATCGCACCAAGTGGCAAGCCCAGGTTTGTTCAGACGAAGTTGGGTGGATCGGTTGGTGAGAGACGTTCCTCCGGTGAGCGGGGAGCAAGGGGAAGTTCCATCGGTGCTCGTCGCACTGGGCGGATACGAAACCCTCTCACGACAAACAATGTTTGGAGGTTTAAGATGAAGATGGTGAAAAGCCTTCTCCTCGGCAGCGCGGCGGGTCTCGTTGCGATGGCAGGGGCACAGGCGGCCGATATGCCTGTCAAGGCCAAACCGGTCCAGTACGTGAAGATTTGCAGTCTGTACGGCGCGGGGTTCTATTACATCCCGGGCACGGACACCTGCCTCAAGGTCGGCGGCTTTGTGCGCGCCGAGGCGGACTTCAACGCCAACGGTTCGTTCAACCCATATCGCACGGCAAACTTCGACAGCGTGGGCACGAACAAGGAAGTCACCCGCGTCCGCTTCGGCATCTCGGCCGACGCGCGCTCGCAGACCGAATACGGCACCTTGCGTGCCTATTTGATCATGGCGCCGACCGATACCAACGGTGGTTCGGGTAACGCCCCTGCTCCGAACGCCGCCGCAGGTGGCGGCTCGCCATATATCCCGGTCTTTGCTCCGGCGGGCTTCATCCAGATCGCCGGCTTCACGATGGGCAAGACGGCGTCGTTCTTCGACTTCGACTCACAGCCCTATACGAACGACACGCCGTTCTGGAGTTCCGCGCAGGCCGGCAACGGTATCCCCGTGCTCGCCTATACGGCGCAATTCGGCAACGGGTTCTCGGCCTCGATCTCGGCTGAAGACACGACCCAACGCAGCTCGGGGGTTTTTGACGTCAACTATAACCCGAATGGTTCCGTCACCTGCGCCGCCGCTCCGTGCACGGTTTCGTCGAACACCGGTCTCGGCTCCAACGGCTACGGCGGCCGTCAATGGCCGGATTTCGTCGGCAACCTGCGCATCGATCAGGCGTGGGGCAGCGCACAGATCATGGGCGCTATCCATAACGTCCGCGCGAACTTGAGTAACGGCACTGCTGGTTATGTTCCCGGTCCCAACTCTACAGCCAGTAAGACTGGTTGGGCTTTCGGCGGCGGCATCCAGTTCAACCTGCCGATGCTCGGCAAGGGTGACACTTTCATCACCCAGGTCACCTGGGCAGAGGGCGCGACGAACTATCTGCTCGTCAACTCCGGCGCCGGCGGTACGACTCAGTTCGGCTATACGACTGGCGTCGGCCCGACTACCGGCACCGCGATCGGTCCTGTCTATGATGCGGTGCAAACGCTGACGACGACTGGGGTGGCTGGTACTTCAGCGACGGCCAGTGGCAATATCGACCTGTCGAAGGGGTGGGATGTCACCGCCGGCTACGAACATCACTGGGACCCGAAGTGGAAGACGTCGCTCTACGGTGGCTACGGTGAGATGCGCTACAGTGCCGCGGCCAGCAACGCCATTCTTTACGGTCTCGGCGGTGCTGCCGGCAATACCGTGCCGGGGTCGATTGCGTTGGCTACCGTTAGTGGCAACAGCGCGAACTGGACGATGTACCAGATCGGCTCGCGCACGGTGTGGACGCCTGTTGAGAACCTCGACCTGAGTGTCGACGTGATCTACAGCAAGCTCAACGGCGCTTACGGCGGCATGAACAACGGCACAAACTTTTACGGGGACAAGGGCTTCTGGGCGGGCATCGTGCGCGCACAGCGGAACTTCTGGCCCTGATCGGTTGATCATAGCCTGACAACGACAATGACCCTCGGCGGGAAACTGCCGGGGGTTTTTCTTTTCTCAACGGACATTGGTGCGCTGACGGCAGTTGTCCCGTTTAAGAGGGCCCGCCGCCGTCGCTCAATTCGATATTACCTTTGCACTGACGAAGGGCCATTTAAATTTCCCCTGCGCTTGTTCAGAGGCTTGGTATCGGGTGAGACACGATGCGAAGTCTTCAATTCATGACGGAACGGGTCTTCTCCCAAAGGCTCTTGGCGATCTCCAACACATCGATGTGTAGGCGATCCCACCAGGCCACTTCATCGCCGACCTGGTGCAGCTGACGATGATGGCCACGACAGAGTGGCACGGTGAACTCGTCGCTCACTTTCATACCGATGGCTCTCGGTTGGGCAAAGCGCAGGTGATGTGGATCCGAGGGTTGACGTCCGCAGATCAGACAGGGCTGGGAGGCAATGAACTTCAAGTGTACCTTGTCGCGCAGTCGCTTGGGTTCGGCGATGGCAAGCTGGCTTTTGTCGATCTTGCCGGGGGCGAGACCGTGTTTTTCCGTGGCCAGCGGCGGCGGCGTGATGCCCACGCTCGTGGTTAACGCAGCAGTTGGTGGCGCTTGTTGATCCTTCCGCATCGTCTCGAGCATCGAGGGACCCGTGCGTTGGCCATAATAACGGGATGGCCGCGGTATGGGGGTCGTATCGTCCGGGTGAAAACCGGAACGAGTGTCGGCTCTGCTATCCGGCAAGGAGAGTGATGGTGAAGTAGCTGTTGCCGGCGCCAACGGCGGGCTAGGCGATAGGGTGGCTCTGCCATTGCGATAGAGCTCGAGCCCAAAGGGCCGTCCGAAGGTGGCCAAGGCTCTTTTGGTCGCATCGGTCTCGGCCGTTTTGAGGGCAATATCATGCACCTCGGCAGGGGCGGTGCCTCGGCCTTCCCCAGTGCCATGGCCTTCGCGAATGATGGTTGCACCACGGGCCTTTACGGTGATGCGCACCCGGGCGATGTAGATGGCGAGGAATGCCCCGCGGTGCTCGCGGGAAAGGGCACAGCGGGTCTCCAGGGTCTCCCGGCTCCAGCCTTCGAAGCCAAAGATGCGGTTGGCTTGCGAGATGGCATACCAGCCCTCAAGGTATGAAAGCTCGCGGCCATGGCTGATCCGGGTGCGAATATAGCGGCGTTCAGGACTACGCTTGAGCGCCTGCAGCTGTTTTGCTGAGAAGCCCATTACCGTGTCCTCACGCTCAACACTGGTTCGGGATTAGAGAGGGTGACGCCGGGAACTTCGGCCCCATGCTTGAGCTCCTGCGCTAATTCCTGGCGCTTAAGGCGAGGCTGCACGGGCTGCCAATAGATGCTCGGCACTGCATCCTCATTGAGCACGACCAGCGCTGGCATGCCGTCGCGGATGGAGGCGGTAAAGTCGGGCGCAGTGAGCTTTTTAAGATCGAGCTCGACCATCACGTCGCGGGCGATCTGCCGGCGTTTGCTGGCACGATCCTGCAGGCGCGCGAGGCGCTCCTCCATCTCGGCGATGCGCGTTTTCAGTCCTTGCCCCAAAGCTTCATCGGCAAGGGCTGCGCGGATGACCTCGCCGAGGATCTCATGCACATCGGTGAGCCCCTCAACGGTATCGGCAAGGGTCTCCTCATCGATCTGCGGGTCATGCGCCCGGATGCGGTCGCGCAGGACACGGTAAGCATTAACGGCGAACTCAAGGTTCATGGTCGGGTACTCCATACCTTCGCCGGAGATGGCGAGTACCCTCGCCAAGGTGCGCCCGGTGGAGTCGGCAGCGGCTATTCGCAAGCCTCAAGGAGAGACCGGATCAAGCCTAATGGAAGGCTGGAGAGACAACAGACGGCGAGCTGAAAGCGGGAGTGGGCGATCGGCAAGCCGAATCTCGCGAGAGACCAAGAGATTGCGAAAATGTCCGAGCAGATAGATCTGGTCCGACACCGCATCGCGATTTGCGAACTCGTCGATCCGCTTGTGCTGGTGAGACTAAATTACGCTTACGTCCACGCTGCTGTAGGCATTGCCGGTCGCATTTGAGCTGGCGGTGGCTCCAAAGGCCGGCACCAATAAGGCAAATGTGGATGTTCTGCGGCCCACACCAGCATGGCGCAGGAGATGGCGAGATCGTCGTGTCGCCCTGGCGGACAGGTATAAATCACCCCGCTTTGCCGAACGTCGATTTCAAGCGTCATCAGTTGCTCGTAGGCTCGTCGGCTCTCCGCCCCATCCTGAATGCGAACCTTGTTAGTTTGCATCTCGCGGTACAGCAGATCGAATAAGTAGGTCCGACCGATTGTGTAGACCAAGAAGGCGCCACCCTTCACTTGTCGATACTCGCCTTTCAATCCATCGCCACTGCGGGTGATGTGCAGGCCAATCAGCCGTGGCCCAAATCTCTCAAACAGCACCTCGCCATAAGTTCCATCTGTACTGATATCGGCGACGATGAGTGTTTTAGAATTAAAGCATCGGTCTACGCGCGAGAGCGCGTCCGCCAGAGCGTGGCCGGAAAGATTCAACGGCAATTCTTCGAATCGTTCGACACCGACAATCCCCGGCGCAAGTACACTAGGCCCGCCGCAAACAGCGGTGGAACGATCCTCGCTGCGTCCGACGTCATGGGCAATAATGACCGGCTTCGGAAACACAATTGCCAGCGAGGGGGATGTTGCACCGTCGTACATTTCCCAAGTGAATGGGCTGACTTGACCACCCGTTGGAATGCCGAGGTATTCGCGCTTGTAACCTTCTTCACCGAGATTGGTTCTTTCTTCCTCTAGGAACTTGGCCGGAAACAACGTCGGATCCTCATCGACAGTGGCTTTGATGCGGATCCACCCGCCGCCGCTCTCCCATGCTGACCAGAACGGGTCCGTGCGGCTCCATGCCGTTGATAGCATGGCGAGCCGCGTATGTGGCCGGCGGGCCCGCATCGGGCGCAATGCTGAAATGAGCTCCGGCGATAGGCGCGCAGCTTCATCGGCAATGATCCAGCCATCGACAGTCAACCCACGAATTGAATCATCGCTGCCTGGCAGTGCCAGCACCCGCGAACCGTTTTCCAGTTCCAGTCCGTACACATTATCGGTCGCAATCTTTACGCCGCACTTGACGAGAATCTCCTTGACCTTGCGCACGGCTTCGGCGCTTTGCCGCTGGGCAGGACAAGCCACCACTGACAGGGATCCTGGATGATAGAGCGCCGTATGCGCCATCGCCCAAGCAGCCGCCGTGGTTTTGCCAACCTGGCGCGCCGTTAGGGTTAAAATGGAAGCTCCCCGTGGCGCCAGCAGAAATTGCTTCTGCCAGGCGGTCGGCGTTACCCCCAACACTTCATACACCCACAGCGCGGGGTCGATCCGATATGCAATTTCAAGATTTGGGTTCATGAGTATCCTCCCTCGATGCTTTCTTCGACAACACTTGCGCAATCCGCGCCTTGATTTCAGGTTCATGGTCAAACTCCTTGATCAGGAGTTCGGCGATCTTTGGTGCCTCGACATTGACGTTGCTTTGCAACGCGACGTTGATCTGTGTGCCGCCGGCCTGTGTGTGGCCAGCAAGCCGCGCTAGGCTATCGAGGGTCTGCCGGACGGCTTTCAGTCCACTAATGGCGATTGACAGCGAGCCTTCTGCTTGGGCCTGTGCCACGATTGTGTCGATGCGCTCAATTAGACCGCTATAGCCGTCGCTTAGCTTCTCTCTTGAGGGCAGCAGCGCCTTCGCCGCGCTACCCTGGGCGGCTTCTTTCTTGATGACATTTGAGGCGGCAAGGTTCGCGCAGTTGGTGCGGTGCCGATAGACGCTCAATTCGCCTAGCTCATAGGCACGCGCGACCTGCGCCGCCGGCTCCCCACTGGCGAGGCGGCGGTCGATCTCGGCACGCTTCACGTGCTGGCATATGGTACAAGAACGCGACATCTCGAAATTCCAATTGCATGCTCCACATGTGGGTAAACATGCTTAAAGGATCCTTAACGAGTTTCTGAATTCGCACTTTGATTCGGGTGTCGAAAAAAGTCGTTATTTGCCGCTTGTCGATGAGCGTCTCCCGTTATCTTTCGGTTTCGAATTCCCGATCAGATTTGCTGCTCAGGCGACGAAAAAGCCGCAATTTACGGGCCTCAGACGAATGTCGATAATGTGCGCTGTGAGGCCTCGTCCGCCAATTTTGCTGGGTTGATAACGCAAGATTTCGAGCCTCGCAGGCTTCGCGTTATCTTCCGTTATTCTAGTCGACCGCCGGCGCGCAAACCCAATAGGACGATGAGTCGAGGTCCTCCTGGTCGCCCGGAGTCAACCTCACACCCCAAACTGTTTTTTGCATCGTGCAACTTCTGGCCTGATTACGTGATCAGCGCCCGACGACAACAATCGAGACAGCCGGCGGGATACTGTGGGGGTTTTTTATTGGCGAAGCCCGCCGGGGGCCACGTTTCTCCGAGGTGGAACCCGCGATCATAGACACCTGTTCACGCGGCGGTTGCCACGTTAGACTGCCACGAATTTCAATCGGGGACCTTGGCGAATGCATGAACCCGGTCAAATGACCGTCGTTTTTCACTGCCTGCCCGAGCTTGAGCCTATTTTGCCGCGCCCGATTCCGGCCGTGCAGGGCTTGCCGGATTGGTTCAAAAAACTGCCGCAAACGGCGTTCAACGAGACCGACCAGAAGGAGGTCATGACCGTCAAAAAATGCCCGCCCTTCATCGACGCGATGACCTATGGCTTCCTGATCCCGTTGACAGCCGATCTCAAAGTGGAAAACGGCGAATTCTCATGGGAGCGCGCCGTTCCGGCAACGAGCGTCAGCAATTTTTCCTGCTCGCCGATCGACTTCCACGATGGCTCGCAGGTGGTCGGCACGCCGTTTTTCGAGGATGACCGTTTCGTCGTCAAGTTCAACAATTATTGGGCGATCGAAACTCCGCCTGGATATTCGTTGCTATTTACCCATCCGTTGAACAGGATTGATTTGCCGTTCACGACGATCACCGGGCTGGTCGATACCGATTTGTTCGGCAACAACCTGGTCAATTTCCCGGCCCGCTGGCACGATACCGACTTCAATGGAGTGCTGCCGAAGGGCACGCCGGTCGCTCAGTGCATCCCGGTCAAGCGCGAAGTCTGGGCCGGCCGTTTTGAGCCGATGTCGCCTGAGCGCGTCCAGAAGATCGATAAAATAACGGACCAGCTGCTGAGGGAAACCGGCGTTTACCGCCGCAATTTCCGTGCGGCCAAGCGTTAGCGGCCGCGCGTGTCGCGGCGAAGAAATTTCGCGGCGTCGCTGGGCCGCAGCCAGCAACGCCCGTGGCTTGATGACGTCAGCGCACGCAGCGCCTTGCCGTAAAACTTCGGTCCGCGCGCCGCCGCGGCACGCATGCAAGCAAATCCAACATCGGTCTGGCCAAGGATAAGCAGGCAATTGCCGAACCGAATGCGCGCGTCGGCATTTGCCGGGTCGGCCGCGACCAGTCGCCCGAACACGTCCGCCGCCTGGGTAAAATCGCGATCGTTCATCAACACATCGCCCAATCCGAACATCGCTCCGAGATGCACCGGGTTGTTCGCCAGCGCGCGGCGAAAACACGCGATGGCGTTGGGACGGTCGTTCATCCCGCTATACGCGATTCCGAGTTGGACGGTCATATCGACCATCATCGGGGCGGTCTCGACGCCTTTCCTCAGCACATCGGCCGCTTCGCTGTGGCGGTACAGCGAATTCAGGATGAACCCCAGCTCGAAAAATGCCGACGCCTGCGGCGACTTGCGCTTGATCGCGCGTTTGAGCCAGAGAATGGCATCCTCGGTGCGTCCGCATTGTTGGAACGCGATGGCGAGTTGGGTATCGAGTTCGGGGTCGTGACTGCGACGGGCCGCGCTTTCAAGGATTTCCATAGCCTCGCCAGGCCGTTTGAGCATGATCAACGCGTAGCCAAGTGTCTTGATCGCGTCGCGATCGGCCGAATTGGTCCTGAGAATCTCGGTTGCAATCTGTTGCGCTTGATCGGGCCGGTTCATCTGTATTGCAAAGCGGGCCCGTTCGAGCGCCTCGTTCTTTGCAGCCCCAGGCTGTCGTCCGCCGCTTGGAAGGTTCGCTCGCATGATTGAGGGCCATCCTGTTTGGCGTGACAATTAGCAACGGCAGGCGCAGTTGACCAGCTTGCGCCGGCCCACAATCAAATTAGCACGTTGCCAGCCAGGCGGCTTGGCATTAAGAGTGGCGCGCCCGGGCAATTCGGCAAGACATTAAGGCATAACGCCAAATGACAGCGCGCATCTACAAGCCGGCCAAGACCGCCATGCAGGCAGGCACCGCCAAGACCAAGGACTGGGTGCTCGATTTCGAGCCTGAAGAACCGCGCACCGTCGAGCCGCTGATGGGTTGGACCTCGTCCACCGACATGCGCCAGCAGGTGCGCCTGAGCTTTGCCAGCAAGGAAGAGGCGATCGGCTATTGCGAGCGCTACGGCATCGCCTACCAGGTGTTCGGGGCAAAGCCGCAGTTGCGGCGAACCATGTCCTATTCCGACAATTTCGCTTTTACGCGCCGCGGCGCCTGGACCCACTGACCGGCGAGGTGAGGACGGTCAGGCCGGCTGTTTGGCGGGGCCTTTCGTCGCCATGCGCTGACGCAACAGCGAGACGAAGCGCTCCGCCGGCATCGGCTGGCCGAGCAGGATTCCTGGATCAAGGAATATAACGAGGCGCGACCCCATCAGGGACGCTGGTGCTTCGGAAAAACCCCGATGCAGACCTTCCTGGATGCAATGCCGATGGCAAAGGAGAAAATGATCGCAGCCTGACCTATCGGACACCAAAACCCGATCGCTCAACCAGGCAACAGCTGTCAGATCGAGTTCCGGCTAATACACATTAAACGCCCATAGGCCGGAGCGCGCGTATCCTGTCCAGTGTCTCGCTCAATTCCTTGGTCCATTCTCTTTCCGAGTTCGGCCTGTCCCTAACGATCGCGGCTCACCAGCGGCTGCACTGAATGGCACACAGCCGCCTGGTAGAGCCGCTTGTTGGGCTGCCCAGCCGGATTCATCCGTGCCTCGCCACGGCGCTGAGGGCTCCCCACCAAGAAATTGCGACCAGCCCTACGCGGATCCAATTGAGTCGGATCCAGCGGTGAGCTTCGATTTGCAGGCGTTCGGTTGGAGTGTTCCCGCCTCCCGCTTCAAGAAACCGTTCGATGGTGGGGCGAAAGTACAGCAAGGTCCACGCAACGACAGCGACGGCGCATGCGGTAGAAACGATGAGGGGTACCCCTTGACTTCCCGCGCAAAAGGCAAGACCCAACGCAGCGAGCGCGCTCAACGCGTACAGCGGAGCCACGGGGACCCAGAACGCTGGGATATTCATCCGACTGACCGGCGTTCCAACGAACCCGCGGAAGGATTTTGGCGGCTTTCGGCTCCACGCGGGATGCACGACCAATGTTTCGTACACACTCGCACCGAAAACTAGCGACACCATCACGGCATAGAACCACAGGACCGGTATGTAGAGTGTCATCCCGCAATCTTCGCTGCTGTCGGTCCAACAAATAGTCGGCTCAACTTGATAACGGGGCAAATTGTCAGCGTCTACGGTTCGGAAAGGTGCCAGAACCGAACCCACGAATTATACAGACGTTTCCGTTTGCGTACCGAGTGTCTGTCCTGGCCCGTCACGTCATCTCGCTGCGATGCAATGACTTGTACGCTTTTGGAGGCATAGCCGACATCGATCGGTGCTGGGGGCTGGATGGATCGGTCGAAAATGACCCACAACCGACATTCGCTGTGCATTGCGACACTCTCCGCCAGCGCGGGCGCGTCGCCGCTTGTTCGCGTACGATACAAATTGTAAATCGAACGCCTGTCGCTACAATTGCACGAAATGAGCGACGGTCTCTTACAATTCCCGTCGTACGCTGAGACCAAGGGCTCCAGTCTTGAAGGGCTACCTTGGCGAAGGCAACATTGACCGGGCTGTACGCGAAGCCAGCCCCTCAAAAAATATTATGCTTAGGTTATGTTATTGTCGAGCGTTCGCCAGGTCAAATCGATGCGCCCTGTGATTCAAGATCCCAGACGATGACGTTGTTTGGCATGGCTAGTAGTTCCCCATTAATGCTGCGCTGCGATGTCGCGCTGCGAAATTAGAAGTTTTCCACTGTATTACCATCGCGTCATCATCTCGCTACATTTTTTCAATTCTCTGCGCTCCAACAAGAAACGTCAACGACTCACCCATGGAGGTCGTCATGTCATCCAAAGCACCAAATTCCAGCTTCGGTACGACCTGCGTTCAATGTGGAGCTGTGCTGACTATCCCTGAATGGTCGGAAATCGGAAGCGCGCAGCGGGTACTCAATCTTTGGACCTGCACAAACTGCGGCAATCGGTTCGAAACCGAGGCGTGTTTACCTGCCGATGCGATGAGCAATGATGCTGCGATAAGCGCGTATTTCCCGTCGCTGCTAGTAGCGTAAGTTTTTTGATGCGGGAGAAATGGGGGAGCGACAACGCCATAAGCCGTTGCGCTCCCCTATGCCACTCTTTAAGCCGCACTGCTTGGTCTGAGATAACTGTGTATCGAGTTCGCCAGCGGACGCCAATCAGATCAAAACGCCAATCAAGCGTAAATAGTCTGCGATGTCGGCTCATGGCACATCGCGCCCTTCGCCGCGCCGCAAAATCTAGGACGCTATCGGACTAACAGATGGGGTAATCGGCCGGCAGCTTGTGGATAGCTGAATATTTTTGGTGCTGCGCTTCAGGCTGATGGTGAAACGAGGTCCGTGTGTACGGCCTCAAGCATCAGAAGGAGAAGCGCAGCATGGACCATTTTGCTGGACTAGATGTTTCAGTCAAGGAGAGCAGCATCTGCGTTGTGGATGACACGGGCAGGATTGTACGGGAAGTGAAGGTGGCGAGTGAACCGGAAGCTCTGCTGGCGGTGCTGAAGAGCCCCGCCTATCACTTCAAACGGATTGGATTGGAAGCCGGGCCGCTGTCACAGTGGCTCTTTAGCGCCCTCGCGGAAGCGGGCTTGCCGGTGATCTGCGTCGAGACGCGGCACATGCGGGCGGTGCTGAAGGCGCAGATCAACAAGACCGACCGCAATGACGCACGCGGTATGGCGCAGATGATGCGGGCGGGGCTCTATCGTCCGGTGCATGTGAAGACGTTACGCAGCCAGAAACAGCGAATGCTGCTGACCCATCGCAAGCTGCTGCAGTCGAAGGCCATCGCTGTCGATAATGACCTGCGCGGGACGTTACGCAACTTTGGTCTCAAAGTAGGCGTGGTGGGCAAAGTTAGGTTCGAGGCCCGCATCAGGGAGCTTGTTGAGAACCTCCCCGACCTGGCGGTGCTGGTCGAACCGATGCTCATTGTCCGGCGAGTGCTTCGCGAGCAGTTTTGTATCCTGCACCGCCGCTTGCTCGCTATCGTGCGGGACGATGAGGTGTGCCGGCGCCTGATGACGGTCCCCGGGGTCGGCCCTGTGGTGGCGCTGACCTATCGCGCCACCGTCGACGTGCCCGCTCGCTTCAGGAAGTCCAAGTCAGTCGGGGCGGTGTTTGGGCTGACGTGCGCCAAGTATCAATCAGGCGAGAGCGAACGCAGCGGCAGAATATCACGCTGCGGAGACGAGATGATGCGGGTCATGCTCTACGAAGCGGCTCAGGCCATGTTGCATTCAAAGAGATGGTCCTGGCTCAAGGCCTGGGCCATGAAGATCGCCAGGCACCGCGGGATGAAGAAGGCGATCGTCGCCTTGGCGCGCCGGTTGGCTGTGATCATGCACCGCATATGGGTTGATGGCACCGAGTTCCAGTGGACCCGGGAGGCCGCGGTGGCATGAGAGGTGTAGGTCGCCGGATGCGATAGGAGAAAACTCGAGTTCCACCCAGCGGTGGAATGATGTCCCTCGCGGGACGATGGATGAGGTGAGTTCGCATGTCCGCTTGGACCTATCGTCAATCTGACGCTAAGGCCGCGTAACAGATTGTTCCACCTCGTCCTCGGATCCCATGATGGAAGGGCCCTGGTGCCGATTCCGAAGAGAAGCGCGAGCCCGTGAGCGACATCAACACTGCAGCGGTGGATAGTCTGAAAGTGCTTGACCCCAAACGGCCGATTAGAGAAGCGGACATTGAGCGGGACGGGCGCTGGATGGATCGGTCGCGATTGACCGATACTGTTGAAAAAGGATTTTGGAAGGGGTCACCAAGCAACATTGATTTAAAACCAGCATCAAACGCGCAATTTCGCTTCAACAGATTGCTCTCGTTGATTCGATTGTTGCGTATCGGAGGCATGCTTCGGACTTTTTCAACAGCATCGACCCAACTCGGACATCTGGACCGCAGAAAACGACCGCCGGACATGACGGCTGCTTCGCAACATCAGTGGTCGGATTTTCGCGTCAAACTGTTCAGAAACGAACACGCCGCTGCATCGAAATATAACTCGCGCGCTATCTTCGCAGTAGGGCTACCCTGTGTTACAGGGCATTGCGAACGGCCCTAAAACATTTCGGCAAATCTCTGCATTTCGTTTCGCATTCGGCGAAACGCAATGGCAGCGTTTTGGTGCCGCCGTCGGCCTGTATCGGGCGGCAAAGGCAAAGGAGTTAGAGCATGGGTCTGATCCGGACAGTATGCCTGGGCGTGTTGGTATCGTCTGCTGGCGTATTTGTGGCTAACGCGCCAGTAGCCGCACAGCAGCAACAGAATCCCAACATCGTCGTCATTATGGCGGACGACATCGGCATGTGGAATATCGGCGCTTATCACCGCGGCATGATGGCGGGCAAGACGCCGAACCTCGACCAACTCGCGAAAGAGGGCATGTTGTTCACGGACTACTATGCCGAGGCAAGTTGCACAGCGGGTCGCGCGAACTTCATTACCGGAGAGCTACCGATCCGCACCGGCATGACCACAGTCGGCCAAGCTGGCGCATCAGTCGGCCTGCCTGCCGAGGCGGTGACCATCGCAACGATCCTGAAGTCGATGGGCTACGCCACCGGCCAGTTCGGCAAGAACCACCTAGGCGACAAGAACGAGTTCCTGCCGACCGTCCACGGCTTCGACGAGTTCTTCGGCTATCTATACCACCTCGACGCGATGGAAGATCCGGCGCATCCCAACTATCCGCAGAATCTGCTGAATGTCGTCGGCCCACGCAACATGGTTCATAGCTGGGCCACCGAGAAGGATGATCCAACCGTGATGCCACGCTGGGGCAAGATCGGTAAGCAGAGGATCGAGGATGCCGGCCCGCTCTATCCGAAGCGCATGGAAACGGTGGACGACGAAATTCGCGACCTCTCAATTAAGTTCATGGAGCAAGCCAAGAAGGACGGCAAGCCGTTCTTCGTTTGGCTCAACCCGACGCGCATGCATATCGTCACCCATCTCTCCCCGAAGTATGAAGCGATGCGCAATGCCGAGAATGGCTGGTCGGAAGAGGAAGCCGGCATGGCCCAACTCGATGACGACGTCGGCATCGTGATGAAGAAGCTCAAGGATATGGGCGAGGACGACAACACGATCGTCGTGTTCACCACCGACAATGGCACTGAAGTCTTTACATGGCCCGACGGCGGTCAGACGCCGTTTGCGCAGTCCAAGGGCACAGTCCTTGAGGGTGGCTTCCGCGTGCCTGCACTCCTTCGCTGGCCTGGCCATGTACCAGCGGAACTCGGTGCAAAACGGCATCTTCTCCGGCATGGATTGGTTGCCGACCTTCGTGGCCGCAGCCGGTAACCCGAACATCACCGAAGAATTGCTGAAGGGCAAAAAGATCGGCGACATGACTTACAAGAACCATCTGGATGGCTACAACCAGATGGCCGCCATCACCGGCAAAGGGTCGTCCGCGCGTCACGAGATCTTCTACCTCGGTGAAAGCACGGTCGGTGCGGTACGCATTGACGACTATAAGTTCCGCTTCATCGACCAGCCGGCTGGCTGGTTGGGCGAGAAGACCCACCCGGACGTGCCCTACATCACCAACTTGCGTCTGGATCCTTTCGAGCGCACGGGTTGGCCAAGCAACGGGACAAAAGACGGCGCGCAGCAATACTTCGATTGGTTCAAGTACCAATTCTGGCGCTTCGTGTTCGTCCAGCAGGTAATGGCCAAGGAAATCCAGACCTTCCTCGACTACCCACCGATGCAGCGTGGCGCGAGCTTCAATCTCGACGCAATCAAAGCGGAGATGGGGAAAAGGATGCAGGAGGCCGAGAAAGCGAGCAAAGGTCCTAGCGACTAATAGAAATGACTTTAAGGGCGGGCGGCTTTGCGTTAAGGCTGCCCGCCTATCTTGGCGGCATCAATTGATCCAGGAGAAGACCAATGGCTGCATTCCGCATAGCTGTTGCGATGTTAGTCGTATTTTTCGCATGGTCAATTTTGGGCCTTTCTGCACAAGCGGCAGACTTCGCCGGCGGTTGGGCAGTTGACGCCTCTACATGCAACAAAATCTTTGTGAAAAGAGGTGGTAAGATTGTGTTTACGGATGATTTTGACTCCTTCGGTAGCGGGCTCATCGTAGAAGAAAATAAAATCATCGGAAAACTAGCAACCTGCGCAATAAAATCGCGCAAGGAAGACGGCGCGGTAACGCATTTTATTTTGAACTGTTCCACCGATGTAGCGCTTCAGACCGTCCAATTCAGTGTGAGGATCGACAACGACAATAAAATTACGCGGCTTTTCCCTGGTCTCCCCGAACTATCAACTCCCTATTTTCGCTGCACACTCTGATCTTGGTGCTGCGTCCCGTTCTATCGGTGGGCCGGTTCAACCGGTCGACGCAACACTCTCTGTCTTGGAGGGAAAGACGGAGCGCTTGACGAAACGTCGAGGGTTTTTTCGAGGCTTCACTGCGGCAGAGAAGCCAGGGGCTTTGGCATCGCTGGCAGTGCGCGCAAGACCTTGGGGTTCAAATCCCAGCAGATAGAATGAGATGGAGTGTTGCGTCGACCGGTTGAATCCACCCCCCGAAAGTGGACATTGACTATTATCAAAGCGCGCGTTGATCTGACGCGGTGTGGTTTTTCTGGAAACTGTAGGGAGGCAGCATGATGTCCAATATAACTGCGTCAACAGGCTCTTTCAGTGGAATTGAGGCGCTGCGTACCAAATGGGGGTGGATTGTCGCTCTTGGCATTATTTATTCAGTTGCCGGCTTCATCGCGTTAGGCAGCGTATTGATTGCGACGGTTGCGAGCGTCTTTATAGTTGGCATTATGATGCTGATCGCGGGTGTTGCTGAAGTCATCAATGCTTTTCAGGTCAAGACGTGGGGCAAATTCCTGTTTTGGGTGCTGCTCGGCGTTCTCTATATCGTTGCCGGCCTTGTCACGTTTGAGAATCCATTGCTCGCTGCAGCACTCCTTACGCTTCTGCTCGGCTGCGCGCTTATTGTCTCAGGTATTATGCGGATTATTCTGGGTTTTTCTATGAAGCGAGGAATGCCTTGGGTCTGGGTGGTGCTGTCAGGTGTGGTCACGCTTCTGCTTGGCCTAATCATTCTCAATCATTGGCCAGTATCGAGCCTCTACATTCTCGGCCTTCTGCTAGGCATTGATCTTGTATTTGCAGGAGCGAGCTGGATCGGAATGGGGTTGAGTTTAAGAAAAGCGACTTAATGTTGACCTGACGGCTTTTTTGTACCAGCGGGATAGAGACTACTGCATCGGCATGATCTCATCTAGATGGTTAGCCGAGGGCGCGAATGTTTGTGGTGCCGGCGGTCTATATCCGAGAGCTGAGTGCGGTCTGATCTTGTTGGCGACCCCGGCAGGATTCGAACCTGCGACCCCCAGCTTAGAAGGCTGGTGCTCTATCCGGCTGAGCTACGGGGTCCGCGCATCGCCGGTTTACCCGGAGTGGGCCTCCGTGGAAAGGTGTGGGATCGATCCGTCAACGGCCACAAAACCATGACCAGCATCGCCGATCTTTCCGCCGCCGGGCTGTCCGACGCCTATCGCCGCGGCGCCCTATCGCCAGTCGAGGTCGCGCGCGACATTCTGGCCCGCATCGAGGCGAGCGCCGCCTTCAACGCCTTCCGGCCGATCGGCGCGAATGCCGTGCTGGCGGCGGCGTCCGAATTGGAAAAGCGCTGGCGGGCGGGCGCGCCGCTGGGCGCGGCCGACGGGCTGCCGGCAACGATAAAGGACAATCTCTGGCTTAAAGGCCACGCGACCGGGCGGGGCTCGAAGACCGGCGATCACTCCCCGGCACAAGCCGACGCGCCGGCCTGCGCGCGGTTGCGCGAGCAGGGCACAGTGTTTATCGGCAAGACCACGCTGCCGGAATACGGCTGGATCGGTGTCTGCCACTCGCCGCTCACGGGGATCACGCGCAACCCGTGGAATCCGAAGCATACGCCGGGCGGCTCAACCGGCGGCGGTGCGGTCGCGGCGCTGCTCGACCTCGGCGTGCTGCATCTCGGCACCGACGGCGCCGGCAGTTTGCGCATTCCGGCGGCGTTCACCGGCGTATTCGGCTTCAAGCCGAGCTTCGGCCGGGTACCGGCCTATCCCGCTTCGCCCTTCAGCGTGTTGGCGCACCAGGGGCCGATCGCGCGACGGGTCGCCGATTTGGCACTGATGCTGTCGATCATTTCCGGCCCCGATGCGCGCGACATGACCGCGTGGAATACGCCGGCGCCCGACTTCACCGACGGTTTGGATGACGGCGTGCGCCGCTTGCGCGTCGCCTTTTCGGTGCGGCCGGGTCCGGCGGCGGTCAAAGCGCCGGATATCGAGGCAGCAGCGCGCAAGGCGGCGAAAGCGCTGGAAGAGCAGGGGGCTTTGGTCGAAGAGGTCGATCCGCCGCTCGATCGGGCGCTGGAAATCATCCGCGGAATGTGGTGGCCGGTCGCGGCAACGATTGTCGATGCCGTGCCGGCGGTCGAGCGCGGGCAAATGGACGCAGGGCTGCGCCGCAATGCCGACCGCGGCCGGCCGGCTCCACTCAAGGATTATCTTGCTGCGCATTCCGCGCGCGCCGAACTCTACAATGCCATGCGGCGTTTCCATGAGCGCTACGACCTGCTGGTGACGCCGACCATGCCGGTCACCGCGCTGAAGGTGGGCAAGGAGATGCCGGACACCGGCGACTTCGGCGACGATTGGCTCAACTGGTCGCCTTACACGTATCCCTTCAACCTGACGCAGCAGCCGGCGGCGTCGCTGCCGAGCGGGCTGGCCGCCAATGGCTTGCCGATGGGGGTGCAGATCGTCGGCGCGCCGCGGGCGGATCATCTGGTGCTGCGCGCTGCGCGCGTGATCGAACAGGCGATGCCGATGCCAAGGCCGCCGGGTCATTGATCATAGTTATAAATATGATAGATAAATGAATGGCTTGAATTGCATTATTGAAGTGACAGATTCAATCGCCAGAGCGTCGGTGACTGACCGCGCGCTCCAATTTTCCGACCGCAGCCATGTCCTCGACACCTTCGCATGGTGAACTATGAACGGCAGCCATGGCATCACGAGTGGCGTCGCCAACCGGGAGGCTCCCTTCATGCTCGCGTCCCTCCGCGCCGGCTTCGCCGCCGCGCTCCTTGCCCTTGCCGTGCTTCCGGCCGCGGCCGCCGATAAGGCCTTCCAGAGCAAGGAGCTCGACGCGGCGGCATTCAAGCTCGAAGCACAGATCAAGAGCGATGCCGGGACAGTGACAAAATCCGCGGGCGAGTTGCGTCACGACGCCGATGCCGCCTTCACGAAAAAGGACTTCCGTAACGGCATGCTGGTGCTAGGCCAGATCGTTGCAACGGCGCCCAACGATGCCACAAGCTGGCTGCGGCTCGCCCGCGCCGTGCTGCAGATCCGGCCGCGCGACGACAAAGATCGTGTGTTGCTGCTTGATCGCGCCTCGACCGCCGCCTATATCGCCTATCGGCGTACGCAAAACCGCGCTGAGGAGGCCGAAAGCCTCGCCGTTTTCGGCCGCACGCTTGCCGACCGAAAGCTTTGGCGCCCGGCGCTCGATGCCATGCGCGCAGCTCTCGACATCCGTGAAACCGCCGATCTACGCGTGCAATATGAGAAGCTGCGTGGCGAGCATGGTTTCCGGCTGCTCGATTATTCGGTCGATTCCGACGCTATCTCGCCCCGTGCCTGTTTCCAGTTCTCGGAAGGATTGCCCGGCGGCCGCACCGATTTCTCGCCCTTTGTCGTGGTCGCCGGCGAGGACAAGCCTGCGCTATCGACGGCTGAAAAACAGCTCTGCGTCGAAGGCCTCAAGCACGGCGAACGCTACACCATCACGCTGCGCGCCGGGCTGCCGTCGACGGTGCGCGAGACGCTGGCGAAATCGGCCGACTTCACCATCTTCGTGCGCGACCGCAATCCGTTCGTGCGCTTCACCGGCAAAGCCTACGTGCTGCCGAGTAGCGGGCAGCGCGGCATTCCGCTGCTCAGCGTCAATACCGACGCGGTGGTGATCGGCGTCTACCGCGTCGGCGACCGCAACCTGATCGACACGGTGCTCGGCTACCAGTTTCAGCGCAACATTTCGCGCTACGAGGCGAAAGAACTGGCGAAAAGCCACGGCGTCAAGGTGTGGAGCGGCAAGTTGGCCGTCGAGCAGAAGCTCAATACCGAGGTGACCACAGCCTTTCCCGTCGGCCAAGCGATCGGCGCGCTGGCGCCCGGCGTCTATGTCATGACGGCAACGCCGAAGGGCGTCTTGACCGAGGACTATGACCAGATCGCAACGCAATGGTTCGTCGTCTCCGACCTCGGCCTCACCGCCTATTCGACGCATGACGGCATCGACGTCTTCGTACACTCACTCGCTAGCGCCAAGCCGCGTGCGCAGACCGATATTCGGCTGATGGCGCGCAGCAACGAGGTGCTGGCGATCAAGCTCACAGATCAAAATGGCTATGTGCATTTCGATGCCGGCTTAACGCGCGGCGAGGGCGGGCTGGAGCCGGCGGCGATCGTCGTCAGCGAAGCCGGCGATTACGCCTTCCTGAGCCTGAAATCGGCCGCGTTCGATCTTTCCGACCGCGGCGTCGCCGGACGGCCGGTGCCGGCGGGGCTTGACGCTTTCGTCTATACCGAGCGCGGCGTGTATCGCTCCGGCGAGACCGTCGAGGTCACGGCGCTGCTGCGCGACGTGCTGGGGCAGGCGGCGCTCGGTGCGCCGCTGACGCTGGTCATGGAGCGCCCGGACGGCGTCGAATACCGCCGCGCCTTGGTCGTCGAAGAGGGTCTCGGCGGCCGTTCCTGGGCCGTGCCGCTGGTCGCCTCCGCCATGAGCGGCACCTGGCGCGTGCGCGCCTTCACCGATCCCAAGCGCGCAGCGGTCGGCGAGGCCACATTCATGGTCGAGGACTATGTCGCCGACCGACTGGAATTCGAACTGACATCGAATGCAGCGGCGATGCCGCGCGGAGCGCAGACGCCGCTCAACGTCGATGGACATTTTCTCTATGGCGCGCCGGCCTCTGCTCTCGAATTGTCCGGCGACGTCACCATCGCTGCCGCCAAGGAGCGCACCGGCTTCCCCGGCTATGCTTTCGGTCTCGCCGATGACGAAGTGATCGCCATCCGCCAGGAACTCGGCGACCTGCCGGACACCGACGCGCAGGGCAAAGCCAATTTCACCGTCGCGCTCGACAGGCTGCCGGTCACCACGCGCCCGTTGGAAGCGACCGTGACAATCAGTATGGCGGAGTCGGGCGGCCGTGCCGTCGAGCGCCACCTGACGCTGCCGGTTGCGGCGGACGCGCCGATGATCGGCGTCAAGCCGGCTTTCTCCAGCCGCTCTCTGGCCGACGGCGCCAATGCCGATTTCGACGTGGTGCTGGTGGCGCCCGATGGCAAGCTGTTTGCGAAACAAGGCCTGCGCTATTCGCTACTCAAGGTCGAGACCAGCTACCAATGGTACCGGCAGAACGGCCAATGGGACTTCGAGCCGGTTAAGCGCACCGAGAAGGTCGCTGACGGCATGCTCGACGCCACCGCCGACAAGCCGGTACATATTTCGTTGCCGGTGAGATGGGGCCGCTACCGCCTCGAAGTGATTGCGCCCGAGGCCAACGGCCCGCTCACCTCGCTGTCATTCGACGCCGGCTTCTACGCGGAATCGAGCGCCGATACGCCGGACCTGCTCGAAGTCGCGCTCGACAAGGCCGATTACAAATCCGGCGACACCATAAACGCGGCGGTCACGGCGCGCAGCGCCGGCACGCTGACGCTCAATGTGTTCACCGATCGCCTCGTCTCCAGCGCGGCGCAGCAGGTCACGGCCGGAATGGTGAATATGCATCTCACCGTCGGCAAGGACTGGGGTACCGGCGCCTATCTCGTCGCCACGCTGCGGCGGCCGCTCGATGAAACCGCGAAGCGCATGCCGGCACGCGCGATCGGCGTGCAATGGTTCTCCATCGACCGCTCGGCGCGCACGCTTTCCGTCACCATGCAACTGCCGGCGACGCTGCGGCCGATTTCGACGTTGAGCGTGCCGGTGCGCGTCGCCGGGCTGGCGGCAGGCGAGGAGGCGCGCGTGGTGGTCGCCGCGGTCGATGTCGGCATCCTCAGTCTCACCAATTACAAGCCGCCGGCGCCGGACGACTATTATCTGGGCCAGCGGCGCCTCACCGCCGAAATTCGCGATATCTACGGGCAGCTCATCGACGGCATGCAGGGCGCGGCGGGAAAAATCCGCTCCGGCGGCGACTTCGGCGCCGTCGAACTGTCCGGCTCGCCGCCGACGCAGGCGCCGCTCGCGCTCTATTCCGGCATCGTCACGGTCGGCCGCGACGGCGTGGCGCAGGTGCATTTCGACATTCCCGCTTTTGCCGGCACTGTGCGGGTGATGGCGGTCGCCTGGAGCAAGGACAAGGTCGGCAAGGCCGCGGGTGATGTGGTGGTGCGCGATCCGGTGGTGGTGACAGCGACGCTGCCGCGCTTCCTGCGCACAGGCGACACGGCCGCGGTGCAGCTCGAGCTCGACAATGTCGAGGGCGCGGCCGGCAATTACGCTGTCGCGGTCGGCGCCGAGGGCGCGGTGACGTCGCAATCCGACAAGCCGCTGGTGCTGAAGCTTGCCGCCAAGCAACGTGACCGCATTTCGGTGCCGGTCACGGCAAGCGGCGCCGGGGCGAGCACGCTGAACGTCAGCGTGAGCGGGCCGAACGGCTTTACGCTGTCGCGCGCTTACGCTCTCGACGTGCGCCCAGCGACGCAAATCCTCACCCGCCGCACGGTGCGTGCGCTGGCCAAAGGCGAGACGCTGACGCTGTCGAAGGACATGTTCGCCGATTTCGTGCCCGGCACCGGGCGCGTCGCGCTGTCGATCGCGGTCTCCACCTCGCTCGACGCGGCGGCGCTGCTCAATGCGCTCGACCGTTATCCGTTCGGCTGCTCCGAGCAGATCGCCAGCCGCGCCATGGCCATGCTCTATGTCAACGAGCTGGCCGGGCAGGCGCATCTGGCGCTTGACGGCGACGTCGACCAGCGCATCCGCGATGCCATTGCCCGCCTGTTGGCGCGCCAGGACGCCAACGGCTCGTTCGGCCTGTGGTCGGTCGGCGGCGAGGAGGCCTGGCTCGACGCTTACGTGACGGACTTTCTCACCCGCGCGCGCGAACTGAAATTCGAGGTGCCGGCGGCGGCCTTTTCGCTCGCCATCGACCGCATGCGCAATTTCGTCGCGCGCGCACCGGACCCGTCCAAGGACGGCGGCCGCGAACTGGCTTACGCGCTCTACGTGCTGGCGAGGAACGGCGCGGCGCCGGTCGGCGACCTGCGCTACTATGCCGATGTGAAGCTCAGTGATTTTGCGACGCCGATCGCCAAGGCGCAAGTCGCCGCGGCGCTATCGATGCTCGGCGACAAGGCGCGTGCCGACAAGGTCTATCTCGCCGCGCTCAACGCCATCGCGCCGCAGCCCAAGCTCGACCTTGGCCGCGCCGATTTCGGCTCGGCGTTGCGGGATTCGGCGGCGCTGGTGACGCTCGCCTCGGAAGGCCACGCGCTGCAGAGAACAATCGACGACGCGGTGCTGCGCGTTGACGCTGCGCGCGCGCTGACCAATTCGACCTCGACGCAGGAGGACGCCTGGCTGGTGCTCGCCGCGCGTGCGCTGGCCAAGCAACTCAACGCCATCTCGCTCAGCGTCAACGGCGAAACGCGGCAGGGCGCCTTGTACCGCAGCCTACGCGCCGCCGAACTCGACAAGCCGTTCGCGGTGAAGAACAATGGCGACGGTGCTGTGCAGGCGGTGCTGTCGGTGTCCGGCGCGCCATTGACGCCGGAGCCCGCCGCCGAGCGCGGCTTCAAGATCGAGCGCAGCTATTACAAGCTCGACGGCAAGCCGGCCGATCCGAGCCACGAGCGGCAGAACCAGCGTTTCGTCGTGGTGCTCAAGGTGACCGAGCCGCAGCCGCAATTCGGCCGCGTGATGGTCGCCGATTATTTGCCGGCCGGCTTCGAAATCGACAATCCGCAGCTCGTCTCCTCGGGCGACGCCAGCAAGCTCGCCTGGATCGCCGACGCCGCCGACCCGGTGAATTCCGAATTCCGCGACGACCGCTTCTCCGCCGCCATCGACCGCAAGGAAGACTCCCCGCCGGTGTTCGCCGTTGCCTATGTGGTGCGGGCGGTTTCGCCGGGAACGTACGTTCTGCCCCAGGCGTTGGTGGAAGATATGTACCGGCCGGATCGTTTCGGCCACACCGCGACCGGCGCCATCGAAATTCAGGCGGCGAAATGAAACGCGGACGCACAATTCTTTTGAGCGTCGGCGCCGTGGCGGCGGTCATCGCGCTCGCCATCGGCGGCTTTGTCTGGTCGCTCGGCCCCGCGCCGCTCGGCAAGGATCTCGAATATTCCCAAGTCGTGCTCGACCGCAACGGCCGCTTGTTGCGCGCCTATGCCACCAAGGAAGGCCGCTGGCGTTTGCCGGCGAGCGCAAAGGACGTCGATCCACGGTTAGTCAAAGTGCTGTTCGCTTACGAGGACAAACGCTTCCTGACGCATCAGGGCGTCGATCCGGAGGCGATCACGCGCGCCGCCTGGCAATTCGCCAGCAGCGGCCACATCGTCTCCGGCGGCTCCACGTTGACGATGCAGGTGGCGCGGCTGTTGGAGCCGCGCGAGCACCGCACGATGACTGCGAAGCTCAGGCAAATCGTGCGCGCGCTCGAGCTCGAACACGCGCTGAGCAAACAGCATATCCTCTCACTTTATCTTTCGATCGCGCCCTATGGCGGCAATCTGGAAGGTATTCGCGCTGCCTCACTCGCTTATTTCGGCAAGGAACCGCGCAAGTTGACGCTCGGCGAGGCGGCGCTGCTGGTGGCGCTGCCGCAGTCGCCGGAATTGCGCCGGCCGGACCGCTTTCCCGAGCGCGCGCAGGCGGCGCGCAACCGCGTGCTCGACCGCGCGGCCGCGGTCGACGTTATCCCGCGCGACGAGATCGCCCGCGCCAAGAGAGAAACCGTGCCGCATGAGCGCAAGCCGCTGCCGGTGCTGGCGCCGCACGCCGCCGACCACATCGCCGCCGCCGACCCGGACCGCCGCGAGCACCGGCTCACCATCGACGCCGATTTGCAGCGAACGCTTGAAGAGCTGGCGCGCGAACGCGCCCGCGCGCTGGGCCCGAAGATTTCCGTTGCCATCCTCGCGGTGGACAATGCAACCGGCGAGGTGAGGGCGCATGTCGGCTCCGCCGGATATTTCGACGCCCGCCGCGCCGGCCAGGTGGACATGACTGTGGCCGTGCGCTCGCCGGGCTCGACGCTCAAGCCGTTCATCTATGGTCTCGCCTTCGAGGACGGCTTCCTGCATCCGGAAACGCTGATCGACGACCGGCCGGTACGTTACGGCAGCTACACGCCGGAAAATTTCGACCAGACGTTTCAGGGCACGGTCACTGTGCGCCGCGCGCTGCAGTTTTCGCTCAACGTTCCGGCGATTGCCGTGCTTGGCCGGCTTGGCGTCAATCATCTGAACGCGCGCCTTGGCGCTGCCGGTGCTACGCTGGTGCTGCCGAATGACGAGGCGCCGGGATTGGCTATGGGACTCGGCGGCGTCGGCATCACGCTGTCCGATCTGGTGATGCTCTATACCGGGCTGGCGCGAGAAGGCGCGGCCGTGCCGCTCATCGAGCGCGCCGATGCCACGCCCGGCGCGCCACGGCGTCTGCTCGATCCGGTCGCCGCCTGGTACGTTGGCAACATCTTGATCGGCGCACCGCCGCCGGCGAACGCGAGCCCCGGCCGCATCGCCTTCAAGACCGGCACGTCCTACGGCTTTCGCGACGCCTGGGCGGTCGGCTTCGACGGCTGCATGACGATAGGAATATGGGTCGGGCGGCCGGACGGCGCGCCGGTGCCGGGAATCTACGGGCGCGCGACAGCGGCGCCGATTCTGTTCGATGCCTTTGCGCGCATCGGGCACTCGATTGCGCCGCTTGCGCGCGCAGCCAAAGGCGCGATCTTTGCAGCCACAAATAAATTGCCGCCGCCGCTGCAGCGCTTCCAGCCGGAGGGCGCCGTGCGCATGGTGAGTGAACCGCCGCGTATCATGTTTCCGCCCGACGGCGCGCGGCTCGAATTGGCTACCAACGGCAAGCCGGATTCGGTGCCGTTGAAAATTGCTGGTGGACTTGCGCCGCTCACGGTGATGGTCAACGGCGTGCCGCTGCCGGCGCCCGCCGGCCGCCGCACTTTGTTCTTTGCGCCGGACGGGCCGGGCTTCGTGCGCCTCACGGTGATGGACGCGCGCGGCGCCTCCGACAGCGTCATGGTGCGCCTGCAATAGTCCTCAATGCTCGATCGGCGTCGTGTTAATGTGCGCCGCAACCCGTGGAATCAGGCAAACCATGAGCACGACCGCCAATGACGCGCGGCAATCGATCATCCCGGCGCGGGGCCTTTCCGCCGTGGCGGATTTCGCCTGCGCCTCGCATGGGCGAGCGGCGGCGCTGCTCATTGTCTTTTGCCTGATTGCTTTTCTGCCCGGCTTCTTCCGCATCCCGCCGGTCGACCGCGACGAGGCGCGCTTTGCGCAAGCCACCAAGCAGATGGTGGAGAACGGCGACTATGTCGATATCCGTTTCCAGGATGAGGTGCGCTTCAAGAAGCCGGTCGGCATCTATTGGCTACAGGCCGCCGCGGTGAGAGCTGGCAGCGCGCTCGGCGTGCCGCGCGCGCATACGACAATCTGGCTCTATCGCCTGCCGTCGCTTGCCGGGGCCATCTCGGCTGTGCTGCTGACCTATTGGGCGGCGCTCGCCTTTGTTGGCCGCCGCGCCACGTTGCTCGCTGCGCTGATGGTGGCAAGCTCGATCGTGCTGGGAGTCGAAGCGCGGCTGGCTAAGACCGACGCGGTGCTGCTTGCCTGTTCGGTCGCCGCCATGGGCGCCCTGGCGCGCATCTATCTTGCGCAGCGCCGCGCGCCACAGCCGCCGGCCGGCTGGCTCATGCCTGCAATTTTGTGGACGGCAATGGCCGCCGGCGTCTTGATCAAGGGGCCGCTCATCTTGATGTTCGTCGGGCTGACCGCCATCACGCTGTCGATCCTCGATCGCTCGGGCCGCTGGATTCTGGCGCTGCGGCCGGTGAGCGGCTTCATCTGGATGCTGCTGCTCGTGCTGCCGTGGTTCACGGCAATCGTCTTGCGCTCGGGCGACAGTTTTTTCGCGCAGTCGATTGGCAACGACATGCTGGCCAAAGTTGCGGGCGGGCAGGAGGCGCATGGCGCACCGCCCGGCTATTATCTGCTGCTGTTCTGGGTGACGTTCTGGCCGGGCGCCGTGCTTGCAGGGCTTGCCGCGCCGTCAGTGTGGCACAGGCGACGCGAACCAGCCGTGCAATTCCTGCTGGCCTGGCTGACCCCGTCCTGGATTGTGTTCGAGGCGGTCATCACCAAGCTGCCGCATTATGTGCTCCCGCTTTATCCGGCGATCGCAATCCTGATTGCCGGCGTGCTCGAACGCGGCGACGAGGTTCAGGCGCGCTGGCTGGTGCGCGGCACCGTGGGCTGGTTTTTGTTTCCCGCCGTCATTGCCATTGCGGTGCCGGTCATCTTCATCGTCGTCGGCCAGGATCTCGGTCTCGCCGCCTGGCCGTTCGCGGCGGTGGCGGTGATCTTCGGCCTGTTTGCCTGGTGGCTTTATGAGGCGGATGGGCCGGAGCGCGCGCTGTTGCGCGGTATGGTGGCGTCGCTGTTCATCGCCATCACCGTCTATGGCGTGACCGTCCCATCGCTGTCGGCGCTGTTTCCCAGCGCCATGATCGCCGATGAGGTGAGCGCGGCCGGTTGCGAAAAGCCGCAGCTCGCCACCACCGGTTATTATCAAGAGCCGAGTCTCATCTTCCTGCTCGGCACCGAAACGCACATCACCGACGGCGCCGGTGCCGCCGAATTCCTGCATCGCGGCGCCTGTCATTTCGCGCTGGTCGATGCCCATAGCGCCCGCGCCTTCGTGCAGCGCGCCGATGCGGTCGGACTGCGCTATGTGTTCACCCAGCGCATCGACGGCTACAACATCAGCATCGGGCGGCCCGTCGTGCTGTCGATGTTTCGCTCTGTGGAAGCACCATGACCGCGGCCGATGAAGCAAAGCAAAACGCAAACGGAATGCAAAGCTTGCTGCGCCGCTGCGCCAACAATATAGAGACCGCGTTCGTGATGCTGGCCCGTCCCGTGCGCGGGCAAGTGCGTGAACCATGGCCGGTCGACCGGCGGCAGCTCGGCATCGCCGCGGCGGCGGCACTGGTGATTTTCCTGTTCGGCATGTTATTTATCGACGCCGCAATGATCCGTGGCGTCGGCCATCTGCCGCGCTGGATCGTCTGGTGCTTCGGCGAGATCACCGACTTCGGTAAGTCCGGCTGGTTCCTCTGGCCGCTTGGACTGCTGTTCATTGCTATCTGCGCGCTGCCGATGCTGCTGCCGCGCATTCCGCAACGGGTGCTGGCGGCGATAGCCGTGCGCGTCGGCTTTCTGTTCGTCGCCATTGGCGCGCCCAGCCTGTTCGACACGATCATCAAGCGCATGATCGGCCGTGCACGCCCGTTGGTCGGCGGCAGCCTCGATCCGACGCTCTTCAGTCCGTTCATATGGCGTTCCGAGTACGCGAGCCTGCCGTCGGGTCATGCCACCACCGCCTTTGCCGTGCTGGTGGCGTTCGGAACATTGTGGCCGCGCGCGCGCACCGTCTTGTGGATTTACGCGCTGGCAATTGCGCTGAGCCGCGTGGTGGTGACCGCGCATTATCCGACCGATGTGTTGGCGGGGGCGGTCGTCGGTACGGTGGGCGCGCTCATGGTGCGGCGCTGGTTTGCGCTGCAGCACTTGGGCTTTTCGCTTGGCCCTGACGGAACGGTGCAGCAATGGCCGGGCCCGACGCTGCGGCGGATCAAAGCCGTTGCACGCGGCTTGCTCTCTTAATATGAAGCGGGCGCATCCGGCGTTTGGCCGGCCGTCGGGACCCTGACAATGACCACTAACGAACCGGCGGTAAGCGTCGTGGTGCCGGTGCGCAACGAGGCCGGCAATGTGGCGCCGCTGGTGGCGGAAATCGCCGCCGCGCTCGAAGGCGAGCGTTTCGAGGTCGTCTACGTCAATGACGGCTCGACCGACGGCTCCGAGGCTGAGCTCAAGCGGCTGATGGCGCAATACTCCTTCCTGCGCCGCGTGCGCCACAAGAAATCCTGCGGGCAATCGGCGGCGGTACGCACGGGCATTGCCGCGGCGCGCGGCAGCCTCATCATCACGCTCGACGGCGACGGACAGAACGATCCGCGTTTCATTCCGGCGCTGCTGGCCGCGCTTCGAGCGGGAGCGCCGCGCATCGGGCTGGTCGCCGGGCAGCGGGTCAAGCGCAAGTCGAGCGGCTTCAAGCAACTGCAATCGCGCATCGCCAATGCGGTGCGCGGCGCGGTGCTGCGCGACGGCACACGCGATACCGGCTGCGGGCTGAAGGCGTTTCGCCGTGACCTGTTCCTGTCGCTGCCGTATTTCGACGGGCTGCACCGCTTTTTGCCGGCGCTGGTGCGGCGCGAAGGCTTCGACATCGGTTACGTGGCCGTCGTCGACCGCCCGCGCGGGCAGGGCGTCTCCAACTACGGACTATGGGACCGGCTGTGGATCGGCATTCTCGATCTCGCCGGCGCGTGGTGGTTGATCCGCCGCAAGAAACGAATTCCGGAAATTTCGGAGGATTAAATAAATGTTGGTCGATCTCTCGCACGCCGTCGGCGGCTATCTGCAGGACGTATTCGTTGGCAAATTGGATTGGGGCATCCTCATCGGCTACATCGCGCAGGCGATGTTCGCCATGCGCTTCGTCGTGCAATGGATCGCCTCCGAGCGCGCGGGAAAAAGCGTCGTGCCGACGGCGTTCTGGGTGTTCTCGATCGGCGGCGGGCTGATGCTGCTCAGTTACGCTCTCTATCGCCGCGACCCGGTGTTCATCATCGGCCAGGCCTTCGGCGTTTTCGTCTATCTGCGCAACCTGCAATTCGTCATCCGCAGCGGCGGCCAGGGCGCGCCGGCCTGACTATTTTGTGGCGGCCATCGCGGCAAAACCGCGATCGAGGTCGGCGATCAGGTCGTCGACGTCCTCCAGCCCGATGTGAAAGCGCAGCGTCGGCCCGCCCGGCGTCCATTTGGTCGCGGTGCGGTATTCGCTGCAATCGAAGATAATGACCAGGCTCTCGAAGCCGCCCCAGGAAAAGCCCATGCCAAACAGCGTCAACTCATTCATGAAAGCATAGACCGCCTGCTGGCTCACCGGCTTGAGCACGATGCTGAACAATCCGCAGGCGCCGGTGAAGTCACGTTTCCAGATGGCGTGGCCGGGATCGCCCGGCAGCGCCGGATTCAACACCTGCAAAACTTCCGGCCGCTTTTCCAGCCACTGCGCGACGCGCAACGCCGAATCTTGATGCCGCGCCAGTCGCACGCTGAGCGTGCGCAAGCCGCGAAGCGCGAGAAACATGTCGTCCGGCCCGACGCAGAGGCCGAGCGAATTCATCGTCGTCTTCAGCGCCGGTAGCCTCGCGGCGTTGGCCGAGATGCAGCCGAACATAATGTCGGAATGGCCGCCGATGTATTTGGTGCCGGCCTGAACCGACAGGTCGACGCCTTTCTCAAGTGCCCGAAAATAGAGCGGCGTTGCCCAAGTATTGTCCATCAGCACGGCGGCGCCCTTGGCGTGCGCAACCTCGGCGATCGCCGGAATGTCCTGCATCTCGAAACTCTGCGAGCCGGGCGCTTCGACGAACACCGCCTTGGTGTTCGGCTTGAACAATTCGCCGATTTTCGCGCCGGTGAGCGGATCGTAATACGTGGTGGTGACGCCGAGCTTCTTGAACAGTCCGTCGCAGAAAACGCGCGTCGGCCGGTAGACGCTGTCGGTGACCAGAATGTGGTCGCCGCTGCCGGCAACCGATAGCAACGCGGTCGAAATGGCCGCAAGGCCCGACGGCACCAGCGCAACACCGGCGCATTTTTCGCCTTCGAGCGCGGCGATCGCGCCTTCGAGCGCTTCCGACGTCGGTGTGCCGCGCCGGCCATATTGATAGCGCGAACGATGCGCGACCTGATCCTCGGCCGTCGGATAGAGCACGGTAGATGCGTGATAAACCGCGGGATTGACGAAGCCATGCTGACCTTGCGTGTCGCGGCCCGCGGTGACCAGACGCGTCTCGGGTTTGGTTGGGGTGGTCGGTTTCTCCGCCATGGCCTCAATCGGCTCCACAAAATGCGCCTGCGACGAAACATGCAGACGGGGAATGGCATATCGGCCGCAACTTGGGGGAGCGTCAACCCCTTGACCTGACGGTTGGTTCGTTCTGTGATGCAAGCGACCGAGGGCTTCGGAGAACAAGGCCCCGGACCATGGTTTTCTTCCGCGGGACTATGGCGCGGCGGCGGCAAGCTTTTGGCCCGTTCGGCAAGGGGTGACGTAACCGAGTTGCGCCAAGAGGGGCTCAGACATGAAACGTATCGTCAGTATTTTCGTTATCGCGCTTGCAAGCGTTTTCGTCTCGCAAGCCGCGTCCGCTCAGACGCTCAAGACCGTGAAGGACCGCGGCATGCTCAATTGCGGCGCCAACGGCGCCCTCGCCGGGTTCGGTTTGCCGGACGCGCAGGGCAAGTGGACCGGTCTCGACGTCGATGTCTGCCGCGCCATCGCCGCGGCGGTCCTCGGCGACGCCAACAAGGTGAAGTTCACGGCGTTGACCGCCAAGGATCGCTTCACCGCCTTGCAATCTGGCGAAGTCGACGTGCTGGTCCGCAATACGACCTGGACCAGCTCGCGTGAGGCTGCTCTGGGCTTGGAGTTTACCGGGGTCGACTATTACGACGGCCAGGGCTTCATGGTGCGCAAGTCGCTGAAAGTGAACTCGGCGCTCGAACTCAACGGCGCCTCGGTCTGCGTGCAGCAGGGCACCACCACCGAGCTCAATCTGGCGGATTTCTTCCGCGCCCATAACATGACGCTGAAGTCGGTGACGTTCGCCAACTCCGACGAAACCGTTAAAGCCTATGACGCGGGTCGCTGCGACTCCTTCACCACGGACGCGTCGGGTCTTGCCGCCGAGCGCCTGCGGCTTGCCAACCCGGACGACCACATCATCCTCCCGGAAATCATTTCCAAGGAGCCGCTCGGTCCGGTCGTGCGTAAAGGTGACGATCAGTGGCTCGATGTGGTGAAATGGACCTTTTTTGCGATGATCAATGCCGAGGAATACGACGTCACGCAAAAAAACATCGGCGAGATGATGAGCTCGACGAATCCCAACATCAAGCGGTTGGTCGGTACCGAAGGCAATTATGGCGAGCAGCTTGGCCTGTCCAAGGATTGGGCGGTGAATGTCATCAAGGCCGTCGGCAATTACGGCGAGGCCTACGAGCGCAACGTGGGGACGGGCTCTCCGCTGAAAATCCCGCGCGGCCTCAATAAGCTGTGGAGCAAGGGCGGCATACAGTACGCGCCGCCGATCCGCTAAACGAGAACTAGATCCGGACCGCTGGCGCGACGCGCCGGCGGTTCCGGCCGGCGCCGCGCGGGGGCGCTGAGTGAGTGGCGAGGGGAACAATGTCAGTCCAAGCTGCGGCGGGATCGGCCCCCGCGCGCGTTGCATTTTATAATAATCCGAAAGTGCGCGCCGTCGCCTATCAGATCGCGCTGTGCTTGATCATTGGTTTTCTGATCTACGAAGCGACCAGCAACGCCATCGACAACCTGAAAAAGGCGCACATCGCCTCGGGCTTCGGCTTCTGGGATCACACGGCAGGCTTCGACATCAGCCAGACGTTGATCCCGTACTCCTCCACCGCTTCGACCTATGGCCGCGCCTTCTGGGTCGGCCTGCTCAATACCCTTCTGGTTGCCGGTCTCGGCATCGTGTTTGCGACGATCCTCGGCTTCATCATCGGCATTGGGCGTCTGTCTTCCAATATACTGGTGGCCAAAGCCTGCACCGGTTATGTCGAGACCATCCGCAACATTCCGCTGCTGCTGCAGTTGCTATTCTGGTACAACGCCGTGCTCAAGGCGCTGCCGGAAACGCGCGAGAGCTACAACCTTCCGCTCCACAGTTTCCTCAACAATCGCGGCTTCGTATTTCCCAAGCCGATCGGGCACAGCGGCGAAGGCGTGCTGTGGCTGCTGATCCTCGCCGGGTTTATCGGAGCGATTATTTTCCGCTACTGGGCCAAACGCCGGCAGGAGGCGACCGGCGAACAAGCGCCGGTGTTCATGGTCGGCGCGGCAATGGTGGTCGTGCCGGCGGCGCTCTACATCCTCATTTTCGGCTTCCCCTTCACCTTCGACCTGCCGCAACGCGGACGCTTCAACCTCACTGGCGGCCTCGAAGTGGCGCCCGAATTCGTGGCGCTGCTGTTCGGGCTGTCGATCTATACGGCCTCGTTCATCGCCGAAGTCGTGCGCGCCGGAATTCTCGCCGTCTCGCGGGGGCAGAGCGAAGCAGCCTTTGCGCTTGGCCTTAAGCCCGGCATCGCACTGCGGCTGATCGTGTTGCCGCAGGCGATGCGCGTGATCCTGCCGCCACTCACCAGCCAATATTTGAACCTGACCAAGAATTCCTCGCTCGCGGTGGCCATCGGTTATCCCGATCTGGTGCAGATCTTCACCGGCACGGTGCTGAACCAGACCGGGCAGGCGGTCGAAGTCGTCGCCATCACCATGGCGGTCTACCTCTCGATCAGCCTGGCGACGTCGCTGGCGATGAACATCTACAACAGCCGCATCGCGCTGGTGGAACGGTGAGCGCGGCGCCATGAGCGACATCAGAAGGCGAACTCGCGGTTGCCGAATTGCATTTTATCGCAGCCGGCGCTGATCGAGGGGCGGCCGCCGCCCGTGGCATTGACAGGCGCGACGGCGTGGCTGCGGCAAAACCTGCTGAATACGCCGTTCAACATCGTGTTGACGATCCTCATCATCCTGTTGCTGCTTTGGATGATCCCGGACCTGATCAAGTTCCTCTTTATCGACGCGGCGTGGACCGGCGTCGACCGCGACGCCTGCCGCGAGGCGGTGCAGCATCGGCCGATTGGCGCCTGCTGGCCGTTCGTATATGACCGCTTTGCCTATTTCGTTTACGGCTCCTATCCGATCCCGGATCGTTGGCGCGTCGATATCTTCTTTGCCATGCTGGCCGTCGGCGTGGTTTGGCTGCTCTGGCTCGAAGCACCAAAGCACGAATACGCGCCGATTTATTTCTTTGTGGTGTTGCCGATCACCTCGTTCATCCTGCTGCACGGGTTTGCCACCATCGGCCTGCCGAGTGGTCGACACCGCGCTGTGGGGTGGCGTGCTGGTCACCATCGTGGTTGCGACCGTCGGCATCGTGTTTCTCGTTGCCGCTCGGCGTTCTGCTGGCGCTTGGCCGGCGGTCCGACATGCCGGCGATCAAGCTGTTCTCGGTCATGTTCATCGAATTCGTGCGCGGCGTGCCGCTGATCACCGTGCTGTTCATGGCCAGCGTGATGCTGCCGCTGTTCGTGCCCGAGCAATATTCGCCCGACAAGTTGCTGCGCGCGCTGATCGGTATCGCGCTGTTTTCGTCGGCTTACATGGCGGAGGTGGTGCGCGCCGGACTGCAGGCGATCCCCAAGGGGCAGTTCGAGGGCGCCATGGGCGTCGGCCTCGGTTACTGGCAGATGATGCGGCTCATCATTCTGCCGCAGGCGCTCAAGATCACCATTCCCAATATCGTCAATACCTATATCGGCCTGTTCAAGGACACGACGCTGGTGTTCATCGTCGGCCTTGTTCGATTTCCTGCACACCATCGAAATCTCCCGCATCGATCCGAAATGGGCGGCGCCGGTTACCTCGGCTACCGGCTACGCGGTCGCGGCGATCTTCTATCTGTTCTTCTGCTACTCGATGTCGCGCTACGCCCGCATGACGGAAGCGCGTCTTGCCAAGGGCGACAAACGTTAGTGTCAAAAAAGGTGCAGTCATGAACGCCACCACCACCGCCGCGCTCAACATCAAGCCGACCAAGCTCACCAACGCGGTGGCGATCGAGATCGTCAAGATGAACAAGTGGTACGGCGAGTTCCACGTGTTGCGCGACATCAACCTGCGCGTCACCGGCAGCGAGCGCATCGTCGTTTGCGGGCCATCCGGATCGGGCAAATCGACCATGATCCGCTGCATCAACCGGCTGGAAGAGCATCAGCAGGGCCGCATCGTCGTCGACGGCGTGGAACTGACCAACGACGTCAAGAAGATCGACGAAATTCGCCGCGACGTCGGCATGGTGTTTCAGCATTTCAACTTGTTCCCGCATTTGACAGTGCTGGAGAACTGCACGCTGGCGCCGATCTGGGTGCGCAAGATGCCGAAGAAAGAAGCCGAGGACATCGCACAGCATTATCTCGCGCGGGTGAAGATCCCCGAGCAGGCGAACAAATACCCCGGGCCAGTTATCGGGCGGCCAGCAGCAGCGTGTGGCAATCGCGCGTTCGCTGTGCATGAACCCGAAGATCATGCTGTTCGACGAGCCGACGTCGGCGCTCGACCCGGAAATGGTGAAAGAGGTGCTCGACACCATGGTCAGCCTCGCCGAGGAAGGCATGACCATGATTTGCGTCACTCACGAAATGGGCTTTGCCCGCCAAGTCGCCAACCGCGTCGTCTTCATGGACGCGGGGCAGATCGTGGAAGTGAACGAGCCGAAGGAATTCTTCGCGCATCCCAAGCACGAGCGCACCAAGCTGTTCCTCAGCCAGATCCTGCATAACTAGAGTTTTAATTCGCGAGCGGGCCTTGCGCCCGCTTCCAGGCGTCGATGCCGCCTTCGATATGGACCGCGGAAGGAGGCCGGCGTCCTGTGCCGCCTGCACCGCCATCGCCGAACGTTCGCCAAAGGCGCAATAGAAGACGATGCGCTTGTCGGTTGAACGGGCAAGCTCGCGCAGAATTCCACCCGGTCCGATGTTGTCCTGCAATTCGACATAAGGCGCGTGCAGCGCGCCGGGAATGCTGCCGTGCTTTTGCCGCTCGCTCTCTTCGCGCAAATCGACGAAGGCGACATCCGGCCGCCCGGCGAGAGCGATCGCGCTTGCCGCATCGAGCGCCCAGCCGCGCCGGGCGATGTCCTGCTGCACCAGCCCGATCTTCATGTTGGACGGCACGGCGACGTCCATCATCTTCGGGTTGGGCAGATGCAGGCTGGCCATCAGCGCGACATATTCGTCCATCGATTTGACCTGCAGGCGCGGATTGCTGCGCTTTTCCTCGCCGATGGTGGACACGGTGTCGCCCTTGTAGTCGTGCGCCGGAAACACCAGCGTCTCCTCGGGCAGGCGCAGCAGTTTTCCGAACAGCGATTGATATTGCACGCGCGCATCGCCGTTCTGGAAATCGGTGCGGCCGGTGCCGCGGATCAGCAGCGTGTCGCCGGTGAAGACGCGGTCGCCCATCAAAAAACTATACGAATCGTCGGTGTGGCCCGGCGTATAGAGCACGTCCATGCTCACGCCTTCGATGGTGAGCTTGTCGCCTTCGGCCAGCCGCATCGACACCACGTCCGCCTTGGTGTTCTCGCCCATCACGGTGATGCAATGCGTGCGGTCGCGCAGCGCGCCCAAGCCCGGTGATGTGGTCGGCATGCAGATGCGTGTCCACCGCCTTGACCAGCTTGAGGTCGAGCTCGCGGATCAGCTGCAGATAGCGGTCGACTTTCTCCAGCACGGGATCGATGATCAGCGCCTCAGCCGCCGCTGCGGCTGGCGAGCAAATAGGAGTAGGTGCCGGAAACGCTGTCGAAGAGCTGGCGGAAGATCATCGCGGCCTCGCGCATTCCGAGTCACATGCGGCTCTTAATATATAAACCACGGTGGCGGCAACGCTAGTCCTTCACCACCGGCAAGTCCGGCCGCGCGCCCCATTCCGACCAGGAACCGTCATAGATGCGCGGCAGCGGCTTACCGAGCGCGTCGAGGCCGAGCGCCAGCACCACGGCGGTGACGCCGGACCCGCAGGTGGTGATGATCGGCTTGTCGGTATCGACGCCGGCTTTTTTGAAGGCTTGCGCGATTTTTTCCGGCGAGGCGAGGCGGCCGTTCTCGAGGATGTCGGCGAACGGCACGTTAAGCGCGCCCGGCATGTGGCCCGGAGCGCAAGCCCGCGCGCGGCTCGGCCTCCTTTCCGGAAAACCGCCCGGCCGAGCGCGCATCGACGACCTGCACGGCGTCGTCGTTGAGCGCCATCTGCACGTCACCGACCATGGCGACGGCGCCGGTGTCCATCTCGGCCTTGAATTTGTGCGCCGGGCGTTTCACTTCGCCCGCTTCGGTCGGGCGGCGCTTCCACTTTCCACGCCGGCAGACCGCCGTCGAGGATGAACACGTTTTTGGCGCCGAAGATGCGGAACGTCCACCACACGCGCGGCGCCGAATAAAGTCCGGTGCCGTCATAGACGACGATGATGTCGGTCTCGGCAATGCCAAGTTTGCCGGCCGCTTCCGCGAACTGGTTCGGCCCCGGCAGCATGTGCGGCAGGTCGGTCGATGTGTCGGCGATGGCGTTGATGTCGAAGAACACCGCGCCGGGAATATGGCTCGCGACATATTCGGCCTTGGCGTCGCGCTTCTGGGTCGAGAGATAATAGGAAGCGTCCACGACGACGACGTTGGGCTTGCCGATCTGGCCCGCGAGCCATTCGGTGGATTTAAGCCAGCGGCTGGCCGGCGTTTCGGTTGGCATTCGGGAAGCTCCAGGCGGCTGGAGGGCAGAGTGGGTGATCGGCTCCAAATGTGCAACGCCAGCGGATTGCAAGCGCAAAACCGCATTGACCCAAATGTCAGGTCATCATACAAGTTGGCGAACGAGGTGCTTCCATGAAAACAACGCCTGTAACGCCCGCCGATCTTGCCGCTTCGGTTCTGTCGGTCCCACCGCTCGCCCGACGCAAGGATTTCTCCATCGATCCGGCCGAGAACGCCAAGCTGCTCGACCATCTGCGCTCCGGCGGGGTGTGCACTTTCATGTATGGCGGCAACGCCAACCTCTACAACTTGGGAACGAGCGACCTGCGTATGCTCGCCGACATGCTGATGAAGCTTGCGCGCGACGGCGACTGGATGATTCCATCGGTCGGCAGTGATTTCGGCAAGGCGCGCGACCAGCTCACGATGCTGCGCGACTATCCGTTCGCGACCGCGATGGTACTGCCGCACAAGGCGCAATCGACGCCGGCCGGAGTCGCCATCGGCATCCGCAAGCTCGCCGACGCCTACGGCAAGCCGGTGATCGCTTACGTGAAGGACGAGGGCTATGTCGAGGCCGCGGACATGGGGCGGCTCGCCAAGGACGGCGCCATCTGCGCGATCAAATACGCCATCGTGCGCAACGAGCTGGCGAACGATCCTTTCCTCGACGAACTCGTCAAAGCGGTCGATCCGACCATGATCATCAGCGGCATCGGCGAACGTCCGGCGATCGATCACCTGACCAAGTTCGGCCTGCAGGCCTTCACCTCGGGCAGCGTCTGCGTGGCGCCCGGATCTGTCGATGGCGCTGTTGCGCGCCATCAAACGCGGCGATCTCGCCGAAGCCAAGCGTTTGCGCGAACTGTTCATGCCGCTCGAGGATGAGCGCGACCGCCATTCGCCGATCCGCGTGCTGCATGAGGCGGTGCGGCTTGCCGACATCTGCAACACCGGGCCGATGCAGCCATATCTCACCGGCTTTGCCGATCAGAAGATCCTGGCGGGCATCGAGAAGGCGGCGCGGGTCTTGCTCACCGCGGAGCGCAGCGCGACGGCGCGCGCCGCGTAACAAAAGTTTTCGGTCAGGCGAAGGCGAGCCGCACGCGGCGGTTCTGCTTGCCCTTCTTCTCGATCTGCGTCACCCGGACGGGACCGATTTCGGCGGTCGAATGCACATGCGTGCCGCCGCAGGGCTGCAGATCGATGCCGTCAATCGAGATCAGCCGCACGCGGCCATTGCCTGACGGCGGCGCCACCGCCTTGGTCTTGACCAGGCCGGGGTGCTGCTCGAGTTCGGCATCGCTGATCCAGTGCACCGTCACCGGCGCGTCGGCCGCGATAAGTTCGCCGAGCTTCTCGGTAATGACGTCCTTGTCGAGCCCGCTGTCGGGAATGTCGAAATCGAGGCGGCCTTCGCCGTCGCCGACCGAGCCGCCGGTGACCGGATGCGGCAGCACCGCAGACAACAGATGCAGCGCCGTGTGCATGCGCATGCGGGCGTGCCGCTTGTCCCAATCGATCCTGGCGACGACCGTGTCGCCGACGGCTACCGCAGGCGCGCCCGGCGCAGGGACATGCGCGATTTCGGTCTTGCTGGCGTCGGTAAAGACCGCGGTGGCGATCGGGACCAGCGCGCCGTCGGTATTGATGAGCGTGCCGCTGTCGCCCGGCTGGCCGCCCGAGGTGGCGTAGAACACGGTACGGTCGAGGACGATGCCACCTTGCTCGGTGAGCGCGACCGCGCGCGCTTCGCAGCTCTTCAAATAGGAGTCCTCGTGAAATAGGCATTCTGTCGGCATCGCGGTCTCAAACTTTCGCGAACGGAATCGGTATTGCCGATTTGCGTTCGAGCCACTCGGGGACCGGCAAATTCTTCGAGCGCAAGAATGCCGGATCGAAAAGTTTGGATTGATAGCGCGTCCCGTAGTCACATAGCACGGTGACTATAGTTTTTCCCGGCCCGAGGTCCTTGGCAAGCCGGATGGCGCCAGCAATATTGATGCCGGACGAGCCGCCGACGCATAGGCCCTCGTGTTCGAGCAGATCGAAAATCAGCGGCACCGCCTCTTCATCCGGGATCAAATAGGGCTTGTCGACCTTGATGTCGGCGATGATCGGCGTGACGCGGCCAAGGCCGATGCCTTCGGTGATCGAGCCGCCTGGGCTTACCTTGGCCTCGCCGTGCGCGAACAGGTTGTACATGGCTGCGCCGCGCGGATCGGCCAGACCGATGACGATGCTCTTTTTCATTTCACGCAAATAGGTCGAGACGCCGGCGATGGTGCCGCCGGTGCCGATCGAGCAGATGAAGCCGTCGATTTTGCCGCCGGTCTGTTGCCAGATTTCGGGGCCGGTGGAGACGTAATGCGCCTTGCGGTTGTCGAGGTTGTTCCATTGATCGGCGAAGATGACGCCGTTCTTCTCCGTCTTCTTGAGTTGCTCGGCCAATCGCCAGCCGACGTGTTGGTAATTATCCGGATTGCTGTAGGGCAGCGCCGGCACTTCGATCAATTCGGCGCCGCACAGGCGCAAGACGTCCTTTTTCTCCTGGCTCTGCGTGTCGGGCATGACGATCAAAGTACGATAGCCGCGCGCATTGGCGACCAGCGCCAGGCCGATGCCGGTATTGCCGGCGGTTGATTCAACGACCAGACCGCCGGGCCGCAGTTCGCCGCGCGCTTCCGCCTCGAGGATCATCTGCCGGCCGGCGCGATCCTTCACCGAGCTGCCCGGATTCATGAATTCGGCCTTGCCCAAAATGGTACAGCCGGTCATTTCCGAGGCGCGCTCAAGCTTGATCAGCGGCGTGTGGCCGATGGCGTCAATGATGCCGTCACGGATTTGCATGTCGGATTGCGGCTCCTTGAGGGGCATTTACGGCAGTTTAGACCGACGATGGGCGGCGCGGACAGGCGGTATTTCAAGCGCCGTCACGATTTGGCAACGACCTCGAAACCATAACGGCGCATTGCCGCCCGGTATCGGGGCGCCATTCACCACTTGTTTCCTGCCTCGATTTAACGCTGAGGGAGGGGACACAGTAAAAATGCGCCCCGGTGGGGTGAGGCCAGTACCGCGGTGATGAATCTCGACGTCAATACACTGTTCATGGTGACGATTTACGTCGAGGCGATCCTCGGCCTGCTGCTGCTGTTTGCCTGGGTGCAAAACACCTCGATCCGCGCCGTCGCCTGGTGGGGCTTCGCGCATCTGTTGCGCGCCGCCTCGGTGGTGCTGTTCGGCATGTTCGGCACCGTGCCGGATCTCATTTCCATCGATCTCGCCAACGCCCTGCTGTTCACCGCATTCGCGGTCACCTGGACCGGCGCGCGCGTGTTCGATGGCCGTCCTGCGGAGCCCGTCTACATGGTCACCGGCGCGGTGCTCTGGCTGCTGGTCTGCCGCTTGCCGGTGCTGGCCGAGGCGGTCGACGCGCGCGTGCTGATCGCCTCCGGCATCATCACCGCCTACACCTGGCTCACGGCGTTTGAATTCTGGCGCGGCCGCGACGAACAACTGGTGTCGCGTTGGCCGGCCATCTTCATGCTGTTCGCACACGGCGCGCTGTTCCTGTTGCGCACGCCGCTGATCGCGGTGCTGCCCTGGTCGATCGCCAATCACGTGTATGGCAGCGTCTGGCTTACCGTGCTGAGCTTCGAGGCACTGCTGTTCACCATCTCCATCGCCTTCATCCTGCTGGCGATGGCGAAGGAGCGCACTGAGTTGCGTCATCGCACCGCCGCCATGGTCGATCCGCTGACCGGCATCGCCAACCGCCGTTCGTTCCTGCAGGAAGCCGCGTTGATCGCCAAGCGTCACACGTCCGATCCGCGGCCGACCGCAGTGCTGGTCATCGATCTCGATCACTTCAAGTCGATCAACGACCGCTTCGGTCACGCGCTCGGCGACCGCGTGTTGGAAATCTTCACCGAGACCGCGCGCCAGTCGATCCGCACGACCGATCTGATCGGTCGCCTTGGCGGCGAGGAGTTTGCCGCGGTGCTTTACGACACCAGCCTCGACAAGGCGGTGGACGGTCGCCGAACGGATCCGCGAAGGCTTTGCGCAGGCTTCGCTCGAAGTGGAAAGCCGTCCGATCTGCGCGACCGTGAGCATCGGCATGGTGCACTGTCAGGAGGCGGCACTCGACGTGCCGCAGCTTCTGGCACAGGCCGACCAGGCGCTGTATTTCGCCAAGGAACGCGGCCGCAACCGCGTCGAGGTCGCTTCCCTTGACCTCGTGCTGCAGAACAAGGACGGCCAGGCGGCGGCTCCCGTGTCGGCCAAAAGCGGAACCAAGAGCGCGGCAAAAAGCGCGGCCTGACTTCATTTGACGATGTGAGAAACGTAACCGCGCAAATTATATGCGCGCGAATGCGTGCGCCTGCGGTTGACCCAACCACGGCAGTTAGTCCAGTTTACGGACCAATGGGCAGAACAAGTGACTCGCGCGTTAGTGGGATCACAAACCAATTCAACGATATAAGGGAGGTTTCAATGACATTCATGCGCTGGCTGGGGCGTCGCGGCCCTCGCCGTAACGGTGGGCGGAACGGCCCAGGCTCAGACGGTCAAGATCGGCGTCGTGCTGCCGTTCAGCGGGGCCAATGCCGATCTCGGCCATCAGATCGACAAGGCCTTCGATCTCTACGTCAAGCTGCACGCCAAGGACATCGCGCCATACAAGATCGACATCGTCAAGCGCGACGAAGGCCCACCGACCGGCGCGGTCGCCAAGGTCGCGACCACCGAACTCATCACCAACGACAAGGTGCAGCTGGTCACCGGCTTCGTGTTCTCGCCGTCGGCCATTGCGCTCGCGCCAGTGATCACGAAATCCAAGGTACCGATGATCATCGCCAATGCCGGCACCGCCTGGATCACAGATCTGTCGCCTTACATCGTGCGGCTGTCATTCAGCATGTGGCACCCGGGCTATCCGATGGGCGCCTACGCTTACAACAAGATCGGCTGCAAGACCGCGGCGGTCGCCTATACCGACTTCCCGCCCGGCAAGGATTCGGTCGAAGCGTTCACGACCGGCTTCGAAAAGGCCGGCGGCAAGGTGACGCTGTCGATCCCGATGGGCTCGCCGGTGCAGGTGCCGGACTTCACGCCGTTCATGCAGCGCGTCAAGGATGCGCATCCTGATTGTCTCTATGCCTTTATTCCTTCGGGCGCGCACGCGACCGGCATCATGAAAGCTTATGGCGAAGTGGGCTTGCGCAAGGCCGGCATCAAGCTGATCGGCCCGATGGACCTGATCCCGGATAACAAGCTGCAGGATATGGGTGACGCCGCCATCGGCACCATTGTCATGGGTCACTACGCGGACGATCTCGACAATGCGGCAAACAAGGCCTTCAAGGAAGAATGGCACAAGGCCTATGGCCCCGATTCCTATCCCGACTTCATGTCAGCGGCGGGCTGGGACACCATGCATGCCATCTGCGACACCATCAAGAAGGTCAAGGGTGACGTCAGCGATGGCGCCAAGTTCGTCGATGCGATGAAAGGCTGGTCGGCCGACGGTCCGCGCGGCCATGTGATGATCGATCCGGCCACGCGAGATATCGTCCAGGACGAGCATGCACTCGAAGTCTACCGCAAGGCCGACGGCAAGCTGGGCGAGAAGGTGCTCGGCGCCACCAAGGCCGTCAAGGACGAATGCAAGGTGCTCAAGGTCGGTCGCTGCGGCAGCTGACCCTCTGACGTGAATTGACTCCAGATAGCGCCGCCGCGCATAAATACGCGGCGGCGCTTTTATATAATTCGCGTCAATGGGGTGGGGCTCGTGCCGCATATTGTCAATATCGCCGTCAGCATTCTGTTCGACGGGCTGGCCTATGCCATGTTCCTGTTCATAGTCTCCGTCGGTCTGTCGGTGACGATGGGATTGATGGGATTTGTCAATCTGGCGCATGGCGCCTTCGCCATGGCCGGCGGCTATGTGGTCGTCTCGCTCACCAAAAATCTCGGCGTCGGCTTTATTCCCTCGCTGCTCATCGCCGCGGTCGTCATCGGCGCGGTCAGCGTGCTGTTCGAGCGCGGCCTCTATCGGCGGCTCTACAAGGCGACCGATCTCGATCAGGTGATGCTCACCATCGGGCTCGCCTTCATGGCGATCGCCACGGCCACCTATTTCTACGGGCCGATCCCGAAATCGGTACCGCTGCCGCATTGGCTCGAAGGCGACGTCAATCTCGGGTTCCGCAGCTTCCCCAGCTATCGCGCTTTCCTGATTGCCGTCGGCGCCGCGCTCATTGTCATTCTCTGGTACGGCTTCGAGCGCACCAATATTGGCGCCAAGATCCGCGCCGCGGTGGACAACCGGCGCATGGCGGAGTCGGTTGGCATCAATGTCGATTTGCTGTTCACGCTCACCTTCGCCGTCGGTTCCGGGCTGGCCGCGCTTGGCGGCGGGCTCGCCATTCAACTGTTCGGGCTCTCGCCCAGCTTCGCCGTTCTCTACCTGGTGCTGTTTCTGATCGTGGTCGTGGTCGGCGGGCTCGGCAGCCTCAAGGGCACGCTGCTCGCCGCCCTGGTGCTCGGCATTTTCGACACCGCGGGAAAATATCTATTCGCCGATGCTGGCGGCTTCTTCATTTACGCCGTCACTGTCGCCGTGCTGCTGGTCAGGCCTGCGGGGTTCTATGGCCGCGAGTGAGACACAGGACGCCGCGCGCATCGCCGCGCGCGACCGCGCCGCGGAATTCCTGCTACGCCGGCATCGCTTCCGCTTGAGCGAGGCGCTGCCCTGGCTGGTCGCCATTGCCTGTTTCTTCGTCTTTCCCGAGCGTATGACCTTCGGCAGCCAGGTGCTGATCATGCTGCTGTTCGCGCTCTCGCTCGATTTGATCCTCGGCTATGCTGGCATCGTCACGCTCGGGCACGCCGCCTTCTTCGGCATCGGCGCCTATACGGTGGGCTTGGCCGCCGCGCGCTTCGGCTGGAGCGAGCCGATTTCAGGCCTCATCGCCGCGGCGCTCTTGGCGGCACTCGTCGGCTTCATCTCCGGCTGGTTCCTGCTGCGCTATCGCGGGCTGACGCTGCTGATGCTGACGCTCGCCACCGCCATCATGCTGCAAGAAACCGGTAACCTGCGTTCGGACATTTCCGGCGGCTATGACGGCTTGCCGGGGCTTGCCTTCTCGCCGCTGCTGGGCGTTTTCGATTACGACCTCTACGGCCACACGAATTATCTTTATGTGCTGGCGGTGCTGGCCATCGTGTTTTATGTCGTGCGCCGCATCGTCTATTCGCCGTTCGGCCAGGCGCTCACCGGCATTCGCGAAAACGTGCGGCGCATGCACGCGATCGGCTCGCCGGTGCGTCGCCGGCTGGTGACCGTCTACACCATCGCCGCCGGCATCGCTGGCATCGCCGGCGCGCTGTTCACGCAGACCAACGCCTACGTCACGTTGACGGTGTTCGACTTCGATAATTCCGCCAAGGTCATGATCATGCTGATCCTCGGCGGCACCGGGCGGCTTTACGGCGCCTTCGTCGGCGCGGTCGTCTACATGGTGCTGGAAGACAAGCTGTCGAAATTCAGCCCGACCTTCTGGCAATTCGGCATCGGCCTGATGCTGGTGCTGGCGGTGCTGTTTACGCGCCGCGGCCTGCTCGGACCGCTGGAGGATCTCGGGCGGTATCTGTCGCGGACGTGGAAACGATGACCGCCGCGCTGCAAGTGGAGGGCCTCAACCGCAATTTCGGCGCGCTCGCCGTGACGCGCGACGTCAACCTGACGCTGGAGCGCGGGGCGCGGCGGGCGCTGATCGGCCCGAACGGCGCCGGCAAGACGACGCTGGTGAACCTCATCACCGGCGTGCTCAAGCCGACGACGGGCCGCGTGCTGCTTAACGGGGCGGACATCACCAGCACCTCACAGGCCGAGCGGACGCGGCGCGGGCTCGCGCGCACGTTCCAGATCAATCAATTGTTCCGCGGGCTCACGGTGCTAGAAAATCTTTGCATGACCATCGGCGAGCGCGACGGCAACTGCAACAATATGTGGCGCTCTGCCGGTGCCAAGCGCGCGGTGATCGACGAGGCGCTCGATCATCTCGATTCGCTGCGCCTGGTCGAAGACGCGCTTAAGCTGGTGCGCGAGCTCCCCTATGGCCGCCAGCGGCTGGTGGAGATTGCGATTGCGCTGGCGCAGTGCCCGCGCGTGCTGCTGCTCGACGAACCGGCGGCGGGCGTGCCGTCGTCGGAAAGCCATCTCATCCTCGACGTCGTCGCGGGGCTCGATCCGGATATCGCCATCCTCATCATCGAGCACGACATGGACGTGGTGATGCGTTTCGCCAAGGAGATCACGGTGCTAGTCGCCGGCGCTGTGCTCACGCAAGGCACGCCGCAGGCGATCATGGCCGACGAACAGGTGCGCGCCGTCTATCTCGGGCAGGAAGGGCATAAGGTGCGCCATGGCTGAGCACGCGCTCGAGCTCGACAAGGTGTCCGCCGGCTATGGCGAGACGGTGGTGCTGGAGGACATCGTGCTCTCGCTTGCGCCCGGTGAGACGCTGTCGATCATCGGCCGCAACGGCGTCGGAAAGAGCACGCTGCTGTCCACGATCATGGGTCACACGACGCTGCACGGCGGAACGATCCGTCTGCACGGCACCGACTTCTCGCACATGGTCACTTACCGGCGGGTAGCCGCCGGGCTCGGGCTGGTGCCGCAGGAGCGGGAAATCTTTCCTTCGCTCACGGTGCTGGAAAACATGCAAGTCGCGGCGCGGCCGGGCGCGTGGACGGTTGAGACGGTGTGCGAGCTGTTTCCCCGGCTCGCCGAGCGCGCAAGCAACCGCGGCAATCAGCTGTCCGGCGGCGAGCAGCAGATGCTGGCGATCGGCCGCGCGCTGATCGGCAACCCGACGGTGTTGCTGATGGACGAGCCGTCGGAGGGGCTTGCGCCGGTGATCGTCGAGGAGCTCGCCCGCGCGGTGAAGCGGCTAACGCAAGCCGGCGGGTTGTCCACGGTGCTGGTCGAGCAGAATACGAGGCTGGCGCTCGATATCGCGCCGCGCGCGGTGGTGATGGACCGCGGCCGGATTGTCTATGACGGAACAAGCGAGGCCTTGCGTAACGACCCGCCCCGGCTCGAGCAGTTGATCGGCGTCACCAAGGCGTAGTAAAGCGCGCTAGCCATGAAACGCAGCACCGAGCGAATTCTCACCACGCATGTGGGCAGCCTCATTCGTCCCCCGGCCTTGCAGGAATTTCTGCGCGCCAAGCAGGCAAGCACGCCATACGACGAAAACGCTTACCAGAAATGCCTGGCCGACTCTGTCGCCGCGGTGGTGCGCGAGGAGGCGAAAGCCGGCATCGACGTGGTGAGCGACGGCGAATTCGGCAAGTCGATTTCCTGGTCGATGTATGCGCTGGAGCGGCTGTCGGGTTTCGAACGGCGGCGGATCAAAAACGAAGCGGCCAACCCGTTCAGGCGCGGCGCCGACCGTGCGCGCTTTGCCGAATTCTATGCCGAGCTCGACGCGCGCGAAGGCGTTGGCGGCACCTCGGTGGACGCCACCTGCGTCGGACCGATCAAATACATCGGGCAGGCGGAGTTGCAGCGCGACATTGACAACTTCAAGGCGGCGCTGGAGAGCGTGAAAGTGGAGGAAGCCTTTCTGCCGGTCGCAGCGCCGGCGAGCGTCATCCCCGACCGCAAGAACGAATATTACAAGAGCGACGAGGACCTGCAGGCGGCGATCGCCGAAGCGATGCGCGCCGAATACAAGATGATCGTCGATGCCGGCTTCTTGGTGCAGCTCGACGACGCGCGTAACGCCGTTACTTACGACCGCATGGTGCCGCCTGCGAGCTTCGAGCACTACCGGCGCTGGCTGGCGAAGCAGGTCGACTTCATCAATTACGCCATCCAGGGCCTGCCCGCGGACCACATCCGCTATCACGTCTGCTGGGGCTCGTGGCCCGGTCCGCATGTCAGCGACGTGCCGCTCAAGGATATCGTCGATCTCATTCTCAAGGTGAAGGTCGGCGCCTATGTGATCGAGGGCGCCAATCCGCGCCACGAGCATGAGTGGAAAGTGTGGAAGGACGCCAGGCTGGCGCCCGGGCAGCTGCTCATTCCCGGCGTCATCAGCCACGCCACCAACGTGGTTGAACATCCCGAACTCGTGGCCGAGCGCATCGTTCGCCTGGCCAAAATCGTCGGCCGCGAGAATATCATCGCCGGCACCGATTGCGGCTTTGCCCAGGGGCCGTTCCACCGCCGCGTGCACCCCTCGATCATGTGGGCGAAGCTGGAATCATTGGCCGCAGGCGCCCGCCTTGCGAGCATGGAACTGTGGCAATAGGCTAGGGAGATTGCAGCCGGAGCCAGCACCATGAACGTCAACGCGCAGAAGCCCACCGGATTAGCCATCCCCTTCGATCACGCCCGGCTCGACCGGCTGATGGAGGAAGACGGCATCGATGTGGTGATCGCCACCTCCAAGCATAATGTGCAATATCTGCTCGGCGGTCACCGCGCCATTTTCTTCGACTACATGGATGCCACCGGCGTCACCCGCTATCTGCCGGTGCTGGTTTACGCGAAAGGCGCGCCGGAAAAAGCCGCCTATATCGGCCACCGCCTGGAAAAGTTCCAGCGCGAGGTCACGCCGATGTGGACGCCGGAAACGCAGACCAACACCTGGGGCTCGGTCGATGCCATGCAGAAGGCGGTCGATCACATCAAGAAGGTCGGCATCAAGACCAAGCGCATCGCCGCCGAGTTCGGTTTTCTGCCTTACGACGCCTCGGTCGTGCTGCGCCAGGCTTTCCCCGACGCCGAGTGGGTCGACGCGCTGTTCGTGCTCGAGCGCCAGCGCCTGAAGAAATCAGCAGAAGAGCTGGAAAAGCTGAAATACGCTTCTGAGGCCGTGCTTGCCTCCATGCTCGCCGTCGTCGCCGCGGCCAAGCCCGGCGTGAGCAAGGCGGATACGGTCGAAAACTTGCGCCGCGAGGAAACCAACCGCGGGCTCACCTTCGAATATTGCCTGATCACGGCCGGCACCGGCATGAACCGCGCGCCCTCCGAACAGAAGTGGGAGCAGGGCGACATTATGTCACTCGATAGTGGCGGCAACTACAAAGGCTATATCGGCGACATCTGCCGCATGGCGATCCACGGCGAGCCCGACGTCGAACTCGAGGATTTGCTCGGCGAGATCGAGGGCATCCAGCGCGCGGCGTTCAAGGCCATCAAGCCCGGCGCCATCGGCAGCGAGATCTATGCCGCCGCCAAGCCGCTGATGGCGAAGTCGAAGCACCACAATCATATCGAGTTCCTCGCCCACGGCATGGGGCTGGTCAGCCACGAGCGGCCGCGGCTGACCAATCGCGGGCCGGTGCCTTATCCCTCGCCCGACTCCGAGCTGCCGCTCGAAGCCGGCGAGGTGGTCTCGGTGGAGACGACGCTGATGCATCCGGCGCGCGGCTTCATCAAGCTCGAGGACACCGTCGTCGTCAACGACAAGGGCCATGAGATCTACGCCGAGGGCGCGCGCGGCTGGAACCGGGCAGGGACGCCCGCCTGATTAGCGCCGCCTGGTCCTGCGCTCGGCCTCGTCGGCGAGAGTGGCCAAAGCTTCAGAGATTTTCACCGGGTAGGGCCCGACTTGCTCCAGCCGCCGCAGCGGCTCCGGCAGGCGGGCAAGATCGCGCGCGGCGCGCTCGCGGATGACGGCGAGCGTCTCGGCGGGGCCAAGCCGCTTGCCGCCGCGCATCACCGGCACGACGAGTTGCTCGCCCGGCTGGCGGTCGCTTTCCAGCGACAGGATGTCGTTGCGCATGTGGTGGTCGGCGTCATAGCTGCGCCATACCTGCTTGCGCCCGGGCCAGGTCGCCTTGCCTTCCGACAATTTGCGCTTCGGCTTGCCGGCATATTCCTGCAGCTTGTAGGCGCAGTCGAAAGCCGGCGCGTCGACCGAGGCGGCCAGATTGACGCCGATGCCGAAGCCGTCGATCGGCGCGCGCTTGACCATCATGTTCTTCAGCACGTCTTCATTGATGCCGCCGCTGACGAGGACGATGACGTCGCGCAATCCGCCGGCGTCGAGGATGTCGCGGACTTTGCGCGCCATGGCGATGAGGTCGCCCGAGTCGATGCGTACGCCGCGGATCGAAATGCCGTCGGCTTTCAGCTTGGGTGCGAGCTCGACCACTTTGCGCGCGCCGGCTTCGGTGTCGTAGGTGTCGATCAGCAGGATGGCGCCGTCCGGCCGGGCGCGGACGAAAACTTCGAACGCTTCCGCTTCATCGCCATGCACCTGCACGAGGGAATGCGCCATGGTGCCGACCATCGGAATGCCGTAGACCTCGCCGGCATAGACATTGGCGGCGCCGGCAAAGCCGGCGATGTAGCTTGCCCGCGCCGAAAACAATCCGGCCTCGGCGCCGTGCGCCGTGCGCAGGCCGAAGTCGGAGAGGATTTTGCCTGGCGCCGCCAGCACCATGCGCGCCGCCTTCGAGGCGATCAGCGTCTGGAAATGCAGGATGTTGATGAGCCGCGTTTCCACGAGCTGCGCCTGCGGCAGCGGCGCGGTGATGCGGATGAGCGGCTCGTTGGGAAAGCAGACCGTGCCTTCCGGAATCGCGTGGACGCTGCCGGTGAAACGGAAACCGGCAAGATAGTCGATGAGGTTCTGGCGGAAGCGCCCGGTGCTTTTCAGCCAGTCGATGTCGGCGGCGGAGAACGCAAGCGTCTCTAGATAAGCGAGCGCGTCATCGAGGCCGGCGGCGAGCATGAAGCCGCGCCGGGCCGGCAGCCGCCGCACGAAGAATTCGAACACCGCTTCCCGGTCCTCGCTGCGATCCAGATATGCCTGGATCATGTTGAGTTCGTAGAGGTCGGTGGTGAGCGGGCTGGTTGGGGGCGTCATGTTAAGGGTGTCTTGGCAACTCGCGAGCCGCGGGCGGGGGACAATCGCACAACTTTTGATCCGCGGTCGCCGCGCCGCGACGGAAGAATGGCTCCTCGGGCTGGGATCGAACCAGCGACATTTCGATTAACAGTCGAACGCTCTACCGCTGAGCTACCGAGGAACAGGCCGGTTTATCGGCATCGGGCCTATAACAAAGCAAAACCTCTTTGCAAAGCGTGAAGGGCCAGTGAAACAGGCCACCTCCGCCCGTAAAGCCGCGGGCTTCGGCGCGGCACCCGCCTATGAATGCCTTGCCGCGCAGCAGCGCAGCGAAGGCGGGTGGAGGCCACGGCCGGAATCGAACCGGCGTGCAAGGATTTGCAGTCCTCTGCGTAACCACTCCGCCACGTGGCCTTGGTCCGGATGGTCTATCGACCGCCGGCGCCCAAAGCCTATATAGGAGGAAGGTCGCAGCGACAACGCATTCTCCCGGCTTGCCTTTTGTCCGCCCTTGCCGCACAAAAGCCGCGTATTTCCCGAGTTTCCTTGAGGACCGCGATGACCGACTTTGCCGCCGCGCGCCGCATGATGGTGGACGGCCAGGTCCGCACCGTCGACGTCACCGACCTGCGAATTATTTCCGCCATGCAGGAGATCCCGCGCGAGCGCTTTGTGCCGCCAACTTCCGCCTCGCTCGCTTATCTCGACATCGACTTGCCGCTCAGCGGCGCGCGCCGCCTGCTCAAGCCAATGGTACTCGCCAAGCTCATGCAGGCCGCCGAAATCGACCCGGAAGATCACGTGCTCGACGTGGCCTGCGCCACCGGTTATGGCGCGGCGGTGCTAGCGCGGGTCGCCGGCAGCGTGGTCGCTCTGGAAGAGGACAAGAAACTTGGCCAGGCGGTGAGCACGGCGCTTGCCGGCATCCCCAACGTGACGCTGGCGAGCGGCGCGCTGACGGCGGGCTGGCCGCAGGCCGCGCCCTATGACGCAATTCTGCTTGAGGGCGCAACCGAGTTGGTTCCCCGTGTGCTATGTGCGCAACTCAAGGATGGCGGCCGGCTGGTCTGCGTGCTCGGCCCCGGTCCCGGCGCCAAAGCCATGCTCTATCGCCGCAGCGGCGAGGATTTCGGCGGCCGCCCGCTTTTCGATGCCGCCGCGCCGCTGCTGCCGGGGTTTGCCAAAACGCCCGTTTTCGTCTTCTAAATACCGCCGCAAGTGCCTCATCCGTGGCAAGAAATCCCCATACTTCACCAATCTTTGACCAATCTTTGCGCGGACCATGGGAAGGGGTTTTAACCCCCCGGCAGCCCGCCTATGGTTGATGGCTCTGCTAGATTGAGTTGGCCGGTTTCGAGCTGTCGCGTTTTGCTTTGGGTCGTGGAATGTTGCATCGGCGTCGTGGCTATAATTCGGGGGGTGTTGCGGTCAGTGCAATGGCATTGGCGGCGGCGCTGTTATCTTCAGCAGGCGCGCCGGCAAAGGCCGATACGCTTGAGACCGCGTTGGTGCAGGCCTATCAAAACAACCCGACGCTGAATTCGCAGCGCGCGGCAGTGCGCGCCGCCGACGAGAACGTGCCGATCGCCCTGTCGGGCTATCGGCCCAAGGTTACAATCACCGCCTCGGGCGGCGAACAGTCGCTGTCTACGACGGTGGACAGCAACCCGGAGCGCAAACCCGGTTCGCCGGCGACCTATTTCACCCAGAGCGGTTACGGTGCGCCGTTCAGCGCCGGCGCCTCGGTGACGCAGACGCTGTTCAACGGCTTCCAGACCGCCAACAGGACGCGTCAGGCGGAAAGCGCGGTGTTCGCCGCGCGCGAGACATTGCGCGCCACCGAACAGACGGTGCTGCTCAATGCGGCGACCGCCTACATGAACCTGCTGCGCGACAGCGCGATCCTCGACCTGCAACGGCGCAACGTCGAAGTGCTGCAGGAACAACTGCGGCAGACGCGCGATCGTTTCAATGTCGGCGAGGTCACGCGCACCGACGTGGCGCAGGCGGAATCGAGTCTCGCCGCCGGCCGCTCGCAGGTGCTCGGCGCCGAAGCCAACTACACTGCTTCGCTTGCGACCTACCGGCAGGTCATCGGCGTCAATCCGGGCAAGCTCGCGCCAGGCACGCCGGTCGATCGTTTTTCACCGCCGAATCTTCCCGGCGCCGTAAGCCTCGGCAGTGCTGGCCATCCGACTGTGACCACGGCGCAATACAATGTCGATGCGGCCCTGCAGCAGGTGAAAGTTGCAGAAGGCGCGCTGTATCCGACCGTGTCGCTGCAAGGCAACTACACCAAGAACTGGATGACCACGCAGGGATTAAACACAATCGAGGGCTATACGGCCTCGGTGCTCGGCAATGTGACGGTGCCGCTGTATCAGGGCGGGGCGGAATACGCGACCATCCGCCAGGCCAAGGAGACGCTCGGGCAGAAACGCATCGACCTCGACACCGCGCGCGATCAGGTGCGGCAGACGGTGGTGCAGTCCTGGGGCCAGCTGCAGGCCGGCAAGGCGAATATCGAAGCGACGCAAGCCCAGGTGCAGGCCGCCGAAATCGCCCTCAACGGCGTGCGCGAGGAGGCGCGCGTCGGCCAACGCACCACACTCGACGTGCTCAACGCACAGCAGGTGCTGGTGAATGCGCGGGTGGCGCTGGTCACCGCGCAGCACGACCGGGTGGTGGCGTCGTATACGCTGCTGGCCGCGGTCGGCCGGCTGTCGCCGCAGGTGCTCGGCCTGCATGTGCCGGTTTACGACGCCAAGGTGCATTATCACCAGGTGCGCGACAGCTGGGCCGGCGTGCGCACCCCCGACGGCAGGTGATTCGCGCGCGGCAAACCGGCGCCGGGAGGGCCCGATTGCTGGGTTTTATGTCCACAGCTCGTTAAGGTTCCTGCGCTACCACTGCCACACCTGTATCCCTCTGGCGTATAAAGAGTTGGCATGACAATTCGCGCGTCGCGAAGGCGTGGCAATTGCGGCGCTGAAGGGATGTGCTTTTAGGCGAATGGGCGCGAGAATTCGGCAATGACCCAATCGGCGAAGGCCCAAGAGCCCTCCATGGAGGAGATTCTGGCCTCCATCCGGCGCATCATTGCCGATGACGACGCCGGCAAGGCGGCAAAGCCTGCCGAACCCGCCTCGCCGCCAAAGCCCGCTCCCGTAGCCGCACCGCCACCGCCGGTCGCCGCGGCTGCACCCAAGCCGGCGCCGCCGGCCGCCAACAGCCAAAACGACATCGACGCAATGCTGGCCGAGCTGGAGCCGGCCAAACCCGCGCCGCCGCCGAAGCCCGCCGCGCCTAAGCCGGCGCCGCCCGCCGCCGACGTGCTCGATTTGACCGAGGCGATGACCGCGCCGACGCCGCCTCCGGGCCCGGCGCATAGCTTCCGCACCATCGATGGAGCCTCCGACGTGGTTTTCACCGACCGTTCTCCCGATCCGGAACCGCCAGCAGTGCGCGCGCTCGAGGAGACGCGCAAGCAATTTGCGCAATTCGCGCCATCCGAGCGCTCGCTGCTGTCGAGCACGGCGACCGCGGCGGTGGACAGCGCCTTCAATATGCTGGCGCACACCATGCTGCTCAACAACGCGCGCACGCTCGAGGATCTGGTGAAGGAAATGCTGCGCCCGATGCTGAAGACCTGGCTCGACGACAATCTGCCGGGTCTTGTCGAGCGCATCGTGCGCGCCGAGATCGAGCGCGTCTCGCGCGGAAAGCCGTAGTTTTCCAGTTATTCGACGGCGCGGCGCTGCAGCCGCCGCACGATCCACAGCGCCAAAATCGGCCACAGCACCGCCGCCACGATGAAAACCACCGGCGCGCCGGCGCGGTCGACGATCGGCGCTGCAAGCGCGACGCCGGCGCTTTGGCCCAAGAACAGCGCCGAGGAAAAACCGGCAACGGCCGTGCCGCGCGCGTCCGGCACCATCTGCGTTGCGTTGGTCTGCAGCGTGTTGTGCAGCATGTAATAGCCGAAGCCGAGCGCGGCGGCGGCGAACGGCGCGCTTTCCCAGAGCGGCGCCCCGGCGAGTGCGAAGTAGCCGAGCATCACCACGATGCCGCCGCCGAGCACCAGCCCTTGCTCGCGCAGCATCATGACGAGGACGCGCACGCTGGCCGCATAGAGCAGGCTGCCGGCGCCGAAACCGGCGACGACGATGCCGATAAGGGAAAAACTCAGGCCGAAGCGCGTGTGCAGATCGGCGGCGAAGTAAGTGAAGGCGCCGAAGAAGATCAGCCCTTCAAAAAACGCCGCAATGATGATAAAGCGCGCCCACGAACTGGCGGCGAGCTTGCGGTAGTCGGCGATCAGCGCGGGCCGGCTTTCCGCCGTGCGCCGCAGCCGCTTGACCCACGGATTGCGGCCGAACTGGCTGGCGAGTGCCGCGCCTGCGCCGGCGAAGACGAAGGCCAGCACATAAAACACCGTGCGCCAGCCGAAATGATCGCCGATGACGCCGCCGGCGATCTGGCCGGCGATCATCCCCATCATCTGCCCGGCAAGGAAGCGCGCCAGCGCCGGCTGCCGCCGCTCGTAGGGCACGACGTCGCCGACATAGGCCATGCCGAGCGGCACGATGGTGGCGGCGGCCGGCGCGCAGATGAAGCGCGCGGCGGTGAGCTGCGGCAGCGTTTGCGTGAAGGCGCAGAGCAGCACCAAAAGGCAGGAGAAGGCGCAGGTCGCCGCCACCGCCTGGCATTTGCCGAAGCGGTCGCCGAGCAGGCCGGCAAAGGCCTGCGTCAGCCCGTAGGGCACCGCGTAAGCCGCGACGATGGCCGAAGCCGCGCCGACGCTGGCGGCGAAATCGAGCGCGATCTGCGGCAGCAGCGGGTCCGAGATACGCAGCGAAAAGCCGCTGGCGAAGGCGGCAAACGCCATCAGGGCGATGGCGCGCGTCAGGGCGCGGTCGGGTTCGGGTTTTTCGGATGGCAAAGTTGACTCCGGCAGGTCGGCTGAGGCTTTGTATCGCGCAATTCTTCACCAGCGAAACCGTCAATGATCGACAAGACCTATCAGCCCTCAGACGTCGAGGGCCGCATCTACCGGACTTGGGAACAGGCGGGCGCCTTTCGCGCCAGCCGGCCCGAACGCGCCGGCGCGGAGCCTTATTGTATCGTCATCCCGCCGCCCAACGTCACCGGCTCATTGCATATGGGCCATGCGCTCAACAACACGCTGCAGGACATTCTCTGCCGCTTCGAACGCATGCGTGGGCGTGACGTGCTGTGGCAGCCGGGCACCGACCATGCTGGCATCGCCACGCAGATGGTGGTCGAGCGGCAGTTGATGGAGCGCCAGGAGAGAAGCCGGCGCGACATAGGACGCGCCGAATTCCTCAAGCGCGTCTGGGCGTGGAAGGAAGAATCCGGCGGCACCATCATCAATCAGTTGAAGCGCCTCGGCGCCTCCTGCGACTGGTCGCGCGAGCGCTTCACCATGGACCCCGGTCTGTCCAAGGCGGTTATTAAAGTTTTCGTCCAGCTTTACAATGAAAAGCTGATCTACAAGGACAAACGGCTGGTCAACTGGGACCCCAAGCTGCTCACCGCGATTTCCGATCTCGAAGTGGTGCAGGTGGAGACCAAGGGGCACCTCTGGCATCTGCGCTATCCGCTCGAAGGCAAGACCTTCGATGCGAACGATCCCTCGACTTACATCGTCGTCGCTACAACGCGGCCGGAGACGATGCTCGGGGACACCGCCGTTGCCGTGCATCCCGACGACAAGCGCTATAAAAAACTGGTCGGCAAGAACGTCATCCTGCCGCTGGTCGGCCGAAGGATTCCGATCATCGCCGACGAATATTCTGATCCGGAGAAGGGCTCGGGCGCGGTGAAGATCACGCCGGCGCACGACTTCAACGACTTCGAAGTCGGCAAGCGGCACGGGCTGGCGCAGGTCAATGTACTGACGATCGAAGGAAAAATTACGTTCACCGACAGCGCCTTTCATCGGCCGGGGCAAACGTCCGCTGACTTCGAAGAGACGAAAAAATTGGAAGGCGTTGACCGTTTCGCCGCGCGCAAGCAGATCGTGCCGCGGCTAGAGGAAAAGGGTCTGGTCGAAAAAATCAAACCGCACGCCTATGCGGTACCCCACGGCGATCGTTCGAATGTAGTTATCGAGCCTTATCTCACCGACCAATGGTATGTGAACGCTAAGGAAATGGCGAAACCGGCTATCGCCGCGGTGCGTGGCGGCAAGACCAAATTCGTTCCGGCGAATTGGCAAAAGACTTATTTCGACTGGATGGAAAATATCCAGCCCTGGTGCATCTCCCGCCAGCTCTGGTGGGGGCATCGAATTCCGGCTTGGTACGGGCCTTGGGATGGCAAGAGCTTTAAAATTTTTGTTGCAGAGACAGCCGAACAAGCTTGTGCGGACGCACTCAAGTTCTATCGAACAGCTCCATTTGTCGACGGCAAACCCTACGCTCCGAACCTTCGGCGTGTAGAAGTCTATGAAACGCTTCCATCAATAGGTGGAGTCTCGGCTGCGCGCGAAGACTCGAACAAGATTTTAGGCATAGGAATAAAGCGCGACGAGGACGTGCTCGACACCTGGTTCTCTTCGGCGCTGTGGCCGTTTTCGACGCTCGGCTGGCCGGACGAGACGCCGGAGCTGAATCGCTTTTATCCGACCTCCACGCTCGTCACCGGCTTCGATATCATCTTTTTCTGGGTCGCGCGCATGATGATGATGGGGCTGCATTTCATGAAAGAGATTCCCTTTCATGATGTCTACATCCACGCGCTGGTGCGCGACGCCACCGGCGCCAAGATGTCGAAGTCGAAGGGCAACGTTATCGATCCGTTGGCGCTGATCGACAACTACGGCGCCGATGCCTTGCGCTTTACGCTCGCCGCCATGGCGGCGCAGGGCCGCGACATCAAGCTCTCCACCCAGCGCGTCGAAGGCTACCGCAATTTCGCGACGAAACTCTGGAACGCCGCGCGGTTTGCCGAGATGAACGGCTGCGCGACGGTTGCGAATTTCGATCCGAAGCAGGTGAAGGAAACGCTCAACCGCTGGATCACCCATGAGACGGCGAAAGCCGCTGCGGAAGTGACCGAATCTATCGTTGCCTACAAGTTCAACGAAGCGGCGGCGGCGGCCTATCGCTTCGTCTGGAACATCTATTGCGACTGGTATCTTGAGCTGGTGAAGCCGGTGCTGCTCGGCCCCGACACGCCGGCCAAAAAAGAAACCCAAGCCGCAGTCGCCTGGGCGCGCGACGAGATTTTGAAAATCCTGCACCCGTTCATGCCCTTCGTCACCGAAGAGCTATGGGCGGTGACGGGAATACACGCGCAACTGCTGGCGCTCGACCAGTGGCCGTCGCTCGAAGGCCTCGCCGATGACAAAGCCGAAGCCGAAATCGGCTGGGTGATCGATCTGGTCAACGCCATCCGTTCCGTGCGCGCGGAAATGAACATGAACGCGGTGATCCCGCTGGTGCTCGCCGGCGCTTCTATGGAGACGCAGGCGAGGGCGGAGCGCTGGGCGGAGTTCATCGAGCGCCTCGCGCGCGTCTCCGAGATTTCCTCCGCGCCAAGCGCGCCGCCCGGCTCGGTGCAGCTTCTGGTGCGTGGCGAAGTGGCGGCGCTGCCGCTCAAGGGCGTCATCGATCTCGCCGCCGAGCGCGCGCGCCTTGCCAAGGAATTGCAGAAGGCGGACGCCGACATCAAGCGGGTCGATGCCAAGCTCGCCAACGAGAAGTTCGTCGCCAACGCGCCGGAAGAAATCGTCGAGGAAGAAAAAGAAAAACGCGAGGAGGCCGTCGCGCGCAAGGCCAAGCTCGCAGAAGCCGTCGAGCGGCTCGAGGATGCGGTGTAAGCCGTCACCCTTCGAGGCTCGCGGAGTTTATCAGCCGGCCGCGCTTCGCGCGGCCCGTTGGCTCGCACCTCAGGATGACGGGTCAGCGGAACGGTTTGCTCAAAAATTTCGACCCCTTCATTCCATATCGCCACGGATGATCTACGGCCTTGCTGATGCCGATGCGCGGGCCGGTGACAATCTCCGGCTTTGTCGCGCGCGCGCGCAATTCGAACGGCGCGCGGTCGAGCGCAAGCCCGTTGTGCTTGTCGGTCACGCCCAGCGCCTCGCACAATTTCCCCGGCCCCGAGCACAGCGCGTGCTCCTCGCCCATGCCACGGCGCCGACGCATCGCCGTCAAGCCCTGCGTCGGCTCAAGCGCGCGAATGAGCACCGCGCTGGCCGAGCCTGCTTCCTCGCAGACGGAGTTGAGGCACCAGTGGATGCCGTAGGAGCGGTAGACGTAAGCCACGCCCGGCGGCCCAAACATCACCGCGTTGCGCGCTGTCTTACCGCCGTAGCTGTGCGCGGCCGGATCGGTGTGGTGATAGGCCTCGACCTCGACAATGATGCCGCCGGCGCCATTGACCAGAAGCGTCGCCCCGATCAGATCGGGCGCGACGCTGAGCGCGGGGCGGTCGAAGAAGGCGCGGCGGAGGCGGAGCGGCTGCGGCATGGGTGCCGCATCTTTACCACTCGACTTGACTTTCGTTGTTCTGGATTATAATCCTATTGCTTCCTGGTGCGCCGCGCTTTGCCGTCTCGAGGGCTTTGCGACGCAAACCGGGACCGATGGGCCGACAACGCGCACCGCGGATGGAGCGCCAGGGGGGGCGCAGCCCGCTCACGCCGAGTGGGCGCGCGCCCGCGCAAGGCGCGCGGGTGGCCCGGATCGCAAGGGCCGCCCAAAAGGGACCTCGCCAGTCCCAGGGCGCCGTCCCGGCGCTCCATTCCTTTCGGAGGACGGAAAAAGGGATGCCGGCTTACCCGGGGCCGACCAAGGAATACGGGCGCACAGCCACGCCCATTAACCGCCGGCGGCATTTCATGTGGCGCATCGGCAACACGTTTGGAACAATCTAAACCACTACGGACTATCGTCCCCGCCGCGCCGCGATTTGGCCATACCCCTTGACCACACCGGGGACGTAGCTGGGCAGGTCAAGCCTTTGCACGGCTTCAAGCATTTCTACCGGGCAAGACGCTGCCCGGAAATTGCCAGCCGGGTCAATCCGGCGGCGAAACCGCGGTCGGGGGGCCAAAAGACACCATGGACGCCAAGGTCGACGCCAAGAGCAAACTTAAAGCCAAGCTGCCGAGCCGGCACGCTACCGAAGGGCCGGACCGCGCGCCGCACCGCGCCTTCTATTACGCCATGGGTCTCTCCGCCGAGCAGATTCATGCGCCCTTCGTCGGTGTCGCCACCTGCTGGAACGAGGCCGCCCCCTGCAACATCGCGCTGATGCGCCAGGCGCAGGCAGTCAAGCAGGGCGTCGCCGCGGTCGGCGGCACCCCGCGCGAATTCTGCACGATCACCGTCACCGACGGCATCGCCATGGGCCATGCCGGCATGAAGGCCTCGCTGCCCTCGCGCGAGGTGATCGCCGACAGCGTGGAACTTACGATGCGCGGCCATGCCTATGACGCGCTGATCGGGGTCGCCGGCTGCGACAAGTCGCAACCCGGCATGATGATGGCGATGTGCCGGCTCAACGTGCCGTCGATCTACATCTATGGCGGTTCGATCCTGCCCGGAAAATTCAAGGGCAAGGATGTCACCGTGCAGGACGTGTACGAGGCGGTCGGCCGGCATTCGGTTGGGCAGATGTCCGACGAGGATCTGCTGACGCTGGAAGAGAACGCTTGTCCCTCGGCCGGCGCCTGTGGCGCCCAGTTCACCGCCAACACCATGGCAACCGTTTCCGAGGCCATCGGCCTGGCGCTGCCTTATTCGTCCGGCGCGCCGGCGCCCTACGAGCTGCGCGACAGGCTCTGCATGCTGGCGGGCGAGATGATCATGGATTTGATCGTCAAGAACATTCGTCCGCGTGACATCGTCACCCGCAAGGCGCTGGAAAATTCCGCCGCCGTGGTCGCCGCCACCGGAGGTTCCACCAATGCCGCGCTGCATCTGCCGGCGATCGCGCATGAATGCGGCATCGAGTTCAATCTGTTCGACGTCGCCGAAGTCATGAAAAGGACACCGTATATCGCGGATTTGAAACCAAGCGGCCGTTATGTCGCCAAGGATATGTTCGAAGCTGGCGGCGTGCCGAACTTGATGAAGACGCTGCTCGATCACGGCTTCCTGCACGGCGACTGCCTGACCGTCACCGGCCGCACCATCGCCGAGAACCTCAAGTCGGTGAAATGGAACTGGGATCAGGACGTCGTGCGCCCGGCCGACAAGCCGTTGTCGCCGACCGGCGGCGTTATCGGCCTGAAGGGCAATCTTGCCCCCGACGGCGCAATCGTGAAGGTCGCCGGCATGAACGGCTTGAAATTCACCGGCCCGGCGCGCTGCTTCGACACGGAAGAGGCCTGCTTCGATGCCGTGAAGAACAAGAAATACAAGGAAGGCGACGTGCTCGTTATCCGCTACGAAGGACCGAAGGGCGGCCCCGGCATGCGCGAAATGCTATCCACCACGGCCGCGCTTTATGGCCAGGGCATGGGCAACAAGGTCGCGCTCATCACCGACGGGCGCTTCTCCGGCGCCACGCGCGGCTTCTGCGTCGGCCATGTCGGTCCGGAAGCGGCGGTGGGCGGCCCGATAGGCCTCTTGCAGGATGGCGATATCATCGAGCTCGACGCCGAGAAGGGCACACTGAGCGTGAAGCTCACCGACGCCGAGCTCGCCAAGCGCAAGAGTGCCTGGAAGGCGCGCGAGAACGAATACGGCTCCGGCTATTTGTGGAAATACACCCAGCAAGTGGGACCGGCGGTCAACGGCGCCGTGACCCATCCGGGCGGTGTGGCCGAGAAGTTCTGTTATGCGGACAGTTGAGACTCTGCGCATCGCCGTGATCGGTGCCGGCCTTCTGGCCGCGGCGCCTGCGCTGGCGTTCGACGGCAGCAAGTCCGACAGCGCAATCGGCACGCAGGTGGCCGCGCCGATTGCGCCGGCGCCGTTGACGCCGGGCGAGGCCTTCCGCTCCGGCACGCGCTGGCTCAAGAACGGCGACAAGACGAAGGCAATTCATTCCCTCGAATACGCCGCTGAGAAGGGCCATGCGCTCGCGCAGTGGAAGCTTGCCCGCATGTACGCCGAAGGCGACGGCGTGACGCAGGACGACCTCAAGGCGTTCAATTATTTCCGCAGCATCGCCGACAGCCACGCCGACGACAATCCGGATACGCCGCAGGCGCGCTTTGTCGCCAACGCCTTCGTTGCGCTCGGCAACTATTATCTCAGCGGCATCCCGAAGACGGAGATCAAGCCGGATCCGGATCGCGCCCGCGAGATGTTCTCCTACGCGGCGTCGTATTTCCGCGATCCGGATGCGCAGTACTATCTGGCGCGGCTTTATCTCGACGGCAACGGCGCCCCGCGCGATCCGCGTCAGGCAGCGCGCTGGTTCGGCCTGTCGGCGCAGAAGGGCCAGTGCCAGGCGCAGGCCATGTTGGGCGCCATGCTGTTTGCCGGCGATCACGTGCCGCGGCAGGCCGCGCGCGGCCTGATGTGGCTGGCGCTCGCCAAGGACAGCGCCTCGCCCGATCAGCAGGGCTGGATCAACAATCTTTATGAAAGCGCCATGGGTCAGGCGACCGAGGACGAGCGCGCGCTCGCCGGCGTCTATCTGCGCCACTGGCTGGAGACGCGGCGCGAGTAGCTGACCGCGTCAGCGCCCCTCGATATCCAGATCGATCCACGCCGGCACGTGGTCGGACGGCTTGTCCCATGAGCGCACATGCCGGTCGATACCGGCGTTGACAAGCCGGTCGGCGGCTTGCGGCGACAGCAGCATGTGGTCGATGCGGATGCCGTTGTCCTTGGCCCAGGCGCCGGCCTGATAGTCCCAGAACGTGTAGAGGCCTTCGGCGTCGCTCGCCGCCCGCACCGCGTCGGTGAGGCCAAGATTGGTCAAGGCGCGGAACTTCTCCCGAGTCTGCGGCAGGAACAACGCATCGCTGGTCCACGCCGCAGGATTGCGGGCGTCCTCCGGAGTGGGGATGACGTTGTAGTCGCCGGCCAGAACCAGCGGCTCCTCCAACTTCAGCCGTTTACGTGAAAAATCAATAAGCCGGTCCATCCATTTGAGTTTATAGCTATATTTTGCCGCATCGTCAGGTGGATTGCCGTTGGGCAAATAGAGACTGACGACGCGCAGCACGCCGGTCTTGGTGGAAACTAGGGCCTCTAGAAAGCGCGCCTGCAGGTCGCCATCGTCGCCGATCAGCCCTGGTGCCACCTCATCGAACGGCCATTTGGAGAGCAGGGCCACGCCGTTGAAAGTCTTTTGCCCATGCACCTCTATGTTGTAGCCAAGCCCCTCTAAGGCCTCGCGCGGGAAGGCCTCCTCCACACATTTGATCTCCTGCAGGCAGACGATGTCGGGGGAGCGTTCGGCGAGCCAGGCCTGCATGTTGTCCATGCGCTGGCGGATTGAATTGACGTTCCAGGTGGCGATGCGCATGGAGGAGGCTTCCAGCCGTTAGCCCCGAATTTTCGGGGTTTTTACGTGTTTACCAGTGGGCGCAGGGATATGCACCCATCGGCGTTTATATGGTACAAGGCCCTATGCGCGGCCTTTTGTGGGGCGAGACGGCCAAGTCAGGCTGCGGAATAGGGAGCGCCCGGACAGGGCCGGTAAAGGCCTAGGCCGAGAAAAAATTGCTCATGAACAAACGAAAATGGCTATTTGGGGTGGCGGCGCTCGCCCTGATCGGCATCGTTGTGTTTATCCGCATGTCGGGGCCCAGCGACGGCGCCGCGGTGCGCGCGCAGAACCAGGCCAACCGGGTTGTCGGGGTCGACGTCGCCAAAGCCGAGCGCAAGAAAGTTCCGGTGCGCGTCGACGCCCTCGGCACGGTCACGCCGATCGCCAGCGTCGCCATCAAAGCGCGCGTCGATACCAGCATCGTCGGCGTGCATTTCCGCGACGGCCAGGAGGTCAAGAAGGGCGACTTGCTGTTCACGCTCGATGGCCGAGCCATCGAGGCGCAGATCGCGCAGACCAAAGGCGCCATTGCCCGCGATCAGGCGCAGCTCGATGGCGCCATGCGCGATGTTCGCCGCTACACCGATCTGGTTGCCAAGAGCGCGACGCCGCAGACCAACCTCGACAATGCCCAGACCCAGGCTGACATCTTCCGCGCTGCGATCAAGTCGGACACAGGCCTGTTAGACAATCTAAAGGTCCAGCTCAGCTATTGCACAATTGCCGCGCCGATCACCGGGCGTATCAGCGCCGCGGCGGTGAAGGTGGGGAATTTCGTGCGCCAGGCCGATACCACGCCGATGGCGACTATCAACCAGATGGCGCCGGTCTATGTGTCGTTCACCGTTCCGCAAAAGCGCCTGGCCGACATTCGTGAGGCGCTCGCCAACGAGACCGCCACCGTCGACGCCATCGTGCCGGGCTCGAACAAGCGTACCAGCGGCCAGGTCACCATGATCGAGAACACGGTCGATCCGGCGACCGGCATGGCGATGCTCCGCGCCACCATGCCGAACAAGAACGAGATCCTGTGGCCGGGCACTCTGGTCACGACCGAACTGACCCTGCGCGAAGAGGAGGCCGTGGTCGTTCCCACCGCCGCGATCCAGGTGAGCCAGACCGGCAATTTTGTGTTCGTCGTCAAGGACGGCGTCGCCAAGGTGCAGTCGGTCAAGGCCGACGCGGCAATCGACAACTTTACGGTCGTGACCTCCGGCCTGTCGGGCGGCGAGATCGTCGTCACCGACGGGCAATTGCTGCTGTCGAACGGCACGCGGGTCAACGTCCGCGCCCCGAAAGCCAGCCGGAGCTGACCCGTGAATATTTCGGAAACCTGTATTCGCCGCCCGGTGCTGACGACGCTGATGACGGCGTCGTTGATCGTATTCGGCGCTTTCGCTTACCGGCTGCTTCCGGTTGCCGCATTGCCGGCCGTCGATTTCCCGACCATCCAGATTACCGCACAATTGCCTGGCGCCAGCCCCGAAACCATGGCGTCTTCGGTTGCTTCGCCGATCGAGCGGCAGCTTTCGACCATCTCCGGCATTTCGACGATGAATTCCTCATCGTCGCTCGGGCAGACGCAGATCACCATCCAATTCGACCTCAACCGGAACATCGACGGCGCAGCGCTCGACGTGCAGACCGCACTGGCGACGGCTGCGCGGCGGTTGCCGGTGGAAATGACGACGCCGCCGTTTTTCCGCAAGGTCAATCCGGGCGACTTCCCGGTCCTCTATCTGAGCATGCGCTCCGACACGCTGCCGTTGTCGCAGATCGACGATTACGCCGAGACCGTGCTGGCGCCGCAGATATCGCAATTGCCGGGCATCGCCCAGGTGCTGGTCTACGGCGCGCAGAAATTCGCCGTCCGCGTTCAGGTCAACCCGGTCGAAGCGGCAGCGCGCAATATTTCGCTTGACGATGTGCGCACGGTCGTCGCCAAAGCCAATTCCTCGACACCCGTCGGAACGCTGACCGGCAAGGACCGCAACGTCACGCTGCTCGCAACCGGCGCGATTCCCGCACGCGAGCGACTATCGCGACGTGGTCGTGGCCTATCGCAATGGTGCGCCGATCAAGCTCAACCAAATCGCGCGCGTCATCGACAGCGTCGAGAACGACCAGATCGCCACCTGGTTCAACGACGCGCGCGCCATCGTCCTGGCAATCCAGCGTCAACCGGACGCCAACACGGTCGCGGTTGTGGATATGGTCCGCGAAAAGTTGCCGCAGTTGCGCGCGCAGGTGCCGCCTTCGATACAGATGGCGCCGCTGTTCGACCGGTCGCTCTCCATCCGCGCCGCCGTCGCCAACGTGCAGGAAACGCTGGCGATCGCCATCTGCCTCGTCATCATGGTGATCTTCCTGTTCCTGCGGAAGGTTTCAGCGACCATCATTCCGGCGCTCGCCGTGCCCATTTCGCTGATCGGCACCTGCGCGGCGATGTATGCCTTCGGCTTTTCCATCAACAATATGACGTTGCTCGCCTTGACGCTGTCGGTCGGCTTCGTGGTCGACGACGCCATCGTCATGCTGGAAAATATCGTGCGCCACATCGAGGGCGGCATGAGGCCGTTCGAGGCGGCGCTGAAAGGCTCGCGCGAAATCGGCTTCACAATTGTATCGATTACCTTTTCGCTGATCGCGGTGTTCATCCCGGTGCTGCTGATGGGCGGCATGGTCGGCCGCGTGTTCCGCGAATTTGCCGTGTCGGTGTCGATGGCGATTATCCTGTCGGGCTTCGTTTCGCTGACGCTGACGCCGATGTTGTGCGCACGCGTGCTTAAAAGCCACCACGACGGTGAAAAGCAAAATATCGTACTGCGCCTGTTCGAGCGCGGTTTCGAACTCGCACTCAAGGGCTATGAAAAGACGCTCGATCGGGTGCTGCGGGCAAAGTCGATCATGCTCGTGGTCACGTTGTGCACGATTGCCGGCTCGATCTGGCTCTACATCATCGTACCCAAGGGATTTTTCCCCACCGAAGATACTGGTTTCGTCCTCGGCATCACCGAGGGTAACACCGATATTGGCTTTCCCGGCGATGGTCGAGCGCCAGCGCAAGGTGGCCGATATCGTTCGCGCCGATCCGGCGGTGGACTATGTGAACTCGACCGTTGGCGCCGGCGGGCCGAACCCGCTGCCCAACAGCGGACGCATGCTGGTCGCGCTCAAGCCGCAGAACGAGCGCGGCAATCTTCGCGCGATCCTGGCGCGGCTGCGGCGCGAGGCCAGTGCCGTGACCGGCATGGAAACCTTCTTCCAGCCGATTCAGAATATCAGTCTCGGCGGCAAGCTGTCGAAAAGCGAATATCAGTACACGCTGCAATCGAACGATACCGACATGCTCTACAAGCTGGCGCCTGAATTGCGCGACCGCATGGCCAAGCTTCCGGAGCTGCGCGACGTCACCACCGATCTCTACATCAAGAACCCGCAGGTCGGTATCGATGTGGATCGTGAGAAGGCCGCTGTCTATGGCGTCAGCGTCGATCAGGTTCGCCAGGAACTCTACGACGCCTTCGGCACGCGTCAGGTCGCCACCATCTACACGCCGGCGAACGATTACGAGGTCATCCTGGAGACCTTGCCGGAATACCACAGCCAGCCGAGCGACCTGAACAACATCTATCTCAAGACCACCAACGGCACCGTGGTGCCGCTCTCGGCGGTCACGCATTTCGCACCTTCGGTCGGACCGCTGCAGGTCAATCACCAGGGTCAGCAGCCGGCGGTGACGATCTCGTTCAACGTGGCGCCCGGCTTTTCGCTCGGGCAGGCGACCGACGCCATCACCAATCTCGAACGCGACGAGCGGCTGCCGGCCTCGATCACCACCGGCTTCCAGGGCACTGCGCAGGTGTTCCAGGATTCACTGCGCGGGCAAGGTATTCTGATTCTGGCGGCGATCTTTGCCGCTTATGTCGTGCTCGGCATTTTGTATGAGAGCTTCATCCACCCGATCACCATCATCTCCGGCCTGCCGTCGGCCGGTATCGGCGCGATCCTCACGCTGATGCTGTTCAAGATGGACCTGTCGGTGATTGCCATGATCGGCATCGTCATGCTGGTCGGCATCGTCAAGAAGAACGCCATCATGATGATCGACTTCGCCATCGAGCGCCGCCGCGTCGGCCTCTCGGCGGAAGCCGCGATCCGCGAAGCGGCCACGCTGCGCTTTCGCCCGATCATGATGACGACTTTCGCGGCGATCTTCGGCACGCTGCCGATTGCACTCGGCACCGGCGCCGGCGCCGAACTGCGCCAGCCGCTCGGCGTTGCCGTGGTCGGTGGTCTGATGGTGTCGCAATTGCTGACGCTCTACATCACACCGGTGATCTATCTCTATCTCGATCGCGTCGACCGGCTGATCAAGCGCCGCATCGACCCGACGCTGCAGGAAGTGCCGGCAGCCGCGCCGCCGGCGGTGGCGGCGGAATAACCGACGAAAAAGTTACAGCGCGAAGCTCGTTCCGCAGCCGCAGGACGCTGTCGCCTTCGGGTTCTTCACCTTGAACGAGGCGCCGATCAGGTCCTCAACGAAATCGATCTCGGACCCGGCCATGTAATTGATCGACACCGAGTCGATCAGCACGATGGCGCCGTCGCGGGCGATCACCAGGTCGTCGTCGGCGCGCGAACGTTCCATGTCAAACTTGTATTGGAAGCCGGAACAGCCGCCGCCTTCGACGGAAACGCGCAGCATGGTGCCTTCCGGCTCGCTCTTGAGGATCTCGCCGATCCGCAGGGCCGCCCGTTCGCTGACTGTGACGCTTGCGTCCATCGCTGATCCTTTGGCAGATAGTTAAGTGCGCCGGGCAGCGAGGTCAATGCGCGCAAGAAGACCGACAAGAGGGGCCCAATTGGCGATCAAAACCGGTAGCGCAAGAGCCGCTTACGCCGCCGATCCGGGGCAGAGCCGGGGGCGGCGCTACGCCGAAGCGCCGAGCGCGACCCGCAACGATTTTCGCCGCGATTGCGACCGGATCATCCATTCGACCGCCTTCCGCCGGCTGGCGCACAAGACGCAGGTGTTCGTCTATCACGAGGGCGATCATTTCCGCACGCGGCTCACCCATACGCTCGAAGTCGCGCAGATCGCCCGCTCGCTTGCCCGCGCGCTCGGGCTCGACGAGGATCTAGCCGAGGCGCTGGCGCTGGCGCACGACCTCGGCCATCCGCCATTCGGCCATGCCGGCGAACGCGCACTCGACGATTGCCTCAAAGCCTATTGCGGCTTCGACCATAACGCGCAGGCGCTGCGCATCGTCACCAATCTTGAGCGGCGCTACCCGGACTTCGACGGCCTCAATCTGACCTGGGAAACGCTTGAAGGACTGGTCAAGCACAACGGCCCGCTCACCGATCGCGAAGGCAAGCCGATCGGCCGCTATGCGAAACACGGCGTGCCACAAGCGATCCTCGATTACGACAAAATTCAGGACCTCGAGCTGTGGAGCTTCGCCAGCGCCGAGGCGCAGGTCGCGGCGATTTCCGACGACATCGCCTATGACGCGCACGACATCGACGATGGCCTGCGCGCCGATCTGTTTTCGCTTTTCGGCATCGGCGCGGTCGACGTCATCGGCGACATCATCGGCGCTGTCGAGGCAGCGCATCCGGGGCTCGATGTTGCTCGCCGCGCGCATGAGATCGTCCGCTATCTCATCACTCGCATGATCGAGGACGTGATCGGCGAAACCACGCGCCGCGCCGCGGCGCTCAAGCCACGCTCGGCCACCGACGTGCGCCATGCGGCGCAGCCGCTGGTGGGCTTTTCGCCGGCGATGCAACAGGCCGACGCCGACATTAAGGGCTTTCTCTATCCGCGCATGTACCGGCACGACCGCGTGATGCGCGTCATGGCGGACGCCGAGGGCGTACTGCGCGATCTCTATGCCCACTACGCGGGTAAGCCGACCGATCTGCCGGCCGAATGGGCGGACGCCATCGACCCGCGAGACGAAGGCGCGCTGGCGCGCCGCATCGGCGACTACATCGCCGGCATGACCGACCGCTATGCGCTGGTCGAACATACACGCTATTTTGCGCAGACGCCGGAGTTGCGATGAGCGACCCGGCCGCCGATTGGGAAGTCGATCTGCTGATCGCCGGCGCGGGGCCGGCCGGGATGACGGCGGCGCTGGTTGCTTCGCTCGAAGACCTCGACGTTCTCCTGTGCGAGAAATCCGATCAAGTCGGCGGCACCGGCGCAACCTCCGCCGGCACGCTGTGGATCCCCGGCAACACGCAAAGCAAGGCTGCCGGTTTTACCGACAGCGCCGACGCCGCCGACACCTATCTCACGGCGCTGGTCGGCGAGGGTACAAAGCGCGACTTGCGCGAGGCTTTTCTGCAAACCGGGCCGACGGCGATCGACTATCTGGCCGCGCGTAGCGACGTACAATTTCTCGCCTGCGGAATGCACCCCGACTATCGCAGCAACATGCCGGGGGCGGCGATTGCCGGCCGCGCTATCGTCGCGCAACCATTCGACGGGCGGCTGCTCGGCGCGGACTTTGCCCGCGTCCGCGCGCCGATCCCCGAATTTCTTGTGCTTGGCGGCATGATGGTCGGCAAGGCGGACATTCCGCGGCTGCTCGGCCGTTTCCGCTCGATCGGCAATTTCATCTATTCGGCAAAACTGTTCACGCGCTACCTCATGGACCGCCTGCGATACCGGCGCGGCACGCGCATCATGCTGGGCAACGCGCTGATCGGCCGGCTGTTCCTGAGCCTGCGCAAGCGCAAGGTGTCGATCCTGTTCAATACCTCGATCGTCAATGTCACCGGCGACCGCGACGGCGTTACCGGCGCGCGCATCAATATCGGCGGTAAGGAGATGCTGGTGAAGACGCGCAAGGGCGTGGTGCTGGCAACCGGCGGCTACGCGCACAATACCCAGTTCCGCAAGGCCTTCATGCCGCAGCCGGTGCCGGTGCATTCGATGAGCTTCGCGGGCAATCGCGGCGATGGCGTCTACATCGGGCAGATTCTTGGCGCCCGCGTCGCGACGGAAGGCGAGTCCAGCGGTCTGTGGTCGCCGGTGTCGATCACCACGCGGCCGGACGGCAGCGCGGGGCTATTTCCGCATCTCGTATACGACCGCGCCAAGCCGGGCCTGATCGCGGTGAATTCGGCAGGTCGCCGTTTTGTCAATGAAGCTGCGTCCTACCATGATTTCGTGCTGGCGATGTTCGAAGCGAACAAGATCGCGCCGTCGATCCCGGCATGGCTGATCTGCGACGCCGCCTTTCTCAAGGCCTACGGGCTCGGCGTCGTCTATCCGGGCCACCGCCATGTCGAGAGATTCATCGACAGCGGCTATCTTGTCAACGCGCCGACGCTGGTCGAGCTGGCGCAGAAGATTGGCGCTGATCCGGTACAGCTGCGCAAGACCGTGGCGCGCTACAACGGCTTTGCCGAAACCGGCGTCGATGTCGATTTCGCCAAGGGCGAGACCGAGCTCAACCGCTTCAACGGTGATGCCGGCCACAAGCCCAACCCGTGCATCGGCCCCATCGTCGTGCCGCCGTATTACGCGCTCGCTGTTTGGCCGGCCGACATCGCCGTGAGTACCGGCTTGGCAACGGACGCCGACGCGCGCGTGCTCGCCGCCGACGGCAAGCCGATCCCCGGGCTTTATGCCTGCGGCAACGATCAGGCCTCCGTCATGGCAGGCAGCTATCCGGGCCCCGGCACGACTTTGGGGCCGGCGATGGTATTTGCCTTTCGCGCCGCCATGCACGCGCGCGATGCGCAGGTTATGAAGTCTTGAACGGAAGGAGTGACCTCATGGCACGACTGGCTGGGAAAATTGCCTTTATCACCGGCGGGGGCACCGGCATCGGCCGCGCCGCGGCCGAACGCTTTGCCGAGGAGGGCGCTCGCGTCGTCATCGCCGAGATCAACAAAGAGACTGGGCCGGTAGCGGCGGACGCCGCCCGCGCGCGCGGTAAAAATTCCGGCGGCGACTGCGCCTTCGTCCATTGCGACATCCGCGAACGCAGCGACGTCGAGGCCGCGCTCGCCGAAACCGTCCGCCGCTTTGGCGCGCTGCACATCCTCCACAACAACGCCGGCGGCTCGACGCCGCAGGACGGACCGGTCACCGAGGCGCCGGAGGAGGAATTCTGGCGGGTGATGAAGCTCGATCTGTACGGAACCTTTCTTTGCTCCAAGCTCGCCATCCCGCACATCGCCACATCGGGCGGCGGCTCGATCATCAACATGTCGTCGATCGTGGCGCTGCGCGCGCTGCCCGGCCGCGACTGCTACACCGCCGCCAAGGGCGCGATAGCCGCGCTGACGCGCTCGATGGCGGTCGAATATGCGCCGCAAAAGATCAGGGTGAACGCGATTGCGCCAGGCGTCGTGCTCACCGAGCGGGTGAAGAAACTGATGGAAAGCGCCAAGGATATCGAGAAGCTCGCGGCCACGCACCTCATGGGTCTCGGCTATCCGATCCATCTGGCCGACATGGCGGTTTATCTCGCCTCCGACGAAGCGGCGATCACCACCGGGCAGGTCATTTCGGTTGATAGCGGCGCGACCATCAGGTAATCGGCGCCGCGCCGCTACAGCTTTGACAGCGCTAATAAAATCATCTACCGGCAGCGCTTCATGACCTCCCTGCAGCCACCGCATCTCTTTGCCGACATGCTCGACCGCGTGCGCGCGGCGACCGCGCCGCTGGTCGGGCCGGACGCCGATTTATCGCGCATCGTTGTCGAGCCGCCGCGCGATCCGACCCACGGCGACATGGCGACCAATGCTGCGATGGTTATTGCCAAGGAGCTCGGAAAGAATCCAAAAAAACTGGCTTCCGCAATCGCCGCAACGCTGGCCACTGACGCGGCCGTGACTAAGGCCGAAGTTGCGGGAGCAGGCTTTATAAATCTGACGCTCAAACCGGACGTTTGGCGGCAAGAGCTGCGCCGCGTGCTCGCCGCCGGCAGCGATTACGGGCGCAGCGACATCGGGCAAAGCGAAAAGGTCAACGTCGAATACGTCTCGGTCAATCCCACCGGCCCGCTGCATGTCGGCCACGGGCGCGGCGCGGTGTTCGGCGACGCGCTCGCCAATCTGCTCGCCTTCGCCGGCTACGACGTGACGCGCGAATATTACATTAACGACGCCGGCGCGCAGGTCGACGTACTCGCGCGCTCGGCCTATCTGCGCTACCGCGAGGCGTTGGGCGAAAGCGTCACCATACCCGACGGTCTTTATCCGGGCGATTATCTCCGGCACGTGGGCGGCGATCTGGCCGCCGAGCATGGCGCCAGGCTCTCGACGATGAAGGACGCCGAATGGTTGCCGATCGCGCGGGCCGAAGCCATTTCCACGATGCTGGATATGATCCGCGACGATCTCGGCGCGCTCAATGTACGCTTCGACGTCTATTTTTCCGAGCGCTCGCTGATCGAAGGCGGCAAGGATCAGGTCGCGGCGACCATCGAGGCGCTGCGCAAGAGCGGCGAGGTCTATGAGGGCCGGCTGCCGCCGCCGAAAGGCGGCAAGCTCGAGGACTGGGAAGACCGCGAGCAGACTTTGTTCCGCTCGACCGATTTCGGCGACGACGTGGACCGGCCGCTGAAGAAGTTGGACGGCAGCTACACCTATTTCGCCTCCGACATCGCCTACCACAAATCGAAATTCGACCGCGGCTTCCGCAACCTGATCGACGTCTGGGGCGCCGATCACGGCGGTTACATCAAGCGCATGCGGGCCGCGGTCAAGGCGGTAAGCGGCGGCAAGGCCGAACTCGACGTGAAGATCGTCCAGCTCGTGCGGCTGCTGCGCGCGGGCGAGCCGGTGAAAATGTCGAAGCGCGCCGGGGAATTCGTCACCCTGCGCGAGGTGGTCGATGAGGTCGGTCGGGATGCCGTGCGCTTCATGATGCTCTACCGCAAGAACGATGCGGTGTTGGATTTCGACCTCGCCAAGGTGATCGAGAAGACGCGCGACAACCCGGTATTCTACGTTCAATACGGCCACGCGCGCGCCGCGTCCGTATTCCGCAACGCCCGCACCGAAATACCAGATCTGTCGCTCGACGCTGTCGGACGGGCAAAGGCGTTTGCTAAGGCGGCGATCGAGCGACTCGACGAGGCGGGGGAACTTGCGCTGATGCGGCGCCTGGGGCTTTACCCGCGGCTCATCGAGGCGGCCGCTGCGGCCCATGAGCCGCATCGGGTCGCCTTCTATCTCTATGACCTCGCAAGCGAATTTCACGCGCTGTGGACGCGGGGAAAGGACTTGCCTCATTTACGCTTCATTATCCAGAATGATCCAGACCTGACAACGGCACGGCTCGCTTTGGTGCAGGGGGTTGCCACCGTGCTGGCCAGCGGGCTCGCATTGCTTGGGGTCGAAGCGCCGGAGGAAATGCGCTAATTTTTTCGGCCGGCCTTGGCGGTGCCGCCCAGGTTGAAAGCGGGCGAGCGGGCGAGCGGGCGAGCGGACGAACCGGGGACCGAATGGCTGACGACAATAATCAGCGACCGTACCGACCGAATGACGTCCGGCCCACGCCGCAGGCTACCCCTGCCGCTGGCAATGATCCGCTTGCCGAACTCGCGCGGCTGATCGGGCAAAGCGATCCCTTTGCCGAATTCGGCCGCGACACCGCCCGCCGCGCAGCGCCGCCGCGTCCGGCTGACTCGCCGGCCGATTGGGCGGCACCTCCCGCCAATCCCGCTTACGGCTCGGCGCCGGCTGCGCCGGCGCCCGCCACGCAACCAGAAATGCCGCAGGCGCAACCCGATGGCGCGCCAAATTACGAACCGCAGCGTTACGGCACGGCGCCTTTCGCCAGCGGCGCCGGTCTCTATCACACCGAGGTCGATGCGGCTTATGCCGGTGCGGCCGCCCCGAGCGGCGGTTATGCCAGCGATACCCACTATCCGGACGAACAACATGAGGCCGCGGACGATGACATTTACGACGATGCCCCGCCGCCGCGCCGGCGCATGGGGATCATTGCCATCGCCGCGGTGTTCGCGCTGGCCGTAGTTGGCACTACCGGCGCCATCGGCTATCGCGCCTTGTTCGGTTCATCCGGCTCGCACCTGCCGCCGCCGGTGATCAAGGCCGATACCACGCCGAGTAAGATTGTCCCGTCCACCGCCAGCAAGGATGCGCAGTCGAACAAGCTGATCACCGACCGCGTCGCCGACAACAGCCGCAACGAAAAACTCGTGTCGCGCGAAGAGCAGCTGGTCGAGATGAAGGATCAGCCGCCCGGCATGGCCATGACGCCGGGCCAGAACATGCAGCCTTCGGCGCCGCTGATGCCGGCGAACGGCAGCGGCATCGTGGCAGCCGAGCCGAAGAAAATCCGTACCATCGTCATTCATCCGGATCAGGTCGGCATGGCCGATGCGACGACGCCCGCAGCGCCGTCGCCCGCGCGGGCTGAGACGCCGGTTGCCCCGCCGACACCGGGGAAGCCGGCTGCGCCGCGCGTCGCCAGCGTGCCGCCGCCGGCTATCGCAAAATCCGAACCTGCCGCCGCTCCTGCGGTTCCCGAGCCGCGCCCGACTGTGTCGCGCACTGCGCCTGCCGCGGCGCCGGTCCATCGCACGGCCTCCAACAATGCTCCGCTGTCGCTCAACCCCGGCGACTCTTCGCCGGTGCCGGCAGCTGCGCCGGCGCGGACGGCGGCCCCTGCTGCGCCGACGCGGATCGCTCCGCAAACCGCGAGCGGCGGCGGCTACGCGGTGCAAGTGTCGTCGCAGCGCAGCGAGGCTGAAGCGGAAGCCTCGTTCAAGAGCATGCAGGCGAAATATCCAAGCCAGCTGGGCGGCCGCACGCCGATGATCCATCGCGTCGATCTCGGCGCCAAGGGCATCTATTTCCGTGCCATGGTCGGCCCTTTCGCCAGCAGCGCCGAGGCGGGCACGATGTGCAGCAGCCTCAAGTCCGCCGGCGGCCAGTGCATCGTCCAGAAGATTTAACGCTTGGAACCTTGACCCTCGCTGCTGGCGCGGGCTAATCCGCGCCGATGGCGGCACGCGCTTTCATTGCCGGATTGGCGGGCCTGGCAATCAATCCCAACGAACACGCCTTTCTGCGCGAAGCCGCACCCTGGGGCCTTATCATCTTCAAGCGAAATGTGAGCACACCAGACCAAGTTAATGACCTTGTTATAGAATTTCGAGACTGCGTCGGTTGGAAAGCTCCCGTGTTGGTAGATCAGGAAGGTGGCCGGGTGCAGCGCCTCGGCCCGCCGCATTGGGCGGCCTATCCGCCTGGCACCCGCTACGGTGAGCTCTATGACCGCGACCGGGTTCTGGGCCTGGAAGCGGCGCAACTCGGCGCCCGCCTGATCGCCGACGACCTTGGCGCCCGCGGCATCGACGTGGATTGCCTGCCGATCGCCGATGTCCCGGTTCCCGGCGGCGACCCGGTGATCGGCGACCGCGCCTACGGCAGCGAACCGGGCAAGGTGGCGGCGATTGCTGGCGCCGTTGCGCGTGGCTTGCAGACTGGCGGGGTTCTGCCGGTGCTCAAACACCTGCCAGGGCACGGTCGGGCCACCACCGACAGCCACCATCGGCTCCCCGTGGTCGATACCGACCGCGCCACGCTGGAAAAGACCGATTTTGCCGCCTTTCGACCACTGGCCGGCCTGCCGCTCGGCATGACCGCCCATGTCGTTTTTTCCACCATTGATCCCTCCGCGCCAGCCACGACTTCGGCCACAATGGTGCGCGAGGTGATTCGCGGTTTTATCGGCTTTACGGGATTGTTGATGAGCGATGACATTTCCATGAACGCGCTTACGGGGGCGCTTCGCCAGCGCACGTCCGCCGCGCTTGGCGCCGGATGCGATGTGGTGCTTCACTGTAATGGCGACCTCAAGGAGATGGAGATGGTCGCGGGCGTTGCGCCGATGCTCTCGGGCGCGGCGCAGAAACGCGCCGATGTCGCGCTCGCCGCGCGCGGCAAGCCGCAAGAGTTCGATGTCGAGGAAGCGCGGAAAAGTTTTACCAGACTGCTCGCCGGTGACCTAACGGCTGTGCAACGAAAGACGGTTTCATGAGCGCCGAAGATTTCGACACGACGCTTGGCGAGACTTTCGGCGACGAGCGCGCGAGCAGCGAACCGGCGATGATGGTGGACGTCGAGGGCTTCGAAGGCCCGCTCGATCTGCTGCTTGCGCTCGCCCGCCAGCAGAAGGTCGATCTGGCGAAGATTTCGATCTTGGCGCTGGCCGACCAGTATCTGACCTTCATCGAGGCGGCGCGGCAGTTGCGGCTCGAACTCGCCGCCGATTACCTCGTCATGGCCGCCTGGCTCGCCTATCTCAAATCGCGCCTGCTGTTGCCGGAACCTGCGCCGGAAGGGGGCCCGAGCGCCGAGGACATGGCGCTGGCCTTGGCCTACCGCTTGCGGCGGCTGGAAGCCTTCCGCGATGTCGCCGGCAGACTGATGGGGCGGCCGCAGCTCAACCGCGACATATTCGCGCGCGGGCTGCCGGAATCGATCGCCGAGATCAAGCAATCGGAATTTTCCGCGACGCTCTACGATCTTCTCTCCGCCTATGCGCAGCAGCGCAGCCAATCGGTCTTGTCGCGCGTGCGTTTCAAGAAGCGCACGGTGTGGTCGTTGGCCGAAGCCCGCGACGCGCTCGAACGGCTGATCGGCCAATCCTCGGATTGGTCGCGCATCGACGAATTCCTCATCGCCTATGTGGTGGAACCCTCGCTCGCGGCCACAGTGTATGCCTCCTCGTTTGCCACCGCGCTCGAACTGGTGCGCGAGGGCGTGGCGGAAATTCATCAGAAGGAAGCATTTGCGCCGCTCTACATGCGCAAGCGCGTCGGCGTGAACGGTGGTGTTGCAGCGTATGACTCGCAAGAAAACTCCTAAGGAGACGGCAACAATGCCCAGCGCGGCCAAAAAGCTCGTGATCGTCCACAACGAGGAACCGACGCCGCCGCCGCAAGCGCGCGCCGAGGAATTGCGCCTGCTCGAGGCGCTGCTATTTGCCGCAGGTGCGCCGCTCGACGAGGCGGCGCTGAAGCGCCGTCTTCCGGACGGCGTGGACTTGCGCGACGCGCTGGCGCGGCTGAAGGCCGAATACGCCACCCGCGGCGTCAATCTGGTGCGTATCGGCAAGAAATGGACCTTCCGCACCGCGGAGGATTTGTCCTGGCTGCTGACCAAGCAGACGGTGGAGATGCGCAAGCTCTCGCGTGCGGCAATCGAGACGCTGGCGATCATCGCCTATCACCAGCCGGTAACGCGCGCCGAGATCGAGGAAATCCGCGGCGTGGCCACCGCCGTCGGCACGCTCGACGTGCTGCTGCGCACCACCTGGATCCGCCCGCGCGGCCGCCGCAAGGCGCCGGGCCGGCCGATCACCTACGGCACCACGGAACAATTCCTGTCCCATTTTGGGCTTGAGGAAGTGGCCGATCTGCCGGGGCTCGATGAGCTCAAGGGCGCCGGCCTGCTCGAAAGCAACATGCCGCAGGGCTTTGCGGTGCCGATGCCGAGCGACGATTCCACGCTGCGCGACGATGAGGACCCGCTGGAGCCCGGCGATCTCGATCTCGGGCTCGCCCCGCCACGCTCGCGCGGCGACAAGTAAGTCGAAGAACCTAAGCCTAGGTAATTGCAGCAAATTCCTCCTCCGCCGGCTTAATTGTTAAGGCCGGAAGTCCTTGTTTTTGCCGCCTGCGGGGCCTAGTTTCAGGTTCAAACACAGGCGGGACTAGCGCGTGAAAGCCCGTCGCTGCGGAGGATTTGCCGATGGGTTCCTTAAGTATCTGGCACTGGATGATTGTGATCGTTGTCGTGATGCTGCTGTTCGGCGGCCGCGGCAAGCTTTCCGGCCTGATGGGCGACTTCGCCCAGGGCATCAAGGCGTTCAAGAAGGGCATGTCGGAAGACGACAAGGCCGCGGAAGCCAAATCTGAACCGGCCAAAATCGAGGCCGCCGGCGCAGCGCCGAAGTCCGACACCGAGCGGCGCGCCGAAAGCGTGCGCTCGTAAGAGAGGACGGCTTGCCGACGCGAGCGGCGGTTCGCGCGTCACGACGCCCCTGGAGTTGATTATTCCATGTTCACTCTTGGTTGGGGCGAGATCGTCGTCATCGGCATCGTCGCGCTGATCGCCATCGGCCCCAAGGAACTCCCGACTGTCCTGCGCACGATCGGCCAGTGGACTGGCAAGATCCGGCGCATGGCCAACGAGTTCCAGGGCCAGTTCCAGGAAGCCTTGCGTGAGGCCGAGCTCAGCGACCTGCAGAAGCACGCCGAGGATATCGGCGGTTCGGTGACAAGCCTCGCTGACATCGATCCGCTGGCCGAGGAGCAGAAACAGATCGAGCGCATCGGCGAAGGTGCCGGCAATCTGCCGAGCGATGCGGTGATGACAGGGCCCGCCGCGGCAACTGCGGAGCCGACCGCCGCGCTGCCCGACATTTCCGTGCCGCCGTCGCAATTGCCGCCGCCGCCGACCGAGAAGGATTTTGCAACGGCCGAGCCGGAGCCGGCCAAGGCCGCGCCCAAGGAAATTCGGAAAAAGGTTCAAAAGAAGGTTTCAAAGAAGGCCGGGGACGGCGCATGAGCCACGAGGACATCGAGGCCTCCAAGGCGCCTTTGATGGATCACCTGATCGAGCTGCGCTCGCGGCTGATCAAGGCGATCATCGCCTTCACCATCATGTTCGTGCTGTGCTTCGTTTTCGCCAAGCACATCTACAATGTGCTGGTGTGGCCTTTCGTCTGGGTCGCGGGGCCGGAAAATTCCAAATTCATCTACACCGCGCTGCTCGAATATTTCGTCACGCAGCTGAAGCTCGCGATGTTCGGCGCCGCCTTCCTGTCGTTTCCGGTGGTGGCAACGCAGCTTTATATGTTCGTCGCGCCCGGCCTTTACCGCAACGAGCGCAAGGCATTCCTGCCGTATTTGATCGCCACGCCGATATTCTTCACGCTCGGCGCGCTGGTGGTCTATTTCCTCGTCTTCCCGATGCTGGTCCGCTTTTCGCTGCACATGCAGGAGCCGGGCGACGCCACTAACGCCGCAATCGTGCTGCTGCCCAAGGTCGGCGAATATCTGTCGCTGATGATGTCGCTGGTGCTCGCCTTCGGCGTGGCGTTCCAGCTGCCGGTGATCCTGACGCTGCTCGGCCGCGCCGGCCTCATCACCTCCGAGCAGCTCAAGTCGAAGCGGCGCTATTTCATCGTCGGCGCCTTCATCCTTGCCGCGGTGCTCACGCCGCCCGACGTGATCAGCCAGATGTCGCTCGCCGTGCCGCTGTTGCTGCTCTACGAGGGCTCGGTCTGGTCGGTGAAGGTGGTGGAAAAGCGCGCCGCCGCGGATGCCGCCGCCAAGGCCGCCGCTGAGGCCGGAACGGCCGACGCGAAGCCCGCGGAGTAGGGTGCTTTCCTTCCCTCTCCCCGCACTGCGGAGAGAGGGTGACTTCCGAGCGGAGCTAGGAAGTGGGGTGAGGGGCCGTGCATAGCCCCCCATCCGGCTCGGACCTGCCGGTCCTAGCCACCCTCTCTCCGTAAAACGGGGAGAGGGGAAGCGCGCCGCCGCCCTGCTATAACTTCTCGCCGATTCCGACTAAGAACCCGCCATGTACGACATCAAATGGATTCGCGAGCGACCGGACGACTTCGACCGCGGCCTGAAACGGCGCGGGCTGGAGCCGCTGTCCGGCAAACTTATCAAGCTCGACGAAACGCGCCGCGCGGCGATCACGAAATTCGAGCAAGCGCAGGCGAGGCGAAATGCGGCGTCGAAGGAGATCGGCGAGGCAATGAAGGTCAAAGATAAGCCGCGAGCCGATACGCTGATGGCGGAGGTTGGCCAACTCAAGATCGACACGCCAGCACTCGATGTTGAACAGAAAAGACTGGCCGTCGAGCTCGACGAGGAACTGGCGCAAGTCCCCAACATGCCTCTCGAAGAAGTGCCGGATGGCAAGGATGAATACGGCAACGTCGAGCATCACGTCTGGGGCAAGACGCGCGACTACGCCTTCAAGCCCAAGCAGCATTTCGAACTGGGCGAAGCGCTTGGGCAGATGGATTTTGAACTAGCGGCGAAATTATCCGGCGCGCGCTTTGTCGTGTTGCAGAAAGGCCTGGCGCGCCTCGAACGCGCGTTGGGTCAGTTTTTTCTCGATGTGCATACGAGCGAGAAGCACGGTTACACGGAGGTCAATCCGCCGTTGCTGGTTCGCGATGATGTAATGTTCGGGACGGCGCAATTGCCGAAGTTTGAAGAAGATCAATTTCTGGCTACCGCACCATTGAGCTTAGTCGAAGCCGAAAAAAACAGAGGAGATATTCAAAACCGTTTCCGCGACCAGGCGAAGGCAGGGGGCGTTGGTCTACTTGAGTTTTTGCAAAAATATTGGCTCATCCCAACCGCCGAAGTTCCGCTCACCAATCTCGTGCGCGAATCCATCGTCGATGAATCCAAATTGCCGATGCGGCTGACCGCCTGCACGCCGTGCTTCCGCGCCGAGGCCGGCGCCGCCGGCAAGGACACGCGCGGCATGATCCGCCAGCACCAGTTCACCAAAGTCGAATTGGTCTCGATCTCGACCCCGGAGAAATCCAAGGAAGAGCACGAGCGCATGCTCATTTGCGCCGAAGAAGTGCTGAAAAAACTCGATCTGCATTACCGCGTCGTCACGCTGTGTACCGGCGACATGGGCTTTGCCGCGCAGAAGACCTACGACATCGAAGTCTGGCTGCCGGGGCAGGGCGCCTATCGCGAGATTTCGTCCTGCTCCAACTGCGGCGAGTTCCAGGCGCGACGCATGGACGCGCGCTACAAGGGCAAGGACGGCAAGGTGAAGGGTCACGTGCACACGCTCAACGGCTCCGGCGTCGCAGTCGGCCGCGCGCTGATCGCAGTGATGGAAACCTACCAGCAGGAAGACGGCTCGATCCTCGTGCCGGACGTTCTCAGGCCCTATATGGGCGGCATGACGAAGATCGAGCGGGCCTGATGCGCATTCTGATCACCAATGACGACGGCATCCACGCGCCGGGCCTCGAAGTCTGCGAGAAAATCGCCCGCGCGCTGTCGGACGAAGTGTGGATCGTGGCCCCGGAAACGGATCAATCGGGCGTCGCCCATTCGCTGTCGCTCAATGATCCGCTGCGCCTGCGCGAAGTCGGCCCCAAACATTTCGCGGTCAAGGGCACGCCGACCGACTGCGTCATCATGGGCGCGCGCCATATCATGAAGGAGATCCCCGATCTCGTGCTGTCCGGCGTCAATCGCGGGCGCAACTGCGCCGAGGACGTGAGTTATTCCGGCACCGTCGCCGGCGCCATGGAGGGGACGGTGCTCGGCATTCCCTCCTTCGCGCTGTCGCAGGCCTATGCCTTCACCACCAAGCATTCGCCGTACTGGGAAACGGCGATCAGGTTCGCGCCCGATCTCATCCGCAAGGTGCTCAAGGCTGGCATCCCGCGCGACGTGCTCATCAACATCAATTTCCCCGACTGCAAGCCGGACGAGGTCGCCGGCGTTGCCGTCGCCACGCAAGGCAAGCGCGACCAGGAACTGCTGCGCATCGACGCGCGCCATGACGGCCGTGGCAACCCGTATTACTGGATCGCCTTCGGCCGCGGCGGCATCGCTGGCGCAGCGCTTGGCAGCGATCTCGCGACGCTCAACGAGAAGCGCATTTCGGTGACGCCGTTGCGCATGGACCTGACCGACGAGCCGTTCATGACCAAGCTGGCGGATTTGTTCGGCTAGGCCGGCGCCAGCAAAGCGGCGAGCGTCGCTTTCAACTGCTCGGCCTGGAACGGCTTCTGCAGCGCCGGCCGGTCGCGATAGGGCTCCGCCAGGCTGCGCTCGCCATAGCCGGTGACGAAGACGAAGGGCAGTCCGCGTTTGGCGAGAATGTCGGCAATTGGGTAGCTCGTCTCGCCGTCGAGATTGACGTCGAGAATGGCGAGATCAAATTCGCCGGTTTCGGCCAGCGCGCTCGCTTCGGCGATGGTCCCGACCGCGGCGGCGGTCGCATAGCCGAGGTCGGCGAGCATATCTTCCAGCATCATGCGGATGAGATATTCGTCCTCGACCACGAGAATGCGCGCTTCCGAGGATGTGTTCATGCTCGCTCCCGCTTGCCTGTCAACTCGCTTTGCCGCCCACGGGTTCCACACGCGCTGGCCGGCGACCATACATGATTGGCCAGCAATCGTGCTAGGAATACGGCGGAAGAGGGAGGAGAAACGTGCCCAAGCCATCGCCAGGACGACCGCGACGTCGACCGCATGGAGTTTCTGCTGACGCTGCGCCGGCGCGGCATCGCCGATCAGGCGGTGCTGCGGGCGATGGACGAGGTGCCGCGCGGCAAAATTCGTCACCGCAGATTTCACCGACAACGCCTATGCCGACCAGGCGCTGCCGATTGCCTGCGGGCAGACCATCAGCCAGCCCTACGTCGTCGCCTACATGACCGAGCAGCTCGGCGTGAAGCCGGCGCACCGCGTGCTCGAAGTCGGCACCGGCTCCGGCTATCAGGCGGCGGTGCTGTCGCGGCTGGCGCGCGAAGTCGTGAGCATCGAGCGCTATCGCACGCTGGCCGAGACCGCGCGCGAGCGGCTCGCCGCGCTCGGCTATAAGAATGTCGAGGTCGATCGTCGGCGACGGCTTTGCCGGGGTGCCGGCGCACGCGCCCTACGACCGCATCATCGTCACCGCCGCAGCCGAAATCATCCCGCAGACGCTGCTCGACCAGCTCGCCGACGGCGGCGTGATGCTGCTGCCGGTGGGGCCGCGCGACGGATCGCAACACATTATCAAGCTTACCAAGTCGGAAACGGGCGTGAAGCGCGAGAACCTGATACCGGTCCGCTTCGTGCCGCTGCTGCCGGGGCAGGCGCGCGAGCTCTAGCACGTGCCATCTGTGACATTTTTGCCGGACTCACCCCGCATCCGGCGCTATCCGCCAATTCTTAAAACCTTATTTACTCGTCGCTGCTTTAGTTCGAATTCTACGTTTGTATTGTGTGAGTGAGTAACCACATGTCGCGCCCTGACGTGCCGTTTCGTTCGTGTGGCTTTCCCAGCGTTGCAGCGCTTGCGCTGATCGCCGTCACCGCCGCCGGTTGCTCGGACTCCGCGCGCTTCACCTCCGACCGCCAGGCGCCCCCGCAAGACGTCACCGGCTCGATTGCCCCGCGCTATGGCGGCCGCGTCGTGACGCAACCGCTGCCGGCTCCGAGCCGGCCGACGACGACAAGCGGTGTCGCCTATGGCGCGCAGGGGCTCGGCGCTTATCATCCGGCGCGTTCATCCGACGTGACCGGCTCCGTGGTGGAGCGGCCCGCGCCGGCCGGCCATTGGACCTGGGACGGCGGATCGGCGATCACCGTCACGCAGGGCGACACGATCGAAACCGTGGCGCGCAAATACGGCGTGCCGGTCTCCGCAATCCTCGAGGCCAACGGTTTCCGCGAGGGCGTGGTCATCCGCGCCGGCCAGCGCCTGGTTATTCCGCGGTATGTCGCGGCGAGCGTTGCCACGCCGGCTCCGGTCGCGTCGCAGCGCCCCGCGCCGACGAAATCATTCACACCGTCGCGCCAGGCGAAAGCCTGATCGGCATCGCGCGTCATTACGGCGTCTCGCTGAGCACGCTGGCGCGCACCAACAAGATCGAGCCCTATGCCAAGATCGCCATCGGCACGCGGCTGACGATCCCCGGCAGCCGCCACACGGCCGCGTTGAGTGAGCCTGCGCCACACGTGGCCGCGCCGCGCACGACCGCGGTCGCCAGCAATCCGCCGGCTCACGTGCAGAATGCGCGCGTCGCCACGGCCGAGCCGGTTGCGACCGAGAGCGTGCCGAAGACCGCGGAAGCGGTGGGCGGCTTGCCGTCGTTCCGCTGGCCGGTGAAGGGCCGCGTCATCACCGGTTTCGGCGCCAAGATGAACGGCGCGCAGAACGACGGCATCAATCTCGCCGTGCCGGAAGGCACGCCGATCAAGGCGGCCGACGACGGCGTCGTCGCTTATGCCGGCAACGAGCTTAAAGGTTACGGCAATCTGGTGCTGGTGCGCCACGCCAACGGCTACGTCTCGGCCTATGCCAATGCCAGCGAGTTGATGGTCAAGCGCGGCGACACGGTCAAGCGCGGGCAGGTGATTGCGCATGCCGGGCAGACCGGCAACGTCTCCTCGCCGCAGCTGCATTTCGAGATCCGCAAGGGCTCGACCCCGGTCGATCCCGATGCAGTTCCTCGACAAGGGGCAGGGCTAGTCCTTCAGCGCGACGCCGAGCCGTCCCGCCAGATCCTGCACGAACTGCCAGGCGACGCGGCCGGAGCGTGAACCGCGCGTCGTCGCCCATTCCAGCGCCTCGTGCTGCAGCTTTTCGCCGCGCGCGGGGATTTTGTAATGCGCGACGTAGCTCTCGACCATGGCGAGATATTCGTCCTGGCTGCAGCGGTGGAAGCCGAGCCACAGGCCGAAGCGGTCTGACAGCGAGACTTTCTCCTCCACCGCCTCGCCCGGATTGATCGCGGTCGAGCGTTCGTTTTCCATCATGTCGCGCGACATCAGATGCCGCCGGTTCGAGGTGGCGTAGAAGATCACGTTGTCGGGCCGCCCTTCGATGCCGCCTTCGAGCAGCGCCTTGAGCGACTTGTAGGTGGTGTCCTCGGCGTCGAACGACAGATCGTCGCAGAACACGATGAAGCGGAAACCCGTGTTGCGGATCAGCGCCATCAGATCGGGCAGGCTGTCGATGTCCTCGCGGTGGATTTCGATCAGCTTGAGCGTGCCGTTCTTGAACTGGCGGGCATGCGCGGCGTTGACGGCGGCGTGCGAGGCCTTCACCAGCGACGACTTGCCCATGCCGCGCGCGCCCCACAGCAGCGCGTTGTTGGCCGGCAGGCCCTTGGCGAAGCGCTCGGTGTTTTCCATCAGCACGTCGCGCACGCGGTCGATGCCCTTGAGCAGCGACATCTCGACGCGGTTGACGCGTGCGACCGGCGCCAAGCGCCGTCCGTCCGGATGCCAGACATAGGCGTCGGCCGCGGCGAAATCGGGAAGCGCTGGCGCGCTGCGGCGCCAGCCGCTCGAGCGCGGCGGCGATGCGCTCGAGCACATCGGGCGCCGCAGACGTCGCCTTCGGTTTCGACTCGCGCGTGGAGTTCGGTTTCGTTCTTGGCCATGACGGTGTCTTTCAGCAGTGGCTGCTCTTAGCGGGGAGGCCCGCGCCTCGCAAGGCGGGCGTTGCGGTAAGTGCCGAAAAAGGCCGGATTTTATGGCTCTGGCGGCGTTGCAATTGGAGCCATGGCCGCTATAGTCCGCGCGAAATTGCGTCGCCGTCGCCCAGGCCGGGATTGCCGGCCGGCGTACTCCGAAATCGACACAAGGAAACTTCGATGTTCACCTCGGCTGCGTTTGCGCAAGGGCTGTTTGGCGGCGGCGGCAGCGGTGGCGACAGCATGATTTTCCAGTTGCTTCCGTTCGTGCTGATTTTCGTCATCATGTATTTCCTGATCCTGCGTCCGCAGCAGAAGAAGGCGAAGATCGCATCAGGAGATGGTCAAGAACGTGCGGCGGGGCGACACCGTCGTCACCAATGGCGGCCTTATCGGCAAGGTCACCAAAGTGATCGACGACGACCAGATCGAAGTCGAGATCGCGGACGACGTGCGCATCCGCCAGGTGCGGCAGATGGTCACCGATGTGCGCGCCAAAGGTGAGCCGGTGAAGGACGAGGCCGCGCCGGGCTAAACAAGCGCCGGCGGCTTTGTGACCGGGTCGGGACATCATGCTTTATTTCACGCGGACGAAGGCGTTGGCGATTGTGCTTACGGCGTTCTTCGTCTGCCTGTGCGCCGTGCCGAATTTCATTCCCGCCGACATCGTCAACAGCTGGCCGGCATGGGCGCAGCGCCACGTCGTGCTCGGCCTCGACCTGCAGGGCGGCTCGCATCTGCTGCTCGAAGTCGACACCAAAGCCGTCCAAAAGGACATGCTGGAAGCGCTGCGCGACGACGTGCGCCGCGTGCTGCGCGACGCCAAGGTCGGCTATACCGGCCTGGTGGCGCGCGGTCGACAGCGTCGAGGTGCGCATTCGCGAGGGCTCCAACTTCGATGAAGCGCTGACCAAGCTGCGCGAACTGTCGTTGCCGCTGGGCGGCCTTCTCGGCGGCAGCGGGCAGCGCAGCCTCGATGTGACGAACGAGCCAGGCAATCTGATCCGCCTGGCGCTCACCGAGCCGGCGATCGTCGAGCGCGTGCGCCAGTCGGTCGATCAGTCGATCCAGATCATCGAGCGCCGCGTCAACGAATTGGGCACGGTCGAGCCCTTGATCCAGCGCGAGGGCGCCGACCGCATTCTCGTGCAGGTGCCCGGTCTGCAGGACCCGACCCGGCTCAAGCAGCTGCTCGGCAAGACCGCCAAGCTCGATTTCCGCATGGTCGATACCAATGTGTCGCCGGACCAGGCGCGAGCAGGGGAGCTTGCCGGCGGAAGACGAAATCCTGCAAAGCGCCAGCTCGCCCAAGACGCCTTACGTCGTGGAAAAACGCGTGCTGGTCTCCGGCGCCGAACTGACCGACGCGCAGCCCGGCTTCGACCAGCGCACCAGCGAGCCGATCGTCTCGTTCCGCTTCAACACCGCCGGCGCGCGCAAATTCGCCGAGGCGACGCAGCAAAACGTCGGCAAGCCCTTCGCCATCGTGCTCGACAATGAGGTGATTTCGGCGCCGGTGATCCGCGAGCCGATCCTCGGCGGCTCCGGGCAGATTTCCGGCAGCTTCACGCGTGGAGAGCGCCAACGATCTCGCCATTCTGCTGCGCGCCGGCGCGCTGCCGGCGCCGCTCACCATCATCGAGGAGCGCACCGTCGGCCCCGGCCTCGGCGCCGACTCGATCGCCAAGGGCAAGATCTCCTCCTACGTCGGCGCCGCCATGGTGGTCATCTTCATGCTGGCGACCTACGGCCTGTTCGGGCTGTTCGCCAATATCGCCGTGGCGATCAACGTCGCCATGATCTTCGGCGTGTTGTCGCTGCTCAACGCCACGCTGACGCTGCCGGGCATCGCCGGCGTCGTGCTGACCGTCGGCATCGCGGTCGACTCCAACGTGCTGATCTACGAGCGCATCCGCGAGGAGGTGCGCGCCGGCCGCACGCCGATCAACGCGATCGATGCCGGCTTTACCCGCGCGCTGGCGACGATTCTCGATTCCAACATCACCACCTTCATCGCCGCCGCGGTGCTGTTCTACATCGGCACCGGCCCGGTGCGCGGCTTCGCCGTCACGCTCGGCATCGGCATCATCACCACGGTGTTCACCGCCTTCACCCTGACGCGGCTGATCGTCGCCACCTGGGTGCGCTGGCGGCGGCCGCAGCGCGTACCAATCTGAGGGATAACCGTTGCGCCACCTTCGCATCGTACCCGACGACACCAAATTCGATTTCATGCGCTTCCGGCGCATCAGCTTCCCGCTGTCGGCGCTGATGTCGATCCTGGCGATCACGCTCTATTTCACGCACGGGCTGAATTTCGGCATCGACTTCAAGGGCGGCACGCTGATCGAAATCCAGACCAAGTCGGGTCCGGCCGATCTCGCCAAGATGCGCATCGTCGCTCAATGCGCTCGGGCTCGGCGACGTGCAGTTGCAGCAGTTCGGCGCGCCCGACGACGTGCTGATCCGTGTCGCCGAGCAGCCGGGCGGCGACGCCGCGCAACAGGCGGCGGTCACCAAGGTGCGCGGCGCGCTCGGCAGCGACGTCGATTATCGCCGCGTCGAGGTGGTCGGCCCGCGCGTATCGGGCGAACTGCTGTCCTACGGCGTCGTCGGCCTGATGCTCGCGATCTTCTGCATCCTGATCTATTTGTGGTTCCGCTTCGAATGGCAGTTCGCGCTCGGCGCCATGATCGCCAACGTGCACGACCTGGTGCTGACCATCGGCTTCATGTCGCTCACCGGCATCGATTTCGACCTCACCAGCATCGCCGCGCTTGCTCACCATTCTCGGCTATTCGCTCAACGACACGGTGGTGATCTACGACCGAATTCGCGAGATGCTGCGCCGCTTCCGCAAATTGCCGATGCCGGATCTGCTCAACGCCTCGGTCAACCAGACGTTGTCGCGTTCGGTGATCACGCATGTCACGGTCAGCCTGGCGCTGCTTGGCGCTGCTTGTTGTTCGGCGGGCAGGCGATCCATTCCTTCACCGCCACCATGATGTTCGGCGTGGTGCTGGTCGGCACCTACACCTCGGTGTTCATCGCTTCGCCGATCCTGATTTATCTCGGCGTCGGCACCGGGCGGGATTCAGTTGTCTGCCGGACCGGAAAAGCCGGACAAGCCGAAGGGCGGCTAGCGATGACTGGCGGGCTCGGAGCGGACGCGCCGCATCTGCCTCGCCCGGCGCCGATCGATGCTTACGGCAACGGCGGTTTCCGCTTCGGCGGCATGTCGCATCGCGGCTCGATCCTCTGTCTGCCCGACGGCATCTGGGCCTGGCCGGTCGTGACCATCGCGGCGCTGGATGAGGCGGTGCTGGCACCGGTATTCGCGCGCGCCGGCGCGCTCGACATTTTTCTCATCGGCGCCGGCCGCGATCCGGCGGCGCTGCCGGACCATTTGCGGCGAGCTGTTTCGCGAGGCCGGCATTTCGGTCGATTGTCTTGCCACCGGACCGGCGGCGCAGACCTACAATATTCTGCTGGACGAAGGCCGCCGCGTCGGCGCCGGCTTGATCGCGGTTCCATGAGCGAACCTAGGCCAGCGCCGGACATCGTCAGCGAGGCCTATCGCCATTGCTACTCAACTTGTCCGCGCTGCAGGACAAGGACCGCTTTCTCGCCAGTCTTTATGCGCCGGCGGAGCGGCGGCCTTATCTGTTTGCGCTTTATGCCTTTGCGCTCGAGATCGCCCGCGTGAAGGCACTGGTCAGGGAGCCGCTCGCCGGCACGATCCGGCTGCAATGGTGGCTGGAGGCGATCGGCGGCTTGCGGAGCGAGGAAGCGGCGGCAAGCCCAGTGATGATCGCGCTCAACGACGCGTCACGGCAAACCGGCGTCGCGCTGGCGCCGCTCGCCGCCGCCGTCGAAGCGCGCCAGGACGAGCTGCCGGCAAGCCGGCGGTCGCCGCCGTATCAACCATCCTCATTGATGGCGGCGCGTTTGCTCGACGCCGACAGCGACGCGATTGCGGCCGCGCGGAGCATGCGGCGCAGAGCGGTGACATTTATCGCCGACGATCCGCAACAGGCCGGCGCGGTTACGCCGCGTTTCGCGCGCAAATCGCAAACCTGCCGGAGCAGGCGTTGCCGGCGTTTCTTGCCCGTGGCTCTGGTGCCGCTGTCTGCTGCGAAAACCCGACGCGCCGCAATGGCGGCGGCAGATTGCGCTGGCGCGCGCCGCCTGGTTCGGATTTCCGAAGCTCTGACTATTCCGCGGCGACCGCCGTTTCGCCGGCGAGCCAGCGCTCGAGATCGGCCAGCGCGCGGGCGCTGAGCGCGGCTTTGCGCGCAGAGGTTCTTTGCCGAGCCGCGGCCGAATTTGCGGCCCTCGCGATCGTAGGGTGGCCGGCTCCGGCGAGCGGCGGGAACAGGCCGAAATTCACGTTCATCGGCTGGAACGAAGACGGCCCGGCATCGATGGTGTCGATATGCCCGCCGGTGATGTGCGCGAGCAACGCGCCATGCGCCGTGGTCGGCGGCGGCGCAACGATCGCCTCGCCGGTGCGCTCGGCGGCGGCAAAGCGGCCGGCGAGCAGCCCGATCGCCGCGGATTCCACGTAGCCCTCGCAGCCGGTGATCTGCCCGGCAAAGCGCCAGCGCGGATTGGCCTTGAGCCGCAACGTCTCGTCCAGGAGCTTCGGCGAATTGAGGAACGTGTTGCGATGCAGGCCGCCGAGCCGGGCGAATTCGGCGTTCTGCAGGCCGGGAATGCGTGCGGAAAATGCGCACCTGCTCGCCGTGCTTGAGCTTGGTCTGGAAGCCGACCATGTTGAACAGCGTGCCGAGCTTGTTGTCCTGGCGCAGCTGCACCACCGCGTAAGGCTTGACGTCAGGCTGGTGCGGATTGGTCAGGCCGAACGGTTTCATCGGCCCGTGCCGCAGCGTTTCGCGCCCGCGCTCGGCCATCACCTCGATCGGCAGGCAGCCGTCGAAATAGGGCGTCGAGGCTTCCCACTCGTGGAAGGATGTCTTCTCGCCGGCGAGCAGCGCATCGACGAAGCCGTCATATTGCTCGCGCGTCATCGGGCAATTGATGTAGTCGGCGCCGGAGCCGCCGGGGCCGGCCTTGTCGTAGCGCGACTGGAACCAGGCGCTGTCCATGTCGATGGAGTCGCGATGCACGATCGGCGCGATGGCGTCGAAGAAGGCGAGCGCGTCCTCGCCGGTCAAGCGCGCGGATCGAGGCGGCGAGATCGGGCGAGGTGAGCGGGCCGGTGGCGACGATGACGCTGTCCCATTCCGCGGGCGGCGGCGCCACTTCGCCGCGCGTCGAGCGTGATCAGCGGATGGGCGGCGAGCGCCGCCGACACGGCGGCGGAAAATCCGTCGCGGTCGACCGCCAGCGCGCCGCCGGCCGGCACCTGATTGGCATCGGCGCAGCGCATGATCAGCGAGCCGAGCCGGCGCATTTCCGCGTGCAGCAGGCCGACGGCATTGTGCTCGCGGTCGTCGGAGCGGAACGAATTGGAGCAGACGAGTTCGGCATAGCCGTCGGTCTTGTGCGCGGCGGTCATGCGCACGGGCCGCATCTCATGCAGCGTCACCGGGACGCCGGCCTGCGCCAGCTGCCAGGCGGCTTCCGAGCCGGCGAGGCCGCCGCCAACGACATGCACGGTTTTTGCCGTCATGCGGCGAAACTAGGCGTCCGCCGCGGACGCGGCAACCCGCAGAAAACGAAAACGCCCGCGACGGGCGCGGGCGCTTTCCGAATTTCCTGTAGATCAGCGCTTAGCTGTGGTGCGCCGCAGTCCAGGCCACCCGCTCGATGTCGGAGCGGCTGATGCCGATATCGGCGAGATCGCGGTCGCCCAGACGGGACAACTCGCGCACGCTGTTGTTGTAACGCTTCCAGTCGCGGATGAAGCGGACGATGCTTGCAAACATTGTAGTGCCTCTTGCTTGTAACCTTCTCGGCCGGCCCCTTGGCTGGCCACCCGGTGAGACAGGAAAATAGGCATCGCTCGCGCATTGAAAAGCAATAATGTTGCGCTGCAGCTATGCAGAAGTGCATGGCTTAAGTAACTGATAATTAATACGAAAGAGCGTTTTCCATGCCTTTTTTCGGCCAAAAACCTTAGCGATCGCGGCATTCTGCGGAAGATGCTCGGGGGGGCCGGGTCGAGGCCCACGATGATGTAGATTGGCGGCCCGCCGCCGACGCAAGGAACCGCCGGTTTTGCCAACAGAAAATGACGCGGGGCGCGCCGCACCGCGCGGTCGTCATCACCGCGCTGGGCATCGGGCAAATTCTCGCCTGGGGAACGTCGTTCTATTTCCCGGCGGTGTTCGCCGGGCCGATCGTCGCCGACACCGGCTGGTCGCTCGGCTATGTCGTCGGCGGCACATCGATCGGGCTGCTGGTGGCCGGGCTGATCTCGCCGCAGGTCGGCCGCCTGATCGACCGGCACGGCGGGCGGCCGGTGCTGCTGGCAAGCTCGCTGTTCTATGCCGCCGGCCTCGCCGGCATCGGGCTTGCGCCGGCGCTGCCGATTTATCTCCTGTCCTGGGTGGTGCTCGGGCTCGGCATGGGCACCGGACTTTACGATGCGGTGTTCGCCGCGCTCGGCCGGATCTATGGCCACGAGGCGCGCGGGCCGATCACCAATCTCACGCTGTTCGGCGGCTTTTCCAGCACCGTCTGCTGGCCGCTCAGCGCCTTCATGATCGAGCATATCGGCTGGCGCGATGCCTGCTTCGTCTATGCGGCGCTGCATCTCGTCGTCGCGCTGCCGCTGCAGATGGCGGTGATCGGCCGCGCGGCGAAGCCTGCAGCTGCGCTCGACGAGCTCCGTCGACGCGGCAGCAGCCGGCCAGCGCCGGCGCGCATCGCCAATGAGACATTGATCTTTGCGCTGCTCGCCGCTGGTGCTGTCGATCGCCGCCGGCGTCGGCTCGATCGTCGTCGTGCATCTGATGATTTTCCTGCAGGCGCAGGGGCGTCGACTACGCCGTCGCGGTCGGTCTCGGGACGCTGTTCGGGCCGGCGCAAGTGACCGCGCGCGTGATCGAGCGATTGTTCGGCGCCCACTATCACCCGATCTGGACCATGATTGCTGCCTGCGCGCTGATGGCGGCCGGGCTCATGATGCTGCTCGGCCATTTTCCGGTGTTGGCGCTGGTGATCCTGATTTATGCCGCCGGCTACGGCGTGTCCTGGATCGGGCGCGGCACGCTGCCGCTGGCGCTGTTTGGGCCCGCTGCGCTTTCCGCGGCTGATGGGCAAGCTCGCATTCCCCAGCCTGATCGTGCAGGCTCTGGCGCCGTCGGCCGGCGCGCTGCTGATCGAGTGGAGCGGGACGCATGTGACCATTGTCGCATTGACGGTGCTGGCGCTGATCAATGTCGTGCTGATCGGCGTGCTTCTGGGCGGTGTGCCGGCCGCGGATCTTATCGGGCTATGACGATGCTTGAATTGCGCATGCTGTTTTTCGAGGATCTCTCGGTCGGCATGACCGAGACGCTGAGCAAGACCATCAACTCCTCGGACGTCGTCGGCTTTGCCGCGGTCACCGGCGACCGCAATCCGATTCATCTGTCGGAGCATTTCGCCGCCAAGACGCCATTCGGCACGCGCATCGCGCACGGGCTTTATACCGCGAGCCTGATCTCGGCGGTGCTCGGCACGCGGCTGCCGGGACCGGGCGCCGTCTATATTTCGCAGACCTTGAATTTCCGCGCGCCGGTCAAGATCGGCGACACCGTCGAGGTGAGCGTGGCGGTCGCCGAACTGATGCCGGAGAAATCCCGCGCGCGGCTCACCTGCACCTGCACGGTCGACGGCGAGACGGTGCTCGACGGCGAGGCCTGGGTGAAAGTGCCGTCAAAGCAGACAGCGGCCGGCCGCCGCCGCGCGTCTGACGATCCGCCGGAGCGTTCAGCTCCCCGGCGGCGGCGCGAAGAAACAGCGCGGCGTTCCGTCCGGCCGCTTGCAGCGCCAATAGGCGCCGTCGGGCGAGGGCAGCGATTGGCTGTAGGGAACGACCTCGTTGACGTTTTCCTGATGCGTCGGCCCGTCGAGGGCGTTGCCGGTGACGGCTTCGCCGTAGGTGACCGGGCCGCGCAGCGAATAGCCGCCGTTGGTCGCCTTGACGGCGTTGGGAGACGACGACGCCGCAATCTTCCGCGCCGCAGCACCATTCGCCGGCGGGATTTCTGTAGCTGCCGCGGCTGATCCAGACATCGTGGGCGATCGCGGCAGAACTCCCCACGGAAACGGTGAGCACAAGCAGTGAGCGTACCAGGGTTCGCGACATCGTTGGCCTCCTCGTATTGGCCCGGCGTGGCTCCACTATTGGTTTCTTCTATGCTCCTCCTTCTCCCGTAATGGCTGGCCGCTGGTCGTTGTCCGGCCGCGGCAGCCTGTTGCGCCCGGCCTTGCAACGGCCGTGGCGAATCGATTCAACGAAAAAATGCTAACACGGATGGCGCATAATCGTCGGGTAAAATTGTGCGGTGCGGTATAACCATGCCATCAGTGTGCGGCTCAAAATAACGTCGAAGTGACAATGGGTTGATTTGAAACCTCGGTTATGGCTCATGGGTGCCATTCCACCGATGCAAGCCACTTATCCGGTTGCCTGATGCGTGGTAGGCGCGGGTCGCGATGAAAGGGGTGGCATGAAAAGGCCTTGGCAAATCTGGCTTGACCGGCGCGGGCAATTGTCGCCGCTGCGCATCGGCACGCTGGCGCTGCTGCTGTTTCCCGTGAGCAAGGCGATTGTCGAGGCCGAGCGACATCGTCCACGGCGCGCGGCCGATCAACGATCTCATCCACCGCGCCGGCTTCTGGGCGCTGATGTTCCTCGGCGTGACGCTGGCGGTGACGCCGTTCCGCCGCATCGCGCGCTTCGGCCAGCTGGTCGATGTGCGGCGCATGCTCGGCGTCGGCGCCTTTTGCTACATCGCCGCGCACCTTTCGCTTTTCATCGCCGACCAGATGTTCGACCTCGGCAAGGTCGTGCACGAAATCACCCATCGCTGGTATCTCATCATCGGCGCCACGGCATGGACCGGTCTCGCTGTGCTGGCGGCGACCTCGACCGACGGTATGGTGCGCCGGCTCGGCGGCTTGCGCTGGCGGCGGCTGCATCAGATCGTCTATGCGATCGCGCTGCTCGCGCTCATCCATTATTTCCAGCAGACCAAGGCCGACGTCACGGTGCCGGTTTTCGCCGCCAGCCTGTTCCTCTGGCTGATGGCTTATCGGCTGGTCGCCTGGTGGCAGGGCGGCGGCGAATTGTCGACGCTGACGCTGCTGGTCATGACCATTGCAGTGTCGGTTCTCACGTTCGCCGGCGAGGCGATCGGCATCGGCATCGCCTTTCATGTGTCGCCGATGCGCGTGCTGTCCGTCGCCTTCGATTTCGACGTCGGCGTGCGACCCGGCTGGGAGGTGCTCGGCGCCGGCCTCGTCGTTGTCGCCGTCGATTTCGTGCGCGCACGCTGGCCGAAGCGCGCGCCGCGGGCGCGCGCCGTTGCCGCAGGCTAAATCTTGCGGCTGTCGTAGGCCCAGTGCAGCAGTGCCTGGCGTTGGCGCGGCCGGCAAAAAATATCGCCACGTTCGCAGCGTTTCTCGAGTTGCTTGATGTGCCGGCGCATCGCCATTCCAACGCGCGATCTGCCACGCGTCCTCCTCGGGTAACCGGCGGCCCATGTAATAGCGGCAATACCACTGGAACCAGCCGCGGGGATCGTCCGGCTGAATCCAGCCTTTGCGCTTCCATTCCGACAGTGGCTGGCTGGCATCAACGCCGAAAAAATTGAGTGAGGGGTCGCGGCGGCCGGCCGCGAGCTTGGCCTTGGCAAACCAGCTCTTGGGAAATTCCCGACGGCAGTCGGTCATGTATTTGCCGGCGAAAACTCCAAGGTGGAGCATTTGGGCGGGGGTGAGTTGCGGCTTGAACTCCGGAGCGAATGAACGGCCCACGGGCGCTACGAGCGCGTAGCGGTAGCCTTTCTGCATTTTGTCGTTGACGGTGACGGTGTGCCGGCGCATCGCCGCAATGAACTAGACTTGTTCGCGCTCGGCAACGGCGATCGCCGTTCTCGGCGCGCCTTGGCCACAGCGGTTTGAAATGCGCGGCCGCGTTGATCAGCGGCGCCACCAGTTCGCCCTTGACCGTGTGCGCGTCGAGATGATCCGCAAAAGCCGAATGTGAGCGGCTCGCGCTCCTTCGCCGGCACGTAGAGCGTGCCGAACATCCAGTCCCACAGCGCCAGGCAACTGCCGAAATTCTTGTTGAAGTGCTTCGGGTTGCCGGAGTGATGCACCTGATGATGCGCGGGCGAAACGAAAATGCGCCCCAACGCGCCGCGGAATGAAATCCACATGTGCGAATGCTGCAGATGGACGTAAGTGTGGATGAACAGCACCAGAATGATGTTGGTGTCGGCGAGCGCGTATTGATAGGCGGTGTCGCCGAACATGTAATTGCCCAGCCCGTTGGCGATCGCGGCGGAGAGCGCGAGGATGTTGGCGAAGATCCAGGTGTAGACCGGGTGCACGCGGAAATTGGTCAGCGGCGTGAGCACCTCGGCGGTGTGGTGCACTTTGTGGAATTCCCACAGCAGCGGCACCTTGTGGCTGAGCCAGTGGTTGAACCAGTAGCCGAGCTCGTAGGCGAGGAACAGCATCACGGTGATGACGGAGCGCGTGACGTAAACGGGGAGGGTGGAGGGCGCGACATGGCCGAACGTTGCGTTGAGGCCAGAGATAATTCCGTTCGAGACGAAACTGATAGGACAGCACCGCCCAGCCGAACACCACGCCGAAGACGAAGACGTTGAAGAACAGATAGCCGATGTCGGCCTGGTTGGAGCGGTGGGCGAGAATGCGGCGCGGAAACAGCGCGCGCCAGATCGTGCGGAGCCGCACACGGCGGCCGCGTTTCAGGCGCAGCCAGACGAACCAGGCGGCGGAAAAGATGAGCGCGGCGCCGAGCGAGGTGAGCGAAAAATGCGAGCCGAGCGAGAACAGCAGCTTCTCGCACTGGCCGAAGAAGAATGAAATGCCGGCCCAGATGTTCAAGGCTGCTCCTCGCGCAGGAGCGTCCAATGTCTTAGCGAAGGGTAAAGATTGCGTTAGGCAATCTGTCATTCCGGGGCGGCGCCAATGGGTCCGGCCAACTTGGGCCGGCCAAATGACAGGCTCCGCGCCGAACCCGGAATCCAGTGACAAAGGCGTCGTTCGCGGCTCTGGATTACGGGTTCGGTCGCCATAGCGCGTCGAAGACGCGCCTAAACGCGCTAAGGGCTCGCGCCCCGGAATGACGGCTAGAGCGAGATCCTTGTATTCCGGATGCTTGCCGAGCCAGGCCTTCACGAAGGGGCAGACCGGCACGACCTTCCACCCTTGCCCGCGGGCCAGCTCGAGCTCGCCGCGCACCAGCACCGAACCGATGCCGCGGCCGTTGAGCGCTTTTGGTACCTCGGTGTGCAGGATTGTCACCACGTTGCCGTCGCGCTTGTAATTGGAAAAGGCAACGGGTCCATCCGTCTGGCCGTCGAGGCCGAGCTCGAAACGGTGGCGCTGCGTATTGTCGCGGACGGCATTGTGCATGGCAGCGGACATAATGAGCGCACGTTGTGCTGGCAAGGCCGCGCGTCAATACTGCGACGGACGAATCAACTGGGAGAAAATCGTCATGAGAAAAACGAGCATGCTGCTGGCGCTGGCCGTAACGCTTGGCGCCGGCGCGATGGGCACGGCGCAAGCCGCGCCGCGAACGTGACCCAAGTTCTGTGTATCCAACCAATCCGCCAACTCAGCCGAGACATAGCTGGAACCATTGTCGCTGAGCAGGCGCGGCTTATGGATAACCAGAGCCTGGTCACAGCCTGAGACCGTAAGAGCAAGATCCAGCTTGTCGGTCACGTCCTGCGCCCTCATCGTCGTGCACAGCTTCCAGGCGATGATGTCTCGCGAGAGTCGTCCAGGACCGTGCTGAGATAGAACCAGCCCCAGCCGGTCACCTTGAGATAGGTGAAGTCCGTCTGCCAAAGCTGGTTTGGCGCCGACGTCATGTCCTTAAACTCATCGGCCGCCTTCATGACGATGTAAGCTAGACTTGTGATCAGGTCATGCGCCTTGAGTAGCCGGTACACCGAGGCCTCCGACACAAAATAGCCGGCCGTATCGGTGAAGCGCGTGGCCAGTTCCCGTGGCGACAGCTCGGGCTCATCCAAGGCCAGTTGAACGATCCGCTCGTGTAGATATGTACGGACTTGCGAGACATTCTTTTGAGGCTCGACCGAGCAGAAAGGGTGTTTTCGATGCTGCAGACAGAACGGGATATTCAGCGCAAGCTCCGGATTCTCAGGCATGCCAAGCAGATTGGTGACGTTTCCAAGGCCTGTCGGTATTTTGGGATAGGCCGGGCAAGCTTTTATCGCTGGCAAGCAACCTTCCGAAGGCAAGGCGAATTAGGCTTGGCGAACCGCAAGACGATCCCAAAGAATCCTGCCAACCGGACAGCCCCCGAGATCGTCGAGAAGGTTCTGCACTTACGGCAGACCTATCATCTCGGGCCGATCCGGATCGTCTGGTATCTCGCTCGTTATCACGACATCAAAATCTCTGATGCAGGGGTCTATCGGATTCTCAGGCGGCATGGACTCAGCAAAGTTCCGCGTGGAACCCGCGTCCGAAAAGTCCGCACCCAACGATACGAACAACTGGTTCCTGGCCACCAGATTCAGGTCGACGTCAAGTTCCTGACCTTGCAAGGGAAAGACGGCAAAGCCATCAGGCGTTACCAATACACAGCCATCGATGATGCGACCCGTGTCCGCGCGCTAAAGATCTACGATCGTCATACTCAGGCCAACGCGATCGCTTTTATCGACCACGTCATCGCTAGGTTCCCCTTTCGAATCCGAGAAGTGCGAACTGATAAAGGCCACGAGTTCCAGGCCAAGTTCCATTGGCATGTCGAAGATCAGGGAGTCCGCCATGCCTACATCAAACCGGCTTCACCCCAGCTAAACGGAAAGGTCAAGCGATCACTTCGAACAGATCAGCAAGAGTTCTACCAGCTGCTCACCTACACCGATGACGTCGATCTGCATAAGCGGCTCGCTGAATGGGAAAACTTCTATAACCTCTCGAGACCGCACGGCGCCTTCAATGGAAAAGCGCCTTACGAAATTCTCCGCGAACGCCTATAAATAAACCTCTCCGTGTCTCGCTAGCCTGTCTGCATTACAGTGTTTTGAAAATAAACATCGTCCTGCATGGAAGCGCCAAGCTGCAGCAGCTTCTGCAGGTCGCTACGATATCTTGTGAAATTGCTTGCCACAAATAACTCTCTTAGTCGTCGCCGATAATAGAGAACAATTTACTCCGCCGCCTGCTGCCCGCCCTTCTTGCGCTTGTTGTCGCGCCGCGAAAGCACCGGGCCGAGAAACGCGCCGGTGTAGGACCGCTTCACCTTCACAATATCCTCCGGCGTGCCCTGCGCGACGATCTCGCCGCCGCCATCGCCGCCTTCGGGGCCGAGGTCGATGATCCAGTCCGCCGTCTTGATCACCTCCAGATTGTGCTCGATCACCACCACGGAATTGCCGGTCTCCACCAGCTCGTGCAGCACGTCGAGCAGCTTGGCCACGTCGTGGAAGTGCAGGCCGGTGGTCGGCTCGTCGAGAATATAGAGCGTGCGGCCGGTGGCGCGCTTCGACAGCTCCTTGGCGAGCTTGACGCGCTGCGCCTCGCCGCCGGAGAGCGTCGTCGCCTGCTGGCCGACATGGATGTAGTCGAGGCCGACGCGGTGCAGCAGCGCCAGCACGTCGCGCACGCGCGGCACCGCCTTGAAGAATTCCAGCGCCTCTTCCACCGTCATGTCGAGCACGTCGGCGATCGACTTGCCCTTGAACAGCACCTCCAGCGTCTCGCGGTTGTAGCGCTTGCCCTTGCAGACGTCGCAGGTGACGTAGACGTCGGGCAGGAAGTGCATCTCGATCTTGATGACGCCGTCGCCCTGGCAGGCCTCGCAGCGGCCGCCCTTGACGTTGAAGGAAAAGCGGCCGGGCTCGTAGCCGCGCGCTTTGGATTCGGGGAGGGCGGCGAACCATTCGCGGATCGGCGTGAAGGCGCCGGTGTAGGTCGCCGGATTCGAGCGCGGCGTGCGGCCGATCGGCGACTGGTCGATGTCGATGATCTTGTCGATGTGCTCGAGGCCCTCGATGCGGTCGTGCGGCGCGGGCGCGAGCGAGGCGCCGTTCAGCTTGCGCGCCACGGCGTTGTAGAGCGTGTCGATGAGCAGCGTCGACTTGCCGCCGCCGGAGACGCCGGTGACGCAGGTGAACAGGCCGAGCGGGATTTCGGCGGTGATGTTCTTCAGGTTGTTGCCGCGGGCGTTGACGATTCTGCAGCGCGCGGCGCGAGCGCGGCTTGCGCTCCGGAATCGGCACGGCGAGCTCGCCGGAGAGATATTTGCCGGTCCATGAGCGCGGCGCGGCGATGAGGTCGTCGACCTGGCCTTCCGCCACGATGTGGCCGCCGTGGATGCCGGCGCCGGGCCCGATGTCGAGCACGTGGTCGGCGGAGCGGATGGCGTCCTCGTCGTGCTCGACGACGATGACGGTGTTGCCGAGGTCGCGCAGCCGCTTGAGGGTTTCGAGCAGGCGCGCGTTGTCGCGCTGGTGCAGGCCGATCGAGGGTTCGTCCAGCACGTAGAGCACGCCGGTCAGCCCTGAGCCGATCTGCGAGGCGAGGCGAATGCGCTGGCTCTCGCCGCCGGAGAGCGTGCCGGAGGCGCGGGCGAGCGTCAGGTAATCGAGGCCGACGTCGACGAGGAATTTCAGCCGCTCGCGGATTTCCTTGAGCACGCGCACGCCGATTTCGTTCTGCTGGGCGTTGAGCTGCTTCGGGATTTCGGTGAACCATTCGCCGGCTCTGCGCACGCGACAGTTCGGCGACTTCGGAGATATTCTTGCCGCCGATCTTGACGCACAGCGCCTCGGGTTTCAGCCGCGCGCCGTGGCAGACGTGGCAGGGCACGTTGGTGAAATATTTCAGCAGATCCTCGCGCGCCCAGTCGGATTCCGTTTCCTTGAAGCGGCGCTCCAGATTGGTGATGACGCCCTCGAACGGCTTCTTCGTCGTGTAGCCGCGCAGGCCGTCGTCATAGACGAACTTGATGTCGTCCTCGCCGGAGCCGTAGAGGATCGCGTCCTGCGTCTTCTTCGGCAGGTCTTTCCATTTGCTGTCGAGGGTGAAGCGGTAATGTTTGGCCAGCGCGTCGAGCGTCTGGATGTAATAGGGCGACGACGACTTCGCCCAGGGCGCGATGGCGCCTTTGCGCAAGCGTGGCGTCGCGGTCGGGGATGACCAGATCGGCGTCGATGTGCTGCTCGACGCCGAGCCCGCCGCATTCCGGGCAGGCGCCGAACGGATTGTTGAAGGAGAACAGCCGCGGCTCGATCTCCGGAATGGTGAAGCCGGAGACCGGGCAGGCGAATTTTTCCGAGAAGATCAGCCGCTCGGCATTGGCGTTGCGGCCGCGGTTGGCCGTCGCGCCGCTGGCCTTCGTGTCGGCCAGTTCGACGACCGCCAGCCCGTCGGCGAGCTTCAGGCATTGCTCCAGCGAATCCGCCAGCCGCGTGCCGATGTCGCTCTTCACCACCAGCCGGTCGACCACCACGTCGATGTCGTGGGTGAATTTCTTGTCGAGCGGCTTGACCTCGCCGATCTCGTAGAAGCGCGCCGTCGATCTTGACGCGCTGGTAGCCCTTGCGCAGGAACTCGGCCAATTCCTTGCGGTATTCGCCCTTGCGGCCGCGCACGACCGGCGCCAGCACATAGATGCGCGTGCCGTCGGGCAGCGCCAGCACGCGGTCGACCATCTGCGACACGGTCTGGCTTTCGATCGGCAAGGCCCGTCGCCGGCGAATAGGGCACGCCGACGCGCGCCCACAGCAGGCGCATGTAGTCGTAGATCTCGGTGACGGTGCCGACGGTCGAGCGCGGGTTCTTCGAGGTGGTCTTCTGCTCGATGGAGATGGCCGGCGACAGGCCGTCGATCTGGTCGACGTCCGGCTTCTGCATCATCTCGAGGAATTGCCGCGCATAGGCGGACAGCGACTCCACATAACGCCGCTGGCCCTCGGCATAGATGGTGTCGAAGGCGAGCGAGGACTTGCCCGAGCCGGACAGGCCGGTGAACACGACCAATTCGTCGCGCGGAATGGCGACGTCGACGTTCTTCAGATTGTGCTCGCGGGCGCCGCGGATGGTGATTTGCGGGCGTCGCGGGCGGGCGGTCTGGGGCGTTCGGGCATGGTGCAGAACGTAGTAAGAACAGGCCGCTTTTGCCAGTGCGCGGCGGAGATATCCCGTGCGCAAAAAGCAAAGGGCCGGCGCGACGGCCGACCCTCGATCTTGTCGGTGCGCGCCGCCTCAGAAGAAGCGGTAATTCACGCCGATGCGCACGATGTTCGCCTTGAGCGAGACATTGGTGGCGGCGCCGCCGCAGGTCGCCGCGCTACAGGTGAAGCTGCCGAGGTCGGCGTAGAGATATTCGAGCTTGGCCGACCAGGGTCCGGCGAAGGCCCATTCGACGCCGGCGCCGGCTGTCCAGCCGACCTTGGTTTTGGTTTCCATGGCGAGCGCCAGCGCCGCCAGCCTTGATATTGCCGAAGGCCGCGCCGCCGGTGAGATAAGGCAGCCAGCGATCCCCGGCGTAGCCGATGCGCAGGCGCGTGGTGCCGAACCAGCTGTCCTTGGTTTCGCAGCCCGGCGCGCCGCAGGCGGTGGTGTTGGTGCCCTTCATCCAGCTGCCGTCGAAGTCGCCTTCGATGCCCCAGACCCAGACGCCGGTCTGCAAATTGTAGCCGAGGGTGCCGCCGACCATGCCACCTTTGACATTGAAGTCGCCGGTGCCGAAGCCCGCGCCCGACCAGTTGGATTTGCCAAAGCCGTAGCCGCCATTGATGCCGGCGTAGAAGCCGGTCCAGCTGAACGGCGCCACCCACATGGGCGCTTTGTAGGCCGGCCGGTAGGCGCGCCTGGGCAGATCGGCTGCAAATGATGGTGCAGCCATCGCCAGTGCGATCAGGCCGGCGCAGGCCGCGAGCAAAATACGCTTCATAGCGTTGATCTCCCTGCGAATTCGGTCAACGCAACGCCCGAAGGTGGAGGAGCTATATATCTTGTGGATGATTCATCCTGTGCTCTTTACGCAACAGAAAAAGCAAAATTCCGCTTGCGAATCAGTTGGCACGCCGTGAGCCGATACCTCTACTTGGCAACGGTCCGCGCGCCTGTGCTCGGCTCGCCTTCCATGCAGGGAGGCAGCGCATGCGGCTCGATAAGAAAATCGCCATCGTCGTCGGCGCGGGGCAGGGCCCGGGCACCGGCATGGGCAACGGACGCGCGACCGTCATCCGCTTCGCGCAGGAAGGCGCGACCGTGCTCGCGGTCGATCGCGATCTCGCCTCGGCGCAGGAGACCTGCGCGATGGCGCGAAAGACGGCAAGAGGAAAGTGCGACGCCTTCGAAGCGGACGTGACGCGCGAGGCCTCGATGCAGGCGATGATCGCGCACGCGCAGAAGACCTACGGCCGCATCGACGTGCTGCATTACAATGTCGGCGTTAGTCTCGCCGGCGGCGACGCACCGCCGACCGAGATCACCGAGGAGGCCTTCGACCGCGTCATCACCATCAACCTGCGCGGCATGGTGATGGCCTGCAAGCACGTGCTGCCGGTGATGCGCGCGCAGAACGTCGGGCGTCATCATCGGCATTTCCTCGCTCGCGGCCTATGAGAATTATCCCTACACCGCCTACAAGGCGAGCAAGGCGGCGATGATCACCTATTGCAGCAGCTCGCGATCCAGAACGCCGAATACGGCATCCGCGTCAACGTCATCCTGCCCGGGCTGATGGACACGCCGATGGCGGTCGACACGCGGGCGCGGCATTCCGGCAAGAGCCGCGCCGAAGTCGCGGCGATGCGCGACGCCCGGGTGCCGCTGCGCAAGAAGATGGGCACCGCCTGGGACGTCGCCAACGCGGCGCTGTTTCTCGCCTCCGACGAGGCCAATTTCATCAGCGGCGTAGCGCTTGCCGGTGGACGGCGCCGCGCTGGTCAAGATCGGGTGAAAGACTGGAAAATATGGCCGCAAGGGCTTGCGGAGAGCTGGCGGTGGTATTAGAACATAACAGGAACGTGTCCCGTTTATTTACGGGGACAAGTGCGGGTGCGGCGCGCAGCAGCCGCGAACCTCGGGTCATCCCGGGGTAGGTTGATCCGGAAAGCAGTGGAGACAAGCGATGGCAGGCAGCGTCAACAAAGTGATTTTGATCGGCAATCTCGGCGCCGATCCGGAAATTCGCCGCACCCAGGACGGGCGGCCGATCGCCAATCTGCGCGTGGCCACGTCGGAAACCTGGCGCGACAAGACCACCGGCGAGCGCAAGGAAAAAACCGAGTGGCACCGCGTCGTGATCTTCAACGAGGGCCTGTGCAAGATCGTCGAGCAGTACCTCAAGAAAGGCTCGAAGGTTTACCTGGAAGGTGCTCTGCAAACTCGCAAATGGCAGGACAAGGACGGCCACGACCGCTACTCGACCGAGGTCGTGCTGCAGGGCTTCAATTCGCAGCTGACCATGCTCGACACCCGCGGCGGCGGCGCCGGCGCGTCCGACAACGGCGGCGATTTCGGCTCCACCGGGCCGAGCGTTGCGCGCGAGCGCAAACCGGCGATGGCCGGCGCCGGCGGCAAGCGCGACGACATGGACGACGAGATTCCGTTCTGATCTGATCGGTCAAAACGGGAGGGCGACCATGCACCGGGTTCTCGCTGCCATTTTGGCGGCGCTTGTTGCTGCAACTTTTTCGCCGGCTTTCGCGCAAAGCCTGATCGTCGAAAAAACAAACCTTCGAACTGCCGAGCTACACGACGGTCGGCGGCGCCACCATCAAGAACGTCAAGATCGGCTGGGAAGCGGCGGGCACGCTCAACGCCGACAAGTCGAACGCCATCCTGATCACGCATTACTTCACCGGCACCAGCCACGCCTTCGGCAAATACGCCGAGAGCGACAAGACGGCGGGCTATTGGGATTATCTGATCGGGCCCGGCAAGGTCATCGACACCGACAAATATTACGTCTTGTCATCCGACACGCTGGTCAACCTCAACGTCAAGGCGCCGAACGTGGTCACCACGGGACCGGCCAGCATCGATCCCGATACCGGCAAGCCCTACGGCATGCGCTTTCCGGTGGTGACGATGCAGGACTTCGTCAACGTGCAGAAGGCGCTGGTCGAAAGCCTCGGCATCAAGAAACTGAAAGCCGTGGTCGGCGCCTCGATGGGCTCGCTGCAAGCCTATCAATGGGCGGCGAGCTATCCCGGCAGCGTCGAGCGCATCGTCGCCATTGTCGGCGCGCCGCGCGGCGACGCCTTCCTCATCGGCTGGCTCGACGTCTGGGCAGCAGCCGATCAGGCTCGATCCGAAATGGAACGGCGGCGACTATTACGGCAAGGAGCCGCCGGTCGAGGGCTGAAGCTCGCGCTCAAGCTCATCACCTTGCAGGCCGCGCAGTCGGAATGGGCGGCGAAAGACCTTCGGCATCGCAGCCCGCCGATCCGGCAAAGCCGCCAGCGGCGGCGATGGACAACAAGTTCAAGATCGAAGCGGCGCTGGAAACCATCGCCGCCTCGCGCGCATCGGTGGGCGATGCCAATTCGCTGCTGTATCTGGCCAAGGCCAACCAGCTCATGAACGTCGATCCGGCCTCGATCAAGCTGCCGGTGCTGCGTGCTCTATGCGCCGACCGATCTGATTTTCTACGCGCCGCGCGTCGAGGCGGAGGCCAAGGAAATGAACGCGGAAACGGCGCAATTGCCGGGCCCGATCGGCCATCTCAACGGGGTGATCGACGTCGCCCAGCAGGGCGACAAGATCAAGGCGTTCCTGGCGAAGTGATCGGCTGGCGTGCTGCGAGCTGTCGCAACGCCGGCTGCGCGGCGACGTAACTCATGCACTGGCTGACATGGGCAAAGCCGACGCGCTCGTAGAATTCGCGCGCCTGGTTGTCCTTGTCCACGGTCAGTTCGATGAAGGCGGCGCCCTCGGCTTGCGCCACGCCGGCCAGATGCGCCATCAGCGCCCGCGCGCAGCCGCGCCCGCGATGCGCCTCCTCGACGTAGAGATCGTGCATGAACAGCGCCGTGCCGTTCCAGCCGGGAAAGCCGCGCTTCTCATAAGTCACCATGCCGACGACGGCGCCGTCGCAGCTCCGCCACCAGCGCGGTGAATTTCGCCTGCGGGCCGAAGCCGTCGCGCCGCCAGTCGTCCTCGCTCGCCGTGCCGATATGCAGTGAATTTTCCGCCGCCAGCAGTTTCAGTTTCAGCAGGCACAGCGCGGGTATGTCGGCTGGCGTCGCGGGGCGAATGGCGAAGGCGGGGCGGCATCAGGGCCTTGTCAGGCGGTCAAATCGACCGCTTTGGTGCTCGACGACAAAGTGAGCGCCGCCGACAGCGTAGTGGGATTGGATGGCGTCGACGAGGTGGTTTGCGCCTGCGCGCCGCCGCCGTGGTGGTGGTGATGGCCGTGATGTACGGCGTGACTTTGCTGCAACGAGTTCAGGGTCTGCTGCGCGGCGTCGATATTGCCGGATTGCAGATCCTGGGCGATCCGGTTGAGCGCCTGGCCGATCGGGCTGCTCGGATCGATCTGGCCGCTCGCGTTTTGCGTGAACGATGAATAGGCGCTCTGCGCCGCCGACAGGTTGCCCGATTGCAGGGCCGAAACGATGCTGCGAAAAAGATTGCCGCGCGGACGTCTGATCGGACAGATAGGGGTTGCTGGACGCCGACGAAATCGCCGAAATGGGCATAGGATGGCTCTGGCGGGACGAGTGGTCCCGGACACTTCGCGCCTCACGCATCCACGTGCCCGAAGATGGTTAGCGAGATTCTAAACGGCAGCACGATTTTACCGGTATTTAATGCGCGGGCTCAGCCGGCCAGCGCCGCGCGCACGCCGTCGACGACGTATTGCACGGCAAGCGCCGCCAGCAGCACGCCGAGCAGGCGCGACAGCACGACATTGCCGGTGGTGCCGACGCGCTTGGCAATGGCCGCGGCCATGAGGAAGACGACGAAGCAGAACACGATGATCACGGCGATGACGCCGAGCAGGATGCCGAGGCGGCAGAGATCGCCGGCGGCGCGGTCGGCGAGCAGCACGGTCGCGGTGATGGCGCCGGGTCCGGCCATCAGCGGCACGGCGAGCGGGAAGGCGGCGATGTTGCGCACGCGCTCTTCGATCGCTTCCTCGGCCTGGCGCGACTGGCGCGGGATGCGCAGGCCGAACACCATTTCCGAGGCGATGGAGAACAGCAGCAAGCCCGCCGGCGATGCGGAAAGCCGGCAGCGAGATCGCCAGCGCGTGCAGTAGCCAGGCGCCGGCAAAGGCGGTGCCGGCAAGCACGCCGGCGGCGATCACGCAGGCGCGCAGCGCCACGTCGCGGCGCGACTTGTCCGGCAGGCCTTCGGTGATGGCGATGTAGCTCGGCACCAGCGCGATCGGATCGACCACGACGGCAAGCGTGACCAGCGCGGAGATGAGGAATTCGACCGGCATGGATGTCGCGTAGCGGGCGGGTGGGACCGGGTCAAATGAGGCGCGAAAACGCGCCGCGAAAAGAGCCGTCACAGTGCTTGCGGCGGCGGGCGCGAATTGCCACATAAATCATTGAAAAAACGGCACAAAATAGCCGGTATCGCGCGTGTTTTCGGTTGGCTTCGCAGCCGCGAATCCGCTAGAAAAATCGCGCGCGGAAAACCCAACGAGCCACCACCTTTGTCCGATACCGATACTCCGAAATCGGGGGACGGAAGCCCCTCCGATGTTCGCATCATCTCCATCACCGAGGAGATGAAGCGCAGCTATCTCGATTACGCCATGAGCGTGATCGTGTCGCGCGCGCTGCCCGACGTGCGCGACGGCTTGAAGCCGGTGCACCGGCGCATCCTCTACACGATGTACGAAAACGGCTTCACGCCGGACAAGCCGTACAAGAAATCGGCGCGCGTCGTCGGCGACGTGATGGGCAAGTATCACCCGCACGGCAACCAGGCGATCTACGACGCGCTGGTGCGGCTGGCGCAGGATTTCTCCATGCGCCTGCCGCTGATCGACGGGCAGGGCAATTTCGGTTCGGTCGACGGCGACCCGGCGGCGGCCGAACGCTACACCGAGGCACGGCTGGCCAAGCCGGCGATGGCGCTGCTCGACGACATCGACCTCGACACCGTCGATTTCACGCTCAACTATTCCGGCGAATTCCGCGAACCGGCGGTGCTGCCGGCGCGCTTCCCCAATCTGCTGGTCAACGGCGCCGGCGGCATCGCCGTCGGCATGGCGACCAACATCCCGCCGCACAATCTCGGCGAGGTGATCGACGCCGCGATCGCGCTGATCAACGATCCGGCGCTGTCGATCGACGACCTGATCAAGATCGTGCCCGGTCCGGATTTCCCCACGGGCGGCATCATCCTCGGCCGCGCCGGCATCAACGGCGCCTACACGAGCGGCCGCGGCTCCATCGTCATGCGCGGCAAGGTCGCCTTCGAGACCATCCGCAAGGAACGCGAGGCAATCATCATTTCGGAAATTCCCTATCAGGTGAACAAGGCGAGCATGGTCGAGCGCATCGCCGAGCTGGTGCGCGACAAGAAGATCGAAGGCATCGGCGACCTGCGCGACGAGAGCGACCGCGACGGCTACCGCGTGGTGATCGAATTGAAGCGCGACGCCGAGCGCGACGTCGTGCTCAACCAGCTTTACCGCTTCACGCCGCTGCAATCTTCCTTCGGCGCCAACATGGTGGCGCTCGACGGCGGCCGGCCGCTGACGATGACGCTGAAGGACATGCTCGACGGCCTTCGTCGCCTTCCGTGAAGAGGTGGTGTCGCGGCGCACCAAGCATCTGCTCGGCAAGGCGCGCGATCGTGCCCATGTGCTGGTGGGCCTCGCCATCGCCGTCGCCAACATCGACGACGTGATCAAGATGATCCGCGCCGCCAAGGACCCGAACGAGGCGCGCGAGGCCCTGATGGCGCGCGAATGGGCGGCGACTACGGCGGCGACGCTGATCGAACTGATCGACGATCCCCGCCACAAAGTGAGCTCCAAGGGCACGGCGCGGCTTTCCGCCGAGCAGGCCAAAGCCATTCTCGATCTGCGCCTGCAGCGGCTCACCGCTTTGGGCCGCGACGAGATCAAGGCCGAGCTCGACAAGCTCGCCGCCGAGATCGCCGACTACCTCGCCATCCTGCGCTCGCGTTCGCGCATCCAGGCGATTATAAAACAGGAGCTGACCGCGATCAAAGACGAGTTCGCCACGCCGCGCCGCACCGTCATTGCCGACGAAGAAGGCGAGATGGACGACGAGGATCTGATCCAACGCGAGGAGATGGTCGTCACTGTCTCGCATCTCGGCTACATCAAACGCGTGCCGCTTTCGACCTACCGTTCGCAGAAACGCGGCGGCAAGGGGCGCGGCGGAATGCAGGTGCGCGAGGAGGATTTCGTATCGCGGCTGTTCGTCGCCTCCACGCACACGCCGGTGCTGTTCTTCTCCTCGGCCGGCAAGGTCTATAAGGAAAAGGTCTGGCGGCTGCCGCTTGCCGCGCCGCAGGCGCGCGGCAAGGCGCTGATCAACATCCTGCCGCTCGCCGAAGGCGAGACCATCACCACCATCATGCCGCTGCCGGAGGACGAGACGACCTGGGGTAATCTCGACGTGATGTTTGCCACCACCAAGGGCACAGTCCGCCGCAACAAGCTGAGTGATTTCGTCGATGTGCGCCCGTCCGGCATCATCGCCATGAAGATCAGTCAGGGCGAGGGCATCGTCGGCGTGCAGATCTGCACCGAGAAGAACGACGTGCTGCTCACCTCGGCCGGCGGCCAGTGCATCCGCTTCGCCGTGCCGGACGTGCGCGTGTTCACCGGCCGCACCTCGATGGGCGTGCGCGGCATCGCGCTCGGCAAGGACAACAAGGTGATCTCGATGTCGATCCTCAATCACGTAGAGGTCTCTTCGGAAGAGCGCATGGCCTATCACAAGCGCGCCAGCGCCATCCGCCGCGGCACCAATGGCGAGGAACTCGCCGCCAGCGAGCCGGACGACGCGCATGAGAATGGCGAGACACCGGCGATCGAACTGGGCGAAAAGCGCTACGTCGAACTGTCGGCGGCGGAGGAATTCGTGCTCACGGTGTCGGACCGTGGCTACGGCAAGCGTTCTTCGTCCTACGAATACCGCACCACCGGCCGCGGCGGCAAAGGCATCGTGGCGATGTCGCTGACGGCCAAGACCGGGCCCATCGTCGCTTCTTTCCCGGTGGAAGAGGCGGACCAGGTGATGCTGGTCACCGACGCCGGCAAGTTGATCCGCACGCCGGTCGCCGGCATCCGCATCGCCGGGCGATCGACGCAAGGCGTCATCGTGCTCGACACGGCGGACGACGAGCACGTGGTTTCGGTCGAGCGCGTGAGCGAGGAAGAGGGCGAGCGATGAACTGGCAACTGTTCTCGGCGTTCATATTCATCACGCTGATCCTGGTGCTCACGCCAGGGCCGATCGTCACGCTGGTGATCGCGACTGGAGCGACGCGCGGCGCGCGCGCCGGGCTGATCACCGTCGCCGGCAGCACCACCGGCAATGCCCTGCTGATCACCGGCATCGCGCTTGGTCTTAGCATCGTCATTCAGCACGCGGCGATCATCTTCGAATGGCTGCGCTGGATCGGCGCCGCCTATCTGATCTGGCTCGGCATCCAGGCCTGGCGCCATGCCGGCGCGGCCAGCGCCGTGGCCTCGCCGGGCGGGCACGTCTATTTCCGCCGCGGCTTCATCGCCGCGATCTCGAACCCGAAGACGATCGCCTTCTTCACGGCCTTCCTGCCGCAGTTCATCGACCCGGCGCTGCCGGCCGGCCATCAGCTTTTCGTCATGTGCGTCGTTGCCATGGTGATGGCCGGCGTCACCGATTGCGGCTGGGCGATCCTGGCGGCGGCCGGGCGCACATTCTTCCTGCGCCGCGCCAACGCGATTTGGCTCGGCCGCATATCCGGGCTGGCGCTGATGGGCGGCGGCATCTGGCTGTCGCTGGCGCGCAGGCCGGGCTAAGCCGCGGCCAAATCCGCACAGCCTGGTGATGTCCCGGCCTTGCCGGGCGGAAAGGGGAAGGGTAGACCGCAGCCCATGCCGCGAACCGCCCTCTACGCCGGCTCGTTCGACCCGGTGACCAACGGCCATATCGACGTCGTGCGCCAGGCCGCCCGCCTTGCCGACAAGCTGGTGCTGGCGATCGGCGTGCATCCCGGCAAAAAGCCGCTGTTTTCTGCCGATGAGCGCCTCGCTATGCTGGAACAGACCTGCGGGCCGGTGGCGCGGCGTGAAAGGTGTAGGCTGGCGTGCATCACCTTCGACAGTCTTGTCGTGGCGGTGGCGCGCAAGCAAGGCGCGACGCTGCTAATCCGCGGCCTGCGCGATGCCACCGACTTCGATTACGAGATGCAGATGGCCGGGATGAACGCGGCCATGGCGCCGAAAGTGCAGACGATTTTCCTGCCGGCCTCGCCGGAGGTGCGCCCGATCACCGCCACATTAGTGCGCCAGATCGCCGGCATGGGCGGCGACGTCTCCAGCTTCGTGCCGGCCTCGGTCGCGGCGCGGCTGAAGAAGAAATATTCGAAATAATCAGGAGCATCCATGGTCCGCATTCTCGCCTTCGTGTTCGCGTTCGTCTGCGCCGTGTCGGCGCTGGCACAGGTGAAACTGCCGGCCGGGCTCGATCCGCAGAACACAATTTTGCTCGACACGCGGCACGGCCGCGTCATCATCAAGCTGCGCAACGACGTCGCGCCCCAGCACGCCGAACGCATCAGGCGACTCGCCCACGAGGGCTTCTACAACAACTGCACGTTCCACCGCGTCATCCCCGGCTTCATGGCGCAGACTGGCGACTGCATCAAGGGCGACGGCACCGGCGGCTCGAAATATCCAAACCTGAAGGCGGAATTTTCCAACGTGCCGTTCAAGCGCGGCATCGTCGGCATGGCGCGTGCGTCCGATCCGAATTCCGCCAATTCGCAATTCTTCATCATGTACGGCGATGCCGCGAGCCTGAACGGGCAATACACCGTGATCGGGCAGGTGGTTTCGGGCATGGACGTGGTGGACAAGATCAAGAAGGGGTCCGAAGCAAACAACGGCTCGGTGACCGATCCCGACCGCATCGTGCGGATGCAGGTCGCCGCCGACGCGAAATAGCGCCATGCGGTTGGCCGCCGCACCGCTTGTGGGTCTGGCGTTGCTGGTTGCCAGCGCGGTTCACGCGCAACAAGCAAGGCCGCTCGACACGCTCAAGGACATGCAAAATGCGCTGCACAAATGCTGGGTCTGGCCCTCGCTTGCCGACTCCAGCGGCACCATGGATCTGACCATCATGCTGAGCTTCCGTGCCGACGGCGAACTGTTCGGCGGCCGCATCACGCACATGAACCGCGAGGTCTCCGCCAACGAACGCTCGCTCTATGTGCTCGCGCTCGAAAACATGATCCGACGCTGCTCGCACCTGCCGCTTACCTCTTCGCTCGGCGAGGCGATCGCCGGCCGGCCGTTCATTTTCCGCATCGTCGACACCCGCAGAGAGAAAAGGGCCTGAACCAATGGCAAAACCCGAAGACACCCTCACGCTGGAGACCACCCAGGGAAAGGTGGTGATCGCCATGCGGCCGGATCTGGCGCCTGGCCACGTCGCCCGTATCAAGGAGCTGGTGAAGCAGGGCTTTTACGACGGCATCGTGTTTCACCGCGTCATCGATGGCTTCATGGCGCAGACCGGCTGCCCGAAAGGCACCGGCACCGGCGGCTCCGGCAAGATGCTGAAAGCCGAATTCAACAAGGAGCCGCATGTGCGCGGCACCGTGTCTATGGCGCGGGCGGCGAACCCGGATAGCGGCGACAGCCAGTTTTTCATCTGCTTTGACGATGCTAGCTTCCTCGACGGCCAATACACCGCCTGGGGCAACGTCATCGAAGGCATGGAAAACGTCGACAAGATCAAGCGCGGCGAGCCAGTCGCTAACCCCGACAAGATCGTCAAGGCGACGACGGGGGCGTAGCCTCCTCCGCCGGGAGGGGGCATGCGCACCGACCTGTTCGACTTCGACCTGCCGGCCGACCGCGTTGCCTTGCGGCCGGCGAGCCCGCGCGACAGCGCGCGGCTGTTGGTCGTCAAGCCGGGCGGCGAGCCCGAGCTGGAAGACCGCAATCTTAGCGATCTGCCGGACTTCTTGCGTCCGGGCGACGTATTGGTGGTCAACGACTCCAGGGTGATCGCAGCGCGGCTCAAGGGCAGGCGCATCGGCCGCGGGGAGACGGAGCCGGCGATCGAGGCAACGCTGCACAAGCGGCTCGACGGGTCGCATTGGCGCGCCTTTATCCTCGGCGCCAAGAAGGTTGCGGTCGGCGACACGCTACGTTTTGGCGAGGAGGGCAAGGTCTGCTTCCTCGGCCAGCTCGATGCTGAAGTTTCACAAAAAGATGAGGGAGGGGAGGTAACCCTTTCATTTTCCTTCCATGGTCCGGTTCTGGACCAGGCCATCGCCGAGCGCGGCGACATGCCGCTGCCGCCCTATATCGCCGCGCGCCGCGAGCCCGACGAGCAGGACCGCGCCGACTACCAGACCGTCTTTGCCCAGATGGACGGCTCGGTTGCGGCGCCGACAGCGGGCTTGCATTTCACTGAGGCGCTGCTGGGTCAGATCAAAGAGCGCGGCGTCGCCCTGTACAAGGTCACGCTGCATGTCGGCGCCGGAACGTTTCTGCCGGTGAAGGCCGACGACACCGAAGGCCACACAATGCATGCCGAATTCGGCTCGATTTCGGCCGAAACGGCGGCAGCGCTCAACGCCGTGCGCGCTAAGGGCGGGCGCATCGTTGCCGTCGGCTCATCCGCGCTGCGGCTGCTGGAGCAGGCCTGCGGCGAGGACGGAAAACTCGCGGCTTTCTCAGGCGAAACGGCGATTTTCATCACCCCCGGCTACCGCTTCCGCGCCGCCGACCGGATGCTGACCAATTTCCACCTGCCGCGCTCGACGCTGTTCATGCTGGTGGCGGCGTTCAGCGGGCTCGACACGATGAAACGGGCCTACGCGCATGCCCATCAAAGCGGCTATCGCTTCTATTCTTATGGCGACGCCTGTTTGCTTTATCCTGGCAAGTCATGAGCGCGTTTTCCTTCTCCGTCACGGCCGCCGACGGTGCCGCCCGTCGCGGCGCGATTGTCACGCCGCACGGCACGGTGCAGACGCCAGCCTTCATGCCGGTGGGCACGCAAGGCACGGTGAAGGGTCTGACGCCGGAGGCGGTGCGCGCGACCGGCGCTGAAATTCTGCTTGGCAACACCTACCATCTGATGCTGCGCCCCGGCGCCGAACGCATCGCCGCGCTCGGCGGCCTGCACGCCTTCATGCAATGGCCGCTGCCAATTCTGACCGACTCCGGTGGCTTTCAGGTGATGTCGCTTGCGGCGCTGCGCCGGCTGGAGGAGCACGGCGTCACTTTCCGCTCGCATCTCGACGGCGCTATAGTGGAGCTGACGCCGGAGCGCGCCATCGAGATCCAGGCGCTGCTCGGCAGCGACATTTCCATGCAGCTCGACGAGTGCCTCGGCCTGCCGGCCAAACGCGAGGAGATCGAGCGGGCGATGCAACTGTCGCTGCGCTGGGGCGAGCGATCGAAACGCGACTTTGAGGCGAGGGCGCGCGCGGGCTACGCGCTGTTCGGCATCGTGCAGGGCGGCGACGATGCGGGTTTGCGGCAGCAGAGTGCCAAATCGCTCGTTGCCATCGGCTTTCACGGCTACGCCATCGGCGGGCTGGCGGTGGGCGAGCCGCAGGAGGTAATGCTGAAAATCGTCGAGGAGACTGTGGCGATTTTGCCGCAAGACAGGCCGCGCTACCTGATGGGTGTGGGCACGCCGGACGATCTGTTGCAGGCCGTCAGTCGCGGCATCGACATGTTCGACTGCGTGTTGCCGACGCGCAATGGCCGTCACGGCACGGCCTTCACGCGCTTCGGCGCCGTTAATCTCGCGAACGCGCGCCACGCGAACGACAACCGTCCCCTCGATGAGCAGAGCGAGCACCCGGCGGCGCGAACTTACTCGCGCGCCTATTTGCACCACCTCACCAAGGCTAATGAGATGCTCGGGCAGGTTTTATTGTCGACAATCAATCTTGCCTATTACCAGGAGCTTATGGCCGGCATGCGCGCGGCCATTACGGCCAAGCAATTTGCGGATTTTCACGCCGCGACGGCGGCGCAATGGCAAAAGGGCGATCTGACGCCGGTTGGCGCATAAATAGCGGTTGCAAAATCGGCGGCAGGCTCGATGATGCGCCGGCGACCGTTCCATCGGCTCGCGCACAGGGGGGAAATCCATGAAGAAAATTGCATTGCTGCTCGTTGCCGCGGCGTTCGCCGCCACGCCGGCCGTGGTCGCCAAGAAAAAAGAACCGAAGATGACGCCGGAAGAGGCGCAGCGCGATGCGAGCTGGCGCCTGGTGAAGGGCGGCTTGCCGTTCCTCGTGCCGAGCGTGCTGAAGCCGATCTACTTCCACATGAAGGAAGACGAGGCGAAGAAAAAGGACGAGAAGAAGTAGTCCGCTTCGGCGCCGGTGCCGGGTGTCGTGCGTCCGCGCCTGGGCGCGGGATCGGGTGCAATGTCACGTTAGAGGCAGCATGCGTCTGGCGCTTTGTTTCAACTATCACGACTTCAGGGAGTTGGCGCGACGCCGTCTGCCCGGCCCGATCTTCAATTATATCGACGGCGCTGCCGAGGACGAGACGACGTACCGTCGAAACACAGCGGCCTTCGAGGACTGCGACCTGGTGCCGAATATCCTAACCGGCGTCGAGCACCTCGATTTGTCGGTCACCGTCATGGGGCAGAAACTGGCGGTGCCGTTTTACTGCTCGCCGACCGCGCTGCAGCGGCTGTTCCATCACCAGGGCGAGCGCGCAGTGGCGGCTGCAACGGAAAAAATCGGCTCCATGTTCGGTGTCTCGTCGCTGGGCACGGTCGGCCTCGACGAGATCGCCGCGAACTACTCGTTCCCGCAATGTTACCAATTCTATTTCCACAAGGACCGCGGCCTCAACATGGCGATGCTGGAGAAGGCAAAGGGCGCTGGCGTGCCGATCCTGATGCTGACGGTCGATTCCATCACCGGGGGAAATCGCGAGCGTGACATCCGCACCGGATTTTCCATCCCGCTGCGGCTCACGCTGGCCGGCATGTTCCAGTTCGCCATCAAGCCGAAATGGGCGATCGAGCATTTCACGCATGAAAGATTCCGGCTGCCGCAACTGGACGAGCACGTCGACATGCGCGGCGGCGCGACCTCCATCGGCGATTATTTCACCAAGATGCTCGACCCGTCGCTGAGCTGGCGCGACGTGGCCGACATGGTGAAGCAATGGAACGGCCAATTCTGCCTGAAAGGCGTCATGAGCGTGGAGGACGCCAAGCGGGCCGTCGATATCGGCTGCACCGGCATCGTGGTGTCCAACCATGGCGGGCGCCAGCTCGACGGCTCGCGCAGCGGATTCGACCAGCTGGCGGACATCGTCGATGCCATCGGCGACAAGATCGACGTACTCATGGATGGCGGCGTGCATCGTGGCACCCATGTGCTGAAGGCGCTCGCGCTTGGCGCCAAGGCCGTGGGCGTCGGCCGCTATTATCTGTTTCCGCTCGCTGCGGCCGGCCAGGCGGGCGTGGAGCGGGCGCTGCAGATCCTGCGCACGGAGATCGAACGTGACATGCGGCTGATGGGCTGCACCTCCATCGGCCAGTTGTCGCGGCGCAATCTCAAATTCCGCGACGCCTAAGGCCCACCGTAAAGCCAGGCAATACCGTCATAGGCCTGCTCGGTTGTGCGGCCGCCGACCGCCATGTCGCGCAATTCGGCGGTGACGCCGCGCGCGTGATAGAACTCGCCGTAGACGCGCGCCATGATCTGCGTGCGCGCCGTGCGCAAATAGCGCTCCTGCGTGTAGGCCGCAAACGCCGCCGGCAGGTCGTCCGGCGCGGCCGCCACTTTCTCGGCCAGGATGATTGCGTCCTCGGTGGCCATGCAGGCGCCTTGCGCCAGATACTGAAGCATCGGATGCGCGGCATCGCCAAGCAGCACGACGCGGCCTCGCGACCAGGTCTCCACCGGCTCGCGGTCGCACAAGACCCACATGCGCCAGGTGTCGATACGCTCGAGCATGCGGGTGACCTGCGGTACCTGCATCTTGAAGTGCTGCCACATGACGTCTTTCGCGCCTTCGGCGTTCCAGCCTTCCTCGTAGCGGTCGGAATGGAACACCGCGACCAGATTGTAGAGTTCACCGCGGCGCAGCGGGTAATGCACGAAATGCGTGCGCGGCCCGGCCCAGAGCACGACGTCCGGCCGCCACAGGTCGGGTGGCACTTCGTCGCGCTTCAAGACGGCGCGATAGGCGATGTGGCCGGAGACGCGCGGTAAGCCGTCGCCGACGATGCGCTCGCGGATTTTTGACCACATGCCGTCGCAGCCAATCAGCGCGCGGCCCTCGGCGCGCTCGCCGTTTTCCAGCATGACGGTGACGTGGTCGCCGTGATCTTCGTAAGACTCGACCTTGCGGCTGTTTTCCAGAGTGACGAGATTGTTGCTTTGGCAGGCCTTGAGGAAGGTGCCGTGGATGTCGGCGCGGTGGGTGACGGCGTAAGGCTGGCCGAAACGCTGGAAAAACTCCAGCCCGAGTGGAATGTTGGTGATGAGCTTGCCGCTGAGCGCATCGCGCATTACCTGCGCCGGCGGACGATGCGCGTCAGCAAGGATTGCATCCTTGAGGCCCACTTTTTCCAGCACGCGGAAGACATTGGGGCCGAGCTGGATGCCGGCGCCGACTTCGCGGAACTCGGCCGATTGCTCGAACAGGCGCACGGGAAAGCCTTGCCGCGCCAGCGCGTAGGCCGCGATCAGCCCGCCGATGCCGCCGCCGGATATGAGAAACGACGCCGTGCCGCCATTCGGCTTTCCGTTTGTCTTGCCGTTCGCCTTGGCCATGGGATGCTTCCCCGTCGCATTTCTTTTCAGGCGAGGATAAAACGGCGCTGCGCTCGATGCAAAAGAGAGCGCAAAAAGCCCGCCGGTTGTGCCGGCGGGCTCTTACGTCGCCTCAAAACGCTTATTTCGTCAGCTGGCCGCGGATCTCGCCGCCCTTGTTGGCCGCGGTGTGAACGTTGACATACAAGTCGCCATCCATCAGCGCCTTGGCCTGGGCGTCATTGAGCGTGGCCGAACCATCGAGCGGGCTGGTGTTCGGGCTGATCGGGACCATCACGCCGGCGTTCTTGCCGGCAGGCGCCGGCCCATGGAAATGCGCCGCGGTGGCCGGACCGGTCAGGCCGCTATAGGTACCTTTCCAGGTCAGCTTCTTGGTAGCGTCGTCATAGGTCGCGGTGACCTCGCCCTTACCCGCGCTGGCGTTTGGCGGCACTTCACTGGCAGCGCTCAGGTTGGCCTTGAAGGTCATCATCGCCGCCATGGACGGCGTGGCGAGCGCCAGCGCCGCGGCGCAGGCGAGGGCGGCCAAAGCGGGCCGCAGTATAGGCTTTGTCATGTTTGCTCCTCCGTTGACAGGCTGTGCACAGCCTCTTGGGCAAACACCATAACACATCACCTATTCCGGCGGTTCCGGCCTTTCCCGGCGGCCGTCCAGAAGAACGTGCTGGCGGAGCGCCCGCAATTGTCGCATTGCCAGTGATGGCGGATTTCCCCGCCCACCACGAATTCCGACATTTCCGGCGCGATCATGGAGTCGCCGCAATGCGGACAGCGCATCGGTGCGGCAAAGGCGCGGATACCGGCGAGTTTCGGCGTGTCGCAATGGAGCTGCATGGCCACGGTCTCCTGGTTCGGGGTCTCCGAATAGGCTCATGGAGTAGTGGGGCATCGTGGCGCCGCCGCGACGGTTTGGTGAAACTGTGGTGGCCGTCCCGCAAAATTTTTGCGACGGCCTTGCGCCGCCTGCTGCAACGCAAACAAAGCTTTTGCCTGGTGCGTTCAATCAAACGGTGACTTGCGGTGCAGCGTCAAATGCGCAAACCTCGTTTATGTTTGGCCAAACCCGTTCGCAACATGCCGGCCGTGCGATGAACTGCGGCTTTATTAAGGGAGGACATACCTTGTCGACCAAATTTGCCGTTCGCGCCGCTGTCGCGGCCGCCGCCGTCGGGTCCTTCACCGTGCCGACAATGCCGACGCACGCCGATGTGAGCATCGGGCAGCTGATGTGCAATAGCCCCGGCAATGCAAGCTTCGTCATCATGTCGATGCGCAGCTTCGACTGCACCTTCACGCCGAGCGCCGGCGGGCCGGCGCAGCACTACAATGCCGATATCAGCCGCGTCGGCGCGCAGATCGGCATGAGCAATGACGTGGTGCTCGGCTGGACCGTGTTCTCGGTGACGACGCATGTGGCGCCCGGCGAACTCGCCGGCGGCTATGGCGGCGTTTCCGCGGGCGCGACGGTCGGCGTCGGCGGCAGCGCCAACGTGCTGCTCAGCGGCGTCAACAATTCCTTCGCCTTGCAGCCGGTCAGTTTGGAGGGGCAGAAAGGGCTCGACGTCGTCGCCACCATCACCGGCATGACGCTGAGCGCAGCCAAGCCGGCGCATCATCACAAGATGAAGAGGAAGCACTGATCGTTTTCGCAAGCGAAACCGATTGCGCGCCGCGGGTCGCCGCGGCGCGCGTCCGTTTGATCGGCGCGGCGGCCCTGCGGAATCGCGGAGAGGGGCTCTGGGCGATTATTGCAGTTCGTCGGAGAAGGTGCGCCGCGCCGCCGACAGCCGGTCGAGTGCTGCTTGTGGCAACGGGCCCTTTTCGACCGCGGCAAGCGCGTCCTCGAACTGTTGCGGCGTTGCCATGCCGACCAGGATGGTGCCCATCGCCGGATGTGAGATGGAAAACCGCGTGGCGGCTTCCGTTAAAGTCGCTGCAAAGCCCTCGCTGACCAAGGGCATGAGCCGGCGGGCGTTGTCGATATCGCGGTCGTAGGTGCTTGCCGACCCGATCGGCTCCGGCGGCTGTCTCGCGATCGGATAGCGCTCGGCCGATCCACTGAGCGCGCCTCCTGCGAGCACGCGGATGCCGATCACGCCGGTGCCGGCCGCCTTGGTGTGATCGAACAGGCGGGCATAGTCCTGGCCCGGATATTTCGCCGGCATTGCTTCGGCGGCGGACGGATTGAGCATGTTGTAGACCACCTGGGCGCTGTCGAAGGCGCGCGAGTTGATCGCTTGATGCAGCGCCGTGGTGTCGCCGAAGGCCGTGAGGCCGAGAAATCGCATCTTGCCCTGCCGGCGCAGCGTCTCGAATGCCGGCACCACCTCGTCCAACACTTGTCGAACACTCAGCGCCGGGCCGCCGCCGGTCTCGGTGATTGAATTGTGCAGATGGAAGATATCGACTCGATCGAGGCGCAACCGCGAAAGGCTGGCCTCGAGCAATTTAATAACTGCATCGGCGACTGACCTGACCGGGCTTTTTTAGACCAGGCTTTGTGAGAAAATGGTCTTGGAAAGGAGCTTAGGTCATGCCGAAGAAGAGGTTCAGCGCGGAGCAGATTGTGACGCTGCTTCGCCAGATTGAAGTATCGATGGCGCAGGGAGCCGCGACGCCGGTGGCCTGCCGGGATGCGGGCATATCGCTGCAGAACTACGCGATGAGCTGCTCAACGGTGAAATCTTCTACAGTCTGAAGGAAGCCAAGATTGTCATCGAGCAATGGCGGAAACACTACAACACGATCAGACCGCACTCAGCTCTCGGATATAGACCGCCGGCACCACAAACATTCGCGCCCTCGGCTAACCATCTAGATGAGATCATGCCGATGCAGTAGTCTCTATCCCGCTGGTACAAAAAAGCCGTCAGGTCATAGCCTTCCTCGCGCGATTTTAGCTGCTGCACTCATCCGGCTTGGGCGCAGCGAAGAAGCAAGCGCGATGGCGCGGACGATACTTGAGCAAGAGCCCAGCTTTACGATCGGTGGCACTGCCGTCTATGCCGAGCTTGAACCGGCTGTATTCAGGCCATTTGCTGATGCGTGGCGCGACCTTCGGCTGCCGAATTGATGTTTGCTAATGGCACATCGCGTCATTTTTCTGCGATACAAAAATCGGTCGCTATTGGACCTAGGCTGTGTGAAAACTCATGCATTGGAAAAATGTAGAAAATAAAATTCTTCACCGTGGCTTTTGGCCAATGCTTTGCAACATCGTTAGTTCTCAAAGCAGATGATCTCTAAAACATTATCCCATGCGCGCAGTTGGCATTTGCGTTTTTACACGGCCAAGACCCATAGGCGACTTCGGCAGCTCATCACCGCGGAGCTGCGGAGCAGACGTGTCCAACATATTCCAGATTTAGTGGCACGATCACTCAATCCATTCGGTCCATGGGAAGGCCTCATCATGGATTTCAGCATGAGTTTGGCTCGCACTTTCGGCATGCCGCCGAGCGTAGAGGGCATGCCCGTGCGCAATATGGGCATGATGAGCCGCCTTCTCATGCGTCCCGGCCTTATGATGTTTAGCCGCTTCGACATGATGGTGAGCCGCTTGATTATGGTGGCTTGCGGCAGCGTGATGATGTTTTATTATCTTTTCGATCTTTGGCATTTACCCCCTCCATGGATGGTCCAGATAGATTTGTGACCGAGACGGTCAATAGGCTATTGCTTTAGCGTTGGCAGTTCGAGTGGCTTAGCGCCAATTTTAGTATTTGGCGCTTGGCTATTTCTAGTGACCATACGGGCATTGGCGATGCTTAACCGTTCAGAATGTCTTGGCATTTGGCATCGTTTCTGCACCGCGAAACCGGCCGCCATTAAATGCACAGCGAAAATTGATCGACTCCGGCGTTGAATCGCTCGGTCGTTGATGACGCAATTGCGATATGAGACTGGACATCGTGGGATGTCTGCTTATGGCACAATGCTGCATTCGCTGCGCCGCGAAATTTATGTCGCTATCGGATTAACAATGGACAACGGGCTGCCCGGAGGCCGAATTGGTCCGCAGCGTTTGACCCTGGCTGTGTAAAAACTCATACATTGGAAAAATGTGGAAATAAACATCGTCAGCGTGGCACCTGGTCAGCGGTCCGCAGCATTATCAGTTTGCAAGACGCGTGATTTCTAAAAACTTTTCCTCTGTGCGCGGTCGGTTTTTGCGTTTTCACACGACCAAGACCCAAAGCCAACATTCAGGCGATGGGCTTCACAATTGCACCGGCAATGCTTGTTCGCTTCGACCATCGAATTAGTCCGCGATGTCTGCTATGGTTTAGATAGCATCTCAGCGTGGAATAATGAAGACAGTCGAAATTATATATCGGTATGCGGCGCAGGACGCCGCCGCCAGGCCTCGGCCGTCGGATAGTAATGCCGCACACCTCCGTTTGAACGATGGCAACCAAACATTTGCCGCACTCCTCGAAGGAATCGCGGACGATAATAGTAAGGTGCAAAAAATTATCTTTATCGATCCGCGTGATCTTGGACTCTTGGCCGGCGACCCAGCGCTGCCAAAACAACGTCCGTTCGCCGCCATTCTCGGCTGCTCAGACGCTCGTGTGCCGGTCGAATTGATCTTCAACGAAGGGCTGAACGATCTTTTTGTAATTCGCGTTGCCGGCAATAGTCTAGGCACCGAAGTGCTGGGCAGCCTGAAATATGCCGTTGACTATCTCAGCGGAAGTCTGAAGCTCATCGTCGTCTTGGGACATAGCGGCTGTGGGGCGTTAACAGCTGCGGTCGATGTATTTTTGAATCCGACTGATTACTTATCACTCGCCACCAAGCATTCATTGCGAAATATTCTTGATGGCCTGCTCGTTGTAGTACAGGCCTCCGCGAAAAAAATTCAGGAGGCCTTCGGATCCGATGTTTCGCATCATCCGGGTTATCGCCAGGCGCTAATTGAGGCGTCGATTGCCACCAATTCCGCGCTTGCTGCCTACTCGTTACAGCAAGAATTTGGGGCCAGCGATCCAGCGGGATTGCAAGTCGTATACGGCGTTTATCTTCTCGCGACCCGACAAATATGGGCTCCGCATGTAGGCAAAGCCAGGGGAAATGGATTGGCCGCCGCGCCCCGAGACCAGGCAGAATTTGTACAACTTGGCAACACGATATTACGGTCAGAGAGAATTGTATCGCTCATCCAGACTTAAATGCCGACGCCTTTGGGTGATGTCGGCTTTTGATGTGGTGGACGGCGCCTGCTCCCGGCATCGAGGTGCCATAGGGTGGTTCGTCGGAGACGAATCACATGAGAGGAGCCGTCCATATGCAGATTACCACGATCGGTTTGGATATCGCCAAGAACGTATTCCATGTTCACGGCATCGACCCGACCGAAATGGTCGTCGTCAGAAAGCAACTCCGCCGCGGCCAGGTGATAAAAGTTCTTTGAAGCTCTGGCACCGTGCCTTATCGGTGACCTGACGGCTTTTTTGTACCAGCGGGATAGAGACTACTGCATCGGCATGATCTCATCTAGATGGTTAGCCGAGGGCGCGAATGTTTGTGGTGCCGGCGGTCTATATCCGAGAGCTGAGTGCGGTCTGATCGTGTTGTAGTGTTTCCGCCATTGCTCGATGACAATCTTGGCTTCCTTCAGACTGTAGAAGATTTCACCGTTGAGCAGCTCATCGCGTAGTTCTGCAGCGATATGCCCGCATCCCGGCAGGCCACCGGCGTCGCGGCTCCCTGCGCCATCGATACTTCAATCTGGCGAAGCAGCGTCACAATCTGCTCCGCGCTGAACCTCTTCTTCGGCATGACCCAAGCTCCTTTCCAAGACCATTTTCTCACAAAGCCTGGTCTAAAAAAGCCCGGTCAGGTCAGCAATTCCACGCTGGTTTGTCGCAGTTGGGTCATTCGCTACCGAGCGATTCGGCCGGTGTACCGACCGATGTCCGCTATGCCCCCAATAGCAACCAGAAATGATGCGTCGCGGCGAATGACGCGATGTGCCAGACTTGGACATCGCATGTAGCGATCGATGCACTGCCTGGCTCTCTTCTACGGCGCCCGGAAGCTCAAGCGTGTCAGGTCTGGGCTGCAATTGGGTTGCCGGCGAGCCATGACGCGCCTTGTCGATATAAGGCTTCGACAGCCGTGCCCTTGAGCCCTGGCATGTCAGGCTTAACCGTGTAGCCAATCCGGGTTTGCAAATAGGCAAGGTGCCGGTAACCCTCGGGAAAGCTGTTCAACAAGCCGGCGTCGAGCCGCAAGAGTGTACCCGTCTCGACCGGATCGAGCCTGTCCTTTTCGTATATCGGCTGACGAAGGACGAAGCCCCAACGATCCGAACGTTTTTCAAGAAAGTCATAGAAGCGGCCTGTGCAGACTACATCGCATAGTACGCCCTCGACATGATCGCGCTGCGAAATCGTCATCTTGGTCTGAGCAACAGCCCGTTTGCCAGCAATGTCGACTGAGGTGCCGCCTAGAAAGTGAAGAATACTCACTCCCCTCGTCCAACCCTCCTTGTTGGCTTCGATGAATTCGCCGGCGGTCCCCTGAAACCACGTCGCCATCATTCGGCCGTCGCTGTGCCAAACTCCTCGGAATCGCTCCCAACTCCCAGAATCGCGCCACAGCACCCAATTTTCGATCAACTCGCGTATCAGCAGATCGTCCGACATTTCGAGATCCTTTCACCAACTCGATGGGCCGCTGCCGGGTTCCTCGCCGTTGTGGGATTTCCCCAACGTTCTTATTACACCGCACACGGCGGGCGAAACCCGGCGTTACGAAGACAATGTCCTCGACATTCCCGTCGACAACCTCGAGCGGCAGTGGCGGGGCGATTAGGCGTTGCGTAACCAGATTGTATGACGTGCAGCTTCAATAAAGCGGGGGGCGACCTCAGGCAAAAACCGCGACTTAAGGAGGCGATGTGCTCAGGTGCGGGTTTTTTATGGGCGCCGATAATCGCCATTCTCGGCGATGTGCCGCTTTACTGTTTAAATTTCAGAAGCTTATGCGAGTTTATTAAAGCGGGCGCTGGCTGACCTATTTGTCCTGAAGCAAGGCAAGCTGACTCTTAATCAGCGAGCTTAGCTGAATCGTTCTTGGAGTGTCAGCATACTTTGCCCCCGGTTGTGCTGTCTTACCGCGCCTTGCTTGCAACGGCGCCTGGTCCTTCCCCGAACCGCGAAAGCCGGAAAGCTGACAAATCAAGCAATGGTCGGCCCTTGATGATCCATTCCGCAACCTGCTTACCGACCGATGGACCCAGCGCGAAGCCATGGCCGCTGAAACCTGCCGCAACGAACAGGCCAGGTGCGGCTACTGGCTGATCGATGATCGGGATTACGTCGGGCGTCAGGTCGATGCGGCCGGCCCAGGTGCGCGCCAGATCGAGATTGCCGACATGCGGAAACAGCGCGCGGAATGCCGCGGCGTTGTGCGCAATTTTTTTGCTGTTCACGAGTGGCTCGGGAAGAGCATCCATAGCCGACTTGCGGCCGATGTGGGCGTGCAGACGGTGGAAGCTCTCGGCACCAAGTGTGAGTCGAAGCTGCCGCCAATTGCGCCGATAGGCCGGCAAGAAGTAGCGCAAATGGGCGAACGAATTGATCGTCAAATCATAATCGGGCCCGGCGCCTCGATAGCCGTTACCGATGACGAAGCTACCGTCGGCGCGCGGCCGGAATGCGACCTTCGGTCCCCACATCGCAACGCGGGTGAATGGCGTCGCAGCAACGGTCTGCGAAACCGACGAACGGATGACTTGGATCGGCAGCTCAATTCCCAGCGGCTTGGCCAAGGCTTGTGTACCGATACCTCCGGCGAGCAAGACCACCTGGGCTGCGCAACGGCCGGCGGAAGTCACAATGCCTAAAATCCGTCCAGCTTGCGTCTCGACCGCAAGCACTGAGCTCCTTTCGTGGACGGAGGCTCCGGCATCGCGGGCGGCGTACGCGATGGTGCGCGTGGACAATGCCGGCTCGCCATGGGCGTCGCCCGCAGTGTAGAGGCCCGAGCGCCACGTTCCGGAGAGTTCCGGGATCAGGTCGCGAATCTGGCCTGCATTCAGCAGCCGGGTATCGAGGCCGAGGCGGCGGGCCACATCGAAGCCCTCACCGATTTGCCTTTCATCGTCAGCGGTTTCGGCTGGCATCAGAATTCCACCCGGCGTAAAACCGGTGCGGGCCGCGCCGTAACGCGCCGTGATTTCGACCCAGAGCCGGTTTGCTTCCGCAGCAAGCGGGACTTCTGCTTCGTGTCGCCCCTGCTGGCGGATGAAGCCCCAATTGCGGCCGGATTGCTCTGCCGCGATCTCGGTGCGCTCGAACAATGCGACCCGGACGCCGCGTGCCGCGAGATGCCAGGCGGTCGCGCAGCCCGTGATGCCGCCGCCAACGACGGCAACATCGACCGATTCAAACGCCGTCTTGTTCAAGGCCAACTCCGCGCCAGGATCATCTTACAACGCCATGCACAGCCGCAACGAGTTCGAGGATGGCGGCGTGAACGTTGCGGCTCGCAACCGCATCGCCGACGCGGTGCAGCTCGAATGGCGCATCGGGTCTGATCGTTCGGGGTTGCGGGTCGCGCGCAAGCAGGGCCGGAAGATCGGTCACCCCGTCATTCGCGGCCGCACCGCGCATAGCGCGATAAAGCTCGTCGGCCGGCTGGGTGCCATGTTCCACGACGATCTGGTCGGCGGAACGCTCCACCAGCGCCTGGGTGGTAAGGTTCCTGAAAGTTGCGACGATCCGGTTGCCTTTGCGTTCGACCTTGACGATCTCGTGATCGAAGGTCATCGGCACCGCGAGTTCGTACATGCGCTTTTTCCAGATCAGCCGCTCCGCATAGGTGAGTTCCTGGGCGAGCTGACTGTCAATGGAAACGAACGAAGCCTGCCGTCCTTCGCGCACCGCCAATTCGGCGACTTGCGGAGCCGGATGGCGGCCCGTGCCGTCATAGACAATCACTTCGAAGCCGAGTGCCACCGAGCCACTGATCGCGTCCCACACGCTGGTGCAATGCTCCGTGCCCTCGATCCAGTCGATGTCCGGCACGCCGCCGGTGGCGACAATCACGATGTCGGGCGCTTCGGTCCGCACTTCTGCGGCTTCCGCGTAGACGTTGAGACGGACCTCCACCCCGAGCCGCTCAATTTCCGCCTGCCGCCAGTGAACGATGCCGAGCAGATCCTTGCGCCAATTTGCGCGAGCGCCGAGCAACAATTGTCCACCGAGCCGATCCGCCGCCTCGAACAAGACCACGCGGTGTCCGCGCTCCGCGCACACGCGCGCGGCTTCAAGGCCGGCGGGACCGCCGCCCACAACCACGACCTTGCGGCCCGGTCGGCTGGCACGCTCGATCATGTGCGGCAGCGTGGTTTCCCTCCCGGTCGAGGGATTGTGCAGGCAATGCGGACGGTATTGCGATTGGCAATGTGTAGCGCCGACACATGGACGGATGCGCATCTCCAGGCCGGCTTCGATCTTGCTAACGATATGCGGGTCGGCGATGTGGGCGCGGGTCATCGCCACCATATCGAGCAATTTCTCTCGGATGGCGTGGCGGGCCGTCGCGATGTCGGAAATGCGGGCGGCGTGGAATACCGGCAGGCGCACCGCCCGCCGGAATTCGCCGACACGAGAGAGCCAGGGCGCGATCGGGGAGGCCATGCCCGGCATATTCTCGATTGCAAGTGCGCGCTCGGAGTCCATCCGGCCGTAGATGGCGTTAAAGAAATCGAGCATTCCGGCGCGCTCGAGCAGACGGGCCATCTCGACGCCTTCCTCCAGTGTGAGCCCAGCCTCGTCGCCCTCATCGATCACATAGCGCATGCCGACGATGAATTCGTCGCCGGCCTGGCGGCGGATCTCCTCCAGTACCATCAGGGCGAAGCGGCAGCGGTTCTCGCGCGAGCCGCCAAAATCGTCGGTACGCCGGTTGGTCATGGGGGAGAGGAATTGGCCGACCAAGTGCCCGCCAGCGAGCACCTCGATGCCGTCGAGCCCGCCGTCGCGGCAGCGGCGGCCCGCCGCCCCATAGGCTTTCACTACGCGACGGATGTCGTGCTCGTCCATTTCCTTCGGGAAGCTGCGATGCAGCGTCTCGCGGATCGCCGACGGTGCGATGGTTGGCAGCCAATGTGTCGCGTAGGGCTCACCGCGGCGGCCGAGATGCGTGATCTGCACCATCAGGGCAGCGCCATGCGCATGGATGCGCTCGGAGAAGCTCTGCAAATAAGGAACAATGGCGTCGGTACCGACGTTCAGTTGACGGAAAATATTGGGCGAATCCACATCCACATTGGACGAGCCGCCGAACATCGTCAGCGCGATGCCGCCCTTGGCCTTCTCCTCATGATAGAGCTGGTAGGGTTCGGTTGGCAGGCCGCCGATTTCAAGCCCGCTGGCGTGACTCGTGCTCATGATCCGATTTTTGAGTACGAGCGACTTGATCCTCAATGGTTGCAGAAGTGGATCACGCGTCGTCGCTGCTGACGATGCTGCCGGTGCTTCGAGGATGGACATTTCCCAGTCTCCTGTGGCGTGATGCGAAGATCAAGCGCTTCGCGCGGCCGGCAAGGCAAATTCCGAAACTGCGATCTCGTATGCGAAATAGGCAAGCCGACATTCGGGATTGTGTGGAGTGATCGTTGTCACGTGGGTTTCCTGCGATTCTGGATTGCCGCCTGTCTGGCGAATGTCGCCTCAACCATGTCGTCGGCGATCTGCGGAAAACGGCTTGTCAGCACATCCAGCGCCGCATGCGTCATTCCGCCGGGCGTTGCGGTCGCGCGCACGATGTCGCTCCAGCTATAGCCTGCCTTGGCGAGCGCGGCGACTGCCGCTGCGGTTTCGGCCATCATCGCGTCGAGCGTTGCGCGGTCGAGCGTCGCTGCGCGGGCCGCGTTGGCCGATACGAACGTGTCGCAGAGCGCGGCAAACAGAGCGAGCGCCGATCCGGCGACGTTGGACGCCACGCGGTCGTCGCGCCCATCGATCACTATCGGCAGGCTGAAATGGGCAAAGACGGCGCGGACGGCCTCTATATGCTCGGGCAGCGCGCCGGGGGCGGCTACAAGCAGCGAGACGCCGCGTCCGACCAAGTGGGCAAGCGTCGGGATCGCTTTCACCACCGGTTTGGGCGCGTGTTCGGCGATGGTAGCGAGTGGCACCGTATTATTGACGCTGAGCACGATTGCCTGCGGCCCAAGATGTTGGGCGATCTGGTCGACGAGCGGACGATAGGCCTCCGCCGGGACGCAAAGCACGACCAGGTCGGCAACGCGCGCCAAATCCTCCGGCGAGGCAGCGACAAGACCGGGAATCTCGCGCCGCAGTGCGTCCAATCGCGACGGATCGCGGCTTGCCGCGATCAGTTCAATCTCCGGCGCACAGGTTTTCGCTGCACGCAGCAATGTGGTGCCGAGGCTGCCAGTTCCGATAACGCCAAAATATGTCATTGGCCGACCGCGTCCAAAAATTGATACCAGCCGGTGACGATCTTGACGGCCGGCGTGGTGAAAGCTTGCAAGGGTATCGGCGCGAGCGGGCGGCCGATGAGGCCGAGATCCGGCTTTTCACCGCGGCTAAGCGCCGCAAGCTGTCGGCCCAGCAGATTTCGACATGGCGACTCCGGTGCCGTTGTAGCCGGCCGCGAAGAACACGCCGTCTTCCAGTTCGCCCACGTGCGGCAATTGGTCCAACGTCATGGCAACGAGGCCGGACCACCGATAATCGATCTTGACGCCGGCAAGTTCGGGAAAGGCGGCCGCCATGTCGGCGGCCAGCCGGTTGAACGAGGCTTGCGAGTTTTTCCGGCCGAAAGCGCCGCGGCCGCCAAAAACCAGGCGACCGTCCACCATGCGGTACCAGCGAAGCAGGCGCCGGGTATCGGCCGCTACCCGGTTAGTCGGCAGAATAGTCTTCCGCGCAGCGCCGGATAGCGGCGCCGTCGCCACGACGGCGCTGCGGAAGGGAATGATCCGGCGGCGCAACGTCGCCGTTGCAGGCAGACGCCCCGAATAGGCATTGGTCGTCAGGATCAGTTGCGGGGCGCGCACGGCACCATGCATCGTTTCGATGCGAATGTCGGCGCCGTCGCGTTCGATGCGCGTTGCCGGGCTATTCTCGAAAATCTGGACGCCGTGTGCAGAAGCGGCGCGAGCGAGGCCCCGCACATAATTGAGCGGATGCAGACTGCCGGCGGCGGAATTTAGTACGCCGCCAATATAGGTCGACGATCCAGTCTCGGCCGTGACCTCCTCATGATCGAGTATGCGTGACGACGTGTCGCCCAGCGCATTAGCCAGCCATTCGGTTGCGGCGCGCTGTGCCTTGATTGCCGCTATGCTGTGGGCCGCCGCCACGTAGCCGGACAGCTTGAAACCGGCAGACGCGATGCCGTGTTGGTCGATCAATTCCGCTACGGTCTCGACGGCTTGTTTGCCGACACGATGGAGGCGCCGGGCCTCCTCGCGCCCATGGCGCGCATCGACTACGTGGAACGGAACGCGGAATTTTCCGGAAACAAGCCCGCCGTTGCGGCCGCTCGCACCCGAGCCGACTGCGTCCGCCTCCAGTACGACCGGCCGCCGGCCGTCCTTGGCGATTTGGAGCGCGGCCGATAACCCGGCAAAGCCGGCCCCAATGATCGCGACGTCGGCACGTGCGTCGTTCATCAACGCGGAATGGCACAGAGCCGGATCAGCATTTGCTTCCCAGAGCGACGGCATGCGACTTCGGTCAGGCGGCAAGGTCGAGGTGATACTGGCGCACGAGGTCCTCGAGACTTACGGCCAAAAAGTCCGGCGGGGTATAGCGTGGCGGCACCTGCGTGCCGCCATAGCCCGGCTTGCCGTGGCGGCGGTAGATCCAGGCAGTGGTCAGACCTACGGCGTGCGCCGCGCCGATATCGTGGAACTGGCTTTGCGCAACATGGAGGATTCGTTTTCGCTTCACGCCAAGCTTCTCCAGGTGTCTGATGAAATACTCGAAGGCGCGCGGGTCCGGCTTGGCAACCCCCATGTCCTCCTCGGTGATGATCTCGGAGAAAGGCGAGCCGAGCGCGTTCGCCATCACGCGGGCTGAGATGCGGTCGCCGTTCGTCACGACCACCAGGAAGCGGAAATGCCGTCTGAGCTCGGCGAGCGCCGCGGCGGAATCCGGAAATGCCGGCCAACGACGGGCCGAGCGAACGAAGGCCGGCCCGTCGCCGGGGTCGACCGCAACCCCATATCGGGCCGCAACGCCTTCCCAGATTTTCGGTAGCCGTGCGCTGAATAAAAGCTCGGGCGCCCGCGTGCGCACTTCGCTCTGCGCGCCCGCATAGGCCTCCAGGACCTCTGCGTCGGAAATCTCAGGTTTGGCAGGCAGCAGCCGCGAGCGAGCAAAATCGAGCACGCCCTGCTCGAAATCGATCAGGGTGCCGATCATATCGAAGGTGAGGACATCGAAATCGGTTAAACGCATCGTAGTTCCTTTCTGTCAGCTCATTCCACGATTTGCGTGCATTCTGCGTGCCGGTCATTCAGAAACGCAGAATCTTTCCTCGTTCTGCCATGCATGTTTCGACGGGGACGAGACACGCGGTCGCGTGACTTTGATCTCGCACGACGAAAGGCGGCCGCTGCTGGGTGCAGGCGGGGATGCGTCGCGCGCAACGCGGCGCGTAATTGCAGGCATGCGCCAGATCGGCGATCTCAAGCCGGATTTCGTCGGCATCGGTAACAATCGCGCCCGACGCCGCACTGCGGGCGCGCAGTAGACTCAACGTGTATGGATGGCGAGGATCGCCGAAGACCTGCTCAGTCGGTCCGATTTCGACGATACGACCGAAATACATCACCGCGATCCGGTCGCACAGGAAACGCGCCACGCCAAGATCGTGGGTGATGAAAACGAGGCTCACGCCCGTCTCGCGGTTCATCCGCTTGAGCAGATTGAGCACCTGTGCGCGTACCGAAACGTCAAGCTTGGAGGCCGGTTCGTCAGCAACGATAATCCGCGGCTTCACGCTGATGGCGCGCGCGACTGCCACGCGTTGGAGCTGGCCGCCCGAAAGCTCGTGCGGATAGCGGCGGGCGTGTTCGGGGCCAAGACCAACGCGCTTGAGCAGAGCGGCAATTTCATCGGCAATGTATGCCTTCGGACAGATGCGGTGGAGTCGCAGCGGTAGCGAGAGCGAACTTTCAATTGTGAAGCGGGGATTGAACGAGGATAGCGGGTCCTGGAATATCATCTGCAGGTCGCGACGCAGCGGACCCCAGCGGCGTGGCGGTAGCCTCGCAAGGTCTTGGCCCGCATAGAGGATTTGTCCTTTGGTCGGAGTTAAGGCGCCGAGGATCGTCTTGCCAAGTGAGGTCTTGCCGCTGCCGGACTCGCCGACGAGGCCGACAATCTCGCCCGGTGCAATATCAAGATTTATTGAGTTGAGCGCGCGCAACGGACTGCCCGTCCCAAATCGCCGGACGGCGCCGAAATCGTGCGTGAGATCGCGCACCTGCATGGTTGCGGGCGACGTCATGTCGGAGCGCGAGTCACTGTTCATGGAGCAGGCATCGCGAAATGTGGTTTGGGCCGACATCGACCGACCGGGGTTGCGTCGACCGGCATTTCGCCATCGCCTTTGGGCAGCGCGCCACGAAGGCGCACCCTTGCGCGCCACTGCGTCCGCTTGCCTCGCCCTGCAATTCGTAGAGATATTCGTCGCGCCGATCGAGCGAGGCGGAGGTTTGCAGCAGCCCCTGCGCATAGGGATGCTGAGGATGCTCGAGGACCTCGCGGGCCGGCCCCATTTCGACGATCTCGCCGGCATACATCACCGCGATGCGATCACAGATCTCTCCCGCGACTGCAAGGTCGTGAGTGACGAACAGCACCGCGGCGCCGAGCTTCCTCTGCTGCACCCGGATCAGATCGAGGATCTGCCGCTCAACGAGGTTGTCGAGATTGGTGGTCGGTTCATCGGCGACGATGAAGGCGGGGCGCAGCGCAATCACCATGGCGATCAGGGCGCGCTGCAGCATACCGCCGCTGAGCTGATGCGGGTAAGAAGCGAGCACGCGTTCGGGCGCGCGGATGCCGACGTCTCGCAGAAGTCGGGCAATCTCTTCGGGCCCATCGCCTTCGTCATTGCCGCTAGATGCGTGGCGGCGTGCGATCGCCTGCCTGAGATGCCACGCCACGGTCTTGGCGGGATTGAAGGAGCCGACCGGATCCTGGAAGATCATGGCGAGTTGAATGCCCTGGAGTGCGCGGAACTCCTCGCCCGATAATTGATCCAACTCTTCGCCACGGAAGCGCATGGCGTCGGCTTCGACCGATGCATGCGGCGGCAGCAACCGAAGCAGCGATAGTCCGGTGACGGTCTTGCCGGAACCGGATTCGCCAATCAGCCCGAATACCTCGCCGGTCGCGATCGAAAAGCTCACCCCACGGACGGCCTCCACCCGCTCGCTTCCGACCGCGAACGCGGTGCGCAAATTCATGACCTCGATGAGTGCGGTACTCGTCACAGTCGCGCTCTCAGCTTGGGGTCCATGACGTCACGGATGCCGTCGCTCAACAGATTGAGGCCGAGCAAGGCAATGGAGATCGCGACGCCCGACAGCGTCAGCACCCATGGGGCGCGTTGAAAATATTCTCGGCCATCGGCCATAATGGTGCCGAGCGAAGGATCGGGGGGCTGTACACCGAGACCGAGAAAGCTCAGGCCGGCCTCGATCACGATGCCGAATGCGACGCCGAGCGCGATCTGTACGAAGAGTGGCGCTGCAATATTCGGCAGAATCTCGCGGCTGAGAACGCTGAAGGTCGACTGGCCCATAAGCTGCGCGGCCTGCACCCAAGGCTCCCCCTTGACCACCAGCGCCATATTGCGCGCCAAGCGGGCAAAGAGCGGGAAATAGATCAGCGCGATCGAAGCAGCAATATTGGTGGCGCCGAAGCCCAGCACCACCATCAAAAATAACGCCAGCACGAAACTCGGAAAGGAGAACAACAGGTCGGAGATCCGCATCAGCACGGCCGCGCGCCATCCGCCCGCGTAGGCCGATACCAGCCCAGCCGAGCCGCCGAGCAGAGCCGCGGCGAGCACGCCGGAGACGCTCACCACGAGCGAAATCCGCGCCCCATAGAGAATGCGGGTGAGCACATCGCGGCCGAACGAATCCGTGCCGAAGGGATGCACAAGACTCGGCGGAGACAGCAGGGCGAGGAAGTCTGCTTCGGTCGGCGAATAGGGCGAGACCCAGGGACCGACGGCAATCGCAAGCAATACGAAGCCGGTAATGGCGGCGCCGAAGAGGGCGAGCTTGTTGGCGAGGAAGGCGCGCATCTCGTTCCTCTCAGGCCGAGCGCGGGTTGAGGGCTGCGCAGAGCAAATCAACGAGGAAATTCGCCGTCAGCACGCAGCCCAGAAATGTGAGCGCGCAGGCCTGCACCAATCCGTAGTCGCGGCCGAAGGCCGCATCCACCATCAGGGCGCCGACGCCCGGCACGCCAAAGATGCGTTCCACCACGACCGTGCCGCCGAGCAGATAGCGTATCTGAAGCCCAATCACGGTCACGTAGGGGATCAGCGCATTGCGGAACACATGATGCAGGAAGATAAAGGCGCCGCTATAGCCGAGCGAGCGAGCGACCCGGACATGATCCTGATAAAGCGTCTCGATTAGCGCGGTGCGCAGAATACGGGTAAAGGCAGCCGCCATCGGAGCCGCAATGGCAAGTGCGGGTAGAAAGCCGCTATAGAAGGCGCGCACAAGCGAGACGCTAGGCGAGACGAAGCCATAGGACGGGAATATCCCAGCGCCCAAAGCGAGCGCGTAGACCAGCACATAGGACAGCCAGAAATCCGGCATCGAGATGCCGAGCACCGCCATCGAGGTTGCGGCGGTGTCGATCATCTGGCCGTGGCGCAATGCCGACACTGTGCCGGCCATCAGCGAAATCGAGACCGCGATGGTCAACGCATAGAGGCCGATGAACAGCGTATTGGGCAGCCGTGATGCGATGAGGTCGGCGATCGGTACGCCGCCCGCAACCGTCATTGAGATGCCAAAATTGCCCGTCAGCGCCCCAGACAGCCAGCGCCAAAATTGCAAGATCAGTGGCGCGTCGAGGCCCCAATGGTTGCGGAACGCCGCAATTGTTTCGGGCGACGCCGTATCGCCCAATGCGTTGAGTGCCGGGTCGCCCTGGCCCGCGCGCATGACGAAAAACACCAGCGCCGCGCCGAGGAAGGCGATGAGAAGCACGCCTCCAAACCGGCGCGACGCCCGCGCGATATTGATAATCGCAGCATTCATCGGTTCAGCCGAGCTCGATCGTTCCAAACTGGTCGCCGAAGTTGGAATAGGGCAGTTGCACAAAGCCCTTCACGTTCGGCCGCAACAGGTTATGGACGTTCGAGCAGAAGCAGGGCAGCACGGGCAGTTCATCCGAAACCATGCGGTCCGCCTCTTGATAGACCAGTTTTCGCTTCACCGGATCGATCTCGGTTCGGCCGCGTTCCAGTAACGCATCCATTTTTGGGTTGGAATACCCGTGAATATTACGGAAACCCTTCGACCCGACAAGTTCGCCGATATATTCGTCTGGATCCACGAAGCCTAGCCATCCCATAACCATGGCGTCGGCTTCACCCGCCTTCATGCGCGAATAGGCGGCGCTGAAGTCAGACGCTTGCAGGGTGATCTTGGTGCCGAGAACCTGGTTGGCCTGTCCGGCCACGATTTCTCCCAGGCGCCGCCACCAGTTTGAGCCCCATACCAACAAAGTCGCCTCGGCCCCGGCCCTATAGGCGGACTTCGCCAACTCGGCGCGGGCGCGTTCCGGATTGAAGGTGACATATTCGCCGAACACGGCTTTCGGATCGGCCCACAATGCCGGCGGCAACACGCCGGGGATCGCGACGCCTTCGCCGAACAGCACCGCCTTAACCAGCACGTTGCGATCGAACGCCATCGAAACGGCGCGGCGGAAATAGATGTCGGAAAATGGCCCTTTCTTGTTGTTGAGTGCGATATAGCGTGTGTTGAGGCCGGCTTGCTTCAGGACCTTCACTTCGGGGCGCTTCTCGAGCGATGGAACATCGGCAAACGGGGCCGTGCTGGTCAGGTCGATCTGATTGCCGAGGATAGCGGTCATGCCGCTCGATTCCTCCGCGATTAAGGGGCACTTGACGCGGGCGATCTTCGGCGCACCCGAGAAGGCGCCTGGAAAAGCTTCAAGCTCCAAGCTCTCGCCCGACTTCCAGTCCTTGACGATATAGGGCCCAGTCCCGATCGGCCTGCGCCCGAAGGCCTCGTCGCCCATTGCCTTAATGGCGGTGCGGGAGACGATCTGCGTCGCCGTGCGGGTGTTGGTGAGATAGTTGAGGAGCGGGGCGAACGGAGCCTTGGTGATGATGCGGACCGTATAGGGATCGGCAATCTGGATATCCTTGATCGCCCCGACCTTGCTGCGATTGGGCGCGGCGTTCTTTTCGTCGGCCACACGATCGAGCGTGTACTTCACGTCGTCCGCGGTAAAGTCGCTTCCATCCTGAAACTTCACTCCTTTGCGGAGCTTGAATTCAAGCGTGGTGGTATTGACCACCTTGAAGCTCTCGGCCAGATCCGGCACCACTTCCATCTTGGCGTTGAACTTCAGGAGCGCGTTGAACGCTCCATAAATCACATAGAATTCCGGGATCAGCGTCGCCTTCATTGGATCTAGTGTGTTGATCACGTTGAAACCGACAATGCCGGCGCGTAGAGTTGAGGTTTGCTGTGCAAAGGCGCCGCCGGCTGTCCACGGCATACCGAAGCTCGCAGCCACCGCGCCGCCGGTGAACTTGAGTGCGCCGCGCCTAGTGAATTCATTCCCCTTGATCGACATGGTTTGCTCCTCTGGTTTTTAACTACACGTCCTGCTGGATTCCAATCGACCTGGCACTTGGCCGGTGAGGCTGCGCTCCGTCCGCACATGCGGCGGGGCATACAGGTCGTACCACTCCGCCTCGAAGCGATGCGTTTCGTCGGCAATGCGGGTTTCGTCCCAAGCAAGTATCGCGCCGAGTTCGGCCGCGGCCTTGCTGAGATCCTCGGCATTTACGGGACCGGACCACGCCGTCCCGCGGCGGCGAAATAGTTCGTCTGACAAGGTGGCGGCATGCTCCGCGCCGCGCCGCTCGCCCGGCGCCATATAGCTCGGTGCCTGCAGCGCGCGCGTCGGCGACAACCGCTGCGCCACCAGCCGCGTCAATTCCCGCGCGGCCGAGCGGTGAGTCATGACCGGCCCTGCCGTTAGGGCGAACGCAGCTGGCAGCCCGTCGGCGCTAAGATCATGGATCACCCGCGAACGGTTGCCGAACGGCATCGCCGGATCATAGGTAAGCGGACGCACGCCGGCCCAGCTGAAAAGGATATCGGTGGCGGTGAGGCGCAGTCCCGGCAGCAACACATTGGCTTCCGCGATAATCCCGTCGGCCTCTTCTGTGGTTACGAAGACCCGATCTAGATTGCCCTCATAGGCGGTCTCGGTCGGACCGAAATAGTGGAACTTTTTCCACGGAATGCAGTAGAGCGGCTCATTGCGACTGTTCAGGGTCGCAATCCCAGCGCCGGCGCAGGCGTCAGGCAGCTTGACCACCAGATGACAGCCCTTCGTGCCGAAGATCTTGCGGGCCGCCTTCGGTTGCACGCCACGCACCTGCTCATCGATCCACACACCTGACATCATGAGCACCAAAGAACCATGCACGCGCACCGGCGGAGTTTGTCTCAACATGTCGGTCAGTTCCACTGTCCAGCCATTCTCCCGCGCGAAGTTACACAACCGAGCAGCGGTATGATTCCGCGCCGTTGCGCCGAGCCGCTCTGCGTCAAGAACCGCGTCGAGACCGATCCGCTCTGGCCAGTTGAACTGGTATTCGCGAAAGGCCGCGACACCGACCAGTCGATCTAGATCGCGCAAACCGCCGAGCAGCGGGTGAGCGCGCGCCTCCTGCGGCGACATCCGGCGATAGTCGAGTGGCACGTCTTTCGGCCCTAGCCGCTTGAGGAGCTCGAAGGCGGCGCCGATCTGCCAAGCCGAATAGGGCCCGCCGCGATAAATCGGAAAATGCAGTGCCATCGCGGCGGTGCGGCTCTCAGTGGTGCGGACGAATTCGCTGCGCGCCTGCATGGCGAGACGGGCCATGCGCAGTGCGACTAAGAGCCGGCTCGGATGGCGAACGAAGTCGGAAATGGAGCGGCCGGGCGCCAGATACCGCAGGCCACAATGCAGCAATCTACTGGAGCGCGAGGAGGCTCCCGAACCGAAGTCGTCCTTGTCGACGATCAGGATGCGGTAGCCAGCCGCGGCAAGATGCTGAGCCGTGCTAGCACCGTTGATTCCGCCACCGATGACGATGACGTCGAACCGTTCGCCGGCCAGTTCAGCTATGTTGGGCCGCATCGAGTCCACCTTTTGGCTCGGGACGGATCGAGGCACCGGGTTACTCCAACGTGGGTCGAGTGTCACCTGCGATCCTATGCAGTCAAATGCCCGAACATGGGTCGCCTATACAAAAACTGTCCGTCGTCAGATAATTTGAGGCAGATGGCGATCTGATTTACGGGAGTGACCGGCTCATCTGGTTTTAGTTTATGCGGCTTTCTTTTGATGCTGCAAGCGTCGATTCTGGATTGTGTTGCGTTTGATCCTTTCTCTTTCCAACAGGATTGTTTGACCGCGCCCGAAGTACACGTCGGCCGGCGTTAGATTGCTCAAGCTCTCATGATAGCGCCGATGGTTGTAGTGATCGACGAAGCGGCCAATCCTGGCTTCAAGATCACCCGGCAGGTAATAGTTTTCCAACGGGATATCCTTTCGACGGGTGGGTGTGTTTGTCTATTTTAAGGAAGAGGATTTGATATTGAATGCCTATATCGCGGCATTCCAAAAGCAAATGCTCGCGTTGGGTTGGTCAGTGGGAAAAAACTTACAGATCGAATATATGTGGACCGGCGACAATGCCAGTATTATTCGTACACATGCTGCAGAGTTAGTTGCGCTCAAACTAGACGTAATCTTGGCCGCGGGCGGATCAAATGTCGGCACACTGCAGCAAGTTACGCGCACCGTGCCGATCGTGTTTGTGGAGGTTGCCGACGCGGTTGGCGGCGGCTTCGTCCAAAGCTTGTCACACCCTGGTGGAAATGCGACTGGCTTCACGGATTACGAATATGACATCAGCGGCAAATGGCTGGAGCTGCTTAAGCAGATCGCGCCGAATATAAAGTTGGTAGCATTCGTTCGGGACCAAACAAATCCAAGCGGAGCCGGTCAATTCGGCGTCATTCAGGCTTTGGCACGATCCCTCGGTGTTGATGCGAGTCCGGTAAATTCGCCAGACGCTGGCGAAGTCGAGCGAGGTATCAGCGAATTTGCGAGTAAGCCAAATGGCGGACTCATAATCGCCCCGAACAGATTTGCACTTGTGCATCGTGAGTTAATCACTACTTTGGCTCAGCGATATAAGGTACCTACGATTTACCCGTTTCGTTACTTTGTCGGCGGTGGAGGTTTGATTTCATACGGGCCTGATTCCGTCGATCAGTACCGACGCGCAGCCGGGTATGTCGACCGAATACTAAAAGGTGAAAAGCCCGCCGACTTGCCGGTCGAGCAATCCACAAAGCCCGTTTTGGCCATTAATTTAAAGGTCGCTCACGCATTCGGCCTGACGGTGGCGCAGCCGATGCTCGCCACTGCCGACGAGGTGATCGAGTAGCTGTGCTGTTTGCCGCGGTGCATCGGACGCGATTGGCACTTAACGTACAAACCAGCCGCGCCGGGTTTTGTCGCCTATTGGACTAACAACGGACAAGCGGCGGCGCTGGGCTTCGACGGCTTGATCGCGCGATCATCGGCTTTGCGCCATTCCACTGGCGCAGCTAATACGGGGCCCTAGGGCTGGTATAGTCGTCGTCAATCGCTATTCTATTTATGATTCAGTCCGGGGGACGAGCATGAAAAGACTTTGTCTCGGCATTGCCGCGTTGTCGGCGCTGCTAATTCTTGTTGTGTCAGCATCGGCGCAGGTTAAATCGGGCGTCGACAAACTTTATATCCTTAATTGCGGCGACGGCGTCGCCGGCGACATTTCACGCTGGTCGGGGATCGATGTCGGCAAGTCGATGGAGATGTCGGAAAACTGTTATCTGATCCACCACGCGCAGGGCTGGCTGCTGTGGGACACCGGCATCCCAGATTCAATTGCCGCCATGCCGAACGGGCTTGCTCCGCCCGATCCGCGGGCGATCCATTGGCATGTGACCAAGACACTTGCTTCGCAACTTGAAATGCTCGGCGTGAAGCCCTCCGACATCAAATATGTCGCCATCTCACATAGCCATCCCGACCACGTCGGCAACATTACCATGTTCCCGCAATCCACCGTGCTGGTGCAGAAGGCCGAATACGACTGGCCGGCGCCTTTCGGCCAGAAGCTTCACGCCATCACATCCGAGGTCAAAAAACTTGAAGGTGACTACGACGTGTTCGGTGACGGCAGCGTGACGCTCTTGGCGACGCCCGGGCACACGCCCGGCCACCAGTCGCTGCTGGTAAAATTGCCGAAGACCGAAGCGATCGTGCTCTCGGGCGATGCCGTGCACTTTCAGAGCAACTGGGACAATCGCCGCGTGCCCTCGATCAATATCGACAAGGACAAGACCGTGGCTTCGATGCAGCGCATCGCTGACGTGATGGCGAAGGAGCGCGCCAAGCTCTGGATCAATCACGACGCCGCGCAACGCAAGACCTTGAAGCTTGCGCCGGCATCCTACGATTGAGGGTGTACCGATCATGTCCGCTTTTGACAGCCGACACATAACCGACATTCACGGCGCTGCAACATTTTGTTTGGCTACTAGGGTCAGAACTCATTAATTCTTTCAGTCTGACAATACAATTCTGATTCTCTTTGGGAAGGGGGGATTTGAATCGTGCGCAAGAACCTATTTTGGCTGAGCGATGAGCAGTGGAAACAGATCGAGCCTTACCTGCCGACAGATGTTCGGGGCGTCGAGCGGGCGGACGATCGTCGCGTCATCAGCGGTATCGTGCACGTATTGAAAAGCGGCTGCCGCTGGTCTGATTGCCCGCCCGAGTATGGCCCGCCGACGACGATCTATAACCGCTTCGTGCGCTGGGCGCGGCGCGGCATATGGGAAAACTTGTTTCGTGAACTTGCAGGGAATGGCCGATCCGCGGATATGCAAATGATCGAACTCGACGCATGTCAAAGCACACCGTTCGGCGGCTGGCGGAAAAGGGGGGAGCAGAAGCAGGCTGTTGGCCGTTCGCGCGGAGGGCGCAACACGAAGATTCATGCGCTCGCAGATGCTAAAGGCCGCCTCATCGCCATCCTATTGACTGGAGGTGAAGCGCACGATTGCCCGGTTGCAGAGCGACTGATCCGCAGAGTGAAGCCGTCGAAACGCATGCTCGGCGACAAGGCCTATGATAGCGCCGAATTGCGTGAGGAACTGGATGAGCGTGGAACCAAACCGGTCATTCCCAATCGCAGCAACAGGAAGCAACCGTTCAGCTTCAGCAAGCATCTCTACAAACTTCGCTGGCGGATCGAGAATGCCTTCAACAGGCTGAAGGACTTCAGGCGCATCGCAACGCGATATGATAGGTTGGCGCGTAACTACCTCGCCTCTGTCTGCCTTGCAGCCGCCCTTGTATGGTGGATTTAATGAGTCTCGACCCTAGACTACTATGGACATAGGATGACGTAGTACCAAGCGTGTTTTGACGCGTTCGTAATTGGAGTGTCACCGACACCAATGGTACTCGGCAGCGGCTTATTTAAAAGTTGGCGACACCAACCTCGCGTTCTCATCATCGAAGATGAGCTACAGCACGTGGAATGGTTGGGACGGACGGTTCGCGAGTTCGGTTACGCCGTATCGGGAACTGCAGGTACTTTCCGGGACGCCCGTAAGGAACTTGCGAAGCGCAATTTCGATACCGTGCTGCTCGATATTGTCATAGATGAACAACAAGGCCCAGTGATTGCCGATTGGCTGCTTGAAAGAAAAATCCCGTTCGCGTATTTGATCGGCGACAAAAAGCCGTTCGAGGCACGCCATGCCAAAGTGCCTCTATTGAATAAACCCTACACTAGGACCGAACTACGCCCTCTGCTGGAGACACTCGTTGGTCCGGCAGGCGCCGCCGCCGCCAAGACTGCAAACGCTGGCTGAATAAGTCTTTTGCAGTCGTCGCAAATACCCCGCTGGTATTGTAACAAAAAGCACCCAATATCCGCACTGGATTGAAATAAATCCGCAGGCGCTGCTGTCTGCCATTCTGATTGCCATCCGCGTCATTCGCGACGCCACAATAGTTTGGTCGCATTCGGCGCATAGTCGGCATTGAAGCCTGTGCGTCGTCACATTATCGGTCGCGGGAGTTCAAGGCGCTCGGCCACCGCGTGCGTCTGATGCCACCGGCGTATGTAAAGCCCTACGTTCAACGGCAGAAGAACGATGCCACTGACGCGGAGGCCATCTGCGAGGCCGTTACCAGGGCGAACATACGGTTCGTTGCGACCAAGACGCCCGAGCAGCAGAGCGGTCTGAGGCTCCATCGCACGCGCCATCTGTTCATCCGCCAGCAGACCGCGCGCGGAGGGCATTATGACCAGCGGCCTTGTGTGCCGCACTTAAAGGCCGAACACATGGCTGCACCGACCAATACTGCAAACGTGAAGAAAGTTCTTGCCAACCCGGAGCCGTCCACATATGGCACATCGCGTCATTTCGTCGGGCCGACAAAAATCGGTCGCTAACGGCGCAAAGCGGACATTGGCCGGAATTGGCGCGGAATGGCTCGGTCGCGATTGACCCAACAGCGACATCGTTGCTCGATAGACACACACCATTCCTGACCATAAACTCACCTCATAACCACGGGTGCTTTGGGGTGGGTATTCATGGCCGAGGCGCGGGTTGACCGCAGGCTTGCCGCGATTATGGCAGGCGACATCGCCGGCTATAGCCGGTTGATGGGCATTGACGAGGAAGGCACGCTTCGCCAGCTCAAGGCGCATCGCAAGGAACTGATCGATCTCAAAATCACCGAGCATCGCGGCCGCATCGTCAAGACCACCGGCGACGGGATGCTGGTGGAATTCGTCAGCGTTGTCGACGCAGTGCGCTACGCCGTCGACGTCCAGCGCGGTATGGCCGAACGCAACGCCGATGTGGCTCCCGATCGTCGCATTGAATTTCGTATCGGTATCAATGTCGGCGACATCATCAGCGATGCCAACGATATTTATGGCGACGGCGTCAACGTTGCCGCCCGGCTGGAGGCACTCGCTGAACCCGGCGGCATTTTGGTTTCACGCAATGTCTACGACCAAGTGCGCGACAAGTTGAGCTTCGGCTTCGAGGACCTGGGAGAACAGACCGTAAAGAACATTGCGCGCCCGATCGGGGTCCACCGAGTCTCGCTCGCCGAGAACGCACCGGCCATGGTCAAATCCGCCGCAGCTGCCACCAAATCTGAATTGCCGACTACCGATCGACCATCAATCGCCGTGCTGCCATTCGCCAATATGAGCGGCGATCCGGAGCAAGAATACTTCGCCGACGGTATTTCCGAGGACATCATCACGGGTCTGTCGAAGCTACGTTGGTTTTTCGTAATCGCACGCAATTCATCGTTCACCTACAAGGGCAAAGCGGTTGACGTAAAACGCGTCGCCCGCGAATTGGGTGTGCGTTACGTCCTGGAGGGCAGCGTCCGCAAGGGTGGCAACCGCGTGCGCATCACCGCACAACTCATTGACGCCGCAACCAGTAACCATATCTGGGCCGATCGATACGACGGCGACCTGGCGGACGTATTTGCCTTGCAGGATGAAATTACGGAAAAGGTCGTGGCTGCGATTGAGCCAAAACTCCTGGAAGCGGAGAGCATCCGCTCCCAAAATCGCTCGCCAGAGGATCTTGGCGCCTGGGACATGGTGATACAGGCAAACGCCCTGTTCTGGCGTTTGACAATGGGTGAAACTGAAGCCGCGATTAGTCTTCTTAGGGAGGCCACCGCGCGCTATCCAAACTACGGACCAGCGCACAGTATTCTGGCCTTTGTTCTTCTGATTTCAGGCTACCTCGGTTGGAGCGTGTTGGAACAGCAATCGCTGGAAGCCTCGCGACTTGCCGCACGGGCGGCCCAACTCGACGACAGCGATCCGTGGGCGCACCTCGCACTGGGATTTGTGGCGTTCGTACGGCGGCAGACCAAGGTGGCAACCGCGGAATTTCGTCGCGCCCTTGAACTCAACCCGAACTTTGCCGCCGCCCACGGCTACCTCGGTTGGGCGCTTGCGTTCGACGGTCAATCGAACAAAGCGACGAAACATCTAGAGGAAGCGATTCGCATGAGCCCACACGACCAGCAGAACGCGATTTTCAACACCGGTCTTGCGGTCATCCATTATCTTGATGGGCATTATGCGAAAGCGGTCGAATACAGCAGCAAATCGCTGCAACAGCGTTCGGCATTCACCGCAGGTCATCGGATTCACGTGGCGAGCTTGGCGCAGAATGGGCAAATTGATGAAGCACGCGAAGCACTCGCTCGCTTGAAGGAAATGCACCCCAATCTCTCAATTGCCTGGATCGAAAAAAACGTTCCTTACACGTCGGAGCCAATGGCTAAATTCGTCGAGGGGATGCGCAAGGCCGGGTTGGAGTAAGCTCAAATTTTTTAAGAGTTTGATGTCCGTTATGTGACACTTCGCGGCCTTCGCTGCATTGCAGCGGTTTGTCGCTTATTGGAGCAACAGCCGACAAAGGCCGATTTCGGCGTGGGGCGGGAATGACGCGAATGACCCAACTGCGACAATAGCCACGAATTGCGGCAACGGTCTTGGGATGGTCTTGACCTTAATCACGGTACTTGCCTGCGCCGATCGGATGCCGTCCCCGGACCTGGTGCGCGGCTGCCTGCTGAGGTCACCGGGTGGGGCCCCTAATTGCCTCTATCGATGGGGTGGAGGTGTCAGCGGCTGCGGCGAGGTCGACCCTGAGCCAGTCACGCTTGGCGACGTCATTGGCATGCCGTGGTTAGTGATTGGCGCCCAATTGTTGCTCGTGCTGTCGTGGTTAGGCTTGAGATATATGCCTATGATAATCATGGCCGCGATCAAGACCATTATGCAGAGGCCGAATACGCCGGCGGTTGTGCCGCCAACAGGTCCATCGCCCAACATCGCATTGCGATTCCATGGATTGCTGTATCGCGGGTCGGTATAACGTGGGTCAGACATGATGGTCCTCCTTGAGTCCTAGACGCACTCGGCCTTTCGAAAGCAGAAAACTCGTTCGTCGCGACAATGGTGCCGAGCGTCTCGGTCTCGTCCATGAACCCTCTGCGCGTCGGCGCTCGTAGATTTCGCGTTAAAGACTGGCCGCACTTTTTGGGCGCGCCTCAGATGGCGAAAAGAGTATTGCTAGTGTGACCGAGACCGGCGCCGCCGGCTTTTATTGAAATCAATAATTCAAATTAATAAGCCGAATTAGGTCGGTGATTTTATCTAAACAGGCTTCACAGGCGCCGGGATCGGCACCAGCGCCTGCGGATGGTATTGCGCTAGCGTCTGCATCGCGTTGGCGTCGAGGAATTCGACCACGTGGTCTGAATTGACGATCAATTTCTCCGCGCGTAGCCGCTGCATCATCCGGTTGAGATGAGGTACGCTGAGACCGAGAACGTCGGCAATCACCTCCTGTGAAAATGGCAGCGTAAAGCCTGCTTTCTCCGCTAGGCCGACGGCATGCAGGCGCGCGCGCAACTCCAGCAGAAAATGTGCCAATCGCTCGATTGGCGCACGTCGACCTACGTCGATGACGTGCTCGGCATAGGTCGTCGCTTCCTGCACTGCGACCCAAGCGAGCGCTAAGCCGTATTGCGGGCGCTCATACGATAGCTGGACGAAGTCGTCGAGCGAACAGACCTTCATGCGCAGTTCGGTAATGGCGGTGACTGCGTACACCGCATGGTCATAGAAGCTGCCGGGCAGACCGACGATGTCACCGGGCAAGACCACGTTGAGGATTTGCCGCTTTCCGCTGCGTAGTAGCTTGTAACGCACGGCATAGCCATCGGTAACGAAACAGAGTTTCCGGTATTCGTAGCCGTCGGCGATAAGGTCGCGGCGCTTGTGGATCAGCAGTTCACCGTGAATGATGCCATCAAGGGCCTTGATATCGGCGGCGCCAAGCGCGACATGCTGCAATAGTCGCGTAACGAACGGATGCCGGTCCAGGGCATTGCGGGGCGGCAAAGCGGCCATGGTATTATCCAGCAGATACGCTAATCTCGGTCATTAATTTGAATCAATGATTTTTGCGAATGCCGACGGCGACGACCCCACCAGAATAATCTCGGTCGCTTTTTCCCCTCTGAAATAGGCGGCCATGACCCAACACGACCTTCTCGGCCGCGCGCGTCTAGCGCGGCCATTTTTTCTTGGTAGGTCTGAGTTTTGCCGCGGCCGCAACGTGGAGCGAACAGCATGAACAATAGCAAACACGAATGGGCCGAGCGGATCGGCAAGCGTGTTTCCACCGTCTTCCTCGTTGGCGTAGCCGCGATATTTTTGTACGGTTAGCTCGGCCATTATATCTTCGACTGACGCTGGCCGACAGGAGTGCCGGGAGTGGCTGTTTAGGTTTGCCCCTTTCCAGCCACTGCCTCACGGGGAGCCCCAGCCCTAGGCTGGGGCTCTTCCTTTCAGGCCGATTTGTGTTCATGTCCGTTTGTGGCACATCGCGGCCAACCGGACCCATCGCTTGAAAGGGCGCTATTGGGATGATGCTGTTGAAAAAGTCCGAAGCGTGCCTCCGATACGCAACAATCGAATCAACGAGAGCAATCTGTTGAATTGATATTGCGCGTTTGATGCTGGTTTTAAATCAATGTTGCTTGGTGACCCCTTCCAAAATCCTTTTTCAACAGTATCGGGGGACAGCGGACATTGGTGGATTTTTGGTCAGGTTGGCTGTGACGCGAATGACCCATCTGCGACATTCGACCTAGAATTACTGAATCACCGCGTCAAGTCGGACCAGAAAGGACGTCGCTACCGGTCTGCATTGAAATTACAATGTTGTATTGCAATGCGCTGAACGAGATAATGCGGATTAAGCTTGCCGGCCGTTTCGTGGGAGAACCCGATAAAATCGCGATATTCCATGTTTGCCGGCTATAACGCTTGGTGCAACGAACGGCTCTATGATGCCGCCGCCAAGGTGTCGGACGCTGACTATCGCGCCGACCGCGGCGCATTCTTTCAGTTCGTGCATGGCACCCTCAACCACCTGCTGGTCGCCGATCGCATCTGGATGCAACGCTTCACTGGCAAGGGCGAGTTGCCACCAAGTCTTGATGCAATCATTTTTGACGATTTTGCAAGGCTTCGTGCCGCGCGAATTAGCGAGGATGCACACATCAGCGCCTATATCAATGCGCTGAGCGAGGCCGACCTTGCCGGCTCAATTCGCTTCCGTACCTTCGTGCGGCCGACCAATATTGAACAAGAACTGCCCTCGGCACTCGATCACTTTTTTAATCACCAGACCCACCATCGTGGCCAAGCGCACGCTCTACTTTCTTCAATTATCGGCAATGATGCAACGCCGAGTTTCGACTTAATTATTTATCAGCGCGAAACCGGACAAGGCCGACTGCGTGTCGTGTACTGAGCCGAAACGATGCTGCCCATTAGCATCGACATGACAGGTGATCGAATTGAGATGTCGTTTACTGCAATGCGTTGGTCGCTAATGGCACATCGCGCCCTTCGCTGCGTTGCAGCGCTCTTGTCGCTATTGGAGTAACAGATGGGGTAATCGGCCGGCAGCTTGTGGATAGCTGAATATTTTTGGTGCTGCGCTTCAGGCTGATGGTGAAACGAGGTCCGTGTGTACGGCCTCAAGCATCAGAAGGAGAAGCGCAGCATGGACCATTTTGCTGGACTAGATGTTTCAGTCAAGGAGAGCAGCATCTGCGTTGTGGATGACACGGGCAGGATTGTACGGGAAGTGAAGGTGGCGAGTGAACCGGAAGCTCTGCTGGCGGTGCTGAAGAGCCCCGCCTATCACTTCAAACGGATTGGATTGGAAGCCGGGCCGCTGTCACAGTGGCTCTTTAGCGCCCTCGCGGAAGCGGGCTTGCCGGTGATCTGCGTCGAGACGCGGCACATGCGGGCGGTGCTGAAGGCGCAGATCAACAAGACCGACCGCAATGACGCACGCGGTATGGCGCAGATGATGCGGGCGGGGCTCTATCGTCCGGTGCATGTGAAGACGTTACGCAGCCAGAAACAGCGAATGCTGCTGACCCATCGCAAGCTGCTGCAGTCGAAGGCCATCGCTGTCGATAATGACCTGCGCGGGACGTTACGCAACTTTGGTCTCAAAGTAGGCGTGGTGGGCAAAGTTAGGTTCGAGGCCCGCATCAGGGAGCTTGTTGAGAACCTCCCCGACCTGGCGGTGCTGGTCGAACCGATGCTCATTGTCCGGCGAGTGCTTCGCGAGCAGTTTTGTATCCTGCACCGCCGCTTGCTCGCTATCGTGCGGGACGATGAGGTGTGCCGGCGCCTGATGACGGTCCCCGGGGTCGGCCCTGTGGTGGCGCTGACCTATCGCGCCACCGTCGACGTGCCCGCTCGCTTCAGGAAGTCCAAGTCAGTCGGGGCGGTGTTTGGGCTGACGTGCGCCAAGTATCAATCAGGCGAGAGCGAACGCAGCGGCAGAATATCACGCTGCGGAGACGAGATGATGCGGGTCATGCTCTACGAAGCGGCTCAGGCCATGTTGCATTCAAAGAGATGGTCCTGGCTCAAGGCCTGGGCCATGAAGATCGCCAGGCACCGCGGGATGAAGAAGGCGATCGTCGCCTTGGCGCGCCGGTTGGCTGTGATCATGCACCGCATATGGGTTGATGGCACCGAGTTCCAGTGGACCCGGGAGGCCGCGGTGGCATGAGAGGTGTAGGTCGCCGGATGCGATAGGAGAAAACTCGAGTTCCACCCAGCGGTGGAATGATGTCCCTCGCGGGACGATGGATGAGGTGAGTTCGCATGTCCGCTTGGACCTATCGTCAATCTGACGCTAAGGCCGCGTAACAGATTGTTCCACCTCGTCCTCGGATCCCATGATGGAAGGGCCCTGGTGCCGATTCCGAAGAGAAGCGCGAGCCCGTGAGCGACATCAACACTGCAGCGGTGGATAGTCTGAAAGTGCTTGACCCCAAACGGCCGATTAGAGAAGCGGACATTGCCGGTTTGCCGACACCCCTTAGCCAGCGATACCTTGCTATCGTAATCCGACAACTGGTGGCTGAACGATGGCTGGCGACGGTAGAAAACGACCGCAACCCGAGCCGGAAATTATTCCGCCGGGGCAGCAACCGGATTCTGACATTTGGGTCTCTGAGTCAGTGCGGAGGACTTACCGCGTCTATGTCAGAAAGGTCGGTCCGTTCGAGATCATCCTATGAATGATGATCGTCGTCCAGGGAAGGGCAGAGGGCTAGCCCACTAACCCCACCCCCCGGTAGGTTCTTTTTCCGATGCCGTGGCGGGCGGGTGTGGCCCGCCCCCGGATTTCATCTAGCTATTGGAAAAATATATAGGTTCTTGATAAGGCTTGGCCGATGCGCAAAGTTCCGAGCCAGTTGCGGCCGCTCACGACAGCGGACATGGCGGTCTGCCTGAACACATCGCTGAACAACATCGGCCAGTTGGTGCGCGAGCAGATACTGACGCGCAACGGCGACGGCCTGTTTGATCCGGCGGTGAACTTTCCCGCATATCTGCGCCATCTTGCGGAGGGCCTTAAATCGCGCTGGTCGGCGGACGGCGAGGACAGGAAACTGCTGACCTCGGTGAAGGCGCAGCGGGAAATGCTGAAGCTGGGCATCGAGCAGCGCGAACTGGTGCGGGTTTCAGACATCACCTTGGCCTATGCCGCCATGGTTGAGCGCTGCCGCACACGGCTCTTGGGCATCGCGCGCAAGATCGCGCCACGCTGGGCGGTGGCGAAAACCGCAATCGAGGCCGAGGGAATTATCCGGCGCGAGGTTGAGGCGGCGTTGATGGAGCTATCGCAGCTGCCGCAGGGTGAGCCGGATCACGGTGCCTATAACGGAGACGGTGCGGAATAGGGCCTGCGATTGACATCGTAACTGGTCTATTGACACCCGGCTCGTGCGCCGGCCTTGAGCCATATTCCCGCTAAAGCCCCGCTGCCGGCTGCCAATAAGCTCCGATAATTGTCATTCTCGGCGGCGCGACACTTTAGCGTCTATATTTCAGTTGATTATGCACGTTTATAAAAGTGAGCACTGCTGCGGCTATCTGTCCTGAAAAAATCTGAAAGCTTCAACACGCAACCCCTTGGCAATCCGAGCAATGTTGTCGATAGAGATGTTGCGTTCGGACCGCTCAATTCCACTCAAATAAGTCCGGTTGAGCCCGCACTCGTGCGCCAACGCCTGCTGGCTCAGCCCCCGCTCGGCGCGAAGCCTGCGCATGTTCTTGGCCAAAATGTCCGGCAACGCCTCACAAGCTTCCGCTAATTCCAAGAGTTCTTGCTTCGTGGGCGCGTCATTGGTCTTGCGCCATGTTAGGGATCTCTCGCGATTTATCTGACGACCGACAGGACCTCGCTCCGTTGAGCCGGCGTCACCTTGTATCATCCCGCGAGAAAGCGATCGACGCGGAATGGCTCAATCGGCATATTGGTCGCACCGCCGACGATCAGGTCGGCCATGAGCGCGCCGACGCCCGGTCCCAATTGGAAACCGTGCGCGGAGAACCCGAATTGGTGATAAAAATTTTCTGACGTCTTGCTCGGCCCGATGACCGGAATGTCGTCCGGCATGCGCGCCTCGATTCCCGCCCAAGCGCGCACGATTGCCGTCGACCGCATCACCGGAAAAAGCTCCCAGACCGTGCGTCCGCTCTCGGCGAGCTTACACCAATCGAGCACGGTCGCATTTTCGTCGGGATAGGCTTTAGCAAGATGCCCGCCGCCAATCATCACGGTGCCGTTGCGGAATTGTTTAAAGGAGAGCTTGCGGTTGCGCAGGATAACAACGGGATCGATGAAGTGCGGGACGCGCGCGGTGATCATGAGCATCGGCGCGATCACGTCGAGCGGTACCGGTTCGCCCACCATCGCGGCGATACGGCCCGCCCAGGCGCCGGCCGCGTTGACCACAACGGGCGCCTCGAAATCTCCCGCACCAGTCGACACGAGCCACATGCCGGAGCGTCGCGCGATCGCGTTGACCCGGAACGCCTTCGCGTATGGTCGCACCGCGGGCTATCGCCTGACGCCGGAAGGCCTGTGTCGTGCGGAAGGGATCGGCGGCGCCGTCGCGGCGCGAGACGACACCGCCCGGACAATTATCCGACACCGCCGGTACAAGTCTTTGAGTTCGGCGCGATCGATGAGTTCCTCGTGGGTGAAGCCGCGCAGCCGCAGATCGTCGACGCGCGCGCGCAGACCATCCAGTTCCGCTTCGTCCTCGGCAACGAGAACCTGGCCATGGCTTTCGAAGCCGCAACTGTCGCCGACAAGGTCCTCGATCCGCTCCCACAATTCCATGGACGCGACCGAGAGCGGCACTTCGGCGACATGGCGGGCAAGTTGGCGCACGCCGCCCGCATTCACGCCAGACGCGTGCCGACCGACATAATCCTTTTCGATGAGCAACGGCTTTACGCCCCGTAGCGCGAGGTGGAGCGCCGTCGAGCAGCCGTGGATGCCGCCGCCAATGACGATGACGTCGGCGGTCTGTGTCATCCGCGCACGACGGCATTCACTGCCGGTTCTGTTTGTGGCATGGCCGCAAGCTCTTTAAGTGCGATCGGCTTCACCGGCGGACGCAAACGATAATAGCCGACAGAATCAGGAGAAACGCCGCGCGCCTGTGCGATCAGTTCGGTGACGGTCAGGCCGCACAGGCGACCTTGGCAGGGGCCCATGCCGCAGCGGAGGAACGCTTTGAGCTGGTTCGGGCCTTCGACGCCAAGGCTCATCGTCTCGGCGATCTGCGCCGCAGTGACCTCCTCGCAACGGCAGACAATGGTGTCGCCGGCGGGAAGACGGAATGTCGGCGCCGGCTGGAACAAGATATCGAGAAAAGCACGGCCGGCTTGTGCGCGCCGTAACGCGTGCTGGGTGCTTGAGCGGTTGGGCAAACGGCTGGCCGTTTGTGGCGCCAGCGTTTCGACGGCGGCAATGCCAGCAAGCCGTCCACGTTCGGCCGCGGCGAACGCTCCGCCGATACCTCCGCCATCGCCCGCTATGACAATGCCGTTCACGGATGTATTGCCATCTGCGTCGAGAATGGGCGTCCAGCAGAGTTGCCGGTCGTCCCAGCGGTGCGCAATGCCGGCGGCCATCGCGAGGTTGACGTTTGGCACCACGCCTTGATGCAAGCAGCAGCGTGTCCGCCGCGATCCGCGTTTCCTTGTCGCTGCCGGTTTTGAACACGATCGAGCTCAGCTTGCCGTCGCCCGCAGCGGACAGCGCCGTGACGCCGGTGATGACGCGAATTTTCCGCTTCACCTCGCGCGTGAGCGCAAGACCTTTTGACAGGTAAGGCGAGAAGACGAACGACAGGGCGTGCGGAAGTGCGCGCAGATAATTTCCGCGCGGTGTGGTATCGAGAATCGCATCGATGGTTCCACCTGCTCTTAACATTTGTGCGGCAAAGAGCCAGAGGAGCGGCCCAGTGCCCGCGAGCACGACGCGCCCGTCTGGAACGAGCCCGGACGATTTCAACAAAGTTTGAGCTGCGCCAACCGTCATCACGCCGGGGAGCGTCCAGCCGGGGATGGGGAATGGGCGCTCAAGGGCCCCAGTCGCGAGAATGACTCGGCGTGCGCGCAATATTTGCGATTGGCCGTGAACAGACACAGCGACTTGCAGGTCACGGTCGAGGCTCCATACCGTCGCTCCTTGCACGATCATTGCGCCGCTCGCCCGCGCGTCGGAGACGAGCTGTTCGCCGCGCCAGTACTCCTCGCCGAGAACATCACGGCGCTTGACGGGTGTTGTTGTGATCGCGCGATAAATCTGTCCACCAGCCTGCGCATTTTCATCGAGCACGAGCGTCGACAGTCCGCCTTTGCCGGCAATTGCTGCGGCGGCGAGCCCCGCGGGACCGGCCCCGACGATGATGACGTCGTATTGTTCCTTCGGCAACGGCATCGCGTTCATGCGTCGAGCTCCCTCTTGCCCTGCTGCGTCTCGATGCGCATTCCCTCTTGAACGCGAACGAGGCAACCCTGCCGGTTGCCGATGCCATCGACGATCACGAGGCAGTCGAAGCAGACGCCCATCATGCAATAGGGCGCGCGTTTGGCGCCGCTGACCGGCGTCGTGCGGCAATGGCCGCGGCCAGAGGCAAGGAGCGCGGCCGCGACGCTATCGCCTTCGCGGGCATTGAAAGCCTCGCCGTCGATCGTCACAGCGATGGCCGGACCCTCCGTTTCAGGCAGCCTTTTGAACATGGAACCTCCGTGCTGAGAAAAAGCCGACGTGCTGCGCATCGAGCGCGGCGCGGGCGATCATCGGCGCGAGAGCGTAAGCGTGAACGGGCGCGAGCGTGACACCGGAATGGCAGCAGGCAACGAAAGCGCCGGGGCAGCTTTCGGACTGATCGTAAATAGGGAAACCATCCTGCGTCATCACGCGGAGGCAAGACCAACTACGCACGACGTTGACATTCGCGAGCATTGGAAACATGCGTTGCGCGCGGTCGACCATGACCGTGTTGATCGTGAAATTGATCCCCAAGTCATCGGTCGAATCCTCGTAGCTGTCGCCGATCATGACAGTGCCCTCGTCGGTCTGCCGCACCGTCGCCACGGGATAACGCATGAACGGCTGAACGCGCTCGGTCACGACGATTTGCCCGCGACAATTGAGTTGCATTGGCGCGTCGAGCCCGACCATGGGAGCAAGGCGCATATTGGCGTTGCCGGCCGCGAGCACGATCTTCTCGGCCTGGATCGCGCCCTGAGTCGTCTTGAGCCGAAACGCGCCGTGACCGTATTCGATGTGCTCGACACGGTGGCTCGGCCGGTAATCGACGCCGAGGTGGCGGTTTGCCAGATGGAAGGCGCGAAAAAGACGCAGCGCGTTCACATGGCCATCGAGCGGACAATAGCTGCCGCCGACCACGTCGGGTCCGATGTGCGGTTGCATCTTCTCGATTTCACCGCGATCGAGGAGCGCGACTTCATATTTTGCGACACCTTGCTGGCTGTGAATTTGCTTGAGCGTTGCCGCCCGCGCCTCCATTTCCCGTTCGGACAGGCAGAGGTTCAACCCGCCCGGGCGCTCGAAACGAACATCGAGTCCGGTCCGTTCTTTCAGTTCGGCCTCCAGTTGCGACCAAGCGTTGGAGGAACGGATCGTCCAACCGGTGTAGGCCGGCATACCGAGGCCTTTGCTCTGCACCCAGACGAGCGCGAAGTTGCCGCGCGAAGCGCGCTTGGCAATATCGCCTTCGTCGAGAATGACGACGCGCTTGCCTTCGCGCGCTAGGCCGAAAGCGATGGCCGCGCCAAGCAATCCACCGCCGACAACCGCGAAATCATTGTCCCGTTGCACGTCCGTTTCTCCTAGGGCTCGTTACCGCCGCGCCCGGCGAGAAGCCGTTCGAGCCCGTAAATGCGGTCAAGAATGATGAGTGCGACCGCTGTAATCGCGACGACGCTTGCCGATACCGAGGTAACCAGCGGGTCGATGTTGTCCTGGACGTAAAGGAACATCCGTACCGGCAACGTCTCCGTCCCGGGCGAGGCGACGAAAACCGTCATCGTCACCTCGTCGAAAGATTGAACGAAGGCCAGCGCCCATCCGGAGACGATACCGGGGAAAATGAGCGGCAATGTCACCCTGCGAAAGACGGTCCAGTCCGTGGCGCCGAGCGAGGTTGCCGCTTGTTCGATCGCGCGATCCATGCCGACGGCAGACGCCAAGGTCAGGCGCAATGCGAAGGGAAAAATGATCACGATATGAGACAGCACGAGGCCGACAAATGTCCCGCCGATGCCGATCAGGGAGAAGAAGCGCAGGAATGCAATGCCAAGCACGACCGGGGGTATCATCAAAGGCGACATGAACAACGCTGCAAGCGCGTCGCGGCCAACAAAGCTGTACCGCGCGGTAGCGAGTGCCGCCGGCACTGAAATGGAGACGGCGATTGCCGACGACAATGCGCCAAGCCCGATGCTCATCCAAAAGGCGTTGATGAATTCCGGATATTGGGCGATCGCGCGGAACCAGCGCAGCGAAAGTCCATGGGTGGGAAACGACAGATAGCCTTCCGGCGTGAACGCAACGATGCAGACAATCACGATCGGCGCGAGCATGAAGATCACGAAGAGCGTGTGATAGATTAAAGTTAGCGGGCCATTGCGGCTCATCGGAAGACCTCCGCATAGCGACGCTCGATCAAGCGGTTCGCGGTAACGATGATGACGACAAGCGCAATGAGGAGAAGCGTCGCAACCGCGGCACCAAGCGGCCAATTCAGCGTGTTGAGAAACTCGTCATAAGCAAGCGTCGCGGCGACTTTCAGTCGCCGGCCGCCGATGATCGCCGGCGTCGCAAAGGCGCTCGCTGATAGCGCGAACACGATGATGCCCCCGGACAGCACGCCGGGCACGATCTGCGGAAAAATCACGCGCCGCAGTATTGTTAAATGCCGGGCGCCGAGCGAAGCCGCCGCGTTTTCGATCTGCGGGTCGACGCGCTGCAAGGCCGCCCAGACGGAAAGCACCATGAAAGGCATCATGACGTGTGCAAGCGCGACGATGACGCCCGTTTCGGTAAACATGAAAGGTATCGGCGACGAGATGATACCGAGCTTCATCAAGGCGGCATTGACGACGCCGCTATTGCCCCCGAACAGAAGTGCCCAGCCAAGCGTGCGCGCGACGATAGAGATCAGCAGCGGACCGAGCAGGACCAATACGAAAAGGCCGCGCCAGGGCGCGCGCATGCGATTGAGGATGTAGGCTTCAGGCGCGCCGAAGATGGCCGTGATCAGCGTCACCAGCGCGGCGATGCGAAACGTGCGCGCGAAAATCTCATGGAAATAGGGGTCCGACCAGATTTCGCGCCAATTCTTGAGAATGAAGACGAATTGGATGCCTTTGTACTCACCCCAGTCGTGGAACGACAGCAGGACCGTCATCACCAGAGGTATGATGACAACGGCGGCAAAAAGTGTCAGCGCGGGAAGGCTCAAGAGCCAAGGTGCGCTCGCCGGTGTCAGCCAGCCCCGCGCGGTTTTGCTCGCGCTGTTTGCGGCCGCGCTCATGCGCCTTCGTCCTTCGACACGCGCAACGTCATATCGTCGGGCCGCCAGGTGAGACCGACCTTTTCGTCTTCAGCCGGCATGGTCTCGCCCGAATTCTGGCGGATAACGAAGAGGACACCTGCGGCGGTATCGACGCGATAAAGCCAATGATTGCCTTGGAAAATGCGCGTCTTGACGATGCCGGTCAGGCGCTCGCCCGCCGGATCGGTGAACATGACCTTCTCGGGACGAACGGACGCCACGACCGGTCCGCTGACGGTCCGTGAATGCATCCAGATTCCGCCGCCGATTGTGACGCACGTCTTTCCGTTATCGGCGCGCGCGTGACCGGATAGCTCATTGGTCTTTCCAAGAAAGCCCGCAACGAAAGCTGAGGCCGGGCGTTCATAGGCTTCCTGGGGGGTGGCGATCTGCTCGACCCGGCCCGTGTTCATCACGACGATCCGGTCGGACAGCGCCATCGCCTCGGACTGATCGTGGGTGACGAGAATGGTCGTTGTTCCGATCGCGCGCTGGATTTGACGCAGCTCGATCTGCATCTCTTCGCGCAATTTGGCGTCCAAATTGGATAGCGGCTCGTCCAAAAGCAGAATATGCGGCTTGATCACGAGCGCGCGTGCAAGCGCCACGCGTTGTTGCTGGCCGCCGGACATGCGCCGCGGAAAGCGTTCGGAAAAGCCGCTCAGGCCCACGAGATTGAGCGTGTCCTTCACCCGCTGGTCGCGCTCGGCGCGCCCGACTTTCTGCATCTCAAGGCCAAAGGCGACATTCTCGGCCGCGGTCATGTGGGGAAACAGCGCGTAGCTCTGAAATACAACTCCGAGACCGCGACGGTTCGGCTTCATCGCTACCAGGTCGTGGCCGTCGAGCGATATCGCGCCGGAGGTCGGCTCAACGAAACCGGCAATCATCTGCAGCGTCGTCGTTTTACCGCAGCCTGACGGACCCAGGAAGGAAATGAACTCACCTCTGTCCACATCGAGCGACAAGGCATCGACGACGGTGTGATCGCCGTAGCGCTTGGTCAGCTTGTCGAGAGCAAGAAAGGACATGCCTTTTTATCCAGCTTGATCATGGCCTGGCTTATGCCAGCCCTCCCGCCTAGGAGCGTAGGGGAAGACTCCTAGGCGAGATGCGCGGGCTTAGCTGACAGCCACACCGGTCAGCGGTCCGGCGCGGCTGCCCACACATGATGGCGGAAATGGATTGGTTCCGCTCGGCCTTTCCACAAAGGGCGGGCCAAGCGGAGCCTAATTCCTAGCGCTCGACCTCGCGGTTCCAGCGACTGGTCCATTCCTGACGGTGCGCATTGATCGTATCCCAATCGGGATTGATCAGCTTGGCGGCGCGCTCGCCGACCGGTGCCATCTTGGCCAGATCAGGCGAAACCTGCACCTTCTTAACGACCGGACCGTAGCCATAGTCTTTCAGGAATATGAGCTGAATGTTGGGCTCAAGCATCGCCTTGATGAACTCGGACGCAAGCGGCGACGCGTTCTGCTTGGCAATCGGGCACGCCGTCACCAGCAGAGAGACCGCGCCTTCCTTTGGATAAACGAAATCCACCGGGAAACCTGTATCGGCAAATGACTGTACGCGGCCGGTGCCCCACACGCCGAGAACAGCCTGACCGGATTGGAACAGCTCCGTCATCTTGCCGGGCGATGGCTCATAGGCAAGCACGTTCGGATTGACATCCTTCTCGATGACCTTGAAGCCGGGATCGATATTCTTCTCGCCGCCGCCGTTCATACGCGCAAACATCATCAGGGCATGGAGACCATAAGTGTTGTTGATCGGCGGAATGACCACCATCTTCTTGTATTTCGGATCCTTCAGATCGTTCCACGAGGTCGGCGGCGCCCAGCCTTTGTCCTTGAAGTACTTGGTGTTGTACATCAGGCCGGTGCCGACGAGGCCGATGGCGACCGCTTTGTCGTCCTTAAAGAGAGCCGTACTATAGAGGTCGTCCTTCGGCAGGCCGGAAATCTTGCCGCAGAACCCGAGCTGGATCGCTTGGTACATCGGACCGTCGTCGACAATCGCGACGTCGATCTGCTGATTGCTTTTCTGCGCTTGCAGCTTTGCAAGCGTATCGGTCGAGTTGCCCGCGACGTATTCGACGGTGACACCGTGCTTCTTCTCGAACGCGGGAATGATCTCTTTGCGGATCGTCTGCTCAAACGTGCCGCCGTAACCCGCAACGTAGAGTTTCTGCTGCGCAACCGCCGGCGAAGCGATGCCGATCAGCAGACACGCCGCAGCAGCCACGTAAGTCTTGGAAATTTCAATCATAAGCACCTCCCATGAAGCTCATTTGAAGCGATAGTTCGGCTCTTTCGGCCGCTTCCCGGACTGCATTGTCAAAATTTCCATCCTATGCATAAATCGTCAAATTCATTCTGAGGCCCTATCTATAACTAGAGGTAATAATGGCCGGCGGCTCCATCCGACGACCCAATCTGCGGCAGATCGAGGCGTTTCGCGCGGTCATGATAACCGGCAGCACAACCGCCGCAGCGGCTCTTATGGGGGTGACACAACCGGCGGTCAGCAAGCTGGTGCGCGACTTTCAATTGCAGTTGAAGCTCCCGCTATTCGAACGGCGCGGCACCGGCATCGCGCCAACCGCGGAGGCGGTTACGCTTTTCGGCGAGGTCGAGCGCTCCTTCATCGGCGCTGAACGCATTGCCGACGCCGCCGAAGAAATCCGTCTGCGGCGCACCGGGCTCTTGCGCATCGCGGCTTTGCCCGCACTTGCCAACGGATTTCTGTCGCGTTTCGCCGGCAAATTCGTGGCCGTTCGGCCGCAGCTCGACCTTGAGCTGTCAGGCGTTATCTCGACGCTCGTCGTCGATTGGGCGGTTAACCGGCAATGCGATATCGGGTTTGCTTCGCCACAGATCGAACATCCCGCACTTAAGAAAGTGGCGATGCCTTCGCTACCCCAGGTCGCCGTCATTCCCGACGGGCACCGGCTTGCGCGTAAGAGTGCGCTCGCACCTAAGGACTTCGACGGCGAGAATTTCATCTCACTTAACCATTCGTCTCAGAGTCGACGTCAGGTCGACGCGATTTTTGCGGAGCATGGTGTTTCACGGGTCATGCGGGTGGAAACACCTCTTTCGGAAATCGTATGCGGTCTCGTCTCGTCCGGTCTCGGCGTCGGCATCTGCGATCCGTTTACCGCGCGTGAATTTGCCGGACGGGGGGTAACAGCCCGGCCATTCCGACCACAGATCACGCTCGAAATCTTTGCGCTCTACTCGACGCATCAGACGCCGACAGCGATTGCTTTCGAGTTCATCGAAAGTTTTGCGGAACACATCCGGAAA
>CAWFNO010000009.1:0-68067 GCA_963817155.1 uncultured Pseudomonadota bacterium
GAAGGGTGGCCGAGTGGTTTAAGGCACCGGTCTTGAAAACCGGCGTACCCGCAAGGGTACCGTGAGTTCGAATCTCACCCCTTCCGCCACTAATCCATTGTAAGTGTTATTGATTTTACCTTGGGGCTTAGCCGGTCACGGAACTCTATGTTGCGACCACCGAGCCCAGGGGTAACCAGCCGGGTAAACAACCGAGGCGTCGCGGCAGGTCATGGTTCTGCGTCGGCCGCTCAAAGCGCTTACGCCCGACACCTCTACTGTACCGCCGCAGACCAAGGTCGCGCAGTTGGATGAGCATAGGCGCCAAAGGAAAGGGGCTCGATCGAGCCCACGAAGCGGCCTTCACTCCAGCTGATAAGGCTTACCCTGAAACACCCCGAACCTTGACGTTCGGTTATCGATCATTTTTGTCGAGGGCAGCGCAGCACCGCCCGGTGCCGCTGAGGCTCGAAATTGCACCGAGAATTGTTCGGCAGCATCCTCGCCGGCGACCGACATAAACACGACTGGTCGGCTATCGACCGTGGCCGTGCCCGATCCCGTTGACGCTGTGGTCAGCGTGACCTGGCCGGGCCGATCGGGCCAATTGTCGCCGCAGTTCGGCGGGTTGAGATCATTGGGTCGAACTACCGCGCCCGCGCACACTGGCACGTCTTTCGCCTCGCTGAACTCGAAGGTCACACCGAAACCCAAACAACAAATGCACGCCCCCGCAGCCGCACGGCGACACCAACGACATTCGTCAAATAGCATGGACCTGTCTCCGTGGAATTGGCCCATTTTAGCTACTTTTGCCGATATCGCTCGCGGCACGCATGTTCAAGGCCAACCGGCTGGCGGCCGGGCACATGGTCAAGGAAGTCGGGGGGTCGTTACGCGCTGTCCAGGAAAGGCGACGATGATATTCAATTAATGGTTGGGGCGCTTTTGATTGCGCAACTATCCGCGCTAGCGAGTAGAAATAAGCGCTTCTGTTATGAATATCTTTCTGGTGGCAATCGTGAAGGCAAGCTCACCCAGTACATTCCTACCGAACTCGTAGAGCGAGAAACCGCGCTTGATGAAATAATACTTTTAACAGCCGCGCCCCGAGAAAAGCCTGACCCAGCAAGGCTTGACCAATTGTGGAATACCATTGGAGAGAAACTGCGGGTACGCTTCGGAGACAAAGTTCAACTCTTTGCGCAAAAAAGCATACAACCGGCCCAACAAGGTGACTATTGTGACGTTAGCATAGGCATGTATCAGGAAATTATGAAACTGCCGCCTGCTGATGCAGCAACCTTGCTTCGCGAAATTCAACTGTAATTAACTAGCGATATGTCTTATCACAATTTATTCTCGTTGCTGTTTTTTATTGCATCGAATACGCGCCGCAATCCGCACCATCGTAACAGCTATCGCGTACCCATTCGTCTATTCAATTATCAGCGCAAGGAAATACTCGCCAGTTGGAGAATTTTTGCTTGAACATACCGTCCCAGTAAATCCCGACTATCGTTTTTTTCCTTCGGTTCACCACGCTTAATGGGAAGGCATCGTCTCCATTCATCGCGCAATCACTGGCTGCCGGATAGAACTCTTCAAAAGTCGTCCTCTCTACGAGAACGACCTCGACAACTTCGTCGATCGCGCGTCGCGTGACGGGCTTGGTTCGAACTAACAAAACTCGACTAAGGTTCCGGAATGTTCGGCCACGGACCTTGTCGGTAAAGGGGTAAAAAGTGTCTATGCAACAGTCCTCTTTCCCAGCGTTGGAGTAAAATCCGCCCCCGTCGCATTGCCAGCCGTTGTTATTTTTTGGGCGGAAGTCGCATCCGAAACGGGAACCGAGATCAGGGAACTCACTCGCCGATGCTGGACCGGAACCAGCAAACGCTGTCATCATGAGGACAAGAGCTGGAAGTGTTCGCGCCCACGACATGAAACGTTTTCTATGACCATTGCTGGTCAAGCGCACTGATCTATCTCAAAATCGATTTATTGCTCATGCTCGCACTTTGTCATCGGTAAATCGATCCATGTGGGATGGATTTTATGCTGCGCGGTCACCGCAATGCCGGGGGGCGTAAAGAAGCCCCGCGAGCAGTCGCGAGGCCGCGCGAGCCCTCCCCTCATCGTCGCGAATGACCCAAAGCGGACGGAACCGCTCGTCTATAATAAGCTTCGGCTGAGTCACGCCTTAGTTGCCCGCCGCGCCGCCGGAGTTAATCAGCCGCGGGGTCTGCGCTGTTACTGATCCGCCACCAACGCAGTGGGCGGTTCCGGCTACTGCCAAATCCCGCCGAGCGGCGAATGGTCGGACGACGACTACGATGTGTACGACGGGAGCCAGACTCCCCAATCACGATGTAATATCATCAGCGCCTGCATGAGAGCGAAGGTCACAGACCATGAAGCTCAAGCTCATCCACCTCACGGCACTACTGCCCCTGCTCGGTTCGCAGATCGCTCTGGCGGCGGACCCGGTGCCTAAATTCGATGCCGCCCCGAGCTGCCGGTCTGCCGGTGTTGTCGCGGTTATCGGCAATCGCAATACGGCCGCCTGCGAGAAGGATGAGGACGATGCGCGCGCTACGCTCGAGAAGGAGTGGAGGCAGTTCACACGGTCGGATCAGGCGCGTTGCGCGCGAATGGTAACGGTTGGAGGCAGCCCGAGCTATGTCGAGCTGCTCACGTGCCTGGAGATGGCGAAGGGAGCAAACGAGCTTCCCGCAGCTGGCCAAATGGACAGCGGCGAACCTGTTAAAAAATCACACCGTGGCAAATGAATTTCTCGTGACGTTTGGAGCATTTGCAGTGCGGCTGCAGCAAGGCGAGGTCAAGGGCTACTACTTCAATCGGTCGGTCGTTGAGTTCACAATGCTCAATCAGGGCAATATAGTTCAATGCACGATCAGCACCGCAGCGATGGACGATCTTGAAGGCAGGCGTGACGTGAGGCTAGATCAGCGCGTAGATCAGTTTATGCGGCTCCGCGAAGTAATTGAAGAGCGAGCATCACGTAAGTTCTTCGAAGAGCAGGCCCGGGCCGACCGACCCGTACTTTTGCGAGCCAACGATTTTGTGATTAAGGCCCCATGACCCATGAAACCACTTCCACGACCAAAACCACCGCCACCACCACGCCCACCAAGACCGCCGCCGCCACCGCCCTAGCCGTCGCGGGTCAACATGCCGGCCGCTATATTCATGCTGACGGCGAGCAGCACATCGGCCGCATCATGTGGACGCGCGCAGCGCCGGCAGATCGCGGCTGGTTCTGGACGATCACCGCGCACTGTCCGCACCCGCCGACAAGCCGGGGCTATGCGGCGACGCGCGAGCAAGCGATGGCAGATTTCAAGGCGCGCAAGCCGTGATCCTCAAGTCCGAGACTTACCATTTTCATCGGCTCGATCGCTCGCGGCAGGCCGGTTTCATCGTGACGATATACGACGAGGACGGGCTAAGGCTGGCCGCAACGATGCCGCGCTCAACCCCTGCCGAAGCTTTCGCGGAAGCGCGGAAGATCGTCGACAACGAGGTTGAGGGGCCGAGAAAGTAAAAGCCCCATGTCCGCTCTTAGTCTAGGCCGTGTGAAAACGCGGCGCCGCGCAAAACCTATAGAATGAGTTTTCATCAGATCGCGATTGATGCGAGTTAAATTCTCAAGAGCGACCGATATTGATCGGCGCGAGAAATCCTATTCTTATCGTCGATGCGTTTTCGGAGTTGTCACACAGCCTGCGCGAGGCGGGCTCTCCAAAATACGATCCGGTTTCTTGATCAGGCTGCGACAGCGGCAGCCTTGTTCCGCTGAGCTAAAATAATCTCTTCATGTCACAAATGCCGATCCCGCAAGATATCGAGTCCGGTGAGCTGAGCAAAGGCAGCTGCAAGATTTTCGGGGATGTCCACTATTGCTGTCCCAAGGATGGGGGCATGCAATGAACCGGGCTCAATTTGCCCATAGCAAGTCATCCTGAATTGTCCATCCGGTTCGATTGAGATCAAGACAGAATGCACCCCTTTGGGATTGTGATGAATGAGCGTGACGCTTAAATGGGTTTCATCAGTGACAAAGTGTCTTGCCCCCAAACTGGCGAGCAAGTCCTCTCCGCCAAGATGGGCAATTATCGAGGCGCCGTTCGATGAGGCGGCCATAGTGACCCTTGGTCAGTTGAGCCCGTTTTAAGAAATACCGTCGATCCCAATTGCGATGAAATGTTGGCCATCCGCGAAACAGGAAACAGAAAGACCGCCTCGCAGCGGTCTCTACGAAATCTGGTCAGGCGATTTAATTGCGCAAACACAAAATCGCTCAAGAATCGTGGAGCGAGCCCATGTTGACCGCCAAGTTACGAGCCGCGATGGTCGCCCTCACAAGCAGAGGCTTGCTGGGAGCTGATTGTTACTACAGCAGCAGTTCCCGCGACAAGAGCGAAGGCAATGGCAACAAGTGCTAGAACTCTTTTCATGCGCGTATCCTCTCAAAAGGTGAACCCACAGGAAAATAGCACAGCAGCGAATATCAATCCTATAAATTCTTAAACCACGCCGCGGGGCGGCCCGGCGCTGCATAGGGCCTACCGGCAGCATGGCTGCGACGCATACTCAATGTCCGTTTCGGGTCTTGGCTGTGTAAATACGCAAATACCAACCGCGCACGTAGGAAAAGTTTGTGGAGATCACGCGTCTTGCAAACTGATAGTGCGGCGGACCTATGCTGCGCTTTAGCACGGTCACTAGAGCGCGTTCATCGTTTTCCGATTGAAGTGGGATTCCCAAATCAGGCGAATAATGCGAGTCGTCTGTCGTGAGAGCGATGGAGGCAGCATATGGCCCGACCTTACAGTCAGGATTTGCGTGACCGTGTGATCGATGCGGCCTTGGCGGGAGTCCCGGCGCGGCAGGTGGCAGCGCGTTTCGGGATTGGTGATGCGACGGCCATCGTCTGGGTGCGTCGGGCGCGGCAGAGCGGTGAACGGACCGCACGCAAGCAGGGGCAGCCCCGGCGCTGCAAGCTTGATCCGCATCGCGATTACATTCTTGGCTTGATCGCGACGACCCCGGACCTGACGATCAGCGAGTTGCTGGCGCGGCTTCATGCCGCGCGCGGCGTGCGCGCCGCCCGCGCTACACTGTGGACATTTCTTGATCGCTGCGGCCTGACCTACAAAAAAAGACCGCCCACGCCACGGAGCGGGACCGCCCGGACATCGTGAAGCGGCGCGAGGCCTGGCTCGACAATCAACCCGATCTCGATCCCGAACGGCTGGTCTTTATCGACGAGACATGGGCCTCCACCAACATGGCGCGGCTTCGTGGGCGCAGCCCAAAGGGCGAACGACTGCGCACCGGCATCCCGCATGGCCACTGGCGCACGACGACATTCGTCGCCGGGCTTCGCCTGACCGGGATGGTCGCGCCGATGGTGCTCGACGGGCCGATCAACGGCCACGCATTTCAGGCCTATGTCGATCAGGTTCTCGTCCCCGAACTCAAGCCCGGCGACATTGTGATCATGGACAATCTCGGCAGTCACAAAGGGCGCGGCGTGCGCGCCGCCATCGAGGCGACCGCAGCCGCGCTCCTCTACCTGCCGCCCTACAGCCCCGACTTCAACCCGATTGAAAACGCCTTCTCCAAGCTCAAGCCGCGGCTGCGCAAAGCTGCCGAGCCCGCTAGCAACATAGAGCCGACGTATCCAGCACGGCCGTCATGAATGTTGCCAGGCGTGACTGAGAGTTCTTCGACGATAGCTGTCTCGACGTCAGCGCCCACATGCGCCTTGAAGCCGTGGATCACCTTACGGCTTCTATGTCCAGATCAAGCGGCCTCGCTATCCTGATGACTAGCAGAGGCAATCACCGTCGCATCAACCAACGTGCCGGTCTTAACCTTTATGGCCTTTGCCTTGAGCTGACGCGTGACTTCATTGAAAAGCCCCTTGTCCAGGCTGCAGGCCAGCAGTTGTTTGCGAAACCGCACGAAAGCAGTGCGCTCTGGCGTCGCCTCGGTCGTGGAAAATCCGCAGAACCGCCGGAACGAGGCTCGATCTTCCAAAGCCTCGTAAAGCTTCACGTCGGACAGGTCGTGCCACATCGCGATCAGCAGAGCCTTGAACAAGGCCAAAGGCGGCCATGCTGGCTCGCCCTTGGCAGCGCAATGGATGCGATCGAGCAGTCGTTCAATTGCGCTCCATTCTATCAACGTACTCAATTCTTCAAGGGCTGAACGTCGGCCCGTTTCCGCTCCAAATCCAAAACCCTCTTGGCTAATACGTCGACGTGGCATCGAGACTGCTCCAACACAGAGTTCAACAACGCCCATTGAATCAGGCTTTATCAAAGGGTTCCAGAACTCTCGCGCACAGGTCTCATAAGCGGTTAACCGGCCACGCAGGCGTTTTTGTCGCAGAGCTGCCAAGGGCCCCTTTCGCCGACCTGCGCAATGCCGGCCCGGCAAAATGCCCCTATTCCCACGCATCGAAAATGTCAGAGACCAGCGGGCCGCCGCTGGTGCGGCATTGGCGCTGGCAATAACGCTCGCAGGCGTCGCCGAGTTTGAGGCAATGGCCCTGTGCATTGCGCGCCAGACACGCCGCCAGACCCCGGGTGCAATGCGCACCGCAATCGTTCCAGCAGGCGCCGGAGGCCCAGACCGATTGCGCCCGCTCGCTGCGCGGGAACGGCAGTGTCAGCGCGCGGCCGGTATAAGTTGCGACCGCGGTTTCGGCCGCACGCGCCAGAAAATCGCCGGTGGACAGCACAAGGCCGCCAAGCAGCAGGACAGCCAGCAGCTTCGCGCGTTGCATCAAAGAATCCTTGCAAGGACCAAAGCATAGCGCTACGGCTGCCGCGTGCAATCGTCGCGATGGATGAAGCGGCATTCGAAACCAGGAGCCCGCGTTGACGCCCGGCGGGTGATTATGACAATGACGTGTCAGAGGAAGCGTGTTTTTGCGTGAGGACGTCATCCGTGACTGCCGCAGACCAAGCCCGAGCCCAGGAGCCGATACAGAATTTCGCCACCGAAGGCATCATGCCGCTGACGCGGCCAAGTCTGACGACGCGCGCCTTCATGGCGGTCGTCGCCTTCGTCGAGCGGCTTAATCTGTCCTGCAGCAAGGTCGGTAACCCGCCCATTTACGACAACGCCGTATTCCCCTGGACCAGGGACATCGCGAGCGACTGGCGCGCGATCCGCGCCGAGCTTGACCACGTGCTCACGCGCCAGCAGGATCTCCCCGGCTTCCATGAAATCGCCACGGACGTCTCCACCATCAGCCAGGATCGCGGCTGGAAAACATTTTTTCTGTCCGGCTACGGCTTCAGGTCGGCACCCAACATCAAGCTTTGCCCCGAGACCTGGCGCATCTGCCAAAACATTCCCGGACTGATCACGGTGATGTTCTCCATCCTCGAGCCAGGCAAGCACCTACCGCCGCATCGCGGACCCTATAACGGGGTGCTGCGGCTACATCTCGGATTGATCGTGCCCGAGCCGCAGGACCAGCTCGGCATCCGCGTCGAGAACGACATCTATCGCTGGAAGGAAGGCGAAGCGGTTATCTTCGACGACGCCTACGAGCACGAGGCCTGGAACCGCACACCGCACACGCGCGTGGTGTTGTTCGTCGATTTCGTCAAGCCGCTGCGCTTTCCAGCCAACGTCCTCAACTGGCTGCTGCTGCATCTCGCCATGTTCACGCCTTTCATCCGCGAGGGCACGGAGAGACAGAAAGCCTGGGAGAAGAAGTTTTACCAGGAGGCGGAGGCGCTGCGGAACCGTTGACGCGCTCGATCATTGTTACGACCAAAATGGAAGGCGTGGTCGGATGATCGTTACCATCGGATACATTTTGTCGGCCGTGATTTCGGTCGGGACCATTTTTATCGGGCTGCGTTTCTTCCTGACGCCCTACCCGGCCGCCGCCGACTTTGGCGTCGCGGTTGTTCCCGACGCGCAGTGGAATGCTTTTCTCTCGGTCAAGGCCGTTCGCGACATCGCTTCGGGCCTTTTCATCGCCATTCTGATGCTCGCACGATCGACACATTTTCTCGGCTGGTTCATGATTGTGGCGACCATCATCCCGGTAACCGACGCCGCGACTGTCCTCAGCCATGGCGGTACGAAGGCTACGGCCTATGGAATTCATGGGTTGACGGCAATCGTGATGGTGCTGATTAGCGCGTTTCTGCTGCTCCGCGGCTAGCACATCGCAATTTGGTCTTGCACCAGCAGCGGATCACAGCTAGCTCCCTGCCGGCATGGATGACCGCACCAAAACCGCCGAATGCCCCGCGCCGAAAGTGAGTTTCGTTTCGCTTGGCTGCCCCAAGGCGCTGGTCGACAGCGAGCGCATTATCACCAGCCTGCGCGCGGAAGGCTACGAGCTTGCGCGCGAGCACGCGGGCGCCGACGTGGTCATCGTCAACACCTGCGGCTTCCTCGACAGTGCCAAGGCGGAGTCGCTCGCGGCCATTGGCGGCGCGCTCAAGGACAACGGCAAGGTCATCGTCACCGGCTGCATGGGCGCCGAGCCCGATAGCATCACCGCCGCCTATCCGAACGTGCTCGCGGTCACCGGGCCGCAGCAATATGAGAGCGTCGTCGCGGCCGTGCATCGCGCCGTGCCGCCGCGACACGATCGCTTCCTCGATCTGGTGCCGCCCGAAGACATCAAGCTGACGCCGCGGCATTACGCGTATCTGAAGATTTCCGAAGGCTGCAACAACCGTTGCACCTTCTGCATCATCCCGCGCCTACGCGGCGATCTCGTCTCGCGTTCCGCCGCCGACGTGCTGCGCGAGGCGGGGCGGCTGGTGACGGCTGGCGTGAAGGAGCTCATGGTCATCTCGCAGGACACCTCCGCATACGGGCTCGACATCAAATACGCGGCGAGCGAATGGCGCGGTCAAAGCGTGGCGGCGAAATTCATCCACCTCGCGCGCGCGCTGGGGGAGTTCGGCGTCTGGGTGCGGCTGCATTACGTTTACCCGTATCCGCACGTGGACGAGGTGATCCCGCTGATGGCCGAAGGCAAGATCCTTCCCTATCTCGATATTCCTTTCCAGCACGCCGCGCCCGAGGTGCTCAAACGCATGAAGCGCCCGGCGGCGCAAGTGGAGACGCTGGAGCGTATCGCGGCATGGCGCAGCGTTTGCCCGGACATCACGCTGCGCTCGACCTTCATCGTCGGCTTCCCCGGCGAAACGGAAAGCGATTTCGAATATCTACTGCAATGGCTGGAAGAAGCCTCGCTCGACCGCGTCGGATGCTTCAAATATGAGCCAGTACGCGGGGCGGTCGCCAACGATCTCGCTCAAGCTGTGCCGGATGAGGTGAAAGAACAGCGCTGGCACCGCTTCATGCAGGCGCAGCAAGCAATTTCCACGCGGCGACTGAAGAAGAAAGTGGGCACGCGGCAGAAGGTCATCATCGACGAGGCTGGAACAACGGTCGCCAAGGGCCGCTCGACGGCCGACGCGCCCGAAATCGACGGCGCCGTCTATGTGGCGAGCCGGCGCCCGTTGCGCGTCGGCGAAATCGCCACGATCAGAATCGAGCGCGCCGACGAATACGACTTGCACGGCACCGCGGTCGGATTTTAATGGCCGCCTATTTCGTCACCTCCACCGGCACGGATATCGGCAAGACCTTCGTCACCGCCGGGCTGATCCGGCATTTGCGCGGCGCCGGCGCCGCGGTCGACGCCCTCAAGCCGGTGGTTAGCGGCTACGATTCTTCGACCGTCGAAACCAGCGATCCGGCCGTGCTGCTCAAGGCGCTGGGCAAGCCGGTGAGCGCAGCCGAAGTCGAACGCATCGCGCCCTGGCGCTTTCGTGCCCCGCTGTCGCCCGATCTTGCCGCCGCGCGCGAGAAACGCGGCATCGATTTCACCGAGCTCATCGCCTTCGGCCGTCGCGCCGTCGAGGCGTTCACCGGCACGCTGTTCATCGAGGGCGTTGGCGGCATCATGGTGCCGCTCGACGACCGCCGCACGGTGCTCGACTGGATGGCGGCATTGCACATCCCGGTCTTGCTCGTGGTCGGCGGTTATCTCGGAACCATCAGCCACACGCTGACGGCGATCGACGTATTGACGCAACATCGGCTGCGCATGGCGGCGATCGTCGTGGTCGAGAGCGAGCGCAATCCGGTGGAACTCGCCGACACCGTCGCCAGTATTGAGCACTTTTCCGGTGGCGTTGCCGTGATCGGCCTGCCGCGGCTGCCTTCCGGCATTCTCGATCATCCGGCCTTCGCCCGTATCGCCGCACTCTTATGATTTAAAATTCTCGATGAAGCGGATCAGCGCGGCGACGGCGAGCCCCATGTCGGCGGGGCTGGCATACTCCGCGGGATTATGGCTGATACCGCCGCGGCAGCGGACGAACAGCATGCCGATCGGGCAGAGCTTGGCCATTGCCGTGCCGTCATGGCCCGCGCCCGAGGCAAGCCGGATCGGCTCGCCACCGACCGCCGTGACCGCAGCGGCAAAACCATCTTGAAATTTCGGGTCGCAGGGCGTGGTGGGAACCTCGCGCGTGGTTGTGACCAAAAGCCCAAGATGGCGCCGCTCGGCGATCGCGCGCATCTCCGCCTTGAAGCGCTCGACGAATTGCGCGCGCGCAGGTTCCGAGCCGGAGCGGATATCGACGATCAGCACCACGTGGCCGGCGACGACGTTGGAGGCTTTCGCGGTGATATCGAGATGGCCGACGGTTGCCAGAACTTCGCCCTTGGACTCGCGCGCCATGCGCTCGGCGAGCAACGTCACCTCGGCGGCGGCAGCGAGTGCGTCGCGGCGCAGCGCCATCGGCACCGTGCCGGCATGGCCGGCCTCGCCAAACAGTTCGACGTTGAGATAGGTCTGCCCGGCAATCGAGGTCACCACGCCGAGCGGCTGGCCAAGATGTTCCAGCACCGGTCCCTGCTCGATATGCAGCTCGACATAAGCGGCGGCTTCGTCGCGCGTATAGGCCGCCGCCGGAATATCGGCGACGCTTTTGCCGTAGCGCATGATCGCGTCGGCAAGTTTGATGTCGTCGCGGTCGGTAAAATCGAGCGAGACGAAATTGAAGGTACCGGCGCAGGCGGTCGACGAGGCAAGCGTCGCCGGAAAGCGTGACCCCTCCTCGTCGCCGAAGGCCAGCACGTCGATGCCGAAGGGAACCTTGCGTCCGGCCTTGGCGAAATGCCCGGCGGCGAGAATGCCGGCGATGACGCCAAACGGACCGTCGAACATGCCTGAGTCGATCACCGTATCGATGTGCGAGCCGATCAGCAGGCGCTTATTGCCGGCGCCCGGCCAATGCCCGCGCACGGTGCCGAGCGCGTCCTCGCTCACGCCGAGACCCGCCTCGCCCATCCAGCTCGCCACGATGTCGGCCGCGCGCCTGTGCTCGGGCGAGAGAAACTGCCTCACCAGACGATTCGGTTCGGCCGAAATCGAACCGAGAATATGGACCATGCTTTCGGCGCGTTCGCCGAGGCCCGTGGCGTCGACATCAGCCATGAAACGCCATAACGGATTCGACCATGCCTTCGAAATTGATCAAACCGTGCAGCAAAATGGTCAGGATGGTCGAGCCGCTCGCCCAGCGCAGCCAGCCAAGCAGGAGCCCCGACGCGAACACCTGGCCGATCACGTACCAATCGTATTGCACGTGCATCAGAGCCCAGAGCAACGAGGTGACCACAATCACCGGCCAGACATCGCGCGGCGAGTGCAGCCAGCCGCGAAACAGAAAGCCGCGAAACAACAACTCTTCGCTGGCCGGCGTCATCACCACCACGGCAAACCACAGCAACGGCAGCGAGCCGGCGGCGGCGGCCGTGCGATAGATGTCGCTCTGGAATGAGGTGACGATGTTGCGGCCGAGCAGCCAGCTCAACGCGTCGCCGGCCACGATCAAGCCGATAACGGCGACCATGCCGAACACCAGATCACTGCGGCGCGGCCAGGCCAGGCCGAGATAATCTTGGGCGCTGGCGCCCTTGACCCATGCGAACACCGCCAGCAGCAGCGCTTGAACCGGTGCCGATGCCAGGATGATCACGGTGACGCCGGGGCCGTCGCCGGTGAAATCCGGCAGGCCGGCGACGCTGACGCCGTACCATACGGCGAGCGCCGCGAGCGCGGCCAGTTGACCGGCCAGCAAGGCGGCGAGCCCGAGGCCGAATGTCGCCCAGCGGCCCCAAGGCAGAATGCCGGTTTGTGCGTCACTCACGCTTCAACTCCCGCGATAGATCGAATAGCCGTACGGCGATATCAGCAACGGCACGTGCGCGTCGGCAATGCCGTCGAGGGAAAAGCGCACCGGCACCACATCGAAATACGCCGGATCGGCGAGCGCGGCACCGCGCTCGCGAAAATAATCGCCGACGTGAAACGTCAACTCGTAGCTGCCGCGCTTGAACGCGTCGCCGTCGAGTAACGGGCTGACGCGGCCGTCCGCATTGGTCGCCGCGTCGACGAGCGCCGCCGGCGTCTCGGCGCGGCGCAAAACCACTCGCATGCCGGCCGCCGGCTTTCCCGACGCGGTGTCGAGGACGTGGGTCGTCAGACGCGCCATGGCGCGAGTTTAGTAACTCTCGCCGCGCTTGTCCCGCCGCATCTTCGCGGCGCGCAAGTCTCAGGGCATCAGGACGATCGAGCCCGTTGTTTCGCGGCCTTCCATCTCCTTGTGCGCCTTGCCGGCGTCCTTGAGCGCATATTTGTGATTGATCGGGATCTTCACCGCGCCCGAGCCGACGACCTTGAACAGATCGGCGGCGGTCGCGACGAGATCGTCACGCTTGGCCACGTAATTGTTCAGCGTCGGGCGGGTCGCGAACAGGGAGCCCTTGGCCTGCAGGATATTGATGTTGAAGGCGTCGATCTGGCCCGAGGCGCTGCCGAAGCTGACGAAATAGCCGAGCGGGCGCAGGCAATCGAGCGAGGCCGGGAACGTCGCCTTGCCGATGCCGTCATAGACGACATCGCACAGCTTGCCGCCGGTGATCTCCTTCGCCTTCGCCGCGAAATCCTCCTCTCGATAGAGGATGGTATGGTGCGCGCCGTTCTTTTTGGCGATCGCCGCCTTCTCCTTCGAGCCGACAGTGCCGATCACTGTGGCGCCGAGATGGTTCGCCCATTGGCAGAGGATCAGACCCACACCGCCGGCCGCCGCGTGCATCAGAACGATCGTGCCCTTGCCGACTTTGTAGGTGCGGTTAAGCAGATACTGCGCGGTCATGCCCTTGAGCATCATGCCGGCAGCCTGCTCGTAAGTAATGTTGTCTGGCAGCTTCACCGCGCGGTCGGCGGCGAACACGCGCTCGCCGGCATAACCGCCGAGCGGACCGACATAGGCGACGCGATCCGCCACCTTGAGATCGGTGACGCCGGGGCCGACGGAGATTACTTCGCCGGCGCTTTCGTTGCCGGCGGTGAACGGCATGCCGACCGGCGAGGGATACATGCCCATACGGAAATAGGCGTCGATGAAATTGACGCCGATGGCGTGCTGCTTGATCTTGATCTGGCCCGGGCCCGGCGCCGGAACTTGAATATCGTCGAGTGTGAGCGCTTCCGGCCCGCCGTGTTTGTGAACGCGCATTGCAGCAACCATGTTTCACCCCTTGAATATGCTTGAATTGCTTTTTGGACGGATGTCGGCGGCGATCATAGGCAGCGCGACGCGGAACACAAGCGGATGATCCCGAAAAGTAGCCCCCGGTTTTCGGACGAGATCATGCGCAAAACAATATTACCTATCTGGCTCCGGATACCCGCAAATTCGCGCCGTTGATGTAGGACGCGGCGTCCGACAGCAGGAACAGGATTGCTTCGCCCACTTCGTCGGCGCTGCCCGCCCTGCCCATCGGCAACATCGGCAACAGCCGCTCGACCCGTCCCGGCGGCTGGATATCGGTATCGATCATCCCGGGCGAGATGGCGTTGATGCGGATGCCCTCCTTGGCGACTTCGCGCGCGGCGCCGATGACCATGGAGTCGACGGCGCCCTTGGCCGCCGCGTACCAGACGCATTCGCCGCCGCCGCCCAACGTCGCCGCCATCGACGAAATCATCACCACCGAACCGCCCTTGCCACCGTATTTCGTCGACATGCGGCGGATGCAGGCGCGCACGCACATGAGAGCGCCGAGCGTATCGACGTCGAGAACCCGGCGCATCTTATCGGCGGTCGCTTCATCGAGCCGCGAAGCAGCGCCGATGATCCCCGACGAATGTACGAAATGCGTGATCGGCCCGAGCTGCTTCGTCGTTTCCTCGAATACGCGTTCGATGTCGGCCTCGATGCTCATGTCGCCTTGCACCGCCACCGCCTTGCCGCCGCCGGTTTTCACCGCTTGCACCACTTTCGCCGCGGCATTGCTGTTGGTGTGGTAATTAACTGCGACATCATAGTCGCGCCCGCCGGCAAGGCGCGCGGCGGAGGCGCCGATGCCGCGGCTGCCGCCGGCGACGAGAAGGACTGGACGCGACATGAGATTCTCCTAACTCGATGGTTAGCGGCGCCTTTGCCGGTTGCGGCGGGCGAGCACGTTGAAGGTCTCCACCGCGGCGGCAAAGGCCATGGCGGAGTAAATATAGCCGCGCGGGATGTGGAAGTGGAAGCCGTCGGCGAGCAGCGCGACGCCGATTAGCAGCAGGAAGGCGAGCGCCAGCATCTTGACCGTCGGATGCGCCTCGATGAAGCCGCCGACCGCTCCGGCGGCGGCAAACATCACGATCATGGCGACGACCACGGCGGCGATCATGACTTCGAGCTGATCGGCCAGGCCGACGGCGGTGACGATGGAATCGATGGAGAAGACGAGATCGACCACCGCCAACTGGACGATGACAGCCCATAGCGCGCGCTTGTGGGGCGCGACCGGGGCCTCATCCTCGCCCTCGACTTCAATGTGGATCTCGCGCGTCGCCTTGACGATCAGGAACAGGCCGCCCGCCAGCAGGATGATGTCGCGCAAGGAAAACGCGAATTCGCTCACAGCAATCACCGGGCGCGTCATGGCCATGATCGAGCTCAGTGAGGCGAGCAGCAGCACGCGGAAAATAAACGCCAGCGACAGCCCGACGGCGCGCGCCTTGCGCGAGCGCGTCCTGTCGAGCCGCGCGGTGAGAAGCGCGATGAACAACAGGTTGTCGATGCCGAGCACGACTTCCATCGCCGTCAGCGTCAGCAGCGCCGCCCAGGCATTGGCATCGGTTAAAAGCGCGAGCACGTCGGTCAAGCCTTGCGCAAGACGCCGGCAATCAGGAAATAGACCGCGATCGCGGCGAGTGGCGCGGTGACATAAGGCCCAGGATCGAGATTCTTGCCCAGCGCCATCAGCGCCAGCGCGCCCCAAGCGGCGAGCAGAGCGATATTGAGCGCGCGCAGGCGTCTGACCCGCAGCGGATGGACGAAGCGCACCGGTAGGAACGAAAGCACGGCCAGCGCTGCAACAGCGGCGGCGGCGACCCATTCGGGCGGGCGCAAGACATAAAGATAAAACGCCGCCAGATTCCACACTGCGGGAAAGCCTTTGAAATAGTTATCGTGGGTCTTCATCTCGCGGTCGGCGAAATACAAGGCCCCGCTTATGGTCACCACGATGCCGGCGGCAATCGCCAGCGCCTCCGGCAGTAATCCGCTGGCGGCAATGGCAAAAGCCGGAACGAACACATAGGTGACGAAATCGACCACCAGATCGAGCGTCGCGCCGTTCCAGCGCGGCAGCACCTTGGCGACATTGAAAGCGCGCGCCAGCGGCCCGTCGACTCCGTCGACAATGAGCGCGAGCCCAAGGCAGAAGAACATCGCCGCCCAATGCTCGCCGGTCGCGAGGATGAGCGCCAGCAACGCCAGCGCCGCGCCGCAGGCGGTGAAGACGTGAACGGCGAAGGCGCGGATGCGCTCGAACGTCGTCATGATTTTGGCTGGCGCCTGCTGCGCTAGTAGTTGCCCCAATCGAGCTTAACGATCTCGGCCGAGCGGCCGGCCAAGTTCCAGTTGCGGCCGTAGCCGCGGAAGCGCGACTTGTCGGCGCGCGACACGATGATGTCCGGCCCGACCCAGTATTCGCTGTTGCGGATCACCACGTCCTGGCCCTTCTCCTTGCCGCGTATCGGCGTGATGGCACCGTCGACATAATCCTTGATGTGCACGATGCGGGTGTCGCCCTGCGTCTCGTAGCGGATGTGCGTCTGCCGCACGCCGAGGAACTGGCCGACCAGGATCGACAGCAGATGCGTGGTGCCGCGCACGCGGCCGGTGAAGATGCGGGTCAGGCATTTGACCGCCATGGCGGAGGCTTTCTCGTCCACGAACAGCGCCGCTGTCCAGTTGCCGCGCGACATGATGCCAGGCAGATCCATCATCAGGCCCACTTTGATGCCCGCAAGATCGGTGTCCTCGAAATGCCCCTCGTCGATGCGGACGCCGGCCCAGGTCTGGCAGCGATCCTCGGTGGGCGGATGATCGCCGAGTGAGAGCACGCAGGGGCAGAACACCGTGCAACTGCACGACAGCGCCATCTCGCCTTGCAATTTCCATTCTTCACTCAACGTTTCGCCCCCGGTTCTTTCATTAAGTCCTAGCCCATATCGCGTGGCCCGGCCAATGCGCGGCAAAGCCCGTGAACACGAAGACCATGCCGGCTACGATCAACACCACGCCGACCGCACGGGTGAACCATGGACCAGCGCCAATCTTCTCGATGGTCATGACGATACCGAGCCCGGCCATCCAGATCACGTTCATCACGCCGACCGCAAACATCACCAGCATCATCGCCCAGCAGCAGCCGACGCAGTAGAGCCCTTGCTTGGCGCCGAGGCGGAAGACGCCGCGCGGGGTCGTTGCCCAGTTGGTGAAGAAGAAGGGAAACGGGCGCTGGCACTGCGTGAGGCAGGCGTACTTGAGCGCGGACAATTGGTAGAATCCTGCACCGATGAAGATCGCGCCGGCGAACAGCCCGCTCGCCGCCGCCATGCTGCGATCGAGCAATGCGGCGCGCGTGAGCGCGAGTTGCGCCAGCGTGGCGATAGCGGCAAAGCCGAGCCAGACGACGCTGTAGCCGGCGGCGAAGATCAATAGGGAAACGACCGGCTCGCGTTTGCGCGCAGCGGTGTCGGCGATTTCGGCGTAAGTAAGGATCATCGGCGCGGCGCTGGGCACCATCATGGCGAGCACCATCGCCGCCCACATCGATGTGACGAGCGCGATGTTGCTCGCGCTGAACTGAACATTGCCCAGCGATGCCGAACAGATGGCATTGAGCGCGCCGGCAAGGCCACCGTTGCCCGCCACCATCACACCGAGCGCGAGCCAGCCGAGTGCCGTCAGAACAACCACGCAGGCGGCGGCGATCCATTTCGGCCGCGCGAAAACGCGGCCGAGGCCGGCCTCGGTGGCCGGCAGATAGGAGAAGCCCTGATCGGTCCGATCGGTCATGCGGGTTATGGATAGCGCATCGTGCCGGGTGGTGCTAATCCGTTTAAGGAAAAGCAGAAACGAGCGCTTTGATGCCGGACAAATCGGCCAATGACGGCGTGATCGTGGTCGGCGGTGGCCCCGCCGGTCTGACCGCGGCCGTGGCACTCGCCGGCGCCGGCATTTCGACCGTGCTCGCGGGAAAACGCCCAGCGCTACCCGACAACCGCACCACCGCCCTGCTCGGCGGATCGGTAACGGCGTTGGAAACGCTCGGTGTCTGGGAAATGTGCACGGCGAAGGCTGCGTCGCTGCGGACGATGCGTGTCGTTGACGACACCGGAAGGCTGTGGCGCGCGCCGGAAGTCAAATTCACCGCCGACGAAATCGGACTTGAAGCCTTCGGTAACAATATCGAAAACCGGCATCTTGTCGCCGCGCTCGAACAGAAAGCGCACGCGTTGCCGGCGCTGCGCATGATTGACGACGAAGTCATCTCGGTTGAGCCGGACGACGCGGCGATCGCGGTGACGCTCAAGAACGGCGATGTGCTGCGCGGAAGCCTGGCGATCGGCGCTGATGGCCGGCGCTCGCTCTGCCGCCGGGCGGCGGGCATCAGCACCGACGAGCACACATACAAACAGGTCGCGCTTACGGTCTGCCTCGCGCACACGCGGCCGCATCATGACGTCTCCACCGAATTTCACACGACAGGCGGCCCGTTCACCTTGGTGCCATTGCCGGGTCTGCGCTCGAGCTTCGTCTGGGTGCTCGATCCAGCCGTAGCCGACGACATCGCCGCGCTCGACGATGCGGCGCTGTCGGCGGAGATCGAGCGGCGCTCGCATTCGATCCTCGGCAAAATCGCGGTCGAACCCGGCCGTGGCCTGTTCCCGCTGTCGGTCGTCACCGCGCACCGCTTTGCCGCGCGTCGCATTGCGCTGATCGGCGAAGCCGCTCATGTGATCCCGCCGATCGGCGCGCAAGGCCTGAACCTCGGCCTGCGAGACGCCGCCGCCATCGGCGAACTGGCCATCGCCGCGCACCGCGACGGCGAGGACATCGGCGGCGACGCCGTGCTTGCCGCCTACGACACAGATGCGCCGTGCCGACGTCGCCGGGCGCACGCTGGCCATCGATCTGCTCAATCGCACGCTGCTCACCGATTTCCTGCCGGTGCAAAGCGTGCGCGGTGTCGGGCTTTATCTGCTCGACAAGATCGGCCCCTTGCGCCGCGCCGTCATGCGCGAAGGCGTTGCACCCGCCGCCCCGCAGCCGCGGCTGATGCGTGGCGAGGCGCTCTAGCGCTCGAGTTTCGGCGCCTTCTTCACCGCGGGCTTGTCGCGAAATTGCGGCGCAATCGGCAATGGCAACGCCGGCAGCGTTTTGCCTGAGGCTGTCGCGGCCTGATAGGCGAACAGCCCGCGCTCAACGAAATGCGGATCGCGCAAAGCCCGTTCGAGCGGCACCAAGACGCTGACGCAGCAATCGGCCTTGGCGAAAATCGGCTTCCATTCGTCGGCGGTCTTGCCGGCGATGATTTTCGCCACCGCATCGCGCGTCGCCATCGGTGCCCGCCTGTCGTCAAAGAATTCTGCCGGAAGATTCGATCGCCTGCGTGAACGACACCCAGAATTTCTGCTCGATCGCGCCGCAGGCGACGAGCTGGCCGTCTTTCGTCGCATAAAGCTGGTAGCGCGGCGAGCCGCCGGTCAGCCAGCCTTCTCCCGGCTTTGGAAATTGTCCGGTCGCCGCCCCCAGCGCCAGCGCGTGCCAGCCGAAGGTGAACATGGCGTCGGTCATGGCGATGTCGATGTGCGAGCCCTGCCCGCTCCGGTCGCGCGCGCGTAGCGCCAGGAGAATGTTGATCACCGCCGGAAAGCTGCCACCCGCGATATCGGCGGCAAGCATCGGCGGCACCACCGGACGCTCGACCGGTCCCGGCTGCAGGTCGAGCAGCCCGGTGTTGCCGATGTAATTGATGTCGTGCCCGGCTTCGTCGGCGCGCGGCCCGCTCTGGCCGTAGCCGCTGATCGAGCAATAGATCAGCTTCGGATTGACCTTGCGCAGATCGTCATAGCCGAGGCCGAGCCGCGCCATGACGCCGGGGCGGAACTGCTCGATGAGAATGTCGGCACGCGCAATCAGCGGCATCAGCCGCTTGATCTCGGCTTTGTCCTTGAGATCGAAGGTCAGGCTCTGCTTGCCGCGGTTGAGCATGGCGAAGGAGGCGCTCTCGCCGTCGAGCAGCGGGGCAAAGCGCCGCGCGTCCTCACCGCCCGGCCGCTCGATCTTGATCACCTCGGCGCCGGCTTCTGCCAGCATCAGCCCGGCCAGCGGCCCCGGCAGCAGCGTCGAGAAATCGATGACGAGAAGGCCGGACAATGGCTGCAAGATATTCACCTGAACAAAAGCGGCGGCAGAGCGCCAGTTTTCACCATCCACATCACGCTGGTCAGCGTTACCACGGAGACGAGCGTGCCGACCAGCACCGCGCTCGAGGCCTGCTCGACCCAGGTGTCGTATTGGCGGGCAAACACGAACACGTTGAGCGCCGGCGGCAGCGCCGCCATCAGTACGGCCGTGTAAACCCAGATCTGATCGAACGGCCCGAACAGCGATAGCAGCAGGAACACCAGCACCGGATGCAGTACGAGCTTGAGGCCAGTGAGCAACGGCACCTCCCAGGGCATTTTCTTCAAGGGCCGCAGCGCGACGGTGACGCCGAGCGCAAACAATGCGCAACGCGCGGCGGCGTTCTGCAGGAATTGCATCAGCCGGTCGAGCGCGATTGGCGGCATAAAATGCAGCGCCGCCGAGATGACCCCGAGCGCGCTGGCGACAATCAACGGATGCAGCGCCACCCGCCGTATGACCACGATGGCGATGGCCGGAACGCTCATCGGCTTGGGCCGCGCCAGCGCCATTAGCAACGGCACCATGGTGAAGAGGATGATGTTCTCGAAACAGAAGATCAGCGCCACCGGCACCGCCGCCTGCGCGTCGAGCGTCGCCAGTGCCAGGCCTGGGCCCATATAGCCGATATTGCTGTAGCCGCCGGCGAGGCCGGCGATGGTCGATTCCGCAATATTGCCGCGGCGGATCGCCATGCCGATGCCAAACGACACTGCGAAAGCCCAAAACGTCGCCAGCGTGGTGGCCAAGATGAATTCGACCCGCGCGAGCTGCGCTAGCGACGTCTGCGCGAAAATCCGGTAGAACAGCGCCGGCAGCGCCACATAGACGATGAAAAAATTCATCCACGCGAACGCGGTGTCGAGGATCTGCTTGATGCGACCGCAGGCAAAACCGATGAAAATCAGCCCGAAAACGGAAGCGCCAGATTAAGAACAGCGATCATCCGCTTGCCCGGGCTGCCTTATTTAGCCGCCGGCACCGTCACGGACTTGGCGCGGCCTTTGCATTCCTCTAAACGGCAGATTGGTCTTTTGGAAGGACGTAAAAGCCTGTGAAACCGCCGCGTCAGTTTTTCCAGCCTCTGGCCATCGGCGCGCCGGCACCGCTGCGCGATTTGCCGGTGCGGCTCGAGCGCATGATCCATTTCGTGCCGCCGCACAACGAAAAGCTGCGCGCCAAGGTGCCCGAGCTGGTGCGCCAAGTGGACGTGGTGCTGGGCAACCTGGAAGACGCCATTCCGGTCGAGGCAAAGAAGGCGGCACGCGACGGCTTCATCGCCATGGGCAAGACGGTCGATTTCGGGGCGACCGGATTGTGGACGCGCATCAACGCGCTAAACTCGCCCTGGGCGCTCGACGACGTGACCGAAATCGTCGTTGCGATCGGCGACAAGCTCGACGTCATCATGCTGCCCAAGGTCGATGGGCCGTGGGACATCCATTATCTCGACCAGTTGCTGGCGCAGCTCGAAGCGCGCCACAAGGTCAAAAAGCCGATCATGATCCACGCCATCCTGGAGACGGCGCAGGGTGTCAACAATGTGGAGACAATCGCGCACGCCTCCCCGCGCATGCACGGCATGAGCCTCGGCCCCGCCGATCTCGCCGCCTCGCGCGCGATGAAGACCACCCGCGTCGGCGGCGGCCATCCGGACTATAAAGTGCTGGCGGACGCGGACGGCGACAGGCCGCGCGCCGTCTCGCACCAGGATCTATGGCACTACACCATCGCGAAAATGGTCGACGCCTGCGCCGCCGCCGGCATCAAGCCGTTCTACGGGCCGTTCGGCGATTTCGCCGATGCTGCTGCTTGCGAGGCGCAATTCCGCAACGCCTTCCTCATGGGTTGTCTCGGCGCATGGTCGCTGCACCCCTCGCAGATCGAGATCGCCAAGAAGGTGTTCTCGCCCGATCCGGCCGAGGTCGCCTTCGCCAAGAGGATCGTCGCCGCCATGCCGGACGGCGCCGGCGCGGTGATGATCGACGGCAAGATGCAGGACGACGCCACCTGGAAACAGGCCAAGGTGCTCATCGATCTTGCCAAACTGGTCGCCGCTAAGGACCCGGCGATGGGCGCCCAATACGGGCTATAAACTGGGACCGCACTGGCAAACGCCACAGTCATAGACTATGTGCTGAAAACCATGATCAAGACCCGCAACGCCAAATTCCAGATCGGCCAGGTGGTCAAGCACCGTCTCTATTCGTTTCGTGGCGTGGTGTTCGACATCGACCCGGAATTCAACAACACCGAGGAATGGTGGCAGTCGATCCCCGCCGAGGTGCGCCCGCGCAAGGACCAGCCGTTCTATCACCTGTTCGCGGAAAACGCGGAGACCGAATACGTCGCTTATGTCTCGGAGCAGAACCTGTTGCCGGACAATTCCGACACGCCGATCCGCCATCCGCAGGTCGCCGAGGTCTTCGTGCGCGACGAGGCAGGCGCTTATCGCCCGCGCAACCATCAGATGAACTGATTGGCGCGCGGCTCGCGCGCAACGAAAAATGCGCGGCTCGCGGCCGCGCGCTTTTGCTTCTGCGGTCAAGCGGACCGCGGTCTATTTTTTCTGCGCCGCCGGCGGCGCCATCGCGGGAGCCGCGGACTGGTTCTGGCTCTCCAGCTTCTTGCGCGCCTCTTCCGCCTTCTTCTGCAGCTCTTCCTGCAGCTTTTGCTGTTGCGCCTCGAACACCTTCGGATCTGTCGCCGGGCCGTCATAGGCCTTGGCGAAATCGGTGAGCGGCAGCGGCAGGCTGATCGCGGTGCCCTGCATATTGATCGCCTGCACCGTCAGCATGTGGCCCTTCTTCATCTGCGCCACGGTGTCGGCTTTGACCTCATAGTCGGACATGCAGCCGACCGGGAAGCAGATCGAGTAAGGCGCGGTCGCCGGCGTGTTCTGATCGATGATCAGTCGGGTGCCGTGCTGCAGTTGCATGCCGAGCGGCACGGTGACGCGCAGCAGCTTGCGTGCCTCGCCCTGCGGTTCGAACAGTTGCACGACCGCGACCGGCATGCCATTTTCCAACCGGCCGTCTTTGGTGATGACGCAGACTTCCTTGGCGCCCGATTCATTACCCTTGCCGCAAACCTTCATCCACGGCGAATACATGAGCTGCGGCTGATCGGGCGTGGCGGCTTGCTGCTGCGGAGCGGGCGCAGGCGCGGGCGTTGCTGGCTTGGCCGGCGCCTTCTTCTCAGCAGGCTTTGGCGTTTGCGCGAGTGCCGCCGGCGCGGCGAAAACAGTCGCGGCCACAGCCAGGCCCACAGCCGTCACGATGGCGCTCAACGCCCGGCCGAAGGGCCGCGCCGGTGCGATCCGATGATCCATGCAATTAGTCCTTTGTTGTCCCCACTCGCGGCGCTAGGTCGTATTCGACCAGTCTTGGCCGCGCCGAACGGTCGCCCTGACGTCGGCGTTATGCCGGCTCTCTCAGGGTCGAAATACGGCGGTTGCGTGACGTCACGCCGCTGCCTGATAGCCGAATTCGCGACTGCAATAAAGCCAAGATTGATCAAAGAATGCCGCCTAAATGTGGCGTCAACGGCCGCCACGGTCTCGCCGTGAGGGAGCGCGGGCGGCTGTGATAAGTTCACGCAAAATCGGAGCCGAATCGCATTCGAACCCCGCTCTTGCTCCCTGCCTATGGCCTCGCCGCGACACGATTTGCGCCGACCCGGCGCGCGGTCGTGGTCGGCGCGATTGCCTGCGGCGTGCTGGGAACGCAAGGCGCGCGTGCTTCTGCCGCCCCGCACGCCATCGCCATGCACGGCGACCCGTCCTGGGGGCCGGGGTTTTCCCATCCGACCTATGCCAACCCCGACGCGCCCCAAGGCGGGCGTTTCACGCAAGGCGTGTTGGGAACTTTCGACAGTCTCAATCCCTTCATCGTGCAGGGACTGCCGGCGGCCAACCTGCGCAGCTATGTTTACGAGAGCCTGCTCGCGCGCGGCTATGACGAACCGTTCACGCTTTACGCACTGCTCGCGCGCGCGGTGGAAACGGACGCGGCGCGCAGCTGGGTGAGTTTCGAGATCGATCCGGCCGCACGCTTTTCCGACGGCACGCCGGTGACGCCGGACGACGTGATTTTTTCCTGGGGTTTACTGCGCGATCATGGTCGGCCGAATTACCGCACCTATTACGTCAAGGTGAAAAAGGCGGAAGTCGTCGGCGAGCGCGGCGTGCGTTTCGATCTAACCGGCGCCGACGACCGCGAACTGCCGCTGATCCTCGGCCTGATGCCGGTCTTGGCGCGCCACGCCGTCAAGCTCGACACCTTCGAGAACACGACCTTCGAGGCGCCGCTCGGCAGCGGACCCTACACGGTCACCGCGGTGCAGCCGGGCCAGGGCGTCACCTTCACGCGCAATCCGCAATACTGGGGCCGCGATCTGCCGATCAATCGCGGCCTGTGGAATTTCGCCGAAATCCGCTTCGACTATTATCGCGACGGCAACACGCATTTCGAAGCGTTCAAGAAGGGGCTCTACGACGCCCGGCTCGAGCTCGATCCCAGTCGCTGGCAGACGGCTTACGATTTCCCCGCCGCGCGCGACGGTCGCGTCGTCAAGGATGCGTTCCCCTACGGTCTGCCCAAGGGCATGCAAGGGCTGGTGATGAACACGCGCCATCCGGCCTTCGCCGACATTCGCGTGCGCGAGGCGCTCAACTTTCTGTTCGACTTCGAATGGCTCAATCACAATTATTTCTTCGATCTCTACAAGCGCACCGCCAGCTATTTCGACGGCTGCGATCTCTCCGCGCATGGCGTGCCGGCGAACGCGCGCGAGCGCGAGCTGCTGGCGCCGTTTCCCGGTGCGGTCCGCGCCGATATCCTGGACGGCACCTGGGAGCCGCCGAAGAGCGACGGCTCGGGGCGCGACCGCAAGATGCTGCATCAGGCCTTCGCACTGTTCGAACAGGCCGGCTACGCGCTCAAGGGCACGCGCTTGACGCATCGTGCCAGCGGACGCCCGTTCGGCTTCGAAGTTCTCACCAACACCCGCGACCAGGAGCGTGTGGCGCTCGCCTATGCGCGTACCCTCAAGCTCGCCGGCATCGACGCGCGCGTGCGCAACGTGGACGCCACGCAGTTCGAGGCCCGCCGCATCGCCTTCGATTTCGACATGATGGAATATCGCTGGGAACAATCGCTGTCGCCCGGCAACGAGCAATATTTCTATTGGGGCTCGAAGGCCGCCGGCGAGCAAGGCAGCCGCAATTACATGGGCGTCAAATCGAAGGCGATCGACGCCATGATCGCCGCCATGCTGGCGGCGACGATGCGCGAGGATTTCGTCGCCGCCACCCGCGCGCTCGACCGCATTCTGCTGTCAGGCTTTTACGTCGTGCCGCTGTATTATCCGCCGGCGCAATGGGTGGCGCGCTGGACGCGCGTCGCCCATCCGCGGCAAACCTCGCTGTTCGGCTATCTGCCGGAAACCTGGTGGACAAACGCATGATCCTCGATTCCGCGCACCAGAGCACCGCGCCGAGCGCCACGCTCGACGATCTGTTCCGCCGCGCCGGCGTGCGTCGCCACGATGCGGTGGCGCTCATCGATCCGCCGAACCGCGAGCATTTCACCGACGGCGCACCGCGCAAGCTCACTTACGCGCAAGCCGACCGGGTGATTTCCGCGATTGCCGCGCGGCTGCGCGGGCTCGGCCTGCCAACCGACGCGGTGGTCGCGCTGCAATTGCCCAATACGGTCGACGAGCGTGCTGGCGCTGCTCGGCGTCATCCGCGCCGGCATGATCGCCGCGCCGCTGCCGCTGCTCTGGCACCGGCACGATGTCGACGGCGGCGCTGCGCGGCATCGGCGCCAAGGCGATCCTCACCTGCGCGCGCGTGGGCTCAGCGGCGCAGGCCGACATTGCCGTGCAGGTGGCAGCCGAGCTTTTTTCCATCCGCCATGTCTGCACTTTCGGCGCGGCCCTGCCGGACGGCGTGGCGCCGCTCGACGACGTCTTCACGGCGGAGGCCGAAACTGCCGGCGCCACGGCGCGCCTCGCCGATCCCGCCGCGCATGTTGCCGCCGTCACCTTCGACGTCACCGCCGCCGGCATCGTGCCGATGGCGCGCAATCATCGTCAGCTCATCGCCGGCGGTCTTGCCGCCTCTGCCGAAGCCGGCCTCGACCAGGACGCGGCCATCCTCTCTACGCTGCCGCCGAGTTCGTTCGCCGGCCTCGCACTGACGCTGGTGCCCTGGCTTATCGGCGGCGGCACGCTGACGCTGCATCACGGGTTCGACGCGATTTCATTCGCCGAACAAGCGCGGGAACCGCACGACGCCGTCGTGCTGCCGGGCGCGGCGCTGGCGCCGCTGGCCGCGGCCGGCGTTCTCGATACGGCAAAGTCGGTGCTGGCGCTGTGGCGCGCGCCCGAGCGCATGGCTGCAGCGCCACCCTGGCAAGGCCGGCCTTCGCTCATCGATGTTGCCAGCTTCGGCGAGATCGGCCTGATCGCGGCGCGCCGCCCTGCCGGCGGCATTCCGGCGCCACTTGGCCTGCGGCGAGCAGCGCGCGAGCAGGCGATCGAGACCGCGCGCAGCGCCGCCGGCACGCTGCTGCTGCGCGGGCCGATGGTGCCGGCGCAGGCCTTCCCGCTCGGCGCAAAAATGCCGCTTGCGCCCGGCGACTTCTTCGACACCGGCCAGCCCTGCCGCTTTGCCGCCGACGCACGCTCGCTGATCGTGACCGGCGCTCTTCCCGGCACCGCCGCCGTCGGCGGCTACCGCTTCGTCACCCGCGAACTCGACGCACTGGCGGAGCGGCTGGAGGCGGACGCGACGCTCGCCGCGCTGCCGCACGAGCTGACCGGCGAGCGCCTGGCCGGGCACGCGCTCGACCGCGCCGAGGTCGTCGACGAGCTGCGCCGCCGCGGCGTCAATCCGCTGATTGTCGGGGCCTTCCGCCAGCAGGCGGCGTGATTTCCGCAACATCATTGACGGGGTGTTAATCGGCGGCGGTTAGGGTTCGCACACCTGTAACGGTTGCGTTGTCGCGTCCATGTCGCTGCAAGGCCCGCTGATCGTCGTCGCCGAAACTCCGGCGACCGAACTGATCGACGCGCTCAGCCGCGCCGGCGCCTTTCCCATCGTCGAGACCAACTGGGCCGACGCGCCGACCGCCTTCATCTCGGTCAAGCCCGCCGCCGTCATCATCGCCGAGCCGGGCCGGCCGCCGAGCGAATCCGCCGCGCGCATGCTCTGCCTGCAGGTCGCGACCGCCAGCGGTCCGATCGTGCCGGTCATCGCCCGCGTGCACGGCAACGAAGACGCTGCGGTGCCGATCGCGCTGCCCAACGACGCTTCGCTGCCGATCGAGCGGCTGACCGCGCGACTGCAATCGGCGATGCGCGTGCGCGCGCTGCACGCGACGGTTCTGCGCCGCATCGAACTGTTCGCCGCGCATGACGGCAAGCTGCCGCAGCTTCCGGTCGGCGACGCGCTGGAGGACGCAACCGTGCTGATCGCGGGCCGTGGCCCGCTCTATCCGGCGTTGAGCGTCGCCATGGGCGAGCGCGTCGGCATGGTCGGTGCGCTCAGCGTCGAGGCCGCCGCCAAATATCTCGACTCGCACGACATCGACGGCGTGGTCGTCGGCGACGGCTTTTCCTCGCGCATGGTGGAAGCCTTCCTCACCGTGCTGGCGCAGGACACGCGCCTGCGCGACATCCCGGTGGCGGTGATCGGCCAGACGAACGGCTACGTGCCGGCCGATTTCTACGACAACCTGCCCAACATCGATCACGTCGACGGCGATCCGGCGCGGCTGGTCGCGCGCATGGTGCCGCTGGTGCGCCTGCACGCCTTCGAGGCGCGGCTCAAGCGCATGCTCAAATCGCTCGACGCCGACGGCATGTTCGATCCGCGCAGCGGCCTGCTCACGCGCGAGGCCTTCGCGCAGGATCTGGCGCGGGCAATCGCCGACGCCGGCGAGCGCGGCCAGCCGCTGTCGGTCGCCCGCATCTTTTTCGACCAGCCGCTCGGCGAGCGCGCGAGTTTCGACGGCGCCCGCATGGCGGCGCGGCTCACCCGCGCCATCGATTTTGCCTCGCGCGAGGACGACGGCGCCGCTGTCATTGCCTTCACCCAGACCGACCTCTCCAGCGCCCATGTCGTCGCCCGCCGCATCGCCGGCGTGCTGAAAAACGTCGTCATGGCGCAGCGCGGCGTCGCCGCTCGCCGCCCATGTCACGCTGGCGACGCTGAAGGCCGACGACACGCTCGATACGCTGATGATGCGGGTGCTGGGCGGCCAGGTGGTTGCCGCCGAGTGATTGGATGATTAGGCTTGCCCGCAAAGGAGCAAGCCATGCCCGATCAGCCACCCGTCCGCATCGACGTCGTCTCCGACGTGGTCTGCCCGTGGTGCTTCATCGGCAAGCGCCGGCTGGAGAAGGCGCTGGCGCTGAGACCCGACATCCCGGTCGAGGTGCACTGGCGGCCCTATTTCCTCAACGACTGGATCCCGCGCGAAGGCATTTCGCGCGAACAGTATCTCACCACCAAATTCGGCTCGGTCGACCGCTACCAGGGCATCGCCGACCGCGTCATCGCCGCGGCGGCGGATGAAGGCCTCACCTACGCCGCGGACAAGGTGAAGCGGCAGCCCAACACGACCGACGCGCACCGGCTGATCCGCTGGGCCGAAGGCATCGGCAAGGCGGCGGAGATGAAGCAGAAGCTGATGGATCTGTATTTCACCGAGGGCGCCGATCTCACCGACTGCGCCGTGCTGGTGCAGGCCGCGGCCGATGTCGGCCTCGACCCCGAAGACGGTGCGCGAGGCGCTGGCCGGCGACCAGGACGTCGAGCAAATTACGCGCGAGGTGGAGGCGGCCAAGGAGGCCGGCATCCAGGGCGTGCCGATGTTCATCTTCGGCGGCAAGTTCGCGGTGTCCGGCGCGCAGGCGCCGGAATATCTCGCCGAGGCGATCGAACGCGCGGCGCAGGCGAACAAAGAGGCGGCGGAGTAGTTACGCCGCCTTCGCCTGCTCGCGATCGCCGCAGAGCTTGCGCAAAATCGCCGCGGTGCCCTTGAGCCGCTCTTCCGGCTTTTCCCAATCGTCGAAGAAGACCAAGTTGCTGGCTCTTGACGTCCTTCGGATCGCTGCGCATGCGCACGCCCGAGCCCTGCTCGCGGATATAGGCGATCAAGCCCGTCCGGATTGGCGAACACATTGTCGCGGAACGACAGCACCACGCCCTTCGGGCCGGCCTCGATCTTTTCCACATTGGCGCGGCGGCACAGGCCCTTGATGGCGACGACCTGCAACAGGTGCTCGACCTCCTGCGGCAGCGGGCCGAAGCGATCGACCAGCTCGGCGGCGAAGCCTTCGATGTCGCGCTCGTCCTCGATCTCGGCCAGCCGCCGGTAGAGCGCGAGGCGCACCGACAGATCGGCGACGTAATCGTCGGGAATGAGCAGCGCGGTGCCGATGGTGATCTGCGGCGACCAGCGGTCGGCGGCGGGCGCGGCGATGCCGGCCTTGAGGCTGAGCACGGCTTCTTCCAGCATCTGCTGGTAGAGCTCGAAGCCGACCTCCTTGATGTGGCCGGACTGTTCCTCGCCCAGCAGATTGCCGGCGCCGCGGATGTCGAGATCGTGCGAGGCGAGCTGGAAGCCGGCGCCGAGCGTGTCGAGCGCCTGCAGCACCTTGAGCCGCCGTTCCGCCTGCGCCGTGATCTTGCCCTGCACCGGCAGCGTCAGCAGCGCATAGGCGCGCAGCTTCGCGCGCCCCACGCGGCCGCGCAGCTGATAAAGCTGCGCCAGGCCGAAGCGGTCGGCGCGGTGCACGATCAGCGTATTGGCGGTCGGGATGTCGAGGCCGCTCTCGATGATGGTGGTCGAGAGCAGCACGTCGTATTTGCCGTCGTAGAAGGCGGTCATGATGTCGTCGAGCACGCCCGCCGGCATCTGCCCGTGGGCGACGGCGACGCGCACCTCGGGCACATTTTTGTCGAGGAAATCCTTGGCCGCCGGCAGATCCTCGATGCGCGGGCAGACATAGAAGGCCTGCCCGCCCCGGTAGTTCTCGCGCAGCAGCGCCTCGCGCACCACCAGCGCATCGAACGGCGACACGAAGGTGCGCACCGCGAGGCGGTCGACCGGCGGCGAGGCGATGATGGAGAGGTCGCGCACGCCGGTGAGTGCCAGTTGCAGCGTGCGCGGGATCGGCGTCGCCGTGAGCGTGAGCACGTGCACCTCGGCACGCAAGCGCTTTGAGCTTTTCCTTGTGCACGACGCCGAAGTGCTGCTCCTCGTCCACCACCAAAAGGCCGAGGTCCTTGAACGTGATGCCCTTGCCGAGCAGCGCATGCGTGCCGATGACGATATCGATATTGCCGGAGGCAAGCCCCGCCTTTACCGCGGCGAGCTGCGGCGCGGCGACCAGCCGCGAGGCCTGCGCGACGTTCACCGGAAAACCGCGGAAGCGCTCGGAGAAGGTCTTGAAGTGCTGGCGCGCCAACAGCGTCGTCGGCACGATGACGGCGACCTGCTTGCCGTTGATGGCGGCGAGGAAGGCGGCGCGCAGCGCCACTTCCGTCTTGCCGAAGCCGACGTCGCCGCAGATCGAGCCGGTCCATCGGCCGGCCGGAGGCCAGATCCTTGTTGGTCGCCTCGATGGCGGCGAGCTGGTCGTCGGTCTCCTCGTAGGGGAAGCCGGCGCTGAATTCATCGTAGGCGCCCGGCGCGGCGACTAGCTTCGGCGCCTCGTGCAATTGCCGCTCGGCGGCGACCTTGATCAGCTCGCCGGCGATTTCGCGGATGCGGCTCTTCAGGCGCGCCTTGCGCGCCTGCCAGTTGCCGCCGCCAAGGCGGTCGAGCTCGACGTTGGCCTGCTCGGCGCCGTAGCGCGACAGCAGGTCGATGTTCTCGACCGGCAGGTAGAGCTTGGCGGCTTCGGCGTAATGGATTTCCAGACAATCGTGCGGCGCGCCGGCGGCCTCGATCGCCTGCAGGCCGACGAAGCGGCCGATGCCGTGATCGACATGCACGACGAGATCGCCGGGCGCAAGGCTGGTGACTTCGGCGATGAAATTCTCCGCCCGGCGCGATGCCCGGCGCGGCCGCACCAGGCGGTCGCCGAGAATGTCCTGCTCGCTGATGACGGCGGCGTCCTGCGGTTCGAAGCCGCTCTCGATGCCGAGCACGGCGAGCGCCACCGACGGTCTTCGGCAGCGCCAGTCGCCTGCGGCCAGGACTCGACCGGCGTGAGGTTGACGAGCTTGTGATCGGCGAGCACGTGGCTCATGCGCTCGCGCGCGCCCTCGCTCCACAGCGCGACGGCAACGCGCTTGCCGGACGCCTGCAGCGCGGCGACGTGGCGGCTCACCGCCTCGAACACGTTGGCGTTCGGCTCGGCGCGCTCGGCGGCGAAATTGCGACCCGGTGCGCGCGCCGATGTCGATCACGTTGGCCGCCTCCGGCACGGCGAAGGGCGTCAGCCGCGCCAGCGCCGCGCTTTCCAGGCGCTCGTGCCATTCACTGTCGGCAAGATAGAGCCGGTTCGCCGGCAGCGGCTTGTAGGGCGGCGAAGTGCCGTCCTTGAGCGCACCGCGCCGCGCCTCGTAATAATCGGCGATCGTCGTCAGCCGCTCGCGCGCGGCATCCTCGGCCAGATGCTCGGTGGCGAGCGGCGTGCCCGGCAGATAGTCGAACAGCGTTTCCAGCTTGTCGTGGAACAGCGGCAGCCAATGCTCCATGCCGGGATAGCGGCGGCCTTCGCTCACCGCTTCGTACAACAGATCGCCGGGCGCGGCGGCGCCGAATTCGGCGACATAGCCGGTGCGGAAGCGGCGGATGGTTTCGGTGACGAGCTGGAATTCGGCGACCGGCACCAGATCGAGCCCGCGCAACGGCGTCTCGCTGCGCTGCGTCTGCGCGTCGAAGGTGCGGATCGTCTCCAGCGCGTCGCCGAAGAAATCGAGCCGCACCGGTAGGTCCATGCCGGGCGGAAACAGATCGAGGATGCCGCCGCGCACCGCGTATTCGCCCGGCTCGCGCACGGTGGAGGCGCGGGTGAAGCCGTTGAGCTCGAGCCATTCGATCACGCCGGCCATGCCGAGCACGTTGCCCGGCGCGACCGACAGCGCATGCGTGGCGACGAACTCGCGCGCCGGCACGCGCTGCAGCGCGGCGTTGACGGTGGTCAGCAGCACCGAGGGCTTGTCGCGGCCGGTGACGCGCGCAAGCCGCGACAGCGCCGTCATGCGCTGCGCCACCACGCCCGCCTGCGGCGAGACGCGGTCGTAAGGCAGGCAATCCCAGGCCGGGAATTCGAGCGTCTCGACGTCCGGCCCGAAAAAGGAAAGCGCGCGCGACAACGCCGCCATGCGCTGGCCGTCGCGGCAGATGACGGCAAGCGAAATCGCCGGCGCGGCTGGCGCGCGCGGCAACCGCGCGCGCAAGATCGGCGAGCACCAGCCCTTCGGCGCCGTCGGCGACCTGCGCCAGCGTCAGCGCCCTGCCCGGTTGCAGCAATTGCGCGGGAGATTTCGCCATCGCCATCACGTCTGCGCCGGGCCGTCGAGGTGGAAGTCGCGCAGCCGCCGGAACAACGCCGTGTCGATCTCGGCCGGCGCCGCTTCCGACCCGTTCACCCAGGCAAACATCTGCTGGTCGGGAATATCGAGCCAGCGTTCGTATTCGTCGAGTTCGGGCTCGCTCAGCGTCGCGCCAGCTCGCGCATCGGCAAAGGGCCCGAGCACCAGGTCCATCTCGCGCATGCCGCGGTGGCGCGAGCGGAACAGCAGGCGCCGCCGCCGTCGCGTCCAGCCCATCGCTTGAAAGCTCGCTCAAGCCATTTCTCCAACGCCAAAAACCCGGCTGGGGCCGGGTGCGGGTTTTATATAGAGGGCCGGCCGGCAAATGTCAGCGCTCTGTCATCCCTCTGCCCGTACATTACCGGGCGAGGGAGCGGCGTAGCGGCAATGCTGCAATGCACCGGCCCCTCACCCGGTTTCTCGCTATGGCGCTCGAAAGACCGACCTCTGCCCGGCGCAAGCGGGCATGACGGTGAAACTGCAAGATAGATATGCGCCCGCCGGTTCTCAACCCCCTCTTCGCCTCGCTCACCAGCCTCTCCGGCGTCGGGCCGAAGCTGGCAAAGCTCTACGAACGCCTGCTCGACCGCGAGGCGCCGCGCGTCGCCGATCTGCTGTTTCATCTGCCCTCCGGCACCATCGATCGCCGGGCGCGGCCGAAACTCAACGAGGTGCAGGCGGGCCAGGTGGTCACCGTGGCGGTCACCGTCGAGGAGCACCGGCCCGCCCCGCCGCACCGTCCGCGCGCGCCCTATCGCATCCTCGCCAGCGACGACACCGGCACGCTGACGCTCACCTATTTCAATGCGCGGCGCGACTATCTGGAGAAGCTCTTGCCGGTCGGCGAACTGCGCTACGTCTCCGGCATCGCCGAATTCTACGACGGCATGTTGCAGATGGTGCATCCCGACCGCGTGGTGGACGAGAAGGGCTTCGCCATGCTGCCGCTGGTCGAGCCGGTCTATCCGCTCACCGAAGGTCTCGCGCTCGGCAATGTGCGCCGCGCGATGGATTCTGCGCTCTCGCGGCTGCCGACCTTGCCCGAATGGCAAGACGAGGCCTGGGTCGCGCGCGAGCGCTTGCCCGCCTTCGCCGACGCCCTGCGCCATTTGCACCGCCCGGCCGAGCCGCACGATGTCCTGCCCGAAAGTCTGGCCTGGACGCGGCTCGCCTACGACGAACTGCTCGCCGGCCAGCTCGCGCTCGCTCTGGTGCGCGCGCACATGCGCCGCCAGGCCGGCCGCGGCCATTCCGGCGAAGGCCGCCTGCGCGCGCGCATCCTCAAGAGCCTGCCCTACGCGCTCACCCATTCGCAGCAGCAGGCGCTCAACGACATCGTCAACGATCTGGCGCTGCCGCAGCGCATGTTGCGGCTGCTGCAAGGCGACGTCGGCTCCGGCAAGACGGTGGTGGCGCTGCTTGCCGCAGCGACCGTGATCGAAGCCGGACGCCAGGCCGCCTTCATGGCGCCGACCGAAATCCTCGCTCGCCAGCATTTGAAAACCATCGCGCCGCTGGCCGAAGCCGCCGGCCTGCACGTCGCCATCCTCACCGGCCGCGAACGCGGGGCGAGCGCAAAGAGATTCTCGACCGCCTCGCGCTCGGCGACATCGATCTGCTGCTCGGCACCCACGCGCTTTTCCAGGACGAGGTCGCTTTCCACGATCTCGCGCTCGCCATCGTCGACGAGCAGCACCGCTTCGGCGTGCATCAGCGGCTGGCGCTGGCGCAGAAGGGCGACGCGGTGGACGTGCTGGTGCTCACCGCGACGCCGATCCCGCGCACGCTGGTGCTCACTTTCTTTGGCGACATGGACGTGTCGGAGCTGCGCGAGAAGCCGGCCGGCCGCCAGCCCATCGACACCCGCATTATCCCGATGGCGCGCATCGCCGAGGTCGAGGACGCCGTCGGCCGCGCGCTCGACGACGGCAACCGCGTCTATTGGGTCTGCCCGCTGGTCGATGAATCGGAAAAGATCGATCTCGCCGCCGCCGAAGCCCGCTTCAAGGAGCTTGCGCGAGAAATTCGGCCACAGGGTCGATCTGGTGCATGGCCGCATGAAAGGCGCGGAGAAAGACGCCGCCATGGCGCGCTTTGCCGCCGGCGAGACGCGGCTTCTGGTCGCCACCACGGTGATCGAAGTCGGCGTCGACGTGCCGGAGGCGACCATCATGGTGGTCGAGCACGCCGAGCGCTTCGGTCTCGCGCAATTGCACCAGCTGCGCGGCCGCATCGGCCGCGGGCCGGGACACTCGACTTGCCTCTTGCTCTACAAGGCGCCGCTCGGCGAGACCGCCAAGGCGCGGCTCAATATCCTGCGCGAGACCGAAGACGGCTTCCGCATCGCCGAGGAGGATCTGCGGCTGCGCGGCGAAGGCGACGTGCTCGGCACGCGGCAGAGCGGCCTGCCCGGCTTCCACATCGCGCAGGCTCGAGTTTCACGGCAAATATCTCGGCGCCGCGCGCGACGACGCCGCGCTCATTCTTTCGCGCGACGCCAATCTGGAAACGCCGCGCGGCGAAGCGCTGCGGCACCTGCTCTATCTGTTCGAAAAGGACGAGGCGATCCGGCTGATCCGCGCCGGCTAGGTCCAGGCGGCCGATTCGAGAGGATCGGAGCCATAATCGTTGTCCCGCCGGTTCCTTTGACGCAGGCCCAATAGCAAGCAGAAGGATCACATCCAATGCCGGTGAACACGATCAGCAGCCAGTAGCCGCTGCGGTCGATGTCGTGCAGTCGGCGGATCCGGCGACCGGCCAAGCTCGGCAGAAACAGCGACGAGGCCGGACAGCGTGCCGACCGGACCCGATCGCCGTGAAGCGAGAACAATCGCAACATCGAGGATCCCGAGGCCACGAGGTAAACGAGTCAGGCTAAACAACGTCCAATACCAGATATTCCGACGCGGCGCACGACCGCCGGAAGTCGCGCTGTCGTAGCGGGAAAAACCCGACTGCGACCGTCTCGCTGAAATTCATTGTCGCTCCCGGCACTTCGATCTCAGGACACACTCGGCGTCCTCTCTTATTCCACCTTCTCCGTCGTCTTCGCCGACGCCTGCGTGTGCTGCGCCGCGCGCACATTGGCGGCGAGCGCGGCGAGCTTCTTCTGGCTGTCGCTGCCCGGCTGCACCATGCCGGCGGAAATCAACAGCGTCATCGCGTTTTCCACCGAGATGTCGAGCTCGATCAGATCCTTGCGCAGCACGTAGAAGAAAAATCCGGTGGTCGGGTTCGGCGTGCAGGGCATGAAGGCGGAGACATGCTCACCGTCCGGCAGCTTCGCCGTGACTTCCGGGCTCGGCGGCTGCGACAGGAACACCAGCGACCACATGCCGGGCGCGGGAAATTCGACCAGTGCCACCTTGCGGAAGCTCGATCCGGTTTTCGAGAACAGCGTCTCGAAAATCTGCTTCATGGTCTTGTAGATCGGCCGCACGATCGGCATGCGGTTGAGCAGGCTCTCGCCCAGCTCGACCAGCGAGCGCCCGACCAGGTTGGCGGTGAGGAAGCCGAGCAGCGTGAGAAAGATGAAGCCGATCAGCAGGCCGGTGCCGGGGATCGGCCACGGCAGATACGTTTCCGGCCGGTACACCGGCGGTATGAACGGCCGCACCAGATTGTCCACCCAGGTGATGAACGACCAGGTGAGATAGGCCGTGATCAGCACCGGCCCGGCCACCACCAGCCCGGTGAGGAAATAGTTGCGGATGCGCCCGGCGGCGCCGGTTTGCGATGGCGCAGCCTGCGCGGTGGCGCTCGGCGGCTCGGGATCGATAATCGTCATAACTATTGGGCCTTGCGCGTGATCTTGTCCGGATACCAGTTCCCATCCCCAGTCACGCCGGGGACGGGCTTTTTCGGGATCATGCGCATTCTATTCCACCGTGACGGATTTCGCGAGGTTACGCGGCTGGTCCACGTCGGTGCCGATGGCGGCGGCGGTATGGTAGGCGATGAGCTGCACCGGGATGGCATAGACCAAAGGCGTCACGGATGAAGCCATTTCCGGCAGCGTGAGCGTCACCGTCGACTCGATGGTGGCCTCCTGGGCGCCCTTTGGGTCGGTCATCAGGATGATCTTGCCACCGCGCGCCGCCACTTCCTGCATGTTCGACACGGTTTTCTCGAACACCCGGTCGTAAGGCGCGATGACGATCACGTGCATGCCCTCGTCGATCAGCGCGATCGGCCCGTGCTTGAGTTCGCCGGCGGCATAGCCCTCGGCGTGGATGTAGGAGATTTCCTTGAGCTTCAGCGCGCCTTCCAGCGCGATCGGGAAACTGGTGCCGCGGCCGAGGTAAAGCACGTCGCGGCATTTGGCGAGGTCGCGCGCCAGCACCTCGATCTGCGGCTCGAGCGTGAGCGCGGCCGCCATCAGCCGCGGCGTCTGGATCAGCGCGCGCACGACATTCTTCTCGTCGGCTTCCGACATGTGGCCGCGCGCCCGGCCGGCGGCGAGCGCCAGGCAGGCAAGCGTCGCCAGCTGGCAGGTGAACGCCTTGGTCGAGGCGACGCCGATCTCCGGTCCTGCAAGCGTCGGCATCACCACGTCGCTTTCGCGCGCGATGGTCGACTCCGGCACGTTCACGACGGATAAAATGTGCTGCTTGTTTTCGCGCGCATAGCGCAGCGTCGCCAGCGTGTCGGCGGTTTCTCCCGACTGGGAAATGAAGATGGCGAGATCGCCGGGCTCGAGCGGCGCGCCGCGATAGCGAAATTCGGAGGCAATATCGATTTCCACCGGCAGCTTGGCGAAGCGCTCGAACCAGTATTTCGCCACCAGCCCGGCGTAGAACGCGGTGCCGCAGGCGGAAATCGACAGGCGTTTGATCGTGCGCCAGTCGAACGGAAGTTTCACCGGCAGATCAACCCGTTCGGCGACCATGTCGATGTAATGCGCGAGCGTATGGCCGACCACTTCCGGCTGCTCGTGGATTTCCTTGGCCATGAAATGCTTGTGGTTGCCCTTGTCGACAAGCTGCGCCGAGGCGGTGGATTTGAGCACCGCGCGTTGCACCACGCGGTCCTGCTCGTCGTGCACCACGACGCCCTTGTGCGTCAGCACCGCCCAGTCTCCGTCCTCCAGGTAGCTGATGTTTTCAGTGAACGGGGCGAGCGCAATGGCGTCGGAGCCGAGATACATTTCGCCGTCGCCATAACCGATGGCGAGTGGCGATCCCTTGCGCGCGCCGATCATCAGGTCCTCCTCGTCGGAGAACAGGAAGGCAAGCGCAAAAGCGCCGCGCAATTGCTTCAGCGTGGCGGCGACCGCGTCGGCCGGCATCTTGCCCTTCTTCATCTCGTCGGTGACTAGATGCGCGACCACCTCGGTGTCGGTGTCGCTGGCGAATTTCGAGCCGTTCTTGCCGAGCTTTTCGCGCAGCTCGCGGAAATTCTCAATGATGCCGTTATGCACCACCGCTACTTTGTCGGTCGCATGCGGGTGGGCGTTTACTTCGGTCGGGCGGCCATGCGTCGCCCAGCGGGTATGGCCGATGCCGATGGTGCCGCCGAGCGGCTCGCGCTCAAGCCGGTTCGCCAGCGAGGCCAGCTTGCCCTCGGCGCGGCGGCGCCCAAGGCGTCCGTGATCGACCGTGGCGATGCCGGCGGAGTCGTAGCCGCGATATTCGAGACGCTTGAGCGCATCGACCAGGTGGCCGGCGACCGGCTCGACCCCGATAATTCCAACGATCCCACACATCCGGGTGGATAGCCCCTGTCCTATACGCCTGCTTTAGCCGGCACCGGTAAACTTTTGGAAATCAAACGTATTTCGCCCTGTGACAGTAGCGAGATCGGCCCGAAAGATTAAAGCCCGGCTATTTCGCCCTTTTCTTGGCCCTATTCGCTTTTTTGCCCGGCGTCCCGGTCGCTAAGGTTTTGCCCAAGCTCTTCAAATGCTGCAAGCGCTTCGCCCAGCCTTCCTTAACGGCTTGCTTGGCGCGGCCGACCGCAAGCGCGCCGGCCGGCACGTCCTTGGTGATCACCGAGCCCGAGCCGATATAGGCGCCGTCGCCGATCTTGACCGGCGCGATCAGCGCCGAATTGGAGCCGATGAAGGCACGCTTGCCGATGTCGGTGTGGTGCTTGGCGACGCCGTCGTAATTGCAGGTGATGGTGCCGGCACCGATATTGGCGCCCTCGCCGACGCGCGAGTCGCCGATATAGGCAAGATGATTGGCCTTGGCGCCGGCCTCGATGCTCGCCTGCTTCACCTCGACGAAATTACCGATGTGCACGTCGGCCCCGAGATTGGCGCCGGGACGCAAGCGCGCGAAGGGACCGACGCAGGCGCCCTTGCCCACATGCGCGCCTTCCAGATGCGAGAAGGCGCGGATCGTCGCGCCGTCCTCGACAGTGACGCCGGGCCCGAACACCACATTCGGCTCGATCATGACGTCCTTACCGAATTTGGTGTCGGCAGAAAGAAAGACCGTCTCCGGCGCCTGCATGCTCACGCCCGCTTCCATCGCGGCGGAGCGCAACCGCTGCTGCAGAATGGCTTCGGCTTCCGCGAGCTGCGCCTTGGTATTGATGCCGCGCACGTCGTCCTCCTCGGCCTCGATCGCCACCGCCTTCAAGCCCATCTCGCGGGCGATGGCAACCGCATCGGTCAAATAGTATTCGCCTTTGGCATTGGCATTGCCGATCCGCTCAAGGATCGCCAGTGCCTTGGTCCCGGCCAACACCATCAGCCCGGCATTGCAGAAGCCGATTTTGCGCTCGGCGTCGCTCGCATCGCGCTCCTCGCGGATGGCGATGAGTTCGCCGCCCGTCGTCACCAGCCGGCCGTAGCCGCTTGCATCGGCCGGCCGGAAACCGAGCACGGCGATGGTTGCGTCTTGTGAGAGAGCGGCGCGCAGCGCGTTGAGATTCTGCAGCCGCAGCAGCGGCGTATCGGCAAACATCACCAGGATGTCGTGGTCGCCGCGCGCAATCGCCTGGCGCGCCGCCAACACCGCATGCGCGGTGCCGCACCGCTCGGTCTGCTCGAAGATCTGCGCCTTCGGCGCAACGCGTTGAGCTTCCCGAGCGACGGATTCCTGCCCCGGTCCGACCACGACGGCGATGTCGCTCGCGCCGGCGAGCAGCGCGGCGTCGAGCACATGCGCAAGCAAGCTGCGGTGGCCAAGTTCGTGCAGCGCTTTCGGCTTGTCCGAACGCATGCGCGTACCCTCGCCCGCCGCCAGCACGATCGCGAGGTATGGTGTTCGGTTCATGGGCTCCGTCAGTTTCAATGTCACCGCAAATCGGCGTGGCCGTCATAGCCGAGCAAGCCGCGCCGAGCGAGAGTGGCAGGATTCTGCTAATGCTTTCAATGCGCTGGTTCGCCGCCCGGAGGACATCCAAGGCGCCCAAGCCGGCCCCGCCGGAAATCGAAACCCCTGTGATCGTCGATCCCCCAACGTGGCGTGGCAACTGGCGCGGTCTGTGGCGTGTGCTCTGCTGGGGCGGCGCGGCGGCCGCCGCGTTTCCGCCGTGGTCTTGGTGAGCCAGACGCCCACCGGCGCCGAGCGGCTGCACCTTGCGCTCGCGCAAACGCAGCCGGAGCAGCCGCAAGCCATTGCCGCGCTGCCGCCGCGCGTCGTCGTTGACGAGGCTGCGACCAAACGCCTTGCCGATGCCGTGCGCGCGCTTACCGCCGACCGCGACCGGCTTAATGCCCGCATCGTCAGCCTCGAACGCAATTTCGACGACATGCCCGGCTCGATCAAAACCGTGCTGCAGGCCAACGCCGCGGTGCAAAGTGTCAAGGAACCGGCCAAGGAGCCGTTCGGGGAAAAATTGCGGCTTTGCCACCGCCTCCGCCAACGGTGAGCCCGCCGCCTTTGGTGACGCCGCCGGTCGCGGCCAGCGCGCCCGCAGCCGACCCGAGCGCCGAGGTTCCGGCCAAGCCTGAATACGGCATCGATCTCGGCGCCACTGTCAGCGTCGAAGCGATCCGCGGCGAATGGGCCAAGGTGAAGGCCAATTACGGACCGCTGCTGACCGGCTTGCGGCCGCTCGCCTCGCCGCGCCAGCGCGGCTATCGCCTCGTCATCGGCCCGTTCCCGACCGCCGCCGCGGCGGCGCGGCTCTGCGCCAAGTTCAATGCCGCCTGCGTCGCCTGCCGCACCGCCAAATTCACTGGCGAGGATGTGGCGCAGCGCTGATCCCCGCGGCATAATCGGCGACATGAAGCTGTTTCTGCCGAGCGCGCGCGCGACCAATTGGCTGCTGATCGTCGGCTTCTGCTCGCTCGGCTACGCGCTATATATGCGCTACATGGCGATCGAGCAGTCGAGTGTCGGCTTGGCTTGCGCCGAAGGGCTCGACACCTGGCTTTGCTCGTCGCGCGCGCTGATCGCCATCCTGTTCAAGAATTCTGCGTTCGGCTGGGCCGCGCTCGCCGTGGCGCTCACAAATCTGCTGCGGCCGTCGCTCGTCTTGTTCGCGGCGGCGCTGGCGCTCGCCTGTCTCGGCATCGTGCTTTACAATGTCGCGCTGTCGTCGCTCGCCACCGGATTGCTCATCCTCAGCTTCGCCCGCCGCGCGCCCGCGCCAGAATGAAGGCGAGCGCGGCAAAGGTCGCGCACAGCCACAGCGATTGCCAATTGGCGAAGGTTTCATTGATGACGATGTAAGGCACCGACAGTGCCAGCAGCACGGCGCCGGTGAGTTCCGCCGCGGCGCGCCCGCCGCCCTCGCCTTTCGTCAGCAGATGATGCGTCAGCAACGGCACCGTCGCGGCGGTGAGCGGCGCGAAGGGAAAATCCCGGTAGCGCGGATCGAACACTAGCCCGAGCGCCGACTGAATCGCCAGCAGCATCACAGCGATCAGCAATAGTCCCGCAGCAAGCGCCAGCGGATCGCTATCACGTTCCGCTTGCGGCCCGATCACGCGCCAGAACGGCGGCGTGGGCGTGCCGCGCATCGTTGCCGCACTCACGATCGGCGGCGTGAGGAATGCCACCGCGGCGAGCGCCACATTGCGCAACCAGCCGCCAACGTCGAAACTTTGCATCGGCACCTCCGCGATGCTCCAGCCGATCATGGCGCCGCCCGCCATCGCGTTCGTCGCCACCACCAGCCACGCAGCCGCCGACGTGCCGCCGCGCCGGGCAAGAAACGCCGCGGCGAAAATCAGAATGACAAACGCAATGCCGCCCCCCGCCTGCCATTTCCACTGCGGATGATTGGAACCCGGCTGGCCCCAGATGAATTTGTAGTCGCGCGTGCCGGCGTCGAGCAGACCCCAATAGCCACCGACAGTGCCCTCCAGCGCGCGCTTCCACGGCTGGTCGAAGGCCTCGATCACGTTGACGCGAAAGTTTTCCCGCTTGGCGAGCGCCACCACATCTTGAATCACGCGTGCCTGGCTTGCGGGCGACGGCAGCGCGCCCTCGCGCATGCGTCCTTCGCTCGGCCAGCCGACCTCGCCGATGATCACGTCCTTGCCGGCCATCGCGGCCACCACGCGCTTGCGGATCGCGTCCACGTGCGCGGCAGCGTTCGCCGCGGTAATCGGGAAATCTTCCCAATACGGCAGGATGTGAATGGTGACGAAATCGACCGCTCCGGCCACTTGCGCATTGCGCAGCCAGTATTCCCAGACGTCGGCATAGGTCACCGGCACCTTCACCCGCGCTTTGACCGCGCGGATGCTGGCTGCGAGATCGTCCGCCGACAAATCGCCGCGCAGCAGCACCTCGTTGCCGACCACCAGCGCGCGGATCACGTCCGGATAGTCGTTGGCGAGTTTGACCGCGGTCTCGATCTCAGCGCGGTTCTTCTCCGCATTGGTGCCGAGCCAGATGCCCTGAATGACCTTAAGACCATGCCGCTTGGCGATCGCCGGCACCTGGTCCTGGCCGAGCTCGACGGAATAGGTGCGCACGCAGTCGGCGATCTTGGCCAGCCGCGCCATGTCGTTGTTGATCTGCTCCGGCGGGATATGCATCGCCGGATCGAACGGCGACTGCGTGCCGCGGAACGGCGCGTAGGACAGGCAATAGAGTTTTTCGCCCGGCTGCAGCAGCGTCTGCGGCATTGCGACCGGCAAGCCGAGCCAGAACCAGAGCGCGGCAACGGCAAACGCCGACACGGCAAGACAGGCAAAGCCACGGAGCATCGGCGGATCCGGTTAATGCGGGATTTGTGGCATCCCGGCTTATCGCGCGCAGCCAGCCCTGCCAAGATTGCCCTTTTGGCGCGTACGGCATTGAAACTCTGGACAAAACGGCTAACGCGCGCCAAGTTTCGCCGCCAGGTTTTTGCGCTGTATGCCCCGCCATCGGGGCGGCCGCAGGGAAATGGCGGGGGTAACGTTTCTAGGTCAGCAAGCCGGGGCACCCGGCGGAGTATGCCGCAATAGTGACCCAATCCGGCCTCACCAGAGGCCGGTAAAGGCGTGGCGGACCTTCAACAAAACCGGCGGGAAGATGCTAAAGCTTCGGTGTTTGCGTGCTTTCTGCGCCTTGTTCTGCGTGGTGAGCCTCGTTTTTGCTGCTGGAACGGCCCGGGCGCAAAGCGGCGGCGCTGCTAAAGCCCCGGAAGCCAAGCCGACCGCCGACGCCGCCAAGTCGGCTGCGGAAGGGCAAAAGAAGATCGACGAGATCGCGGAAGCCTCCCGTGTGCTGGCAGGACCCGCCGGCAACCCGGAATGCGTCTGGCTTGGCCGGCGGGTGGTCAGCCTGCTCTGGCGCGACGATCTCGATACCGCCTTTCGCCACCTCGACCTTTACGACCGCTTCGGCTGCCCGAGCGCGCATATTCAGGCGGCGTTCAGGTGCCTGGTGCGACAAGGCAATATCGACCCCAAGGCGCCGGAAAGTCTCAACGGCCGCGTCCATGCCTGCTGGCTCAATCCCGGACTTCCCCCCACCGCGGCGGTCGGCGCCCAGCCGGCTGGCGCGGTGACGTCGGGCGGAACGCCGCAGCGCTGAGCGCGTTCACCTTAGCGAAAATACTTTTATCCGCCATGCGTCCGCCAAGGATTTGCCATGTCCGGTCATTACTTGAGCGTACGCCTGATACCGAGCTATGCTGCACTGCCGCAGACGAAATCGGCTGAGCCCAGGGGACGGGCTTACAGGACTGAATTCCTGCCCCATTTTGGTTGGAAGTAAATGCGTACCGTCGCTGCCGTAATCGCCCTCGTGGCGTGCGTGCATGTCGGGCTGTGGGCTTTGACGCGCGATAATCTCGACGCGCCGGGCTACGAAGGCCAACTCGCCAGCGTCTCCTACGCGCCGTTTCAGGGCAACGCCAACCCGGACGCCGGCTCGCAGGCGCACGCCGCGCAGATCCGAGCCGACCTTCAATTGCTGGCGCCAGTGACCAGAGCGATCCGCACCTATTCCGCCACCGGCGGCGTCGAACTTGTGCCAGACATCGCCGCCGAGTTCGGCATGCGCGTGACCGTCGGCGCCTGGATCGACAAGGACAAGGCGCGCAACGAGCGGGAAATCCGCTCGGTGATCGACCTCTCGCACAGGCACGGCAACGTCAACGGCATCTTCGTCGGCAACGAGACGATCTACCGCGGCGAAGAGACGGTGCCCGACCTCATTGCCAAGATCCAGCGCGTCAAGCGCGCGGTCAGCGTGCCCGTCACCACCGGCGAAATCTGGAACGTGTGGATGGAGCACCCCGAGCTCGTCTCGGCGGTCGATTTCATCGCCGCGCACATCCTGCCCTATTGGGAAGGCTTCTCCGACTGGCAGGCAGTCGACCAGGCGATCCTGATCTACGACAAGCTGCGCCAGGTCTATCCGGGCAAGCGCGTGGTCATCGCCGAATTCGGCTGGCCGAGCGCCGGCTACAATCTCAAGCATGCCGATCCCGGCCGCATCGAGCAGGCGGTGGTGCTGCGCACCTTTGTCGCAAAGGCGGAAGCCTATGGCATCGATTACAACATCGTCGAAGCGATCGACCAGCCTTGGAAAATTTTTGAAGGCGGCGTCGGCCCCTATTGGGGCATCTTCGATGCCGCGCGCCATGCAAAATTTTCATGGACCGGGACGATCGGCAATCCCGATCACTGGAAGCTCGCCGGCATCGCGTTGTTGTTGAGCGTGCTGCTGTCGCTGCCGGTGCTGGCCATGGCCGCGGTCAGCGTGCCGCAAGCCGCGCTGCTCGCCGGCGCCGCCAATATTGTCGGCGCCTGGGGCGCCACGCTGTTCGCCTTCTGGAACGGACATTATTTCGTGCCCGGATCGGCCTTCGCGCTCGGCCTCGGCACGCTGCTGCTGGTGCCGCTGATCATCATCACGCTCGCGCGCATCGACGAGCTCGCGGCCATCGCCTTTGGCCGCAAGCCGCGTCGCCTGATTGCTTCGCCGCCGCTCGCGCCAGAGGCTGCCGCGCCGAAAGTGTCGATTTATATTCCGGCCTATAACGAGCCGCCGGAAATGCTCAAGCAGACGCTCGATGCGGTCTCCCGCCTCGCTTACGCGAATTTCGAATGTGTCGTCGTCATCAACAACACGTCAGATCCGGCGCTGTGGCGCCCGGTCGAGGAGCACTGCAAGACGCTTGGGCCGCGCTTCAAGTTCGTCAACGCGGAAAAGCTGGTCGGCTTCAAGGCCGGCGCGCTGCGCCTTGCGCTGACGCAGACCGCGCCCGACGCCGAGATCATCGGCGTCATCGACGCCGATTACGTCGTGCATCCCGACTGGCTGAAAGACCTGGTGCCGGCTTTCGCCGATGCCCATGTCGGCCTCATCCAGGCGCCGCAGGATCACCGCGACGGCGAGCGCAGCCTGATGCATTCCGCCATGAACGGCGAATATACCGGCTTCTTCGACATCGGCATGGTGCAGCGGAACGAATACAACGCCATCATCGTGCACGGCACCATGTGCCTGATCCGCCGCGCCGCGCTCGACGCCGCCGGAGGCTGGTCGAGCGACACGATCTGTGAGGACACAGATCTCGGTCTCACGCTGCTCGAAAACGGCTGGCAGGCGCTTTACACCAACCGCCGCTACGGCCACGGCCTGCTGCCCGATTCATTCGAAGCTTACAAGAAGCAGCGCCACCGCTGGGCCTATGGCGGCTTCCAGATTCTGAAGAAGCACTGGCGCCGCTTCCTGCCCGGCGCCAGTCGCCTCACCGGCGACCAGAAGCGCGAATTCGCGCTCGGCTGGCTCAACTGGCTCGGCGCTGAGAGCCTAGGCGTCCTCGTCGCCATCCTCAACATCGTCTGGGTGCCGGTCGTCGCCTTCCTCGACATCGCCGTGCCCGACCGCATCCTCACCGTGCCGATCCTCGCGAGCTTCGTCGTCTCGGTCGCGCACTTCCTCACGCTCTACCGGTTGCGCGTGCGCGTCACCAAGGGTCAGTTGCTCGGCGCCGTGTGCGCCGCCATGTCGGTGCAATGGACGGTGGCGCGCTCGGTCAGCCTCGGCGTCATCAAGGATCACCTGCCCTTCGTGCGCACCTCGAAAGGCGGTTTGCGCCGCACCGCCGATTTCCACGCCTTCTGGGAAGCGGTGCTCGCCGTGCTGCTGATCTCCGGCGCTGTCACGCTCGTTGCGACGAACACCAAGGACATCCGCGAGATCTACATCTTCGCCGCGGTGCTCGTCGTGCAGAGCGTTCCGTTCATCGCCGCGGTGCTGCTCGCCGCGATCGAACTCACGCCGCTCAACGACTACGCCACCTGGCGCACGCTCGAAGGCCGCGTCCTCGAACTCATCGGCCGTCAGGTCCCGATCGCCACGGCCGCAGCCTCGGCGCAAGTGACCGTCGCGGCCCCAGTCGCGCCGCCGCCGGCCCCGGCGCAAACGCAGGCCGAGCTGGTTCAGTAATTCCGGTCAGCGGCCCAGCGCCGTCTCGACCAGCTTCACCCAGTACGACGCGCCGACGGGAATTGCCTCGTCGTTGAAATTATATTGGGGGTGATGAAGCCCTGCGCTGTCGCCGTTGCCAATCCAGATGAACGCGCCGGGGCGCTCGTTGAGCATGAAGGAGAAATCCTCCGCCCCCATCATCGGCGGCAGATCGGTGTCCACTTGGCTTTCGCCGACGATCTGGCTGGCGACGGAAGCGGCAAAATCCGTCTGCCGCTCGTGGTTCACCAGCACCGGATAATTACGCTTGTAGGTGAGCTTCGCTTTGGCGCCGTAAGCCGCCGCCGTGTGCTCGACGATCTCGTGCAGGCGCTTTTCCACCAGATCGCGCACATCGGCCTCGAGCGTGCGCGCGGTGCCCTTGAGCTGCACCGTCTGCGGCAGCACGTTGTCGGCATTGCCGGCCTTGAACATCGGGATCGACACCACTGCCGACTTCAGCGGATCGACATTGCGCGAAACGATCGACTGCACCGCGCTGATGATCTGCGCACCGACCAGCACCGTGTCGATGCCCTTGTGCGGCCGCGCGGCATGCGCGCCGACGCCCTCGATGTCGATGGTGAGGTAGTCGGCCGCCGCCATCACCGGGCCGGCGCGAATGCCGAAGGCGCCGACCGGCATGCCGGGATAATTGTGCATGCCGTAAACCTCGGCGATGCCGAAGCGCTCCATCATGCCGTCATCGAGCATGGCCTTGCCGCCGGCGCCGCCCTCCTCGGCCGGCTGGAAGATCACCACGGCGTTGCCGGCGAAGTTGCGCGTCTCGGCGAGATAGCGCGCGGCGCCGAGCAGCATCGCCGTGTGGCCGTCATGGCCGCAGGCGTGCATCTTGCCCGGCACCGTCGATTTGTACGGCAGGTCGTTCGCCTCCTCGATCGGCAGCGCATCCATGTCGGCGCGCAGGCCGATTGTCTTGCCTGATTTGCCCTTGCGGCCCTTGATGACGCCGACGACGCCGGTGCGGCCGATGCCCGGCACCACCTCGTCGCAGCCGAATTCCTTCAGCTTCGCGGCGACCGATGCCGCCGTGCGCTGCACGTCGTACATCAGCTCGGGATGGGCATGCAGGTCGTGCCGCCATTCGGCGATCTCGCCGGCAAGATCGGCGACGCGGTTGACGATCGGCATGGAGGCGCTCCTTGTGCAGCCAACAGTGTAGCAAATTGCGCTGGCGCGGCGCGAGGTCAAGAAAGTCGCAAAACCCGCCTATTGACCGGGCACGGCGGCACCCGTACACCCCACTTCCTTAAGAGCGCGTAGCTCAGGCGGTAGAGCAACTGACTTTTAATCAGTAGGTCATGGGTTCGAGTCCCATCGCGCTCACCAATACAATAAAGCACTTTTTGAATTTCAGGCGTCCCTAGCAGAGGCCATTTTCTTGCCAAGGTACACATTAGGGTACACAGCCGATTAGGTCTAACTCAAGGGGCTGCATCCCTCTCCAAACTAGGGGCAGCAGACCTCTGTTCAGGCTGGCACAGGCTGGCAGGAGGCTGGGTATAGGCGCTCGAGGCTGGGCTGGCCTCAGAGGTTACTTCTAGAGCAGCGGCTTCCGCGTAGCTATCCTTTAGGAAGGCCGCCAATGGGGGCGCAAACTCCGCACAGAGGGCTGAGCGATGGCAGGGCAGCAAGTCGTCGGCAACGTCGGCATGTACTACGCCGCCTATCGCAGTATATCGCAATGGCGGTCCATGGCATTTGGTTCATCTGCTTTGTTTACATAGCCTTGCGTCTGTAAAATCTAGTGTGACCAGCAGGGATTTGTGGGATGGCCGAGTGTCTGAGGATGTTGCCATTGCCGTTGATGCCTGAATTTCACAAAAAGAAGAAGGCCGCTGGTGCAGTTGGCCGGATAGTGACCGGATATGGCGAGCTAGAATTTCTGCTAGCGTGGTGCGCCGGAACAGCGTTGGCATGCCAAACTGCGCCCAACCCCGGAAGCACTTTGCCACAACACCGCATAGCTGGCGAGCATGAAGGGATTCGTCGGATATTCGCAATCAGAGGCGAAACTAATCGAATTGATGCAGCCAAAAGGCTTATTCGACCGGTTGCTGTAAAAGTTGGGATCGAAAACGACTACATCGAAATTATGGGCTCGTTTAGTTCATGCCTTCGTGTACGGAACACCTTTGCTCACTGCAATTGGGATCAAACTAAAAAACGCGGACTATTCTTTGTTGATCTTGAAGAAGCTGCTAGGTCGGGACCTGTTTTCCCGATGAACCCACGACATGCTGACACCAAAACCTTGGAGATGATCGAAGAGTATTTCGTTTATGTGACGCATTGCCTCCAATATGTTTCTGAGTTCATTGCTATTAAAAACGAACTTCTGAAACACTCACTTCCTTCAAGGCCCAAAAGAATGCCCAACTTGAAGTCGAACAGTCTTTTATTCCCACACAAGAATCCCCGCTAGGCCGTGGACTCATAAATCGACGGCCAATGTCCGCTTCTCTAATCGGCCGTTCCGGGTCAAGCGCCTTCAGACTATCCACCACTACAGTGTCGATGTCGCTCACGGGCTCGCGCTTCTCTTCGGAATCGGCATCAGGGCCCTTCCATCATGGGATCCGAGGACAAGGCGGAACAATCTATTGGGCGGCCTTGCCGTCTGAGTGGCGGCAGGTCCAAGCGGACATACGATCTCACCTCATCCATCGTCCCGCGAGGGACATCATTCCACCGCTCGGTGGAGCTCGCGTTTCTCCTATTGCAATTGATCCTGCTCGGTTCTCATGTTGCTGCGACCTCTCGGCTCCAGCGGAACTCGGTGCCGTCAACCCATATGCGGTGCATGATCACGGCCAGCCGGCGCGCCAGCGCCACGATCGCTTTCTTCATTCCGCGGCGCCTTGCGATCTGCATCGCCCAGGCTTTGAGCCAGGACCATTTCGTCGAGCGCACCAGTAGGATCTGGGCCGCTTCGTAGAGCATGACCCGCATCATCTCGTCTCCACAGCGCGATATGCCGCCGGTACGGTCGATCTCGCCCGATTGATACTTCGCCGGCGTCAGTCCAAACACCGCTCCGACTGCCTTGGAGTTACGGAAGCGGGCCGGCACGTCGACGGTGGCGCGATAGGTCAGCGCCACCACCGGACCGACACCGGGGACCGTCATCAGGCGCCGGCACACCTCGTCGTCCCGAGCGATGGCCAGCAGGCGGCGGTGCAGGATACCGAGCTGCTCGCGCAGCACCCGCCGAACAATGAGCAGTGGTTCGACCAGCATAGCCAGATCGGACGGGTTCTCGACCAGCTCCTTGATGCGTGCCTCGAACTTTACCGTCCCCACCATGCCCACCTTGAGGCCGAAGTTACGCAAAGTGCCACGCAGGTCGTTCTCGATAGCGATGGCCTTCGACTGCAGCAGCTTGCGATGGGTCAGCAGCATTCTCAGCTTCTGACTGCGCAGCGTCTTCACATGCACCGGACGGTAAAGCCCCGCCCGCATCATCTGCGCCATGCCGCGCGCATCGTTGCGGTCGGTCTTGTTGATCCGTGCCTTTAATATGGCCCGCATGTGCCGCGTCTCGACACAGACCGCCGGCAACCCCGCTTCGGCAAGTGCGCTAAAAAGCCACTGCGACAACGGTCCAGCTTCCAATCCAATCCACTTGAAGTGATAGGCGAGGTTTTTCAGCACCGGCAACAAAGCTTCCGGCTCGCTCGCCACCTTCACTTCCCGAATGATCCTGCCCGTATCATCCACGATGCAGACGCTCGTCTCCTTGACTGAAACGTCTAGTCCAGCAAAATGGTCCATGCTGCGCTTCTCCTTCTGATGCTTGAGGCCGTCACACGGACCTCGTTTCACCATCAGCCTGAAGCGCAGCACCCAAAATCTTCAGCTATCCACAAGATCGCCGGCCGATTACCCCATCTCTTGGAGGTGGTCTCAACCGGTCGACGCAACACTTATCGAGAACAAAAAAGTTAGAGAGCGTCTGCTGATGAGCGAAAAATGCCGTCCAGGGTTCACTACGGCCAGAGAAACCGGGGGCTTTGGCATTGTTGGCAGCCGGGGATATTGAAGGCGATTTGGCGAGCGTTTGGACCGTACCGTCGAAATTTTCTGTGCAAACTGACTAAGAGGCGTTGATGCCGGCCTGGGACTGCACAGGGCAGAGAGGACTGTTTCGCTGTCGCTGAATTGTCACAGCGGCGAAAATAGCACTCATGAACTTAGGCAGATCAAATAAGACGATTGGGCAGAAAGTGCCATTGCGATACGATTTTTGAATTGGTTCGAAATTCAGTTCAGGTCGCGTCAAATGATGAAAAATCCTATATTTCGCATGAGGCGGGTGGTTGTCTACCTTGTTGGTGCCTTCTGCTTGCTATCTTCACCAACCGCACATGCGCAAGATTCCGATCTTGCCAAGAAATTATCCAATCCGATCGCCGACCTGATCAGCATTCCGTTCCAATTCAACTATAATGACAAAATTGGTCCGCAGGAAAACGGAAAGCAAGCGTACCTCAACATTCAGCCGGTAATCCCTTTTCACCTCAATGCGGATTGGAACCTCATCTCGCGCACAATCTTGCCAATCGTGAACCAGGACGACATTGCACCCGGCGCCGGCCACCAGTTTGGGCTGGGAGATACATTGCAGAGCCTGTTTTTCTCGCCGAAGGCTCCAGGCCCCGGCGGCATCATTTGGGGCATTGGCCCGGCATTGCAGTTTCCGACAGCTACGGACGGTTTACTGGGATCAGGGAAATATGCTGCTGGCCCAACAGCGGTCATTCTCAAGCAAACTGGTGGGTGGACCTACGGCATACTCGCGAACCATCTCTGGTCTTATGCTGGCGACAGCAACCGCAGCAATGTTAGCAGCACATACCTCCAGCCATTCATGGCCTACACCACCAAGGACGCCTGGACCTTTTCGCTCAATACAGAGAGCACATACAACTGGATTACCGATAAATGGTCGGTGCCGATCAACGGCATGATCAGCAAGTTGGTGAGGTTTGGAAAACTGCCGGTGCAGTTTGGCGGAGGTCTTCGGTACTGGGCCGTCAGTCCCGACGGTGTGGGGCCCAAGGATATCGGCTACCGGTTTGTCGTCACTGTCCTGCTACCAGCAAAGTAATCAGACGCCGCGATGTCGCCTATTGGCACAAAGCGGACATCGCTTAGTGCACTGCAAATGTCCGCTTTTGACCCAAAGCGGACATCGGCAGGTGTCAACTTCGGCCTTCCGGTGTGCTGGTCTAACCCGATAGGATGCTTCGGGGGTGCAGGTAATGAGGCGGCGCGAGTTCGTCACGCTAATCGGCGGCGCGGCGGCGACGTGGCCGCTGGCCGCGTGGGCTCAGCAAAAAGAACGCGTCTATCGCATTGGTTTTCTAAGCGCTCCCAGTCGGGAATCGGTGCAGCGCTCGCTCGACGCTTTTCTGCGAAGGCTCCGTGAACTTGGCTGGGTAGAAGGGTCAAATCTCGTCATTGACTACCGCTGGGCCGACGGAGACCTAGCTCGGCTGCCCGAGCTTGCAGCCGAGCTGGTACGGCAGAACGTTGACCTGATCGTTGCGCCGAATAGTGCGGCTGCTGTTGCAGTAAAAAATGCGACCAGCAGCATCCCCATCGTGATGGTTTTCCCAGACGAGCCTGTTGAACTTAAACTCGTTTCCAGTCTTGACCAGCCAGGTGGGAACGTCACGGGCACGACCTTCACGGCAGGGCGCGGATTCTTCGGCAAAGTGCTCGAGACACTGAAGCAAGCTGTTCCAGGCATCACGAAAGTCGGTGTCCTCGGCGATCGGGCGGCTCCAGGTACTGCCTATCAAGTGAAGGATCTGAAGGCTGCGGCGATGGTGTTGGGCATCCAGCTTGAATGGCTCGATGTATCAGGGCCGGACCAGCTTGATCAGACGTTCGTCGCGCTCTCTTCTCAGGGCATAGATGCTCTTCTGATAAGTGCGAACACTACGCTTATGCCGCGGCGGAATAAACTCGCCGAGCTCGCGATAAAGGGGCGCTTACCCGTGATTGCTAGCATCCGTGAGTTCGCTGAAGCGGGCACACTGTTGACCTATGGCGTCAATCTTAGCGAATTCGTTGGCCGCTCTGCGGTATACGTCGACAAGATTCTGAAGGGCGCTAAGCCTTCTGATCTCCCAATCGAGCAGCCCACCAAATTCGAACTGGTGGTGAATCTAGCGACCGCAAAGACCATGGGCCTTTCGATCCCGGAAGCATTCCTGGTGCGCGCCGACGAGGTGATCGAATAGCGACCTTTTTTGCTGCGCTGCATGAGTCTGCTTTTGGCACAAAGCGGACATTGAAAATTCACCGCCGGATGTCCGCTTTTGGGCCAAAGCGGACAAGAGCCGGATTTCGGCCAGCGGTTGTTTGTCCGCTAATGACCCTGGCTGTGTAAAAACTCATATATCGGAAAAATGTAGAAAATAAAATTCTTCAACGTGACATCTGCTCATAGGTCCGCAGCAATATCAGTTTGCAAGATACGTTATCTCTATAAACGTTTCCTCCGCGCGCGGTCGGCATTTGCGTTTTTACACAGCCAAGACCCAAAGCGGACATGCATCGACGATAAGGTTAGTCCGCGCAGTGACCGACGGCGTACCATGGAATGGCGAAGAGGCCTGCGCCAACGTGCACACAGACGTTGTCGCCGCGGTGTAAGGAATCCCAGAGATCGGGCTGGACATTGATCCAGTTCGCGCCTGGGGGTGACGCGTCGGGATCGACTTTGACCCGATACCAGACCGAGCTGCCTTTTGGCCCACCTGAGACATGAATGCGCTTGTGATCGATGACGGTTTGCGTGTCGTGGCCTAACGACGGATCGAGCAGGACGTCAGCGAAGGCAACTGCGCCGTAGGAATAGGCGATCGCGAAGATCGCGATCGTGGCGCACTGATTAAGGTCACACCTAAGCTGTGGATTGAAATGCCAAAGGACGGCGAAGGTTACTCCTGCCGTGAGCATTGCCCCTGCAATCAGGGGCGCGTAGCTCTCAAAATTGAGATCGATGCCCGCGCGCACGGCGAACGCAAGCGCAGGCAGCACGAGGATTGTGGCGAGCGACAGCGGATAGCGGCGACCGCGCCGCTCTTCGAAACCGAGCGCGCCTCTTGTACGCACGTCGAGTGCGAGAGCCCAGACTGGAAGCAAAACGCAGAGCGACAGGCCAACCGTATAAAGCTGGGTCGGGAAAAAGGTTTCCCAAAAAACGATGGCAATGGCGGCGACGTTTCCTGCCGCAATCACGCGCGTGAGCTGCGCCCGGCTGTAACCCGGGATGTGCGTGGCTGGAGCGCGTCCGTCCATGGCATTAAGAATGAGTAGTAAATGGAAAAGAATGGGTAAACAGGGTCGCGGTATACTTTTGAGTTATGCCAGTGGGTTTAGTAGCGCTGCCCAAATGGCCGGAAATCTTGCCAACGCGATGTCCGCTTATGGCACGAAGCGGACATACCGAGTTGCACCGCACATGTCCGCTTTCGGGGGCTCGGTTCCTGCAGCGGTAGTCGGCTGCTGTGATAAGACCGCTTCGGCACCAACGCCTCACACGACGCTAAGCTGGGCACCGGCTGCGACTGGCGGTGGGGCACGGCTGAGTAACTTGACGAGCCGCCTCAGATTCTGCGCGGTTGCGGTGAGCAAGAGCTCGTCCCTGACACCGCTGAGGCCGCGCAATCTAGACCGGTCGAGCCGAAGGATGCGCTTCATGTGCGCAAACCGCATCTCGATCTTCTTGCGCTCGCGGTGTGATTGTTCGAAGGCTTGTGTATTGGCCAGCGCGCGGACGCGGTCCGTATATCTTCATCGAGATCGCGGGTGACCTTGCGCACGGCCGCCGTCGTGCACTTCGATTTGAGCGAGCAGGTCGAGCAAGCGTTCTTGCTGGCCTGTAGTGACGATGTGCCCGGTCGATATTGCCGGTGCTGGTCAGCTCACACACGGGGGGCAAAGCGGACAAGCCCTTTTGCACTGCAAATGTCTGCTTCTGATGGCCCAGAGCGGACCTGGGGCGACACGGCTGGTATGAGTCCACGCCTTAGTTGCCCGCCGCGCCGCCGGAGCTAATCAGCCGCGGGCTCTGCGCTGTTACTGATCCGCCACCAACGCAGTGGGCGGTTCGGCTACTGCCAGCAAAACCAACTCGGACGACAGCGTCGTGATGCCACCCTTTTCCTCCAGATCGGGGAATTATTTTTGAGGCGACCTATCACCGTCGTAGGCTGGCCTCATAGACGCGCTTGCTCTCCGCCTGGCGCGCGGCTTCCTCTTCGGCCCAGCGTCGTTCGTTTGCTGCCCGCCGCACGTTGTCCTCCTCCATCGCGGCAGCCCAGTCGGCCGAGTAACGTCGTGGGTCGTACTGCGGCACCATCATCGCCGCGTACACCGCCGCCAGGAGTGGTTGCGGCGGCGGCCAAGTCATCCGATTGCTGTCCTGCCAATCAGGCAGCTGCACCGTCTCGGCAATCGAAGGGCTGTCGCGGGTGAAGCTCTCAAGACCGCGCGCGATCAACTCTACCCCGCGCAAGCGCCGATGCTCGCCCGCAGGCGCTGAGCCATCAACGCGCGACACTTCCTGATCGACCGCCTCTGCTTCGCGAAAGATTTCGATGAGCCTGGCTGCCAGCTCAGGATATTCGGCGAACTTCTTTGCCGCTTGATCAATCTTAACCTTGACCCGCTCATAGTCGGCCAACCAGCGCGCACGCTCCTCGGCTGCCGCGACCTGATGCAGCTTCTGCTGCAACCTCGGTAACAACTTACGCAAGCGCGTCGCAGCGAAGGCGGCATCCTCCATTGCCAGACGCGCCGCTCTTGGATCAGGGCTCAACGCCGGATTGAGTGCTTTCTCCTTCTCGGCACCGGCAGTCGTTTCGACCTGGGTGATGGCGCTCTCGGTCTCGGCAGTCAGCGCCGCGAGATCGGCCGACCTGGTGTTGGAGGAGAGCGCGGTCGCTATGCGTTGTTCCAGTGTCATGATGGTCCTCGCCATGCGTCGGCGTTGGCCTTGTCGTAATCGACATAGGCGCGCTCACGCTCGTCCATCATTGACGCGTCGTGAGCCTCATCGTCGAATTCGTCAGAGTCGAAACTGTCGTCCTGCTTATAAGTCACCGCTACCTCTTCGTCGTAAAGCCGGTAAGCCTCCTCTCTCGCATCGTCCAAGGATGTGTCGGTCGAGTAGACGAACCCCGGCCGATGGCCAACATGGCCGCCGTGTCCATCGTGAAGCTGCGCCCGCTGCCGCGCGATCATGGTGACCTGACCGGGCTTTTTTAGACCAGGCTTTGTGAGAAAATGGTCTTGGAAAGGAGCTTGGGTCATGCCGAAGAAGAGGTTCAGCGCGGAGCAGATTGTGACGCTGCTTCGCCAGATTGAAGTATCGATGGCGCAGGGAGCCGCGACGCCGGTGGCCTGCCGGGATGCGGGCATATCGCTGCAGAACTACGCGATGAGCTGCTCAACGGTGAAATCTTCTACAGTCTGAAGGAAGCCAAGATTGTCATCGAGCAATGGCGGAAACACTCCAACACGATCAGACCGCACTCAGCTCTCGGATATAGACCGCCGGCACCACAAACATTCGCGCCCTCGGCTAACCATCTAGATGAGATCATGCCGATGCAGTAGTCTCTATCCCGATGGTACAAAAAAGCCGTCAGGTCACACCGACCCAAGCACATGCGGCGGGCGAAATACGAACGGCTACGAGAGCGAGCCCGAGCATCGCATGCTCAAGGGCTTTGCATTTTGGATCTCTGCGTTGCGCGGCAGTTACGTAGGCTGACCCCATAACGCCGCCTCTTAGGTCGCGATAGCTTCCCAAAAGCCGCAGCCGACGCAACACCTTGGGAGCCAACTGGCACTATTCGCCGCTTGAGCATGTCGGTGGTTAGCCAGAAACGTTTTGAGTGTGTGGGACAACGTTTCACGAGTCTGCGGCGCGTGGGCGGTTCTCGCGAGTCTTTCGTCCGCTTCTTCCGCCTGGTCTGCGGCGCTCAGGAATGGCCCCGCTATGACTCAAGCGAGACCACAGACAGGCTTTTCAGGACTTCAACGCCCCCAGTTTGGGCGCCTCTTGCCGGCATCATTGATGCATCATCTCTCCGGCGAGCCGATGTATGATCTCTCCGGCGTTGACATCATCAGCAGAGTCGGCGCTTCTTCAACCCGGCACGCATGTCCGCTTTTGGCACTTAGCGGACAATCCATCCTCATCCCTGTTTGTTTGCTTTCGAAGCAACATCGGACATTGGTCGATGCTCGGGCTTCACCTTAGATCCAACATGCCGCAGTAACGGAATCGCGGCGCCGACATCCCACGTCCGAACGAAACGCAAAATATCAGGTCTGTTGAATGGCCGAGAGCAGCCAACTGCCGCCACGCGCCCGCATGAAGGTCCACAGCTCGGTGACCTCGCTCGGCTCGCCGCCTTCGGCGGTACGCCCACTCGCACGCTCGACCAGGCTGTCCTTAAGCGCAAAATTCATGGCAACAGTAGCATAATCTGTATTGCCTTCGCTCCAGGCTTCCGCCAGGTCACCTTTCAGCAGCTTCACGTCAGTAACTCTATTGACCAGACCGCGACTCGCGTTACCCGCAAGCTGTTCGGAAAAATAAGACAACATCTCGGGCGTGACTGTTGTGCGTAAAGCCGAAAGGTCTTCGGCCGAATAAGCGCTCTGGATGTCGCCGAGCAGTCTTTCGAACGCGTCATAGTCCGCCTTCACAATGGTTAGTGATGCGCCAGCGGCAGACGCATCGATGCTACCCAACATTTCACCGAGACCGCCAAAACTGTGTCCAGTCGCTGGAAGCGCCGCCGCGTAGGCAGGTGCCGGCATATTGCGCCGCTGCCACCAAGCAAAAATCAGCCGGGCAACGATCACGACCAGCACGACCAGCACGACTTGCAAAAGCAGGCCGACAATCGAAGCAAGGCCCGCCATGCCACCGAAAAATCCGTGCCCGAACAACAGGCCGAATAGGCCAGCGCCGAGGAAGCCGGCAGCAAGCCCGCCGAACAGGCCGCCGCCAAATAGTCCTGGACGGGGTGCAGTCTGGCCGATAGGCGCGGCGGCACCAGGTTGTGTGATCGAACGCTGAATTGGCGCGGCCGTAGGCGCTGTGCGCGTGGCAGGTGGCGCGGAGAACGTGCGCATGCCTCGGCTGCCTCCTGAGAAGCCGCCACCAACGCGCGCATGCGCATCGACAGTGACCAGGACAAACGCTGTTGCTATCGCCGCAAGCGCGATCAGCCAACGAACACGGAACATGACGCTTTCCTCCCGGCCGCGATCAAAAAATAAGCACGCGCTGGGCAACTTGTAAGGGGTCGCCTGTCACCCCCGGCCCATTCCTGTCTGGGGATTGTGGAGCGAGCCTGAAACACGGCTACCCGCCGGCCCTGTGGACTGAACAGGACGCCGACCGCAGGTTCCCGATTGCCGCCGACAACACCCATTATCCGGGCGAAGGATATCCGATGATGTCCGCTTTTGGACCAAAGCGAACTAAAGATCGATTTTAGGCGCGCACGGTTTGTCCGCTTTTGACCCGCAGCGAACATAGGCATCGGTCCCGAAACAGAGTAGTATTCACGCGCGGGCAAACACTTTGCTTGCCTAAGAGCTGCCCAAAAAACGGCGACGGACCGAAATCGCCGTTTCGAACAATTGGCAGCCTGGTGCCCTCGGTGGGCGCAAAATCGCTGTCGACATTTGATGTTCGTCGGTATCGCGGAGGCCGTTAGACCCCGCAATCGCAGGTTTTTGGGGCGACTACATGTCGGAAGAACGAACAGAAGAACGAGTGGACCGTAGGTTGGCCGCGATTTTTGCAGGCGACATCGCTGGTTATAGCCGCCTAATGGGCGCCGATGAGGAAGGCACGCTTCGCCAGCTCAAGGCCCACCGCAAGGAGCTGGTCGATCCCAAAATCACCGAGCACCGGGGCCGGATCGTCAAGACGACAGGCGACGGGATGCTGGTGGAATTCGTCAGCGTCGTCGATGCGGTGCGCTGTGCGGTCGACATCCAGCGCGGCATGGCCGAGCGCAATACGGGCGTTCCGCAGGAAAAGTGCATCCATTTCCGCGTCGGCATCAATGTCGGTGACATTATCAGCGACGCCAACGATATTTATGGCGACGGCGTCAACGTTGCCGCCCGGCTGGAGGCGCTCGCCGAACCCGGCGGTATTATGGTTTCACGCAATGTCTACGACCAGGTGCGCGACAAGCTGAGCTTCGGCTTCGAAGATATGGGCGAGCAGACGGTCAAGAACATTGCGCGGCCGATTGGGGTCCACCGCGTCTCTATCGTTACGGATACAGCACCGATTGTGGTCAAAGGCGCCGCCATTACTGCAACAACCGAAGACTCGACTGCCGCTCGGCCGTCAATCGCCGTATTGCCGTTCGCCAACATGAGCGGCGACCCGGAGCAAGAATACTTCGCCGACGGCATTTCCGAAGACATCATCACGGGTCTGTCGAAGCTGCGCTGGTTTTTCGTCATCGCGCGCAATTCTTCTTTTGCCTATAAGGGCAAGGCAATCGACATAAAGCGCGTCGCCCGCGAGCTCGGCGTGCGTTACGTCCTGGAGGGAAGTGTGCGCAAAGGCGGCAGCCGCGTGCGCATCACCGCCCAGCTCATCGACGCTGCAACTAACAACCACATCTGGGCCGACCGCTACGACGGTGATCTGACCGATATCTTCGAGCTGCAGGACAAGATTACGAAAAGCGCGGTCGCCGCCATCGAGCCAAAGTTGCTGGAGGCTGAAGGCATACGCTCCCAAAACCGCTCGCCGGAGGATATTGGCGCATGCCCGGCCGCTCCATTGAGGGATTTTGTCTCCGGCGCTTATAAAAAATATTCAGCTATCCACAAGCTGCCGGCCGATTACCCCATCTGTTACTCCAATAAGCGACAAACCGCTGCAATGCAGCGAAGGCCGCGAAGTGCCATTAGCGACCGACGCACCGCAGTAAGCAGCGCAAAAAGAAAGACCGCCTCGCGCCGGTCTCTCCGAACTCCGATCACGTGTTCGACTTAATATGAATGAGGCCGCCAATTGAGGCGGCCTCGCGCTTTGACCAATCAGCCCCGAAACTGCGGTCACGGTGTCGGTTCAGTAGTAGTGCCACACAGCGCAAGTGCTTCCATTCCATCGTGCACACCTGCGAGCTTGCCGTCTGTGGTGTCTGGACACGCAGACACCATTAACTCTTGTCCTGCCTACTCCGCACGCGGCGACGACTTTCGTGACCATGCTGTCCGGCTGCTCGATAGGCGTAAGCGGCATCGCCTGTGTTGATGACGACGCGAGGGCCAGAACAAAGGCAACGCTGATTATTCTGATCATATGATGATCCTCCATAACAATTTTTGGAGGGTGCTGCCGAAGCCGATTGTCTGGCTATTGGCCTTAGGAGCAACAATGTCCGTTTTGGGTCATTCGCGACTGAGCCATCCAGCGCCCGTCCCGCTCAATGTCCGCTTCTCTAATCGGCCGTTTGGGGTCAAGCACTTTCAGACTATCCACCGCTGCAGTGTTGATGTCGCTCACGGGCTCGCGCTTCTCTTCGGAATCGGCACCAGGGCCCTTCCATCATGGGATCCGAGGACGAGGTGGAACAATCTGTTACGCGGCCTTAGCGTCAGATTGACGATAGGTCCAAGCGGACATGCGAACTCACCTCATCCATCGTCCCGCGAGGGACATCATTCCACCGCTGGGTGGAACTCGAGTTTTCTCCTATCGCATCCGGCGACCTACACCTCTCATGCCACCGCGGCCTCCCGGGTCCACTGGAACTCGGTGCCATCAACCCATATGCGGTGCATGATCACAGCCAACCGGCGCGCCAAGGCGACGATCGCCTTCTTCATCCCGCGGTGCCTGGCGATCTTCATGGCCCAGGCCTTGAGCCAGGACCATCTCTTTGAATGCAACATGGCCTGAGCCGCTTCGTAGAGCATGACCCGCATCATCTCGTCTCCGCAGCGTGATATTCTGCCGCTGCGTTCGCTCTCGCCTGATTGATACTTGGCGCACGTCAGCCCAAACACCGCCCCGACTGACTTGGACTTCCTGAAGCGAGCGGGCACGTCGACGGTGGCGCGATAGGTCAGCGCCACCACAGGGCCGACCCCGGGGACCGTCATCAGGCGCCGGCACACCTCATCGTCCCGCACGATAGCGAGCAAGCGGCGGTGCAGGATACAAAACTGCTCGCGAAGCACTCGCCGGACAATGAGCATCGGTTCGACCAGCACCGCCAGGTCGGGGAGGTTCTCAACAAGCTCCCTGATGCGGGCCTCGAACCTAACTTTGCCCACCACGCCTACTTTGAGACCAAAGTTGCGTAACGTCCCGCGCAGGTCATTATCGACAGCGATGGCCTTCGACTGCAGCAGCTTGCGATGGGTCAGCAGCATTCGCTGTTTCTGGCTGCGTAACGTCTTCACATGCACCGGACGATAGAGCCCCGCCCGCATCATCTGCGCCATACCGCGTGCGTCATTGCGGTCGGTCTTGTTGATCTGCGCCTTCAGCACCGCCCGCATGTGCCGCGTCTCGACGCAGATCACCGGCAAGCCCGCTTCCGCGAGGGCGCTAAAGAGCCACTGTGACAGCGGCCCGGCTTCCAATCCAATCCGTTTGAAGTGATAGGCGGGGCTCTTCAGCACCGCCAGCAGAGCTTCCGGTTCACTCGCCACCTTCACTTCCCGTACAATCCTGCCCGTGTCATCCACAACGCAGATGCTGCTCTCCTTGACTGAAACATCTAGTCCAGCAAAATGGTCCATGCTGCGCTTCTCCTTCTGATGCTTGAGGCCGTACACACGGACCTCGTTTCACCATCAGCCTGAAGCGCAGCACCAAAAATATTCAGCTATCCACAAGCTGCCGGCCGATTACCCCATCTGTTAGTCCGATAGCGACCGGAAATGATGCAGCGCGGCGAATGACGCGAAGTGCCAAAACCAAACTCATGCACTGCAACAAGGTTGGAGGCCTTCTAGTCCAGAGCGATCCGCGTGCCGGTTGCGCCATTTAGCAGTCGCTTGAGATGGAAGCTGGCAAGTTGATCCTCGGGTCGCTTACCAACGTGGGCGGCAAATGCTGCTATTGCGCCGGGGTCGCCCGCTTCTAGCTTGGCAAATGCCTCCAGATAACTCTTTGTTGAGGGATTTTCGTACTCTTTCGCTTGTAAGGGCTCGAACGCACGCAGGGTCTCGGACCTTCCCCTCAGCAATAGGTCCCCCACCGGCCGACCCCGGAAGTCCTTCACCTTTTCTACTAGGATTGCGCTGACGCAAATGCGGGTGCCGAGTTGTTTGTTGGCGGCCTCCAGGCGGGCCGCGATGTTGATTGTGTCGCCATAGGCTGTGTAGTCGAAGAAGCGGCTGCCGCCGAAATTACCGACCATCGCCGGTCCTGCATGAACGCCGATACGGGTGACGCCCAGCGCGATCCCCTTTTTGTGCCATCGCTCACGGAAGGATTGCGCGTATTCATCCAAAGCCAATGCACACGCAACAGCCCGATCGGCGTGATCCAATTGCTCCCCCGGGGCTCCGAACAACACATGCAAGGCATCGCCGACGATCTTTGCAACCGTCCCGTCATGTTCGAACACAAGATCTGTCATACCCGTGAGGTAGTCATTTAGAAGCGGCCCGAGCACGTCAGGTTCGAGCGTCTCCACTAACGCAGTGAAACTGGCAATGTCGGTGAACAACGTTGCGATCTCGCGGCGCTGCCCGCCGAGATCGATTGTGTCCTCATCGCTGGCCAGTCGTTTGGCGAGATTGGGCGAGAAGTAACGTGACAGCGACGCATGCGCCCGCTCGGCCTCTGCCTGTCGCCGCCGCGCTTCGCGCAAAACCTCGACATGCCGGATGGTCTTGGCGATTGTTGTCTCGAGATCAACAAAATCGATGGGCTTGGTCAGGAAGTCGAATGCGCCGCGGTTCATCGCGGTGCGGATGTTGGCTATATCGCCATAGGCCGAGACGATGATGGTGGAGAGCTTGTCTTCGCTCTCCTGCAGTTTCTGCAGCAGCGATAGCCCGTCCATCCGCGGCATATTGATGTCGGTAACCACCAAATCGACGTTTCGATCGGCCTCCAGCACGGTCAGGGCTTCGACCCCGTCACGGGCGAACAGAAAGCTGACGGCACCACCGTTAATCTGGTGCCGAAACTTCTGCTGGATAAGCGTTTCCAGATCCGGCTCGTCGTCGACAACCAGGATCCGGGCGGTCATGCGGCGCGTTCAACCCGGCTGTCGATTTCGCTGCGCAGCGTGCCGAAATCGATGGGCTTGGTGAGAAGCGCCTCGGCGCCGTTCTCCAGAGCCTGGCGCTTGGTCTCCGCATCGCCATAGGCAGTGATCATAATGATCGGAACATCTGGCCGCATGGCCTTAGCTTTGGGCAGGAGTTCGAGGCCGCTCATTCCTGGCATGTTGATGTCAGACAGGATCAGGATGATCGATACCCCCGCCGCGTCGGTGATGCGCTGAAGCGCAGCGGGGGCAGACGGGGCAAATTCCATCGTAAAGCGGCCCGAGCGCAGATCATGCCGAAATTGCTGGCGGAACAACAATTCCACGTCCGGCTCATCGTCGACCACGAGAATGAGGAGGTTCACGCGCGCTCTCCTGATTTGGCAATGGTCGCAGCGCCACGCGGCAGTACGATCCTGAACTCGGTGAACTCGCCAGGCAGGGTATCAACTCCTATAGACCCGCCATGTTGCTTGACGATGATGTCATAGCTCAGCGAAAGGCCGAGCCCCGTTCCCTCGCCGACAGGTTTGGTCGTGAAGAAGGGATTGAACATCTTCTCCTTAACTTCGGGCGGAATGCCGGTGCCATTGTCGCGAATCCTGATTTCGACGCTGTCGCCAAGGTTTTTGGTCACGGCACCAAGCGTTGGCTCGTAGTCACCCCCATTTGCCTCCGCTTTGCGCTTCGTCGCCGCGTAAAAGCCGTTTGAAATCAGATTGAGCAGCACTCGCGTGATCTCCTGCGGGAACAGGTCAACCTCACCAGCGGTCGGATCCAGGGACCGCTCCAGGGTGATATTGAAGCCCTGCTTCTCGGCCCGCGCCCCGTGATAGGCAAGATTGAGGCTTTCCTCGACAATGGCATTGATGCCGACCGGCCGGTGCTCCTGTGAACCCTGGCGCGAATGCAGCAGCATGTTCTTGACAATCGAGTCTGCGCGCTTGCCGTGCTGCACGACCTTGTTGAGATTGCCCTGCAGCATATCTGCAATCTCACTGACCTGCCCGCGCAGCTTGCTGTCGAGGTTGGCTCGGGCAAGGGCTTCCCGCAATTCATCTATAAGCTCAACGGAAATCGCCGAAAAATTGTTGACGAAATTGAGTGGGTTCTTGATCTCGTGCGCGATGCCTGCAGTCAACTGACCGAGCGAGGCGAGCTTCTCAGTCTGCACCAACCGATCCTGGGCGGTGCGCAACTCTTCCAGTGACTTCGCCAGCTCGCGTGTGCGAGCCTCGACACTTTCAAACAGCCTCGCGTTCTCGATGGCGATCGCCGCCTGGTCGGCGAAGGTCGATACCAGCTCAATTTGCTTCTCAGTGAAGGGGCGCATTTCACGGCGGGTCAAGACTAGAACGCCAATCGCGACACCCTCGCGTAGCATTGGAACAGCGAGAACTGTTCGGAAGCCACCAAGTTCCTGAGCCTGAGCAAGCGTGTATTCTGGATCCGCCTGAACGTCGTGCACATGAACGATCTTTTGCTCAAGCAGGCTCCGGCCGGCAATCGTTCCTCTCCCAGCCTCGATAGCGATCGTCTCCAAAAATTCTTTTGTCTTGAGGGACTCATTGTAGCAGGCGGCCAAACGAAAGACTTTGCCTTTGGGCTGCCAAATATTAACGTTCTCCGCCTCACAAAGTCGTGCCGCAGATTCGACGAGCGTATCCAGCACGGTCTGTAGCTTGAAAGTCGAACGGCTAATAACCTTAAGCACGTCAGCTGTGGCGGTCTGTTGCTGGAGAGAATCGCGCAGCTCGGAAAGCAGCCGCGTATTCTCAATGGCAATGACAGCCTGCGCGGCGAAATTCTGCACCAGTTCGATCTGCTTATCGGTGAACGGCTTGACTTCAGTACGATAGATGGTGATGACGCCGACCAGTTCGCTCTCCTTAAGCATTGGAACGGCCACAAGAGTGCGGACACCAGTGAGCTTGAGGAAATCAGCGCGCGACGGATCGCTATGGTAGGCCGCTTCGGCTTGGACATCAGCAATCTGAACTGATTTCTTCGATATCGACACGCGCGTGAGCGCCGTTCCAGGATGCGGCAGAATTACCGGCTCGCGCCGTCGCAATTCGGCGTATGCAAGCGGTGCCCCATGCAGGGCAACACTACGGAACACATCGCGTTCCGATAGGTAAAGTATGCCGAATTTTGCGCTGCAAATTCGCACCGCGTTTCCAAGCATGGCCTCGAACACCGGCAGGAGATCGCCGGGCGAGCTGGAGACGATGCTGAGGACTTCCGAGGTTGCGGTCTGTCGCTCGAGCAACTCGGTAAGATCGTCGGTGCGCTGTCGGAGCTCATTGAGTAGCCGTGTGTTCTCGATGGCGATGACGGCCTGCGCGGCGAAGTTCGACAGCAGCTCGAGCTGCTTGTCGGTGAAGGGACGCACTTCCTGGCGGTAGACGGTCAGCACGCCGATTAACTCACCGTCCTTCAGCAGCGGGACGGCGACGTAGGTCCGCACCCCGCCGAGTTCGACAGCCGCCACGACCCCCGGCTCACTCCGTTCGGTGTAAGCCGGCTCGGCCGCAGCATCGAGAGCCTGGAATAACGTCTTGGTCGCGATCATGCGGCCAAAGGCGTTGTCCTTGCTTGGCCGGTACGGCGAGCGCCGGCGGTGCTCAGCAAACGCGGGCGGCACATTGTGGCTCGCGACAAGCTGCACTTCATGTCCGACCCAGCGGTAAATATTTCCAAACTTAGCCTCGCAAATGCGCACCGCCCTCTCCAGCATGGTCGAGAACACGGGTTGAAGATTGCCCGGTGACGTCGAGATGACCTTGAGCACATCGGCGGTGGCTGTCTGCTGCTGCAAGGACTCGCTCAGCTCCGCCGTGCGCCGTTGCTCGGCCTCGAATAGGCGCACGTTCTCGATGGCGATGACGGCTTGGTCGGCGAAAGTCTCGACCAGCTCGATCTGTTTGTCGGTAAATGGCCGCGTTTCTCTGCGTTGCAGCGTGAAGACGCCAACAACGGCGCCATCCCGGACCAGTGGCACTGCCAGCCCGGTGCGAACACCGACAAATTTCTGCAATTGGGGTCGATTGTATTCGGGGTCGGCCAGAACATCCGGAATGTGGATCGTATGGCCCTCGAGAATTGCACGTCCGAACGCGGACCCGCGATCCGGCGCAATCGGGTAGCTTGCGAAATGCTCGCGTTGTTGCGCACTGAGGCCGAAGCTCGCGGCGACCGGATAAGTGTCACCCTCGCGCCGCCGAATAATGCCGGTATCCGCTTCGCACAGACGTACCGCCGAGCCGACCAGCGTGTCGAGCACCACCTGCAGATCGAATGTCTTACGGCTGATGACCTTGAGCACATCAGCTGTAGCAGTCTGTTGTTGCAGGGATTCGTTCAATTTGCGCCGGAGTCGCGCTACCTCTGTCTCCTCGCCGACGGCAGGCGATCTGTGGGGACGCGCGGCCTTTAGCGCATTGCGGCGCTTCAACGTCCCACGTCGTTGCATTTTTGGGGCTTTACCGCTTGTTTTATCGCGCCGTCGCATCGGCCTCCCCCAAGGCTCAGGGCAGGGCATCGTATCGGCTCAAGCAGGCGTTCTGGAAGGGGCTAAGAGGGACTTTGTGCAATTGCTCTGTAAGGCAGGCTCAATGTCGCAGTTGGGTCAATCGCTGCGCAGCTTTTCAGCCTCGGCACCGACCTTTGTCCGCTTTAGGTCGGTGGTCTCAACCGGTCGACGCAACACTCTCTGTCTTGAAGGGAAAGACGGAGCGCTTGACGAAACGTCGAGGGTTTTTTCGAGGCTTCACTGCGGCAGAGAAGCAAGGGGCTTTGGCATCGCTGGCAGTGCGCGCAAGACCTTGGGGTTCAAATCCCAGCAGATAGAATGAGATGCAGTGTTGCGTCGACCGGTTGAATCCACCGTGTAGAGCGGACAAACGAAGGCGTCGGGCTTGATCAGCTAGGTCGCGATTGACCCCGAAGCGAACCCCAATGAGTCCTATTTACCGCACATAAGCCTCAATCCGGTTCGATGGAGATTGGGTTCTATCTCTTCACAGAAGGCAAAATCATGAAGAAGTTCGCATTATTGGCTGCGGCGCTACTTGGCCTCGCGGCGGCAATGCCCGCGCGCGCAGACGTTGAAGTGGGTACACTGAATTGCCGAAGTTCCGCACCGGCAGCCTATATCATTCTCTCCGGGCAGGCATTCCGTTGCGGCCTCACACCATCCAACGGCGGTCCGATCCAATATTATCAAGCCGTCATCCACCGTTTCGGAGCCCAAGTTGGCTTCAGCAACGATGTCAGCTTGGCATGGGCTGTGTTCGCACCAACGCCGCACGTTGGGCCGGGTAGCCTAGCCGGTGGCTACGGGGGAGTTACGGCAGGGGCTGCGGTGGGTATCGGCGCGGGCGCTAACGTCCTCGTGGGTGGCGCCAACTCATTCACTCTCCAACCCTTGAGTGTTCAGGGAGAGCTCGGGCTCAACGTAATAGCTACCGTAACCGGGCTTGAGTTGGAGCCCGTCTTACCTGCTCCGCATCATCGGCATTATCGGCATCACCGCCATTACCATTCATAGGCACAAGCCATCCATAGACCAAATCAAAGCCGCCTGGCGCTTGGCCAGGCGGTTCGATTTCTTAGTTTCCCTTTAGATTGGCTTATCAGACGCATCACTAAGGCTCGGTGACTACTGCGGCCCGAGAAACCGGGAGCTTTGGTATCGCTGGCAGCCGGGGATCTTGACGGTCGTCACCACCGCCGGTGCTTACGACACGTTAAAAATTGCCGCACCGAGCCACGCATACTTCGTTGCGATCAGCGATGGACATGGCGGCACCGAGGTAGAGTTGATTGGCGTGCACCACACCTTCAGCCTAGACCTCTGATCAGCTGCTCTTTTCCAAACTGGGTCCCGGGCGTTGTATGGGACCCCGCCTATTAGAACCGGAGTCCCCAACAGCGGAGCGCTCGACCACGCTGCGGTTAAGCAACGATATGCGCACGGAGTCCCCACCGTGAATTTGGGGTCCCGCTGAAAATTTCCGTCAAATCGCCGTTTCGTCCGTTCAGCTCCGATTCTGTTGAAAAAGTTCGAATCTTAGGCTCGCTCCGAAACTGACAAACTAGTATCGACATCTTCGATCGCCTCAAATTGCTACTGTAGAACCTTTCAGAGCGCCCTACGCCCGTTGACCTGGAAAACACGAGACCCCCACGCGTCCGCGTTCCAAAAACGTGTCTAGGAGGCTAAAAATTTTTCCAGATGTTGACGCACGGACTTTTTCAACCGAATCCTCCAAAAGCCGACATGCGCACCATGACGTGATGGGCCAAAAGGCGACCTGCAGCAGTTGCGCGAGATGATACTTCCCAGCCTAAGCTGTCAGCCGTCGTGGGTCGCATAATCGACCGGTTGGTACACCTTCGCTGTTGAACTCGATCTGCAAGATTTCTGAGAACGCCTTGCGGATGTCATAGGCCTCGACTGCTGCGCTGCACGCCCCACGTCCGCTTCGGGTCGTTCGCGACCGAGAAAATCAGCCACAGTTCTGGCC
>CAWFNO010000010.1:0-114284 GCA_963817155.1 uncultured Pseudomonadota bacterium
GCGATCTGTCAGGTCGCCACCATCATTATGACAAGATCAAACAAGCTCATCATGCCATGCGCCCGCATCTTCGAACCGTCTTGTTCTGCCTTGTGCTTGCGGTGATGATTGCGCCGCTCGCCGCGGCCAAGGCGGATGCCGACGATCACAATTCGGTGCGTGAGGCGGTCGAGCGCGGCGAAATTCGCTCGCTCGCCGACATTCTCGCGGTGGTGCGCGGCAAGCTCCCCGGGAAAGTCGCCGGCGTGGAGATCGAGCGCGACGGGGGACGCTGGGTCTATGAGTTTCGCGTCGTGGACGGGAAAGGGCGCCTGTTCGACGTATCCGTCGACGCGCGCACCGCGACAATCGAGCAGGTCAAGGAAAAATAATGCGCGTTCTTCTGGTGGAAGATGACAGAAAAATCGCGACGGATATTACGCGCGCGCTCGAAGACACGGGATACCTTGTCGAAACCGTGAGCGACGGCGAGGAGGCCTGGTTCCGCGGCGACACCGAGGATTACGGCGCCATTGTCCTCGATCTTGGACTGCCAAAACTGGACGGGCTCTCTGTGCTCAAACGCTGGCGCGCCAACGGGCGGCGCATTCCGGTGTTGGTCCTGACCGCGCGCGGCAGCTGGGCCGAGCGGGTCGACGGAATCGACGCTGGCGCCGACGATTATTTGCCGAAGCCGTTCCACGTTGAAGAATTGCTGGCGCGCCTGCGCTCGATCGTCCGGCGCTCGGCCGGGCATGCCTCGTCGGTCGTCAGCGTGTCCGAAGTCACCCTTGACGAACGGCAGATGATAATCTCTATGCGCGGCGTTCCGATCGCGTTGTCCCCGCTCGAATATCGGGCCGCCGCCTATTTGATGCTGCACCGCGGTCGCGTCGTGTCGCAGCAGGAGCTGAGTGAAAACATTTACGGCCAGGATGACGCGCGCGATTCCAATGCCATCGAGGTCCTCGTCGGCCGCGTGCGCAAGAAACTTGGCGCCGAGCTGATCGAGACGCGGCGCGGTTTCGGCTATCTGGTTCCAGAGCACAGCGGATGACGCATAACTCGCTGCGGCTGCGGCTCATCGCCGGCGGTGCGGTGACGATCGTGATCGCGCTCGTGATCGCGGGCGTGGTTTTGACGCTGCTGTTCGAACGCCACGTCGTGCGTACTGTTGCCGCCGACCTCAACGTCTATCTCAATCAGCTTCTCGCCGGCATCGATGTCAATCCCGACAATCGAATTATCGTAACCCGGCCGCCGGCCGATCCACGCTTTGCCGATCCATTGTCAGGTCTTTATTGGCAGATCAGCAACGGTCACGATCAGCCGCTGCGCTCACGCTCACTATGGGACACCGCGCTTTCGCTGCCGGCCGCCGACGCGTCGCAAACGGACGTGCATTCCTATGAGATCGCGGGCCCGGCCGGAACGCGCCTGCTGGTCGCCGAACGGCGGGTCACGCTGACGATCGGGGAGACACCGGTGCCGGTGCGTGTCGCCGTGGCGGAAAATCTCGCACGCGTCGCGGCGGCGCGGGCGGCATTTGCAAACGACCTTGTGTTGGCGCTCGGGCTGCTCGGTATCGTCCTTGCGTTGGCCACTTCGGTTCAGGTCGGTATCGGTCTGCGTCCGCTCGATGCGCTGCGCCGCGGCGTGGCCGATATCCGCTCCGGGCGGAACAAACATTTGAGCGCACGGGTTCCCGTCGAGGTTCAACCGCTCGTCGATGAGGTTAATGCGCTGCTCGATGCCCGCGAGCAGGATATCGTGCGTTCGCGCAATCGCGCCGCCGACCTTGCACATGGCATGAAGACGCCGCTGGCGGCGCTGGCGGCTGACGGCGACCGCCTGCGGCAGAAGGGCGAGACATCGATCGCGGACGAAATTTCCGCAGTGATCGATGCCATGCGCCGCCATGTGGATCGCGAATTGGCGCGTGCGCGGCTGCGCGGCGGTGCTCATCTTGGCAATGACGTCGTCACGCCGCTTGCGCCGCTTGCGCGCTCGTTGATTGCCACGCTGTCGCGGACAGTGCCCGGCGTTCGCGTGAATTACGAGATGCTGGTCGCCGAGGGTGTTATCGCCCCCTTTGACCGGACCGATCTGGCGGAAGTCATGGGCAACCTTCTGGAGAATGCGACCCGGCATGCCAAGTCACGGGTGCAGGTCGCCGCAACGACATCGTCGGAGGGCATGACAATCACCGTCGAGGACGACGGGCCCGGGATTGCGAAAGAGCTGCGCTCGGCAGCGCTCGCCCGCGGCGCCCGGCTCGATGAGCGTGGCGAAGGCACCGGGCTCGGTCTCGCCATTGTGCAGGACGTCCTCGACGCCTATGGCTGGGTTCTGCGGCTGGACGACTCGGAGCTCGGCGGGCTGAAGGTTTCCTGTTTTGGCAAGAACTCATTCGGATAGCGCGACTTCGCCGGATTCTGCGTCTCTCTGACACACAGCTTGCGATGGCGTCAGCCGCCCTTGGCCGGCTTGCCGTTCGTCTCCGCCGCCGCGAGCAGCGGGATCAGCGCGCGCTTGATCGCGGTCTGCCGCGTCGGCGACGTGATCTGCGCCCCCATCAGATCGGTGACGTAGAACACGTCCACCACGCGCTCGCCGAAGGTGGCGACGTGGGCCGAGGTGATGTTGAGGTTGAGCTTGGACAGCGTCGCGGTCAGCTCGTAGAGCAGCCCGGTGCGGTCGAGGCCGGACACTTCCACCATGGTGAAGCGGTGCGACCACTGATTGTTGATGATGACCGACGGCTCCAGCGCGAACGCCTTGATGCGGCCCTTGGGCGGCGTGCGTTTGGTCACCACGTCGGGCAGGCGCAATTCGCCGCGCAGCGCCTTCTCGATTGAATCGGCGATGCGGTTGGCGCGCCGCTGCTCGTCTTCGTCGCGCTCGAACTCGCGCGTGAGCGAAATGGTGTCGAGCGCGCGCCCGTCGGTGGTGGTGTAGATCTGCGCATCGACGATGTTGGCGCCGGACATGGCGCAGGCGCCGGCGATGATCGACAACAGCCAGGGATGATCGGGTGCCAGTACAGTCAACTCAGTCACGGCGCCGCTGTCGAAGCTGATATCGGTCGCCAGCGTCTTGCCGGCCTTGTCGGCCGCCGCCACCAGGCGGGCGTGGTTGAGCTTGTGCGGCAGATCGACTTTGAGCCAATAGGCCGGGTAGAGCTTGGCGACATAGGTGTCGAGCTCGGCCGGCGTCCAGATTTTGAGCGCCTCGCGTAATTCGGTCTGCGCCAGCGCGACGCGCTGGGCGCGGTTGATCTCGGAGAAGCCGCCGGTCAGCACCGGCTCGGTCTCGTAATAAAGCGTGCGCAAAAGCTGTGCCTTCCAGCCGTTCCACACGCCGGGGCCGACGGCGCGGATGTCAGCGGTGGTCAGTAATATCAACAGTTTCAGCCGTTCGGCGGTCTGCACCACGGCGGCGAAATTCTCGATGGTCTTGTGGTCGGAAAGGTCGCGCGATTGTGCCACGCTCGACATGACCAGATGATTTTCGATCAGCCAGGCGACGGTCTCGGTGTCGGCCGGCGAAAATCCGAGGCGCGGACAAAACCGCCGCGCCACGCGCGCACCGGCGATGGAATGGTCCTCGATGCGGCCCTTAGCGATGTCGTGCAGGAACAAGGTGACGTAGAGCACCTTACGGTTGCCGGGCAGAATTTTCTGCATCAGCTCGTTGGCCAGCGGCGTGTCCTTGCCGCCGTGTTCGAACTCTTCCAGCATGCCGATGCAGCGCAACAGGTGCTCGTCCACCGTGTAGTGGTGATACATGTTAAACTGCATCATCGATACGATCTTGCCGAAGGCCGGCACGAACTTGCTGAGCACGCCCGCCTCGTTCATCCGCCGCAGCACCGTTTCTGGATCGTGCTTGGAAGTGAGAATGTCGAGGAACAGGGCGTTCGCTTGCTTGTCGTGGCGCAATTTGGCGTCGATCAGATCAAGCGAGCGGGTGATCGCCCGCATCGCATCCGGATGAAAGGCGAAATTGTTCTTCTGCGCCAGCTGAAAGATGCGGATCAGGTTGACCGGATCGCGCTTGAATACGCCGGCATTGGCGACGGTAATGCGGTTGTTGTCGACGATGAAATCGTCGTTGCCGGCGAGCGAGCGCCGTTTTGCCGGGCGCAAGCGCGCCATCATGCGGCTCAAGACTGGCACGCTTTTGGCGTGGCTGTCTTCCAGCTCGGCGCTGAGGATAGCGGTCAGGTCGCCGACATCCTTGGCGACCAGGAAGTAGTGTTTCATGAAGCGCTCGACGTCCTTCATGCCGGGATGCGCGGTGTAGCCGAGCCGCACCGCAATCTCGCGCTGGATGTCGAACGACAACCGCTCCTCGGCGCGCCCGGTGACGAAGTGCACGTGGCAGCGCACCGCCCAAAGGAAATCCTCGCAGCGGCGGAACAGCTGATATTCCTGCTTGTCGAACACGCCGCGCTTGAGCAACTCGTCCGGCTCGCGCACGCGGTAGACGTATTTGGCGATCCAGAACAACGTGTGCAGGTCGCGCAAGCCGCCCTTGCCGTCCTTCACGTTGGGCTCGACCAGATAGCGCGACTGCCCGGCCTTGCGGATGCGCTCCTCGCGCTCGGCGAGCTTGGCGGCGACGAATTTCACCGCGGTGTTGCGCACCACCTCGTGGTCGAAGCGGGTGATGAGCTCGTTGAACAGCTTGCGGTCGCCGAGCAGGAAGCGCGCTTCCAGGATCGCCGTGCGGATGGTCATGTCGGCTTTTGCCTGGCGGATGCATTCGTCCACCGATCGGGTGGCGTGGCCGACCTTGAGCCCCGTATCCCATAGACAATAGAGAATTGCTTCGGCGGTCTGTTCGCCCCACGCCGTCTGCTTGTAGGGCAGCAGGAACAACAGATCGATGTCGGAGCCGGGCGCCTGCAAGCCGCGGCCGTAGCCGCCGGTGGCGACGATCGCCATGTGCTCGGCCTCGGACGGATTCTGCGATGGGTAGAGCTTGCGGGCGAAATCGAACAGCAGGCCGATGACATCGTCTTCCAGCCGGCAGATGCGTTCGGCGCAGCGCCGCCCGTGCCGGTCCTTGAGCAGCAGCTGCTCGGCCTCGGCGCGGCCGTCGTTGAGCGCGGCCTTGAGCCGTTTCGCCACCGCCGCGCGCAACTCCCGCTCGTTGCCGGCGTGGCGTTTGGCAAGCTTCTCCAGATCGGCGCCGACCGCGCGGGAGTCGATCAGTTCGCTCGACGGCCGGGACGGAGGCTCGTGCGCCGGGCGGTGGGCTGTTTCGAGGGCAAGCGAGGCCATGGGGCAAACCGGATAGCGGAGGCGGGCGCGGAAGTCACCGTCCGCCGTGAAAGATATTGCGGGAGGGGCTAAAATTGCCCAAAAACCGGCCGCAAGGCCGCACGGTGACGGGCGGCGCGGACTGTGGTTCGCTGCGCAACCACATTTTCAGCGCCGGGACAAACCCGGCCATGACAAACCGCCAAGACACATCAATGCCGGGAGGAAATTGCCATGCGTATGTTTCAGGTCTGCACCTGCGGCCAGCCGATGCAACTCAAGGAATCGGCAACGCCGCAGCCGAAAGGCACCGAGGTGTTGCTCAAGGTGCTCGCCGCCGGCGTCTGCCACAGCGACCTGCATCTCGTCGACGGCTATTTCGATCTCGGCGGCGGCAAGAAACTGAGCGTGACGGAACGCGGCATGAAGCTGCCGATAACGCTCGGCCATGAAAATGTCGGCGAGGTGGTGGCGCTCGGCTCTGACGCCAAAGGCGTGAAAGTCAGCCAGCGCATGCTGGCCAATCCATGGATCGGCTGCGGCCAGTGCGCCGCCTGCCTGCGCGGCGAGGACAACCTGTGCCGGGCCATGCGCAGCCTCGGCGTGTTCAGCAACGGCGGTTACGCCACGCACATGATCATGCCGCATCCGCGCTACCTGCACGACATCGGCGATCTGCCGCCCGAGCGCGCGGCGCCGCTCGCCTGCTCGGGCGTGACGACTTATGGCGCGCTGAAAAAAGTAACGACGCTGAAAACCGAACCGACGGTGATCATCGGCGCCGGCGGCCTCGGCCTCATGTGCCTGGCGCTGCACGGCAAAATGGGCGGACATTCGGCGATCGTCGTCGACATCGACGACGCCAAGCTCGCGCAGGCGAAAAAGGCCGGCGCCAAGGCGACGGTGAACGCCAAGGCGGCGGATGCCGTGCAGCAGATCATGAAGTTGACCAACGAAGGCGCCGGCGCCTGGGCGGTGATCGACGTCGTCGGCTCCTCCGCTTCGGCGCGCATGGGCTATGACAGCCTGGTCAAGGGTGGCAAATACATCATCGTTGGCCTCTTCGGCGGCGACCTCACGGTGTCGCTGCCGCCGATCCCGATGCGCGCGCTCACCATCGAGGGTTCTTACGTCGGCAACCAGCACGAGATGAAGGAGCTGATGGAGCTGGTGCGCGCCAAGGGGCTGCCGGACGTGCCGGTGGCGACGCGCCCGCTTGACGACGTCAACGCGGTGCACGGCGAGCTGCGCGCCGGCAAGATTGTCGGCCGCGTGGTACTGACGCCGGCGGCGTGAGCGCACGGAATAACCGCGCGGCGGAATTTGTTATTCGTCATCGCCGGGACAACCCCGGTCATGACGCGAAAATGCAAGGAGAATGGAAATGGACGCTGCCGGACTGCGCGCCATGCAGGCGCCGATCAAGGACAAATACAAGAACGATCCCAAGGCCGGCGTGGTCACGCTCAAGGCCAAAGGTATGCTCGACGACGCCAACATCGCCTGTAAAGTGGAGACCGGCCGCGCGCTCGCCGTCGCAGGGCTCCATCCCGCGACCGGCGGCTCCGGCATCGAATTGTGTTCCGGTGACATGCTGCTGGAAGCGCTGGTTGCCTGCGCCGGCGTTACGTTGAAAGCGGTGGCGACGGCGCTCGAAATCCCGCTGAGGTCGGGGCAGGTGTCGGCCGAGGGCGAACTCGATTTTCGCGGCACGCTGGGTGTTGCCAAGGATGCACCGGTCGGCTTCCGCGAGATCCGCTTGCGCTTCGATCTCGATACCGACGCACCGCAGGAAAAACTCGACCAGTTGCTCAAGCTCACCGAGCGCTATTGCGTCGTCTACCAGACCATCCGCAGCGGCCCGCCGGTGGAGGTGAGGCTGCAACGCGCTTAGCACCTATGTGATGCGCGGCCTTGTGCCGGGCATCCACGACTTGCTACGCCCCAAGCGAAAGATGTGGGTGCCGGGACATAGGCGAGCGAGGCGACGCCGTCCTTCGGATGGCCATGTCCGGCCATGACAAACCCAATGTCCCCCGACCTCTATTTCGCCGTCACGCTGATCGTCAAAATGGCCGTCACCGGGGCCTTTTTGCTGGCGGCGACGGTCACCGCCGAGCGCGCCGGCCCGCTCATCGGCGGGCTGGTGGCGACGCTGCCGATCAGCGCCGGCCCGGTCTACATCTTTCTCGCGCTCGACCACGATGCGCATTTCATCGCGCAGAGCGCGCTCGGCAGTCTGGTCGTCAATGCCATCAACGTCATCTATGCGCTCGCCTACGCGCTGCTGGCGCAGAAGCGTCCGTTGGCACTCAGTCTCGGCGGTGCCTTTGCATCGTGGCTGGCGCTGATCTGGGCGAGCGGCTGGGTCGCCTGGACGCTGCCGCTGGCGGTCGCGCTCAATATTGTCGTGATCGGACTTTCCTTCTGGCTGTCGGCGCCATTGCGCCACGCGCCGATGCCGCGCGTTGCGACGCGTTGGTACGATCTGGTGCTGCGCGCGGCGATGGTCGCCGTGCTGGTCGGCACCGTGGTGAGCTTGAGCTTCCGCATCGGGCCGACAGCGAGCGGCAATCTGGCGGTGTTCCCCATCGTGCTCACCAGCATCATGATCATCTTGCATCACCGTGTCGGCGGGCCGGCGACGGCGGCGGTGATGGCCAATGCCGTCATCGGGCTCGGCGGCTTTGCGCTTGCCGTCATCGCGCTCAATCTCAGCGCCGAGCGGCTCGGCTCGGCGGTCGCGCTGACACTGGCGCTCGCCGTCTCGCTTGGCTGCAATTTGCTGCTTTATGTCGCGCGCCAGCGGGCGCTGGCAAAATGACCACAATGTCACCCGCGCTGTTTTTCGCCGTCGGTCTGCTGCTGAAAATCGTGATGACCGCCGGCATCGTCGTCGCCGCCTCGGTGGTCGTCGAGCGCTCGGGGCCATTCATCGGCGCGCTGGTCGCCGCGCTGCCGACGGCCGGCGGAGCAGCACTGATCATTCTCGCGTTCGAGAACCCGCCGGCCTTCATCGCGGCGGGCGTCGTCGGCAGCATGGTTGCGATTGTCATCAGCGCGCCGTTTGCGCTGACCTATGCGGCGCTGGCGCAGCGGCATTCACTTGTACTGAGCCTTGCCGGCGCCTTTGTCGTCTGGTTTGCCGCCGTGCTTCTCTCACGGCTCGTGCCGTGGACGGCGCCCAGCGCGACACAGCTCGCCGTCATTGTTTTTCCGGTGACGATTTACTTGAGCCGGCACTTTCGCGACGAGGGTCAAGCCAAGCCGCGGGTGCAGTTCACGCATCGCGATCTCACCTGGCGTGCCGGCGTGGTCACGCTCTGCGTCATCATCGTGACGGCGGCAAGCACCGCACTGGGGCCGTATTTTTCCGGCGTGTTCGCCTTTTTCCCGGTGGCGATGAGTTCGTTCTTCATCATCCTGCACTCACGGATCGGCGGCAAAACGGCGGCCAGCGTCGCCGCGCATGTGCAGACGCCAATCATTGGCCTCATCCCCGGCTTTCTCGCGGTGCATTACCTCGCCGAGCCCGTCGGCGTGTGGTGGTCTTGTCTCGTCGGCCTCGCCATCTGCCTGGCGTGGAACGCGCTGTTGTGGCTTGCGCGGCAACGCCGATTAATGGATTAGCCCTTCCTCCAGCGCTTTGATCTGCAGCGCCAGATAACGCGAAAAGATGCGGCATTGCGCGAGGCTTCCCGCCGTGAACCACAAGCCGGGCTGCGCCGTGCGCCGCCACATATTGCGCAATTCGCCGCCCTCATCGAAGCCCCAGACTGGACCGATCTTGTCGGCAATCTCGTCGCCAAGATAGGCGCGCACGCTGTTCTGCTGATTCTTGTAGCCGGTCGCCAGCACCAGCAGTTCCGCTGGCACGATGCTGGCCGTCTTTCAGCTTCGACGCCCTGCGGCACGAAGCGGTCGATGTCGGCAAATTGCATCAGCTTGACCGCGCCGGAGATGATGAGCTCGGAACAGCCGACGTTGAAGTAATAGCCGCCGCCGCGGCGCAGATACATCATCTGGAAGCCGGTGCCGTCCTCCCCCGGCCATTGCCGGAAGCCTCGGCTTGCGAGCGCCGCGATCAGCGCCTTGTCCACCTCGAGGCCGCGCTCCGTCGAGAGCTGGTAGGAGCGTTGCAGCACCGGATAGGGAAACGAGGTCGCCAGGAGGTCGCAATCGTCGAACGGGATGCCTTCGGAATAGATGGCGTAGACGCTTTGCGCCTCTTTCAGGCTGACGACGTAAGTCTTGCTGCGCTGGATCATGGTGACGTCGGCGCCGTGCGCGTTGAGCTCCTGCGCCACATCGTGGCCGCTGGTGCCACTGCCGAGGACGAGCGTCTTGCGGCCGCGCCACTCGCCGGCGTCCTTGAAGTCGCCGGAGTGCACCTTCACACCGGCAAATTTATCGAGCCCCGGCAGCTGCGGCGTCACCGGAATGCTGGACACGCCGGTGGCGAAGATCAGATGCCGCGGATGCATGACGCGTTGCGTGCCGTCGGCGCGGCGCAGCCGCACGTTCCAGCGCTGCTTCTTCTCGTCATAGCCGCCGCCGGCTAATTCGGTGCCGGTCCAGAAGTTGAGCTCCAGGGCGTCGACATAGAACTCAAACCAGTTGGCGAGCTTGTCCTTCGGAATATAGGTCGGGAAGGTCGGCGGAAACGGCAGATAGGGCAGGTGGTTGACGTGCATCTCGTTGTGCAGCATCAGCGAATGGTAACGGTTACGCCAGTTGTCGCCGACGCGTTCGTGCTTGTCGACGATCAGCGTGTCGACGCCGAGCTGCTTGAGCCGCGCCGCAATCGATAAGCCCGCCTGGCCGCCGCCGACCACGAGCACGGCTGGATCGTGGTCATCATAGGTGCGCTCCGTATTGCGGCGGTCGAGCCAGTTGGCGGCGCCGAAGTCGCGCGAGGCGTTGTCCACTTCCGGGTCGCGGTGCTTGAACGCCTCTTCGTGGCTGCGCAATTCGTGCAAATTCGTGTTCAGCGTCCAGGCGCGCAGCGTCCCGTTTTCGTCGGGGACCAGCCGCAGCACGCCGTTGCCCGGACCGAAGGCGGTGTCGAATTCGAAGATCGCCTCGATGCAGTCGCTGCCAGCCCGCGCCACCCAGCGCGGCGGCGTGCGGCGTTGCGGAGTGCGGAAATTATTGGGCTCGGTGCGCGCCAGCGTTTGCCGCAGCGTTTCCTCGATCGCCGCGCGGCCCGATGCCGTCTCGATATTCCAGGTGAAAGCGAGCACGTCGCGCCAGAGACCGTCGGACAGGAACATCGCCGCCGCCGCGCCCGCGTCCTGCGTCTGCAGCGCGGCGGCAAAACCGTCGAGCCAGCGTTTCGCGTCCGCCGGCGCAAGCTTTCTGTCGGCGATATTCATCACGTGCGCTACTTCTCGTCGCTCTACGTCAATTTTAGCTTCAGCGCATAGAGCGCGTCCATCGCCTCGCGCGGCGACATCTCGTCGGGATTGAGCGCGGCGATTGTGGCGGCGACAAGCGCGAACGCGTCATCTGCTTCCGTTCGCGGTGGCGCCGGCGTCGCCGCAAACAGCGGCAGGTCCTCGAAGCCCTTGGGCTTGGCGCGATCTTGCTGCTCCAGCTTCGCCAGCACCAGCCGCGCCCGCTCGATCACGCTCGGCGGGAAGGCCCGCGAGTTTCGCCACCTGGATGCCGTAGGAGTGGTCGGCGGAGCCGGGCACGACCTCGTGCAGGAATACTACGTCGCCCTGCCATTCCTTCACCCGCACGGTGGCGTTGTGCAGGCGGGCGAGGCGGCCTGACAGCGCGGTGAGTTCATGGAAATGCGTGGCGAACAGCGCACGGCATCTGTTGACGTCGTGCAGGTGCTCGACGGTCGCCCAGGCAATCGATAGCCCATCGAAGGTCGCGGTGCCGCGGCCGATTTCGTCGAGGATGACCAGCGAGCGCGCCGACGCCTGATTGAGGATGGCGGCGGTTTCCACCATCTCCACCATGAAGGTCGAGCGCCCGCGCGCCAGATCGTCGGCAGCGCCGACGCGCGAGAACAGCCGATCGACGACGCCGATATGCGCCGATTTCGCGGGAACGAAGCTGCCCATCTGCGCCAGAATGGCGATCAGTGCGTTCTGCCGCAGAAACGTCGATTTGCCCGCCATGTTTGGGCCGGTGATGAGCCAGATGCGGCCGGCGTCCTCGCCCTTGGGCGGCGACAGGTCGCAGGCATTGGCGACGAAGGGCGTGCCGTCGCGCGACAGCGTCTGCTCGACAACCGGATGGCGGCCAGCCGTCGATGACGAAGGAGAGCGAGTCATCGACGACCGGGCGCGCATAATCTCGCTCGGCGGCGAGCGCTGCCAGCGCGCTGGCCACGTCGAGCGCGGCCAAGGCGCCGGCGCATTGCTTGATTTCGTCGCTTTGCGCGGTCACAGCGGCGGACAGCTTGTCGAAGATATCGAGCTCGATGCCGAGCGCGCGGTCGGCGGCGCTGGCGATTTTCGCTTCGAGGTCGCCCAGTTCGGTCGAGGTGAAGCGCACCTGGCCGGCGAGCGTCTGCCGGTGGACGAAGGTTGCGTTGTGCGGCGCGGCCATCAGCTTGTCGCCGTGTTGCGCGGTCACCTCGACGAAATAGCCGAGCACGTTGTTGTGGCGAATTTTCAGGCCGCGGATGCCGGTATCCTCGGCGTAGCGCGCCTGCAACGTGGCGACGACGCGGCGCGATTCGTCGCGCAAGGCGCGGGTCTCGTCGAGCGCGGCGTCGTAGCCTTCGCGCACGAAGCCGCCGTCGCGCTTGAAGGCGGGCAATTCTACGGCGAGCGCGGCGGCAAGTTCCGCCGCCAGCATGCCGTCGGGCGCGCGGCAGGCGGTTCAGTGCATCGGCGATGTCCGCCGGCATGTCCTTGAGTGAAGCTAGTGCGCGGGCAAGATCGGCGGCGGCCAGTACGCCATCGCGGATCGCGGCGAGATCGCGCGGGCCGCCGCGCTCGACCACGAGGCGCGACAGCGCGCGGGCCAAATCCGGCGTCGCGGCGAGCCGTGAGCGGGTGTCGGCGCGCGCCGCCGTGTCAGCAACGAAACTTGTCACCGCGTCGAGTCGCCGAGCGATCGCCTCCGGATCGGTGAGCGGCGCCGACAGCCGCTGCGCCAGCAGCCGCGACCCGGCCGGCGTGACGCAACGGTCGATGCATTCCAGCAGCGAGCCGCGCCGCTCGCCGGCGAGCGTGCGCATCAGTTCGAGATTGGCGCGGGTCGCCTGGTCGATGGCCATCGTCGCGCCGAGACTTTCGCGCACGGGCGGCGACAGCGGCGGGCGGCGACCAAGCTGCGTGCGCTCGACGTAGGTGACGCAGGCCGCGGCTGCGTTGAGCTCCAGCCGCGACAGCGTGCCGAAGGCTTCGCTGGTCGCCACGGCAAAGAACGAGGTCAGCCGCCGCTCGGCGGTGGCGCCGTCGAACACGTCGCGCGTCGAACGGCATCACCGCCGGTAGCGAGCGCCACAGCGGCACAAGGTCGGCTTCGGCGTAAAGCGCGTCGGAGATGATGATCTCGCCCGGCTCCAGCCGCGCGATTTCGGCAGCGAGGGACGCGCGGTCGCATTCGGTGATGTGGAATTCGCCGGTCGACATATCGAGCCAGGCGAGTGCGAAGCGCGCCTCCGCGTCGGAGGCGCGCGCCCGCGCAATCGCCAGCAGGTAATTGTTGCGCCGTGCGTCGAGCAGCGTGTCTTCGGTCAGCGTGCCGGCGGTGACGAGGCGCACCACGTCGCGCCGCACCACGCTCTTTGAGCCGCGCTTTTTCGCTTCCGCCGGGTCTTCCAGCTGCTCGCACACCGCGACGCGGTGGTCGAGCGCGATCAGTCTGTGCAGATATTCGTCGGCGCGGATCACCGGCACGCCGCACAGCGGCACGTCACGGCCGAGATATTTGCCGCGCTTGGTGAGCACGATGCCGAGCGCGCGCGAGGCAATCTCGGCGTCCTCGAAGAACATCTCGTAGAAATCGCCCATCCGGTAGAATAAGAGGCAATCCGGATTGGCCGCCTTGATCTCGATATATTGCGCCATCGCCGGTGTGACACGATCCTCGCCCGCGGGCGATGCGTCGGGCTCGGAAAGGCCGATGGGCTGGGTGAGGGCCATGGTCGTTACGCTAACAGATGCCCGCCGCGGTTTCATCGGGGAAGCGCGCGGCACGTGGATAACGTGGCGCAGCCGGCCTATTGCACCTCTTCGCTGCGCCGCAGCCCGGAAATCATCGAGGTGTTGAGCAGATGCGCCCGCGCGCGCTCAGGGTTCGCGGCAACCGCGATCATCTCGCGCAGCCATTTGCGCTGCATCTCGGGGTCCGCCTCCTCCATCAGCCGCTTGTTGCGGATCGACATGGCCTGCACCTGCTCGATGGTGGCGGCGCGGCGTTGCCGCGAATAGAGGTCGAGCAGTTCAGGCCCGCCTTCGCCGCGCCAAAGCCGGTCGAGCTTGTCGCAGAGATTGACGGCGTCGTGGATGCCGCTGTTGAGCCCGAAACCGCCGAGCGGATTGTTGAGATGGGCGGCGTCGCCGGCGAGCAGCACGCGGCCGATGCGGAACGACGCGGCGACGCGCTGGTGCACGCGATAGGTGCTTTTGTAGCGAACCTCGTAAGGCTCCGGCTTCGGCAACAGGCGCTGTAGCGCGGCCTCGATCCGCTCCGGCGTGAGCAAGGTGTCGTCGGTCTCGTCCGGATTGACCGGATAGGCCAGCCGCCACAGCCCAGGCGGGCCAATGTCGGGCAATTTGAACAGCGCGCCCCATTCGGGCGCGTCGGCGATGTAGCAGTTCCAGGCAAAGCCGTGCCGGCCGAAGTCGTAGGGCGTGCTCGCCACCACCAGCTGCTCCGGCCAGGTGAAGCCTTCGAATTCGACATCGAGCGCCTTGCGTACCGCGCTGCGGCCGCCGTCGGCGCCGATCAGCCATGAGGCTTCGATGGTGTGCTCTTCGCCGCCCGCATCCATGGTGACTGAGACACCGTCGTACCGTTGCGTGAAGCCGGTGACTTTATGTCCGAAGTGAATATCCGCGCCGCCGCCGCGCTGCAGGATATCGAGCTGGATCGGCGTCAGCCGGTGCTGCTCGAGATGCAGCCGGTGCGGGTAGGGCGTCACGTCCGCCAGCAGGCCGAGGTCGAATTCTGCGATCAGGTCGCCTTCGCGATTGCGGATCTGCCAGTGGCGCACCCTGATGCCTGTTTCCAGCATCCGCTCGGTGATGCCGTATGGCGCCATCATCTCCAGCGTCGGCGGATGAAACGAGCCCGCGCGCAGATCGTGCGTGAGCGCCGGCTCCGCCTCGCACAGCGCTACCGCGATGCCCTGCCGGGTCAACGCCAACGCGCACATCAGGCCGGTCGGGCCGGCGCCGGCGATTACAACGGGTCGGCGTTCGCTCATCACCTATTTGGAAAGTTTCGTGCCGGTGATGCGCTCGAGATTGCCGTGCCAGATTTTTTCCCGGTCGGCCTCGGGCATGTCAATGCCTTCGAGGATGCGCAGCGTTTCGCGCGTGTACATCGTGCCTTTCTCCGGATCGAACGGGCAGTCGGAGGCAAACACGATCTTGTCGATGTCGAAGAAGGCAAACCCAGCATGCATCGCCGGCTCGGCAGTGAAGGTCGCGGTGTCGGCGTAGAAGTCGTGCTTGAAATAATCGAGCGGGCGTTTCTTCAGCCGCTTCAAGACCAGCGTCAGATCCTCGTCCGAGGTGCGGGCGCCGAGCTGGTCGTCGCCCGGGCCGATGCGGCCTTCCAGCATCGGCACGATGCCGCCGAAATGGTGGGTGATGATCTTCAGCTTGGGGTATTTGTCCATGATGCCGGAAAACACCAACCGCGCCATCGCCGCCGCGGTTTCATACGACCAGCCAAAGGTCCACCAGATTTCGTATTTCGACGTCTTCTCGCTGGCGTAGTCTGGAAAATTGGCGTCGCGGGCCGGATGCAGCCAGATGGGCTTGTCGAGCTTTTCCATCGTCGCGAAGAAAGGATCATATGCCGGATCGTCGAGCGGCTTGCCGGCAACATTGGTGTAGATCTGCACGCCGAGCGCGCCGTTCTTGATCACGCGCGCGGCTTCGCGCACGCCCACGTCCGGCGCGCCCAGCGCGCCTTGCGCCACCCAGCCGGGAAAATGGCCGGGGTCTTTGGCGCAAATCTCGGCCAGCCCGTCGTTCAACAGCCTGGCGTATTCCTCCACCTGCGCGCCCTTGGCGAGGACTTCGAGCGGCGGCATGCCATGCGACAGGATTTGCGCGTAATCGGGAAAGGTGTCGACCACCTTCTTGCGAATGTCGAGGTCGTGGATGCAGGGAACTTCGCGCATGCGCTTGCCGATATTCGGATAGCCGTTGTCCACCAGCTTGGCGAAAAAGGCCTGCGGAATGAAATGGGTATAGGCGTCGATACGCATGAACGCTCCTGACCGTCTTTTGACTCAATAAGGCGCGATGACATTGAGCAGCGCCTGGCGCCGCCCGCTGACGACCGCTTCGCGTGCGCGCTTGAGCGCGTCGGGAAGATCAGCCGGCTTCTCTACCCGTTCGGTATAGGCGCCTTGCGCCTGCGCCATCAATTCGTAAGGCGGCGCCGGATCGAGATCGGCCAGCGTGCGGCCCTCGTTTTCACCGGCGGCGCCGTCCTTGAACATCGACAGCGTCGAGCGGCGCACCGCGCCGTAGCGGGAATTGTTGAAGACGATGATAAGGATCGGCAGGCCGTGCTTGCCGGCGACCCAGTGACCGACCGTCGGATTGGCGAACATGTAGGCGCCGTCGCCGAGGGTTGCGACGACAAATGCGTCCGGCGCGGCGAGCTTGGCGCCGAGCGCCGCGCCGAAACCCCAGCCGAGGCCGCCGGCCGGTCCGAGCGCGAACAGCGTGCCCGGCTTCTCGCGCGGGCAATGATCCGGCCGCAGCGGATATTCGTTGAAGATGACGGCATCCTCGCCGACCGCCTCGCCGATGGCGCGCGAGAGATATTCCGGCGAGATGCTCGCGCCGGCGGTGGAGTCCTTTGCGAGTTGCGCGCGCCGTGTGCGCATGCGCTCGGTCAGCCGCGCGCGGCGCGCGGCGATGCGCGCTTCCGCCATTTGCAGGCGCGGCTCGACCGCTTCGATCAGCGCTTCCAGCGCGTTGAGGGCGCCCGCCTGAATGCCGAGATCGCTGGGGAAGGAGCGCATCGGATAGCGCGCGAAGATCGGGTCCTCGCCGATATGCGCGACGCGGCAGCCAGCCGGCGGATGCTGCTGATGCGGAATCCACGGCACGTCCGATTCCAGCACGATCACCAGATCGGCGTCGGCGAGCAGCGTGCCCGGCTCGAAGCCGAAATGCATGTGATGGCTCGACGGCAGGCAGACGGTGCGCGGGTTATGCGTGACGGTGGGAATGGCGCAGCGCTCGGCGAGAGCGGCAAGCGCCGGCACCGCGTCGGCGGCAGCGTCGCGGTGACGATGAGCGGCCGCTCCGCCGCGGCGATCCATTCGGCGAGCGTGGCGACGGCGGCTGGATCGGGAAACGTGGCTGCCGCCTGCGGCCGTGGCTTCAGCGGTCCGATCGGCTCGGCCAACGGCGCGGCAAGCGGCTCGCGCGGCAGCACCAGATAGACCGGCCCGCGCGGGTGCGCCATCGCCACCTCCACCGAACGCGCGACCACGTCGCCGATCTGGTTGGGCTGGCGCAGCTCGTAATCCCATTTCACCAGCTCGCGCAGCATGCCGGCCTGATCGAACATTTCCTGCGCCCAGTGGATGGGGCGCGAGCGCGAGCCGAACGAACCCTTTTCGGTGATCGGCGTTCTGCCCGCAGCAAGGACCAGCGGCACGCGGTCGCGCGAAAGATTGATCAGGTTGTTGATGGTATTGGCGGTGCCGACGTTGACATGCACCATCACCGCTTGCGGACGCCCGGTCATCAGATAAGCGCCGTGCGCCATGCCGACCGCGAGGTTTTCGTGCGGCACCAAAATCGGTTTCGGCACCTTGGCGTTGGTCTTCTTGGCGCGGGCGAAGGCTTCGACGATGGGCGGGAAGTCGGTGCCGGGATTGCAGAAGAAGTAATCGACGCCGTGATCGGCAAGCCCACGCAGGAAGGCCTCGGCGGCGATAGGCCGTTCGCGCCCAGTCGGTGTGACGGCCATGCGTTCCGCCCTTGAAGGCGCCGGTTCAATGATCCCGCGCGCTTATTTCACGTGATTGGTCCGGTCTTTTACTCGACGGGAGATAGGGTGACAACGAGGGGGCCGCGATTGGCGTCAAATGTCGAATTTTGCCAGTACCGCCTGCGGGATTGGATGCGACTTGATGCGGCCAGGGTCGGCGGGGTCGCGCACGATCCAGACCCGCGTTTCCTGACATTCGGAGCACAAATCGCCGGCAAGACTTAAGCGATGCTCGACCTCGAAGCTCGAGCGGCCGAACTTGACGCTTGAGTTCACCGTGACGTCGTCGCCGAAGCGCGTCGGCTTGAGAAACCGCGCATGCGTCTGCACCAGCGGCCAGCCGGCGAATTCGTAAGCCTTGAACATCTGCAATTTGGTGATGCCGAGCGCGCGCTCGAAAAGCGCCGCCGTGGCGTTATCGAAAATCTCGAAATAGCGCGGATAGAAGATGATGCCGGCCGGATCGCAGTCGCCCCAGCGGATTCGCACGGTCTGGCGGTTGGTCAGCGACATGCGTTACCGCGGCGCCATGCGCAGCGCGCCGTCGAGGCGGATCACCTCGCCATTGAGATAAGTATTGCCGACGCAATGCATGACCAGCGCGGCGAATTCGCGCGGCTCGCCGAGCCGCTTGGGGAACGGCACCGAGGCACCGAGCGAATCCTGCGCTTCCTGCGGCAGCGCGCGCAGCATCGGCGTGCCGAAGATGCCCGGCGCGATGGCGAGCACGCGGACGCCGAACTGGGCGAATTCGCGCGCCGCCGGCAGTGTCAGCGCGGCGACGCCGCCCTTCGACGAGGAATACGCGGCCTGGCCGATCTGCCCCTCGAAAGCGGCGATGGAAGCCGTCGAAACGATGACGCCACGCTCGCCGTCGGCGAGCGCCTTGAGCGGCTGCATGGCGGCTGCGGCGAGACGCAGCATATTGAAGGTGCCGATCAGATTGATCTTGATGACGCGCTCGTAGTCAGCGAGCGGCATCGGCCCGTCGCGGCCGACGATGCGCTTTGCCGGACCGACGCCTGCGCAATTGACGAGAATGCGCGCGGGGCCGTGATCGGCAGCAGCCTTCTTCACTGCGGCTTCGGCGCTGTTTGAGTCGGAGACATCGCAGGTGACGGCGATGCCCCTGATGTCGATCGCTACCTCGGCGGCGGTCTTGGCGTTGACGTCGAAGACGGCAACCTTTGCTCCGGCCGCCGCGAGTGCGCGCGCGCAGGCGGCGCCGAGGCCGGATGCGCCGCCGGTGACGATTGCGCTGTGTCCCTTGATTTCCATCAGCCTGTTCCTTTGCCGGTCACCGCGATGATACGCGCCGACAAGGGCGTTGCGTAGAGTTCTTCCACCAGCACGGCGCGATTTTTCAACACCGCCCGCTGGTTGATCGAACCCTTGTCGGTCATTTCGCTTTTGTCCATCGACGGCGGCTCAGCTGTCAGCATGATGCGCTCCACGCGCGTCGACGTGCCTGGGCTTGCCGCCGCCAGCGATCGCAGCAGGTCGGTAAATTTCGCGCGCACCGGCGGGGCGTCGAGCAGAATGGCGGGCGGCGTTTCGGCGCCAAGGCCGGGCGCGAGCCTGCGGCAGGCCTCGATATCCGGGAAGACCAGTGCGGCGATATCGTCGCGATCGGGGCCGGCAAACACCACGTCGCGCGCGAAAGGCGCGAAATGATCGACGAAACGCGCGCGCAAAGGGCCGATGCTCGCCCAGGTGCCGGTCGAGAGCTTGAAATCCTCGGCGATGCGGCCGTCGAACAGCAGCCCCTTTTCCGGCGCGCCGGCATCGGCGAATTTCAGCGCATCGCCGATTTTGTAGAATCCTTCCTCGTCGAATGCTTCGCGCGTGAGTTCGTCCTGCCGCCAGTAGCCGGGCGTGACGTGCGGCCCGCGCAGCCGCGCCTCCAGCTTGCCCTCGTTCGGCGCCAGCTTGAGTTCGACACCGGGGCAAGGCAGGCCGATATTACCGGGCCGGTCGAAATCCCATGAGCAGGCGAGCGCCAGCGGCGAGGTCTCGGTCGAGCCGAGCGAGGTGAGGAAAATGATACGCTCGCCGGTGGTCTCGATCGCCAGCCGGGTGAAATCGTCCCACGTCGCGTGGTTTAAGCCGGCGCCGGCATAGAACAGCACTTTCAGCCGGCTAAAAAAGTTTTCGCGCAATTCCTTGTCGGCGCGCAAATGCGGCGTCAGGGCTTCGTAGCCCTTGGGGACGTTGAAATAGATGGTCGGCGCGATTTCGCGCAGATTGCGCGCGGTCTTCGGTACGCCCGGCGGCGTCGGATTGCCGTCATCGATATAGAGCGTGCCGCCGTTCACCAGCACCATGTTGAAGTTGTGATTGCCGCCGAAGGTGTGGCTCCACGGCAGCCAGTCCAGCACCACCGGCGGTTCGTCGGCGACAAACCGGAAACCGGCGGCGAGCATCGCCTGGTTCGCGCACAGCATGCGCTGCGTGTTGATCACGGCCTTCGGCTGGCCGGTCGAGCCGGAGGTGAAGAGAAATTTGACGATCGAGTCGAGCGTGATCGCGGCGCGCGCCGCGGCGACGCTTGCCTCATCCTTGCCGCCGAGCAGATCGGAAAACATCGTCGTCGCGCGGTCGTCGCGCGGATTGCGCGTCACCATCAGTTCGATTGCGTCTGGCACCGCCGCAGAGAGCGCGCGTCCGAAGGGCAGGCCGTCATTGGCGAACACCAGGCCGGGCGTGAGCAGAGCCACAATCGCGCGCAATTTGCCGAAGTCGCTGGAAAGGAGCGAATAGGCAGGTGAAACCGGCGCGTAAGGAATGCCGACATACATCGCGGCCAAGGCCAGCAGCGCGTGCTCGATGTCGTTGCCGGAGATGATCACGATCGGCTTCTCCGCCGAAAGGCCGCGCCGCAGCAGAGCTGCGCCGATCCTGCGCACCTGTTGCAGCACTTCGGCATAAGTGAGCTTGCGCCAGGCACCCGACGCATCGCGCTGCGCCAGGAACACGCGATCGGGCGCAGCTTTCGCCCAATGTTCGAGCGGCTCGCCAAGTGTGCGGTGATAGGGCGGCAGCGCCTGCGAGGTGGTGATATAGATGACGCCATTGGCTTCGCGTTTAAGCACGGCATCGAGCGTGCCCAACCGCACCGGGCGCAACGGCGCGGATGCAGCCCCGCCAATTTCGTGTGCCAGGTTCGCCATCGAGCCCATTTGACCCTGTCGGTGGCGAGCCGTAAATACGCACGGTGAGCCGGAGCAAAACATGAGCCGTGAGGTCTTTCTCTGCAACGCAGTGCGCACGGCGATCGGGCGTTATGGCGGTTCCCTCGCCAAGGTGCGCACCGACGATCTCGCTGCGGTGCCGATCAGGGCGCTGATTGCGCGCAACGCAAAAGTCGACTGGCACCGGCTCGACGAGGTCTATTTCGGCTGCGCCAACCAGTCCGGGGAGGACAACCGCAACGTCGCGCGCATGGCGCTGCTGCTGGCGGGACTGCCGGCGGGCGTGCCGGGCGCCACTATCAATCGGCTCTGCGCCTCCGGCATGGAAGCGGTCGGCACCGCGGCGCGCGCTATCCGTGCCGGCGAAATGGATTTCGCCATTGCCGGCGGCGTCGAATCGATGACGCGGGCACCGTTCGTGCAAGGAAAGAGCGAAGAGGCATTCTCGCGCAAGGCCGACATTTTCGACACAACAATAGGCTGGCGCTTCATCAATCCGCTGATGAAACAGCAGTACGGCGTCGATTCCATGCCGGAAACCGGCGAAAACGTCGCCGAGGATTACCAGGTCACCCGCGCCGATCAGGACGCGTTCGCGTTGCGCTCGCAGCAGCGCGCGGCCAAGGCGGCCGCGTCCGGCTATTTCGCCAAGGAAATCGTCGCGGTCGAGATTGCCGGACGCAAGGGCGAAACGGTGAAAGTGGACAAAGACGAACATCCCCGCCCCGACACCACACTCGAGCAGCTCGCCAAGTTGAAGACACCGTTCCGCAATCCGGGCACTGTCACCGCCGGCAACGCCTCCGGCGTCAACGACGGCGCCGCAGCCATGATCGTCGCATCGGAAGCGGCGGTGAAGGCGCATGGCTTGACGCCGCGCGCGCGCATTCTCGGCATGGCGGCGGCGGCGGTGCCGCCGCGCATCATGGGCATCGGTCCGGTGCCGGCGACGCAGAAACTGATGGCGCGCCTCCAGCACAGAATAGGCGATTACGACTTGATCGAGATCAACGAAGCCTTCGCTTCGCAGTCGCTAGCCTGCCTGCGCCAGCTCGGACTTGCCGACGATGCCGCGCAGGTCAATCCGCATGGCGGGGCGATCGCGCTCGGCCACCCGCTCGGCATGTCGGGGGCGCGTCTGGTGCTGACCGCGGCACACGGGCTGGAAGAAAACGGCGGCAAGCTTGGCCTCGCCACCATGTGCGTCGGCGTCGGTCAGGGCGTGTCGCTGGCAATAGAAAAAGTCTAGGGAAGAATAACAATGTCGTTCGTCTACCCCAAGGAAAGCCTTAGCGTTTATCCCAAGCATCTCTCGCCGGGATACCGCTCGACAGTGAAACGCTCGCCGTCGAAGCCGCTGATTATCGTGCCACACACGCTGTCGGAATTGACCGGTCCGGTTTACGGCCATGACGCCATCCAGGAAAACGACAACGACTTGACCAAACAAGCCAAGGGCGAGCCGTTGGGCGAGCGCATCATCGTACATGGGCAGGTGCTCGACGAGGACAGGCGCCCGGTGCCGGAGACGCTGGTCGAGATCTGGCAGGCCAATGCCTGCGGCCGCTACGTGCACATCGTCGACCAGCATCCGGCGCCGCTTGATCCGAACTTCACCGGCGCGGGACGCACCGTCACCGACAAGAACGGCTATTACAAATTCATCACCGTCAAGCCCGGTTCCTATCCGTGGGGCAATCACCACAACGCCTGGCGGCCGAACCACATCCACTTCTCGGTGTTCGGCCACTCGTTCCTGTCGCGGCTGGTGACGCAGATGTATTTCCCCGGCGACTATCTGTTCCCGTTCGACCCGATCTTCAATTCGGTGACCGACGAGAAGGCCCGGGCCCGCATGATCTCCAGCTTCGATCTCGACAACACGGTCCCCGACTGGGCGCTCTGCTTCCGCTTCGACATCGTGCTGCGCGGGCGCGAGGCAACTCCGCTCGACGAGGACAAGCACTAATGGCCGACATCATCACGCCATCGCAAACCGTCGGCCCGTTCTTTGCTTATGGTCTCGCGCCCAAGGGCCGCGCCAAATGGGACCCGGACGGAACCTATAGCTGGAAGGAAACCGTCACCGACAATCTGGTGACGCCGGACGCGACCGGCGAGCGCATCCATATCGAGGGCCGCATCACCGATGGCGACGGCTTGCCTATCAACGACGCCATGATCGAAATCTGGCAGGCGGATAGCCAAGGCCGCTACGCCAGCCCCGCTGACACCCGCGCGCGGCCCAACGCCAAGTTTAAGGGCTTCGGCCGCTCGGCCACCGACAAGGACGGCGTTTATGGCTTCAACACCATCAAGCCGGGGTCGGTGCCGGGGCCGAACGGCAAGGCGCAGGCGCCGCATATTGCCTTCTGCATCTTCTCGCGCGGCATGCTGCGGCAGGTCTACACGCGGCTTTATTTTTCCGATGAGGCGGCGAACGGCGGCGACGCAATCCTCAACCTGGTTCCGGCCGACCGGCGGGAAACACTCATTGCGCACAAAGACCTGCGCGGTGGGCAGCCGGTCTACCGGTTTGACATCCGCATTCAGGGCGACCAAGAAACGGTTTTCTTCGATATTTGAATAGGTTGTGCTCGGCGCTAGCTGCCCCCTCTTGCCCACAACTATGCGGTATTTTCGTGGGAAGTGGCCCGTAAATTCGCAAACAAAAAATTTGACGATTTATGATCTGAGGAATAGGCAATTTCATTGGTATTATCATAAGTTGGGCATAGCCCACTCACGCTGCCCATCTTTCCCACATTAGTATGCGATATTGACCAAAGCGGGCGAAGTTGATTGGCTTTGCACCTGACTCGGCCGCCGGAGCCAGCAGAAACGACGCCAAGGACGCCCAATGAACGAACAAATACTGCAGGAAATCAGCGAATTCTGTCGCCAACGAGGCCTTGCTGAATCCACCTTCGGCCGCCGCGCGGTCAACGACGGCAAGCTCGCGAGCCGTCTGCGCAATGGCGGCCGCATCACCACCGACACGCTCGACCGCATCCGCAATTTCATGGCGCGCAGCACCGATGCCACGCCCGCACGCCGCCGCGTCTTGTTCGATGCGCCACCGCAGGCGTTGCCGGTGGTGGTGCCGCCGGCGCCGCCGGTTGCCTCGGGCCAGGCGAGCGACGACCCGCAACGCAATTTCCGCTTCTTCGACAACCGGCAAAAATATCTGCTGTTCGTCAACACCTGTAGCGAGAAATGGGAAATCGCCAACCGCGTCGGCATGGAGCTGGGCAGCATCCATCCGCGCCCGCCGGCGGTGCGCGTGTTCGATGCCGGCGTCGGCGACGGCACCGTGCTGTCGCGGGTGATGCGCTCGATGCACGACCGCTTTCCCACCATGCCGTTCTATATCGTCGGCAAGGAGATCAGCCTCGAAGACGTGCGGCTCACGCTGCAAAAAATGGCCGACCGCTTCATCGAACATCCCTCCAGCGTCGTCGTGCTCACCAATCTTGCCTACGGCGAAGCGCCGTGGCTATCGGTGAAATCCTTGAGCGCGGCGACCAGTCTGGTGTGGAAGGAAGTGCCGCTGGAGGGAAACACGGCACACTCCTTCGAACAGCAGATCACCGCGCTGGAGCCGTTCCTCGGCGAGAACTGGAAGGCGCGCGTCTCGCCGAAGAGCGGCAATCCGGTCTATGAGCGGCCGGTGGTGCTGGTCATCTACCGCAACGACCACAAGTTCCTGCTCGATCAAATCGTGCCCAAGCCCGGCGGCTCGACCGCCGACTACGATCTGGTCATCGCCTCGCAGCCTTACCGCGCCCGCGCCTCGCTCGAATTCAAGGCGCGGCGCGTGCTGGCGCCGCTCGCACGTGCGCTGGGGTCGGGCGGGCGCATGATCGCCATCCATTCCTATGGCCACGATCCGGGAATGGAGATCATCCACAAGGTGTGGCCGAACGATCACCCCTTCGTGCACAGCCGCCACGCGCTGCTCAAGGAAACAAAGCACGAGCTCGGCAGCGCGGGGCGCGATCTCAATTTCAATGCCTATGCCGACCAGCGCTCGCTGTTCCGCTACGACATGCACACGCTGCCATCGGAAATTTCCTCATCGATCGGCACCTCGACGCTGCTCGCCGCCTGGAACGCAGCGATCTATGTGGGGCAGATCGAGGACGACCGCCTCTCCGACGTCAACAGCGACCGCCGCTATATCGAGGCGACGCGGGACGTACTGCAAAAGCATAGCGGGTTGTGGTTCTACGACGAATTGTTCGTCATCTCGCGCCGGCGCGAATGAGCGCATGATGCCGAACGCCTTCACCCAGACTTTCTCGATGGAAGCGACGCGGCCAAACGCGGGCGAGATCGCTGCACTGGCGAACCTGCTGCCAGCCGCAACGCCAGTTTATTTTTCGGCGGTGCCGACGATCGCGCCGGATGAGCTGGTTGCCGCGGCGGCAAATCTGCATAAAGTGGGCCTTGAGCCCGTCGTGCATATCGCCGCGCGGCGTCTGCGCGCCGCCGCCGACTTGCAGGATTTGCTTCTCCGCCTGCGCGGCGAAGCCGACGTGCGGCGCCTGTTGGTGATCGGCGGCGATGTCGAAGCGGCCGGTCCATTTGCCGATGCGCTGACGGTGATCCAAAAGGGCCGCCTGCGCGAAGCCGGTATCGAGGAAATCGGCATCGGCGCCTATCCGGAAGGCCACCCGCGTATCGACGCCGGCCGACTGGAAGCCGCGCTCGACGAAAAAATCGCCGCCGCGATGGCCCATGGTTTGCGCCTGCACATCGTCAGCCAGTTCTCGTTCTCGCCCGAGCGCATCCTCGCCTGGCTCAAGCGGCTGCGCGCCTGCGGCATCGCCACGCCAGTGAAGGTCGGCATGGCCGGTCCCACCAGCCTGCCGGCGCTCTTGCGATACGCCAAGCGCTGCGGCGTCAACGCTTCGCTACGCGGCCTACTGTCGGGTGCCGGTACGGGGTTGATCGGCCATCTGGGGCCTGACCGCATCATCGCCGCGCTGGCAACGGCCGAGGGCGTCGGCGCCGTTTCGCCGCATTATTTTTCCTTCGGCGGGACGGTTGAAACCGCGCGCTATGCGTGCGAAGCGTCGGCGGGACGAATTGCCGCCTGACGTGGTAGAGAACGGCGCGATCAATTCTTGGACAAGACCCGCGGCCACGGTGGCCGGCGGGCACCATGCGGAGGAAACGATCATGCAACGGACCAAGCCGCCGTTTCGCGCCGACCATGTCGGCAGCATCTTGCGCACCGCGCCGGTGAAGCAGGCGCGCGCGCAGCGCGAGAAGGGGCAAATTACCGATGCCCAGCTCAAGGCGATCGAAGACACCGAAATCGAAAAGATCATCAGGAAGCAGGAGGAGATCGGGCTACAGCTCGCCACCGACGGCGAATTCCGCCGCTCGTGGTGGCACTTCGATTTCTTCGACATGCTCGATGGCGTCGATATCGTCGAAAGCGACCACGGCATCCAGTTCCAGGGCGCGCAGACGCGGGCGCGCGTCATCAAAATCAACGGCAAGATCGGCTTCTCCAATCATCCGATGATCGAGCACTTCAAGTTTCTCAAAGCGCACACCAAGGTCGTGCCGAAGATGACCATTCCGTCGCCGGGCGTGATGCATTTCCGGCTCGAGCCCAACGCGGTGAGCAAGGACGCCTATGCAAATCGCGACGCGATCTTCGACGATCTCGCGCTGACCTATCAAAAAGCGATCAAGGCGTTTTACGACGCCGGTTGCCGCTATCTGCAGCTCGACGATATTGCCTGGGCCTATCTGTGCTCGAAGGAGGAGCTGAAGAAGGCGAAGGATCGCGGTCTCGACGTCGATCATCTGCAGGAAACCTATGCGGCCTGCACCAACAAGGCGCTGGAAGCCAAGCCTGCCGACATGATCATTACGTCGCACATCTGCCGCGGCAATTTCCGCTCTACCTGGATATCGTCGGGCGGCTACGAGCCGGTCGCCAAGGTCCTGTTCGAGACGTTGAAATACGACGGCTACTTCCTCGAATACGACAGCGATCGCGCCGGCGGGTTCGAGCCGCTGCGCTTTATGCCCAAGGGCAACAAGGTCGCGGTGCTCGGCCTGGTCACGTCCAAATCGGGTCGGCTCGAGCCGCGCGACGACATCAAGCGGCGTATCGATGAGGCGACGAAATATGTCGCGCTCGACCAGCTGGCGCTGTCGCCGCAATGCGGCTTTGCCTCGACCGAAGAGGGCAACGTGCTGGCAGAAGAGGAGCAGTGGGCGAAGCTCAAGATGATCGTCGAATTGTCCAAGGAAGTGTGGGGGAAGTAGCCACACCGTCATGGCCGGGCTTGTCCCGGCCATCCACGCCTTTACAACTGGCAAGCAAGACGTGGATGCCCGGCATAAAGCCGGGCATGACGAACGGTATCGAAGGCCGGAGAGCATACATGCCGGGCATCGTTTCGGGCAAAACCGCCATCGTCACCGGCGGCGGGCGCGGTATCGGCCGCGGCATCGCCATGCTGCTCGCTGCCGAGGGCGCGAACATCGTGGTCTGCGACATCGGCGCCAGCCTCGAAGGCGCCGGCGAGGACGCGGGACCTGCGCAGGAGACGGTCGAAGCGATCAAGAAAAACGGCGGCAAGGCAGTGGCGACGACGCCGTCCATCGTCGAGCCGAAGAACGCCGAGGACATCGTCAGGCTGGCGCTCGGCGCCTTTGGCCGCGTCGACATTCTCGTCAACAATGCGGGGATTCTTCGCGACGTTATCTTCCAAAAGATGAGCCGCGCCGTCGCCGACCATTTCCGCGAACAGAAGTCCGGCAGCTATATCCATATGACCTCGACGTCCGGCCTCATCGGCAATTTCGGCCAGGCGAATTACGCGGCGGCGAAGCTCGGCATTATGGGTCTGTCGCGCGGCATCGCCCTCGACATGGCGCGCTTCAGCGCGCGCTCGAACTGCATCGCGCCGTTCGCCTGGACGCGTATGATCGAATCGATCCCGGCGCAGACCGAAGCGGAAAAGCAGCGCATCGAACGGCTGGCGCAGATGACGCCGGAGAAGATCGCGCCGGTTGCCGTTTATCTTGGGTCCGACGCGGCGGAGGGGATCAGCGGGCAGATCTTTGCCGTGCGCAACAACGAGATCTTCCTATTCAACCAGCCGCGGCCGATCCGCGTCATCCACCGCTCCGACGGCTGGACGCCAGAAAAAATCGCCGAGCAACTCAAAGGCGTTTTCGGCCCCTCGCTGACGCCGCTCGAGCGCTCCGGCGGTGTGTTCTCCTGGGACCCCATCTGAACGATGGCGATCGTCTACGAAAAACTAAAAAGCCTGAAAATTCCCGAAGTCGAACACCGCTACGGGGCGAAGGACTGCATCCTCTACGCGCTCGGTCTCGGCCTCGGCTACGACCCGATGAACGAGGATGAACTCGCTTTCGTGTACGAGAAGAACCTGAAAGCAGTGCCGACGATGGCGCTGGTGTTGGGCTACACGCCCACCTGGCTGCGCAATCCGGACAGTGGGGTGAACTGGACCAAGGTGGTGCATGGCGAGCAAGGCTTGGTGCTGCACCGGCCAGTGGCGACCGAAGGCGTCGTCGTCGGCAAGACGCGCATCGTTGAAGTCATTGACAAGGGCGAGGGCAAGGGCGCGCTGGTCTATGCCGAGCGCCAAATCACCGACAAGGTGAGCGGTGAACCCATTGCGACGCTGTCGCAGACGGCGTTCTGCCGCGGCGATGGAGGCTTCGCCGGGCCGCCGCGCGAGGCACCTGCCCCGCACCCGCTGCCCGAGCGCGCGCCGGATATAGTCTGCGATCTCGCCACTCGGCCGGAAATGGCGCTGATCTATCGGCTCTCCGGCGACGTCAATCCGCTGCACGCGGAGCCGGATTTCGCCAAGGCGGCGGGTTTCCCGCGGCCGATTTTGCATGGCCTTGCCACGTTTGGCATCGCTGGCCACGCCATTCTGAAAAGCCTTTGCGGCTATGATCCTTTGAAAATTACCGCAATGAAAGGTCGATTTTCCGCGCCGGTCTATCCGGGCGAGACCATCCGCACCGAACTATGGCGCGATGGTCCCGTGGTAAGCTTCCGCGCCCGGGTCATCGAGCGCGATGTGATCGCGATCAACAATGGCCGCGCCGAAGTGAAAACGTGAGAATATGAGCAAGCGCGCCGAGGAAAAGCAGGACTTCGCCGACATCCGCGATGGTGTGCGCGCGCTCTGCGCGAAATTCCCGGGCGAATACTGGCGCGCGCTCGACCGCGAGCGCGCCTACCCGAGCGATTTCGTCGCGGCGCTCACCGAGGCCGGCTATCTCGCCGCGTTGATCCCGGAAGACTACGGCGGCAGCGGGCTGGGCTTGAGCGCCGCCGCGGCGATCCTCGAAGAGGTGCATGCGTCGGGCTGCAACGGCGGCGCCTGCCATGCGCAGATGTACACCATGGGCACGATCCTGCGGCACGGCTCAGCGGAGCAGAAGCAGAATTATCTGCCGAAGATTGCCAGCGGCGAATTGCGCTTGCAGGCTTTTGGCGTGACGGAGCCGACCTCCGGCACCGATACGCTCTCCTTGCGCACCACGGCGCGGTGCGAGGGAAATTCGGGTTACGTCATCAACGGGCAAAAGCTGTGGACGTCGCGCGCGGAATATTCCGATCTGATGTTGTTGCTCGCTCGCACCACGCCGAAGGAAGAGGTAAAAAGGCGTACTGATGGCCTCTCGGTGTTCATCGTCGACATGCGGCTCGCGCAAGGGACGGGCATCAGCATCAATCCGATCCGCACCATGATGAACCACGCCACCACGGAAGTGTTCTTCGACGACCTGCGCGTGCCGGCGGAAAACCTGATCGGCGAGGAGGGCCAGGGCTTCCGCTATATTTTGTCCGGCATGAACGCCGAGCGTATTTTGATTGCGGCGGAATGCATCGGCGACTGCAAATGGTTCATCGACAAAGCGACGAATTACGCCAAGGAGCGCGTGCTGTTCGGCCGCCCGATCGGGCAGAACCAGGGCGTGCAGTTCCCCATCGCGCGCGCTTACGCGCAGATGCGCGCGGCCGAACTGATGGTGCATGAAGCGGCGCGCAAATACGAAGCGGGCGTCGACATCGGCCCGGAGGCGAACATGGCCAAGCTGCTGGCCGCCGACGCCTCCTGGTTCGCCGCCGACATGTGCGTGCAGACGCATGGCGGCTTCGGCTTCGCCGAGGAATACGACGTCGAGCGCAAGTTCCGCGAGACGCGGCTTTACCAGGTGGCGCCGATCTCCACCAACATGATCCTGTCTTACCTGGCCGAGCACGTGCTCGGCCTGCCGCGGTCGTATTAATGCCTCTTCCTCTCGAAGGCCTCCTCGTCGTCTCCATCGAACAGGCCGTGGCGGCGCCGCAATGCACCTGCCGGCTGGCCGATGCCGGTGCGCGCGTCATCAAGGTCGAGCGGCCGGAGGGCGATTTCGCCCGCGGCTACGACTTCATCGTGCACGGCGAGAGCGCGCATTTCGTCTGGCTCAATCGCGGCAAGCAGTCGGTGGTGCTCGATCTCACCAAGCCGGACGACAAGGCGCTGCTCGAAGCCGTGGTCGCCAAGGCCGATGTGTTCGTGCAGAACCTCAAACCCGGCGCGCTCGCCAAGCTCGGCTTTGCCTTCAAGCGGCTGCGCCAGGACTATCCTCGGCTCATCTGCTGCGCGATCTCCGGCTACGGCGAAAGCGGCCCTTACGCGCAGCGCAAGGCCTACGACCTCTTGATCCAGGCCGAATCGGGCGTCTCCTCGGTCACCGGCGGGCCGGAGGCGCCGGCCCGCGTGGGCGTCTCGATCGTCGATATTGCCGCAGGACTCGAAGCTTACGAGGCCATTCTCGAAGCGCTGCTCGTGCGCGGCCGCACCGGCGAGGGTGCCGAAATCTCCATCTCGATGTTCGACGCCATGGCCGAATGGATGACCATTCCGCTGTCTGAACCAGGAGTGGGGCAGGCCGTTCCAGCGCATCGGCCTTGCGCACCCGACCATCGCACCCTACGGCGTGTTCAAGACCCGCGACGGCGCCGATATTCTGATCTCGATCCAGAACGATCGCGAATGGCGGGTGCTCGCCGACAAGGTGCTGGGCGACGCGTCTCTCGGCACAGCCGAGAAATTCGCCACCGTGCCGGCGCGGCAGCAGCATCGCGGCGAAACCGACGCAACGGTCGCCGCGGTGTTCGCCCGATACGACGTCGAACCGCTCATGAAGATGCTCGCCAGCGCCGATATCGCGTTCGCCCGTGTCAACGACAGCGCGCTGCTGTCACGCATCCGCATCTGCGGCGCCTCACCGTCGATACGCCGACCGGCCCGGCGTCGGTGCCGGCGCCGCCGGCACGCTGGGCGGGCAATGAGCGCGCATTACGGCGCGATCCCGTCGCTAGGCGAGCATAGCGACATGATCAGGAAGGAATTCGGCGGCAACTAGAGCGGATTTCGCATTAATCCGGCTCATATCCTGTGGCGGCGAAGAAGTTAGCGCATTCGGTTGGCGTGAAGGCCGGGATGAGGGTGCCGATTTTGTCCCAGAGGGCGTCGGCAGTTCGCTCGGCAGCTTTGCGCAGCAGCGCCTTGAGCTTGGAGAAGGCGTTCTCGATCGGGTTGAAGTCGGGGCTGTAGGGCGACAGGTAGAGGAGCGCGGCTCCGGTCGCCTCGATGGCGGCGCGCACGCCGCGCCCTTTGTGACTGCCGACTGCCGCGCCGGGGCTCCCGCCAAGGCCGCATCGATCACACGGTCACGCAAATCCTGACTGTAAGGTCGGGCCATATGCTGCCTCCATCGCTCTCACGACAGACGACTCGCATTATTCGCCTGAATTGGGAATCCCACTTCAATCGGAAAACGACGAACGCGCTCTAGCGGCGGCGCTATTCGAGCACCGCGGCTTCCTCGATCTCGGCTTCGCTTGGCGCCTTGCGCGCGGTGGAGATGATCATCACCAGCGGCATCATGCCGAAGCGTCAGCAGCATCAGGAACTTGTAGTCGTTGAGATAGGCGATCATCGCCGCCTGCTGAGTGACGAGCATATCGAGCAGCGCGCGGCCGGTCTCGGTGTAGATGTTGAGGATGCCGCTGACGTCCGGCGTCTGCAGCGCGTTGTTGAACGGCGTCACATCCTCGCCGAGTCCGCTCATGCATGTAGATCGTCTTGTCGGTCAGATTGGCGATGACCATGGAGATGCCGACCGAGGAGCCGATGTTGCGCACCAGCGTCAGGATCGAGGTGCCGCTGTTGCGCAGGTGGCCGGGGAGCGTGAGAAACGCCGCCGTGGTGATCGGCACGAACAACAGGCCGAGGCCGACGCCCTGGATGACACTGAGAATGACGATCGTGCGCTGCGACGTGTCGAAGTTGAAACCGGTCATTTCGTAGAGCGTGCCGCCGGTGAGCAGCAGGCCGATCAAGATGAGGTAGCGCGTTTCAAAAAGCTTCATCAGCCGCGGCGCCACGATCATGGTCAGCAGCGTGCCGACGCCGCGCGAGCCGAGCAGGAAGCCGGCGGTCTGGATCGGATAGCCGAGCAGGTTCTGCATGAACGGCGTCACCAGCGCCATGGTGCCGAACAGCACCACGCCGATCACCACCATGAACACGCAACCGCTGATGAAATTGCGGTCCTTGAACAGATCGAAGCGCACGAACGGCTCCGGCGTGGTCAGCGAATGGGCGAAGAAATAGTAAAAGCCGACGATCGAAACGATCGTCTCGATCCAGATCTCCTCGGCGCCGAACCAGCCGACCTGTTCGCCGCGGTCGAGCATCAGTTGCAGCGAGCCGATGCCGACGGCGAGCGCGAAAAAGCCGAACCAGTCGAAGCGCAGATGCTCGTGGCGCGGCGTCTCCTCCATGAACAGCAGCATGCCGGTGACGGTGAGCACGCCGATCGGCAGGTTGATGAGGAACACCCAGTGCCAGGAATAATTGTCGGTGAGCCAGGCGCCGAGCGTCGGGCCCATGATCGGCCCCAGCATCACGCCGATGCCCCACACCGCCATGGCCGAACCGCGCTCTTCGACCGTGTAGCTGTCGAGCAGGGTCGATTGCGACAGCGGCACCAGCGCAGCTCCAGCCATGCCCTGGAGCAGGCGGAACAGCACCATTTCCTCGATGTTCTGCGCCAGCGCGCAGAGGAACGAGGCGACGGTGAAACCGGCGACGCAGACGATGAACAGCTTCTTGCGGCCGAAGCGGTCGGCGAGCCAGCCGATCGGCGCGGTCATGATGGCGGCGGCGACGATATAGGAGGTGAGCACCCAGTTGATCTGGTCGAGCGAGGCCGACAGCGAGCCCTGCATATAAGGCAGCGCCACGTTGGCAATCGTGGTGTCGAGCGCCTGCATGATGGTCGCGGTCATCGCGCACACCGTGACCAGCATGCGCAGAACCTTGGGCGACATTCCTGCGAAGCGCGGGCTCATCGCGGCTTACTGCTTGCCCGGCTCTATCGTCGACGACAGGAAGGCGGCAGCCGACTGTGCCCGGTGTCGATTTCGACGACGACACTCATGCCGGCGCGCAATAGACGCGTGTCCTCGTCCTTGTCGAAAGCAATGCGCACAGGCACGCGCTGCACCACCTTGACCCAGTTGCCGGTGGCGTTCTGCGGCGGCAGGATCGAGAATTGCGCGCCGGTGCCGGGGCTGACCGCGATCACATGACCCTTGAAGGTGTGGTCGGGGAATGAGTCGACGTCGAGGGTCGCCGGCTGTCCGATGCGCAGATAGGTGATGTCGGTTTCCTTCGGGTTGGCGTCCACCCAAGGGCGCCTGATCGTCGATGATCGAGAACACCGGCGTGCCGGCGGCGACGTAACGGCCGACCTGGATCTTGTCCACCTGCGTGGCGATGCCGGAGATCGGCGCGCGCACGATGGTGTGGTCGAGGTCGCGTTGGGCATTATCGAGCGCGGCTTTCGCCTGCGCGTATTCGGGAAACTCGGCGAGCGGCAGGTCGGGATTGCCGAGCAACTGGTTGAGCGCGGTGTCGCGCTGCTGCTGGCTGAACTGCGCCTGCAATTTCGCCGTCACCAGGGCCGCTCCGGCGGTATCCACATCGGCCTGTGAGCCCGACTGTGACTTCACCAGCGCCAGCTTGCGGTCGACATCGCGTTGCTTGAACTCGACGTTTTTCTGCGCCAGGCCGACCAGCGTGTTGAGCGAGGTCAGATTGGATTTCAGCTTGTCGTAATCGCTGCGCGCGGCGTCGAGCTTGCCCTTCGCCGAATCGAGCGCGAGGCGATAGGGGACGAAATCCATGGTGAACAGTTCATCGCCGGGCTTGACGTGCTGGCCTTCGATGACGGCGACATGGATGATCTTGTCGGACACGTCCGGGGTGATGAGCACCTTCTGTGCGCCGACATAGGCATTGTCGGTGGAGATGTAGCGGCCGCCGGAAATGATAGATGCCGGCGCCAATCAGCACGGCGAGGCCCGGCAGCACGACCAGCAGGATCATGCGCTTGCGCCGGCGCCACAGTCCCGCGAGCCGTGACGTCTCGTCCGGCGTCGCCAGCCGCGGCGGGTGCGCCGTCCGGCGCGGTCTTGGCGTCCGGCGCGGGAACGATTTTCAAAGCCTTGTCACTCATGAGCGGTCAACCGTTGGCGGCTTGCGATTGCGGGTGATTGCGGACGATGGCGCCGCGCAGGTTCTCGCGCATCAGCTCGAGATCGCGCAGCAGCCGCTCGAGCTCTTTCGCACCAAGGCCGTCGAGTACGGTCTTCATCATGTCGCCGCCCAGTTCGGTGAGCCGTTCGAGCAGCGGGCGCGCCGTCGGCGTGAGGAACAAGCGGTTGGCGCGGCGATCGTTCGGATCGGCGCGGCGTTCGATCAGCCCGTTCTCCGCCAGCCGGTCAAGCAGGCGGGTCAGCGTGATCGGCTGCAGGTCGAGGATTTCGGCGAGCTCCGACTGCTTGAGGCCCTCGGAGCGGTCGAGGCGGAACAGCACCGCCCATTGCGCCCGGGTCATGCCGTATTGGCGCGCGCGCTGGTCGGCGAGCGTCTTCAGCATTCTGGCTACGTCAGTGATTGTAAAGGCGATTTCACGCTCCAGCGTGAGTATCATCATGGTTCCAAACCTCTAGAGCACCTTATTATAAGCTAGCTTATAGTACGGGCAATAGGCCATTTGGCTATGCGCGGCGGGCGGATGACGCGCGAGTGCGCGTCGGGCAAAGTCGAAGCGAAAAAAAATCGAAGGGACGGAAACGAAATGGACATTGGTTTTATCGGGCTGGGCAACATGGGCCAGCCGATGGCGCGACGGCTGATCGAGGCCGGCCACAAGCTCGTCGTCTACGACACGCGCAACGACGCGGCGGCGCCGCTGGTAGCGCTGGGCGCGCAGCTTGCCTCTTCGCCGGCGGACGTTGCCGACCGGGTGGAGACGGTGATGGCGAGCCTGCCGTCGCTCGCGATCTCGCAGAAGGTGGCGCTCGGCGAGGGCGGCGTCATCGAAGGCAAAAGAGATCAAACGCTTCGTCGATCTCTCCACCACCGGCGCACGCGTCGCCGCCGAGATTTGCGCCGAGCTGGCGAAGAAAGAACATCGTGCAGATCGATTCACCGGTGTCGGGCGGTGTCGGCGGCGCCAAAAAGGGAACGCTCGCGGTCATGGTGTCCGGGCCGCCGACCGACATCGATGTGGTGAAGGACGCGCTCGCGGTATTCGGCCGCGTGTTCGTCATCGGCCACAAGCCCGGCATGGCGCAGACCATGAAGCTCGCCAATAACTTCCTCTCGGCCACCGCCATGGCGGCGACGTCGGAAGCGGTGGCGATGGGCGTCAAGGCCGGTCTCGATGCCGAAGGTGATGATTGACGTGATCAATGCCGGTTCCGGGCGCAGCACGGCGTCCGATCAGAAATTTCCGCAATCGATCCTGCCGCGCAGCTTCAACTACGGCTTCACCACCGGGCTGATGCTCAAAGACGTGCGGCTCTGCGCCGAGGAGGCGCGCAATCTCGGCACGCCCGACCAGGTGATGAGCGCCGTGCTCGATCAATGGGAAACGACAAATTCCGAGTTCGGCGGCGACAGCGACTTCACCGTCATCGTGCAGATGATCGAGCGCCACGCCGGCGTCACCATAGGCGGAGAAAAACCATGAGCGACGATATCCACGAGGTCTATGCGATCTGCTACGGCACACATGCGCGCAAGCGTTCGGAAAATTACATCTTCGGCGATCCGCACGACGAGATGACCTCGATCGCCTATTACATCTGGGTGATCAAGGGCGCGCACGGCACCTTCGTCGTCGACACCGGCTTCGACGAGACGGCGGCGAAGGAGCGCGGCCGCAAGATCACGCATCCGGTGGGTGAGGGGCTGAAAGCGCTCGGCGTCGAGCCCGACAAGGTGGAAAACGTCATCGCCACCCACATGCACTGGGACCATGCGGGCAATTATGACCTGTTCCCCAAGGCGCGATATCATATCCAGGACACCGAGATGGAATATGCCACCGGGCGCTGCATGTGCCACCAGATGCTGCGCATCCCGTTCAGCGAAGCCGACGTGCACGCGATGGTGCGCAAGGTCTACGCCTATCGCTGCGAATTTCACGATGGCTCCGAGCAGCTCGCGCCCGGCATCACTGTGCACAAGATCGGCGGCCATTCCAAAGGGCTGCAATGCGTCGAGGTGAAGACCAAGCGCGGCACCGTCGTCGTCGCCTCCGACTGCATCCATCTTTTTTCACACATCGACGAGGGCCGAGTGTTCCCGATCACCTATTCGGTCGCCGGCACGCTCGAGGGCTACAAGACGATCCAGAGGCTTGCCTCCTCGCGGCATCACATCGTGCCCGGGCACGATCCGAACGTATTGAAGATTTACCCGGCGGCGAAGGCGGGGCTGGAGAATTGGATCATGCGGCTGGACGTGGCTCCGCAGGTTTAGGCGAGCCCCAACTCCGCAAACGCCTCCTTGTGATGCTCTGCGCTCTCCGGCGCGAAGCAGCAAAACACCACGCGCGTAATGCCGCGCGGCTTGGCGGCAATTTCCGAGGCCACGGTGCCCACCGCGATGCGCGCGGCCAGTTCGGCGGGAAAGCGATAGATGCCGGTCGATATCGCCGGATAGGCGAGCGATGCCAGACCGTGCGTGGCGGCTAAATCGAGCGCCGTGCGATAGCAGCCGGCGAGCATGGCCTCCTCGTTCGCCGTCCCGCCGTTCCACACCGGCCCGACCGCGTGGATGACATGCCGTGCTTTTAGCTTATGTCCGCCGGTGATCTTAGCGCTGCCGGTGGCGCAGCCGCCGAGCGCGCGGCATTCCTCCAGCAATCCGGGACCGGCGGCGCGGTGAATGGCGCCGTCTACGCCGCCGCCTCCAAGCAATGCGCGATTGGCGGCGTTGACAATGGCGTCAACGTCACGCGTGGTGATGTCGGCGACCTCGATCTGCAGCAGCGTCGAGCCGATTTCCGCGGTGAGAAGCGGCATGGCAAAAGTCTAACAAATTTATCGTCAGCGGGCTTGCCCCGGTGACCCCGCTCGGGGACGCAGGGCAATGCTTCGTGAATCGGGATGGCCGGGACAGGCCCGGCCATGACAAGGGAGAGGCCGCAAGACGAATTGCGTCACCCCCACTCCGAATACACCTCGGCTTTCAGATCGATGCTCGAGCGCACGCCGATATCGTCGTAATGCGCGTCGAGAAAGCGCCGCGCCGAGCGATGGCCGAGCTTGCGCAGCAATTCGAACGACTTGTAGTCGTTCCGCAGCTTGGTGGCCGAGGAGAAGCGCTCGCCCAGGCCTTCGAGCACGATGCGGTGCACCTTGATCTGCCGGTACTCGTTCGGCCCCGTGCCGTGCGGTACGCGGCCCTGCTCGATCAGCCGGTTGACGAATTCGATGGCGCGCAATTCGGCGAGCAGCGAGGAGTTGAAGGTGATCTCGTTAATGCGGCCGAGGATCTCGCGCGTCGAGGTTGGGATCTTCTTGCGTACCAGTGGGTTGATCTGCACGATCAGCACGTCCTCGGTGTTGGTCGAGCGGAAAAACGGATAGAGCACCGGATTGCCGAGATAGCCGCCGTCCCAATAGGCGGTGCCGTCGATTTCCACGGCGCGGAAGACGGCCGGCAGGCAGGCCGAGGCCATCACCACCTCGGCGGAAATTTTTTCGCGCGGGAAAATGTGCAGGCGCCCGGTCTGCACATTGGTGGCGGCGATGTAGATCACGCGGTTGTCGGCGCGAAGCCCATCGAAATCGACGAAGCGCTCGATCATGTCCTTGAGCGGGTTGATGTTGAGCGGGTTGACGTCGTAGGGCGAAAGATATTTCGACCAGGCATGGAGCCAGTCTAAGCTCGGCGAATCCTGGTTCGGCAGCAGCGAGAACAGCCGGTCGGTCACCGCGCGCTGCAAGGGTGGCAGGTCGCCGCCGAGGCTTGCCGCACGCCAGAAATCGGCGAGCCGCTTGCGCGCCTCGTCCGGACCGCCGCGCTTCAAGCCGTCGGCGAGCATGACCGCGTTAACCGCGCCGGCCGACGTGCCGGAGATGCCTTCCACCGTCAGCCGCCCCTCTTCGAGCAGATGATCGAGCACGCCCCAGGTGAAGGCGCCGTGCGCGCCGCCGCCTTGCAGCGCCAGATTAACCGGCTTCTTGCCTTGCGGCTTTTCCGGTTTCTTGCCGCCCTTGTCGCCGCCAAACGCGCGGGAGAGAAATTCGATCACTGCGCGGTCCAGCCACCGTCGATCGAATAAGCCGAGCCGGTGATGGTGGCGGCGGCGTCGCTCGCCAGGAACACGGCGAGCGCGCCGATCGACTCCGGCTTGGTGAACTGATGCATCGGCTGCTTTTCCGACAGTAGCGCGATCTCCTCGTCGCGCACCGGCTTGCCCGAAGCCTTGGCGCGCGCGTCGATCTGCTGCTGCACCAGCTGCGTCAGTACCCAGCCGGGGCAGATGGCGTTGCAGGTGATGCCATTATTCGCCGTCTCCATCGCCACCACCTTGGTCATACCGACGAGGCCGTGCTTGGCCGACACATAGGCTACCTTCTGTACGCTGGCGACCAGGCCGTGCGCCGAGGCGATATTGATGATGCGGCCCCATTTGCGCTTCTTCATGCCCGGCACCGCGGCGCGGATAGTGTGGAACGAGGACGACAGATTGATGGCGATTACCGCGTCCCATTTCTCGATGGGGAAATTCTCGATATTGGCGACGAACTGGATGCCGGCATTGTTCACCAGCACATCAAGCGCGCCGAAGCTCTTCTCGGTGGTTGCGATCAACTCCGCGATCTCGGCCGGCTTGCTCATGTCGGCCGGCAAATAGAGCGCCTTGATGCCGAATTCCTTCTCCAGGCCCGCGCGCTCCTTTTCGATCGCCGCCTCGTCGCCGAAGCCGTTGAGCATGATGTTGGCGCCGTCCTTGGCCAGGGCGCGCGCGGTGGCGAGGCCGATGCCTGAGGTGGAGCCGGTGACCAGCGCAGTCTTGCCTTTGAGCATAAGAGATCCTCTTTATTGGTGGCCTCTGCGGCCTCGAAATGCCGGTCGGGGCGGCGTGCAAACGTGCTCTTATATATATTGCGGTGCAATATATATAATGGTCGTGCTTGCAGCCGTCTCACCTTTTCTTGATTGCCTTGTCACAGGCTACATTGGCGCATGAAGGCGGATCATCGCGTGGCCAAGAAAGCATCCTCGCGGGCGGTATTTCCGCCGCCCGGTCACGACCACGATCTCTGCTCGAGCGACGCCATCGCGCGCGCCGAGGCGATCTGCGCCACGAACAAAGAGCGGCTGACGCCGATCCGCCACCGCGTGCTGGAGGCGCTCTTGGCGAGCCACGCCCCGCTCGGCGCCTATGAGTTGATCGACCGGCTCGCGGCGCACGGGAGCCGCCCGGCGCCGATCACAATTTATCGCGCGCTCGATTTCCTGCGCGAGCAGAGTCTCGTGCATCGTATCGAAAGCCGCAACGCCTTCATTGCCTGCGTGCATAATCACGACAGCGGCGATCCAGTGGTGTTCCTGATTTGCGAGAAATGCGGCGCCGTGGGCGAAGCGGCCTCCGCGGCCGTCGCCGAGACGATCAAAAGCGCCTCGCGCGCCGCCGACTTCACGCCGAAGACTCCGGTGATCGAAATTTTCGGCATCTGCGTCAACTGCAAGGCGGCGTAGTCGTCGCGATCCTTTCGGTTGTCATCACCAGGCTTGGCCAGGTGATGTCGCTTGTGAAGGAAGTGCGTCCCTAAGCGAGACGGCCGGGTCGAGCCCGGCCATGACAGATAGATTGCTTCGCGCTAGAACTCCTGCCTCGCCGGAAATCTTTCAGTGTCCTCTCCCGCCACGTCTCGTCATCACGTCACGCGCCCGCTCGACGCCTTCGCGACGGCGGTGATGGTCATGCTCTGCCTGTCCTGGGGCTTCAACCAGGTGGCGGCCAAATTCGCCATCCACGACATCCCGCCGATGACGCAGGCCGCGATCCGTTCCGTCGTTGCGGCGCTGATCGTGTCCGCCTGGGCCAAGGCTCGCGGCCAGAGGCTCCTCGCGCGTGACGGTACGCTCGTCGCCGGCCTTGCCGCCGGCGCGCTGTTCGGCTTCGAGTTCGTTTTCCTCTATCAGGGCCTCGTCTACACCACGGCGAGCCGCGCGGTGCTGTTTCTCTATCTTGCGCCCTTCGTAGTCGTCATCGGCTCACGCATCTTTCTGCCCGCCGACCGCTTCCACTGGTGGCAATGGACCGGCCTCGCGCTGTCGTTTTCCGGCCTTGTGCTCGCCTTCGGCGTGCCGACGCCCGCGGCCGATCCGCGCCAGGCGCTCGGCGACCTGCTGGTCGTCGGCGGCGCCGTGCTCTGGGCGGCGACCACGCTGGTGATCAAGGCGAGTTCGCTCAATCGCATCTCGGCGGAAAAGGTGATGCTCTACCAGCTCGTGGTCTCGGCGCCGGTGCTGGCGATCTGCATTCCGCTGTTCGGCGAGCACATGGACAAGGTGCCGTCATGGCCGGCGCTCACCGCGCTCGCCTATCAGACCTTATGGGTGGTGAGCGTCACCTTCGTCATCCGGTTCGCGCTGGTCGCGCGCTATTCAGCCAGCCGGCTGTCGGCCTTCACATTCCTGTCACCATTATGCGGTGTTGCAGCGGGCCATCTGCTTCTCGGCGAGCCGCTCAACGGCGCTTTTATCGTATCCGTCGCGCTGGTCGCCGCCGGCCTGATCCTGGTGAACCGGCCGCATTGACCGCCTATAATAAGTCTGGCACCCCGTTGCCCGGAACAGCATGCCAATGAGCACAGGCGCGCAGGATCGTCACACAACGATTGCGGTTGACGTCGGCGGCGTCATCGTCGGCGGCGGCAGTCCGATCGTCGTGCAATCGATGACCAATACCGATACCGCCGATGTCGAAGCTACGGCGCGGCAGGTGGCGGCGCTGGCGCTGGCGGGCTCGGAACTCGTGCGCATTACCGTCGACCGCGACGAGGCGGCGGAAGCGGTGCCCAAGATCAAGGATCGCGTAACGCAGCTTGGCGTTGCCGCGCCCATCGTCGGCGACTTTCACTACAACGGCCACACGCTGCTCACCGGCTATCCCGGATGCGCCGAGGCGCTCGACAAATACCGCATCAATCCCGGCAATGTCGGCTTCAAGAACAAGCGCGACCCGCAATTCACCCAGATCGTGGAAATGGCGATCAAACACAACAAGCCGGTGCGCATCGGCGTCAACTGGGGCTCGCTCGACCAGGAATTGTTGACGCGGCTGATGGACGAGAATTCGAAATCAGAAAATCCACGCGACGCGCGCGAGGTGACGCACGAGGCCATGGTGCAGTCGGCGCTGCTGTCTGCCGCGCGCGCCGAGGAGATCGGTTTGGCGAAGAACCGCATCATCCTCTCGGCCAAGGTCTCCGCCGTGCAGGATCTGATCGCGGTATATCGCGAGCTTGCCCGCCGCTCCGATTATGCGCTGCATCTCGGCCTCACCGAGGCCGGCATGGGCTCCAAGGGCATCGTTGCCTCCTCCGCCGCCATGGGCGTGCTGCTGCAACAGGGCATCGGCGACACCATCCGCGTGTCGCTGACGCCGGAGCCTGCCGGCGACAGAACTTTGGAAGTGCAGGTGGCGCAGGAGCTGCTGCAGACCATGGGCCTGCGCACTTTCGTGCCGCTGGTCGCCGCCTGTCCCGGCTGCGGCCGCACCACTTCGACCACGTTCCAGGAACTTGCGTCCGACATCCAGGACTTCATCCGCGACTCGATGCCGGCTTGGAAGGCGCGCTATCCGGCCGTCGAGACGCTCACCGTCGCGGTGATGGGCTGCATCGTCAACGGCCCGGGCGAGTCGAAACACGCCGACATCGGCATCTCGCTGCCCGGCACCGGCGAGCAGCCGACGGCGCCGGTGTTCGTTGACGGCAAGAAGGTGGCGACGTTGCGCGGGCCGACGCTCACCGCCGACTTCAAGCAGATGGTCGCCGATTACATCGAGCGCCGCTTCGGCCACGGGCAAAGAGCGGCGGAATAGACCTCAGATGGCGTCCCCGCGCAAACGGGGAACCAGTATACACCGACAGCGCAGTGATTACTGGATGCCCGCTTTCGCGGGCATGACAAAATATGTTTCTTTCAACATCGTCGCCGCGGTCGCATAGCCGCCATCGGCGCCGTCGATGAAATGCATGTGGTTCGGGTTGGCCGGGTGCGGCGCAAAGCAGGTCATCATCGATGCGTTCTGCTTGTGTGTGCCGTAGCGCACCACGCCATCGGCGGCCGCCGCCTGCAAATACCGCTCGACCTCGTCCGCCAGCTGCGGCGTGCAATCGAGCACCATGCGCAGGCAATCGTCGAACTTGCGGAAGTCGGAATTCTCGATCAGCTCGCGCTCATATTTGTCGGGAACGAAGCGGTCGACGCGCAGGCGGAAATGCATGATGAGAAAATGGATGAACGTCAGCGCCAGCACCTTGATCTTGCGCGCGGCAACCAACTCGCCGGCGCGCCGCGACGCGCGCGCTTCCAGATCGCAGCCCGGCGGCGGCCATTTCAGCTGCAGTCCCTTGCCGGGCAGCGGGCGCGAGGGCTTCGGCGTCTTCTCGACGATATCGGTCACGGCCTTGACCGCGGCGCGGAAATTGTCCGGGTTTGCGTGCGGGCCGGGTGTGACGAAGAGCGAAAGGACCAGCCAGCGCTGCGAGGGGATCAACTCGTAGCGGCAGGACAGCCCGGTCAGATCGGGATGCGCGCCGGGAGGGGCCTTGGGCACGGCGATTTCGCCGCGCTTCATCGCCGCGTCGGCGAAAGCCAGCCCGCCACCGGAAAACATGGTGATGGAAATATTCTGCGAAGGCGCGTAGCGGGCGACGCGCACGTCATGGCCCTGGGCGCGGATATCGGCCACCGAAATCATGCCGATGCGCAAGGCAAGGTCGAGGTCCTCCTGGACCCAGGTCGCGGGTTCGGCGAGCGCCTGCCGGGCCAGATCAGCATCGCCGGTCGCGACGGCGAAACTCGCGCCGTCGCCGCCGAAGACGAAGGGGAAGTCGCGGCCGGTGAGCGCATTGGTGATCGACACGATCACCGCGGCGCCGGCCATGTTCACCGCCTTGTAGCGGTTCTGTTCGATAGCCTTGGTCGATTGCACCACGTCGGCGACGCCGACCAACCAGCCGTCGGGCAACGGCCGAAACCTTGCATCGTCCATGACTTGCGTGAAGTCGCTGAAGACCGGCAAGGTCTCATAGAAATCGTCGGCTGCCGTCATGACCGGGCTTATATCCACCCGCCGCCGTCCTGGCCGCGATTGGCGAGGCTTGCCTCTTCCAGATCGAGTTCGTATTCGATGCGGCGGCGCGCCTCGTCGGTGATCTTGCCGTCGCGCAACAATTGAAAAATATAGGCGCGCTCGGCGTCGATCAGGTCTTTCTTCACCCCGGCGGTGATCCGCGTCTGCTTGAGGGCGTCGGCGAGATCCTTGGGCAGGATCTGCTTGCGGCTCGCATTGCGCGTGCGAATATGCTCGGTGCCATCCTCCGGCAGATTGCGTTCCGCGACGATTTTTTCAAAGCGTTTGTCGACCGCGTCGAGTGTCGCCACGCGGGCCACGAGTTCGGCCTGTTTTTCTTCTTCGCGCTCGACCCTGCCGATATCGGTGAGGCCGAGCCAGCGCATGATCGCCGGCAGCAGCAGCCCTTGTCCGACCAGCGTCACGATGATGACGCCGAAGGTGATGAACAGGATCAGATCGCGGTGCGGGAACGGCGCGCCGCTGTCGAGCGCGTAGGGAATGGCGAGCGCCACGGCGAGTGAATCGACGCCGCGCATGCCGGTAAAGGCGATAAAAAACGGCGTTTGCCAACGCGGCGGCGGGTCGCGCCTGGCGACGGCCGGAATCCAGCGCGGGATGTAGGTCGCCGGAAAGACCCAGACATAGCGCGCGACGACGACGATCAGCGTCGCCCACGCGGTCGCCACCATCAAGTCGTGGATCGAGAAGATGTGCGTTCCCTCGACCAGGATGCGCGCCTGCAACCCGGTGAGCAGGAACACCAGCCCCTCGACCAGATAGACGATTAAATCCCAGAAGAAAATTCCCTGCAGCCGCGTCGCCGGCGGGATGAGCAGCGGCCCGTTCCAGCTCACGTAGAGTCCGCAGGCGACAGTGGCGAGCACGCCGGAGCCGCCGAGATGATGGGGAACCCAGAAAGCGAGGAAAGGCGTCAGCAGCGACAGCGTGATCTCGACGCGCGGCTCGTGCGACCATTGCCGCAGGCGCAAGGATAGCCAGCCGACGGCAAGGCCGTAGATGACCTCGCCGACCACGATCAGCACGAATTCGCCGGCCGCTTGGCCGAGGGAAAACGCTCCCGTGCTCACGGCGACGACGGCAAAGCGGTAAAGAACGAGGGCGGTCGCGTCATTGGCGAGGCCCTCGCCCTCCAGAACGACAACAATGCGCCGCGGCAGGCCGAGCTTGCGCGCGATGGCGAGCGGCGCCACCACGTCGGTCGGCGAAATAATAGCGCCAAGCAGGAAGCCCACCGCCCAGTCGAATTTCAGCAGGTAATGCACGGCGACCGCCACCGCGCAGGTCGTGAAAATAACGCAGCCGAAGGCGAGCAGCGCGATCGGCCGCAGATTGAAGCGGAAATCGCGCCAGCTCATGGCGACGCCGGCCGAATAGATGAGTGGCGGCAGGATGACCAGTAGCACGACTTCCGGCGCCAGTGTCACCCGCGGCAGCCCCGGAACCAGCGCGATGCCAAGACCGGCAACCACCAGAAGAATCGTCGGCGCGACGTTCAGCCGCCTGGCGGCGACGGCAACCGCGGCCAGCACGGCGAGCATGAAGCCGACCGTCTGCATCGTCGCGGTGATCGCCGATGCATCCACGGCCTATGGCCCGCCCTTCTGGATCACGCTTGCCGCGATGTTCACGATCAGCGCCAGCAGGGTGACGTTAAATAGGAACGAGACAATGCCATGCGCCAGCGCCGTCCGGCGAACCGGCTTCGACGCCACCGCCACGTCCGACACCTGCGAGGTCATGCCGATGACGAACGAGAAATAGAGGAAGTCCCAGTAATCCGGCGCGTCGTCCTTGGGAAACGCGAGCGCCTCCGTCTTGCGGCGCTGGGCGCCGTAATATTCGTTGGCGTAGTGGACGGCGAAAATGACATGGATGAACGCCCACGACAGCAAGATCGTGACGGTCGCCAAAGCGAGCTGCATGGGCGCGCGCTCTCCTGCCTGCGTGCCGCCGAGCAGCGCGACGATCGCGCCGAGGCTGGTGAGTGAGGCGAGCGCGGTGAGGACCAGCACGCCGATGCGGCCCTCGTCTTCGCTCGCGGCGCGCTTGCGCAAGTATTCAACGCCGCCCATGGCGAGGAGCTGGGACACGGCGGCGAAATAAAAAACGACGCCGATATCCCACCCAATCAGCAGCCGCGTCGTCAGCGACTGACCCGGAACGATGAAGGGAACGATGACGGCGATGGCCGCGGCGATGAACAGCCGCGGCCGCGCGAGAATAATACGAACGATTCGCGGCGCGCGGGGCGCTGGTTGGGATTTGTCCGGAGCCATGGGCGGCTTTCTTGGAGGCATCATGTCCGCCGTTCGGCGATAAAGCGCGCGGCGGCACGCAATATATCGGCTTTCGCGTCGAACGGCGCCAGCGCGGCCTCGGCTTCGGCGACCAATGCGTCGAGGTGGGCGCGGGCGCCGCGGACGCCGAGGGCGGCAACCAGCGTCGCCTTGCCGGCGGCTTTGTCTTTTCCGGCGGCCTTGCCGATGGTGGCGGCGTCGCCCTCGACGTCGAGCAGATCGTCGGCGATCTGGAAAGCTAGCCCGACTGCCGCGCCGTAGCGGTCGATATCGGCAATCGCCTTGCTGCCGGCTTGGCCAAGCAACGCGCCGGCGCGGCAGGCAAAGCGCAGCAGCACCCCCGTCTTCATCGCCTGCAAGGTGACAATGTCGTTCTCGGCGAGCGCGGGCTTGTCCTTGAAGCGCCCCTCCGCTTCGAGGTCGAGCATCTGCCCGCCAGCCATGCCGCCGAGGCCGGCGGCGCGCGCCAGGTCCGCAACAAGCGCGATGCGCAAGCCGGCATCGGGATGCATTGCGGGCCGCGCCATCAACTCGAAGGCAAAGGTGAGCAGCGCGTCGCCCGCGAGGATCGCCGTCGCCTCATCGAACGCCTTGTGCACGGTCGGCCGGCCGCGGCGCAGCTCGTCGTCGTCCATAGCCGGAAGGTCGTCATGCACCAGCGAATAACAATGCACGCATTCGAGCGCGCAGCCGGCGAGCAGCGCGCCGTCACGGGCCGCGCCGAACAGCGTGGCGCATTCCACCAGCAGGGACGGCCGCAGGCGCTTGCCGCCACCCAGCGTTGCATAGCGCATCGCGGCGATGAGCCGGGGCGGCCGGGCGATTTCGCCGATGGCCGGGTTGTCGCCGAGCAGCGTAGCGAGCATCGCTTCGGTTTCGGCCGCCACCGCCGCAAGCCTCGCCGCAAAATCGTTGGTACTCGCGTCCATGCCGCATCATTAGCCCTCGCGCATGATCCCGAAAAGTGGAATCCGGTTTTCGGGCAAGGTCATGCGCACTTAAAATGCCGCAACCGCCGCAAATTGCGCCGGATTGGGCTAAGGTCGCCGCACAATGGCTCGCCGGGCACACAGACTGAGCTTTGCCTATGACGTGCTGCGGCTGCCCATTACGCGGCGGGCATTGCGAATTTTCGCCGTCGTCGTTCTGACGCTTTTGGTCGGCCCCTATCTGCTGGCGCCGTTTTATGCCTTCGGCCGGCCGGTCTCGACCGTAATGCTCTGGCGCGAACTTACCGGGCAGCGGGTCGAGCGCGTCTACGTGCCGCTGTCGGGCACTTCGCCTCGGCTGGTGCTTGCCGTGCTCATCGCCGAGGATGGCCGCTTCTGCACGCATCATGGCATCGACTTCGCCGAGATTCGCACGGCGATCAGTGAGGCCGATGACCTCGAAGACATGCGCGGCGGCTCGACCATCACCCAGCAGGTTGCGAAGAACCTGTTTCTCTGGACGGAGCGCAGCTACATCCGCAAGGCGCTGGAAATTCCACTGGCGCTGTGGATCGACCTGGTGCTGTCGAAACGGCGCATCCTGGAGATTTATTTGAACATCGCCGAATGGGGCCCGGGCGGCGAATTCGGCGTCGAGGCTGGCTCGCGCTATGCCTTTGGCAAATCGGCGCGCGATGTGTCGCGTTACCAGGCGGCGCTGCTCGCCGCGGTGCTGCCCAACCCGGCCGAGCGCGACGCGCATCGGCCCGGCCCTGGATTACGGCGTCTTGCCGGCCTCTACGTCGCCCGCGCGTCGCGCTCGCCGGAGGCCGACGATTGCCTAACAAAATCAAAGTAATTTCACCCCCTAGCCTTGGGCGGCACCATCCTCTATAAGCCCGGCTTCAAACCGACGTCGCGATATTGACCGGAGTTCACGTCCATGGCCGTTCCGAAAAGAAAAACCTCGCCGTCCCGCCGCGGCATGCGCCGCTCCGCCGACGCGTTGAAGCGGCCGACCTATGTCGAGGACAAGGATTCCGGCGAATTGCGCCGCCCGCATCACATCGACCTGAAAACCGGCATGTACAAGGGCCGCCAGGTTCTGAAGGTGAAGACCGAGGCTTAAGGCCTGCGGGCGGTTTTTATGGCCCGCGATTTCCAGCTTCCCGGACGTTCGCAAGTCATCGCCTGCAATGGCATGGCGGCGACTTCGCATCCTCTGGCGACGCTTGCCGCCATCGACGTGCTGCGCGAAGGCGGCAACGCAGCCGACGCCGCAGTGACCGCCTGCGCCGTGCTCTGCGTGGTCGAGCCGCACATGACCGGCATCGGCGGCGATTGCTTCGTGATGCTGGCGAAACCCGGCTGGCGACCTTGGGGCTTCAACGGCTCGGGCCGCACGGCGTCGAATGCGTCGGCCGACGTCCTGCGCGCGCAAGGCCTGAGCGAAATCGGCACATCGATCCACTCTGTGACGGTGCCCGGCGCAGTCGATGCCTGGGAGGCTACGCTCAAGGCGCACGGCACCATCGGGCTCGACCACGCACTCAGGCCGGCGATCCAATATGCGGAAAGCGGCTTTCCGGTTGCTGCGCGCGTCGCCTTCGACTGGGCGCGCTTTGTTGCGCGGCTCAAAGGCGATCCCGGCACGGCAAAACATTTTCTATTCAACGGCACGTCGCCGAAAGAAGGCGACGTTATCAGGCTGCCGGCGCTGGCCAAGACGCTGAAGGCGATCGCCGCCAAAGGCGCGCGGGCGCTGTACGAAGGCGAAATCGCCGATGACATGGCGGCGACGCTCACAGCGCACGGCTCCTTGATCACGGCGGCGGACATTGCCGCGCATAAGGGCGAAGTCGTTACGCCGATCTTCAGCAATTATCGCGGGCTCGACGTTCTCGAATTGCCGCCGAACGGGCAGGGCCTCACCGCGCTGGTGATGCTCAACATCCTTGAAACCTTCGACATGAAATCGCTCGACGCCCTTGGCCCCGACCGCTTCCATCGGATGCTGGAAGCCGCGCGCATCGGCTATGCCGTGCGCAACATGCATATCGCCGATCCGAAATCAATGAGGATCGATGTCACAAAACTGCTCGACAAGGCCTGGGCCAAGACGCTTGCCAGCAAGATCAATCCGGCACGGCGCGTGGAGCTGCCAAAGATGCCGACGCCGGGTAACGAAACCACCTATATTTCGATCGTCGACAAGGACCGCATGGCGGTGTCGTTCATCAACACGCTCTATTCGAATTTCGGCCACGGCCTGTGCACCGAGAAGACCGGCATCACCTTCACCAATCGCGGCTCCTGTTTCACGCTCGCGCAAGGCCATCCCAACGAGATCGGCCCCAGCAAGCGGCCGATGCACACCATCATTCCGGCACTCGCCATGCGCAACAACCGGGTCGATTATTCGTTCGGCGTCATGGGCGCGCACTACCAGCCAATCGGCCACGTGCAGATCGTGCTCAACCTCATCGATTACGGCATGGACGTGCAGCAGGCGATCGACGCGCCGCGCGCCTTCTTCGTCGGCGAGGACACGGCCGTCGAGCGCGGCATGCCGCCGGAGACCATCGAGGGTCTGAAAAAGCGCGACCATCGCGTCACCACGCCGGAAACGCCGTGGGGCGGAGCGCAGGTCATCAACATCGACTGGGATCGCGGCGTGCTGATCGCCGGCTCGGAACCGCGCAAGGACGGCTGCGCGCTGGGGTATTAATACTTCGCTGTCAGCGCTTCGGCCGCGCGGTAGGCAGCGATGACCTCGGCCGGTTCGGCGCGCCGGCGCTCGCGCGTCTGCGGAAATTGATCTTTGGTGGCGATAAACTGGGCAAGGAACACGGCCGGCCGGTAGATGGCGACGGGGTCATGTGTGGCGCCGGCGGGCGTCACGGGGACCAAGGCGCGGCAGTCGCCGGGCTCGTCCTGCCGCATCGCCTCGCCGGAGAATGATCCGGAAAGCTTCGCTGCGGCAGGTTTGGTCCCGGTAACGGAGCCAGCTCAACCGGTCATCGCGGTCCGTTTCACTTCGGGACAACGCGCCCCGCTTCGTTATTGAGATGGCAAGTTGCATGCCGTTTGAGAGAGCTCGCGCTAACCTTCGCTACGATCGAGGAAACACGGGCTTTTCCTAATTCTTTAACGATTCCCTATAGCGTGCAGCTTGCCATCCAACGCTTGGCTCAACGCCCGTGGCCCACGTGGCGTTCCCAAAAAGGGGCGGTCGTGATCCGAATCGACGAACTGCCCGGCTCACTCGACGCCGCCAGGATTCTCGCCTCTATCGGCGAGGCCACCTACGAATGGCGCCTCGACACCGACACGCTCGTCTGGAGCGGAAATGCCGCGGCTGTGCTTGGCATCGCCAATATTGCCGAGGTCGCCAACGGCCGTGCCTTCGCGCACCGGGTGGAAGCGGCCAGCGGGCAGACCCGCTGCGATGCGGTGACGCGTCCCGGCCCGGCCGACGCTGGGCAGGGTGTGCCCTATCAGATTGAATATGCCTTCCGCCGTGGCGACGACGAAAAAGTCTGGATCGAGGATACCGGCCGCTGGTTTGCCGGTCCCGACGGCAAGCCGGCGCGCGCGCATGGCGTCGTCCGCGCCATCGGCGAGCGGCATGAGCGCGAGCGCAAGCTCGTCCAATTGGCGCAATTCGACGCGCTCACCGGCGAAATCAACCGCGCCCATCTGATTGAAGTGCTCGGCGGCTACCTCGACGAAGCCGTGCGTTTCCGCACCTCCTGCGGCTTTTTGCTCGTCGCCATCGATCATCTCGGAAGGCTGAACGAGGCCTATGGATTCGACGTTACCGAGCAAGTGATCGCCGAGCTCGCCAAGCGGCTGCATCCGCGGCTGCGCGCCGACGACCGCCTCGGGCGCTTTTCCGGCAATAAATTCGGCGTCATATTGAAGACCTGCACGCCGGAGGAACTGGCAATCGCGGCCGAGCGGCTTTTGACCGCGGTGCGCGACGAGCCGATGCAAACCACCGCCGGGCCCGTCGCAGTCACTGTCACAATCGGCGGCGTCACCGCGCCGCGCCACGCCCGCACCGTTCCGGAGATCCTCAACCGCGCGCAGGACGCGCTTAAGGCCGCGCGCGCCAAACGGCACGGCTCGTTCGCCGCCTACCGGCCGAACGTAGAGCGCGACGCGCTGCGCAAGGAAAGCGTGCGCGCAACCGATGAGATTGTCGCCGCGCTCAACGAGCGGCGCATCGCGCTCGCCTTCGAGCCGGTGGTCACGGCGGCACACCGGCAGGTTGCTTTCTACGAGTGCCTGATGCGGATCGTCCGTTCCGATGGCAGCATTGCCCATGCCAACGAGATTATTCCGGTGGCCGAGCGGGTGGGGCTGGTGCGCATGCTCGACTATCGCGTGCTCGAGCTGGTGGTGGCTGAGCTTGCGGAAACGCCGTCGTTGCAGGCCAGCGTCAACGTCTCGCCGGCGTCCACCATCGACCCGGATTGGTGGTCGGGCCTGGGCGCGCTGCTGCGTGCACATAAAAGCGCCGCCGAGCGGCTGATCATCGAGATCACGGAAACGGCAGCGATCCAAGACATCGACGATACGCGTGGTTTCGTCACCCGCGTCAAGGATCTCGGCTGCCGCATCGCCATCGACGATTTCGGCGCCGGCTACACCTCGTTCCGCAACCTGCGCAAGCTCGGCGTCGACGTCGTCAAGATCGACGGCGCCTTCGTGGCAAACATCATCAAGTCGGAAGACGACCGCGCCTTCGTGCACACGCTGATCGATCTTTCGCGCCGGCTTGGCCTCAAGACCGTCGCCGAATGGGTGCAGGACCAGCAGGCGGCTTTGACGCTGGCCGATTGGGGCTGCGATTACCTGCAAGGCGCGCTGGTCGGGCTTGCATCGTCCGAGCGGCCGTGGCGTGGCAAGGAAACCGCGCACGCCGTCACCTCCGCTTAGGCGGCTATTCCTTGTTGCCGAGCTTATCCAACCGCTTCTGCATGTCGTCGAGCTTCTGCTTGAGCTCGTCGATGTCGCTGTCGGCCGGTTTGTCGGAAGCGGCCTTGGCCTGGCCGCGCGCAAATGGCGCGAACATGGCGAAGGTCTTCTCGAACATTTCCATGTTGCGCCGCACCTGATCCTCGAGCGGGCCGAAGCCGCCGACGCCGAAGGCCTGCGCCATCTGCGAACGGAACTTGCCCTGCTCCTTGGTGAAGGTGTCGATCGACTGTTCGAGGAAGCGCGGCACCAGCATCTGCATGCTGTCGCCGTAGAAGCGGATCAGCTGGCGCAGGAAGGCGATCGGTAGCAGGCTTTGGCCTTCCTTGTTTTCCTGCTCGAAAATGATCTGCGCCAGCACCGAGCGGGTAATGTCCTCGCCGGTCTTCGCGTCGAAGACGACGAAATCCTCGCCAGTTTTTACCATGGCGGCGAGATCTTCGAGCGTCACATAGGTCGATGTGCCGGTGTTATACAGACGCCGGTTGGCGTATTTCTTGATCGTAATTGGCTCTTTTTCTTTTGCTTCTGCTGCCATGGTCATCGCGCGTTCCCCTTGGAATTGCCTGAGCATAGCCGTTTTCATTGGGCGCAAGCCACCGTTTTGTGGCGGTGCGGCAGCGGCCGGCCGGGCGCAGTTTTATCCGGGGTAAGGCCTAAAAACCGCAGATTCCCGTGCCTATTTGAGATAGGACAATTATTGACAGCCCTGCCTCGGCTACCGAGGATGCGGCAACGCCACAAGCTTGCCCCTGACGCCTTACGGCATCGCAATAGGAGTTTCCCATGCAGGACGACATCGTCATTGTCAGCGCCGCCCGCACCCCCGTCGGCTCGTTTAACGGGGCATTTGCCAATCTGCCGGCGCATGAGCTCGGCAAAGCGGCCATTGTGGAAGCCCTCAAGCGGGCCGGTGTCGAAGGCACGCGGGTCAGCGAAGTCATCATGGGTCAGATCCTCACCGCCGCCGAAGGCCAGAACCCGGCAAGGCAGGCCTCGATCGGGGCTGGCATTCCGGTCGAGAGTCCGGCCTGGGGCATCAATATGCTGTGCGGCTCAGGCTTGCGCTCGGTGGCGCTCGGCTACCAGGCGATCAAGAACGGCGACAGCGAGATCGTCGTCGCCGGCGGCCAGGAGTCGATGAGCATGGCGCCGCACGCCCAGCACTTGCGGCAGGGCGTGAAGATGGGCGATTTCAAATTGATCGACACCATGATCAAGGACGGGCTGTGGGACGCCTTCAACGGCTACCACATGGGCAACACCGCCGAGAACGTCGCCAAGCAATGGCAGATCACCCGCCAGATGCAGGACGAATTCGCGGTGAAATCGCAGAACAAGGCGGAAGCCGCGATCAAGGCGGGCAAGTTCAAGAACGAGATCGTCCCGGTCACCATCCACTCGCGCAAGGGGGACATCGTGGTGGACGCCGACGAATTTCCCAAGTCGGGCGTCACGCTTGAATCGATTGCCAAGCTCAAGCCCGCCTTCGACAAGGAAGGCACGGTGACTGCGGCCAGTGCCTCCGGCATCAATGACGGCGCCGCCGCCGTGGTGCTGATGAAGGCATCGGAAGCCGCCAAGCTCGGCAAGACCCCGCTCGCACGCATCGTGTCCTGGGCGCAAGCGGGCGTCGATCCGGCGATCATGGGCACCGGGCCGATCCCGGCCTCGCGCGCGGCATTGAAAAAGGCCGGCTGGAAGAAGGAAGACCTCGATCTGATCGAAGCCAATGAAGCCTTCGCGGCGCAGGCCTGCGCGGTGAACAAGGACCTCGGCTGGGACGCCTCCAAGGTCAACGTCAACGGCGGCGCCATTGCCCTCGGTCATCCGATCGGCGCTTCCGGCGCGCGCATTCTGACGACGCTGCTGTATGAAATGCAGAAGCGCAATGCCAAGAAGGGCCTTGCCACGTTGTGCATCGGCGGCGGAATGGGCATCGCCATGTGCGTCGAAAGGTAATCCTTCGCACCGCACAAAAAGTAGATTGATCTATCTCATGGCCGGGCTTGTCCCGGCCATGCACGTCTTTAAGGTGTCGTGAACAAGACGTGGATGCCCTGCATAAAGCAGGGCGTGACGAAAGAAAACTTTTTCGGGAGGAATAGGGTATGGCTCGCGTAGCGTTAGTGACCGGCGGCACCCGCGGCATCGGTGCCGCGATAGCCAAGGCGCTCAAGGACAAGGGCTACAAGGTCGCCGCCGTCTATCACGGCAACGACGAAGCCGCGCAGAAATTCAAGGCGGAAACTGGCGTCCCCGTGTTCAAGTGGGACGTTGCGTCGTTCGAGGCCTGCGCCGAGGGCGTGAAAAAGGTCGAGGCCGACGTCGGACCGATCGAGGTTTTGGTCAACAACGCCGGCATCACCCGTGACGCCATGTTCCATCGCATGATGCCTGAGCAGTGGGCGGCGGTGATCACCACCAATCTCGGTTCGCTATTCAACATGACGCGCCAGGTTTGGGAGGGCATGCGCGAACGCAAATTCGGCCGTGTCGTCAACATCTCCTCGATCAACGGGCAGAAGGGCCAGATGGGCCAGGCCAATTATTCCGCTGCCAAGGCGGGCGAGCTCGGCTTCACCAAGGCGCTGGCGCAGGAAGGCGCGCGCGCCGGCATCACCGTCAATGCGATCTGTCCCGGTTACATCAACACGGAGATGGTGCAGGCGGTGCCCAAGGACGTGCTGGAGAAATCAATCCTGCCGCTGATTCCGATCGGCCGCCTGGGTGAGCCGGAGGAGATTGCGCGCTGCGTCGTCTTTCTCGCCGCCGACGATGCCGGCCTGATCACCGGCGCGACGCTTTCGGCAAACGGCGGGCAGTATTTCGCCTGAGCTTTAAGATTTCGGCGTCCAGTCCTTCGGCGCCAGCTCGAAGCCTTCGAATTCGAAGCCCGGCGCGACGGTGCAGCCGGTAAGCGTCCAGTCGCCGAAGGTTTCGGCCGCCTGCCAGGCGCGCGCCGGCACGGTTACCTGCGGCACTTCATCGGCGGCGATGTCATTGCCGAGCCGGATGATCTCTTCTTTCGCGCCATCGACGATCGACAGCTTCAGTGGCGCACCGGCGTAATAGTGCCAGATTTCCACCGCATCGACGCGGTGCCAGTGCGAGCGCTCGCCGCGCGTGAGAAGGAAATAGATCGACGTGGAGGCGGCGCGGCCGTCGATCAGCCGCTTGTCGCGGAAGGTCTCGCGGTAGTGCCCGCCTTCCGAATGCGGCTTGAGCCCGAGCTTGCGGATAATATCGGCGGCGGTCGGCACTTATTTGAACTTGTTTTTGCGCTCGCGAATTTCCGCGAACACTTGCGCCGCCGGCTTGCCGGCCATGCCGATATCGACGGCGAGGTCGGGGACATCGGCGCGCAGGAACGGGTTGGCGAGTTTCTCGTCGCCGATCGTCACCGGAATGGTCGGTTCGCCTTCCTCGAGCAGCCGCTTGACTTGCGCCGCGCGCGCTTCCAGTACCGGGTTCTCCTGCTCGATGGTGAGCGCGAAACGGATATTGGCGAGCGGTGTATTCGTGGCCGCAATAGATTTCCGTGTCGTTGGGCAAGTCGCGCAGCTTCCTGAGCGAGCTCCACATCATCTCGGCATTGCCTTCGATCACCCGCCCGCAGCCGATGGAGAACAATGTGTCGCCGACGAAAGCGAGCTTGTCGCGGGGGAACCAGTAGGCGATGTGGTCGAGCGTATGGCCCGGCGTCTCGATCACGCTCGCCGACAATTTGCCGACGCCGACCTTGTCGCCCTCGCGCACGGTCTCGTCGACGCCGGAATGTTCTTGCGGTCTTCGCCACCGGCGCCACCACGCGGCATTTGTGTTTGTCCTTGAGTGCCTGGATGCCGCCGGTGTGGTCGTGATGATGGTGCGTGACCAGGATGTCGGTGAGCTTCCATCCCGTTGCCTTCAGCGCAGCTTCGACCGGCGCCGCTTCCGGCGCGTCGATCGAGGCGGTCGCGCCTGTCTCGGGATCGTGGATCAGCACGCCGTAATTGTCGCTCAGGCAGGTAGAAACAGGCGAATTTCCGCGGGCATGACGTTCCTCGTTCGGCTCGGCGCGATTAACTGTAGCATGCGGATAACGAGCGGTGCAGCGAATCGGCGTTCGCGCCGCGGCAGCGATTTACCGCGGTTCGTGCTAAATTCGACCCATGTCGATCGACGTCGTCGACCTGCGCAATTTCTACGGCCAGCGACTCGGCATGGTGGCGCGCCGCTTTGTCGGCCGCGGCATCCGCGCGCGATGGCGCGACGCCGCCGGCCAGCGCGTGCTCGGCGTCGGCTACACGACGCCCTATCTCGGCCTGTTCCGCGAGGAGGCCGAGCGCTGCCTTGCCTTCATGCCGGCGGGGCAGGGCGTGGTGAAATGGCCGACCACGCGGCCGGCGCTCTCGGCGCTGGTCGACGATTGCGAAATGCCGCTTGCCGATTCCGCGGTCGATCGCGTGCTGCTGGTGCACGCGCTGGAAATGGCCACCGACCCGGGTGCGCTGCTGCGCGAGGTCTGGCGCGTGCTGGCGTCCGGCGGACGGCTGCTGGCGGTGGTGCCGAACCGGCGCGGTCTGTGGGCGCGCATGGATACGACGCCGTTCGGCCACGGCCGGCCCTATTCGCGCACGCAGATCAATCAGCTCTTGCGCGAGACCTGGTTCACGCCGACCGGATGGGGCGAGGCGCTCTACGTGCCGCCGGTCGAGCGCGGCTGGTTCCTGCGCTCGGCGGTCGCTTGGGAGCGCACCGGCGCGACGCTGTCGGCGCCGTTTGCCGGCGTGCATCTGGTCGAAGCGACCAAGCAGGTCTATCGCGCAATCCCGGCGCGCAGCGAAAAGCGCCGGCTGGTGCCGGCGCTCAAGCCGGCGCTGGCGCCGTCGCCGGGCGCATGATCCCGAAAAGTGGGAACCGGTTTTCCGAATAGATCATGCGCAGCGCAAAAATGCGCCGCTCGTTCGATGCCCGAGTAGATTTGGTGTTATTCGCCAGGCTGGCGCGGCGGCTCGTCGCCGCCGTCATTCGGCACCGGCGGTTGCTGCGCGCTTTGCGGGTTGTTATTGCCGAAATCCGGCCGGTCGGGGCGATAGCCGCCGCCGCGGTGACGCCGCCGCCGGCGGTGGCCGAAACGGTCCTGCTGGTTGCCGCCGCCACTCTGGTCGTGGCCATTCTGCGAATTTGGATTCGGATTGTGCTGCTGCGGCTGGCCACCGCCGGTGATGAACGAGGGCAGGGCGCCGACGTCGGGCGCGGCCTCGTTGCCGGGTGAGGGCTGTTGATAATTCTGCTGCGGGCGGTTGTTGTGCTGCTGCTGGTCGCGCGGCGGAAACGGCTGCGCGTCGCGCGGCAGGTAAGGCTGCGGCTGCTGCGGAGATGGTTGCGGCGCGTAGTTCGGTTCGTTCCGGCCTACAAAGGGTTGGCCGTCGTCGTCGCCGTCGTCGTAACCGTCATCGGCGGCGCCTTGCGGCGCTGCCTGCTGGCCCTGCTGCGGCTGCTGATTATTGTAGTAGGGGTTCTGCTGGCGGAACTGTTCGTTGGCCAGCGCGATCACGCGGAAATAATGTTCGGCGTGCTGGAAGTAGTTCTCGGCCGCCACCGGATCGCCGGAACTCTGCGAGTCGCGCGCGAGCTGCATGTATTTTTCCGCGATGTGCGAGGCGGTGCCGCGGATCTTTACGTCGGGCCCGTTCGATTCATAGACCCGCGTCAGCGGATTCTGGCTCTTGCGGTGTTGGTTGTTGCGTCCCCGCATGCGCTTCTGACCGTTTCTCATCATGTGCCTTTTCGCTGACCTATCGTTTAAACGCCGTTTGCTTGAACGCCGCCATCGTCGCCGCCCTGCCGGTTCACACCGATCTCACCACGCGGAATTCGTCCGCGCCGTTTCGCCGCGTGATTTTTCCGAAACGTTTGCAATCGCTATCGCGATTTCAGTAGCAACCCCATGGCCGCGGCCTTAGCCCGCGGCGGTGCCAATCTTTTGTTACGCACACCGTCCAAGGCGCGAGAATTGATGCACCCAACCGGTGAAGCATCCGGACCCGTCAGTGGCGAAATCGTGTGCCGTCTCGTTAATGACCGTTGTTAAACCGGCGTTTGCGATCCGCTGGTCCGCGCCGCCGCCGCACAGAGCCGCTTGCTCCGGGGTTCCTGGCGTTGCGACCGTCTCGGGTCGACTCCGTGACCGGGAAGCTAGTCGTTTCCGCAGCAAAATCCAAGTGATTTTTTGCCCCAAAAATGAGGCCTGCGTTCAACGCGCGGACACATTGCAGTCCCCTCATGGCAGCTTTCTTATGAAAGTTTGGCGCTGAGCGCGCGGGCAACGCCCGCCAAATCCTTGCGCGCTTCGTTAATCGTCAATCCGGCGGCAGTAAACAGCGTCCGCACGACCGCCTCCTGGCCGGCGCCTAATTCGACGATCAGCCGGCCGCCCGGCGCCAGTAGGCGTGGCGCGTCGGCGGCGATGGCGCGATAGACATCGAGCCCGTCATTGCCGCCGTCGAGCGCAAGCTTGGGATCGTAGTTGCACACCTCCGGCGGCAAAGACGCGATCTCGGCGGTTGCGATGTAAGGTGGGTTCGACACCACGAGATCGAACGGGCCGCTGACGGCGCTGGCGCCGGCGCAGGCAATAAAAACACAGCGCGAGGCGAGTTCGTGCCGCGCGGCATTGGCGCGCGCGACGTCCAGCGCGACGGCGCTGATATCGGTGCCGGTACCCGCGGCGTTCGGCAATTCGCTGAGCAGCGCCAGCAACAGCGCGCCTGAGCCAGTGCCGATGTCGAGGATGCGGAGTTTCTCCTTGTGTGTGCCGCCCTTGGCGGCATCAAGCGCACTCTCGACGACGGTTTCGGTTTCCGGACGCGGCACCAGCACGTCGGGCGTCACCTGCAATTCCAGGCTCCAGAATTCCTTGACGCCGCCGATGCGCGCCACCGGCTCGTGCTTGAGCCGCCGTGCGGCCAGCGCCGAGATCATATCGGCTTCGCGCGCTTCGATGAGCCGATCCGATTGCGCGACTAGTTGCGCGCGGGAAAGATTGAGCGCGTAGCCGATCAGCAGGCGGGCATCGGCCTCCGGCGATTCGATCTGCGCGAGGCGGAACGCTTGCGCGAGCAGCCGAATGGTCTGCGCGACCGACACATCCGCCTTCAGGCCCGGAACGATCCTCACGCCGCACTTTCCGCCGCCAGCAATTCGGCCTGATGTTCGGTCACCAGCGCGTCGATGATCTCGCCCAAGCCTTCGCCTTCCATCACCTGCGGCAGCTTGTGCAGCGTCAAGTTAATGCGGTGATCGGTGACGCGGCCCTGCGGGAAATTGTAGGTGCGGATGCGTTCCGAGCGGTCGCCGGTGCCGATCTGGCCGCGCCGTTCGGCGGCGCGTTGGACGTCGAGCCGGGTACGTTCCTGGTCGTAGAGTTTGGCGCGCAACATGGTCATCGCCTTAGATTTGTTTTTGTGCTGCGAGCGTTCCTCCTGCACGAACACGACGATGCCGCTCGGCAGGTGGGTGATACGGATAGCGGATTCGGTCTTGTTGACGTGCTGGCCGCCGGCACCCTGCGCGCGCATGGTGTCGATCTTGAGATCATTGTCATTGATCTCGACGTCGACGTCCTCGACTTCCGGCAGCACCGCGACGGTGGCGGCGGACGTATGGATGCGGCCGGAGGCCTCGGTGTCGGGCACGCGCTGCACCCGGTGCACGCCGGATTCGAACTTGAGCTTGGCGAACACGCCGCGGCCGTGCACCTCGGCGACGATTTCCTTGAAGCCCCCCTTGGTGCCTTCGCTTATGGACAAAATTTCGGTCTTCCAGCCCTGTAAGGCGGCGTAGCGCTCGTACATGCGGAACAGGTCGCCGGCGAACAAGGCCGCCTCGTCGCCGCCGGTGCCGGCGCGGATTTCCAAAATGGCGTCGTGGTCATCCATCGCATCTTTCGGAATTAAAGCGAGACGCAGTTGCTGCTCGAGTTTTTCCTGCCGCGCCTGCAGCGTCTGTTTTTCGCCTTGCGCCATCTTGCGCATTTCGGAATCGGTTGAGCTGTCGGCCATCAGCGCATCGAGTTCGGCGATTTCGCGGCCGACCGCGCGGTAGGCCTTGATCGCAGCGACCACGGGCGACAGTTCGGCATGTTCACGCGAGAGCCTCACATAGGCGTCCGTCGCTAAGCCGGTCGCGAGTTCGCTTTCCACCAGCGCATGGCGGGCAAGCAGCGCGTCGAGCTTCTGCTGCGGCAGCGCGCTCACAGCTGCAGCCCTTCCGACGAGGCGAATTCTTCCAACTTGGCGCGGATGGAGACGCTGCCGACCGGCTGCGCCAGCAGCGGCAAAATAGCTTCCTCGCTCTTGCGGCAATCGAGATCGAGCAGCACCGCCTTCACCGGCCCGACCGCCGAAGGTGACAGCGACAGCGAGCGATAGCCGAGGATCGCTAGGGCCAAGGCGCCGATCGGCCGCGAGGCCAGTTCCCCGCACAGCGTCACCGGCTTGTTGTGCTTCTTGGCCTTGTCGGTGATGTCCTTAAGCGCGCGCATCACCGGCGCCGATAGCGGATCAAAGCGCTCGGAGACGCGGGCGTTGCCGCGGTCGGCGGCGTAGAGAAACTGCATCAAGTCGTTGGAGCCGACCGAGAGAAAATCGACGCGGGTGAGCAGTTCGTCGAGCTGGAATAGCAGCGACGGCACCTCCAGCATGGTGCCAATCTCCACGCGTTCGGGCAGCGCGTGGCCGTGCCGGCGCAGATGCGTCAGCTCCACTTCCACGATCGCCTTGGCCTTGTCGAACTCCTCGACCATGGCGATCATCGGAAACATCAATTTCAGTTCGCGCCCGCCGGCGGCACGCAACATCGCGCGCACCTGGCTGCGCAAGAGGCCCGGCCGGTCGAGCCCGAGGCGAATGGCGCGCCAGCCCAGCGCCGGATTTTCCTCTTCGATGTTGCGCAGATAGGGCAGCACCTTGTCGCCGCCGATATCGAGGGTGCGGAAGGTGACCGGCCGCTTACCGGCAAAGTCGAGTACGGCGCGGTAGAGCGCCAGCTGTTCGCCGGTGCGCGGCAGCGTGTCGGCCACCATGAACTGCAATTCGGTGCGGAACAGGCCGATGCCGGCGGCGCCCGTTTCCTCCAGATGCGGCAGGTCGATGGTAAGGCCGGCATTGATCATCAGTGAAAATTTCTGCCCGTCCTTGCTCACGCAGGGCTTGTCCTTGAGCGCGCGGTACTGCGCCTGCCGTCGCGCGCGCAGTTTCACGCGCTCGCCATAGGCAACCTCGACGTCGGCGGGCGGACGCATGTGCACGTCGCCGGTCGAACCGTCGACGATGATGGCGTCGCCTGGTTCGACCAGGCCGGTGGCATTGGCGATCTCGCCAACGGCGGGAATGCCCAGCGCACGCGCGACGATGGAGACGTGCGAAGTTGGCCCGCCTTCCTCCAGCACCAGACCACGCAAGCGTTTGCGGTCGTAATCGAGCAGCGCAGCCGGGCCCATCGAGCGGGCGACGAGAATGGCGTTTTCCGGCAATTGCTCGCGCGAGGGCGCGTGGTCGTGGCCCATCAGCACGCGCATCAGCCGGTTGGCGAGATCGTCGAGATCGTGCAGGCGGTCGCGCAAATAGGGATCGGCGGCGCGCAGCATGCGCGCGCGGGTGTCGGACTGCACGCGCTCGACACCGGCCTCGGCGGTGAGGCCGGTCGACACCGCCTCCCTGATTTTGTGCGCCCAGCCCTGGTCGTGGGAGAACATGCGAAAGGCTTCGAGCACGTCGCGGTGCTCGCCGGCCTCGGCGACGTCGCGGTGCTCGACCAGCCGGTCGAGGTCGGCGCGCAGCGTGGCCAGCGCGGCGTCGAGGCGTTTCAATTCCTTCGGCACGTCATCGGCGATCACGTTGGTGATGACCACGCGCGGCTCGTGCAACACCACATGGCCGAGCGCGACGCCCTCGGAGAGCGACGTGCCCTCGAGCTGCATTGAATGACGCGCGGCGGGCTCGGCGCCGGGACGGGCGAGCGCCGACAGTTCGCCCGAGGCGATCATCTCGGCGAGCACCATCGAGGTGGTCTGCAGCGCCTCTTCTTCCTCCTCGGTGTAGGTACGCCGGGCGCGGTTCTGCACCACCAGCACGCCGAGCGTGTTGCCGGCGCGCAGGATCGGCACGCCAAGGAAGGAGTGGTAGATTTCTTCGCCGGTCTCCGGGCGGAACGAGAAGGCCGGGTGCGACTGCGCGTCCGACAGGTTGATCGGATTGGCCTCGCTCGCCACCAGGCCGACCAGGCCTTCGTCCGATTTGAGCACGGTTTCGTGCACCGCCTCGCGCTTCAAGCCTTCAGTGGCGTACAGCTCGAGCGTGCCGTCGACCCGCAACACGTAGACGGAGCACACCTCCGCCACCATGTTGGCGGCGATCAGCACCACCACCTTGTCGAGGCGTTCCTGCGCGCTGACCGGCTCCGCCATCACTTCACGAAGCCGGCGTAACAGCACGCGCGGACCGCCGAGCGCGCCACGCATTGCAAAAGTCCTTCAGCCGCGGGTCCGGCCGCGGCCTCGTTTACGGGCCGATCACGTACGAATAGCGACCGCGGCAGCCGGTCACCGCGGCGATTTGCGTCAGGCTATAGCGAATGGCACCTGCAAGGAGCAAGCCAAAGAGAGGCAAGGGGCAAGCCAAAACGGCGCTATCGCTCGATAGCCTGAATTTTCCATGCAATTCCGCTGCAACGCAGCAGAAACGGCCTATGCCTTGTCCAGTCCGTAGAGCGTATGCAGCGTGCGCACCGCCAGATCGGTCTGCGCCACGTTGATCAGCACTGAGAATTTGATCTCCGAGGTGGTGATGGCGACGATGTTGATCTTCTGTTGCGACAGCGCCTTGAACGCCTGAGCGGCGACGCCGGCATGGCTGCGCATGCCGATGCCGATGACCGAGACCTTGGCGACGTCGGTGGCCCCGTCCATGCGCTCATAGCCGATCGCGCCCTTGGCCTTTTCGATGGTCATGCGCGCCCGTTCGTAGTCGGCGGACGGTACCGTGAAGGTCAAATCGGTGGTGGCGCCGTCGGCGGAGACGTTCTGCACGATCATATCGACGTTGATATTGGCGTCGGCGAGCGGCCCAAAAATCGCCGCGGCGACGCCGGGCTTGTCCTGCACGCGGCGGATGGAAATTTGCGCCTCATCCTTGGAGAAGGCGATCCCAGTGACGATTTGCTGTTCCACGATGTCTCCCTCGTCGCAAATGAGTGTGCCGGACGGCGGCTTTTTCGGGTCGATGTCCTCCGGCTTCTCGAAGCTCGAGCGCACGAAGATGCGCACATTGTGCACCATGCCCAGTTCAACCGAGCGCACCTGCATCACCTTGGCGCCGAGCGAGGCAAGCTCGAGCATTTCCTCGTAGGCGATCTTGTCTAGGCGGTGCGCCTTCGGCGTCACGCGCGGATCACTGGTGTAGACGCCATCGACGTCGGTATAGATGTCGCAGCGCTCCGCTTGAATCGCCGCCGCAATCGCCACCGCCGAGGTATCCGAGCCGCCGCGGCCGAGCGTGGTTATGCGGCCGGTTTCCTTGTACACGCCCTGGAAGCCGGCGATGACGGCGACCTGCCTCATTTCCTCGAAGCGCTTGATCAGCTCGGCCCCGTTGATCTCGAGAATGCGCGCTGCGCCATGCGCGTTGTCGGTCAGGATCGGCAATTGCCAGCCTTGCCAGGAGCGGGCATTGACGCCAATGCCTTCGAGCACGATGGCGAGCAGACCGGCGGTGACCTGTTCGCCGGTCGCCACCACGGCGTCGTATTCGCGCGCGTCGTGCAGAATCGCCGCCTGCCGGCACCACTCGACCAGCTTGTTGGTGACGCCGGCCATGGCCGAGACCACGACGGCGACGTCATAGCCGGCGTCGACCTCGCGCTTGACGTGGCGCGCGACGTTGCGGATGCGGTCGAGATCGGCGACCGATGTCCCGCCGAATTTCATCACCAGGCGAGCCATGACGTGATTGAGCCTGACGTTCCCGGACGCGGCAAAAACCGCTAACAAGCAGCCGGCGCGAAACGTTAAGGCGCCGGCGGCAAGAGGCGCGTATACATACCGGCGGGGCTAAGAGACTGCAACTTGACGGCTTAATCGGCGGCGTTTTGGGTTAAGGTGATGCGCTATATCGAGGAAATTCTGCAACCGGGCGAGAAAGTGCTCTATGCCGGCACACTGCACTGGGTTGTCTATGTCCCGGCCACGCTGATACTCGGCCTCGCCTTGGCCGCGCTGACCCAGGCGGCCATGGGGCCGACAGGAATGATCTGGTCCGTCGCGGCCGCCGCCCTCGCCGTTGTGGGATGCGTGATGGCCTTGCGCGCATGGTTTCGCCGCTGGACCACTGAGGTTGACGCGACCGACCGGCGAATCGTTTTCAAGCGCGGCTTCATCAAGCGGCACACGGTCGAATTGAACATGGACAAGGTGGAAAGCGTGGACGTCGATCAATCGGTACTTGGGCGGCTGCTCGACTACGGCGACATCACCATCCGCAGCACCGGGATCGGCATCGAGCCGCTGCGCGGCATCGGCTCGCCGCTCGACTTTCGCAATTACGTGACGGCGCGCTGATGGCCAAGCGAGCGAAATCATCCGTTGACGCAGCCGAGGTCGAGCGCTTCTCAGCGTTAGCCGCCGATTGGTGGAACCCGCGCGGGCCGATGGCGACGCTGCACAAATTCAACCCGGTGCGGCTGGCTTATATCCGCGACAAGGCCTGCGGGCGGTTCGCGCGCGACGCGAAAAAGCTCGACTGCCTGAAAGGTCTGCGCGTGCTCGACATCGGCTGCGGCGGCGGTGTCTTGTCGGAGCCGCTGGCCCGGCTGGGCGCGCAGGTGGTCGGCGCCGACCCGGCGGAGGAAAATATCGCCGCGGCGAGCGCACACGCACAGGAGAGCGGCTTGGCTATCAAATACCGCGCCACCACAGCGGAGGACCTGGCCGCTGCCGGCGAGCGCTTCGACGTGGTGCTGGCGATGGAAGTGGTCGAGCACGTGACCGACGTTGCCTCGTTCGTCGCCACCTGCGCCGGCATGGTCAAGCCCGGCGGACTGATGATTGCCGCCACCCTCAACCGCACGCTGAAGAGCTTCGCGCTCGCCATCGTCGGCGCCGAGTACGTGTTGCGCTGGCTGCCGCGCGGCACGCACCAATGGGACAAGTTCGTCACCCCGCAGGAGCTTGAAGCCGCGCTCGAGCTTAGCGGCCTCAACGTCACCGGCGAGCGCGGCGTCATCTACAATCCCTTCGCCGACCGCTGGCAGCTGTCGTCCGACATGGACGTGAACTACATGCTGGTGGCGGAAAAGGCCGCGACCTAGCCGCGCATAGCAGGGTCGCCGCGGCCGGGCTTGTCCCGGCCAACCACGCCTTCGTAAAGAAGGAACAAAGAAAACGGCGTGGATGCCCGGCACAAAGCCGGGCATGACGTTGATAGAGGCTGGGAACGCTACATGCTCTGGGCTCTCTTCACCGTGATCGCCGCGGCGGCGCAGACCGCGCGCAACGCCATGCAGCGCGAGCTGACCGCGACGCTGGGCACCGTCGGCGCCACGCATGTGCGATTCCTGTTCGGCTTTCCTTTTGCGCTGCTGTTTCTCGCCGGCGTTTTGTACGTCACCGGCACACCGCTGCCGCACCCGACGCTGGCTTACTGGCCGTGGATCGCCGACGGTCTGCTGGCGCAGATCGCCGCCACCGCGCTAATGCTGGCGGCGATGAACGACCGCTCCTTCGTCGTCACCATCGCCTATATCAAGACCGAGCCGGTGCAGGTCGCCGTGTTCGGCTTCGTGTTGCTCGGCGACAAGGTGACCTTGCCGCTGGCGGTCGCCATTTTAATCGCCACCGCCGGCGTGATCGTGATGTCGCTGAAGCCCGGCGCGGCGCAGGCCGGCGGCATCAAGCCGACGCTGCTCGGCCTCGTCTCCGGCGGCATGTTCGGGCTGTCCGCCATCGGCTATCGCGGCGCCATCCTCAGCCTCGAAGGCGCCAATGGTTTCGTCCCGGCGGCGACCTATACGCTGGTGGTCGGGCTGGTGCTGCAATCGCTGCTGCTGTCGGCCTATCTCGCCTTGCGCGATCCCGGCGTGCTCAAGGCGATCTTCCGCGCCTGGCGGCCTTCGGTGCTTGCCGGCTTCATGGGCGCGCTCGCCTCGCAATTCTGGTTTCTCGGCTTCGCCATCACCAGCGCCGCCAATGTGCGCACGCTGGCGCTGGTCGAGGTGCTGTTCGCGCAAGGCATATCGAAATTCATGTTCAAGCAGCCGACCAGCAAGCGCGAGGCCATCGGTATCGTGCTGGTGGTCGCCGGCGTCGCGCTGCTGGTGTGGGCGCACTGACTCGTGCCCCGCATGCGGCGCAGCACGAAGCGAAGTGATGCGCCGCTGATCCGGGGCCTTAGCAAATCCTGAGTTTGCAACGATCCCGGGTCTGCAGCGTACCACTTCGTGCTGCGCTGCGCCCGGGACACGCCGGCCTAGCAGCCGGCTAGTTCCTATCCTCCGGCAGCAGCGGCAGCGGATGGAATTCGATGCCTTCCTCGGCAAGCCGCTTGGCGTCGTCGGGCGAGGCCTCGCCATAGATCGAGCGGTGCTCGATTTCGCCGTAGTGCATCTTGCGCGCCTCCTCGGGGAATTTCGGCCCGACATTGTCGGCGTTCTTGGTCAGATGCTCGCGTAATTCCTTGAGCTTGCTGCGCAGCTCTTGTTCTTGCGGCGATAAAATCGCCACCGGCGCCGCCGGGGACTTGTCCGGGGCAGCGGCGGGCGGCGTTTCGGCCGGCGCTTCGCGCCGCTTAGACGTCGCAAGCCGCGGCGCCATGATCGCCTTTTCCACGGCGGTCGAGCCGCATTGCGGGCAGGCGACGAGCTTGCGTTTGACCTGCTTGTCGTAGGCAGCCAAATCGGCAAACCAGCTTTCGAAGGCGTGCGCCTGGTCGCAGACGAGGGCGTAACGGATCATTCGACGCTCCGCACGATGTGCAAGTGCGCGGGCTCGGCCAGCGGCTCGACGATCTCGAAGCGGCGGCCGTGCTGCAGCGAGGGGATGCGCGAGCGCGCTTTCGAGACTTCTGCCATGTCGATCTCGGCCATGACCACGCCAGGTTCCGTGCCGCCTTCCGCCAGGATACGCCCCCAGGGATCAACGATCAGTGAATGGCCGAAGGTGTCGCGGCCGTTCTCGTGCTTGCCGCCTTGCGCGGCGGCGAAGACGAAGCAGCCGTTCTCGATGGCGCGGGCGCGCATCAGCACGTGCCAGTGCGCCTCGCCGGTCTGCTGCGTGAAAGCCGAGGGGATCGCCAGCATGGTGGCGCCGGCTTCCGCAAGCGCGCGGTAGAGCGCGGGAAAACGCAGGTCGTAGCAGATGGTGACGCCGAGCCGGCCCCAGGGGAGGTCGGCGAGCACCGCCAGTTCGCCCGGCCGGTAGGTGCGCGACTCGCGGTAGCTCTCGCCGCCTTCGAGATCGACGTCGAACATGTGGATCTTGTCGTAGCGCGCGTCAATCGCGCCTTTCGGATCGATGAGGAAGCCGCGGTTGGCGGCGCGGTCGGGCGACACCTTGATCGCCAGCGAGCCGACATGCACGGTAATGCCGAGCTTGCGTGCCAGCTCGCGGAAGGTGGAGAGCGAAGTGTCGGCGTCTTCCTCGACAATCTTTGTGAACAAGCGCTCGCGCTTGTTCTCCAGGATGTTGGTCATTTCCGGGGTGAGCACGTAATCGGCGCCGGCGGATTTCGCCTCGCCGATCAAGCGCACGGCCGCCTCAACATTGGCGGCGGGGGCAAGCCCCGAGCGCATCTGGATCATAGCGGCTTTAAAGGTTGCCTTCGCCCCGCTGTCGGTCATGCCGGCTTGTCCTGGCTTTGGCTTTCTCCCGTGAGCAGCGGATCGAGCTTGCCGGCGCGTTCCAGCGCGTGCAGCTCGTCGGAGCCGCCGACATGCACGCTGCCAATGAAGATTTGCGGCACCGTCATACGGCCGTTCGCCCGTTCGATCATTTCCTCGCGCCGCTCCATCGCGTGCGACAGGTTGATTTCCGTGAATGCGACACCTTTGCGCTTGAGCAGCGCCTTGGCCGTATTGCAATAGGGGCAAAAGCGGGTGGTGTAGATTTGAACGGGCGGCATGAGCGTCCTGCGGTGTCTTATCCCCATTTATATGGGAGTGCGGGCCGGGCTCACAACCCGGGCGAAAACCAGCGCATCCACATGCGCGGCGCCGGCGCGCAAAAGTGCGCGCGCGCAGGTATCGACGGTGGCGCCCGAGGTGAGCACGTCGTCGTTCAGCACCAGACGGCGGCCGGCGACGTTGGTTTTTTTCCTCCGCCGGCACACGAAAGGTGCCCTGCACATTGTCCGCCCGGTCGGCTTTCGACAGGCCCACCTGCTGCGCCGTGGCGCGACGCGTTTCAAGGCCGAATGCATGACAGACACGCCGCTCGCCGCCGAGATCCCGCCGGCGAGCGCCGCCGACTGGTTGAAGCGCCGCGCCCACAATCTGCGCCAATGCAGCGGCACCGGCACCCGCGCGTCGGCGTCGGTTAGCAGTTCGGCGCCGGCGCGCGCCATCCAGTGGCCCGTCAGCGGCGCCAGATCCATGCGGTCGCTGTATTTGTAGGAGATCACCGGCGCGCGGGCGACGTCGTCGTAGCGCACCGCGGCGCGGGCGCGGTCATAGGCCGGGGGATTGTCGATGGCCTCCATCAACAGCAGGCCGGGGCCGGGATCGTAGAGGAAGGGAATGCCGAGCCGCGCGCAGTAGGGCGGCTCGATGAATGACAGCTTTGACCAGCAGCCGGCGCGTAATCCGATGCCGTCGCCGAGCGGCTCGCGGTAGGAGGGGCAGAGCGGCGGCAGCGCGAGATCGAGGGCGAGCCGCAAGGCGCCGTGCAAACCGCGGCGGAATTGCTTGCCGGCGACGGGCGTCTGCGCTTGGCTTTCGGCGGCCATCTCATTCATGCTTAAAAGGTAGCAGATGTCAGCCACCCCGACCATCTTCGATCGCAAGTTGCTGCGTGCGCGGCGAAAACGCGCCAGCGCGCTGGGCGCGGAAACGTTCCTGCTCGACCGGGTCGCCGCCGACATGGCCGAGCGGCTCACCGCGGTGCTGCGTCAGTTCGTCTGCGCCGTTGATCTCGGCACACCGGCGGATGCGGTGCGGCGCGCGCTTAGGGCGAGCTGCCGGGTGGGCACGATCATCGCCGCCGAGCTCGACGCGACACGTCTCGATCCGGCGTTTCCGCGTGTCGCCGCCGACGAGGAAGCCTTGCCCTTTGCCGACGGCTCGCTCGATCTGGTGGTGTCGGCGCTGGCCCTGCAGTTTGTGAATGACTTGCCCGGCACGCTGATCCAGATCCGTCGCGCGCTCAAGCCCGACGGGCTGCTGCTGGCGGCGCTGGTCGGTGGCGAATCCTTAAGCGAACTGCGCGAGGCTTTCGCCGCCGCCGAGAGCGAAGTCGAAGGCGGTGTCAGCCCACGCGTCGCGCCTTTCGCCGACCTGCGCGACATCGGCGCGCTGTTGCAACGCGCCGGCTTTGCTTTGCCGGTGGTCGATACCGACCGGCTCATCGTGCGCTACGATTCGGTTTTGGCCTTGATGCGCGAGCTGCGCCGCATGGGCGCGACGAACGTATTGAACGAACGCCGGCGCGCGCCGCTCAGGCGCGCGATGCTCGATCGCCTGGCCGATATTTATGCGGAGCGCTTTACCGACCCGGATGGCCGCGTCCGTGCCACATTTGAAATCGTCTGGCTGACCGGCTGGACGCCGCACGAGAGTCAGCAAAAGCCGCTCAAGCCGGGCTCGGCAACGCGCCGGCTCGCCGACGCGCTCGGCACCAGGGAAATATCGGCGGGAGAAAAAGCGAACCGCTAACCCAGCGCGTTGGAAATCGCGGTCCACATGGCAACCACCGATACGCCCAACGCGTTGACGGTGATGATGATGGCGGCGGCGATGCCGGCCGCGATCAGGGCATATTCGATCGCGGTCGCGCCCTCTTGCCGATGCAGGAAGCGGCGGAACTGGGCATTGAGGCGGTTACGCATGGGCACTTCCTGTTTCAACAATCCGGAGGTCTGGGTCACAAGAGCGCCACCAGATGGGACACTAGCGGCTCGTCCGCGGGCGGCATCGGGTAGTCTCGCAGCCGGTTCGGTCTCACCCAAGCAAGCCGCTGCGCTTCCCTGGCGGTGACCGTTCCCTCCCAGCGCCGGCAAACAAAGAGCGGCATCAGCAGGTGAAAGTCGGGATAGCCGTGGCTGGCGAAAGTGAGCGGGGCGAGACAAGCCTCGCTGACCTCTATTCCCAGTTCCTCCTTGAGTTCGCGAATGAGCGTCTGCTCGGGCCCCTCGCCGTCTTCGATCTTGCCACCGGGGAATTCCCACAAACCGGCCATCGCCTTGCCCTCGGGGCGCTGTGCGATAAGCACGCGTCCGTCGGCATCGACGAGGGCGCAGGCGGCAACAACAACAAGCTTGGCGCTCACAGCCCAACTGGCCTCACATTACGCAAGTCTTGGTTAAGGCAGCTTCAACACGTTCATCCGCTTTGCCAAACCCGGCGCCCTGGTTAACCATTGTTTACGGCGTTCAAACAACTGTCACGTGAACAGTTCAAAGCGCTGAACCTCATGGAACACCGATCGATATGACGAAAGGTTTTACAGTAACCTCGCGCAGAATACCGTGCGCGCGAATCAGGATCTGTAGTCGCCATTGATGGCGATGTATTCCTTGGTCAAATCGCAGGTGAGCACGCGGTCGCGGCCTTTGCCGAGGCCGAGCGCGACTTTCAAGGATATCTCCGGCTTTTTCATCGCCGCGCTCACCGCCGCCTCGTCGTAGTCCGGGTCGCGCGCGCCCCTGTGCGCCACGCGGATACCGCCGAACCAGATCGACAATTTGTCACGGTCGGCTGGCTCGCCGGCCTTGCCCACGGCCATCACCACGCGGCCCCAGTTGGCGTCTTCGCCGGCGATCGCCGTCTTCACCAGCGGCGAATTGGCGATGGACAGCGCAATGCGCCGCGCCGATTTTTTCGACACCGCGCCCTCGACCACGATCTCGACCAGCTTGCGCGCGCCCTCGCCATCGCGGGCGATCTGTTCGGAGAGGTCGGCAAGCACGTTTTGCAGCGCCTTTTTGAAACCTTTGAGCCGCGGGTCGGCGGCGTGGGCGATGCGCGGGCAGCCTGCCGCCTTACCGGTCGCGAAGATCATCAGCGTGTCGGAGGTGGAGGTGTCGCCGTCCACCGTCACCGCGTTGAAGGTGTCGATAACGGCTTCTTTGAGCATCGACTTCAAAGCCGGTGCGGCGATCGCGGCATCGGTGAAGACGAAGGACAACATGGTCGCCATGTCCGGCGCGATCATGCCGGCGCCCTTGGCGATGCCGTTGATCGTCACCGCCGCCTTGCCGAGGCGCGTGCGCGCGGTTGCCACCTTGGGAAACGTGTCGGTGGTCATGATCGCCCTCGCCGCGGCGAGGAAGTCGCCGGGCCTGGCGCGCGCGGTGAGGCCGACCATCACCGGCCCGAATTTGTTGGCATCGAGCGGCTCGCCGATCACGCCGGTGGAAGCGAGGAAAATCTCCGCCGGCTTGCACTGTGCCGCCTTCGCCGCCAGCGCGGCGGTCAATTTGGTCGACGCACGACCGCTCTTGCCGGTGAAGGCATTGGCATTGCCGGAATTCACCACCAGCGCCCGCGCTCTGCCCCGCTTAAGTTGCGCCCGGCACCATTCGACCGGCGCCGACGGACATTTCGATAGCGTGAATACGCCGGCTGTGGTGGTGCCAGCAGGAAACAGCGCCAGCAGCACATCGGTGCGGTTGACGTAGCGGATGCCGGCTTCTGCCGTGGCAACGCGCACGCCGGCGATTGCCGGCATGTCCGGCACGTGTTTTGGCGCGAGGGGGGAGATGGCGGTGGACATTTTGAAACCTGTCATTCCGGGGCGCCCGCCGAAGGCGGGCGAACCCGAAATCCATATCCACCAAGATTTCGACTAAACCGCAAGACCGGGATTATGGATTCCGGCTCGCGCGCCTGTAGCGCGCGGCCGGAATGACAATAAAATTACTTCTTCGGCTCCGCCGGCATGATCTGCGGCTTGGCTGCATCCGGCACCGCTACTTCGGGCGTCGCCGGCTTGTCCTTGCGTTCGATCTTGGCGCTGGCGCGTAGCGAGGCGACCAGATCGGCCTGCGCCTTCCGCGTCACGAATTGCTCGATCTGCGGCTTGACCTCCTCGAAGCTCGGCATTGGTTTGGTCCGCTTGTCCTCGACCTTGATGACATGCCAGCCGAACTGGGTCTTTACTGGTTCGGAAATCTGCCCCTTGTCGAGCTTGAAGGCGATATCGGAGAATTCCGGCACCATCTGCTCCTTGGTGAAATAGCCGAGATCGCCGCCATTGGCCTTGCCGGAGGGATCCTCGGTGACCTCCTTTGCCAACTTGACGAAATCCTCGCCTTTCTTCAGCCGCGCGATGACCGCCTCGATCTTGTCCTCGGCCGCCTTGCTCGCTTTCTCGTCGCCGGCCGCCGCGCGGATCAGGATGTGGCGCGCGCGCACTTCCTGCTCGGGCGCCATCTGCTTGACGGCATCGTCATAGACCTTGTGCATGGCCTCGTCGGTCAGTGCCGCCTTGCCGACCGATTGCAGCAGCGTTTCCATCAGCAGCTTGTTGCGGGCGAAGGCCATCTTGCGCTTGAACGCGTCGCTGTCGCCGATCTTTTTGTCATCCGCGGCTTTGGCCAGCAGCAGCATGTCGGCGGTGAATTGGACGAGATAGTCCTGCTTTTGGTCCGGCGACATCGGCGGCAATTGCCCGGCCTCCTCCTCGGCGACGGCGAGGTCGCTCTGATGGACCTCGGTGCCATTGACGGTGGCCACCACCGGGTCCGTGGTCTGCGCCTGAACCGGCGCGACAGACACCAGCAGCAACGCCAAGACGGCGGCCGAGATGTCGGCAAAAATGCCCGCTTGCCGTGTCGGGGCCGGGATGCCGGCGAAAGTCGAGATCAGCATGACGCTGTCCTTGGAAAGGGTTGGCCCGCACATCTTGGGCGGACGGCGGCGGACTTGTCGCCCAACGACCTTGGCTTTGCAATGGCGGGCGCGAAAATCTTAACGTTGGCGCCGCCGGCCGCCCGCTTTAATGCTGTGTCAAGCCGGCAATTGACATCAATCCGACCCACTCCTATCTCATCGATAGCTTTGGATGTTCGCGCCGTTCCGGCGCGGACCTTGCTGAATTTGCCCGAAAAGTGCCGCATTTCCGGAGCGCCGGAAGCTGAACCGGCAGGCCTCGGTATGATAGAAGCCCCCGGCACAAGGCTAGGACCTTAAGACCATGATCGGCGCCGTCGTCCGCAAGCTGTTTGGCTCCGCCAATGACCGGCGAATTCGCAGCTATCAGCCCCGCGTCGACGCCATCAACGCCATGGAAATAGAGCTGGAGGCGCTCAGCGACGATCAGCTACGCGCGCGCGCCGCCGAGTTCAAGAAACAGGTCGCCGACGGCGCCTCGCTCGACGACATCCTGGTCGGAGCCTTCGCCACTTGCCGGGAGGCTGCCAAGCGCACGCTCGGCCAGCGCCATTTCGACGTGCAACTGATCGGCGGCATGATCCTGCACGAAGGCAAGATCGCCGAGATGAAGACGGGCGAAGGCAAGACCCTGGTCGCCACGCTCGCGGTCTATCTCAACGCGCTCGCCGGCCGCGGCGTGCACGTCGTCACCGTCAACGATTACCTCGCCAAGCGCGACGCCGAATGGATGGGGCAGATCTACTCTTTCCTTGGCCTCACCACCGGCGTGATCGTGCACGGGCTCGACGACGAGGAGCGCAAGAAGGCCTACGACTGCGACGTCACCTACGGCACCAACAACGAGCTCGGCTTCGATTATCTGCGCGACAACATGAAGTACCGGCTGGAAGATATGGTCCAGCGCGGCCACATCTACGCCATCGTCGATGAAGTGGACTCGATCCTGATCGACGAAGCGCGCACGCCGCTGATCATCTCCGGCCCGCTCGACGACCGCTCGGAATTCTACAACACCATCGATACATTCATTCCCAGGCTCGCCAAGGAAGACTACGAGGTCGACGAGAAGCAGCGCACCGTCACCATGACCGAAGCCGGCATGGAAAAGATGGAAGTCAACCTGCGCGAGGCCAACCTGCTCAAGGGCGGCAAGCTCTACGACGTCGAGAACGTCTCTGTCGTGCACCACGTCAATCAAGGGCTGCGCGCGCACAAGCTGTTCCAGCGCGACAAGGACTACATCGTGCGCAACGGCGAGGTCGTTATCATCGACGAGTTCACCGGCCGCATGATGCCGGGAAGGCGTTACTCGGAAGGGCTGCACCAGGCGCTCGAGGCCAAGGAGCACCAGCCGATCCAGCCGGAGAACCAGACGCTCGCCTCGATCACCTTCCAGAACTACTTCCGCATGTACGAGAAGCTTGCCGGCATGACCGGCACGGCGCTCACCGAGGCCGACGAGTTCATTGATATTTACGGCCTGGAAGTGCTGGAAGTCCCCACCAACATGCCGCTCATCCGCCTCGACGATGACGATGAGGTCTATCGCACGACGAAGGAAAAATACCGCTCCATCATTGCGCTGATCGAGGACTGCAAGAAACGTGGCCAGCCGGTGCTGGTCGGCACCACCTCGATCGAAAAGTCCGAGCAGCTCGCCGAGATGCTGCGCGAGACCGGCTGGGAAGCGCACGACTTCACCGATCCCAATGCCTTCGCGGCGCTTTATTCCGGCGACGACGGCGCCACCAAGACCAAGGTCTTCGCCATCCTCAACGCGCGCTACCACGAGCAGGAGGCCTTTATCGTCTCCCAGGCCGGCGTGCCCGGCGCTATCACGATCGCCACCAACATGGCCGGCCGCGGCACCGATATTCAGCTCGGCGGCAATGCCGACATGCGTATTCGTCAGGAGATCACCGAAATCGAGGACCCGCGCGCGCGCGAGAAAAGCTCAAAGGCCGATGAAATCCGCAAGCAGATCGCGCGGCTAAAGGAAAAAGCGCTGAAAGCCGGCGGTCTTTTCGTGCTCGGCACCGAGCGCCACGAGAGCCGGCGCATCGACAACCAGTTGCGCGGCCGCTCCGGCCGCCAGGGCGACCCCGGCCATTCCAAGTTCTTCCTGTCGCTGGAAGACGACCTGATGCGCATCTTCGGCTCCGACAAGCTCGACGGTATGTTGCAGAAGCTGGGCCTCAAGGAGAACGAGGCGATCGTCCATCCCTGGATCAACAAGGCGTTGGAAAAGGCGCAGCAGAAGGTCGAGGCGCGCAACTTCGACATCCGCAAGAACCTGCTCAAATACGACAACGTAATGAACGACCAGCGCAAGGTCATCTTCGAGGAGCGGCTCGACCTAATGCGCGACGACGCGGTGGACGAAACCGTCGCCGGCATGCGTCATTCGGTGATCGAGGAACTGGTCGCCAAGCACATTCCGCCCAACGCCTATCCTGAGCAGTGGGACGTCGCGACCCTCGACCAGGCCGTGCGCGAGATTCTCATCCTCGAGCCGCCGCTGGCGGCGTGGGCCAAGGAAGAGGGCATCACCGACGAGGATGTGCGCGAGCGAATCATCCGTCTGGCCGACGAGCACATGGCAAGCAAGGTGGCCAAATGGAGCCCCGACGTCATGCGTTACGTCGAGAAATCGATCTTGCTGCAAACGCTCGATCACCTCTGGCGCGACCATCTGGTCATGCTCGAACATTTGCGCCAGGTGATCGGCCTGCGCGGCTACGGCCAGCGCGATCCGCTCAACGAATACAAGGCGGAAGCCTTCAGCCTGTTCGAAGCCATGATGGCGCATATGCGCGAGGCGGTCACCGGCCAGTTGATGCGAGTGGAGATCGTGCAACAGCCGCCGGCCGAGCCGCCGCCGCAGCAACTGCCCTACATGGAAGCGCACAAGGTCGATCCGGCGACTGGCGAAGACGAGCTTGCGCTCGCTTCGGCGACGCTTGCCCCGGCGCTTGCCGGCAACGATCATGCCTTGCAGGCGACGGCGCGGCCGGCCCCGGTGGCGCAGGCCGAACGCAATCCGAAAAATCCGGCGAGCTGGGGCAAAGTCGGCCGCAACGAGCCGTGCCCCTGCGGCTCCGGCAAGAAGTTCAAGCATTGCCACGGCAAGTTCGCCTGAACGGCGGCACGCCAGTCCGTAAATTCAAAACGCCGGCTTCGCGCCGGCGTTTTGAATTTCAGCGGCGCAAGAGCCGCCGCTACCGCCATAGCCCGTAGTCGTCCCATTTGTCTTCTGGGATTTTTTCGCCGACGCGATAGTCGAAGGACAGGATCTTCAAATGGTCGGGTGTCGTCTTGCAGGTGAATGAAAACTGATACCACTGGCCGCGGCTGCTAAAGGCGCCGCCCTTGCCTATGATGGTGTCGCCTTCGACCTTGAAAGGCGCAATCGAGTTCGATCACGCCTCGATCGGGATGATACGGGTTGCGGTCGCGGCCGATGCGCTTGGCGGCAGCGTAATCGCAAACTTGTTCGAGCCGGTCGGCCACGTCGATGCGCTTGAGCATGGCCTCGATGCCCGGTTCGATCCTGACTTCGCTCTTGGAGTCGGCCGCGGCAAGTCCGCCGCCGCTCGTCAACGCCACCGCCAAAGCCAGCACCACGCGCCGCATCATTCACCTCCCGCGCAACCAAAGAGAATCAGTCGCGACTTTACCCAGCCGCGGTCGCGGCAGTGAAGCCTGCGGGGAAAACTTTTCCGAGAGTGGAACGCCGCTTAGCGAGGCAGGCCCAGCGCCAGCTTTTTGCGAAACGCGCGGTCGCGCTTGAGGTGCCACTCACGGCTCATGGCCTGCCGGCGCGTGGGAAACCATTCCGAATGCAGCAGCACCCAGGCGCGTCCGCGCGTCGTGCGGGCGCCCTTGCCGGCGTTATGCTGCTGAAGACGGCGCATGACGTCGTTGGTCCAGCCGACGTAAGTGAGGTGACGATTTTTGCCGCGGCTGCCGAGGACGTAGACGAAACAGTCCATGCCGGTTGCCTGCCTGGCGGTGCAACGTCGCGCGCGTCAGCGGAAAGCGGACCAGCGGCTGGCGAACGTGCCGGCCGGGACCACCGGCTGGGCGCCCGCCAGCAGCCCGCCAGTCGTCGGTTGCGGTCCCGAATAGGCGGTGCGCATTTCACCCGCCGCCGGCGCGTTTTGCGGCGCGGTCTTTTTCGGTTCGTTCTTGGCGGCCTGTTTCACGCGGGGCTTCGGCTCGGGCGCCGGAACATTTGTGGCGACGGCCTTCGGCGCCGCATTATGCGGCTTGGCATGCGACTTCGCCGACGCGGCCGCGGTGCGGACGGTTGCGGCCGGCTTCGGCTTCGAAGCAACCTCGCTGCCGCGCAAGGCGACCGGCGCGGTCTCGGCTTCCGGCGCGGCCGCCTCGCCAGTCGCTTCGGGTGCGGGCGCGGCTTGCGCGTTATTGCCGAACAGGTTGCCAAGCAGGCCGGCGATCGTCGTCGGCCTTTCCGGCGGGGCCTCGCCTTCCTTGGGCAACGGCGCCTCAGGCGGCACCGGCACGCTCGCCAGCATTACCGGTTGGGCCTCAGGGGCCGCAGCCGCTATCGGTGTCGCCGCGGGCTTCTGCTTCGGCGGTCTGAGCGCGGCAAACGCTCCGGGTGGATTGGGCACGTGCGGCAGCGCGCCGGGCGCCTGGACTTCGGAAATCTGCACGAGACGTCCCTTGCTATCATATTCGCTCTGGTTGTTCGGGACTAGCTTGTTGGCAAACACCGGGTTCATGCCGCCGTCGAGGCCGTTGCGCGGCGGCACCGTCGCCACGTTCTCGGCGATGTATTGCGCCATCTGGAATTGCTCATGCCGGCGCTTGTCGAGCACTGCGTCGGCGACATTCTTGTCGAGCTGGAAGACCGGGCACTTGCCGCGCGGATCGAACCTGAGCGGCTTGGTCGAGCCGTCGGGCGGGGCCGCGTCAAATACATAACGCTTCTCGCACACCCCAACCTTCGGCTCCTGATGCGTGGCCTCGAAGTCGTCGTAGCCTTCCTTGATCATTTTCCAGAAGGTGAAATTCGGATTGTTGCGGTGCTTGGCCATGTTCAGCGCGGTCATGCGGAACGGGAAGGCCTCGAACTGGAATTCCTTCTGGCCACCGAAGAACGACTCGCGCGCCAGCGCGTAGATTTCCTGGATCTGTTCGTCAGTCATGGCGTAGCAGCCGCGCGAGGAGCAATCGCCGTGCACCATCAGCTCGGCGCCGGTGTAGTTGTGCGCGCGGTCATAGACGTTTGGAAAGCCGGTGTTGAAGGCAAGGTAGTAGTTCGAATTGGGATTCATCTGCCCGGGCGTTATGGTGTAGAAGCCCTCCGGCGCCTGGCGGTCGCCTTCCTTCTTCTTCGGGCCGAGATCGCCCGACCAGCGGCAGATCGGATAGGTCTTGAGCAGGGCAAATTCGCCGTCGCGGCTCTTCTTCCAGACTTCCAGCTCGGCTTCTTCCTTGAACAGGCGGATGAGGATCGGCGACTCCTTGTCCATGCGCTTCTGTTCGATATCCGCGATCATCTTGTCGGACAACGGCGCCAGCGCGCGGCCCGAGGTGACGCTGTCGGAAGAATCGCAGCCGGAAAGCGCAATCGCCGCGGCGACGACCGCGGGCGCTAGCAGCGCACGTGCGAAGGGACGGCAGCTCAAACGCTTAAACTCCCCAGGATAGCAACCCCTCATTGTCCAATCGTTATCCATAACTTGTGGCATCCGCAAGGCAATCAGGGCTTCCCCGGGTGGGAGCTAAGCCTATGGTGAAGCAAAGGTAAATGGGTGTGGCGGGTGTGGATTTCAGCCCGGCGCCCGCCCCATTTTGAGAAACTTTTCCCGCCGCTGCGCGCGCACGGCGGCGGCCTCGAGCGGGCGCAATTCGGCGAGCCCCTTGCCGATCGCCTCGCCGGTGGCGGCAATCGCCGCAGCTGGATCGCGATGCGCCCCGCCGACCGGCTCCGCAACGATGGCGTCGATCATGCCGAAACGTTGCATATCCTGGGCGGTGATCTTCATATTGGTCGCCGCTTCCTGCGCCTTGGTGGCGTCGCGCCAGAGGATAGAGGCGGCGCCTTCCGGCGAGATGACGCTGTAGATGGCATGCTCCAGCATCAGCACGCGGTTTGCGGTGGCCAGCGCGATGGCGCCGCCGGAGCCGCCCTCGCCGAGGATCACCGCGATGTTAGGGACGCCGATCGACAGGCATGCGTCGGTTGAGCGGGCGATGGCTTCCGCCTGGCCGCGTTCTTCGGCGCCGATGCCGGGATAGGCGCCGGCCGTGTCCACCAGGGTGATCACCGGAATGCCGAAGCGGTCGGCCATGGTCATGAGCCGAACCGCCTTGCGGTAACCCTCCGGCCGCGCCATGCCGAAATTGTGTTTGAGCCGGCTCTCGGTGTCGGAGCCTTTCTCGTGGCCGATGACGCAGACGCTCTCGCCGCGGAAGCGGCCGAAGCCGCCGACGATGGCCGCGTCCTCGCCGAATTTGCGGTCGCCGGCGAGGGCTACGAATTCGGTCAGCAGCCCGGCGATGGTATCGAGGCAATGCGGCCGCTGCGGATGGCGCGCCACTTGCGTCTTCTGCCAGGGCGTCAGGTCGGCGTAGAGCTCCTTGAGCGCCAGCACCGCCTTGACTTCGAGGCGATTGATCTCGTCGCCGACGGCGACGGCATTGCCGGTCTCGGACATTGCGCGCAATTCCTCGACCTTGGCCTCGAGTTCGGCCACCGGCTTTTCGAAGTCGAGATAGCTGCGCATGGGTCCCGGAACTTGTGACAATGAAGGGAAGTGAGGCGGGCGAGCCGTTTAAGTCAAGCAGCATTATACCGGCGGTTTCTCGTCCGTCAGCGGATGCAGGTCGCGCACCAGCGCTTTCAGCCGTTCCTCCAGCACATGGGTATAGATCTGCGTGGTGGAAATATCGGCGTGGCCGAGCAGCGTCTGCACCACGCGCAGGTCGGCGCCGTTGTGCAGGAGGTGGCTGGCGAAGGCATGGCGCAGAACATGGGGAGAGAGCCGCGCCGGTGCAATGCCGCAGGCCTGCCCGAGCGCCTTTAATTCGCGGGCGAAATGCTGCCGGGTCAGATGCCCCTGTTCGCCGAACGAGGGGAACAGCCATTTCGATTGCGCCTCCCGTGCATCGCCGGGCAATTGCAGATAATCGTCCATGCTGCGCTTGGCTGCGCTGTTGAGCGGCACCAGCCGCTCCTTGCCGCCCTTGCCGCGCACCACCAGCATGCGCTGGTCGCGCCTTGCAGCGGAGGCCGGCAGCGCCACCAGCTCGGAGACGCGCAAGCCGGTGGCATAGACGACCTCGATGAGACAATTGAGCCGCGCGGCGCGCAAGCGTGCGGCCGGCGACTGCGTTTCGTCCTCTGCGGCGCGGCGCGCTTCTTTGAGCAGCCCGTCAACCTCGGCGATGGACAGGATCTTCGGCAGCGCGCGGCCGCGCTTGGGTCCTTCCAGGACCGCGGCTGGATCGTCGCTTCGTTTTCCTTCGGCGTAGAGGAAACGAAAGAGCTGGCGCAACGCCGACAAATGCCGCGCCACCGTCGCCGGTTTGAAGCCGCGCCTTGCCAGCGCGCCGAGATAGCCGCGCAAATCGTTTCTCGTGGCATTGGAAATTCGGCGGCCGCTGCTTGCGAGATGCTCGGTCAGTCCGGCGAGGTCGCGGCCATAGGCTTGCAATGTATTCGCGCCGGCGCCGCGCTCGGCCGCCAGCATGTCGAGGAACAGTTCGATCAGCGCCGCGTCGGCAAATCCCGGACGGGCCTGCTTTGCATCGCGCTGTTTGCGCCGGCGGGCCATCGCGCCGTCAGCGTTGCTGCTTGACGAAGTGGTCGGACGGAACGGTGACAGTGATCTCGCGCGGTTTGTAGTGCACGAAGTTGGCGAGCGAGAACACCGCGCCATAGGCGAGCCCGCCGATCAGGCCGACAAAAATGAGAAATCTGAATAGGCTGGGCATCTCTTAATTTCCGGCGGTCGGACGCGCCTTGAGGCCGCGAATCGAGGGAGTCCGACCACGTTCCTTAACCGCTGACAAGAGCCGCCATCGCGGTCGGCGCGATTCTGGTATAGGAAATCTATTATTGACCGGGATATTGACCATGGCCAATGGCGCCATTCAAAAGACCGCCGAAAACGGCACGGAGTCGGCCATCGTGCGCTTGCTGGGCGCGCGATCGGTCGTGCTCGTCGGCATGATGGGCGCCGGGAAATCCTCGGTCGGCCGTCGGCTCGCCAGCCGGCTGGCGATTCCGTTTGTCGATGCCGATGCGGAGATCGAGGCGGCCGCCGGCATGACCATCCCGGAGATTTTCGCCAAGCACGGCGAGCCCTATTTCCGCGCCGGCGAAGCGCGCGTGATCGCGCGCCTGCTCGCCGGTGGCCCACAGGTGCTGGCGACCGGCGGCGGCGCCATGATGGACGTCAGCACGCGCTCGCTGATCCGCGACAAGGGCGTCTCGATCTGGCTGAAGGCCGACCTCGACATGCTGCTGCGCCGGACCAAACGGCGCGGCGACCGTCCCTTAGCCGAGAAGATCAAGGACCTGCTGCCGCTGCGTGAGCCGATCTATTCGCAGGCCGACATCGTCGTCGAGTCGCGCGACGACCCGCACGACACTATCGTCGACGAAATCGTCGCCGCGCTGCCCAAGCAACTCGGCATCGCGGCGGAGAGCGAGTCATGACGGTGCAACCGCGCGCCTCCGAACCGATCGTCGTATCCGTCGCGCTGGGCGCGCGCGCCTACGACATCGTTATCGGCCGCGGGCTGCTCGCTTCACTTGGCCAGCGCATCAACGCGCTGCGCCCCGGCGCGCGCGTGGCGGTCGTTACCGACATGACGGTGGCCGAGCGGCATCTTGGCGCGGCGCAAGCTGCGCTCGGGGCCGCCGGCATCGACTTCACGGCGATCAAGATGCCGCCGGGCGAGGGCGCCAAGAGCTACGCCACCTTCGTGACCTTGTGCGAGGCGATCATCGATGCGCGCATCGAGCGCGGCGATCTCGTAATCGCGCTCGGCGGCGGCGTGATCGGCGATCTCGCCGGCTTTGCCGCGGCCTGCGTGCGCCGCGGCGTCGATTTCGTGCAGGTGCCGACGACGCTTCTCGCGCAGGTCGATTCATCGGTCGGCGGCAAGACCGGCATCAATTCGGCGCACGGCAAAAATCTCGTCGGCGCGTTCCATCAGCCGGTCCTGGTCGTCGCCGACACCGCGCTGCTCGACACGTTGCCGCCGCGCCAGTTCCGCGCCGGTTACGCCGAAGTCGCCAAATACGGGCTGCTCGGCGACGCCGCGTTCTTCGCCTGGCTGGAAACGAATTGGCAGGACGTCTTCGCCGGCGGCCCTGGAGCGCGAGCACGCCATCGCCGTCTGTTGCCGCGGCAAGGCGGGAATCGTCGCCCGCGACGAGCGCGAAACCGGCGAGCGCATGCTGCTCAATCTCGGCCACACCTTCGGCCACGCGCTGGAAGCGGCGGCCGGTTTCTCCGACCGGCTGCTGCACGGCGAAGCCATCGCGCTGGGCATGGTGCTGGCGTTCGACTTCTCCGCCTGCCGCAAGCTGATTTCGCCGGAGGACGCCACGCGCGCGCGCGCGCATCTTGCCGCGGTCGGTCTTCCCACCCATATCAAGGACGTGCCGCGCGGCGTGCCGCCGGCCGATCGGTTGATGGAGCTTATTTCCCAGGATAAGAAAGTGCAGCGCGGCAAGCTCACTTTCATTTTGCTGCGCGGCATCGGCAAGGCCTTTGTCGAAACCAACGTCGATCCCGCCGAAGTGCGCGCCTTCCTCACCAAAAAACTCGTTGCATGATCGAGACTATTACGTTGATTCAAGCTGAGCGGATAAGAGTCTAGGCCGATGGAAGCCCACGACTGGCTCTCCCTTTTAATCGTGTTTATCTGCCTGCTGCTGTCGGCCTTTTTCGCCGGCAGCGAAACCGCGCTCACCGCGTCATCGCGCGCCAGCATGGCGCGGCTGGAGAAGCAGGGAAACAAGCGCGCGGCCATGGTCAATCGCCTGCTCGCGCAACGCGAGCGGCTGCTCGGCGCGCTGCTGTTCGGCAACAATGCGGTCAATATCGCCGCTTCGGCGCTGGCGACCGGGGTGCTGCTCGCCTGGTTCGGCCACGCGGGAGTGCTCTACGCAACGATCGTGATGACGATACTCGTCGTCGTGTTCTCCGAGGTTCTGCCGAAGACCGCTGCATTTAACGCACCCGACCGCATCGCGCTTCTGGTCGCGCGCCCGATGCAGTTAATCGTCACGGTGTTCGGCCCCGTGCTGATGACGATCGAGGCACTGGTGCGCTGGCTGCTCAAGTTCATCGGCATGACTGTCGGCGAGGATCAGGAAGTGCTGTCGGCGCACGAGGAATTGCGCGGCGCCGTCGATCTGTTCCATCGCGAAGGCGAAGTGGAAAAGCTCGACCGCGACATGTTCGGCGGCGTGCTCGACCTGCGCGAGCTGGTCGTCTCCGACGTGATGATCCACCGCACCGACATGATCACGCTTAACGCCGACGACGCGCCGGAGGCGATCGTCAACGCGGTGATTGCCTCGCCGGTGACGCGCATCCCGCTGTGGCGCGACAATCCGGAAAATATCGTCGGCATCCTGCACGTGAAGGATTTGCTGCGCGCGCTGCACGCGGTGGACGGAGACGCCGCCAAGGTCGATATCGCCTCGCTGTTGAAAGCGCCGTGGTTCGTGCCGGACACGCGGCCGGTGTCGGAGCAGCTCAAGGCCTTCCGCCGGCGTAAGACGCCGTTCGCGCTTGTCGTGGACGAATACGGCGACGTCGAGGGCCTGGTAACGCTGGAGGACATCCTCGAAGAAATCGTCGGCGACATTACCGACGAACACGACGTCGCCATGCCCGGCGTGCGCCGCCAGCCCGATGGCTCGATCAACGTGGACGGCGGCGTGCCGATCCGTGATCTCAACCGCGTGATGGACTGGAACCTGCCGGACGAGGAGGCGACCACGATCGCCGGACTGGTGATCCACGAGGCGCGCTCGATCCCCGACGTCGGACAGAGCTTCACCTTCCACGGCTTTCGCTTCAGGGTACTTCGTCGCAGCCGCAACCGCATCACCGCGCTGCGCATCCAGCCGCTGCCGCGTAAACCGGCGGCAAAGGCGGGCTAAGCACCGCCTTCGCCCGGCGCCGCGGCATGGATGGCGAGCGCGTGCACGCCGGCCGCCAAATCATCCGAAAGAATGCCGTTAATCATGCGATGGCGTTCGATGCGGGTCTTACCTTTGAAGGCATCTGACACGATATAGATGCGGAAATGCGTTTGCCCGCCCGGCCGGTGCCCGGCATGGCCTTCGTGCTGATGGGATTCGTCAACCACATTGAGGCTTTGCGGCGCGAAAGCCGCGGTCAATTTCGTGCTGATAACATCGGCGGTTCGCATGCCGTTCTGCTTAAAACGCAGGCACGGGATGGGTCAATGCCTGTTTCGTGACGAACGCTGAGTCGCGGTTACAATCAAGTCTTGAAGGCGTCATTACAAAAGGCGCATAGTGTTCGGTCATGAAATTCAACTCGCCACTGTTCGACAAGATCCGCGTCAAGCCATCGAAGGACCGCCGGGTGAAAACCGGTGGCCCGTCGTGCGAATGGCATGGCTGCAAGGAAAAGGCCACGCATCGCGCGCCCAAGAAACGCGGCAACGACAAGGAATACTGGCATTACTGCCTCGCCCATGTGCGCGAGTACAATCAATCGTATAATTTTTTCGCCGGCATGAGCGATGCCGACGTGCTCGCCTATCAGAAGGACGCGCTCACCGGCCACCGTCCGACCTGGAAGATGGGCACCGGCAAGGGCCCGGCGCGGCCGGATTGGCGCAGCTTCGGCAGCGGCAACGACCCGTTCGACCTGTTCGGCGAGGGCCTGCGCGCCGAGCATAAGGCGCGCGTGGATGCGGGGCCTGTGCGCAATGCCGAACGCAAGGCGCTTGAAGTCTTGAGCCTCGAGGTCGGCGCCACGCCGGTGCAGGTGAAAATCAGATTCAAGGAACTGGTGAAGCGGTATCATCCCGACGCCAATGGCGGCGACCGCTCCACCGAGGATCGGTTGGTCGAGATCATCCAGTCTTATAATTATTTGAAGTCCGTCGGCTTCGCCTGACGCGGGGGCCGTTGGCCCGATGGAGAAGCAAACCACACAAAAGACTTACGGCGGCAGCACCTTCTCGTTCATGTGGCGCGAGCCGGCCATCATGGCCATGCGCGAAATGCGCGCGCTCGGGCTTAACGACTTCGACATCCTCGCCGTGCCCGGTCATTTCTGGGCCGACGATCTGGACGCTGGCGCCCGCAAAGCTCTCGCGGCCGCGCTGCGCGCCGACGGCATCCAGGTTGAATCGGTCAATATTCCCGCGCTCGACCAGAATATAGCAAGCTGCGTTGCCGAGGCGCGGACCTATGCCGTCAATCTCTATCGCCGCACGATGGACCTGGGCGCCGAAGTGGGCGCGCGCGGCGTCGTGGTGGTGCCCGGCCGCGTGTCGGCCTTGCTGCCGCCCAATCCGGTCGATACGGAACGCTGGCTCGGCGACAGCATCGCTGCGCTGCTCGATGTGGCACGGCACCTCGAGCAGAAAATCTATCTCGAATCGCATCCGCAAACGTCGATCCCGACCGCGGAAAAAATCGCCGCCTTTGTCGACAAATTCAACGACCCCCGTCTTCTCGTCGCCTACGACATCGCCAGCGCCGAATTCATCGGCGAGGATCAGGTCAAGGCGCTGCATCTGCTCGGCCGCCGCGTCGGGCAAACGCACCTGTCCGATTCGACGCGCGCGGCCTGGCGCCACGACACAATCGGCCTCGGCAGCATCGACTTTGTGTCGATCCTCGCGGCCATCGAAGCGATCGGCTTCACCGGCGTCAATATTCTGGAGATCATTTCCGCCAACGCGCTGGACGACATCGCCCACAGTATGAAGGCGCTCAAGATACCGACGTAGCTGGCGGTAACCCCGGGTTCCGCCCAAGCAACCCAGCCCTGCCTTCCGCACAGGCCGGATAATATATATCTTATTGATAATATTGATAAGGACATCCGGGCGGGACGGGTTTTTCCGCGCCGTGCCGTCTGCTAAGTTGGCGCAACTCAGCCGGACCGTATCCGTCGGACCGCATCAGGGCTTCGGGGTTCCGAAGCCACGGAGGATCAATGACTGCCGCAGTTCAGGAAACCGCCGGCCTGCCGGACATGAAAGTGTCGATCCGGCAGGTGTTCGGCATCGACAGCGACATGGAAGTGCCGGCCTACAGCAAGGCCGACGACCACGTGCCTGACCTCGATCCGGACTACCGGTTCGACCGCCCGACCACGCTCGCCATTCTGGCCGGCTTTGCCCACAACCGCCGCGTCATCATTTCCGGCTATCACGGCACCGGTAAATCCACCCACGTCGAGCAGGTGGCGGCGCGGCTCAACTGGCCCTGCGTGCGCGTCAACCTCGACAGCCACATCAGCCGCATCGACCTGATCGGCAAGGACGCCATCGTCATCAAGGACGGCCTGCAGGTGACGGAATTCCGCGACGGCATTCTGCCCTGGGCCTATCAGAATAACGTCGCGCTCTGCTTCGACGAATACGATGCCGGCCGCCCGGACGTGATGTTCGTCATCCAGCGCGTGCTGGAATCCTCCGGCCGCTTGACGCTGCTCGACCAGAGCCGCGTGATCCGGCCGCATCCGGCGTTCCGCCTGTTCGCCACCGCCAACACCATCGGCCTCGGCGACACGTCGGGCCTTTATCACGGCACGCAGCAAATCAACCAGGCGCAGATGGACCGTTGGTCGATCGTCACCACGCTGAACTATCTGTCGCACGACAACGAAGTTGAGATCGTGCTGGCGAAAGCCAAGCACTATCGGACCGAGCAGGGCCGCGACATCATCGGCAAGATGGTGCGCGTCGCCGATCTCTCCCGCAACGCCTTCATGAACGGCGACATCTCCACGGTGATGAGCCCGCGCACGGTCATCATCTGGGCGGAGAATTCGGAAATCTTCGGCGACGTCGGCTTCGCCTTCCGGCTCACCTTCCTCAACAAGTGCGACGAGCTGGAGCGGCCGATCGTCGCCGAATTCTATCAGCGTTGTTTCGGCATTGAGCTGCCGGAAAGCTCGGTGAACGTGGCGCTGAGTTAATTGAGCTGTCATCTTTCGAGGCTCGCTTCGCTCGCGCCTCAGGATGACGGGTTACGGTCTTCACGCGGGGCAGCCTCTCACCGTCATCCTGAGGTGGCCGCGCAGCGGCTCTCGAAGGATGACGGGCATTGAATCAATGGCGTCGAACATCAAGAGCAAACCGTCGCCGAAGGAGTCGCCGACCGAGCCGTTCAAGCGCGCGGTCACCGGCTGCCTGCGCGCCATCGCGCGCAAGCACGACCTTGAGGTGACCTTCGCCGCCGAGCGGCCAGGCCTGATTTCCGGCAAGGCGCGGCTGCCGGAGCCGCCGCGCAAGCTCACCAAAGGCGAGGCGGCGATCGTGCGCGGCAATGCTGACGCCATCGCTCTGCGCATTGCTTGCCACGATCCGGCCGTGCACCGGCGTCTGCAGCCGGGCGGCCAGCAGGCGCGCGCGGTGTTTGAGGCGGTGGAGCAGGCGCGCGTCGAAGCCATCGGCGCGCGGCGCATGGACGGCGTCGCCAAGAACCTCACCGCCATGCTCGACGAGAAATTCCAGCGCACGAAATTCGACCAGGTCACCGAGCGCGGCGACGCGCCGATCGAGGAGGCGGTGGCGCTGATGGTGCGCGAGCGACTCACCGGCATGGCGCCGCCGGCCCACGCGAAAAAGCTGGTCGATCTGTGGCGGCCGCTGATCGAGGACCGCGCCGGGCCCGATCTCGACCGGCTCGAAGGCGTGGTCGAGGACCAGCGCCAGTTCGGCGACGCCGTGCACGATTTGCTCGACGCACTGGACATGGGCGACGACCGCAGCCGCGACGCCGATGACGACGAGGATGAAGGCGAGGAGGATCAGCGCAAGCAGCAGTCCGGCGAAGAGGGCGAGGGTGCAGACAGCGACGATGAGCGCATGAGCATGGAGGACGCGCAGGTGTCCGCCGAGGACATGCCCGATAGTGGCGCCGAAGCCGCCGACGCGCCGAGCGCCGACATGGCCGACGACGCCGAGATGGGCGAGTCGGAAACGCCGGGCGAGCCGCAGCGGCCGCGCCATTTCGGCCAGAACGAGCCACGCGGGCCGGACTATCGCGCCTTCACCATGCGCTTCGATGAGACGGTCAACGCCGAGGATTTGTGCGAGCCGGAAGAGCTCGACCGCCTGCGCGGCTATCTCGACAAGCAGCTCTCTCATCTGCAGGGCGTCGTCGCCCGCCTCGCCAACCGGCTGCAACGCCGGCTGATGGCGCAGCAGAACCGCTCCTGGGAATTCGACCTGGAAGAAGGCCTGCTCGATCCGGCGCGGCTGCCGCGCATTATCATCGACCCCTTGCACGCGCTCTCGTTCAAGGCCGAGAAGGACATGCAGTTCCGCGACACCGTGGTCACGCTCTTACTCGACAATTCCGGCTCGATGCGCGGCCGCCCGATCACCGTCGCCGCCACCTGCGCCGACATCCTCGCGCGCACGCTGGAACGCTGCGGCGTCAAGGTGGAGATCCTCGGCTTCACCACGCGCGCCTGGAAGGGCGGGCAATCGCGCGAGGCCTGGCTCACCGCCGGCAAGCCGGCCAATCCCGGCCGCCTCAACGATTTGCGCCACATCATCTACAAGTCGGCCGACGCGCCGTGGCGCCGCGCGCGCAAGAATTTGGGATTGATGATGCGCGAAGGCCTGCTCAAGGAAAACATCGACGGCGAGGCGCTCGATTGGGCGCACAAGCGCCTGCTGGCGCGCACCGAGCAGCGCCGCATCCTGATGATGATTTCCGATGGCGCGCCGGTCGACGATTCAACGCTCAGCGTCAATCCCGGCAATTATCTCGAACGCCATCTGCGCTGGGTGATCGAGGAGATCGAGACCCGCTCGCCGGTCGAATTGATCGCCATCGGCATCGGCCACGACGTGACGCGTTACTATCGCCGCGCCGTCACCATCGTCGACGCCGAGGAATTGGGCGGTGCCATGACCGACAAGCTCGCCGAACTGTTCGAGGAAAAAGTCCCCGACGAGCCGGTGCGCCCCCGCGCGCGCAGGCGTGTGGCGTGATCGCGCGGTTGCTTCGCCACCGCCGGCTGGCCGCCGGTTTCGTTGCCGCAGCGCTTTTGCTCACCGTCGCCTCGCTGCGGCTCGCCGAGGCGCAGCAATACGCCGCAGCGCCGATGCGCATCGATGTGGTGGTGCGCCGGATCGCCACCTTTGACAGCAAAGACCCGGCGCGCACGCGGTTTGGCGCAATGGAATTCCGCGGCGACCTCGCGTTGTCGTCGAGCGAGCCGGCCTTCGGCGGCATTTCCGGCCTAGGCGTCGATGCCGATGGAAGCCATTTTCTCACCTTGACCGACAACGGCTCTTGGCTGCGCGGCCGCATGCTCTACACGGGCATCTTTCCGGCGTCGCCGACATGGAGATGGCGCCGCTGCTGGGCGCCAACGGCGGCCCGCTCGCCGCAAATGGCTGGTTCGACGCCGAGTCGCTGGAAAACGATAACGGCACGCTCTATGTCGGGCTGGAGCGCGTCGAGCAGATCGTGCGCTTTGACTACGCGCGCGATGGCTTGCTGGCGCGCGGCGAGCCGCTGAAGGTGCCGGCGGATTTCAAGATCTTCAAATTCAACAAGAGCCTGGAATGCCTGGCTATGCCGCCGAAGAGCTCGCCGCTCGCCGGCACGCTGATCGTTGTCACCGGGCGCAGCCTCGACGCTCAGGGCGATCACCGCGCTTATCTGCTTGGCGGCGCAGGCGCCGATCTGCTCGACGGCGATCGCGCCGAGCGCTTCAGCATCAAGCGCAGCGACGACTTCGATGTCAGCGACTGCACCATATTGCCGCCGGCCGATCTGCTGCTGCAGGAGCGGCGATATTCGGTGGCGCGAGCCGTCGCCATGCGCATCCGCCGCATCCCGCTCGCGGCGCTGAAGGCCGGCGCACTTGTGGACGGCAGCCAGCTCATTTATGCCGATCTCGGTTTTCAGATCGACAACATGGAAGGCATCACCGTGCACAATAATGCGCAAGGCGATACCATCATCACGGTGTTGTCGGACGACAATTTTTCGGTCCTGCAGTGCAACCTGCGGCTGCAATTCGCGCGGGTCGGCGAGTAATATCGCCGGCCGCGGCGTTCCGTAGAGGGGCGGCTCATGAAATCCATCCTGGCAATCGCGTTGGCGGCCGCGTTGTTGCCGCCCGCGGCGGTGGCGCAATCGGTCGGCCCGGTGCTGGAAGAGTTCGGCCTGCTCGACGGCAGTTGGGCGGCGGACTGCTCCAAGGATCCCAGCCCGGCCAACTGGTACGGGCGCTACCGGGTGCTGCCGTCGAACGAAGCGCGCCTGACCTTCCGCTCGCAGCCGGGCGATGGCGGCGGCGACGATCTCGTCTATGTCATCTTGCAGGCGCGGCGGTTATTCGACCACGAGATCCTGATCGGTGTGGAGGTCGTGCGCGAAAAGCGGCAGCTCGAAGTCGTGCTGCACGTCGAAGGCGACCGCTATCACACAGTATCGGTGAAGCGCCCGGACGGCGTCTATCAGATCAAGGACGGCAAATACACCGATGACGGCACGGACAGCCCGTGGTTCAACCGCTGCCGCTGATCTCGTCGGGCGCCTGTTAAGAGCAAGTCCCGGCTCAGCCCGCGGAGGCGACTTTCTTCTTCACGATCTGCCGTTTGAGCTCGAGCATCTTCGGCGCCAGCTCATCGTCCTTGGCCTTGAGCAGGAAGGCGTCGAGGCCGCCGCGATGGTCCACGGTCCTCAGCGCATTGGCCGACACCCGCACATGCACCCGGCGGCCGAGCGTGTCCGATATCAGCGTGACATTGCGCAGGTTCGGCAGGAACCGCCGCTTTGTCTTGATATTTGAGTGGCTCACTTTGTGGCCGACCAGGGCTTTCTTCCCGGTCAGATCGCAGCGCCATGCCATGGCTCAACCCTCAATAAGCGCCCGCGCCACGGGGCGCTGGTACAGGCCATTCGTCCTCATAAGACCGGGGACGTATAATAGAGGGGGGGCAAACCCGTCAAGGTAGGGCTCCCGGGCCCTGGCGATGCAGTGCGTGGCCGACCGAACACAGATTTGACGTATTCCCCGCCGACTTAAAGCTGGTCGGCAGGCGCCGGGCAAAGTCCCCGGCGCGAAGGAGCAACAAACGTCCGTGCTGGCATTCCATAGCTATCGCCGCTTTCTGATGCTGGCTGCCTTGCTCGCCGCCGCTGCTCCTCTCGCCGCGCGCGCGCAAGGCAAGCTAGATGCCGTTTACCGCGTGACGCTTGCCGGCATCCCGATCGGCAAGGGCGCCTGGACGATCGACATCACCGACACGCATTACATGGCGGCAGCCACCGGCACCACCACCGGCTTGATGAAGGTGTTCACCGGCGGGCATGGCACCTCGATCGCGAGCGGCACGCTGCTCGCCGGCCAGCCATTGTTCTCGATCTACGCGTCCACCGTTTTCAGCCACAAGAAGTCCGACTCCATTCGCCTTACGGTCGAAAAAGGCGACGTGAAGGAAAGCAAACTCGATCCGCCGCAGGACGCCGATCCTGCCCGTGTGCCGGTCACCGAGGCGCACCAGTATGGCGTTCTCGATCCGATGACCGCGTCGCTGTTGCGCACGCCGGGGACCGGCAACCCGGTTTCGGCGGAGGCCTGCCAGCGCTCACTGGCGATATTCGACGGCCACATGCGTTACGACCTGCAATTCGCCTTCAAGCGCATGGAGCAGGTAAAGGCCGACAAGGGCTACGCCGGACCGGTGGTGGTCTGCGCCGTCTATTTCACGCCGATTGCCGGCTACGTCCCCTCGCGCATGGCGATCCGTTACATTTCCGAGCGGCGCGACATCGAGGTCTGGCTGGCGCCGATCGCCGGCACGCGGGTGATGGTGCCCTTCCGCGCCGAGGGACCGACGCCCATCGGTCCGGTTGTGTTTGAGGCCACCCAATTCGACTCGCTGGCGACCCCGATCCGCGCCTCCGCCAATGGTTCGAAAACGCAGTGATGGAATTGAAAACCGGCCGACCGGGGCTTGACTCTGTCCCGGACACCGCCTTTGTCGCCCGTTAATAACTTTCGCCCCGAAACGGGCCGAAGAATCCGCCCCGGCTACCCGATCTTGTGGCACTCGATGGAGCGCAATCCAGATGTCGCCGTGAACGAAGCCATACAAGCCCCGAGTTAGCGATTCGGGCGCGTTTCGTTCCAGACTCGTTCCGTAACTTAACCGCGACCTTCGAAAGCCTAACCGCGCGGCCGCAACCCGTCGCGTTGTGATACAGAAAGCTTTCGGCGGGGGGTCCAAGTGCCCGATCCGCCGGTCCCCGGACCCGTAATGTCGCTGAGTTTTTCCCAACAGCCCACACGAGAATCGCGTGCCCGCGGCGTCGGCGTCACCGCTGTGCTCGGGCCGACCAATACCGGCAAGACTCACCTCGCCATCGAGCGGATGCTTGCGCATTCCTCCGGCATGATCGGCCTGCCGCTGCGGCTTCTCGCGCGCGAGGTCTACAACAAGTGCGTCGATCGGGCGGGCGCCGCCTCGGTCGCGCTGATCACCGGCGAGGAAAAGATCAAGCCGCCCAACGCGCGCTTCTGGGTCTCCACCGTCGAAGCCATGCCACGCGACCTCGAAGTCGCTTTCCTCGCCATCGACGAGGTCCAGCTCGGCGCCGATTTCGAGCGCGGCCACGTTTTCACCGACCGCATGCTCAACGCCCGCGCCCGCGAGGAGACGCTGGTGCTCGGCGCCGCCACCGTGCGGCCGATGGTGGAAAAGCTCTTGCCCGGCGCGCATATCGTCTCACGGCCGCGGCTGTCGATGCTCACTTATGCCGGCGAGAAGAAGCTGACGCGGTTGCCGCGCCGCTCGGCCATCGTCGCCTTTTCGGCCGAGGAAGTTTACGCCATCGCCGAACTGATCCGCCGCCAGCGCGGCGGCGCCGCGGTGGTGCTTGGCGCGCTCAGCCCACGCACCCGCAACGCGCAAGTCGCGCTTTATCAGTCGGGCGACGTGGATTATCTGGTCGCTACCGACGCCATCGGCATGGGGTTGAACCTCGACGTCGATCACGTCGCCTTTGCCAGCGACCGCAAATTCGACGGCTACCAGTTCCGCAAGCTCAACCCGGCCGAGCTCGCGCAGATCGCCGGACGTGCGGGGCGCGCGACGCGCGACGGCACCTTCGGCACGACAGGGCGCTGCGACCCGTTCGAGCCTGAACTGGTGCAGGCGCTGGAAAGTCATACCTTTGAACCGATCCGCATGCTGCAGTGGCGCAATTCCGATCTCGAATTCTCCTCGATCGGCGCCCTGCAGGCCTCGCTCGCCATGACGCCACGCGAACAGGGGCTGTCCCGCGCGCCGACGGCGGAAGACATTCTCGTTTTGGAACACGCCACGCGCGACGAAGATGTGCGGGGTCTGGCGCACGACGCCAGGGGCATCGAGCGTTTATGGGATGTTTGCCAAGTTCCCGATTATCGCAAGATCGCGCCCGCCACCCACGCAGAACTGGTGGTGACCCTCTATGGTTTCCTGCAGCGAGAAGATAATATCCCGGTCGATTGGTTCGCTCAGCAGGTGGCGCAGGCCGACCGGACCGACGGCGACATCGACACCCTCTCCAACCGGATCGCGCATGTCAGGACCTGGACTTACGTTGCCAATCGCCCGGACTGGCTCCCCGATCCGGAGCATTGGCAGGCGGTCACGCGCGCGGTCGAGGACAAGCTGTCGGACGCGATGCACGACCGCCTGGCCGAACGGTTCGTCGACCGCCGCACCAGCGTGCTGATGCGGCGATTGCGCGAGAACACGATATTGGAAACGGACATCGGGAAGACGGGTGAAGTGACGGTCGAAGGCCATGTGATCGGCCGGCTCGACGGATTCATGTTCGCACCGGCGCCGTCCGAGGACGCCTCGGAGGCGAAAGCCGTCAACGCCGCCGCGCAAAAGGCCTTAGCGGGAGAAATTGAGATCCGCGCGACCAAGCTGTCGCAGGCCTCCAACGATCAGATCGTGCTGGCGAACGACGGCGCCTTGCGCTGGACCGGCGACCTCGTCGCCAAGCTGGTTGCCGGCGACGACGTGCTGCGCCCGCGCGTGCGCATCGTGGCCGATGAGCACTTGACCGGGCCGGCGCGCGAACTGGTGCAGACGCGGCTCGATCTCTGGCTCAAGACGCACATCGAAAAGGTGCTGGCGCCGCTGTTCTCGCTCACCGCCGCCGACGATGTCACCGGCATGGCGCGCGGCGTCGCCTTCCAGCTGGTCGAGGCGCTCGGCGTGCTGGAGCGGCAGAAGGTGGCCGAGGAGGTCAAGGGGCTCGACCAGCCGGCGCGCGCAACGCTGCGCAAATACGGCGTGCGTTTCGGCGCCTATCACATCTATCTGCCGATTCTATTGAAGCCGGCGCCGCGCTCGCTGGCGACGCAGCTCTGGGCGCTCAAGCACGAAAGCGCGGACGCGCACGGCGTCACTGAATTGCTGCATCTGGCCGCTTCCGGCCGCACCTCCATTCCCGTCGACAAGGACACGCCGAAGCAGCTCTACCGCACCGCCGGCTATCGCATCTGCGGCGAGCGCGCCGTGCGCGTCGATATCCTGGAGCGGCTTGCCGATCTGATCCGCCCGATCCTGTCCTGGCGTGAAGCCGCGCCCGGCCCGAAACCGGACGGCGTGGTCGATGGGCGCGGCTTTACCGTCACCGGCGCCATGACCTCGCTCACCGGCGCCTCCGGCGAGGACTTTGCCTCGATCCTGCGCGCGCTCGGCTACCGCATGGACCGCAAGCCCAAGCCGGCAGAGCCGGCCGAAATCAAGCCGGCGGAACCGGCCGAGGCCAAACCGGCGGAGGCGGTCGAGATCACGCCGGCGGAGCCGGCCGCGCCGTCAACCGAGCCGCCGGCCGAAGCGGTCACAACCGAAATGCCTTCCGGCGAAGCGACAGCGGCGGTGCTGCCGGTGCCCGACCTTGTGCCGGCCGGGGAGGCGCCGCCCGCGGCCGTTCCTTTGCCGCAGACTCTTCGAAGTGCACGCCTCCGACGGCAACATCGCGCCGGTCAAGCCCGTCGAAGGCGCCATTGCCGCCGAGGCAGCTAAGCCCGCCGCCGAGGAACCGGCCTTCATCGAGGTCTGGCGTCCGGCCGGTCACGCCGCGCGCCGCCCGCATAAGCCGCGGCGCCCGCGCCGGCTCCGCGCCACGGCCCCGACCGCTCCTGCCACGGGCGAAGCCGCGGCGCCCGCGCCGGAAGTCGTTGCCGCGGTCGAAGCACCCGCACCACCTCCTGAAAAATCCGCCAAGGAAAAATCCGCCGAACATGCGCGCGAGCGGGCGCAACGCGACCGCGCGGCGCGCCAGGACCGGCGTGAACGCAAGGAAAAGGCCGAGCGCCGCGACGAGCGCGCCGACGTCATGGCCCGGCCCGGCGGCGGCGGCCGTCCGCGCCGGCGCGACAAGGGCGACCAGGTCGAGCGCGCCGAGCGCGAGCAGTATTACGCCAAGCCGGCTGGCCAGCGCGCCGACCGCAACAAGCAGCCGGACCCCAATTCACCTTTCGCCAAGCTCTCCGCCCTCAAGCAGCAGCTCGAGCAGAACACGAAAGAGCCGACATAAGGCTGTCTCCGGGCGTGGATCGCCAACGCATCGATAAATGGCTCTGGCACGCGCGCATGGTGCGTACCCGCGCCGATGCCGCCAAACTCACCGAAACTGGCTTTGTGCGGCTCAACGGCGCCCGCATGACGGCGCCCGGCCATGCGGTGCGTATCGGCGACGTGGTGACGCTGGCGCTCGACCGGACGGTGCGGGTGGTCAAGGTGGCTGGGTTTTGCGAGCGGCGCGGGGTAGCGAGCGCCGCCCGCGCGCTCTACCGCGACATGACGGGACTGTCGGGCTAATTCGGACGCTGTTCGGCGCTTATTTTGCCTCTTCTGCCGCTTTTAGGGCGTGTTATGGCGCCGCTTGCAGCTTATCTTTCGTTGCGTTAGGCAGCGCAGTTCGCGCGCCCCGGAGCCTTTGGATGACCTACGTCGTTAACGAAAAGTGCATCAAGTGCAAATACATGGACTGCGTCGAGGTCTGTCCGGTGGACTGCTTCTACGAAGGCGCCAACATGCTGGTCATCCACCCCGATGAATGCATCGATTGCGGCGTCTGCGAACCCGAGTGCCCCGTGGATGCGATCAAGCCGGATACCGAGCCGGGGCTGGAGAAGTGGCTGGAATTGAACGCGGAATACGCCAAGACCTGGCCCAACATCACGGTCAAGCGCGACCCGCCCGCCGACGCCGACGAATGGGACGGCAAGCCGGACAAGGACAAGCTTTTCGATCCGGAGCCGGGCGAGGGGGATTAATAATAGGGAACTTTTGTGGTATTGGCCTGCCGCCGCTGGCAGACGGCGTTAACGATTTTCCGTAATTTGCAAAATTATGGCAGCAGAATTACGCTTTTGCGTCGCTATAAGGCTTTGATTCTAGGGAAAAATGTGCTATATATTTTAAAAGTCGAATGAAGACACAAAAACCGCAAAAGACACAGCGCTCCCCGTCGGGAGCCTATTTTTTCGCGGTCTCCCAGGGAACCGGCTAGAGGGCGTGCAATCCACGCGCGTGCAGTGGCAGCTAAATCGCGTCAAAAGTCATCGAAGAAAGGTTCTGCCGGCATGACCCGGAGAACGGACAAGTCGGTCGCGTCACGGCGGCCCACCTCGCAGGCCTCGCGCGGCATCGCCCGCGCCGCGGCTCCCGCAGCCAAGAAAGCCGGTGCCCGCAAGGGTGCCGTTGAAGGAGTTTTGCCCGGAATGCCCAGCAATAAGAAGACGACCCAGCGACAAGGCTTCAAGACCAACGAGTTCATCGTCTACCCGGCGCATGGCGTCGGGCAGATTCTCGCCATCGAGGAGCAAGAGATTGCGGGCGCCAAGCTCGAACTGTTCGTCATCACCTTCATCAAGGACAAGATGACGCTGCGGGTTCCCACGGCCAAGATCGTGTCGGTCGGCATGCGCAAGCTCGCCGAGCCGCCGGTGGTCAAGCGCGCCCTCGAGACCCTCAAGGGCCGCGCGCGCATCAAGCGCACCATGTGGTCGCGCCGGGCGCAGGAATACGAAGCCAAGATCAATTCGGGCGACATCGTCGCCATCGCCGAGGTGGTGCGCGATCTCTATCGTTCGGACACCCAGCCGGAGCAGTCGTACTCCGAGCGGCAGCTTTACGAGGCCGCCGTCGACCGGCTGTCGCGCGAAATCGCGGCGGTGCAGAAGGTGACCGAGACCGAGGCGATCAAGGAGATCGAGGCGGCGCTGGCCAAGGGCCCGCGGCGCGGACCGAAACCGGCTGAAGAGGCCGAGGCGGAAACCGCCACCGAGGAAGAGGCGGCTTAAGCGCTCCTCTCGCAGTTACGAAATCGAAAAGCCCGGCAGCGATGCCGGGCTTTTTGTTTTATCGCGCTGGCGCCTGGGCCGCGCTTTGTCCGTTGTTGGTCGGTGGTCTCAACGGATCGACGCAACACTTTATCTTAGAGGGGAAAGATGGAGCGTTACGATGAATCAGAGATTTCGGCGAGGTTTTACCGCCGCCGAGAAGACGGAGTTATGGGATCGCTGGCAGCGGGGCGAGTCGCTCAAGGTGATTGGGCGAGCGTTTGGAAAGCCGTCCGCATCTATCCATAACCAGGTGGCACCATACGGTGGGATACGTCCCGCGGCACGGTGTCGCTCGCGGTTAGCACTGACGCTCGCGGAACGCGAGGAGATCTCCAGGGGTCTTGTAGCGCACCAATCGTGCCGATTGATGGCGATGCTGCTGGGTCGCTCGGCTTTGACGGTGAGCCGAGAACTCAAGCGCAATGGCGGCAATGATCGCTATCGAGCCGTACTAGCGGAGGAGCAGGCCTGGGGGCACGCTCGACGTCCGAAACGGTAGTGAGCGCGTAAGCGCATGAAATGGTCGGCTGCCTGGGACCTTCGCGGAGCAGACCTCGAAACACCGCGCGCGGGACGCCATGGGAACGGCGGACTTGCGGAATTTAGAACTTCGACAGGCCTCGATGTCGCGAGACGTCGAGGCCCTCGGGTCCTTCGGGACCCTTGGCGTCCCGCGCGCCCTCGCGTCTTTTAGGCGGACGGATTTGGAATACGGCGGACCCGGCGCCGCTCAAAGAATACGGGCGATGACGCTTGCGCGGACCAACCTCGGCGGTCGTCCCCGCGCAGGCGGGGACCCAATAAACGTAATTGACGCGGTGATTACTGGATCATCCGCTTTCGCGGATGATGACGGCCTGAGCGAGCGGTGACGGCGCGCCTACTGATTGGCGCCGAACTGCTGCAGCGCATCGGCGGCTTGTGCGAGATCCGGATTGAGCCTGAGCGCCTGGCGCAGATCGGCGATGCCGCCGTCCTTGTCGTCGGCGTCGAGCCGGGCGATGCCGCGGTTGTAGAAGGCGATGGCGTAATGCGGATCGAGCTTGAGCGCGGCGTCATAGTCGGCGATGGCCCGCTGGTTGTCGTCCTTGTCGCGCCAGGCATTGCCGCGGTTGTTGTAGGCCTCCGGATTGTCCGGCTCGAGACGGATCGCGTCGCTGTGATCGACGACGGCCATATCGAACTGGTGCAGGCCACGATAGGCGTTGCCGCGGCCGGCATAGGCGGGCGCCGATTTCGGATCATATTTGATCGACTGATTGAAATCGGTGAGCGCCAGATCGTATTTGCCGAGGCGCCGATACATGCTGCCGCGTTGTAGATAGATCTGCGCGCGAGTGACGCTGCCGCCGCCCGGCGCATCGATCAACGCCGTGCAGGCGGCGATGACGCGGTCGATGGTGGCGCGGTCGAGGACACTTCCCGACACCGGATAAACGCAGGCGGAAACGTCGCGGCTCGCTTGCGCCGCCGGTTTTTTCGGCTCGGGTGCCTTGTCGAGGCCGATTTTCTTTTGCAAATCGAGCGCCGGCAGGAAATTTGGCGCAAGCTCCAGCGCCTTGCTCAGCGAGGCAATGGCGCCGTCGCGGTCGCCCACGTCGTTCAAGGTCTGCCCGCGATCGACGTAAGCCAGCGGATGCTGCGGCTCCAGCTTGATCGCCATGTTGAAGTCTGCGAGCGCCTTGTCGTTTTCCTTCAGCGCGCTCAACGCGGCGCCGCGATTGACGAAAATCGCGCTATCGTTGGCGCCGCGATGGATCGCCTCGTCGAAATCGTCCACCGCACCTTTGAAGTCCTGCGTCGCCAGGCGAATGAAGCCGCGTCCGTTGAAGCCGCCGGGATTATCCGGCGTCAGACGAATGGCCTCGTTATAGTCGGCACCGGCGCGGCAAAATTCGTCCAGCGCACGTAGCGCGTCGCCGCGGTTGAGCAAGGTGGCGACGTCCTTGGGCACGAGCTTGAGCTGCGCGTCGTAATCGGCAACGGCGTGTTTGTAATCGCCCTTGCGGTAGTAAGCGCGCCCGCGCAGCTTGTAGATGTCGGCGCCGCTCGCCGGCCGCAGCCGCAAGGCCTCGCTGTAGTCGGCGATGGCGCGGTCGTATTGCTTCAGGTTCAGCGCCGCGCCGGCATGGGTATAAAAAGCGAGCGGCAATCTCGGGTCGAGTTTCAGCGCCTGTTCGCTGTCGGCGAGCGCGCGCTCCGGCTTGCCGCTGACATTCCAGAAATTGGCGTGGTTGACAAAGGCGACGGCCGATTTGGGATTGATCTTGACGCCCTGATCGAGATCCTTTTCCGCATCGGCCAACTTGCGCAGCAGCGTATGGGCATAGCCGCGTTGCGCGTAGGCGGCAGCCAGGGCCTCGCCGTCCACGGCGTGCGAGGCGATGATATCCGAACAGGCGGCGATCCAGGCCTTTGGCCCACTATCGGCGGCGCTGCAGCGCTGCGCAGCGTTCGGCTCGGCCGTGACAACGCCGCGGCGTAACCACGGCCAAAAGGCTCGCGCAAATGCAGGCGAGCACGGGAATTGAATGTTTCGAGGTCATGGCGAATCGTCTGCGTCGATTCTGCCCACGCGCGCGGCCGAAGTCATCGCAAAGTTGCCTGGGCCCGCCGGTGGGGTAAGATGCCGGCCAACCAGCCATTCATGCCATCGACGGAGTTCGAAATGACCGCCATTCGCGGCTATGTCGCGCCGACCACGGAATCCGACGCGCTCGGCGTGCATTCGCTCGACCAGTTCGTGCTGGCGGTTCCGGACGCTGCCGTGGCGCAGGAGTTCTACGGCAATTTCGGCCTCGATGTGCAGCGCAACGGCAATACGCTGGCGATCAAGACCTTTGGTCACGGGCACCGCTGGGGCTCGGTGGTGGAGGGCGCCAAGGCCAAGGCGCTGCATCACCTGTCGTTCGGCTGCTACACCGAGGATCTGCCGCGGCTGAAGGCGCGCGTCGAGGACGCCGGCGTCAAGCTGATCGATCCGCCGCCCGGCTTCGAGAGCAACGGCTTCTGGTTCCACAACCCGGAAGACGTGCTGATCGAGGTGAAGGTGGCTCCGAAAGTGTCGCCCGACCACAAGGCCGAAAGCCAGTGGGTGACCGTCGGCCCGGGCGAAGCGGGCGCGACCGTTCGCGCCAAGGCGCCGCCGGTGCAGCCGCGCCGGCTGTCGCATGTGCTGATCTTCACCAGCGACGTGCTCGGCTCGGTCGAGTTCTACGCGCGCACGCTTGGCTTGAGGCTATCGGACCGCGCCTCCGACCTGGTCGCCTTCATGCACGGCATCCACGGCAGCGACCATCATCTACTGGCCTTCGTGAAATCCTCGGCGCCGGGGTTTCATCACTGCTCTTGGGATGTCTCCAGCATCAACGACATCGGGATTGGCGCCATGCGCATGGCCGACAAGGGTTTTACCAAGGGCTGGGGCCTCGGCCGCCACGTGCTCGGCTCGAATTATTTTCACTACGTGCGCGATCCCTGGGGCAGCTTTGCGGAATATTCCTGCGACATCGACTACATCCCGAAGGACGACCGCTGGCCCGCCGCCGACCACAAGCCGGAGGATTCGTTCTATCTCTGGGGTCCGGAAGTGCCGCGCGAATTCACGCTCAACTGCGAGGCGGGCGAGAGCTGACGCAGGGCATCAACCCACCACCAGCTTCACCTTCTGCCCCGGCTTCACCGTGTCGTGTGGCCCAAGCCCGTTGAGCACGCGGAAGCGCTCGAGCCGGTGATCGCCGACTGCCATGCGGCGGGCAAACGTCTCCACCGTGTCATTGGTGCCGACGCCGACGACCTTGATATGCAGCGGGTTCACTTCGGCGGCCTCCTTCAGGCTCATGCGGCGGAAGGTCTCGATCGAATCGAGGAAGGAGCGGTCGGCCTCCGGCGTCATGTTTTTCGCCGCGTAGATGAAGCGGTAGACGTCGCTGCCGAAGCGCACGGCGAACAGGCGGAACGACCAGTTGTCACCGCTCGCCGTCGCCGTCGCCGCCGGAAATCCGTTGACGGTGATGTCCTGCACGCTGGCGGCATCGACGCGCTCGAGCCAGCCGGATTTGAGGTAGTCGGCGAGCGTCTGTTCGGCAGGCACGCTGACGATGTCGAGCCGCATCGCCTCAACCCCGCCGTCCTTCAAGCCCAGTACCGCCTGCGCGGTGTTGTCGAGGGTAAAGCCGGGCGGCGCCAGGAAAGTGAAGGCAAGCTTGGGATGCAGGAAGCGGCGGCCGCGCACAAAGCCTTCGCTCGGGTCTTCGCCATAGACCATGCCGTCGATGCTGGCGAGATATTCAGCGCGGTCGCGCTCGCCGTTGCCGGGGCCGCTGAACTGGCGCGCATTGGCGAGCGCGTTCTTCACCCGCTCGGGCGTCGCCGGATGGGTGGAGAGAAAATCGACCGCCCGCGGGTCCGGCCCGCCGCTGGCCGATACGAGCGCTGCGTAGTGTTCCATGTCGGTGAGGAAGCGCGATGCGCCGTAAGGGTCGAAGCCGGCGCGCGCGCTGATGCCGACGCCGATGCCGTCAGCCTCGAATTCCTGGGCGCGCGAGAAAATCGCTAGCGTCAGTTTCGACTTGGCCAATGCCAGCGCGCCCATTTGCGGATCGCCGACGACGTCGCTGAAGACATGGTCGACCAGCGCGGTCTGCCGCGCCTGTTCGGCGCGGATTTGCGCGTGACGGGCGATCACGTGACCCATCTCGTGCGCCAGCACCGAGGCAAGCTCGGCCTTGTCATTGGCGAGCGCGATGAGGCCGCGCGTGACGTAGAGTCTGCCATTCGGCAATGCGAAGGCGTTGATGGCCGGCGAATTGAGGACGGTCACTTCATATTTCAGGTCCGGGCGTTCGGACGCCGCCACCAGCCGGCCAACGAGCGCGCTGATCTCGTCGTTCAGCCTGACGTCCTCATAGACGCCGCCATAGGAGGCGAGGATGCGCTGGTGCTCGCGCTCCACCGCCGGCTGCATCTCCGCCTGCTTGGGAAGCTGCAGCGTGACCTGGCGGTTGTCGGGCGTGCTGGTGCAGGCGGCGAGCAGCAGCACCAAGGCCAGCGCCACCCCGCGCATTCCGCCAGTTCGTGCCAATGTTACTGACGCCATACGCCCCACTTTACTTACCACTCAATGAATGAATTCAATCTGCCCCGGCGCCGCGGCTTCGATGAGCGGGCCGCTAAGCTGCTCGATCCATCCGCGCAGGCCGATGCGCTTGCCCTCGAGCGCTTTCGGTTCGATCCCGGCGGCGGCGAAATCGCGCCGGGCGCGGGAGGCGATGGAAAAGCCTTTCGACCAGCGCCGAGCGAAATTCAGATAGATGGTGCCGTCGCTCTCACGCACCGACAAGACCTTGCCCTCGACCAGCACGAAATGCCCCCGTTCGGCGGCGAGTTCGCTAACATGGTCCGCCGGCAAAAGGGCAAAATTGGGGTCGGGCCGAAGCCCGCGTTTTGCCGCCCGCGCCGCGCTTTCCGTGGTTAACAAAGCGTCTGCGCAGGCTTTGTCGCCGACACGGCCTGAGACCCGCGCCTGGCCGGCCACGAGCAAGGTTTGCTGGAGTGACGCCGGCGAATCCGGCGGGAAGGCGAAGGCGACGAACCGGCCGTAACGGTCACTCTCGGCGCCGAGCTTTTTCAGCGTCAGCGTCTTGTCGGAAGCGAGCGCGGCCTGCGCGCCGGCAGGAGTCTCGAACGCGGCGAGGCGCAGTTCGCGGCCGTCGCGCAGCATCAGCGTGCGGCCGTCGCGCACGGCGGCAACCTCGGCGGTGCCGAGCGGCGCGAGTTTGCACGCCTCCTGCGCCGCCGCGGCGCCCGCGACGAACATCGTCACCGCGAAAAATATGCGAATAGCGTGGAACATAGCCGTCATTATGGCCCACTTGCCGGCATTGTGTTAAATCACGGCGTGCCGGTCCCGTAGCTCAGCAGGATAGAGCAGCGGTTTCCTAAATCGCGTTTCTAAACGCAAATATCTGTATTAATTGATTTTTATCAGTTTGTATGAAGCAAAGTATGAAACTCTTGCCTATCTCGGCGACTGCGGCAAACCAGGAAACTGCTCAATAAGGGTTTGCGGCAGTCTGCCACATCCATTTCCGTCTCACCGAACGATCCATCAGCGCGAACGCCACCAGCCTCGGACGCAAAGCTACTGCGAATTTAATGGAAAGAAGTCCAGGGCACAAAGAACTACAACCGGATGCCGCTGGCGGATTTCGCATTAGAGGCGCAGGCTTTGTGTTCGCAGTTACACTCTCGAGTCCAAGCAAATCCCACCTAGCTCAATGCACGTTCTCCCGAAATGACCTGGTCGCATCAATCGCCGCCGTCGCCACATCACGACATTGCGTCGCAAAGTCCTTTCCGTAGGCGGAGAGGTCTTCGGGTCGCTGATCAATTCCGAGCATTAGCAATTCGGAACGCACGAAGTCGTAGTAAAACGCGGCGGATCGCAAAGCTAAGTCGAATTGCGGAAAGCGGAGAATCTGACGCCTACGCTCATCGTGATGGGCAACGGCTTGATCACGATATTTTTTCATTTCATCCCAATATGAAAGCCACCTCGATTCCTCGATGCCCAAAGTGGCTAGCAAATTTTTAAGAAATGCTTCGTGATCGGAAACGACGTTCTTCCAGTGGACAGGTTGATTCTGCTCGTCATCCGAGCCAAAGAGTTTACACCATTCCAAAACAGTCACATCAGTGAGATTGCCGTAAATCACACGCCAGAAGTTAAGGTGCGGGTTAGCCCAAACCGTCTCTAACGTTCGCCGAACGTGCACTGACCTCACGAAACTCGTAAGAACTTCCACCACCGCGAACAGCTGTTGCTTTCGGTCGTCCATTCGCATTTCTCATTGAGGCAGGATCGGGTGGGAACTCCACCTCCGGTGATTACCCGCGATTCATCCATTTTGCAAAGTGTTTGGCAAACCTAAAAAGCTCAAGTCCGTCTAGTTCGATTTCGTCCTGATCCGTCCATTTCCGAAATCGGTGGGCGTAGCTATTTTCAAACTGCTTCAGATTCTTCCGGACATGAGAACGCGGAGGATCATCTCCATCAGTAGCCTCTTTGAAAATCGTCTCCCAACAATGTTCAACGTTTTCAGCAAGGCAAATTACATTCTTGTCCATCGGCAATACGAGAACAGTTCTGTTCACTTCGCCCAATTCGCATTTTTCTCCTGAACGATATGCGGCATACACGTCGTGAAGAACTAGAGCACCGCGTTCTATTTCCAATCCATCGCCGATAAGAAACGTCCGGGGACTCCATTGAATGCCCTTCACATAGCTCCAGGCGCCGCCACCCTCGTAACGCCGACCAAAGATGAAGTTGGCGTGTTTGTAAGCGTTGTCACCGTCGGCTAGACCAAGATATTGGAGCGGGGCAATAACATCGGGTGTCGCTGGCAGTCTTGCCTTTATCATTGCACTGTCCACAACGTCCTGCCGATCGTGGAAGTCTATCCAAAGAGCGAATGTGGCATCGCTGGCTGGAACTGCGGTTTCGTGTTTTTGTTGTGCTGCTTTCCGAACGGTCATTGTCTGTTTATTGTGTTCCTTGTTGTTGCTGTTGTTGGCGTTCTAATTCATTGAACGAAATATACTCTCGCAACGCCCGACGGATGAGCTGACTTCGGTTACAGTCGAACTTCATGCAGATGGTGTTCAAAGTTTCGAGTAAATCTCTGGGCAATCTGAACGCAGTTGAGCAATAGGTTGATGTGTGTTGGAATGTTCTCAATTATGTTTTCTCCTAACGGATTAAATTAAATCAGCGAAATCAAAATCTGTTGTCTCCCGACGACGCGATATGTATTTCGGCGACAGTTCGACCGTGAGATATGGATCTCCTTTGGTGTTGTTTCTCCAACCTGTAAGACAGCAGTCAATTTCGAGCGCGTCGGTATCCTGAAACTGTTTTGCTATTACCTCGAACGTGTGGCGCTGAAGTTTTAGTGTTCCTGTCGTGTCCGGTGAGCGATCTTTGGTCTTCGCCGCCTTTCGCAGCATTCCAAGAGAACGTTTGGGTGGGGTTGATTCATCAAATGTCATTGCGTGCCTCCTTCTTTATTTATTGCTTTCGTATGTTCTATTTATACTGGGGCGAGTTTCAGCAACGCTGGGTGGTAGTACAGGGAGCATGGAAATTGCTCCTGGGCAGGGCCAAAAAGTCGTGTCAGTGACACGAGTTTGCCAGTGACCGAGGCGAGGCCTACAGACTATTTTTTCTCGGGCGGAAGAATTTCTTGGACGCACATTTGGTCGATTAGGTGCAGACGACGCAAATCAGTAAGGTGTGACCTCTTTTCGTCGTTTGTCAGATTTGCGCCAATGCCGTTGACCATGATCCCGCTTTTTGACCCAACTGCAACATTGCAGAGCGGAATTGCTGCGCCGCTCTTGCCCCTGCTTCCAACTATGGTCGCGTCATACGCCGCGACGCAACATTTGTGGTCGCTATTGGACCAACAACGGACATTGATCGGCGCGGGGGCTAAATTGCTCGGTCGCTAATGACCCATCTGCGACACTGCGGCGACGAATACTGCTCACGCATCAAATTACTATTGGCCAGAAACCATATAGGCTTTGGTCTCGCGGTTCTTTAATCTGAGCAGTGTTAAACGTAAGCCGCGATGGCCTAGGTTATATAAAGCCGCGGCGTTACAAAAATTTCCGGGAGGGAGGAACAATGCAACTAACCCGTAAAAGTTGTGCTGGCTTGGCGGTCGGGGCTTTATTGGTGGCGATGGCGTCGACCTCATCGGCATCGGCGGCGACGCTTAAGGTGCGTGTCGACACCATCAAGAAAGGGGGAATGATTCCGACGAAATATGCATTCTGCATGGCGGCAGCCAAGGGACATATCGCGCCCGGGCCCGATATCAGCCCGGCGATCTCGTGGTCGAAAGGGCCCAAGGGTACCCAGTCCTATGCCGTTATCGCGACCGATACCGACTCACCGAAGACGGATCGCGAAAAGATGAACAAAGAAGGGATGACGGTTCCCAAGACGGCAACTCGGCAAACGTTTTTCCACATGGCCCTGGTCGACATTCCGGCCAACGTCAGATCATTGAAAGAAGGTGCTGCGTCGAACGCCCGCGTCGTGCACGGCAAGTCGGCGGCGCAGACCATGGTCGGGGTGCCTGGACTCATGGATTTCACTAAAATCTTCGCCGCCAACGACGCGCTGAAAGGAAAATATTACGGTTACGACGGACCGTGCTCACCATGGAACGACGAGATCGATCCGCACCACTTTCATTTCATGGTCTACGCGCTGAAAGTGAAATCGCTCGGCCTGCCAGCCGACTTTGACGGTCCCGCCGCGATGGAAGCAATGAAGGATAAGGTGCTGGCGGAAGGCAAACTGGATGCGATCTACACGACAAATCCGGCAAACGGCGCAAAAGTACCAAAGAAATAACTTGCCCTCCAAGTTTCCTTCGATGTCCGCCGGGACGAAAGTCCCGCCGGAATTCATTCCGAGCGGCAATTTAGGTTTCAACGAAATGTCGCGAATGGCACATCGCTGCACTCGCTGCGCCGCGAAATTTATGTCGCTATCGGACTAAGAGCAGACAAAAGTCGGGGCTGGGCCTGAATAGGTCGGTAGCGTATGACCCGCAACGGACATCCCGACAGGGCCCAAATTCGATTAGCGCGCCGACTGCTTCTGCAACCGTTCGCGCACGAGATCAATATGATTTCGTAACATGTACAGCATGCTCGCGTAGGCGAGTGGTATCCTCAGATCGTTTGCTCGTCCCTCGAGATTATCAAGCTGTCCAACCATCGGACTTATGTCACGCCCGCTTCGGTGGGCATCGATTATTTCATCCTCCAGGAATCTCAGTTCTCCATATAAACGTAAAATCTTTGATCGCATCAGCCAGTCGTAAAGGGGTGGCAAAGATCTCATCAACGGATAGAGCAAACCTAGGATCGGAATGAGCAGCACAATTAATTTGCCGACCAGCGTTGCCGTCCAGTACGGGAGATAATTGTGCAGGAACGGCCGGCCGGTTTTGTAGAACTGCTGCGCCTCACTGCTCAGTGGAACCTCGATGCCTTCGGCGGCGGGAAAGCGGCCAGCGCGTTGGAAAATGCCTGCACCCGAGTGGATCTTTACGGCGGCGTCGAGCAGCAAATACTGAATTGCAGAATGCAAATCCTTTCGCACCATCAGACTGGCCTTCGGCCCCACAAGAACTATGTCGGTTCGCGGGAGATCTTTTGCTAAATTGCCCACGCCACGGGGCACCACTAATTTACTCAGAAATGGGTATAGTGCCACATAGGCATCCGCGCGCGGGAAGCTCGCAACTTCGACGCGTTCATCGGCGATAAGCCTCTGCACAATGGGTGAATCCCACGAGTTTAGTAAAAATGCTGCATCGATCTCCCCGGCCAAAAGCTTATCGGCGGCTGCTTGCGGCGACAGAGCCAACAATTCGCCGACTTTCTGATCAAATCCGGTACGCTTGAGCAGTTCCAGCGATAATGCCCTCGAGCCGCTGCCGACGGGGCCGACCGATATTTTCCCGCCTCGCAGATAATCGAGAGTTGTCTTTCCGGACTCGCGCTTATGGAATATCCACAAGGGCTCGTAAAAGACCGTCCCGAGCGATTCTAGTTCAGATGCAGCTTTCGGATTTACGGTGCCGCCCTGGATCAAAGCAACGCTCACTCCGGAATGGGGGTCGCGCAGCAAGGCGATATTTTCGAGCGATCCCGCCGTGCGCATCAGCCGTATCTCAACGCCGGCGCTAGCGAGCACCTCGCGGTAGCGTTTCCCAATCTCGTAATAGGCGCCGCCCTCGGGCCCGGTCGCCATAACGATCATACGCGGCGGGAGCGTACCGAATATCACAATGGCTGCAACGACAATCGCAGCGGTGATTACTGCAATTGTGACTGCAGGCCAATTGTTTCGCAGGAAATCTTTGGTAGCCATGCAATTCCACTTCGCGTTTGCCGCCGCCCCGAGAATTCAGAAAATCCGGATGGTAAGTCCTCGATTTGTTTTGGAAGAACGTATGCCAAAGAGCGACATAACCGGAAAACAATTTCGCAAGAAACTTCATACAACATAATACTGACAGCTAGTCCCAATTTTCTATCGGTGCCAATGTCCGTTGATGGCACTTCGCTGCATTCGCCGCGACGCATCATTTGTGGTCGCTATCAGATGCATAGGGGATATACGCGGGGCTGATAGCGTTTGACCCATTTCAGACACTATGTTTGGGGTTCCGTGCTCGCGCTTTGACGAAAACAAATGGATGAGGCTATTTGCAATGCATGCCCCACAGTCACGAACTATTGTTGATCGCTACGGCGGTGTTGCGCAGCTTTTTCACTGGCTGACAGCGCTACTCGTGATAATCGCGTACATCGTAAGTATTGGCGGTCCGGAGGTCCGCGTGTATTCGCCAGCTGACGATTCCAGTCGCGGCTTACATGAGATACTTGGCTTGAGCGTCTTTGGCCTTACGGCGATGCGCATATGTTGGCGAGCGATCGTTTCTCCGCCCAAAAGCGCAGAAATGCCTGCGTGGATGGAGCTTGGTGCAAAGGCCGGGCATTGGGTGCTTTACGCACTTCTAGTCATGGTGCCCGTCACGGCTATTCTAGGCGCATGGCTCGAAGGGCACCCGCTCACGTTACTTGCTGTTGGAAACATTCAGCCATTGCTTCCGCAATCGCGGGCGCTCGGCTTAGTATTGGCTGATGTCCATGGTTGGCTTGGTGATGTCCTGATTTGGCTCGCGGGCTTACATGCTGCCGCCGCAATTTATCATCACATCTGGCGGCGCGACACGGTCCTTCTGTCCATGCTGCCTGGACGCTAATGTGAACCGGAATGTTCACGTCAACCGGAACGTCAACGTCCACACCAATTACGTCGTCGGGAGAGCGTATAATGGCCACATGTGGTACGGCCGTAACCGACACTATTGGCATGGCGCTTGGTATGCGTATGGAATTGGTCCGTGCTGGATCAACGTTGGCGGGTTGTGGTTCTGGAACGTCGCGGCTTGCCCTTGAAGCTTTGAGAATGGGCACACGCCGTATCTCTAACGGCCAAGATCGCCCAAGCCGGCCATAGCTGACTTAGGTATGCGTTTGCCGATTGGCGTCGCTGACGGGTCAATCGCTGCAGCGATTGACCCGGACATCCGCTCAGCTTGATGAAGGATCGGCTACGAGTTTGTAGTTGAAGTCGCAGTGGCTCGCCCCCTGCATGATCGTCTGCGTGCGCGTCAGCCTCAAACGCTTGTCGTAGCCCTCGCAAAATGTGGCGTCGCGCTGGCACGAGAGAAGGTGTCCAATCTCACCGAGACCCATGTCGCGGTACATCTCGGCATAGCGGCAGCGTGTGACGTTAAAGACATAGCTGGTCTCGGTCTGCTCCTTGACTTCCATTTCCACGGCGCCGCCGATCTTCCAGAGTGCTTGGCGATCGATAAAGGTCTGCATCGATGTTTTGCCGCCGACTTTCGCGACAAACTCCTTGGCCTGCTCAATTGATGACCTTCGAACCGCGTCGGCGATCGTCTTCTTCGCAACCTCGACCCCGTGGCTGGTCTTCAGCGTATCGTAGACGTGCTTCAGGATGGCAGCTTCGATCCGCCTGCGCTCGATCATCGGAATGGGATTGGGCGTTATATCGGTCACGGTGCGACCTCCATTTGATTTCAACATGTCGGCTTTCTGGAGTTCGGAGTGCGAGGTCTTACCGCCGCCCGCTGCCGAACCGGTATTCCACCTCTATCTCAATTGGCCCGCCTGTATCACCTAGTTCGTGTCGCACTTCTTCGCGCACGGAGCGGCGCGTCTCCTCGGGAAGTGGGACGAATGCCTGCCCGGGCGAACCCGCTCGTTGCTCGAACGGCTCGAAATAGGTGTCAAATGAAGGTAGCACGAAGCGATGCGTCTGCGTCGTGATTTCCACATCGCAGAAATTTGCGGCCTCGAACAACGATCTCAATTTCGTCTCATCGCCCAGCAGAAAGTGGATCGATATCATTCGGCAAATGTTCATCCACTCTATAGGTGCACGAGGAAACATTACGGCGAGCCAGCGTGCAGTTGATCGGGCCAAAGCTCAGGCTGCCGAACTCTCCCGGAAAGCGCCAGGTTTGAGGCGATAAACATAGACCAGTAACCATTCACGCCGTTCACCGATTCTTTGCTGTCCTTTTTTCCAGAGCGTTGAGACGCTGGGTCTAAGCAAAAGAAAAATGGGAGAAAGCCAATGAACGGCCGTCAAATTGAGAAGGACTATTTGTCAACAGTTTGGGAATGGTTGACATTTTATTGGACAGAGTAGGTTCTCTCAGCGGTCCTCGTGTGCGGCCTTGCGCTTGAGCGCGCTCGTACTGATAAGCCCGAGGACATCATCTTAGCATATGCAGTGGGAGAACAGTGAATGACACGTCCTGCCCCGCGAACCGAAGATGATTTGGGGTGTTGAACGTCGTCCCAATAGAAAGTTTGCGGAAAATACTGAAAACGGAACGATTGACAAAGTCGTGTCGACACGGTCTTCCCGCAGTGTCTTATCCTGTTCCGGCTGTTGATGAGATGATGGTCCAGAGCAGCCTTTGCTCACGTGAAGATGCCTTCGAGCAGAGATTGCGCCATATGATCAGTGCTGAAGGCGTCCTTAAGTGGTACAGTGCACTCGATACAGGGAATGTCCATGATCGGCTGCGGCACTCGGATTGCCGCCGTGGGATAGCGATCAAGAATCGCCTTCCCGAAAGGGTGGACCAAGTAAATTAACTGCAGACTGCCGCATTGATGTGCCTCAACAATTGAGGCGTTGACATGATCGTCGGCAAATCCATAGCCAATGACCATCAATCGTGTCGCTAGCCGCGCAAGATACTGCTCGAATTTTTCGTAGTTCCATTTGAGAATGGCGTTGCTGCGGATGAGTCCAACTTTGTTGCGTCCTGCAGCTCCCGCACGGCTGCTTGCCAAGATTGGTGCATTCGCCCAGCTAAGGTGACCAAGTAAGATTAAGAGTATCGCTCCCGCGTCGAGCAGCATTGGGTCACTGCTACCACCGGAAGAACCGGCTTCGCCCCAGCGAGAGGGCGCAAAGTCATTGTGCGCGCTTATTAATGATTTTTCCTAACTCTAAATATGAAATGTGATGGAAGCTGTCGGTGCGGCGGTTATTTTACGACCGCACGACGCCATTGCAGGACGCTAATGTCGCTACTCCGAGATATCGCAGACAATCGCCGGACGGAACAGGCCAGTGCCATTTTGGTCTACCTAGGGATTGCCATCACCTTTTTCATCGTCACCCTAATTGGATGCGTAACCTGGCTGCTGATCTGGTGAGCATCTTTCTCACATAATAAAGCGACATCTTCCTGATCGACGGAGAAATTTTCTGCGACAACAAAGCCGCTCATAATTGTTTGGAGCTCAAAATCATAAAACTTTTCATTGTCATAATTATTTTATTCGTAATTTCTACCGCGGCGGAAGCAGATCCCAGGCACTACCATGGCGTAAGACATCTAACACGTCATCGTCTTATCACTTGCGATGATCGCGCCTGTTCGGATCGAAGCCATGGCTCAAACGTAATTCCGCAGGCGGTCGACGTCAGCGGTAATGGCACCATCGTCGGACATAGGCCAGCCGGTTGCCCGCATGAGTTCTGCGGTTGCGAAGCGTCGCTGTATTTATTCGGGAAAATCCGCGCTGAACTCAACTTAGCATCCAACTGGGCTCGAAATTTCCCACGTGCCTCGCCCGCGACAGGAATGGCGGCTGTCCGAAACCATCATGTGGTCGTGTTGATGAGCCACGTCGAAGGCAACGATTGGTTAGTGCACGACGGCAACTCGGGCGGCGGATTGACGCGTGACCACGTGATGTCGGTCAGAGGTCATATTATTGTCGATCCGCGCGGTTCGCACTCTGTGGAACGGCAAAAGTAGTAGCGGCCATCATTTTGGCGAGCGTCGGGGCATTTGCGAACTACCCAACCCGCCCAAAATTCACCGATGTCCACTCCGCTCCGATTGCGTTGCAAAAGTCCCAAAATGCTGGGTGACAGATTTATCGCCGAACACAAAACAAGTCGCCGTCGTTGACTGATGTGGCCGCAGCCTCGTTACCGAAGTCACCGGTAAGTTTATCACTTGGCGATGAGGCCCCTCACATCTTTATTCGACAATCGCAACTGTAGCCTAGAGAATTTTTGATCAGCTGCGCAAAAAGACTTTTGCAACACTATCTGCCAATCGCGGACATCTCCCACGATGAGCCATCGTTCGGTTTGCGCTTAGGACGGAATCAAAGTACGCAACGAAAGTAAGTAGCTCCCATTTCGGGAAACCAAGGAAAAATTCGTGTCATTTGATTGTCATTATTTATTTTTGCACTGAGTTCCTGAGTACCAAGTACCGCTACGTCGGTAGAGCACTCGGCAATCAAATGCAGAACGCCATTTTCCTCCTTGCGACTGGTTATTTTGCAGGTACTTGCTTGCCCCCTGATTTGATTGCCTTCAACGATAAAGCCACCGCCAAAAACGTCGGCGTTCCTGGCCATTGAAACTTTATTGTTCTTTTTGACGAATACCTTGTCGCAATTCCGCTCATCGGTGGTCCAGTTGCCGGTTAAGTCGAATGCGTGGGCGGAAACGCTGCATAGTATAAAAATTGCACATACGAGCAATCGTGCAGCCGCGCCTGACATATGCGTACTCCTTTGCGTTCCTTAATATCCGGAGCCTAGCAACTCCCGAACATACGCCGGCGACCGTCGGCTGCAAAGCCGCGCGCAATGTTCGCTTAAGGGGGCCGGTTCAACCGGTCGACGCAATACTCTCTGTCTTGAAGGGAAAGACGGAGCGCTTGACGAAACGTCGAGGGTTTTTTCGAGGCTTCACTGCGGCAGAGAAGCCAGGGGCTTTGGCATCGCTGGCAGTGCGCGCAAGACCTTGGGGTTCAAATCCCAGCAGATAGAATGAGATGGAGTGTTGCGTCGACCGGTTGAATCCACCGGTCAAGCCGCGTTTGGCAAGTCAGGTCGAGCGCATCCGACATTGGAAGATAGTTGAGGGCACCTGGGAGGACGCTCCCGATATCGACGCACACTGGCATATTGATCCGCCCTATCAGAACCCGGCCGGCAGGGTCTATCAATACAACAGTGTAAATCGGAGACAACTTGCGAAATGGTGCAAAGGTCGTCGCGGCTTCGTCCAGGTCTGTGAAAATGACGGGGCCAAATGGCTGCGGTTCGAGCCTTTGTCAATTGTGCAGACTCACCGCGCCCGGGGTTATACCGCCGAAGCTGTTTTTGAGATTGAGAACCGACATACCGCGCCTTATCTGAACCTAAGCAAGTCAGCCAATTTCTTCTCCGACACGCCGTGAGATAGATAGAACTTTTCGAGCACCCCAACTGAAGTCAGGGCGTTTTGTGCGAGAGTGTATATGTCGAACTTCTGTCCGTACAGATATCTGAACATCAGGGCTGTATGGCGAAGGCTATAAAGAGTTCGTGCTATCCCATTAGCATCTTTTTTCAGATTTGTTTGCTGAAGCAGATGGTCAAAGAGACGGCGGATTACATTGAGGGCATAGGCACGATTTTTGTGTTCTGGATAGAACACATAATCATTCGGTCCGCTCAAACCGAGTTTCTCATGCCGTTCTAGCAACCGACGATAGACTGGCATGGCGACCTCCATGCTCATTGAGGGTCGGTCAACTGTCTTGGAATTGGGCGGTATAATTCTTAAGCCTTTGATTTCACGCTTTTCAATGATCTTGATATGCTTGTTTTGTAGCATCTTGATATCGGAAATCCTGACAAAGACATTCACCGAAAAAATGAGAAAGTCATAAAACTCGTAAGTGAACACGAGTCGTCTGACGCTTCTGCCTTTCACAAAGGCATGAGCTACATACTTTTTTTCGGCATACCTTTTCGCAGTATCCCGAAGTATTTTATATTCTTCTCGATC
>CAWFNO010000011.1:0-240163 GCA_963817155.1 uncultured Pseudomonadota bacterium
TGCGCGCGCCGCGCTCGAACTTGCCGAGCAGGCCAAATCTGCCGGACCGATGGACGAGCTGGAACGCAAGGTTGCCGCCGATCCGCTCGATCATCAGGCGCGGTTCGATCTGGCGGTCGCGCTCAACGCCAAGGGCAAGCGCGCCGAGGCCGTCGACAACCTGATCGCCATCGTCAAGCGCGACCGCAAATGGAACGAGGACGCCGCGCGCAAGCAGCTGGTGCAGTTCTTCGAGGCCTGGGGCCCGGCCGACGCAGCGACGGTCGACGGCCGCAAACGCCTGTCGTCGATTTTGTTTTCGTGAGGTTGATCCCGTCGGCTGCGGAGCAAGCGCCATGCCGATGAACGCCCAATACCGCGGCCCGGCCGATCTGCCGGAGGTGATCCCGGTGTTTCCGCTGCCGGGCGCGTTGCTCTTGCCGCGTGGGCAGATGCCGCTCAACATTTTTGAGCCGCGTTATCTCGCCATGATCGACGACGCCTTGCGCGACGGCCACCGGCTCATCGGCATGATCCAGCCCGACGCCGCGCATGGCGGCTCAGCGGAGAAACCGCGGCTGTTCACCATCGGCTGCGTCGGCCGCATCACGCAATTGTCGGAAACCGGCGATGGCCGCTATCTGCTCGAACTGACCGGCGTCGCCCGTTTTCGCGTGGTCGAGGAATTGCCGGTGAAGACCGACTACCGCCAGTGGCGCGTCACCTACGCGCCCTTCCCCGACGACTTCGTCGCACGCAAGGGCGAGAACCTGGTGGACCGCAACGCGCTGTTGCGCGCGCTCGGCGATTTCCTCAAGGCCAACAATTTGAAAGCCGACTGGGAAGGTATCGACAAGGCGCCGAACGAGGCGCTGGTCAATGCGCTGGCGATGATGTCGCCTTACGGAGCGGCAGAAAAACAGGCGCTGCTGGAAGCACCGGATTTGAAGACCCGCGCGGAAATCCTCATCGCCATCACTGAAATCGAGCTGGCCAAGAAGAACACCGAAAGCGATCCGCAGTTGCATTAGCCGTGCTATAAACGCTGGCGAAAGTCTTGGAGCGTGTCATGCCCACCAACCCATCAGCCGAGCGTCCTGTCGGCAGCGTCGATCCGAAGCTGCTGGAAATCCTGGTCTGCCCGCTGACCAAGACGACATTGGAATATGACGCCGCCAGGCAGGAGCTGATCTCGCGCAAGGCCAAGCTCGCTTATCCGATCCGCGACGGCATTCCGATCATGCTGCCGGAAGAGGCGCGGCGGCTCGATTAATCCACTGCAAAGCAGAACACGGGAAGGAAACCGCAATGATCAAAATCTGGGGGCGCAACACATCGTCCAACGTGCAGAAGGCGATGTGGGCGGTAGGCGAACTGGGCATTGCGCATGAGCGCATCGACATCGGCGGCGCCTTCGGTATGAACAGGGAGCCGAAATATCTGGCGATGAATCCGAACGGTCTCGTGCCGACACTGGAAGAAGAAGACGGATTCCTGCTGTGGGAATCGAATTCGGTCGTGCGCTATCTCGCCGGCAAATACGACAAGACTGGTGCCCTGGAGCCGAAGGATGCGCATCAGCGCGGCCTCGCCAGCCAGTGGATGGATTGGCAGCTGTCGGTCTGCGGTCCCGCCATCACGCCGGTATTCTGGGGGCTGATCCGCATGCCGCCGGAAAAGCGCGACATGGCGGCGATCAAGGCGGGGGCGGAGAAAACCGTCGCGGCGTTTAAGATACTCGACGCCCAGCTCGGCAAGACCGCGTTCGTCGCCGGCCCATCATTCTCTTGCGGCGATATTCCGGTCGGCGTTATGTGCTACCGCTACGTCCAGCTCGTGTCTGACCGGCCACCGACGCCCAATCTCGATCGCTGGTACGGCGCGATCTCGGCCCGCAAGGCGTTCAAGGATCAGGTCGGCAGCGTGCCGCTGAGTTGAGTTCTACAGCGCCTCGCCGCGCAGCAGCTTCGGCACCTCGCCAGTAAATCCTGCCGCCTCGCGGATGAACACGCGCTTGAGCGCCGGGTTGCGCTCGACCACGCCTAGACCGATATCGCGCGCCAGACGCAGCACGTCGGAGTGATTGGAGAACAATCTGTTCAAGCCGTCGGTGGCGACGCCCATGGTCGTGGTGTCAAAGCGCCGCCAGCGCTGATAGCGCTCGAGCACGTCGGGCGCGCCGATATCGAGGCCGAGCCGCGCCGCGTCGGCAATCGCTTCGGCAAGCGTGGCGACGTCACGCAGGCCCATGTTCAATCCCTGCCCCGCAATCGGATGGATGACATGGGCGGCGTCGCCGACCAGCGCCAGCCGCTGGCCGATGAACGAACGCGCCGTGTGCAGGCCGAGTGGAAAGGTGCGGCGCGGGCCGGCGACTTCGATATCGCCGAGGTGCAGACCGAATCTTTTTTCCAGCTCTTCGTGATACTCGGCATCCGACAGCGCGACTATGCGCTTGGCCTCGCGCGCGCTTTCCGTCCACACGATCGACGAGCGTTTTCCCGTGAGCGGCAGGATCGCGAAGGGGCCTGCGGGCAGGAAATGCTCCTCGGCGCGGCCGTTGTGTTCGCGCTCGTGCGCGACTGTCGTGACAATGGCGGATTGATCGTAATTCCAGCCATGCGTGACGATGCCAGCATGTTCGCGGATGTTCGAGCGGGCGCCGTCTGCGCCGACCAACAGCCGCGCCGACATCGTTTCGCCGTCGGCGAGCCGCACATCGATGGCGCGCGCGGATTGCGCAAAGTCCTTGACCGCGGTCGCGCGCAATTCGACGCCGATCTCTTTCGCCTTCTCAACCAGCGCTTCGATCAGATGTTTGTTCTCGATCATGTCCGCGAACGGCTCGCCCTCTTCCACCTCGCCGCCGAAGGTGAGGAACGTCGGGCGCACCGCGTCGTCGAGTTTTGAATCGGTCACCACCATGTCGAGGATCGGCTGCGCTTGCGCCTCGACCGCGTCCCAGACTTCGATCGCCTCGAACAGACGCCGCGCCGCGGCGGCGATGGCGGACGCGCGCAGGTCATTGGATTTTGCCGCGCCCAGCGTCGGGTCGACGACCGTCACGGCGAAGCTTTCGCCCAGCGCCTGGCGCAGCGCGATCCCCAGCGCCAGCCCGGCAAAGCCGGCCCCGCCGACGATAACGTCGGTTTTATGCTGCTTTTCCAGCGTCTTCGCCATTCAGGTTCCTTGTAAATCCTGACGCAGCATAGCAGGTTGGAGCCTGCATTTGACCCACTCCGGCCAGCCCTCATGTCCACCGCCGTCCAGGACCTCCTCACCATCCTCGATCTCGAGCATCTCGATCTCAACCTGTTCCGCGGCCGCTCGCCGCAGGCCGGCTGGCAGCGCGTCTACGGCGGCCAGGTGATCGGTCAGGCGCTGGTCGCCGCCGTGCGCACGGTCGACGACCGCCCGCCGCATTCCATGCACGCCTATTTTCTCTTGCCCGGCGATCCGAAGGTGCCGATCATCTACGACGTTGACCGGATCAGGGACGGCAAGAGCTTCACCACGCGTCGCGTCACCGCGCGCCAGCACGGCCACCCGATCTTCACCATGCAGGTGTCGTTCCACGCCGACGAGGCGGGGGGCCTCGATCATCAGATGCCGATGCCGAAGGTGCCGCCGCCGGAAAGCCTGCCGAACGAGTCGCAGATGCGCGAGAAGATGCTGCCGACCATGCCCGATCCGGTGCGCCGTTATTACGAGCGCGAGCGGCCGATCGAATTGCGCCCGGTCGAATTCGATCGCTACGGCGGCAAGAAATATCCCGACACCCGCTTTCACGTCTGGATCCGCACCACCGGCCGGCTGCCCGACGATCTGGCCATCCATCAATGCGTGTTGGCCTACGCCTCCGACATGACGCTGCTCGACGCGGCGCTGGGGCCGCACGGCCGCACGCTGTTCGACAAGGAATTCATGGCCGCGAGCCTCGACCATGCGCTGTGGCTGCACCGGCCGTTCCGCGCCGACGACTGGCTGCTCTACGCGCAGGATTCGCCCAACCTGCACGGCTCGCGCGGTTTCTCCCGCGGCTTGATCTTTACTCGCGACGGCACGCTGGTCGCTTCCGTCGCGCAGGAGGGCCTGGTGCGGCTGCGCCGCAATCCGTGACGACAGATGAAACGTTCGCTGGCGGCGTGCTTTATTCTTTTTGCGCTGTCACCGGCTGCACTTGCCGCCTCCGGCAAGCAACCGGCGCCGCCGGGCTCATTTACCGGCGCGCCGCAGCAATACACGCGCTTTTCCGCCAAGGAGCTGCAACGCGGATTCATGGCGCTCGCCTTCGGCTCCGATCTGCGCATCGGCGCGCGGCCGAAAGGCATTCGCCGCTTCGATCGTCCGATCCGGCTACATGTCGACGCGGGCGGCAGCGTCGACCGCGCCGCCGCCATGGCCCGCGTCGCCGGCGAATACGGCGAGAAGGTCGCCAATCTCAAACTCACGGTTGACGGCGATGCGGCGACCGCCGACATCGACGTGCGGCTGATCAACGAAAACGATTTCTCCGCCGCGCTCACCGCCGCCTTCGGCCGCGCCACCGCGCGCGCCTTTGTCGCCAAGACCGACCCGCAATGCATGACCAGCGTGAAGTCGGACGCAAACGGAGAGATCGTCGCGCAGCGTGTCGTTCATCATTGTCGACAAGGGCGACGCCGTGTTTCTCGATTGCGCCTACCACGAATTGCTGCACGCCTTCGGCTTGTCCAATCACGACCAGCGCAATCCGTGGACCACGCTCAACCAGCATCGCATGGTCGGCTATCTCACGGTCTACGACCGGGCACTGCTGACCTTGCTATACGACCCGCGCATGCGGCCGGGCATGACGCCAGGCGAGGCGCGGGCGTTGCTGCCGCGGCTGATCAAGGAGCTGGGCGCTGGCCGGCGAATAAGCCAGCACTGCTGACCTAACCTGGATTGCCGGCTTTGCTTGCGGTTCGGCAAAATTCCCGCTTAATCGCCCCCGTGGCCGCCGAAATTGGGCGACCGCGGAAAGGAAAATCATGAAACTGGTCATTGCCGTCATCAAACCGTTCAAGCTCGACGAGGTGCGCGAGGCCCTCACGCGCATCGGCGTGCACGGCATGACCGTGACCGAGGTGAAGGGCTACGGCCGGCAAAAGGGCCACATGGAAATCTATCGCGGCAACGAATACGCGGTGAATTTTCTGCCGAAATTGCGCATCGAGGTCGCCGTCGCCAGCGAACAGATCGACCAGGTCGTGGATACCCTCACCGCCGCCGCCAAGACCGGGCAAATCGGCGACGGAAAAATCTTCGTCACGCCGATCGACCAGGCGATCCGCATCCGCACCGGCGAAACCGGCGGCGAAGCGCTGTAGATCGCCGCCTACTGCTTTGAAGAATCGGCCGCATTCGGGCGCCGGCGCATCGCACCATATGGCCTGACTAATTTTTGTGCATCCCCCTAAGGTCTTGGCGTCTCTTTAAGCGGCTGCCCACAGTGGCAATTGCCGCGATGCCGCATCGATAAAAAATCATTCATCAAATCAGGCGGATAGAGCCGAATTGGGCAACTGGCATGGCGTTTGATTCTATTTCGCCGGTGTTGCCTGCAAAGCGCGCTTTGCGGGTGTTGCTCAGTGAACCGCCCGCACTGGTGAATTCATAAACGGGCCCAAGCGGGGATCGAATCCATGAAAATCGTCATGGCCATTATTAAACCTTTCAAACTCGACGAGGTGCGTGACGCTCTGACCGCCATCGGGGTTTCAGGACTGACCGTCACCGAGGTCAAAGGATACGGGCGTCAAAAAGGCCACACGGAAATCTACCGTGGCGCCGAATATGCGGTGAGCTTTCTGCCGAAGATGAAAATCGAAGTGGCAGTGGCGGCCAACCAGGTCGACAAAGTCATCAGCGCCATCACCGGCGCCGCCAAAACCGGCCAGATCGGCGACGGAAAAATCTTCGTCTTCTCGATCGACAGCGCCGTGCGCATCCGCACCGGCGAAACCGACGCCGCGGCACTTTAGTAGCCCGCACAGCAAACAATACGGACAGGAGTTAGGACCATGACGTTGAAGAAATCCTCCCGTGCGGGACTCTTCGCTCTCGCCTTCGGGGTATTGCTCGCGATAATTCTGAGTGTGGGGGTCACCTCGACCTCCTATGCGCAAACGCCTGCCCCGGCGGCGCAGCCGGCTGCAGCCGCGCCGGCGGCACCGCCGGCGCCGACGCCAGCCTGCGCCACCGATCCCGATCCCAAGAAAGCCGTGCTCGAGAAATGCTCGCCCAACTCGGGTGACACCGCCTGGATGCTGACCTCCATGGCGCTGGTGCTGATGATGACCGTTCCCGGCCTCGCGCTGTTCTACGGCGGCATGGTGCGCAAGAAGAACGTCGGCGACACGGTGATGACCAGCTTCGCGGTCACCTGCCTGGTGACGATCGTCTACTCGATCCTCACCTACAGCCTGGCGTTCACGCCCGGCTCGCCCTTTATCGGCGGGCTCTCGCGCGTGTTCCTGCAAGGCATCTTGAGCGACATCGGCTCAGGCGCCGGCACGCCAAACGGTCTCGCGCCGACGATCCCCGAGACCGTGTACATGTGCTTCCAGATGACCTTCGCCATCATCACCCCGGCGCTGATCGCCGGTGCTTTCGCCGAGCGCATGAAATTCTCGGCGATGCTGTGGTTCATGGGTCTCTGGTCGATTTTCGTCTACGCGCCGATCGCGCATTGGGTGTGGGGCTCGGACGGCTTCATGTCCAACGGCAACAGCGATGCTATGTTCAAGGTGCTCGACTTCGCCGGCGGCACGGTCGTGCATATCAACGCCGGCGTTGCCGGTCTGATGTGCGCGATCTGTCTCGGCAAGCGCAAGGACACCGGCCCTGGCCACAACATGGTGCTGACTCTGATCGGCGCCTCGCTGCTGTGGGTCGGCTGGTTCGGCTTCAACGCCGGCTCGGCTGTCACCGCCGGTCTGCAAGCCGGCATGGCGATGACCGTCACGCAGATCGCCACGGCTGTTGCCGCGTTCACCTGGATGCTGGTGGAATGGATCCACCGCTCCAAGCCGACTGTCATCGGCATCTCCTCCGGCGCCGTCGCCGGCCTTGTCGCCATCACTCCGGCCTCCGGCTTCGTCGGCCCGGTCGGTTCGATGGTGATCGGCGTCGCCGCCGGCGTGATCTGCTACTGGGGCGTCACCGGCCTCAAGCACATGCACGGCATCGACGACGCGCTTGACTGCTTCGGCGTTCACGCGGTCGGCGGCATCGTCGGCGCGCTGCTCACCGGCGTGTTCGCGATCAGCGAATACGGCGGCACCGCCGGCCTGATCGAAGGCAATCCCGGCCAGATGATCAATCAGGTCCAGGGCATTATCGTCGTGATCGTATACGACGCCATCGTGTCGCTGATCATTCTCAAGATCATCGATGCGATCATCGGCCTGCGCGTCTCCGACGAAGTGGAGCGCGACGGTCTCGACTTCGCGCTGCATGGCGAGGTGGTGCAGTAACCGCCTGAGGTAAGGCGCAAAGGCTAGCGGTAGGGGCGGAAACCCGGCACTGTCCCTTCCGTTGAGGCCCCGGTCCTGAGAGGGATCGGGGCCTCTCTTTTTGCGCTTTTTGCGGGCAAAAAGCCCTGCGCGGCCCGATGGTTAATCGGGTCTTAACCTCGCCCCACCTATTGTCGCTCACATCATAATGTCGCGGGCCTTCGCCCCGCCTTGTAACCCGCATGTCCCTGATGACCGCCCAGCGCGAGCCTTCCGCAAATCCTGCTCCGGCGGCCAATTCCCGCTCCCCCTTCGTGCGCCTGACCGACCTGATCGCCGGCATCGAACCGGGCAAGCCGCCGATCAATGTCTCGGTCGGCGAGCCGCAACACGCCATTCCCTCTTTCGTCGGTCCCTGCTTGCGTCTCACCTCGACGAGTTCGGCCGCTATCCCGGCCAACAAGGGCGCCGAGCCGTTCCGCCGCGCCGTCGCGCAATGGCTCGGCCGCCGCTACAAACTGGCGCGGCCGGTCGATCCCGACAGCGAAGTGCTGGTGCTCAGCGGCACGCGCGAGGGCCTGTTCCTCGCGGCGATCGCCGCCAAGCGCTGGGTTACGCGCCGCGCCGGCAAGCCGGCGGTGCTGATCCCCAATCCGTTCTATGCCGCCTACAGCGCCGGCGCGCTCGCCGCCGAGTGCGAGCCGGTCTATCTGCCGGCGACGCGCAAGACCGGCTTCCTGCCCGATCTCGACGCGCTCGACGAGGCGCTGCTGTCGCGCACCGTCGCCTGCTACATCGCCTCGCCGTCGAACCCGCAAGGCGCCGTCGCCAGTCGCGCTTATCTGGAGAAGCTCGCAGGCCTCGCCCGCCGTTTCGGCTTCCTGGTGTTCGCCGACGAATGCTACTGCGAAATCTACAGCACGCACGTGCCGGCCGGCATGCTGGAAGCAGCCGGCGCCGACTTCGCGCATGTCGTCGTCGTTCCATTCGCTGTCCAAACGCTCGAACCTGCCCGGCCTGCGCGTCGGCTTTGCCGCCGGCGACCGGCGCTTTCTGGCCGCCTTTCTCGAACTGCGCAACGTCTCGGCGCCGCAGGTGCCGGTGCCGCTGCAGCATGTCGCCGTCGCCGCCTATAACGACGAGGCGCATGTGCGCGAGAACCGCAAACTCTATTCGGCCAAATTCGATCTCGCCGATCAGATCCTTGGCGGCCGCTACGGCTATGTGCGCCCGGCCGGCGGCTTTTTCCTCTGGCTCGATGTTGCGAAATTCGGCGGCAGCGAAACCGTGACCAAGCGCCTGTGGAAAGAGGCCGGCGTGCGCGTCGTGCCCGGCCGTTATCTCGCGCGCGAACAGGCCGACGGCTCGAATCCCGGCGAAGACTATATCCGCGTCGCCATGGTGCAGATCCAGACGGACACGCCGAAGCGTTGCACCGCCTTGTCGGCGTGTTGGGCTGAGGGACAATACTATGCCCGCAATCGACCGCAGCCTCGACGCCGTCGCCTTCATCTCCGAGCATTTCCGCGACATCTTGCGGCGGCGCTTCAACGAACTCGCCGGCCTCGCATTGATCATCCTGGCGCTGCTCGGCGCCGTCGCGCTCGCCACCTGGTCGGTGCAGGATCCCTTCGCTGAGCCACGCGACGCAGGCGCCGGTGCGCAATCTGCTCGGCTTCCCCGGCGCCATCTTCGCCGATCTGGCGATGCAGTTGCTGGGCCTCGCCAGCGTGCTGCTGCTGTTGCCGGAAGCGCTGCTCGGCTGGCGGCTGTTGTCGCACCGGCCGCTCGGCGAGAAATGGCGCGGCCTCGTCTGGATCGTCGCCACGCTTGTTCGCCGCCGCTTTCGCCTCGACGCTGCCGCGCACCGGCTCCTGGCCGCTTCCTACCGGATTGGGCGGCGTTATCGGCGATGCGCTGCTGCGGCTGCCGGCGATGCTGCTGCCCGGTCCGCTCTCCGGCCTGAGCCTGCTCGTCGCCGCGGTGCTGCTGGGCATTCGACCGCGGCGGCGCTGCTGTTCGCCGGCCGGCTTCACATGGTCGCGGGCGCGCGGATCACGACGAAGACGACGAAGACTTCGAGAACGATGAGGACGCGACCACGCCTCCGCCTGGCGCGGCTTCATCGCGCATGCGCTGCTGAGCTGGAAGGCGCGCTGGGGCGGATGCTCAGGCGCAAGCCGCGCCAGCCGCTGGCCGCCACGCGGCCGATGCCGGACGGCCGCTTCGAGCCGCGCTTTGACGGCATGATCCGCGCGCCCTTGGCGCCCGAGCAGGATTTCGTCGAGGATCGAAGACGATGAGCCTCATGCGTCGCCGCGTCGCCGGCCGACGCCGCGCGTGCCGGTGCGCCGTCCGGTCAACGGCTATGTGCTGCCATCGCTCAATCTGCTCACCGCGCCAGCGCGTGTCCGAGCGCACGACGCTGTCGAAGGACATCATCGACGGCAACGCCGTGGCGTTGGAAAGCGTGCTCGCCGATTTCGGCGTGCGCGGCGAAATCATCAATGCGCGGCCCGGCCCGGTGGTGACGCTCTACGAGTTGGAGCCCGCACCCGGCATCAAGTCCTCGCGCGTTATCGGGCTTGGCCGACGACATCGCACGCTCGATGAGCGCGGTGTCGGCGCGCGTCGCCGTCGTCTCCGGCCGCAACGCCATCGGCATCGAATTGCCCAATCCGACCCGTGAGAAGGTTTACCTGCGGGAGCTGCTGACCGGCAACGACTACAATCAGAGCGCCGCCAAGCTGCCGCTGTGCCTCGGCAAGACCATCGGCGGCGAAGTCGGTCATCGTCGATCTGTCGCGCATGCCGCATCTCTTGATCGCCGGCACCACCGGCTCCGGCAAGTCGGTCGCCATCAACACCATGATCCTGTCGCTGGTCTATCGCCTGCGTCCCGACCAGTGCCGCCTGATCATGGTCGATCCGAAGATGCTCGAGCTCTCCGTCTATGACGGCATCCCGCATCTGCTCACGCCGGTCGTCACCGATCCAAAGAAGGCGGTGGTCGCGCTCAAATGGGCAGTGCGCGAGATGGAAGAACGCTACAAGAAAATGTCCAAGCTCGGCGTGCGCAACATCGAGGGATACAACGCGCGCGTCGCCGAGGCCAAGACGAGCGGCGAGAAGCTCACGCGGACCGTGCATACCGGCTACGACAAGGAAACCGGCGAGGCGATCTACGAGAAGGAAGAGCTGGAGCTCGAGCCGCTGCCGTTCCTCGTCGTCATCGTCGACGAGATGGCCGACTTGATGATGGTCGCCGGCAAGGACATCGAAGGCGCCATCCAACGCCTGGCGCAGATGGCGCGCGCCGCCGGCATTCACGTCATCCTGGCGACGCAGCGCCCGTCGGTGGACGTGATCACCGGCACCATCAAGGCGAACTTCCCGACCCGCATCTCGTTCCAGGTCACGTCGAAGATCGATAGCCGCACGATTCTCGGCGAGCAGGGCGCCGAGCAACTGCTCGGCCAGGGCGACATGCTCTATCATGGCCGGCGGCGGCCGCATCAGCCGCGTGCACGGGCCCTTCGTTTCCGACGAGGAAGTCGAGAAGGTGGTGCGGCATTTGAAGTCGCAAGGCACGCCGGAATATCTCGACGAGGTGACCGCCGGCGATCCGGAAGAGGGCGAGGACGGCGCGATTTTCGACTCAACCGGCATGGGGCTGGCGGAAGGCGGCGACATCTACCAGCAAGCCGATCGCCGTGGTGAAGCGCGACCGCAAGGCCTCCACCTCCTATATCCAGCGCCGGCTGCAGATCGGCTACAACCGCGCCGCCACCATCATGGAGCGCATGGAGCAGGAAGGCATCGTCGGCCAGCCCAATCACGCCGGAAAACGCGAAATCCTGATCCCGGAAAACCCGGCTGGACGACCGCTATTGAGAATCGCGTCTTACGCGACTAAGCCGAGACGGCATGTTGCATGCGTCGCGAAATAGCCATAGCCGCGCATTAGAAAATCAGACTGACGAAAGGCGCGAGGCGAAAGACGTGATGGCGAAACACTACAAGGCGCGGGCAGGCCGGGCCGTAGCAATTGCGGCATTGCTGACGTGCATTTCCGCCGTCGCCGGTCCTCGCGCAGAGCGTTCCGCTGCCTACCCCGCGTCCGTTGTTCGAGCGCATGACGCCGCGCACGACGGGCGCCATCGCCGTCCCGGGCAAGCCGCCGGTTGCGGCACACGCCCTCGGCACTCGCACGCAAGCCGCGCAGCCACCGGCGCCAGTGACCAATCCGTTCGCCGCTTTGCTGGGCAAGACCGGTCCCGCGACGACGCTCACGCCTGAGCAGCACGCTGTCATCGATCGCGTCGACAATTATCTCTCCGGCCTGCAGCAGCTCTCCGGCAATTTCGTCCAGGTCGGCCCCGACGGCCGGCGCACGCAGGGCGAGATCTACATTTCCAAGCCGGGCCGCGTGCGCTTCGAATACGATCCGCCGAGCCCGATCGACGTCGTCGCCGACGGACAATCGGTGGTGGTGCGCGACCGCAGTCTGGCGACGCAGGACGTCTATCCGCTATCGCAGACACCGCTGCGCTTTCTGCTCGCCGACCACGTCGATCTGATGAAAGACACCCATCTGGTCGCGGTTTACGCCGACGACGTCTTCATCACCGTGGTGGTCGAGGAAAGAAACGGCATCGTCGGGACCAGCCGGCTGATGATCATGTTCGACGCCAAGGACATGCAGCTCAAGCAATGGACGGTGACCGATCCGCAGGGCTACGACACCACGGTGGCGGTGTATAACCTCGACACCAGCAAGCGCCCCGATCCTAGCCTGTTCAAAATCGACTACACGCGCTTCCCCAGTTCGACATCGCGTTAAGTCGTGGATGGCCGGGACGGCCCCAACTGCGGCGTTGGCAATATCGCGCCGCGCGACTTAAATTACGGCAATGGCCCTCAAGATCACCACCTGGAACATCAATTCCGTCCGCCTGCGCATCGATTTGGTCGCCAAGTTCCTTAAAAGCGCGCGCCCCGATGTGCTCTGCCTCCAGGAGACCAAGTGCCCGAACGATGCCTTCCCGCTCAAGCGCTTCAAGCGCCTCGGCTACGACTACGCGGCGCTCAACGGGCAGAAGGGCTATCACGGCGTCGCCGTGATCTCGCGCGTGCCCTTCGAGGCCAGCGATATCCAGAGCTTTTGTGGCAAGCCTGACTGCCGTCACGTCTCCGTCGTGCTGGGCGGCGCTGCAAAGCTGAAAGAGCCAATCACTCTACATAATTTCTACGTTCCTGCCGGCGGCGACGAGCCCGACCCCGAGATCAACCCGAAATTCGCGCACAAGCTCGCGTTTCTCGACGAGATGCATGGGCACAACGGTCTGCGGCCGGAAAAATTGCAGCGCGCGATCCTGGTCGGCGATCTCAACGTCGCGCCGCTCGAGCACGACGTCTGGAGCCACAAGCAGATGTTGAAAGTTGTCTCGCACACGCCGATCGAATGCGAAAAACTTAACGCCGCGCGCAACGCCGGCGGCTGGATCGACCAGATGCGCGTGCTCACCCCGGAGCCGGAGAAGCTCTACACTTGGTGGAGCTATCGCGCGATGGACAATTGGAAGACCGCCGATCGCGGCCGCCGGCTCGATCACGTCTGGGCGTCGGAGGCGCTGGCCGACCGCGTCTCCACGATCAAGATAGCCAAGGCCTATCGCGGCGCCGCGCAGCCGTCCGATCATGTGCCGGTGACGGCAACGATTGAGATTTAGCCGCGCGGCTTACTTGATTTTGCCGCCTCGCGTCATCGCCGCCTTCACGTTGTCCAGCTCGCGCGTCCATTCATCCAGCCGCTCGGCCATGATGGCGTGCAGTTTCTTCGCCGCCGCCGGATAGCCCTCGAGCATTTTCTTGAACAGGTTGCGCGAAATGCGGATCAGCACCGTCGGCTCCTTGGCGATAGCGGTTGCCGGCGACACCATGTCGGTGAGCAGCGCCAGCTCGCCGATCAGAGTGCCGGGGCCGACGGTCATTTCCACGCCCTCCAGCGGCGTGCCGGGCTCTAGCAGGATCGAGCCCGTCTGCACCACATAGCCGGCGTCGGCGAGTTCGCCGGCATAGAACAGCACGGCGCCACTCGGCAGGCTGCGGCTTTCGACGCCGATTGCCAGCACGCGCAGCGCGTTCTTGCCGAGCACGGCAAGTGTCGGCACCTGCTCGAAGAATGCAATGTCGTCTTCGAGGGACATGGACCTACCGTCGGTGTTTATGTCGGCTCACGGCACCAGCTTGTAGCCGCCGGCTTCGGTCACCAGGATGGCCGGCGCCGCGGCATCTTTCTCCACCTTCTGCCGCAGCCGGTAGATATGCGTTTCCAGCGTATGGGTGGTGACGCCGGAATTGTAGCCCCAGACCTCCTGCAATAGCGTCTCGCGCGATACCGGCTTCTGTCCGGCGCGATAGAGATAACGCAGGATCGCCGTCTCCTTTTCGGTCAGGCGGATTTTGCTGCCTTTGGGATTGAGCAAGAACTTGGAGCTCGGTCGGAACGTATAGGGGCCGATGGCGAACACGGCGTCCTCGCTCGCTTCATGCTGGCGCAGCTGGGCGCGGATGCGCGCGAGCAGCACGGCGAAGCGGAACGGCTTGGTGATGTAGTCATTGGCGCCCGACTCCAGGCCGAGGATGGTGTCTGAAGTCGGTGTCGTGGCCGGTGAGCATGATGATTGGCGCCTTGAAGCCGTTCTTGCGCAGGATGCGCACCGCCTCGCGCCCGTCCACGTCGGGCAGGCCGACATCCATGATCACCAGATCGATTTGGCCGTTCTTGGCGGCCTGCACCCCCTTGGTGCCGCTGTCCACCGAGGTCACCTCGAACTCGTCGTAAAGCGCCAATTGCTCGACCAGCGCCTCGCGCAGCTCGGCGTCGTCGTCCACAATCAGGATGGTTCGTTTATTGGGCATCACTCAAAATAGCCCCCGCCAGTCGCGAAGTAGAACATTCAGAGGTAAAAGAGCAAGACCGAACTGATATTTAGCGGAAATCGGGCGATTCACACATGGCGCGGGCGAAACGGCGGACTTCGTTGCGGCGGCTGACGGTGCGGCGCAAGCCGACGGCGGCAGCCTGCGGCTGGCTCATCGCCGGTCCGCTGGCGCTGCCCGTAGCCCTCGGCCGCGCGGGCATCAAGGCCAACAAGCGCGAAGGCGACGGCGCAACCCCGCGCGGCGCGTTCCGGCTCAAACGTCTATGGTGGCGCGCCGACCGCCACCCGCGCCCGGCGACGCTTTTGCCGGTGCGGCGCATCGGTGCAAGCGACGGCTGGTGCGAAGATCCAGCCGACCGCCGCTACAACCGACCGGTGAAGATCGCCCCGCAATCCACGGCCGACCGGCTCGCCCGTCAGGACGATCTCTACGACTATATTGTCGAGCTCGACCACAACACGCGGCCGCGTATCGCCGGCCGCGGCAGCGCCGTGTTTATCCATGCGGCGCGGCCGGGTTTTGCGCCGACCGCCGGCTGCATCGCACTCAAGCTCGGCGCCCTTCGCCGACTGCTGGCGCGCGTCGGCTCGCGCACGACAATCAGGTTTGAATAATCGTTACCGCTTGCCCGCGGTTACTATTGATTAAGCATAGATGTGGGCCGTTATCCGGATAACCGGCACATTAAGATGACGGGAAATGCGGAATGATAATTTGCCCGATGGCGCCGCATGATCGCGGCGACCTGATAATAAGCGTGGTAACGGGGCCATCATGGAAACTTCCCTCGCGCGCGACGTAAAGCCGGCAACAGCATCGAACGCAACCGAATCGCTCGGCCGCGTCGTATCGATCACGGGTTCGGCGGCCACCATCGAATTGAGCGCGCGCGCAGCCGGCGCTGAGAAGCCCACGGTCGGAAAATTCGTCGGCTTGATCACCGGCCCAACTTTGATCGTCGCCATGATTACCGATATCGGCGAGCAGCCGGCGGCCACGCAGACGTTCCGCAAGATCGCCCGCCTTGATCTGCTTGGCGAGATTCGTATCGCGAAGCCGGATGCCGGCCGCTTCCAGCGTGGCGTCACGGACTATCCGAGCATCGGCGACAATGCCATGTTGCTCTCCGAACGCGAACTGCGGCTAGTCTATGGCTCGGCCGATGCGGACCACGCCCACATCGGCGACCTGCAGCAAAATCCCGACATCGGCGTTCACATGGACATCGACAATCTAGTGAGCCGGCATTTCGCCATTCTCGGCGCCACCGGTGTAGGCAAGTCGAGCGGCGTCGCCATCGTCCTGCAGAAGATTCTCGACACACGGCCCAACCTGCGCATCTTCCTGGTCGACCCGCACAACGAATATGGCCGCTGCTTCGGCGAAAAGGCGCAGGTGCTCACGCCGCGTAACCTGCGGCTGCCCTTCTGGCTGTTCAATTTCGATGAAACCATCGATGCCTTCTTCGGCGGCCGTCCCGGCGTCGAAGAGGAAATCGAAATACTCTCCGACGTCATCCCGCTCGCCAAGGCGGCCTATCTGCAATATAACAATAGCTCCACCGAACGCGCGCTGGCCAAGAAAAGGGATCCGCGCGATATTGGGTTCACCGCCGACACGCCGGTCCCCTACCGCATCGAAGACCTGCTCAATCTTCTCGACCAGCGTATGGGCAAACTCGACTCGCGCCAGCAACGCGTGACTATTCATCGTTTGATGACGCGCATCCAGACCTTCCGCAATCACCCGCGCTACGCCTTCATGTTCGAGAACGCCAATATCGGCGGCGACACCATGGCGGAAATCCTAGGCCATCTGTTCCGGCTGCCGCCGGACGGCAAGCCCATGACCATCATGCAGCTCGCGGGCTTCCCGGCCGAAGTGGTCGATTCGGTGGTCTCGGTGCTCTGCCGCATGGCGTTCGACTTCGGCCTGTGGAGCGACGGCGTCGCCCCCTTGCTGTTCGTGTGCGAGGAAGCGCACCGCTACGCACCGGCCGACAAGAAAACTGGCTTCGGCCCGACCCGCCGCGCGCTCTCGCGCATCGCCAAGGAAGGCCGCAAATACGGCGTCTTCCTCGGGCTGGTGACGCAGCGGCCGGCGGAAATCGACCCCACCATCATCTCCCAATGCTCGACGCTGTTCTGCATGCGGCTGTCGAACGAGCACGACCAGGCGCTGATCCGTTCCGCCGCCTCCGACGCCGCGCAGAACCTGTTGTCGTTCATCCCATCGCTCGGCACCCGCGAGGTGTTCACCTTCGGTCCTGGTGTGGCGGTGCCGACGCGCATGCGCTTCAGCGTGATTGCCGAGAAAATCCGGCCGAACAGCGAAGCCACCGGAAATACCCGCTCCGACGCAGGCACGAATGTCAGCTGCGATCTGATTTCCGGCGTCATCGAGCGTTGGCGCAGTGCCAGCATGAGTCATCGCGTGAGCGACGACGAATTCTCCGACTACGGCTCGCCGCTCGACTCGCCGGCCTTGCAACCGGGTGCTCTGGTGCCGTCGGCCGCTCCAGTGCCGGTGCCGCCGTCACCGCGCGGCGAGGCATTGCGCTCGAGCCTTATGAAACGGCCGCTGGAAAGCGCCAGCCCCTACCTGCTGCCAAACCAGCCGCCGACGGCCGCTCCATCACACCACTATGCGCCTGCCGCAGCACCGCATCACCATGCTCCGGCTGCTCCACCTCGCCACCACGCGCCCGTCGCAGCGCCGCCGAGTTATCCGCCGAAGTTCAGGTAGCAGGCCGGATCACTTTCGTCCGATCAGATCGACCAGCGCCGACATGCCGACGTGGTGCTCGCCTTCCTTGAGCGTAGCGTCGTATTCGCGAATGTCGGCCGACGTTAAGTCGCTGTAGGCTTCTTGCAAAATCTCGCGCGTATAGAGCCGCTCGGGCTCGGACGGCCCGCCGGTTTTGTATTGAAGCTGTTTGAGCCCGTAGCCTTCGAGCAGCAATAGTCCTCCGGGCTTGAGCGTATGCTTGATGCCGGCGAAAATCTTCGCGCGCTCGCTCGGCTTGGCGAACTGAAAGAAAATTCCCGCCACCACGTCGAACGTCGATGGCGTCCAGTCCCAGGCCGTCATGTCGGCTTGCATGACGCGCAGCGTAACGCCGCGCTGCTTCGCCAGCGCGCGCGCCTTGTCTTGCGCGAGCGGCGAAAAATCGACCGACAACACGTCGAGCCCATGCTCGGCCAAAAACACGCCGTTGCGTCCCTCGCCGTCGGCGATGGCCAGCGCGGTCCCGCGTTTCGGCAAGAGATGCGCCTGCGCTTTGAGAAACGCATTCGGTTCGGTGCCGAACAGATAGCCCGGCGCCGCATAGCGTTTTTGCCAGCGCTCGGCTTCAGGAGGCAGATCGGTCATGGCGTATGTTTTTCCCGTTCTCCGAAAATCGCGCTGCCGACGCGCACATGCGTGGCGCCGAGTTGAATTGCCGTTGCAAAGTCCGCGCTCATACCCATGGACAGCAACGCCAATCCGTTGCGCCTGGCGATCTTGGCGGTGAGCGCGAAATGCGGGCCTGGTGCCTCGTCGAACGGCGGAATGCACATCAGCCCGGATATCGTCAGGCTATATTTGTCATGGCAGTCGCGCAAAAAAGTATCGGCATCCTGCGGCAGCACGCCCGCCTTCTGCGCCTCGGCGCCGGTGTTGATCTCGACGAACAGCAGCGGCTTGCGCGCTTGCTTTTCGATTTCCTTCGCCAGCACCTCGCACAAGCTCGGCCGGTCGACCGAATGAATGGCGTCGAATAGCGCCGCCGCTTCCTTCGCCTTGTTCGACTGTAGCGGGCCGATCAAATGCAGCGCAATGCCTGAATGTTTCGCCAGCAGCGGCGGCCATTTGCTCTTGGCTTCCTGCACGCGGTTCTCGCCGAATACGCGCTGGCCAGCGGCGATCACCGGCTCGATCGCCTCGGCGGCAAAGGTCTTCGAGACCGTGACCAGCGTCACCGACGCCGGATCGCGCCCCGCCTCGCGGGCTGCGCGCGCGATCTCGGCCTGCACGGCGGCAAGCCGATCTGCGATCTTGTCGGCAAGGGTCGCGATCATGCTGCTAATGCCAACTAAGCAGGCCCTCTCGTCAAGCCGCCGTCCCCGGCCCAATTCTATCATCCACGGCCAGTTCCCCGCGGAAAGGGTAGCCGAGACCATCGACGGCAGAACCAAGGTCAACGGACATGGAACGCGAGACATGCCGGTTTGGGGCACCCGCTACGAGGCGGTGGTGGGCGAGGAATACGGGCCCTACGGCAGCGAGGCCGCGGTCAAGGCGCGCATCGCGGCGCTGGTGCATTACCTGCAGTCCATTCAGCAGAAATGATCCCGCGGCGGGTCAAGGCAATGCCGCGCCGGCCGCCCTGCCGTTGACCCGTAAAGCCCTTTCGTGTCAGTTCCCCCGGCCCTAAAAAGAGCCGGAAATGACCGCCGAATTACCGAAAAACGAGCGCTACAACGCCCGCGAGGCTGAAAGCCGCTGGCAGAGGACGTGGGACGAGCGCGGCATCTTCGCCACCAAAAACGACGACCCGCGCGAGAAATACTACGTGCTGGAGATGTTCCCCTACCCGTCGGGGCGCATCCACATGGGTCACGTGCGCAACTACACCATGGGCGACGTGGTCGCGCGCTTCAAACGCGCCATGAATCTCGCCGTGCTGCACCCGATGGGCTGGGATGCCTTCGGCATGCCGGCGGAGAACGCGGCCATCGACCGCAAGGTGCACCCCAAGGCGTGGACCTACTACAACATCGCAGCGATGAAGGCGCAGCTCAAGTCGATGGGGCTGTCGCTCGACTGGGCGCGCGAGGTCGCCACCTGCGACCCGAACTACTACAAGCACCAGCAGAAACTGTTTCTCGACTTCCTCAAGACCGGCCTCGTCGCGCGCGAATACCGCAAGGTGAACTGGGATCCGGTCGACCAGACCGTGCTCGCCAACGAGCAGGTGATCGACGGGCGCGGCTGGCGCAGCGGCGCCGAGGTGGTGCAGCGCGACCTCTATCAGTGGGTGTTCAAGATCAGCGACTATTCGGAAGATCTGCTGGAAGCGCTCGACACGCTCGACCGCTGGCCGGACAAGGTCAAACTGATGCAGAAGAACTGGATCGGCCGTTCGGAAGGGCTACTGATCCGCTTCATGCTCGATCCGGCGACGGCGCCGAACGCCGAGAGCGAGCTGGAAATATTTACCACGCGCCATGACACCTTGTTCGGCGCCAAGTTCATGGCGATTGCGCCGGATCATCCGCTGGCGCAGGCCGCCGCGGCGAAAGATCCCAAGCTCGCTGAGTTCATCGTCGAGGCGAAAAAGATCGGCACCGCGCAGGCCGAGATTGACACCGCCGAGAAAATGGGTTTCGACACCGGCATCAAGGCGGTGCATCCGTTCGACCCGAACTGGAAGCTGCCGGTCTACGCCGCCAATTTCATTTTGATGGACTACGGCACCGGCGCCATCTTCGGCTGCCCTGCGCACGACCAGCGCGACCTCGATTTCGTCAACAAATACGGGCTCGGCAACACGCCGGTCGTCTGTCCGCCGGGACACGACCCGAAAACCTTCGTCATCACCGACACGGCCTATGACGGCGAGGGCACGATGATCAATTCGCGTTTCCTCGATCGGATGACCATCGAGCAGGCGAAAGAAGAAGTGGCTGAACGCCTCGAGCGCGACACACCGGGAAACCGTCCGGTGGCGCAGCGCCAGGTGAATTATCGCCTGCGCGACTGGGGCATCTCGCGCCAACGCTATTGGGGCTGCCCGATCCCAATCATCCACTGCGACAAATGCGGCGTGGTGCCGGTGCCGGAAAAGGATCTGCCGGTGACGCTTCCCGAAGACGTCACCTTCGACAAGCCCGGCAATCCGCTCGACCGCCATCCGACCTGGAAGCATGTCACGTGTCCCGCGTGCGGCGGCAATGCCACCCGCGAGACCGACACCATGGACACCTTCGTCGACTCCGCCTGGTACTTCATCCGCTTCACCGATCCGTGGATTACGACCGCGCCGACCGACCGGAAAATGGCGGACGCCTGGATGCCGGTCGATCAATACATCGGCGGCATCGAGCACGCGATTTTGCATCTGCTCTATTCGCGCTTCTTCACCCGCGCCATGCACAAGACCGGCCACATCGACATGGACGAGCCGTTCGGCGGCATGTTCACGCAAGGCATGGTGGTGCACGAAACCTACCGCGCCAAAAACGGCGACTGGATCGAGCCGGCCAAGGTCAAGCTCGACGGCATGGGCGTGGCGCGCACCGCGACGCTCGCGTCAACCGGCGAGCCGCTGACAATCGGCTCGATCGAGAAGATGTCAAAGTCGAAAAAGAACACGGTCGACCCCGACGACATCATCGGCGCCTACGGCGCCGACACCGCGCGCTGGTTCATGCTCTCCGACTCGCCGCCCGAACGCGACGTGATCTGGACCGAGGAAGGCGTGCAGGGTGCCTGGCGTTTCGTGCAGCGGCTGTGGCGCATGGTCGGCGAGATTGCCGATGTCACCGGACCACAAAGTCGCCCATCAACTTTTGGTCCGGAAGCGCAAAAAGTGCGCAAGGCCGCGCATCGCGCGCTGGCCCACGTGTCCGAGGACATCGACAAGCTGCGTTTCAACCGCTGCGTCGCCCACATCTACGAATTCGCCAACGCGCTCACCGAGGCGATCGGCGGTGCCGAAACGGCACCCTCGCCCGATTTCGCCTGGGCGCTACGCGAGGCCGGCGACATCCTGGTGCGCTTGTTCCACCCGATGATGCCGCATCTGGCCGAGGAATGCTGGGCCGCGCTCGGCCATAAGACGCTTGTTTCCGCCGAAGCCTGGCCGAAGCTAGAGCCGGAGCTGTTGGTGGAAAATACCATCACTCTGCCGGTGCAGATCAACGGCAAGAAGCGCGCCGAGGTGACCATCCCCCGCGACGCGGGAGAAGCCGAGATAATGGCTGCCGTTTTGGCCCTCGATGCGGTAAAAAAGGAGTTGAATGGTCGCAGCCCGAAAAAGGTCATTGTCGTCCCGCAGAGGATCGTCAATGTCGTGGTCTGATACCCCGCGCCTCGCCCGTCTCGCCGTGGCGCTTGCGCTTGCCGGCCTCACCGCCGGCTGCTTCACGCCACTTTATGGCACGGCGACCGTCGCCAGCTCCGGCGACGTCGGCGGCAAATTGAGCGCGGTGGAAGTTGCCCCCATCGATCCGGCCAACGCGCCGAACGGTTCGCGCCTCGCCCGCGTCGGCGTCGAAATGCGCAACGATTTAATGTTCGATTTGACCGGCGGCGGCCCCGCCGGATCGGTCACGCACCGGCTCGACATCCGGCTCACCGCCACCACAACACAGGTGATCGTCGACGTCACCACTGCGCGGCCGGACGTGGAAAATTACGGGATCAACGCCACCTACACGCTGACTGAAATCGCCACCGGCAAGAAGATCGTCACCGGCACGACGTTCTCGCGCGTGTCGTACAACATTCCCGGCCAGCAGCAGCGCTTCGCCGGCGCCCGCGGCCTGCGCGACGCCGAGGACCGCGCTGCCAAGGTGATTGCCGACAATATCCGTTCGCGGCTGGCGTCGTATTTCGTCGCGGGGACGTGACGGGTTTCGCGCGCGCAATGACCGCCATCAAATCTTCCGACGTCGACGGTTTCATCGCCCGGCCCGATCCTGCCCGGCCGATCGTGCTGCTGTACGGACCCGACGCTGGGCTGGTGCGCGAACGCGCCGACGCGCTGGTGAAAGCTTCGGTCGACGATCCCAACGATCCGTTCACCTTTGTGCGCATCGAAGGCGAGGAACTCTCCGCCAATCCGTCGCGTCTCATCGACGAAACACACACCGTGCCGCTGTTCGGCGGCCGCCGCGCGGTGCTGGTCAAGGCCGGCGGCCGCAACATCGCGTCCGCATTGGAGCCGGTCATCGCATCGCCGTCGCCCGATTGCCGCGTCATCATCGAAGCCGGCGATTTGCGCAAAAGCGCGCCGTTGCGCGCGCTGTGCGAAAAATCAAAAGCCGCTGCGGCGCTGCCCTGTTACGCCGACGGCGAGCGCGATCTTAACCGGCTGATCGACACGGAAATGCGCGAGGCCAATCTGACGCTTGCCGCCGACGCGCGTGCGGCGCTCATCGCACTGCTCGGCGGCAACCGTCTCGCCTCACGCGGTGAAATCCGCAAGCTTGCGCTTTACGCGCGCGGCAATGAGCGCGTCGAGCTGGCCGACGTGGCGGCCGTGGTGTCCGATGCTTCGGAACTCGGCTCCGATGACGTGATCGATGCCGCCTTTGCCGGAAAGACGGCCGACGTGGAAACCGTGTTCGGCAAGGCGCGCGCCGACGCAAGCGTGAGCAGCATCCTGTCGGCGGCGATCCGCCAGGTGGCCAGTCTGCACAAGATGCGGCTCGCGGTCGAAGACGGCGACAGCATTGAATTTGCAATGCAGCATGGCGGCCCGCCGGTGCATTTCTCCCGCCAAGATATCGTAGGCTTGGCGCTCAAAGCCTGGACGCCGACGCGGCTGGTCCGCGTCATGGAACAGCTGGCCGAAGCCTCGCTGGAAACCCGCCGCCGGCCGGCCCTCGCCGACGCGATCGCCCAGCGCACGCTGCTGTCGATCGCCATGAGCGTGCGGCGCCGCGAGCCGGCGCATTAATTCACGCCTGCAACGGCGCGGCCGGCAGGACGCCTAATTGAAAGGCCCGCCGCCGACCATGTCGCAACTCATCCACCGGCCATAGCCGAGGTCGATCACGCATTCTCCCGGCGCCTTTCTGCTGGCGTAGTCGCCGGGATAGGGCCCGATGAATTCCAGTGAGCGGAAAGGCTCGAGATCCGCATAAAGATACGCACGATGCGCCTTGGCGTGCTTGCTGTGATGCGATTTGTGGATGATTTTCGGCGTCGCCTCGGTCGCCATGGCGGAAGCCGTGAAACCGGATATTGCGAGCGCTGCTACGACGGCGAGAGCTGCTGTTCTCATGCGACCCCCCATTATTGAATAAATAATAGCAGATCTCGCAAGGCCAAGGCGTCTTCGCCGGTCCGCCATCCCTATCTGTCGAGCTTGCGGATAATCCCGTCGAGCTGGTCCAGATCGCGATATTTAATGTGCAGCGTGCCGCCCTGCCCGCGATGATCGACACTGACCTCAAGCCCTAGCGTATCGGACAGACGCTTCTCCAATGCCTTGGTATCGGCGTCCTTAGGTCGCGCCATGCCAGAGGTGTCGCGCGCCTGCGCGGCGCCGTCCTTGCGCGCCAGGTTTTCGACCTGACGCACGTTCAAGCCGCGCTTGATGATGTCCTGCGCGAGTTCCAGCGCGTTCGGCTGGCCGATGAGCTGACGCGCATGACCGGCCGAGAGTTGGCCGGATTGCACCAGCGCCTTGACTGGCTCCGACAGCTTGAGCAGACGCACCATGTTCGCCACATGCGAGCGACTTTTTCCCACGATCTGCGCCACCTCATCCTGGCTGTGCTGGAACTCATCCATCAGCGCCTGATAGCCGGTGGCCTCTTCGATGGCGTTGAGATCGGCGCGCTGCACGTTTTCGATGATGGCGAATTCGAGCGCCTGGGCGTCGGTCGCCTCTACGACGACAATCGGCACGTCGTGCTGGTTGGCGCGCTGCGCCGCGCGCCAGCGCCGCTCGCCGGCGATGATCTCGAATGTGTCGCCCGCGGCCTTGCGCACCACGATCGGCTGAATGATGCCGTGCTCGCGGATCGAAGCGGCGAGTTCGTCGAGTTCGGCCTCGGAGAATGCGCGGCGCGGATTGCGCGGATTGGCGCCCAGGCATTCGATCGGCGCCTGGCGCGGCTTGCGCCCGCTCTCGGCGGACGGCGTTTGCGTCTCCTCGCCAACATCGCCGATCAGCGATGCGAGGCCGCGTCCCAATCGCGAATGATCCGCCATTGCCGCCGCTCCTAAACCTCTCGCCACGCTGTTCCTCGTTATTTTTGTTTCGCTGTTTTTCTTTTTGCGCGATCTAACTTGCCTTCAGTTCCCGCTCGCGCTGAATGATCTCCGTCGCCAGCCGCAGATACGCTTCGCTGCCGACGCATTTGAGATCGTAGACCAGCACCGGCTTGCCGTAGGACGGCGCCTCCGAGATGCGCACGTTGCGCGGGATCACCGTGTCGTACACCTTGCGGCCCATGAACTGGCGCACGTCGGCGACCACCTGGTTGGCGAGATTGTTGCGCGAGTCGTACATCGTCAGCACGATGCCGTGGATCGACAGTTCCGGATTGAGCGTGGTCTTGACCTGCTCCACGGTCTTGAGCAGTTGCGACAATCCTTCGAGCGCGAAGAACTCGCATTGCAGCGGCACCAGAATCGAATCCGCCGCCGCCATGGCATTGATAGTGATGAGGTTGAGCGAGGGCGGACAGTCGACCAGGACGTAAGTGAAGTCATGCTCGTGCGTACCGGCGTTTAAGTCACGCAGCGCATTGCGCAGGCGGAAGGCGCGGTCGCGCGTCTGCCCGATTTCCAGCTCAAGGCCGGAGAGATCGAGCGTCGACGACGCGATTGAGAGTTTCGGCACCGCGGTCGGCAGCACCGCCGCACGCATCGGCGCGGCACCGGTGAGCACGTCGTAGGTCGAAGTGCGCCGCGAGCGGCGATCGATGCCGAGGCCGGTCGAGGCGTTGCCCTGCGGGTCGAGATCGACGACCAGGACATGCTCGCCGATGGCCGCCAAGGCGGTGCCAAGATTGATCGCGGTGGTGGTCTTGCCAACGCCGCCCTTCTGGTTGGCGACCGCCAGCACGCGCGGGCGGACCCCGGTCGCCGAACGGGCCGCGGGCTGGTCCGCCGCTTTGGCAAAGGGGACAACTTGGGGGCCGCCAGCCGGCGGGCTGTGCGGGTCACTGGGCTGCTGGGTCATGCGGATGTGCTCAATTCTTGGTTTTCGCCGTTTTCTTGGCGATTCTAGGCGATTTACGGCCTATTTGACGCCATTTCTCCCATTTTCCATGCTTTTTGAGACCGCGGACGACGAGAATTTGCCCTCCTGGGCTGGTGGCGCTGGGTACCTTGGTTGCGTGAATAGTCCAATATTTAGCGGCTTCGGTCAATTCGGCGTCTACATCTTGTCCCTTTAGGAATAGGCCAATGGCCCCCCTGGCGATGAGCGGAAAGGTCTGATCGCAAAGGATTTTCAGCGGAGCCAAGGCCCGCGCCGTGACCACTTCGGTGCGTTCTGCACAGCTTTCAGCAAACACTTCGGCCCGTATTTGATGGACTTTCGCGCCGACGCCGGTCACCTGCACCGCCTCGCGTAAAAACGCTGCCTTTTTGCCAACGCTTTCAATCAGATGAACCATGCTGCCCGTGCTCGCCAGGGCGCAGGCAATGGGGATCCCAGGAAATCCCCCGCCCGATCCGAAGTCCGCCCAGACCTTTGCATCCGGCGCCAATGGCAGGAGTTGGAGCGAATCGGCGATGTGCCGGGTCCAGATGTGAGGAAGCGTCGAAGCAGCGACGAGGTTCTGCTTTTCCTGCCAGAGCAAGAGCGCTTCTACGAACCTGTCGAGGCGCTTTTCTGTTTCACGTGAAACCGGCGTCAACGTCAAAGCGCGTGCCTTGTCGGCGGCAAGATCGATGACGCCCTGCTCCTGCGTTCTCACGCGATTTTCGCGGGCTTGCGGCGGCCGCGCTTCACGTGTGCCACCAGCAACGTCAGCGCCGCCGGCGTCACGCCGTCGATCTTCGCCGCGTGGCCGATGGTGCGCGGACGTTGCGCGGAAAGTTTTTGTTTCACTTCGTTAGAGAGTCCAGGCAGCGACGCGTAATCGATTTCATCCGGCAGCGTGAAGCCTTCATCGCGACGATACGCGGCCACGTCCGCGGCCTGGCGCGACAGATAGACATCGTACTTCGCATCGACCTCGATCTGCTCCGCGATGTTCGGCGCGAGCGCGGCAAAGCGCGGCCAGATTTTTGCGAGATCGGACATCGAAATTGTCGGATGCGAAAGCAGTTCGAAGGCGCTGCGGCGACGGCCGTCTTTGTTCAGCGTGAGACCCTGACGCTCCGCTTCCTTCGGCGTGAGTGAAATCGATTTGGCAAAATCGCGCGCATCGTTGAGTGCGGCATTTTTCTCCACGAATAGTTTTGCGCGCGTCTCGCCGACGCAGCCGATTGCAATTCCACGCGCGGTTAAACGCTGATCGGCATTGTCGGCGCGCAAGGCCAGGCGGTATTCGGCGCGCGAGGTGAACATGCGATAAGGCTCGGTCACGCCGCGCGTGACGAGATCGTCGATCATCACGCCGATGTAAGCCTGCGCGCGATCGAAATTAATTTCAGCGCCCTCGCCGGCAAATGACGCCGCGTTGAGACCTGCAAGAAGTCCCTGTGCCGCAGCCTCTTCGTAGCCTGTGGTGCCGTTGATTTGCCCGGCGAGAAACAATCCGCGTAGGCGTTTTGTTTCCAGTGTCGGTTTGAGCTCGCGCGGATCTACGTAATCGTATTCGATGGCGTAGCCGGGACGAACGAACTTCGCGTTTTCCAATCCGGGAATTGTCGCGACCAGCGCGTGCTGCACGTCTTCGGGAAGCGATGTGGAAATTCCATTCGGATAAACGGTCGTGTCGTCGAGGCCTTCCGGCTCCAAAAAAATCTGATGCCCGTCGCGCTCGCCGAACTTGACGATCTTGTCTTCGATCGACGGACAATAGCGCGGGCCTCTGCTGGCGATCCGTCCGGAGTACATCGGCGAGCGATGCACATTGGCGCGGATGATCTTGTGCGTCGCTTCGGTCGTACGCGTGATGCCGCATTGGACTTGCGGATTGTCGATGCGCGTCGTCAGCGTCGAGAACGGCTCGGGCGGTTCGTCGCCTGGCTGCATCTCGAGCGCGGACCAATCTATCGTGTATCCGTCGAGCCGCGGTGGCGTTCCAGTTTTCAGGCGGCCAAGGGTGACACCGAGTTTTTCCAGCGTGCGCGACAATCCGAGCGCCGGCGCCTCGCCAGCGCGGCCGGCGGGAATTTGTTTTTCACCGATATGGATGAGGCCGCGCAGAAAAGTGCCCGTCGTCAACACCACCGAGCCGCAGGAAATTTCGCGGCCGTCGGCGAATTTGACGCCGCAGACGCGGCCGTCTTTAATGATGAGGTCATCGGCTTCGGCTTCGATCACTTCGAGATTCGCCGTCTCCTGGATCGCCGCCTGCATCGCCGCCGCGTAGAGCTTGCGATCGGCTTGCGCGCGCGGCCCGCGCACGGCGGGGCCCTTGCGACGGTTCAAGACGCGAAACTGGATCCCGCCTTTGTCGGCAATCCGGCCCATAAGGCCGTCCAGGGCGTCGATTTCCCGCACTAGATGGCCCTTGCCGAGCCCGCCGATGGCCGGATTGCAGGACATGGCGCCGATGGTCGCAGATTTGTGGGTCACCAGCGCCGTTTGCGCGCCCATGCGGGCGGCTGCGCTGGCTGCTTCGCAGCCGGCATGGCCGCCGCCGATTATAACGACGTCGAATCGGTTCATGGGTGCGCCTCGGATGCCGGTTTGTAGCGGAGCGCAGCTTTAGGGTCAAAAACAACTCATCAGGGCTAAATGTTTCACGTGAAACATTGGGGCAGGGGCCCAAAAGGGCCTGTTTCATGTGAAACATACACCCGGCTGACCCGGAAACGCGTCCGAAGAGGGTCCGAACACGGCTAGAAGGGCCCAAATAGCTCCCGAAAGTCAGGCAAGCACTCCGGAAAAGGCCGGCTATTTGCCGATACAGAAATCGCGAAAGATCACGTCGAGAATGTCCTCGACATCAACCCGCCCGGTGAGGCGGCCCAGGGCACGGGCGGCCAGGCGCAGCTCCTCGGCGATCAGATCCTCGTGGCCGGTCACAGCCTCCCTTTGGGCTCGCTCTAACGCCTCCTGGGTATCCTTTAGGGCGCGCCGATGGCGCTCGCGCGTGATCAGGGCCAATTCGGCGCCGGCCAGATACGTTTCCGCATACCGCACCAGGGCCTGCAAGAGATCGTCAATTCCTGCCCCGGTCACCGCTGAAACATTGAACTTTAAGTCACTCTTATTGAACTCCAATTCATTCTTACCTATTAATCCATTGTTAGCCATGTTTATTAAGACTTCATTAGGCTGAAGAAGTGGTTCATTCTTATATGATGCTTTGGCTCTCTGTTCATTCTTACTCACCAACAAATCGATCTTGGTGCGTACCAGCCAAACGACTGGCACCGTAGACTTCTCCTGACGGTCGGTCACTGGCCGACCCGCCTCTTCGAGCCATAGCACCAAATCCGCGGCCGCCGCTCGTTCGCGCGCGCGACGTACGCCTTCCAACTCTACCGGATCATCGGTTTCGCGAATGCCGGCGGTGTCCAGCAGCATCACCGGCAGCCCGGCAAGATTGAGATGCACCTCGATTATGTCGCGCGTGGTGCCGGGAAAGGGCGAAACGATCGCCGCCTCGCGTTCAGCAATGCGGTTGAGCAGCGTCGATTTGCCGACATTCGGCGGACCGACGATGGCGACAACGAGTCCCTCGCGCAAGCGTTCACCGCGGCCGCCGTCGGCGAGCGCAGCCGCAATCTCAGCTTCCAGCTCACGCGCGATGGCCAGTGCCGGCTTGGGCACACCGGCCGGCAGGTCGGCTTCGTCGGAAAAATCGATCGCCGCCTCTGCGAGCGCCAAGGCCTGAATCAGCTTTTGCCGCCAGGCCTCGGCGCGATTTCCCAGCAGCCCTTGCAGGTGCAAAAAAGCCTGTCGCCGTTGGGTTTCCGTCTCTGCCATCACTAGGTCGGCGAGGCCTTCCACCGCAGTCAGATCGAGCTTCCCGTTCTCGAAGGCGCGGCGGGTGAACTCGCCGGCTTCGGCCGGGCGCAACCCCGCTATATCGCTAAGTGCTTGCAGAGCCGCGGCAATCACTGCGCGACCGCCATGCAGTTGAATTTCGGCGACGTCCTCGCCGGTCTCGCTCTGCGGCGCCGGGAACCACAGGCCCAGCGCCTCATCGATGATCTCACCGCTTTTCGGGTTGCGCACGCGGGAGAGCGAAGCCTGGCGCGGGGAGGGGATCTTGCCGGTCAGCGCCTTGAGCGCCGCGCCGGCGCGCGGCCCGGAAATGCGCACCACGGCGATCGCCGCCGGCGGCCGGCCGGAGGAAAGGGCAAAAATGGTGTCGCGCGCGGTCACGCTTTGCTGCCGTTTTTACTCATGACCCATATGGATTTAGCATTTGCTATACGCCATATCTGAAGACAGCTCATAGCATTTGCTATACACACATTCCCGTCGACTCGCAGGGCCACATGGCGTCGCAAACGAAGACAACCCAGGTCAATTTGCGGCTCACCCCCGCCTTGAAGGCGGCTGCGGAAAAAGCCGCCGGCCAGGACCATCGTTCGCTGACCTCGCTCATCGAAAAGCTGCTGACAGAGTACCTACAAACTCAGCCGGCGCTTGACGACTGGCATGATTGCGGCCGCGCGCGTTTCTTTCGTCTCCCGGCGAAGCACTGGTTATCCGGCGACATCGCCCGCGGCGCTTTCGCCAAATCCTTGCGCATCAAGTGCGCGGCCGGCGACCGCATCGGCGCCTATAAGCTTACGCGCGAACTGCAGCTCATCCACGGCGAGCTCAGCCATCGCTTCAAATTCGTTCCCCTCTTTCATCCCTCCACGCGCCGGGGTCTGGTCCCCTATTACACTTCCGACAACCATCTCAATCGCGCGGGCGAGGAAATCCTCGAATGTTTCGCCGCGCCGCCGGCCGGACAGGCGACCGAACTCTGGCGCGTGTCGCCGGCAGGCCTTGCTTTCGACATGCGGCCCTATTTCGAGGATTGCGAGACCTACCGCCAGCACGGCCTTGAGCCGGGCAAATGGTTTTCGCCTTATATGCTGACGCGCGACCTCGAAGTGCTGGCGCATTTCGCCAGCGAGCTCGCCGCGCGATTCCCGTCGGCGGAGACGATCGAATTCCGCTGCGAATGGTCCGGCCTGCTCAACCGCTATGCCGCCGCAGGCGAGCCGAACCAGTTCTGGCCGCCGGCGAAGATTTCACGCAGCGATCATTGTGTGACGCAGGGCGAATGGCCGGTCGCGGATATCGCCTCCGCCTGGCCCGACATCGTCAGCAAACTGGGCGGCCCGGTAGTGCGCCTTTTCGATCCGACGTTCGATTATTCGCCGGATTGGATCAGCTCGCAGAGCACCAGGCTGTAGCGCAGCTTTTACGACCATGACACCGTATCGAAGTCGCACACGACTTGAGATAGTCCGATCGTCAAAACGGGGCGCGCCTTGGGCGAACGGTTCGGGGTTCTGATCGCAATCGTCTCAAGCTGTCTCGGCGGGACCGCAGCGGCGGTGACGCGCTATCTCGTCGGCAATGCCGATCCTATCACGCTGGCGATTCTGCGTTGGGCCATAGGCTTTCTCGTTCTGCTGCCGGTGGCGCTGCTCTTGCGTGCGCGCTGGCCGCGGCGCAGCGACCTACCGGCGGTTGCCGCGCTCGGGCTGTGCTTCTTCGGCTTGTTCTTCGTGCTCTACAATATCGCCATCGGCTACACGACGGCGGCGCGCGCCAGCCTCGCGCTTTCGACCTTGCCGCTGCAGACCCTGCTGGTCGGCGCCGTGCTCGGCATCGAGCCGCTGACCGCGCGCAAGACTTTGGGCGTGGCTATCGCCATGCTCGGCGTTTTCACGGCGCTCGCCTCGGGCCTGCATGCCGCGCCGGCGGGAGCCTGGCGCGGGGAACTGATCATGGGTGGCGCCGTGCTGTGCATGGCGTTCTACAATGTCTGGTCGCGCCCGTTTATCCAACGCTCAAGCGCGCTCGGTTTTCTCTCTTTCGGCATGGGTTGCGGCGCCGCGGCGCTGGTGCTGGTTGGCGTTGTCACCCACCGCGTCGAGGTGCTGGCGAGTTTTGCCGCGCCGCAATGGATCGCCGGCATTTATCTCGGTGTCGGCGGCGGCGCGCTGGCTTTCATTCTTTGGGTGCTGGCGCTGGAGCGGGCGACGCCGACACAGGTCGCCAACACGATGACGGTCAACCCGATCGCCGCCAGCCTGCTGGCGGCGGTTCTGGTCAATGAGCCGATCACGCTCAATCTGGTCGCCGGGCTGATCGCGGTCTTTGCCGGCATCTGGATCGCGACGACGCGGAAACTCGCGACCGCCCCGGACGTGGCGCGCCCGCGACTCAAGCCCTGAACACCGCTAGGATCACCCGACAAACAGCCGGAGAGGGCGCCCATGAAGCGCAATGTAACGACTGTCTTGCTTGCTGCTTATTTTGCCGGGACGGGGCAGATGGGCGCCGCGCAAGCCGCCGAGCCTTACGGCACCTGGACGCGGCCGTCGACCGGCACGCAAGTGAGTTTCTACGACTGCGGCGGCAAGCTCTCCGCCAGGATCGTCGCGGTGAAGGATCAGGCCCGCAAGAAAGTGATCGGCACCGTCATCATGAAGGGCGTAGTCAAGTCGGGCAATAATGTCTGGAAGGGCGATCTGCTCGATATCGATTCCGGCCATGTTTATGCCGGTGTCGTCACGCTTGAAGCGCCGACGGCATTGAACCTCAAGGGTTGCTGGACTGTCATCTGCAGCGGCGAGACCTGGACCAAAAACAAATAGCGGGCAAGAACGAAGGGTCTGATGGCGTCAGCGCACAACGCAAACCGCACCAATCGTCTCGCCGGCGCGACGTCGCCTTATCTGCTGCAGCACCAGCACAATCCGGTGGACTGGTGGCAATGGGGGCCGGAGGCGCTGGCCGAGGCCAAGCGCGAGGGCAAGCCGATCCTGCTCTCGGTCGGCTATGCCGCCTGCCATTGGTGCCACGTGATGGCGCACGAGTCGTTCGAGGACGAAGGCACGGCGGCGGTTATGAACGAGTTGTTCGTCAACATCAAAGTCGACCGCGAGGAGCGGCCGGACATCGACCAGATTTACATGAACGCGCTGCATCTGCTCGGCAAGCAGGGCGGCTGGCCGATGACTATGTTTCTGACACCCGCGGCCGAGCCGGTGTGGGGCGGCACGTATTTTCCAAAAGACAGCCGCTTCGGGCAGCCGGCGTTCAAGGACGTGCTGCGCGAGGTGGCCAAATTGTTCCGCGAAGAGCCGGGCAAGATCGAGCAGAACCGCGCAGCGCTTTTGGCACGGCTCGCCGAGAAGACGCGGCCAGCGAGCAAGGTAACGTTTGGCATTGCCGAGCTCGACGGCGCGGCGCGGCAGCTCGGCAATGCGTTCGATGCGGTGAACGGCGGCTTGCGCGGCGCGCCAAAATTCCCGCAACCGGCGATTCTGGAAATGCTGTGGCGAGCCGGGATGCGCACGGGGGACGCGCAGTTTTTCGTGATTGTCGAGCACACGCTTGAACGCATGAGCGAGGGCGGCATCTCCGATCATCTCGGCGGCGGCTTCTCGCGCTATTCGGTGGACGAGCGCTGGCTGGTGCCGCATTTCGAGAAGATGCTCTACGACAACGCGCAGCTGCTGGAATTGCTCGCGCTGGCGTTTGAGCGCACCGGCAAGGCGCTGTTCAAAGAGCGCGCGACGGAGACGGTCGGCTGGCTCACACGCGAAATGACGACAGGCGAGGGGGCCTTTGCCGCTTCGCTCGACGCCGACTCGGAAGGCGAGGAGGGCAAGTTTTATGTCTGGTCGAAAAACGAGATCATCGAGCTGATCGGGCCGGAGGCCGGTGAATTTTTCGCGCGACATTATGACGTCAGCGACGAGGGCAATTTCGAAAGCCACAACATTCTCAACCGGCTCAAATCCATCGCGCGCACCGAGGCGGACGAGAAGCGGCTTGGGGACTTGCGCGCGATCCTGCTCGACGCACGCGCGGGCCGCGTGCGCCCCGGCCTTGACGACAAGGTACTGGCCGACTGGAACGGGCTGATGATCGCGGCGCTGGTGAATGCCGGCGTCACGTTTGGCGAAGCGTCGTGGATCGCGATGGCGAAACGCGCCTTTAATTTCATTGCGGCGAAGATGATGGACGGCGACCGGCTGGGCCATTCCTGGCGGCAGGGGAAACTCCTGCTGCCGGGCCTGGCGTCGGACTACGCCGCCATGATCCGCGCGGCGCTGGCGCTGCATGAGGCGAGCGGCGAGCGCGCGTTTCTCGACAAAGCGCTCGCATGGCAGCGCGCGTTCGACGCGCATTACACCGATGCCGAAACCGGCACCTATTACCTGACTGCCGACGATGCCGAAGGCCTGTTGCTGCGGCCGCATTCGACGGTGGACGACGCGATTCCCAATCCGAATGCTATTGCCGCGCAGAACCTAGTCCGGCTCTCCGTGCTGGCCGGCGATGACCGCTGGCGAAGCCAAGCGGACAAGTTGATCGAGGGCGTGCTGTCGGCGGCGGAACGCAATCTGTTTGGCCATATCGCGCTGCTTAACGCGCTCGATTTGCGCCTGCGCGCCGCCGAGATCGTCGCCACCGGGCCGGAGGCCGGACGCCTTGCGCAAGCCGCATTAAAGTTGCCGTTCCTCGACCGCATCGTGCTGCGCGCAAAAAGCACCGCCGACCTGCCGCCGACCCATCCGGCGCAGCAAAAAATAAGGGCCGCGGCGGGGAGCGCGGTCTTCGTTTGCGTTGGAGAAAGTTGCTCGCTGCCGGTTGCCGATCCCGGCGAGATTGCCGCCGCTCTCGCGGCCATGCGGACTTGATTTCGCCACCGCACCGGCGACAATCAGCGTCGGGGGCGCGAATGGGGCATTCGCCATGCGCGTCATGTTTGGATTTTTGACCGGTGCAATGACAGCCGGACTGCTCGCCACATCGATTGCCTCCGCCCAGGCTCAGGACTGGTGCGGCTTCATAGACAAGGAACATTCGCGGGTGCGTTGCGACTTTTCCAGCCTCGACGAGTGCAAGCAGGCGCTCGGCGGCAAGAAAGACGCCTATTGCATGCCGAACCCGATGTTCGCCGGCAATGAGCGTGGGTTGAGGGTGGCCGCGATCGCGCGCTAGGTATTCATCGACTCGAAGAACTCGACGTTGTTCTTGGTGTTGCGCAGCTTGTCGAGCAGGAAGTCGATCGCATCCATCGTGCCCATCGGATTGAGGATGCGGCGCAGCACGTACATCTTTTTGAGGATCGCCGGATCGGTGAGCAGCTCTTCCTTGCGCGTGCCGGAGCGCGTGATGTCCATGGCCGGGAAGGTGCGCTTGTCGGCCACCTTGCGGTCGAGGATGAGCTCGGAATTGCCGGTGCCCTTGAACTCTTCGAAAATCACTTCGTCCATGCGGCTGCCGGTATCGATCAGCGCGGTGGCGATGATGGTCAGCGAGCCGCCTTCCTCGATGTTGCGCGCGGCGCCGAAGAAGCGCTTCGGCCGTTGCAGCGCGTTGGCGTCAACACCGCCGGTCAGCACCTTGCCGGATGACGGCACCACGGTGTTGTAGGCGCGGCCGAGGCGGGTGATCGAGTCGAGCAGGATCACGACATCGCGGCCGTGCTCGACCAGGCGCTTGGCCTTTTCGATGACCATTTCGGCGACGGCAACGTGCCGCGTCGCCGGCTCGTCGAAGGTCGAGGACACCACCTCGCCCTTCACCGAGCGCTGCATGTCGGTGACTTCTTCCGGCCGCTCGTCGATGAGCAGCACGATCAGATAGCATTCGGGGTGGTTCGCCGTGATCGCATGCGCGATGTTTTGCAGCAGCACGGTCTTGCCGGTGCGCGGCGGCGACACGATCAGCGCGCGCTGGCCCTTGCCGATGGGAGCGACGATGTCGATGACACGCGGAGACAGATCCTTCCTGGTCGGATCGTCATGTTCCATCTTCAACCGCTCGTCCGGATAGAGCGGCGTGAGGTTGTCGAAATTGACCTTGTGCTTGGCCTTTTCCGGATCCTCGAAATTGAGAGTGTTGACCTTCAGCAGCGCGAAGTAGCGTTCGCCTTCCTTTGGCGAGCGGATATGGCCGTCGACGGTGTCGCCAGTGCGCAAGCCAAAGCGGCGGATCTGCGAGGGCGAGACGTAGATGTCGTCGGGGCCGGAGAGGTAGTTCGATTCCGGCGAGCGCAAAAATCCGAAGCCGTCGGATAAAACCTCGACGACGCCTTCTCCGATAATGTCGATTTCCTGGGTGGCGAGCTGCTTGAGGATGGCGAACATCAGCTCCTGCTTGCGCATGGTGCTGGCGTTTTCGACACCGTTTTCTTCGGCGAAAGCGACGAGCTCGGCCGGGGTTTTGACCTTAAGGTCCTGTAGTTTCATTTCCCGCATTGAGGATTTATTTTCTGAGAGAACTGGGGAGTCCTGCATATGGAGCGACTCTGGATAGGTGTTGACTTGAGAGAGGGGCCGCAGGTCTAGGGGGACGGTTTTTGGAAAGTAAACCCGGAACCCGATGCTGCGACCGGCCCGAACGTTGGAAGCCGGAACGCGACTGCATCCGCCTGCGTTCGGAGGGATGCGATCAACATAAGTTGAGCCGCGTATTCGCGCAAGAGCCGAGCGCGGCTTTGGTGAATAAAGCTTGCCGTCAGAACGGCTTGAGCACCGCCAGCAGCACGATGGCGATCATCAGCAGTGTCGGTACCTCGTTGATAATACGGTAGAATTTATCGCTGTGCCGATTGCGGTCGAGGCTGAAATCGCGCGTCCAGCGCGCAAGCATGCCGTGCATCGCCGACAACGCCAGCACCGCGACAAACTTCGCCCAAAACCATGGCACGGTCATCAAGTGCGCCACCAGCATCAGCGCGATGCCGAGCGCCCAACTCACGATCATCGCCGGCAGCATGATGTAGCGGAGCAGGCGGCGCTCCATCACCTTGAAGGTCTCCGATTGCTCGGAGCCCGGCTTGGCCATGGTGTGATAGACGAACAGCCGCGGCAGATACAGCAGGCTGGCCATCCATGAGATGACGGCGATGATGTGGAAAGCTTTCAGCCAGAGATACATTTAAGCCTCATCCCCGCACGCGCTTGAGCATGCGCTCAACATGTTCGATCGGCGTCGCCGGCAGAATGCCATGCCCGAGATTGAAAATCAGCGGGCCGTGACTCAGCGTCGCCATCACGTCGTCCACCTCGCGGTCGAGCGCCGCGCCGCCGGCGAGCAGCGCCACCGGATCGACATTGCCCTGCACGGCGACGCGCGGCTGCAACACGTCCCGCGCGATAGGACGGGTAAAAGTCCAGTCGATGCCGATCACGTTGACGCCGGTTATTTCGACATACGGCAGCGCCATCGCCTGTGCACCGCGCGGAAAGCCGATGATCCTAGCACTAGGAATTTTTGCGCGCACGCCGGCAACGATTTCCTGCGTCGGCGCGATGCACCAACGCTTGAATTCATCCGGGCCCAGGACACCGGCCAAAGTATCAAAAATCTGCACGACTTCGGCACCAGCCTCAAGCTGCCCAACGAGATAGTCGATCGAGCCCCGCACCAGCGTGCCGATCAGTTTTGAAAAATTATCCGGATCGCGATAGGCAAACAGCCGCGCTGGCGCTTGGTCCGGTGTCGCCTCGCCAGCGACCATGTAAGTCGCTACCGTCCAAGGCGCGCCGCAAAATCCGATCAGCGTGGTATGTTCGTTCAGCGCCGATTTGATCCGCCGGACAGTTTCATAGATTGGCGCCAGAACTTTTTCACAGACCTCCTCCCGAAGTGTCGCCAACGTCGCGGCATCAGCAAGTGGTTCAAGCTTCGGCCCCTCACCGGCGGTAAATTCAACCTTGCGACCGAGCGCTAGCGGCACCATTAAAATATCGGAAAAGAGGATTGCGGCATCGAAACCAAAACGCCGCACCGGCTGCAACGTCACTTCCGCCGCCATTTGCGGATTGAAACACAAATCGAGAAAGCCGCCCGCCTTCTCCCGCACCGCACGATATTCCGACAAATAACGCCCGGCCTGACGCATCATCCAGACCGGCGGAATCGGCTGCGGGCGTCCGTCAATCACCTCAATTAGCGGCTTTATCCCCATACCCTCGGCCTGCAGGCTTTCTTCCCAAAGACTCTACTTAGACTCTTTGTAGTGTTTGTTAGGCGGTTAATTGGACTCATGCCTTTCAAGTCGGCATCTGTCCACCGGATGCCGGTACTTGATTCAGAGAGCCGCTGTTTTTCAAAGGCCGATCTGTCCACAAAGAAACTAGCAGTTTTACTGTATCTTTCGCACGTTCTCCCCAGCCGTCCCCAAGCTCTTATCCCCACACCGTCCTACTATCCCGCAAAGTCGAATGAAGCATCTCCCGCAGTCACGTATGTGGACGAAAAATGCAGGAGCTTGCGTAGCGGCTTGCGCCAGAAGATTAAGCGTGGCCTGCTCCTCACGTTTCCACACCTAACCTTTAAGTTATACCGATGCCCGACACAGGCTATTTCCACCTGCATCTTGTCTCGGACGCCACCGGCGAGACGCTGACTATGGTGGCGCGTGCCGCCGCCGCGCAATATACCGCCGTCTCGCCGATCGAACATCTTTATCCAATGGTGCGCTCGAAAAAGCAGCTCGACCGCGCCATTGCCGAAATTGGCGAGCAGCCAGGTCTCGTGCTTTACACGCTGCTCGAGGAAGACATCATCCAATTGCTAGAAGACAAATGCCGCGAGCTCGGACTTCCCTGTATGTCGGTGCTCGGCCCGGTGCTGCGGCTGTTCCAGTCCTATCTCGGTTCCGAATCGATCCACCGCGCCGGTGCCCAACACGTACTCAACGCCGAATATTTCCACCGCATCGATGCGCTCAACTATACGATGTTCCATGACGACGGCCAACATGTCGAAGGGCTGGAAGATGCCGACGTCGTCCTCGTCGGCGTGTCGCGCACGTCGAAGACGCCGACCTCGATCTATCTTGCCAATCGCGGCATCAAGACCGGCAACGTCCCGCTAGTGCCGGGGGTGCCGCTGGCGCCGGAGGTGGAGAAGCTGACGCGGCCGCTGGTGATCGGGCTTTATGCGAGCCCCGAGCGCATCGTGCAGATTCGCGAGAACCGCCTGCTCGGCCTCAAGGCGCACCACGCCGACGATCAATACATCGACAAGGCGGCTGTGGCGGAGGAGGTCGCCGTTTCGCGCCGGCTCTGCGCCAAGAATAACTGGCCGTCGATCGACGTCACCCGCCGTTCGATCGAGGAAACCGCCGCTGCAGTGATGCGGTTGTTGAGCGAACGCCGCCGCCAGCCGGCGAAATAGGCGACGAAGGACAACATGCCGCTTTGGCTCGATCGCCGGCCGCTAGTGCTTGCATCGAAAAGCGCCGTGCGCGCGAAGATTCTCGCCGCGGCGGGTCTGCGGCTTGAGACCAGGCCAGCGGATATCGATGAGCGCGCTGTGGAAGCCGGCACGACCGATTCCGTCGCTGCGGCTCGGCTGTTGGCCCGCGCCAAGGCGCAAAGCGTCGCCAAAATGCTGCCGGGGCGGCTGGTGCTCGGCGCCGATCAGACCCTGGCGCTGGGCGAAACGCGCTTGAGCAAGCCCAAGGATCGCCCCGCGGCACGCGCGCAGCTCACGGCGCTGCGCGGGCAGGCGCACATGTTACATTCGGCGCTGGCGTTCATGCGCGACGACGTGTTGCTGTTCGAGCATGCCGACACGGCGCGGTTGACGATGCGCGCCTTTTCAGAGCGTTTCCTCGACGATTACCTCGATTCCGCCGGCGATGCGGTCCTGGCAAGCGTCGGCGCCTACCAAATCGAAGGCGCCGGCATCCATCTGTTCGAACGCATCGAAGGCGACTATTTCACCATTCTCGGCCTGCCGTTGCTGCCGCTGATCGATTTTATGCGGCAGGCGGGTTTTGTTGCAAAGTAGCGCCATGTTCATTCTCGGTCTCACCGGCTCGCTCGGCATGGGAAAATCGGCCACGGCGAAAATGTTCGCCGACGAAGGCGTGCCCGTGTATGACGCAGACGCCGCCGTGCACCGGCTTTACGAGGAGGAGGCGACGGGGGCGATCGAGGCGGCGTTTCCGGGTACGACTTCAGGCGGCAAGGTTGACCGCGCCAAGCTCGGGAAACGTGTTTTGGGCGATGCCGACGCGATGAAAAGGCTGGAGCAAATCGTGCACCCGCTGGTGCGCCAGGCGGAAGAACGGTTTCTCGCGAAGGCGGAGGCGAGCGGCGCCAAAGTGGCGGTGCTGGATATCCCGCTGCTTTATGAGGCTGCGGGCGACAAGCGCTGCGACGCGGTCGTCGTCGTCTCGGCGCCGCCGGATACGCAGCGCGCGCGCGCCTTCGAGCGCCCCGGCATGAGCGAGAAAAAATTAAAGGCGATCATCGCCAAGCAGATGCCGGACGCGGAAAAGCGCGCGCGCGCCGATTTCGTGGTGGATACCTCGCACGGATTCGACGCCGCACGCGCCCAGGTGCGTGATATCCTCAAAGCGGTTGTTAAGATGCCGAAACGGGGCACTTGAGTCGGGCCACATGCGCGAAATCGTCCTCGACACCGAAACCACCGGCCTCGATCCCACCCAGGGTCACCGCCTGGTCGAGCTCGGCTGCATCGAATTGCTCAACCGCATTCCGACCGGCGCGACGTTCCATACTTACGTCAATCCGGAACGCGACATGCCGCCCGAAGCCTTCGCTGTGCACGGCCTGTCGGAAGATTTCCTCAAGGACAAACCGCGCTTCGCCGAGGTCGCCGACGACTTCCTCGCTTTCATCGGCGATGCGCCGCTGGTCATTCACAACGCCAGTTTCGATCACGGCTTTCTCAATGCCGAGCTCAAGCGCATCGAACGCATGCTGATCGCGCGCGAACGGCTGGTGGACACGCTGCTGCTCGCGCGGCGCAAGCATCCGGCGGGTCCCAACCGGCTCGACGATTTGTGCGCACGCTACGGCATCGACAATTCCCGCCGCTCGAAGCACGGCGCGCTGCTCGACGCGGAAATTTTGGCCGAAGTCTATGTGGAGCTCATCGGCGCCCGCCAGGCGCAACTCGGCCTTGCCGAGAAGGTCGCGGGCGATCGTGCGGCGCGCGGCGGCGCGACGACGCTGCGCAAGCGGCCGCAGCCGCTTGCCGCGCGCATCAACGATGCTGACCGCGCGGCGCACGGCGATTTTGTCGCCACGCTCGGCGGCGGCGTCTTGTGGAAAATTTATCGTCCCGACGCGTGAAGCTTTACGTATCAGGTCTTCGGCGCCGGAGCGCCGGCGGCGGCCTGCACTTCTTCCATCTTTTTCCGATACAGCCCGACGAAATCGACAGGGTCGAGCAGCAGCGGCGGGAAGCCGCCGTTGCGCACGGTGGCGGCGACGATCTCGCGCGCGAAAGGGAACAAGAGACGCGGGCATTCGATCAGCACGATCGCGTTCATAGCTTCCGGCGGCAGGTGCTGAATGCGGAACACACCGGCATAGACCAGTTCGAAGCCGAACATCAAAGTCGTGCCGGTCTCCGCCTTGCCGTCGAGCTTGAGCTCGACCTCGACATCGTTGCCTTGCAGCGGCTTGGCGTGGACATTGATCTGAATGCTGATCTGCGGTTGCTGGGACTGCGTGAGCGTTTGCGGCGCATTCGGGTTCTCGAACGAGAGGTCCTTGATGTATTGCGCCACCACGCTGAGTTGCGGCCCCTGAGCTTGGGCAACCGGCGCCGGCGCCTTTTCCTGGCCGCCATTGGTCGATGTCACGAAACGTCTCCCCGCATGTGCCACGCGCGGCGGTTGGCTAACATAGGGTCCGGGACGGAACAAGGACGCCCGGAATTCATGCTCTACGGTCGTCGCCGCGCCGGTCGGAGAGCGCGGGGTCATCGCTCTGACGCCATTGCTCCGGCGGCAGATCGATGACGCCGTCGCCCGGCGGGCTTTGCGGTCCGCTGCGGAAAATCGTGCCGAACAGCAGCGCCAAACCGACAAGGTCGGTGATAAAGCCCGGAACAAGCAACAGAATCCCGGCCAATAGGGTGAGCGACTCAGTGACGTCGGCGCTGAGGGCGGAAATGCTGCCTTGGCCGACGGCGGCGCGCACGCGCGAAATGTGAGCGCCACCGGCATACCGCAACACCATGACGCCGGCGAACGAACTTGCCGCTTGCAGCGCCACCGCCCACAACAGGCCGAGCGCCACGACGACGGCAGTCAGCGCGGCCAATTCCGCGAGCGGCAGCGCAAGAAGCGCTATCAGCAGCCATTTTGCCACATTCATCGGTGTTCTCTTATGGGATGACGAGGTTGGCGTTGCCGCCTCAATCGTTTAGACTTTGCCGGCAAGCCAAGATTACGTGGCAAATCGGCTGCAAGGCCTATGGAACAGGGCGCCCACCAACATACATAGATATGGTGGAACCGGCCGCCACGCCACCGATCGGGCCTTCGATGCCAATCTGTCGTCCGCGGTAGCCGAAAGCATGCAAGACGTGTTCGATATTTACACCATTATCTTCCTGGCGCTCGCAGTGTTCATTTTCCTGCGCCTGCGCAGCGTGCTCGGTCAGCGCACCGGACGCGAGCGGCCGCCGTATGATCCTTATGCGGCGCGCGAGCCGGTGCGGCCGGCGCCGGAAAAGATAGTGGCGCTTCCCAATCGCTCGCCGGATGCGGCGCAAAAACAGGCGGAGCCTGCGGCGCCGGCTGCGGCCGCCGAGCGTTGGGCGGGAATCGCCGCGGCGGGTTCGCCCGTCGCTGCCGGTCTCGACGCCGTTGTCGCCTCCGATCCGAGTTTCGATGCCAAGCATTTTTTGACCGGCGCACGCGCCGCCTACGAGATGATCGTCAACGCCTATGCCGAAGGCGACCGGCGCACGCTGAAGAATCTCCTGTCGCGCGAAGTCTATGACAACTTCGAAGCAGCGATTAACGAACGCGAGAAGCGCGGCGAGACCGTGGAGAGCCGGTTCGTCGCCATCGACAATGCCGAAATCACCGGCGCTGAGTTGCGCAGCAAGACCATGCAGCTGACCGTGCGCTTCGTGTCGCAGCTTGTGTCGGTGACGCGCGACAAAACCGGTAACGTGATCGACGGCAATCCCGACAAGGTGACCGACATCACCGACGTCTGGACCTTCGCCCGCGACACCGCCTCGCGCGATCCGAACTGGAAACTGGTCGCCACCGAAGCCGGACACTGAACTGCATGCCTTACTGGCGCGCTTGTTCCGCAATTCGCGTTCCTGTCAGCCTCGGATTGGCGCTCGGGCTGATCGCCATGATGAACAAACCGGCGCCGGCAAGCGAATTGTGGCTGCGCCACGCGACCGTCGCGCCGCTCACCTTCGGCGACCTCGACGGCTGGCCCAAAGACGACCACGCGCTTGCCTTCGGCACGTTCCTGAAAAGCTGCTCGGCCATTCTCGAGGGCACGAGGGCGATGCGGCGGGCGCGGCCGGTCTATAGCGGGCTCTACGATGTCTGCGAGCGTGCCAATGCCGCCGGGATACTCGGCCGCGATGCGGCGCGCAAATTCTTCGAGGACAATTTTACGCCGGTGCGCATCGTGCCGGTCGGGCACAGCGAAGGTTTTTTCACCGGCTACTACGAGACGCAAGTCGCGGGCTCACGCTACCCCAGCGGCCCGTACACCGTACCGCTTTATCGCGTGCCGAAGAAATTCGTGGGCCGCAGCCGGGTGTTCGGCAATCTCGACCGCAGCCGGATCGAGGATGGCGCGATTGCCGGCAAGGGCCTGGAAATCTGCTACGTGAAAGATCCGGTTGATGCCTTCTTCGCGCAGATCCAGGGCTCGACTCGGGTCAAGCTCGAGAACGGCGAACTGTTGCGGCTCAACTACATCGCCAGCAACGGCCAGCCTTATACGCCGGTCGGACGCTGGCTCATCGATAAGGGCTATATCTCCAAGGACGACATGTCGATGGACCGCATCCGCGAATGGATGGACGCGCATCCGGCCGAGGCGGAGAAGTTGCGGCGCATGAACCGCTCTTACGTCTTCTTCGAGGAAACCGCTCTCGGCGTAAACGACGAATGCATCGGCTCGCAGGGCGTGCCGCTGACGGCAGAGCGATCGCTTGCCGTTGACAGGAATATTCACGTCTATGGCACCCCAATCTGGATCGAGGCGGAGCTGCCGATCGCGTCGGGAAAGCCGGAGACCGAATTCCACCACCTGATGTTCGCGCAGGATACCGGCGCGGCGATCGTCGGCGCGGCGCGCGCCGACATTTATTTCGGTTCCGGCGAGGAGATCGGTCACGTCGCCGGCCGCATCAAGCAGCACGGCCGCTTCGTCATGCTGGTGCCGCGCGGCGTCGAGGTGAAAGGCGTCGGCCGCAACATCCCGCTGCCGCAGCCGCGGCCCGAGGCGATCAGCCCGGCGCCGGAATCAACCGCTTCGATCAAGCACAGCGGGCCCTGAGCATGGGCCGCGACGGCAACGGTCGCCGCGTGCTCACGCAGGACGAGCGCGTGCTGTGGACCACCGTTACGCAATCGATCGAACCGCTGCGCGACGCACCGCTGGTCGCGGACGATGATGGCCCGGAAATGCCGATGCCGCCGGTCAAATCGACGCGCGCGACGCCGCGCGTCATGGCGCCGCCGCCGCAAAAGATTGCCGCGCCGCCGCCGCTTTCGTCGCTCGGCCGGCGCAAGCGCACCCGGGTTGCTCGCGGCAAGGAGCAAATCGACGGCCGCCTCGACCTGCACGGGCTGACGCAAAGCGAGGCGCATGCGGCGCTCTCGCGCTTCCTGCGTGCGGCCAGCGCGCGCGGCGCGCGGCTGGTGCTGGTGATCACCGGCAAAGGCGGGGGCGATGGCGAGCGCGGCGTGCTGCGCCGGCAATTGCCGCACTGGCTGGCGCTGACGGAATTCCGCAGCTTTGTCATAGGCTTCGAGCAGGCGTCGGTGCGCCACGGGGGCGACGGCGCTTGGTACATTTCAGTACGGCGGAGCCGGGCGGATCTGTAAACGCGTGGAGTGTGGACATGGCAAAACGCGCAATATCCCGCAAGAAGAAACCCGCCGGAAAAAGCAAAAAGAAAAAGAACCCGACGCGGGCTCGGACAAACACCGTCAAGCAAAAACTCGAGCGCGAGCTTGAAGAGGGGTTGGAGGAAACGTTTCCGGCGTCCGATCCGGTTGCCGTGACCGATCCGACGATTGTCGATAAAGATAGTTAGTAGGTCCGCCTCATGGTTCGAGACGCGCTGCTTCGCAGCGCACCTAACCATGAGGCCGAATTGTCACGCCGCCTTGATGAAGGTGCCGTTGCGCAGTTCGCTCACCGCCTGCTGCAACTCGGCCTGTGTATTCATCACGATCGGCCCATACCAGGCGACCGGCTCCTCGATCCGCTTGCCGGAGACGAGCAGGAAGCGGATGCCTTTGTCGCCTGCTTGTACGGTGACCTCGTCGCCGCGGTCGAATAGGATCAGCGAGTGGTTACCCGCCGGTTCGCGGAACACGATCTCCTCGCCGTCGACCTGCTTCTCGGTGAGCACGCCTTGCGGCTTCGAGGCGTAAGCGAACTTGCCGTCGCCCTCGAAGACGTAGGCGAAGGCGTGACGCTCGACTTCGACCTTAAAAGTCTTGCGTTTGCCCGGCGGCACGAAAATGTCGAGATAGCGCGGATCGGCGGCGACGCCTTCGACAGGGCCTTTCTTGCCCCAGAAGTCGCCACAGACCACGCGCACGCGCGCGCCATCATCGTCGATGATCTCGGGGATCTCCGCCGCCTTGACATCCTGGTATCGCGGCGCCGTCATTTTCAGCGATGACGGAAGGTTCGCCCAGAGCTGGAAGCCGTGCATGCGCCCTTGCGCGTCGCCCTGCGGCATTTCCTGGTGCATGATGCCGCGGCCCGCGGTCATCCATTGCACGTCGCCGGAGCCGAGCAGGCCTTTGTTGCCGAGGCTATCGCCGTGCTCGACGGTGCCGTTGAGCACGTAGGTGATGGTCTCGATGCCGCGATGCGGATGCCAGGGAAAGCCCGCGAGGTAATCCTGCGGATTATCATTGCGGAAATCATCGAGCAGCAGGAACGGATCGAACTCGGTGGTGTTGCCGAAGCCGAAGGCGCGGTTGAGCTTGACGCCGGCGCCCTCGATGGTCGGCTTGGATTGAACGATCTCTCTGACGGGTCGGATGGACATTGTTGCCTCGTTACGATTATGCCGCGGCGGCGACGCGCGATGCAAACCGGCCGGCGAAGTCCGCGAAGTTGTCGATAAAGTCCTTGAGGAACTTGCGCACGTTGTCGTCGGTCACGCTGTTCTGCGCGTCGATCAGTTCGGGCTTGAACTGGATATAGGTCTCGCCGCCGAGGACGTGCATGGCCGCGCCGCTGTTGAGCACGGTGCGCAGATGCGATTGCGCGACCGCCGTGGAGATGGCTCCGCCCGAGGTGCCGGTGACGGCCGCCGGCTTGCCGCGCCAGGAATTCTGGCCATAGGGGCGGGCGGCCCAGTCGATGGCATTCTTCAGCACTGCCGGGATCGACCGGCTGTGCTCCGGCGTGACGAATAGTAGCGCGTCGGACGCCTCGATCTCGGATTTCAGCCGCGCCACCGGGCCGGGCGTGGGCAGTTCATGATCCTGATTGTAGATCGACAGCTCGTCGATCTGGATGAGCCTGGCCACGAATTGGTCGCTGCCGAGCTTGGCAAGTGCCTGCGCCAGCTTGTGATTTATCGATTCGCGGCGGTTGGAGCCGACGATGATGCCGAGCTTGAGTTTCGCCATGGGAGCCTCTATTTATTTGAGCCTAAGTTACTGTTCTATACTGAGGCTATTTAGATGACTGCGAAAAAGCCGCAAGAAGGTACATCACCGATACCCAGTAACCTGCATGTGCCCGAGGACTGCCGAGCGGTGAGCGAGGTCCTCGCCCGGGTCGGCGACAAATGGACGGTGCTGGTGGTCTCCGCGCTCGGCGACGGGCCCAAGCGCTTCAACGAATTGCGCCGGGCGCTCGGCTCGATCTCGCAGCGGATGCTGACGCTGACGCTGCGCGGGCTGGAGCGCGATGGGCTCGTCACCCGCACGGTGTTCCCGACTATTCCGCCGCGCGTCGATTACGAATTGACCAGGCTCGGCCGCTCGTTGCTCGAACCGGTGAGCGAGCTTGGACTTTGGGCGCGGCAGAACCGAGTAACAATCCAAGATGCGCGGCGCCGCTTTGACGCGGCGCCTGATGCAAAGGCCGCTCTCAAGTCAGCTTGATCGGAATGCCGCCGAGGAAATCGCGTTTTCCCACCTCGACGCCCGCGTGACGCAAGATGGCGTAAGCCGCAGTGGCGTGGAAATAGAAATTCGGCAGCACGAAGTGATTGAGGTAATCGTCGCCTTTCATCTGGGCTTTCTTGGGGCCGAGCGGAAAGGTGATGTCGCGGTCGGCTGAGGCATCGATCGCCTTGGCGTCGAGCGTCTTGAGAAAAGCGATGGTCTTGTCGACGCGCGCCTTGAGCTGCTCGACCGTGGTTTCGTTGTCCTCGAATTTCGGCGGCTCGACGCCGGCCAGCCGCGCAGCGCCGTTCTTGGCCTGATCGCAGACGACCTGAACCTGACGCGTGAGCGCGAACATGTCGGGCGCAAGGCGCATGCCGAGCAGCACCGACGGGTCGATTTTCTTGACCGTGGCGTAGGCCTCCGCCTTGCCGAGGTTGGCCGACAGTGCGTTGAGCACGATCTCGAGTACAGGGAGCGATGAATTGGACATGGTCTGCGGCATGGGGGATTCCTCGGACGGGTTAAGTTCGGCGCGGGACGATGCACGGCATGTGCCGGCAGTTCAAGATGCCTCTCGATATATTGAACGTGATGCTACCGCAGGATGTCGGCCACACCGCCGGCCTGATCGGCGCGGGCGACGTTGAAGGCGGCTTCCCACACCGCGATCTTGCCGCCATGCATCAGCCAGATCTCGACGCCGTAGCGCTCAGCGTGTCGCCGTCGAGCGAGCGGAACTGCTTGCGCAGGCAATAGCCTTTTTGCTTGGCGCTGCGGGCGGTGAAAAATTCGCTTAAACGCTCGCGACCGCAGAATTCCGGCACGGTGCCGAAGCGCACCACGCAATCTTCGGTGAAGCCATCGACCAGCGTCGATGTTCCACGGCATGAACAAGGATTCGACGTGCTTGACTAGCGTGCGCGCTTCATCGTCGTTGCGCGGATTGCTGTTGTTGTCCTGCCGCAATGCTGGCGCCGCCATGACGTCCTCCCGGTTGTTGGCGGGAGCTTATTGGGTATTTTGCCGCTGCGTCCAGCCTTATAGGATAAAGCGCGACAAATCGGCATTCTTCGCCAGATCGCCGATGTGCTTCTCGACGTAAGCCGCGTCAATCTTGACCGTCTCGCCGGAGCGGTCGGTGGCGGCAAACGAAATCTCATCGAGCACGCGCTCCATCACCGTTTGCAGCCGCCGTGCGCCGATATTCTCGATCGCGGAATTGACCGCCACGGCAATGTCGGCGAGCGCATCGATGGCATCCTCGGTGAAATCGAGCATCACGCCCTCGGTTTTCAAGAGCGCCACATACTGCTTGATCAGCGACGCTTCCGGTTCGGTGAGGATGCGGCGCAAGTCGTCGCGGGTGAGCGCCTTGAGTTCAACGCGGATCGGCAGCCTCCCCTGCAATTCCGGCAGCAGGTCGGACGGCTTGGAAATGTGGAAGGCGCCGGACGCAATGAAGAGGATGTGGTCGGTCTTTACCGACCCGTGCTTGGTGTTGACGGTGGTGCCCTCGATCAGCGGCAACAGGTCGCGCTGCACGCCCTCGCGCGACACGTCGCTGCCCATGCGACCCTCGCGGCCGGCGATCTTGTCAATTTCATCCAAGAAGACGATGCCGTTCTGCTCGACCGTCTTGATCGACTCCTGGATGAGCTGCTCGTTATCGAGCAGCTTGTCGGATTCCTCGTTGACCAAAATGTCGTGCGAATCGCGCACCATGACGCGCCGCGTCTTGGTACGGCCGCCGCCGAGCTTGCCGAAAATATCGCCGATATTGACGGCGCCCATCTGCGCGCCGGGCATGCCGGGAATTTCGAACATCGGCATGCCGCCGCCGCCGGCCTGCACTTCGATCTCGATCTCCTTGTCGTTGAGCTCGCCAGCGCGCAGCTTCTTGCGGAAGCTTTCGCGGGTGCCTGGGCCAGAGCCGGGACCGACCAGGGCGTCGAGCACACGCTCCTCGGCGGCCAGTTCGGCGCGCGCCTGCACGTCCTTGCGCTTGCGCTCGCGGGTGAGCGCGATGGAAATCTCCACCAGGTCGCGCACGATCTGCTCGACGTCGCGGCCGACATAGCCGACTTCGGTGAACTTGGTCGCCTCGATCTTGAGGAACGGCGCGCCGGCGAGCCGCGCCAGCCGCCGCGAGATCTCGGTCTTGCCGACGCCGGTCGGGCCGATCATCAGGATGTTTTTCGGCAGCACTTCCTCGCGCAGTTTCTCGTCAAGCTGAAGCCTTCGCCAGCGGTTGCGCAGCGCGATGGCGACGGCGCGCTTGGCGTCGGTCTGGCCGACGATGAAGCGGTCGAGCTCAGATACGATTTCGCGGGGAGAGAAGTCGGTCACGCGGTTACTCGGTTACGCTTTCAGGCTTTCGATGGTCACGTTGCGGTTGGTGTAGACGCAAATATCGGCAGCGATGTCGAGCGAGCGGCGCACGATCGCTTCGGCGTCGAGCGGCCCATCGACGAGCGCGCGCGCCGCGGCGAGCGCATAGTTGCCGCCGGAGCCAATGCCGGCAACGCTCGCTTCCGGCTCCAGCACGTCGCCGGTGCCGGTCAGCACAAGCGACACCTTGGCGTCGGCGACGATCATCATGGCTTCCAGCCGGCGCAGATAGCGGTCGGTGCGCCAGTCCTTGGCGAGCTCGACGGCGGCGCGCAGCAATTGTCCAGGATATTGCTCGAGCTTGGATTCCAGCCGCTCGAACAGCGTAAAGGCGTCGGCGGTGGCGCCGGCAAAACCGCCAATCACGTCGCCTTTTCCTAAGCGGCGCACCTTCTTGGCGTTGGCCTTGACGATAGTCTGTCCGATCGTCACCTGGCCGTCGCCGCCGATCACCACCGTGCCGCCCTTGCGGACGGTGAGGATGGTGGTGCCGTGCCAGAGGTCGGGGGAAGAGTTCTGCATAGGCAAAGGATGTAGGGCCTCGCGCGACGCTATTCAATCGTGGCAAGTCGCGCGCAATTGGGCCTCAAAATGCGCTCGCCTTTGCGCCCTCGACATAGCGCTTGATATATTGGCCGACGAAATCGTAACCGACGAAGCGCTGATAGGCATCCGCTAGCCGCCGCGTCAGCGGGCCCCAGACCTGACCAGCGGGGCCGACGGCGACGCCGTTCACCTTAACGATCGGGCAGATGCACGGAGAGGTCGAGGTGAGGAAGGCTTCGTCGGCTGTATAGGCGTCATAAAGATCGAGATCGGCCTCGCGTACGGTCATTCCCTCTTCGCGTGCGAGATCGATCACCGTCTGCCGGCTCACGCCGGGCAGCACGAATTTCTCGCGTGAGGTCAGGATTTCGTCGCCGCGCACGATGAAGATATTGGAGCCGAGCCCCTCGCAGAGATTGCCGTTGATGTCGAGCAGCACCGCCCAGGCTTCGGGATCGGCGCTCTGCACTTCCTGATCGGCGACGATGAGGTTTAAGTAGTTGTGAGTCTTGGCGCGCGGCGTGAATGATTCCGGTGGCACGCGCCGCTGCGACGGCACGATGACGCGGATGCCGTGCTTGAACAGCTTGGCGCGCTGCGCGAGCGGTACCGGCGCGCATTCGAGCACCACGTTGGGGCCGTGATAGGCGAGATTGTCGCCGGGCACCTCCTTGACGCCGCGGCTGACGCGCTGGCCGACCCAGTAGTCATCGTCGGGGCCGAGCAGATGGCGGTTGCGCTCGAACAACTCCTCGGTCAGCGCGCACATCTTCGGCGGGCCGAAGCCCGGGTCGATGCGCAGGTATTTGAGCGAGCGGTAGAGCCGCTCGACATGCTCCTTCACCTTGAACAGCCGATGGCCGAAGGTTCGCGTCATGTCGAAGCAGCCGTCGCCGTAGACCCCGCTGCGGTCGCCGAAGGGAATGCGCACTTCCCGCTCCGGCATGAACTCGCCGTTGAACCAGGCCACTCTTTCGTTTGCGCGCTCTGCCATGTGAACCCCCCGAAACCGCAATGAATTAAGCCTAGACGGCGCCCGCGCGCCAAGACTAGTCGGCTGATTCAGTCAGATTGCAGGGTATAGATGGTTAAGTTTGATGCGGGCATTTTTGGTGGTGAATTGCCAGTCGGCCGTGGTGTGGTTGGCATTGCGGTCGTACTCCCAGGCGGCGATTTCGTCGGTGAGGGTTTGTTTGTCGGGGATGCGGCGATCGAGGCACTGGGACGTGAGGACGCCGAGTTCGGACTCGGCCAGATCGAGCCAACTGCCGTGTTTTGGAGTGTAGTGCCATACGAAGCGCTCGACCAGGCGCCTGGCTTCGACGGCCGGAAAGGCTTCGTAGAGTGAAGCCTTGCTGTGGATACTGAGGTTGTCCTGGACCAGAACGATGGTCTTGGCGTGCGCGAAGTGGGTGTCGGCCAAGTCTTTCAAGACGTGAGCATAATCCACGGCGGTATGGCGATCTGTGACCTTGGCATGACGCCAGCCTTCAAGCGGAGCAAACATCATGAAGAGATTGGCGGTACCATTGCGCTGGTACTCGTAATCGAAACGGGCCGGGCGCCCCGCTTTCATCGGGATCGGCACGCGCGTTTCGGCAATGAGTTGCTTCGAGGTCTCGTCGAGGCAAACCAGCGGACAATCGCCGTCGCGTGGCCGCGTGTAGACGGCCAACACGTCTTCCATAGCGGCTACGAACGCGCTGTTGGCCTTGGGCGGGATGACCCAGTGCTGGCGGCGATGGGGCTGAAGAGTGTTTTTTGAGCGCGCGCCCGATTGTGCTGTCGCTAGCACGATCGACGATGCCGAGTTCCACGACCTTGTTCTCCAACAACCGCAAGGTCCAGCGTGCGCGTCCCTTGGGCGGCTTGGAACAGGCCAAGGCAATCAGCTTGGCCTCCTTTTCGCCGTCGAAAATCCGAGCAACGGCAGGCATCGCGCGCGGCTTGCGGCTCAATACCGCCTCGAAGCCTTCTTCCACCAGTTGCTTGCGGACCCGGTAAACCATGGATGGGCTGGTTTCCAGAGCTTCGATGATCCGGTTGTCGCTCCACCCTTTGCCGGCTTCCGAGACATCGGCCTTCAATAAGATCCGCGCCTTCAGCACCCGGTGCGCCGGGCTCTTTCCCTTCCGGATCAGCGTTTCAAGCCGTTCGCGCTCCTCGCCGCTCAGCCTCACAACATACTTCTTTACCGCAATCTCCTTCGCAGCCATGATTGCCTCCCTCGCCAGTCGTTGGCGACGAAAGCGAATCATCAATTCCTTTCAAATTGGTTGAAGCGGGCGACTAGTGGCGGATTGGCGAATCCCGCAAACCCCTGATAAAAGGCCCGCGACTTGAAAGGTGAGGCGATGCGCAAGGGCGCGGTCAAACGCAAGACCAAGGAAACCGACGTCGAGGTCGAGCTCGATCTCGACGGCGCCGGGCGTTCGTCCATCACCACCGGCATCGGCTTTCTCGACCACATGCTCGAATTGCTGGCGCGGCACTCGCGCATCGACATCGCGGTCAAGGCCAAGGGCGACTTGCACATCGACCACCATCACACGACCGAAGACGTCGGCATTGCGCTCGGCCAGGCGGTGAAGCAGGCGCTTGGCGACATGAAGGGCATCACCCGTTATGCCAGCGTCGACGTACCGATGGACGAGGCATTGACCCGCGTCGCCATCGATATTTCCGGGCGGCCGTTTCTGGTGTTCAAGGCGGAGTTCGTGCGCGACAAGGTCGGGGAATTCGACACTGAACTGGTGCAGGAATGGTTTCAGGCTTTCGCCACGAATTCGGGCATCACGCTGCATGCGCAGGCTTTATATGGCACGAACGATCACCATATCGCCGAATCCTGCTTCAAGGGTCTGGCGCGGGCGCTGCGGGCGGCGGTGGCGATCGATCCGCGCGCCAAGGATGAGGTCCCGTCCACCAAGGGCTCGCTCGGCGGCTGACGTCATTCCGGCTTCGCTCGCTGCGTTCGCGCCCCGTGAATGACTGGAGAGAGTTGAGAGTGCGACAATGCCGACCTTCACCGTTCACCAGCCGCCGCCGAAAATCGGCGAAAGCGCCGCCAATCCCGAGCGCTTCGTCTTTGTGCGCGACGGATTTTATTTTTGGGCTTTCGTGCTGGCGCCGCTGTGGCTGCTGCTGCGCCGGCTATGGCTGGTGCTCGTCGGCTATGTTGCGGCCAATGCCCTGATCGGGGGCGCGCTCCATCTGATCGGCGCGCCGGACGCGGTGAAATTTTTCGTCGGCCTGCTGCTCGCATTGTTGGTCGGCTTCGAGGCGGCGACGCTGTGGCGCTGGACGCTCGAGCGCAACGGCTGGAAGACACTGGGCTTTACGGTCGGCGACGATCTGGAATCCGCCGAGCAGCGTTTCTTCTCCGCCTGGTCGGCGCGCAAAGAGGAAGCCCCGGCCGAGCAGCCGCCGGCAAAATTCGCGGCGACGGTCTGGCGCGGCGCGCCAGCGCCGTCCGACGTCATCGGCCTGTTCCCTGAACCTGAGGGCAAGCGATGAGCGTCGCCATCGTCGATTACGGCTCCGGCAATTTACACTCGGCGGCGAAAGCCTTCGAACGCGCCGCGCGCGAAAGCGGGCACGACGACCCGATCGTCGTCACTAGCGACCCGGCGACGGTGGCGAAAGCCGACCGCGTCGTGCTGCCCGGCGTCGGCGCCTTTGCCGATTGCCGGCGTGGGCTCGACGCCATCCCCGGCATGGTCGAGGCGCTCAACGAAAGCGCGCTACAACGTGGGCGGCCGTTCTTCGGCATCTGCGTCGGCATGCAATTGATGGCCGAGCGCGGCCGCGAGTATCAGGTGACGCCGGGCCTTGGCTGGATCCCCGGCGACGTCGACCGCATCGCACCGGCCGATCCAAACCTGAAAATCCCGCACATGGGGTGGAATACGCTTCGCATGCTGCAGCCGCATCCGCTGCTCGCCGACATCCCGCTCGGGCCGGACGGCTTGCACGCCTATTTCGTGCACTCGTTTGAGCTGAAGCCGGCAAAGCGCAACGAGCTGGTGGCGCAGGCCGACTACGGCGACCCGCTGACGGCCATCGTCGGCCGCGACAACATGGTCGGCACGCAATTTCACCCGGAAAAGAGCCAGCGGCTTGGCTTGAAGCTGATCGCCAATTTTTTGCAGTGGACGCCGTGATCCTGTTTCCTGCCATCGACCTGAAGGAAGGCCTCGCCGTGCGCCTCGAGCAGGGCGACATGGCGCGCGCCACCATTTTTCACCGCGACCCGGCGGCGCAGGCGAACGCCTTCCAGATGCAGGGCTTCAAACACCTGCATGTGGTCGATCTCGACGGCGCCTTCGCCGGCAAGCCGATGAACGTCGCCGCGGTCGAGCGCATCCTCGAAACCGTCGGCCAATGTGTGCAATTGGGCGGCGGCATCCGCGACATGGCGACCGTGGAAGCCTGGCTGGAAAAGGGCGTTAACCGCGTGATCATCGGCACAGCGGCGGTGCGCGATCCGGCGTTTGTGAAAGAGGCTGCGCGCAAATTTCCAAAAAAGGTCGCGGTCGGCCTCGACGCGCGCGACGGCAACGTGGCGGTGCAGGGCTGGGCGGAAACGTCCAAACTGTCGGCGCTCGATATCGCGCGCCGCTTCGAGGACGTGGGCGTGGCCGCGATTGTCTATACCGATATCGCGCGCGATGGATTGCTGAAAGGGCTCAATCTCGACGCCACCATCGCACTCGCCGACGCGATTTCAATTCCGGTCATTGCCTCGGGCGGACTTGCTGCCATCGACGACATCAAGGCGTTGCTGACGCCCCGCGCGAAAAAGCTCGAAGGCGCCATTGCCGGCCGCGCGCTCTATGACGGGCGGCTCGACGTGGCCGAAGCGCTGGCGCTCATCCGCGCGGCAAGGGTGGTGTGAATGTTCAAGGTCCGCGTCATCCCCTGTCTCGACGTCAAAGATGGCCGCGTGGTCAAGGGCGTCAATTTCGTCAATTTGCGCGACGCCGGCGATCCGGTGGAGGCGGCGATTGCCTATGACGCCGCCGGCGCCGATGAGCTCTGCTTTCTCGACATCACCGCCAGCCACGAGAAGCGCGGCATCATCCTCGATGTGGTGCGGCGCACGGCGGAGGCCTGTTTCATGCCGCTCACTGTCGGCGGCGGCGTGCGCACCATCGACGACATCCGCGCACTTCTGACGTCAGGCGCCGACAAGGTCTCGATCAATACCGCGGCGGTCGAGCGCCGGGCCTTCGTCAAGGAGGCGGCGGAGAAATTTGGCGACCAGTGCATCGTCGTCGCCATCGATGCCAAGATCGTGTCGAACGAAGGCGAAAAGTCGCGCTGGGAAATCTTCACCGTCGGCGGCCGCAAGCCGACCGGCATGGATGCCGTCGCATACGCCAAGGAGGTGGTCGCGCTCGGCGCCGGCGAAATCCTGCTCACCTCGATGGACCGCGACGGCACGCGGCGCGGCTTTGATATCGCGCTCACTCGCGCGGTGGCAGACGCCGTCACGGTGCCGGTAATCGCCTCCGGCGGTGTCGGCACGCTTCAGCATTTAGTCGAAGGCATCCGCGACGGTCACGCCACCGCGGTGCTGGCGGCATCGATCTTCCACTTCGGCGAGCATACGGTGCGCGAAACCAAGGAATTCATGGCTAAAGCCGGCCTGCCGATGCGGCTCGATCCGTGATATGCAGCGGCCCAAAGGAAGCTGCATGAGCAAATTCACCCTCGCCGATCTGGAAAAACTTATTCATGAGCGCGCCAAAGCAAGCGCGGCGGACTCCTATACCCGCGCTTTGCTGGACAAGGGCGTCGACCACTGCGCCAAAAAATTAGGCGAAGAGGCCATCGAAACGGCAATGGCTGCCGTGCAGGAGGACAAGGACCGGCTGATCGCTGAAGCAGCCGATTTGCTTTATCATCTGCTGGTCGTGCTGGAAGCGCGCGGCGTGACGCTGGCCGAAGTCGAGGCGGAGCTGGCAAAACGCACGGCGCAATCTGGGCACGAGGAAAAGGCTTCGCGATCCCGCGGCTAATGGATGCCTCGATGGAACAACGCACCGACGAAGTTCTCTCGCCTTACCGCATCTTCTCGCGCGCGGATTGGGCCGCGCTGCGCGAGGACATGCCGATGACGCTGACCTCGGATGAGGTCACGCGGCTGCGCTCGCTGCACGACCGGCTCGACATCGAGGAAGTCGAAGACATTTATCTGTCGCTGTCGCGGCTGTTGTCGCTCTATGTGGCGGCGACTCAGCGGCTGTTCCGCGCCCAGCAGCGTTTTCTCGGCACCGAAGATTCAAAGATGCCCTACATCATCGGCGTCGCAGGGTCCGTGGCGGTGGGCAAATCGACCAGCGCCCGAGTGCTGCAAGCCTTGCTCGCGCGCTGGCCGAACGTGCCGAAAGTCGATCTCATCACCACCGACGGCTTTCTTTATCCCAACAGCATCCTCGAGCGCGAAGGCCTGATGGAGAAGAAGGGCTTCCCGGAGAGTTACGACCTGCCGGCGCTGCTGCGCTTCCTGACCGACGTGAAGGCTGGACGGCGGCCGGCGCGGGCGCCGGTCTATTCGCATCTCACCTACGACGTGACGCCAAATCAATGGGTCGAGGTGGACCGGCCGGAGATTCTCATCGTCGAAGGCTTAAACGTGCTGCAGACCGGGCGGCTGCCGAAGGACGGCAAGGCTATCCCCTTCGTTTCAGATTTCTTCGATTTCTCCGTCTATCTCGACGCCGACGAGGATGTACTGAAATCCTGGTACGTCGACCGCTTTCTCACGCTGCGCAGCACCGCCTTCCGCGATCCGAAATCCTACTTCCACCGCTATTCGAATTTGTCGGACGCGGAGGCAATCGAGACGGCGGCCTCAATCTGGGAGCGGATTAACTTGGTAAATCTGCACGAGAATATTCTGCCGACGCGCCAACGCGCCGACCTGATCCTGAAGAAAGTGGCGAGCCATCAGGTCGAGGAAGTGTCGCTGCGAAGGTTGTGAGCGTTACGCCGCGCGGGTGGACACGTCGAAGTGCGCGATGTAACGCGCCTTGATCGCCGTGACCGGCAACACAATCAGCACGTCGGTGGTGCCGAATTCATGGTCCACCACCGCGCCGTCCCCGATATAGACGCCGAGCCGCAGATAGCCCTTGAGCAGCGGCGGCAGCGCGCGCAACGCCGCCTTAGGGTCGATTGTCTCCTGCGACATGCGGTTCATCTCGACATAGCGCTCCGGCAACGCGCGCGCGCGCCACTCTTCCGGCGCGCGGGCATAGTGATACAGGAACGACAGCGGCATCGCCAATTGCTTGGGCTCGGTGCCGTCGAGACTGGCGCAGCCGATCATGACGTCGGTGCGGTTTTGCGTGAGATACCCGGAGATGCCGTGCCAGAGCAGCTCGACTGTGCGCTTGTTGCGGTAGGGCGCCAGCACGCAGGAGCGGCCGAGCTCGAGGAATTGCATGTTGGCGTGGCGCGCGATCAATCCGCCGATGTCAAATTCGCCGGCCGAATAGAAGCCGCCATATTCCTCCGCAAGCGGCTGCCGCAGCAGCCGATAGGTGCCGACCACCGCCGGGCGATTGTTGGCCTGGCTGTCGCGTGCCGCCTGATCGAGCACGAGAAGATGATCGCAGATCGCATCATAGGCATCGACGTCGCGGCGGGCGAACAAGCGGCCGGGATTGGGGATGGCGGAACCTTCCTGGTAGAAAACGCGGTAGCGCAATTTCTGCGCCTGGCGCACTTCGGCGGCGGTCTGCGCCAGCCGCACCTCGAGCGCGCCGAGCCGTCCGAGCGTCTGCGCCGGCCGGTGCGCGCGCGCCGCCCAGGCCTGTAATCCACCATAGGCCTGCAACGACGAAAGCAGGCTCGGGACTGTCGGAGTACCGGGGGGCGAACGAAACCGCTCGAACAGGCTGCGCGGGAGCTTGATCGGGTCGCGGCTTGCCATGGGAATTTCGGTCCTTTTCCGCGGGGCTAGTACGTGGCGGAGCTACAGGCCGGAGAATCAATGCTCGGGCACCAATAACCCGTACAGCATGGGCCGAACACCGAATTATGACAATGTGGGAAAACCGGGTCAGGCCGCAAGCGGGGCAAATCCCGTCGGGGATATTGCGTCCAAGACCTCGCGCAAGCGCTCGCGGTCAAGCGGTTTGGTGAGCAGCCCGTCCATGCCGGCGGCGAGGCAGGCCTCGCGGTCTTCGGCCTGGGCATTGGCGGTCAGCGCGATCATGCGCGTGCGCGGTGCGTCATTTTCCGATTCGGCGGCGCGGATGCGGCGGGCGGCCTCCATGCCGTCGATGCCCGGCATCTGCAGGTCCATCAGCACCAGGTCGTAAGGGCTGCCCGCGGCGCGGGCGCCGAGCCAGGATTCGACCGCGGCGAGGCCGTCGGCGGCAATCGTCGGGCGATGGCCGAGCCGGGCAAGCAAGGCGCGGGCAAGCAGCGCGTTAATTTCGTTGTCCTCGGCTACTAGGATCGAAAGGCCATTGCCGCTCGCCGCGGCATCGCCTGCCACGTCGCGTTCGCTGGCGGCTTCCGTAGGCGCGGATTCGAAGGAGTCGTCGGCGGTCAGACGCGCGGCGAGCGAGGAAGCGCGCACCGGCTTGACCAGATAGCCGGTGAAGCCCGCTTGTTTGAGCGCGGGCAATTCATGGCGTTCGCCGGGCGTGATCAGCACAATGCGCCGCGGCACGCCGAGATTGGCAACGTCGCCTTGCGCGATCATTTTTTCCGCCGCGGCGCGATCGACCAGGATGGCGTCCCAAGGACGCTCCGGCAGCAGCGCCGTGGCAATTCTTTCGTCGCGCACCGCGCAGGTTTTCGCGCCCCAGCGGCTGAGTCGGCGCGCGAGCAAAGCGGATTCAATTTCCGCTTCGGCGACCACGAGCATCGCCGTGTTGGTCAGATCGGGTGCGACGCATTGGGCAGGCGCCTCGGGCGCGACCATCAGCGGCACGCTGAAGCAAAAGCTTGCGCCCTGGCCCGGCTCGCTCTCCACGCTCATGCGGCCGTCCATGCGCTCGACGATGCGCTTGGAAATGGCGAGACCCAATCCGGTGCCGCCGAATTTGCGCGTGGACGATCCGTCCGCCTGCTCGAAGTCGAGGAAGACGCGCTCCCGGTCTTCGCGCTTGAGGCCGATGCCGGTATCGCGCACGACAAAACGGATATTGCCGCTGTCCTCGTCCGGCTCGGCGATGACAGCGACGCCGCCCGTTTCGGTGAACTTGATGGCGTTGCCGGCGAGGTTGAGCAGTACCTGACGCAGGCGCGCCGGGTCGCCGACGACGCTTGCCGGCAGCCGTTCGTCCACAAAGGAAGCGATCTCGATGCCTTTGGCCTGCGCGCGCGGGGCCAATAATTCGACCACGCCTTCGACCAGCGCGCAGAGCGCAAACGGCCGCGCTTCCAGATCGAGCTTGCCCGCCTCAATCTTGGAAAAATCGAGAATCTCCTCAATCAGCGATAAGAGCGTCTCGCCGGAAGTCTTTGCCGCCTTGGCGTAGGTCGTCTGCTCAGGGCTTAGATCGGTGTCGAGCAGCAGATCGGCCATGCCAAGCATGCCGTTGAGCGGCGTGCGGATCTCGTGGCTGACCATGGCGAGGAAGCGCGACTTGGCGCGGTTGGCAGCCTGCGCCTGGTCACGCGTGGCTGCCAAGGCGCGCTCGGCGTCGGCGCGGTCGGTGACGTCGCGGCCGACGCTCTGCACCTCGGTGCCGCTGTCGGCGCGCACAGTGACGTCACGCCAGGCGATCCATCGCGTGGCGGCGCCGGCGATTTTCTGGTCGTAGGCGCGGGTGCCGTCTGTGAGCATGGCGGTCTCGCTCTGCTCGAGCGTGGGCAACTGGAACGCGCTACCAACGAGAGCGTCGCGGGTCTTTCCGGCCAGCGCACAATAGGCGTCGTTGACGTAAGTGATACGGCCGCTTGCGTCGCGGCGGACGATCAGGTCGCCTTGCGCCTCGAGCAGGCTGCGCGCGCGCACCTCGGCTTCGCGCAGTTCCCAATTGCGGTCGGACAATTCCTCGACACGCGCTTCCAAGGCGCGGATCAATGCCACGCCTGCGCGGCGGCGGGTGCGCATGAATGCAATGGTGGCGCAAGCGGCGGCGAACAGCACGCCGACGCCGGTGGCATAACCGTAGGGATCGTAATTGTCGCTTTGCATGCGCACGCCGGCGAGGAAGCCGATGGCGCCCGACGCGACCGCCAGCGTGGTGATGGCCGCGCGACCGAACAGCAACAGCGCGGCGCGGTTGCGCGCGACGTGGCGAACGGCAAATGCGGGCGATGACGATGAATTCTGTCGCATGGTTCCCGCGCCCGGAGCCCTACCCCGCGGCCATTTGGCGCCGGAACCCTTGCGATTTTATTCTTCGCGCGCCGCGCTTCCGGCGCGGCCACGAACGTGGTGAAGGGAGGGTTAAGCGGTCGGTATTTAGATCAGCGCCGGGCGACTGCTTCGTGGCCGTGCGCGTGTTTCCAGATTACCGAAAACAGCGCGGCAGCATCTTGTCCGGTGAAATGCGCCGAGCGCACATAGATCTTGTGGCCGCCCGCGGCCGGCTGCTTTGACAATGTCACGATCATGTCCGGCCTGCGATCCGGATTGGACGACGCGGTATCGACGCGAATGGTCTTGACCGCGCCCGCCTCGCGGCAGGCATCGGCATTATCGCCGTCGTCCATCAGCACGAAATCGGCGGCGCCCGGTTTGTCCACCAGTTGCAGGCGCAGATCGGGACGCGCGGCGTCGTTGTCAATGCGGATGGTGTAGTCCGCGTTTGAATTGCCGGCGAGCCGATAGGCGGCGGCGCCGGACATAAAACAGGGCTGCAGGGCCGCGGCAAAGAACGAACCACCGGCGGCAGCGGCCGGAACGGCGATCACAAGAGCCAAGAGAAGGACGAGGTGGGACCGGGTCATGCTGGCCTTTGGCGGCGGCAGCGAAACGCTTCGCCACGACGCTAGGCCCAGATGGTTAGTTGTTTATTAAGACGCCGGGTCCGGCGCGGCGATCATGCCGCGCGGCGCACCTCGTCGGCGAGCGTGCGGTAGGAAAATGCCTCAACCAGATGCACGCGGCCGACTTTGTCGGCGCCGTAGAGATCGGCGAGCGTGCGCGCGACGCGCAGCACGCGATGTTAGCCGCGGGCGGACAATTGCATGGCGGCGGTGGTGTCGCGCAACAGCGCGAGCCCCGTTCCGTCGGCGCGGGCGATCTCTTCCAGCACCGGCCCCTGCGCCTGCGCATTGGTGCGCACATGGGTTAGGCCCAGCGCGGCATAGCGTTCGGCCTGGATGTCGCGCGCGCGCGCGACGCGGGCGGCAACTTCGCGGCTGCCTTCCGAGGGCGGCGGCAGAATGAGGTCGGCGGCGGTGACGGCGGGCACTTCGATGTGCAGGTCGATACGATCAAGCAGCGGGCCGGACAGGCGCCCCCTTGGTATTCGGCAGCGCAGCGCACATTCGTCCCGCGCTTGCAGACAAAGCCGGGATCGGACGCTCTGCCGCAGCGGCAGGGGTTCATGGCGGCGACCAGCATGAAGCGCGCTGGATAAGTGATGCGATGATTGACGCGGGCAACGGCGACCTCGCCGGTTTCCAGCGGCTTACGCAGCGAGTCGAGCGCTTGGCCGGCGAATTCTGGCATCTCATCGAGGAACAGCACGCCGATATGCGCCAGCGAAATTTCGCCCGGCCGTGCGCGCAAGCCGCCGCCGACCAGCGCCGGCATCGAAGCGGAATGATGGGGCGCGCGGAACGGACGCTTGTTGGTGAGCGCGCCGCCTTCGATCTCGCCGGCGACGGAGGCGATCATCGACATTTCGAGCAGTTCGGCAGGCGCGAGCGGCGGCAGGATTGAGGGCAGCCGCGCGGCCAGCGTCGACTCGGCCAGCTCGCGGATTTTCGGCTGCGGCCGAGTGAGTACCTGCGTGCCCTTGAAATGATTGGCGAGCTGGATCAGCGAGCGCGCGGCGATGATCTCGATTTCCGGCGAGGCCCAGGCCGCTTCGGGGCCGCAAGGCTTCGAGCAGATCAAACCTTCGCCCCGTGCATTGGCGCCGATCGCCGCCATCAGCCCGAGCGCGATCGGCAGATCGTAGTGGCTGCCTTCCTTCGGCAGGTCGGTCGGGGCGAGATTGATGGTGATGCGGCGGGCAGGTAGCGCCAGCCCCGAGGCGATCAGCGCCGAACGTACCCGCCTCCTTGGCCTCGGAGACTGCCTTGTCGGGCAGGCCGACAATGGCAAAGGCGGGCAGACCCGGTGCCACCTGTACCTGGACGTCCACGGCCCCCGGGCCTCGATGCCCTCAAAAACCACGATACTGACCCGCTGGACCATAAAGCGCCCCAAAAAGCCAAAATTGCTCGGCCGGCAGCCTAGCCGGTCGGCCAATGGCCTGGAAAAGGACAATTAGGGAACGGATTGAGGAATTTGGTCCGAAAGGCTGGGAGGGGCCCCGATCAGCCGGCGCGCATTTTTTTCGATCTTGTCCCAGATCATCGCCGCGATATCGGGGCCGCCGACGTTTCTTACCGCGCGGATGCCGGTCGGCGAGGTGACGTTGATCTCGGTAATGTAGTCGCCGATCACGTCGATGCCGACGAACAGCAACTTACGCTTCCGCAATTCCGGTCCGAGCCGCCTGCAGATTTCCGCCTCGCGCTTGGTGAGTTCCGTTGCCTGGGGCGAGCCGCCGCGCACCATGTTGGAGCGCAGGTCGTCGGCCGCGGGGATGCGGTTGACTGCGCCGGCGTATTCGCCGTCCACCAGGATGATGCGCTTGTCGCCGTCTTTGAAGGCGGGGAGAAATTTCTGCACCACCCATTGCTCGCGGAAGGTCACCGCGAACATGTCGTAGAGCGAGCCGAAATTGAGATCCTCCCTGGTGACGCGGAAGACGGCGCCGCCGCCGAAGCCGTAAAGCGGCTTCATCACGATGTCACCATGGGTTGCGCGAAACGCCTTGATTTCGGCGAGGTCGCGCGTGATCAGCGTCGGCGGCATCAGGCCGGGAAATTCGGTGACGAAAACCTTTTCCGGCGCGTTGCGCACCTGCGCTGGGTCGTTGACAACAAGCGTCTTGCCCTGGATGCGCTCGAGTAGATGTGTCGTGGTCACATAAGCGAGATCAAACGGCGGGTCCTGACGCAGCAGCACCACGTCGAATTCGCTGAGCTCGACGCGCCGCGGCGCCGACAAGGTAAAGTAGTCGCCGACGACGTCGCGCACGCTGAGCTGCTCCACCGTCGCGAAAACATGCGCATCGAGCAGCGCCAGCCGGTCGGGCGTGTAATACGAAAGTTTGTGGCCGCGCTTTTGCGCCTCCAGCAACAACGCGAAGGTGGAATCGCCCTTGATGTTGATCCGTTGGATCGGATCCATCTGCACTGCGACGTTCAGAGCCATAATGTCCCTTGCCGGCCCGTGAATAAGCCAAACAAACCGTTAACAATTTACCGCCAGTATAACCGCAGAACAATGGAATGCACGTGTGGGGCGGGTCGTGACTTTGGCGAAACTTTCGATTGCCGCCAAGCTCTATGTCATCTTCGCGCTGATGGCCACCATCACCCTGCCGCTGCCGGTCATCGCCGTCGTCAACGCGCGCCACCACGCCGCCTTGACCAATCAATTCGAGTCGGCCAATGCCGGCACCTGGAACGTCGAGCGGGTCAACGCGCTGATCTACGCGGTTATCGCCGAGTCGCGCAGCATCTCGATGTCGTCGAATCCCGTGGGCGTGCAGGAACATATTGTCGCGCTGCGGCAGGTCAACGATCGCATCGGCCGGGTGGTGGCGGAATGGCAGAAGGCGGTCGGCGCAGGTGAGGCGGCGCAATTTGCCGAATTTGCCGGGCGTATCGCCAAGTTTCAGAAATACGCCGAGGAAATCGCCCGCCGCGCCAGCGAAGAAGGTCCGCAGTCGGCGGGGCTGTGGAGCGATGGCGAAGCCAACCTGAGCGTGCGGCAAAATCTCAATCGCGATCTGGAAAAGCTTGCCGAGCTTTATGCCAAACGCGCGAGCCAGGTCTATGCCGCGATCGACAGCGGCATCGACGAGACCGCGGTCTGGCTCAGTGTATTCGCCAAGCTCGCCGTGATGCTGGCGACCGCCGGCGTGCTGGTGATTTCGCGCGGCATCGCGCAACCGCTCGCCGCCATTACCGGCGTCACCGAGGCGGTCGCCGCCGGCGACACCAAGGCGGCGGTGCCGTTTACCCAGCGCCGCGACGAGATCGGCGCCTTGGCGCGTTCGATCGGCGTGTTCCAGAGCGCCATGCGCAAGAACGAGGAGCTCAACCGTACCGTCACCGATGACGCCGGTACGCGCGCGCGCCAGCAGAAGCAAATGTCGGACGAAATCGCCCGCTTCTCCGCCGAAGTCGAGGCAACGCTCGCCGAACTCGGCCGCATCTCCGACCAAATGCTGGCGGCATCGACACAGCTTGCCGGCGCCGCCGACGGCGCCGCGGTCAAGACCGCGCGCGCGGCGGCCGCCTCCTCGGAAGCGTCCGCCAACGTGCGCGACATCGCTTCGGCCGCCGACCAGCTGTCGGTCTCGGTCATCGAGATCGACCGCCAGGTGGCGCAGTCCAACATCATTGCGGTCAAGGCGGTGGCCGAGGTCGAGCGCACCAATGCGGCGGTGAAGGTGCTGGATGACGCGGCTTCGCGCATCGGCGACGTCATCAAGCTCATCACCGATATTGCCGCGCAGACCAATCTGCTGGCGCTCAATGCGACGATCGAGGCGGCACGCGCCGGTGAAGCCGGGCGCGGCTTTGCCGTGGTTGCCGGCGAGGTCAAGGCCTTGGCCGGGCAGACCGGGCGGGCAACGGAAGAAATCGGCGCACAGATTGCCGGCATGCAGCGCGCCACGCTGCGCTCGATCGAGGCCATCACGGCAATAGAACATACCATCCGCGAGATCGGCGACATCAGCGGCGCCATCGCCGCCGCCGTCACCGAGCAGGGCGCGGCGACGCAGGAAATCGCACGCGGCGTCGAAACTGCGGCCAAGCGCACCGGCGAAACCGCCGACGAAGTCAGCTCGGTCGGCGCCGCGACCGAGGATACTCGCGCCAGCGCCAACGCGGTACGGGCGGTCGCCGACGATCTCGGCCAGGTCGCCGGCCGCATCCGCGCCGAGGTCGACGAGTTCTTCGATCGGCTGAGCGCGTAGTTTCAGCTTTCAAAAGCCGCCGGGATGTGGCGCGGTAGGTTGCCGGGCGCGATCAGGATGGCGTCGAAACGGATGTCGCGCGCCGCGGGCTGCGGATCTGCCCCTAGCCAGATTTCCGCCGCCGCCACGATGCGCTGCTTCTGCCGCAGCGTGACCGCTTCCGCGGCGTCTTCGAGGCTTGCGCGCGCCTTCACCTCGACGAAGTTCAGCAGGCACCGGCGCGCGGCGATGATGTCGATTTCGCCGAGCGGGCTTTTCCAGCGCCGCGCGAGAATGCGGAAGCCGTGCGCGATGAGCCAGGCGGCCGCGCGGCTTTCCGCCAAAATGCCGACGCGGAAGGCCGCCCGTCGCTGCGGACTGGCAACCGGCATTGCGACCGGTTTGGCGCGCGGCCTTGGTGGCGCCTCATCGCGCGGCATTGTCATTCTTCGTGAGCGCCAGCGCGCGCTGATAAACTTCGCGGCGCGGACGTCCCGTCGCCAGCGCTACTTCGCCGACCGCATCCTTGACCGAGACGCGCGCCAGCGCGCCGCGCAGCATGGCGTCGACGTCGGTGTCGGCAGTCAGCGCCTCCACCGGGGGCGCGATGACGATGACGATCTCGCCGCGCGTCTCGGCGCCGTTCGCGTAAGTGCGCGCGAGATCATCAAGCGTGCCGCGGCGGATTTCCTCATGCAGCTTGGTCAGTTCGCGGCAGATTGCGGCGGCGCGCGGCCCAAGTCCCTGCGCGAGATCGGCGAGCGCGGCGGCCAGGCGCGGCCCGCTTTCGAACAGCACCAGCGTGGCGAGAATGTTGGAAAGCTCCGCGATGCGCTCTTGCCGCGCCGCCTGCTTGGTCGGCAGGAAGCCCTGGAAAAAAAACCGGTCGGTCGGCAAACCGGACACGCCGAGCGCGCCAAGCACCGCCGAAGCGCCGGGCAGCGCGGTCACCGCATGACCGGCTTCGTTTGCCGAGCGCGCCAGTTTGTAACCGGGGTCGGAAATGAGCGGCGTGCCGGCATCGGAAACCAGTGCGACGGCTTGTCCCTCGGCGAGCCTGGCGAGAATTTTCGGCCGCGCTTCGGCGGCGTTGTGCTCGTGATAGGGCGCGAGCGGTGTCGAGATGCCGTAATGCCCGGTGAGCTTGCGGGTGACGCGTGTGTCCTCGCAAGCGATGACGTCGGCCGCGGCGAGCGTCTCCAGCGCGCGCAGGCTGATGTCGCCCAGATTGCCGATCGGCGTCGCCACCAGATAAAGCCCGGGCGCCGCCGGTTGCGCGTCGCGCGTCACGCCGCCGAGGACATAGCTACGCGATCGCGCGGCCCGATCACCCTTTGCATTTGCCGTCCGATTTTTCGTCATGTCGGGCACTCTAGACACAGCCCGCGCAGCAGTCATTCGTAGGCAAATTCTCTTTCTTTTTCATTGCCTTAACTTTTCAGGGACAAAATCCCTGATAATGTTTACGACTAGCACTTGGGCATCGTGGGTTCGGTAATGGCTGGGTTGCTGCGCGAATTTTTGAGGCGGCCAGCGCGCGCGCGGCTGCGCACGGCGCTCTCAGTCGCCGCCGTGGCCACCGCGCTTGCCGCCTGCACCAACGTCGCCGACCGCTTCGGCACCGGCGGACCGGCGCCGCAGCCAACCGAGCCGCCGCCCGCCGCGATGATCGGCGCCGGGCAGATACGCGTCGGCCTGATTCTGCCGCTGTCGGCGTCGGGCAATGCCGGGATCGCCGCGCAGTCGATGAAGAACGCGGCGGAAATGGCGCTCGATGAATTCAAGAACCCGAACATCCAGTTGCTGGTGAAGGACGACGGCGGGCAGCCGCAAACCGCGCAGGCCGGCGCGCAGCAGGCGATTGACGAAGGCGCCGAGTTGATCGTGGGGCCGCTGTTCGCGCAGGCGGTGAGCGCGGTGGGGCAGGTCGCGCGCAGCCGCGGCATTCCAGTGATCGCTTTCTCCACCGACGCCAGCGTCGCCGCGCGTGGCGTCTATCTGTTGAGTTTCCTGCCCGAGTCCGACGTCAGGCGCGTTGTCGAATACGCGATCTCGCGCGGCAAGCGCTCGTTCGCCGGGCTGATGCCCGACAACGCCTATGGCACGGTGGTGGAAGCGGCGTTCCAGCAGGATGTACCGCGGCGTGGCGGCCGCGTGCTGGCGCTGGAGAAATATCCGCTCGATCAGAACAAGATGGCTGATCCGGTGCGGCGCGTGGCGCAGGCGGCAGGCAGGGTCGACTCCGTCTTCATTCCCGACAACGCGGATGCGCCGCACATCGCGCAATTGCTGTCGGCCGACGGCGTCAATCTCACGCGAGTGCAACTGCTCGGCACCGCCCTGTGGGGCGACGACACGCGCATTTCTACCACGCCGCAGCTTGACGGCGCCCTCTATGCGGCGCCGGAGCCGAACGGCTTCCGCAGTTTCTCGGCGCGCTATCGCGCGCGCTTCGGCCAGGATCCGGTGCGCACAGCAGCGCTCGCCTATGACGCGGTTGCGCTGGTCGCGGCGCTGGTGAAGACGCAAGGGGCGCAGCGGTTCAGCGAGCCAGTTCTCACCAATGCCTCGGGTTTTGCCGGCATCGACGGGATATTCCGCTTCCGCCCAGACGGCACCAACGAGCGCGGGCTGGCGGTGATGCGGGTGACACCTAGCGGCCCTCAGCCGATCAGCCCGGCGCCGAAATCCTTCGCGCCCGGAACGTAATTCTTACGCTGCCAGATCGGCAACGACCGCGTCGAGCAGCGGAAATCCTGATTGGGTGACTCGCAAGCGGCCGTTGTCGGTCGTTTCTACCGCACCGCTCTCGCGCAGAAATGAAATCCGTTCCGGTTCGAGCGCGCGTCCGGAGAGCGCGGTGTAGCGCGCGAGATCGATGCCTTCGGCAAGCCGCAGCCCCATCAGCAGAAATTCGTCGGCCTGTTCGCCCGGCGTCAATTTCTCGTCGACAATGAGGCCGTGGCCCTGGGCTTCGACGCGCGCGAGCCACGCCTCGGGCCGCTTCTCTGTTTCGGTGGCATAGCGGCGTCCACCGATCGTCAACCGGCCGTGTGCGCCGGGGCCGACGCCGGCATAGTCATGCCCACGCCAATATATGAGATTATGCCGGCATTCGGCGCCCGGCCGCGCATGATTGGAGATTTCGTAAGCCGGCAATCCGGCGCCGGCACAGATCAACTGCGTCAGATCGTAGAGATCGCGGCCTAGCTCGTCGCCGGGGATGGCGAGATTACCGATCTTGTGCAGGGCGAAGAATGGCGTGTCCGGCTCGATGGTCAGTTGATAGAGCGAGAGATGCTCGGCCGCCTCGGCAATCGCGCGCTTAAGTTCGGCGCCCCAGGATTCAATCGTCTGCCGCGGCCGCGCGTAGATGAGATCGAAGGAATAGCGATCGAAGATCGAGCGCGCGATGGCGACGGCTTCGAGCGCTTCTTGCGCTGTGTGCAGCCGGCCAAGTTCCTTCAGCGCCGCGTCGTCGAGCGACTGCACGCCGAGCGAAACGCGGTTGACGCCGGCCGCACGGTAGCCGCGGAAGCGCGTGGCCTCGACGCTGGTTGGATTGGCTTCGAGCGTCACCTCGACGTCGACCGCGATGCTCCAATGTTTGCCGATGGCGTCGAGGATTGCCTGCACCGTTTGCGGCTGCATCAGCGACGGCGTGCCGCCACCGAAAAAAATCGTCGAGACCGTGCGGCCCGGCACGCGTTGCGCCGTGGCCGCGAGCTCGGCTTCGAAGGCGCGCAGAAAGCGCGTCTCGTCGACGCCGCCGTGCCGCACGTGACTGTTGAAATCGCAATAGGGGCATTTCGACAGGCAGAACGGCCAGTGCACGTAAACGGCAAACGGCGTTTGGGTGGTTAAGGTCATGTTAAGCATCATAGGCCGCAGCGACGACAGCGGCCAGCGCAGATGCGCGTTTGGCGCCGACAAGTCATTAAAATTGTAATGATCTAGGGTCGAGACTCATTAAATCCACCATACAAGGGCGGCTGCAAGGCAGACAGAGGCGAGGTAGTTACGCGCCAACCTATCATATCGCGTTGCGATGCGCCTGAAGTCCTTCAGCCTGTTGAAGGCATTCTCGATCCGCCAGCGAAGTTTGTAGAGATGCTTGCTGAAGCTGAACGGTTGCTTCCTGTTGCTGCGATTGGGAATGACCGGTTTGGTTCCACGCTCATCCAGTTCCTCACGCAATTCGGCGCTATCATAGGCCTTGTCGCCGAGCATGCGTTTCGACGGCTTCACTCTGCGGATCAGTCGCTCTGCAACCGGGCAATCGTGCGCTTCACCTCCAGTCAATAGGATGGCGATGAGGCGGCCTTTAGCATCTGCGAGTGCATGAATCTTCGTGTTGCGCCCTCCGCGCGAACGGCCAACAGCCTGCTTCTGCTCCCCCCTTTTCCGCCAGCCGCCGAACGGTGTGCTTTGACATGCGTCGAGTCGATCATTTGCATATCCGCGGATCGGCCATTCCCTGCAAGTTCACGAAACAAGTTTTCCCATATGCCGCGCCGCGCCCAGCGCACGAAGCGGTTATAGATCGTCGTCGGCGGGCCATACTCGGGCGGGCAATCAGACCAGCGGCAGCCGCTTTTCAATACGTGCACGATACCGCTGATGACGCGACGATCGTCCGCCCGCTCGACGCCCCGAACATCTGTCGGCAGGTAAGGCTCGATCTGTTTCCACTGCTCATCGCTCAGCCAAAATAGGTTCTTGCGCACGATTCAAATCCCCCCTTCCCAAAGAGAATCAGAATCGTATTGTCAGACTGAAAGAATTAATGAGTTCTGACCCTAGTCCTTCTGCAAGCACGCCGCGGCAAACTTCACGAACGCGCGCGCGCGATGCGAAAGACCTTGTCCTTGCGGCGGCAGCCCGTGTTTCTCCTGCGCGCTCATCTCGCCGAAGGTGCGGTCAAAGCCGTCGGGCTTGAACAGCGGATCGTAGCCGAAGCCCTTGTCGCCACGTGGCGGCCAGACGACGGCGCCGTCGACGCGCCCCTCAAATTCTTCCATATGTTCATTGGGCCAGGCGAGACACAGCGCGGCAATAAAATGGGCGCGGCGCTGCTCCGGCATTTTTGCCTCGCGCTCGATCAGCAGCGTCTGGATCTTGTTCATGGCGAAGCGGAAGTCCTTGTCCGGTCCCGCCCAGCGCGCCGAATGGATTCCCGGATCGCCGCTGAGTGCATCGACGACGAGGCCGGAGTCGTCGGCGAAAGCCGGTTTGCCGGTCGCGCACGCCGCAGCCAACGCCTTCATGCGTGCATTGGCCGCAAATGTCTTTCCGGTTTCATTTGGTTCGACGAGGCCAAGCTCGCTAGCCGATTGCGCGGCGATCCCATAGGGCGCGAGCAGGTCGCGCAACTCGTTGAGTTTGCCGGGATTATGCGTGGCAATGACCACTTCGCCTGCGAACTTGCGGTGCGCGCTCACATCACCGCCATCTTCTGCAGGCTCACCAGCTTCTCGACGCCTTTGCGCGCCAGCGCCAACAGCGCGAGGAACTGATCCTCGCTGAACGGCGTTTTCTCGGCAGTCGCCTGAATCTCGACGATGTTGCCGGAGCCGGTCATGACGAAGTTGGCGTCGGTTTCGGCTTCCGAATCCTCGGCGTAGTCGAGATCGAGCACCGCCGTGTTCTTGTAAACGCCGCAGGAGACGGCGGCGATGTGGTCGCGCAGGACCTGATTGGAATTTTGCGCTTTGAACATATCGCGCGTCTTCATCCAGGCGAGACAATCGGCAAGCGCCACCCAGGCGCCGGTGATCGAGGCGGTGCGGGTGCCGCCGTCGGCCTGGATCACGTCGCAGTCGACGGTAATCTGCCGTTCGCCGAGCGCGACCAGATCGATGACGGATCGCAACGAGCGGCCGATCAGCCGCTGGATCTCCACGGTGCGGCCACCCTGCTTGCCGGCGGAGGCTTCGCGTCGGGTGCGCTCGGCGGTGGCGCGCGGCAGCATACCGTATTCGGCGGTGACCCAGCCGCGCCCCTGGCCCTTGAGCCAGGGCGGCAGGCGTTCTTCCAGGCTCGCGGTCACCAGCACATGGGTATCGCCGAATTTCACGAAACAGGAGCCCTCGGCGTATTTGACCACGCCGCGCTCAAGCGAGACCGCGCGCAACTCATCGACTTGTCGGCGGCTTGGCCGCATCGGGCTTGATCCTGTGGTAATGCCGGCGCACACCATAACCATACGCCCGGCTTGAACAAGGCCGCCGGCATGGTCAAATCTCCGGTCGATTGATGGCCGGATGTAAGGAGTTAGCCGTTTGGCGACGCACGATATCCCGATCGGTTCGTCGCAGGTGAGCCTCGCTTCGCTCAACGAGCGCTCGCGCGAGATTTTCCGCCAGATCGTCGAAAGCTATCTCGCCACCGGCGAGCCGGTCGGCTCGCGCAACCTGTCGCGCATTTTGCCGATCTCGCTGTCGCCGGCCTCGGTGCGCAACGTCATGTCGGACCTCGAGCAGCTCGGCCTCATCTATGCGCCGCATACGTCTGCCGGCCGGCTGCCGACGGAATTGGGCCTGCGCTTCTTTGTCGACGCGCTGATGGAAATCGGCGACCTGACAGAAAACGACCGCCGCTCGATCGAAGCGCAAGTGGCGGGCTCCGGCGCCGGCAAGTCGACCGAAACGCTGCTCACTGAGGCCTCGCAAGCGCTGTCGGGCCTCACCCGCTCGGCCGGCGTGGTGCTCACCACCAAAATCAACACGCGGCTCAAACATATCGAATTCGTGCGGCTGGAGCCGGAACGCGCGCTTGCCGTGCTGGTGGCCGAGGACGGACAGGTGGAAAACCGCGTGCTCAATGTGCCCGCCGGCCTGCCCACTTCGGCGCTGGTTGAGGCCAGCAATTTTCTTAACGCGCATATCCGCGGCAAGACGCTGGCCGATCTGCGCGCCGAGATCGAGACGTCGCTGAAGCAGGGCCAGGCCGAGCTTGACCAGTTGACGCAGAAGATTATCGCCGCGGGGCTGGCGAGCTGGTCGGGCGGGGCGAGCGAGGAGCGCCAACTGATCGTGCGCGGCCACGCCAATCTGCTGGAGGATCTGCGCGCGGTCGAGGACCTGGAACGGGTGCGCTCGCTATTCGACGCGCTGGAAACCAAGCGTGGCGTAGCCGATCTGCTTGGCCGCGCCGAAAGCGGCGAGGGGGTGCGCATCTTCATCGGCTCGGAGAACAAGCTGTTTTCGCTGTCGGGGTCCTCGACCATTGTCGCGCCTTATCGCGACAGCCAGGGCCGCATCGTCGGCGTTATCGGCGTGATCGGACCAACCAGGCTCAATTATGCCCGCGTCATCCCCATGGTGGACTATACGGCGCGGGTGGTCAGCCGCCTGCTGGCGACTTGAGAACACGCGCAGAGCGCTTGATTTTTGCCGACCGAATCCTGATATCCGGGTGGGATTAAATGGCTAGGGATAAACTGGACATGAGCGACCCGACCGCGCGCCAAGACGCCGCGCCAACCGAGATGGCATCCGACGCACAGACATCCGAACTGGTGCCGGCCGAGCAGGTCACCGCCGCGCTCGAGGCCGCCGCTGAGTTCAAGGACAAGCTGCTGCGCACGCTGGCTGAGATGGAAAACCTGCGCAAGCGCACCGAGCGTGAAGTCGCCGACGCGCGCCAGTACGCCATCGCCGGTTTTTCCCGCGATGTGCTGGCCGTGGCCGACAGCATGCACCGCGCGCTTGAAGCGATCGACAAGGAGCTTCGCGACTCGGCCGACAGCAAGATGAAATCGCTGGTGGAAGGCGTCGAGCTTACTGAGCGCGAATTGATGAAAGTCCTCGAGCGCAACGGCGTCAAAAAGTTTTCGCCGCTCGGCGAGAAGTTCGACCCAAACCTGCATCAGGCGATGTATGAAGTGCCGGATGGCACGGCGCCACCAGGTACTGTCGCGCAAGTGATCCAGGCCGGCTACATGCTCGGCGATCGCGTCCTGCGCCCGGCGCTGGTCGCAGTCGCGAAATCCGCACCGAGGCCGCAGTCGGCCAACGACAACCCCGCGCCCGACGACGCTGTCTGAGCAGCGCGACCGCGCGGCTCGTTCCCCCGCATCCTGTGTCGCACTGATTTTTGCCACGCGCGCGGGCGGCTTGCGTTCGCAAACGCGCTCAGTGGCTTACCGCCAATCTCTTCATTGGAATAATTCGAAGCGCAACGGCGCCGCGCAGATTTACTTTGGACCAATTCTAAGCCATTGAAAGTATTGTATTTTTTTGTTGACGGCGCAACTGCGATGCGGTGAATCTTCGCACACGGATTTTTATCGTGGGGGAGATCATGTCGACGTCAAATGCAAACGCGCCGCGTGCCGGTCATCTGATTTGCGCATTGCTTGCAATCGCGTTCATCACACTCACCGGCGGACGCGCGGACGCGGCGGACGCACTCGCCAAGGGCGCCAAGGACTTCAAGCCATTCGCCGTCGAGCATATCCAGATCGCGCTTGCCGGCGCCAAGGAGTTGCAAGCGGCGGTGAAGGCGGGCGACGTCAAGGCGGCGCAGGCCGCCTGGATCAAGTCGCGGCAAGGCTTGGAAGCGACCGAACCGATCACCGGCGAATTCTTCCCCAAGCTCGATGAGGCGATCGACGCCTGGCCAGACGCCAAGCAGGGCTATCACGCCATCGAGGCAGTGCTGTTTTCCGGCAAGATCGCCGAGATCGGCGATCCCATCGACAAATTGGTCGCGGATCTGACCGAATTGCAAAAGCAGGTGAGCGCGCCGAGTTTTAATTTTACCCCGCAAGGGCTGCTTAACGGCGCCACCAAGCTCGCCTACGAGATCGGCGAAAACAAATCCAAAGGCGGCTAGTCGCCGTATGCCGGCACCTCGATCAACGACATCTACGAAAACAACGAAGGCATCGAGGCGGTCTACAAGCTGGTGTTCCACGACGCCGTGAAGGCGCGCGACGCCAAGCTCGATAAGCGCATCCTCGACAGAATCGAAACGGTCGAGGATTTGGTGAAGGGCAAGAATCTCAATAGCCTCGATGCCGCCGGCCTGCACAAGGCGGGCGAAGAGCTTGCCGTCCTGCTGCAAACCGCGGCACCGAAGCTCAAGTTGAAGAAGCCGGCGGTCGGGGACTGAGATGCGCGGCCGCGGATACACTGCGGTCCTAGCGGCCGTATCTGTCGCCGCGCTGACGCTCGGCGCTGGCGTCGCAGGATCGACGCCGGTTACCACCAAAGAGGGCGTGTTGCCGCCCGGCACCGAGCTCAACGAGGAGCCGCTCGATCAGCCGAACGAGCTGTTCTATTCCGAGCTAGCCGGCGGAAAGCGCTCTTACCTGCTTAATCTCGGTGACTTGTTGTTTTCATCGCCGGCTATCCTTGGCGGCGTGGCGCGGCAGGCCAGCATGAGCTGCGAAACCTGCCACCAGCAGGGCCATAACAATCCCAAGCTCTTCATTCCCGGCCAGTCGAGCCGGCCCGGGACCTTCGATGTCAGCGGGCCGGTATTCAATCCGAAAGCGGACAACGGCGTGATGGACGCGATGACGCCGCCGAGCTTGCGCGGGGCGAAATATCTCGCGCCCTATGCCCATGACGGTCGCTTTCCGACGCTGCGCGATTTCATCCGCAACGCCATCGTCAATGAATTCGCCGGACCGCAACCGTCAGAGCAAGTGCTCGACGCGCTGGAAACATACATCAAGGAAATCGCCTTTTTGCCCAATCCGAAACTGGGCGTCGGCGGCCGCCTGACGAATGAAGCCTCGGATGCCGCGCGCCGCGGCGAGGCGCTGTTCAACAAGCCGTTCCGCCACGACGCGGCCATGAGCTGCGCCACGTGCCATCGGCCAGACGCCGCCTTCGTCGATCATCAGGTTCACGACGTCGGCACCGGCGGGCCGTTCAAGACCATGACCCTGATCAACGCCAACTTCAACGCGCCGTACTTCCACGACGGCCGCTTCGACAGTTACGACCAGGTGGTCGTCTATTTCGACCGCCACTTCGATCTTGGCCTGAACGACGACGAAAAGAGCGACCTCGTGGTCTATCTTGACGCCGTCGGCGACGCCAAGGAGCCGACCGTGCGCAATACGGTCGAAGCCGAACTCGATGAGATTGCGCAGTTCGTCAGCGTGCTCGACAAGGCGATACCGGAACACCACAAGGACATCATCGCGCTGACCGTCGATGCTGTGGGCAATGAATGGCGCGAGCTGGCCGAGGCGTTCCCGGGCCGCGCCGATACCAGCGTGACCGGCGGTTTGGCCGAGCGCCGGAGCGCGAGCGGGGGGGCCAAGGACATGGTGTTGACGCTGCGGCGCATTGCCATGGCGGCCGAGGACAATGATTTCACCGGCGCGGCGCTTGCCTACGCCGATTATCGCGGACAGGTCGCCGCGGCTGGCGACACCGTGAAGCTTGCCGAGGCCTGGTCGCTGTTCAATCCGGCGGTGCGGCAGGCGCATTTCGCGGCATTACGCCAACTCGCCGAGCTGGCGAAATAGGTGTTTTACTTCAATAGTAGAGATGTTATAATATAACGTTAATACGAAGGCGTGCGGATGTGGGGCGATAAGTTGTGCGGGCGGCTTGGTTGGCCGCCGTCGATTCTTCGTTGCCGCAGCCGTGCTGGGCGGCGCGCAGGCCAAGGACGCAGTCAAGCAGACATCGATCTGGGATCAGGAGACGCTGACCGGCGACTGGGGCGGCACGCGCACCGCGCTCAAGGACAAGGGCATCGACATCACGCTCAACTCGATCGACTAAGTCTTCGGCGTTCTGTCGGGTGGTGTGAAGCGGCGTTCGAGCTACGAAGGCCGCTTCGAATTTTCGGTTGATGCCGATCTGCAGAAGCTCACCGGCTGGAGCGGCGCCACGACGCATGTCACCGTCTACAACATTCACAATGGCGGTCACACCGTCGCCGAGAATTCCGGTTCGATCGCCGACCCGAGCAACATCGACGCCGTGCCGACGACGCGGCTGTTCACCGCCTGGTTCCGGCAGAATGTCGCCGGCGACGCGGTATCGTTTCGCATCGGCCAGCTTGCCGCCGACAATGAGTTCATCGGCAGTCCGACTGCCGGGGGCTTGATCAACGGCAACTTCGGCTGGGCCGGTATTCTCGCCGCCAACATGAAAAGCGGCGGACCTGCATATCCGCTGGCAACGCCCGGCGTGCGCCTGGCGCTGAAGCCGAGTGACGAGCTCACCTTGCTCGCGGCAGTGTTCTCCGGCGATCCGGCCGGCCGCTATTGCTTTAACAATCCGCAATTCTGCAACAAGGACGGTACTACGTTCAGCTTCAGCGGCGGCGCGCTGTGGATGGGGGAAGCTGCAATACGCGATCAATCAGGGCAAGAGCGCGATGGGCCAGCCCGGCGTCTACAAGCTCGGCGGCTGGTACGCGACGACCGACTACGCCGACCAGCGTTTCGGCGTCAATGCCGCGGGCGGCATTGTTTCGCTGGCCGATCCGACGGTGGTCGGGCCGCTCAACCACAAAGGCAATGGCGGCATCTATGCGGTCGCCGACCAGATGGTCTGGCGGGCAGGTGAGCGCAGCCTCAATTTGTTCGCGCACGGCGGCGTTGGCGCCGTCCGATCGCAACACGCTTTCTTATTACTTCGATGGCGGCGCCGGCTTTCAAAGGGCTGCTGCCAACCGCGGCCCAATGACGCGCTCACGTTCGGCGTCTGCCTACGCCAAGATCAGCAGCGCGTTGACCGGGCTCGACCAGGACAGGCTGTTCTTCGCCGGGCCGCCCTATCCGATCCGTGATTACGAGGTGGTGTTCGAACTCGATTACGCAGATGCAACTTGCGCCGTGGTGGACGTTGCAGCCGGACCTGCAATACATCGTGCATCCGGGCGGCAATGTGCCGGATCCCAACGATCCGACCAATGCGACGGTGGTCAAGAACGCCTTCATCGCCGGCGTTCGCAGCACGATCAAATTCTAGCGCGTCTCGATGCCGTCGCGCACGGCGCGGAAGCGGTCGAACAACTTGTCCCAATCGCCGCGCCGGGCAGACGCCGACGATGCGCAGATAGCCGCTGGCGCCGAAACGCACCCATTGCACCAGCTTGACGGCCTGGCCGCGCACGTCCTTGCCGGTCGCGCGGATCTCAAACCCGGGCAGGTTGCTGATGCGCATGGCTTCCGTCGCGGTGATGGTCGAGGTCGGTCAGTGGCGCGCCGGTCAGCATATCGCGTGACGCTCTGGCGCGGTCGTCAGGCGTTGCCGCCGAGCCCGCGCCGACGGAAACGATCATGTAAGGCTGCCGCGTGATGTCGTTGCTCGGCCCGTCGGTGATGATCACGCCGCCGCCCGGGATCGCCTGCATGATGCGGAAGCCGGCGAGATCGCCGAGCTTGAACGGCAGCATGGCGACTTGTTCGGCAAGCGGCGGCGCACGGAAGGTGACGCTGGCCAGCGCATCGCGGACGACCTTGTCGGTGTAGATCGGCGCGCGCGGCTCTCCGGCACCTCGACGTTGACCATCGCGACGAAGTCGAAATTCGCCCCGCCGATCGACCGCGCCAGCAGGAACCATTTGTGCAGCTTGACGCCGTTCACATCGACCGCGCCGGTCAGCAGGAAACCGATGCCGTCGGCAAACGGAAACATCTCGCGCTTCTGCACGCTCACGCCGGGCGGAGCACCGCCGAAGAAGGATTTCTCGACGCTGTCGTAGGCCTGGCAAAGGCAGTTCGGTGAGGCCGATGGCGACCTTGTTGGCGGCGTCCTCGAAGCCCGGGAACCGCCGGCTCACGCTCATGCTCCGGCGGCGGCGTGAGCCCGACGCGTAGCCCCGGCGGAAACACCGGACCGCGCGGCGTTGGCGACCGCCACGCCGGTCGCGGCAAGATGCCGGCGCAAACCGCGAATACGAAAACGATCGAACGACGAGGCATCAGGTCCACTTTCGGGGAGGGCGCCGAGGGCTGCGCCCGCTTGACCTAACCGGACCTGCCGGGTGCGGCAATATCGCCGGCGTTAACCTTTGGCTCAGCCTGCCGGACCCTGCGGCCCGGCCGCTCGCGATTTCGTGAGGGTCCGGCTTGCGGCTCCGGGCGGCCCTCCTATATGAGCCAGTAAGCCGTATAAATACGGCGATTCGAGTATCCAGGGGGCTGGATCAGGGGGTGTGCGGATGAGCCGCATGCACCCATTCGGGCGCCAAATGGCCCGGCCGGCCTGCCGCAATTGAGAGGAAGAACCATGGGCAAGGTCATCGGCATCGACCTCGGCACCACGAATTCGTGCGTCGCCGTCATGGAAGGCAAAAATCCGAAAGTCATCGAGAACGCCGAGGGCGCGCGCACCACGCCTTCGATCGTCGCCTTCACCGACGACGGCGAGCGTCTCGTCGGCCAGCCGGCCAAGCGCCAGGCGGTCACCAATCCGGAAAAGACCATCTTCGCGGTCAAGCGCCTGATCGGACGGCGCTACGACGACCCGATGGTGGACAAGGACAAGAAGCTCGTCCCCTACAAGATCAGCAAGGCAGGAAACGGCGACGCCTGGGTCGAGGCGGACGCCAAGCAATATTCGCCCTCGCAGATCTCCGCCTTCATCCTGCAGAAGATGAAGGAGACGGCGGAAGCCTATCTCGGCGCCAAGGTCGACCAGGCGGTCATCACCGTTCCGGCCTACTTCAACGACGCGCAACGCCAGGCCACCAAGGACGCCGGCAAGATCGCCGGCCTTGAGGTGCTGCGCATCATCAACGAGCCGACGGCGGCCGCGCTCGCCTACGGTCTCGACAAGCAGAAGACCGGCACCATCGCGGTCTACGACCTCGGCGGCGGCACCTTCGATATTTCCATTCTGGAAATCGGCGACGGCGTGTTCGAGGTGAAGTCGACCAACGGCGACACCTTCCTCGGCGGCGAAGACTTCGACATGCGCCTGGTCAACTATCTGGCCGACGAGTTCCAGAAGGAGCAGGGCATCGATCTGCGCCGCGACAAGCTGGCGCTGCAGCGGCTGAAGGAAAGCGCCGAAAAGGCGAAGATCGAGCTGTCGTCGACGACGCAGACCGAAATCAACCTGCCGTTCATCACGGCGGACGCGTCGGGTCCCAAGCATCTCACCATGAAGCTCACCCGCGCCAAGTTCGAGGCGCTGGTCGACGATCTCATCCAGAAGACCATCGAGCCCTGCCGGCAAGGCGATGAAGGACGCCGGCATCTCGGCGGCCGAGATCAACGAAGTGGTTCTGGTCGGCGGCATGACGCGCATGCCGAAGGTGCAGGAAGTCGTGAAGCAGTTCTTCGGCAAGGAGCCGCACAAGGGCGTCAACCCGGACGAGGTGGTCGCCATCGGCGCCGCCATTCAGGCGGGCGTGCTGCAAGGCGACGTCAAGGACGTGCTGCTGCTCGACGTGACCCCGCTGTCGCTCGGCATCGAAACGCTGGGCGGCGTGTTCACCCGCATCATCGACCGCAACACCACGATCCCGACCAAGAAGAGCCAGGTCTTCTCCACCGCCGAGGACAACCAGAACGCGGTGACGATCCGCGTGTTCCAGGGCGAGCGCGAGATGGCGGCCGACAACAAGATCCTCGGTCAGTTCGACCTGGTCGGTATTCCGCCGTCTCCGCGCGGCGTGCCGCAGATCGAGGTCACCTTCGACATCGACGCCAACGGCATCGTCAACGTCAACGCCAAGGACAAGGCGACCGGCAAGGAGCAGCAGATCCGCATCCAGGCGTCGGGCGGCCTGTCCGAGACCGACATCGAGAAGATGGTCAAGGACGCGGAAGCGCACGCGGAAGAGGACAAGAAGCGCAAGGCGGCGGTCGAAGCCAAGAACCACGCCGAGGCGCTGGTCCATTCGACGGAGAAGGCGCTCTCCGAGCATGGCTCCAAGATCGGCGATGCCGAACGCTCGGCCATCGAGAACGCCATGGCCGACCTGAAGGAAGCGCTCAAAGGCGACGACGCCGATGCGATCGCCGCCAAGAGCAACACGCTGGCGCAGGCTTCGATGAAGCTCGGCGAGGCCATGTACAAGCAGCAGCAGGAAGCGGGTCAACCTGCCGACACCAGCGAAAGCGCCACCGGCGCCGACGGCAAGAAGGAAGACGTTGTCGACGCGGAGTTTACCGAGGTCGACGACGACAAGAACAACAAGAAGTCAGCCTGAAGATCTGGAAGCAATGAAAACCTCGTCCTTCGCGACGCGGCCTGCGCTCCTGGAGGACGAGGTTTTGAATTCCCGGCGGGGTTAAAAGGTGTCCAAGCGCGACTATTACGAAGTGCTCGGCGTCACCCGCACCGCAAATGAGGCCGAACTCAAGGCCGCGTTCCGCAAGCTCGCCATGCAGCATCACCCGGACCGCAATCCGGGCGACAACGAGTGCGTGCACAAGTTCAAAGAACTCAACGAGGCCTATGACGTCCTCAAGGACGGCGACAAGCGTGCCGCCTATGACCGCTTCGGCCACGCCGCCTTCGAGCCTGGCGGCGGTGGCGCGGCGCACGGCTTCGGCGCCGATTTTGCGTCGTCCTTCGCCGACATTTTCGAAGATCTGTTCGGCATGGGCGGCCGCCGCGGCGGCGGCCGCGGGCAGGGCCGCGAGCGCGGCTCGGATCTGCGCTACAACATGGAAATCACGCTGGACGAAGCCTTTGTCGGCAAGACCGCACAGCTGCGCATTCCGACTTCGGTGATCTGTGAAGCCTGCTCCGGCTCCGGCGCCAAGGCCGGCACCAAGCCGAAGGCCTGTGCCGCCTGCGGCGGCGCCGGCAAGATCCGCCACGCGCAGGGCTTCTTCACCCTCGAGCGCACATGTCCCTCATGTCAGGGCCGCGGTCAGGTGATCGACGATCCCTGTCCGTCCTGCGCCGGCGCCGGCCGTGTCACGCGCGAACGCATGCTTTCGGTCAATATCCCGGCCGGCGTCGAGGACGGCACCCGCATTCGTCTCGCCGGTGAAGGCGAGGCTGGTTTGCGCGGCGGGCCTGCTGGCGACCTTTATATTTTTCTCTCGATCACGCCGCATGAACTGTTCCAGCGCGACGGCGCCGACCTGCATTGTCGCGTGCCGATTTCCATGGTGGCGGCGGCTGTGGGCGGCGAGTTTGAAGTGCCGGCGATCGACGGCGGCAAAGCCAGGGTGAAAGTCCCCGCCGGCACCCAGACCGGCCGCCGTTTCCGGCTCGCCGGCAAAGGCATGCCAGTATTGCGGGCGAAACAGACCGGCGACATGTATGTCCAAGTCTCGGTAGAAACGCCGCAAAACCTCACCAAGCGCCAGCGCGAATTGCTGGCGGAGTTCGAAAAGCTTTCATCGCAGGAAACCCAGCCGGAATCAGCGGGGTTTTTCAGCCGAGTCCGCGAGTTTTTCGATGGGCTGGGAAGCCGGGGTGAAGATAGCGGTGAACCGTCTTGACCCCCCGCCTTGCGCCCTATACCCGTGATTATTGCAGTCCGATGACTGCCGTCCGTAGGCGTGGCCCCGCATAATGCCCTCCCAATCATTCGCCCGCGTCGCCAAGAAACCCTTGCGTCTCGACGACGAGATGCAGTTCATCCGGTCTTGGATCGAAAAGCCGATTTCCACCGGCGCGGTGATGCCGTCCGGCAAGGCGCTGGCGCGCACCATGGCACGCTACGTCGATCCGAAATCGAGCGGTCCGGTGATCGAACTTGGGCCCGGCACCGGCCCGGTGACCGAAGCGCTGGTGGCGCACGGCATCGATCCGGCGCGGCTGGTGCTGGTCGAATTCAATCCGACATTTTGTCGCCTTCTGCGAACGCGCTATTCGGCGGCGACCGTCGTGCAGGGCGATGCCTATCGGCTGCGCCGGCTGTTGGAGACGACAGTGCGCGAGCCTGCCGCCGCGGTGGTATCCGGCCTGCCGCTGGTGACCAAGCCGTTGCGCACGAGGCTGCGCCTTATCGCCGACGCGATGGGGCTGTTGGCCGCCGGTGCGCCCTTCGTGCAGTTCACCTACGCCATGCTGCCGCCGATCCCGAAGGCGCTCGCCGGGATCAAGGCGGAAGCCTCCGAACTGATCTGGATGAACCTGCCGCCCGCGCGCGTGTGGGTCTATCGCGGCCACTGACGCTGCGATTGTGTTATTGGTGGCCGGTGTTCGACGGAGCCGCCGATGCCCAGCCCGAAAATCCTCGTCATTCCTGGCTCGACCCGCGTCGGCTCGCACAACATCAAGCTCGCGGCGTTGGCAGTGAAAGAGCTCAGTCTGAATGACGTTGAGGTGACGCGCATTTCGCTCGCGGACTATGAGCTGCCGATTTACGAAGCTGGCATCGAGACCAAGGGCGGCCCACCGGCAAACGCGCTGCGCCTGAAACAGATGATCATGGCGCATCAAGGCGTGTTCATCGCCAGCCCCGAATACTCAGCCTCGATTACGCCGATGCTCAAGAACGCCATCGACTGGGTCTCGCGCGTGCGCGAGCGCGGCGACCCGAGCTATGCCGCCTTCAAGGGCCGCGTGTTCGCCATCAGCTCGGCCTCGCCGCAGGCGCTCGGCGGCGCTCGCTCGCTCATGGCGCTGCGGCAAATTCTCGAGCTCGGCTGTGGCGGGCTGGTGATCCCCGAGCAGGTGATGGTTCCCAATGCCGACCACGCTTTCGACGCGATGGACAACCTTGCCGACACTGGCACCGCCAATCTGTTGCGCGCGCAACTCGACCGGCTGGTCGAGATGGCGCGGCTGTTCATGTGAGGGTCCCCGTGCCCGTGAGCCCACGCGAACGCCTGATAGTCGCTCTTGATCTGCCCTCTGTGCAGGCGGCCGAGGCGATGGTCGCGCGGCTGGGCGACGCGGTCGGGTTTTACAAGATAGGCTATCAGCTCGCCTTTGCCGGCGGGCTGCCGTTTGCGGCGGGCCTGATCGCCGCCGGCAAGCAGGTGTTCCTCGATCTCAAGCTGCACGACATCGCCAATACGGTGACCAAGGGCGTCGAAAGCGTGGCGCAGCTCGGCGCGACCTTTCTCACCGTGCACGCCTATCCGCAGACCATGAAGGCGGCGGTGGAAGGAAAGCGCGGCTCGACGCTGCGCATTTTCGCGGTGACCGTGCTGACGTCCTATGACGACGCCGATCTCGCGGCCGCCGGTTACGATCTCTCCGTCGGGGAATTGGCCGCGGCGCGCGCGGCGCAGGCGCGCGACACCGGCATCGACGGCCTGGTGTGCTCGGCGGAGGAGGTGACGAGGCTGCGCGGCATCGCCGGTCCCGGCATGGTGCTGGTGACACCCGGCATCCGCCCGGCGGGCAGCGCCTCGGGCGATCAAAAGCGCATCATGACGCCAGGCAATGCGATTGCCGCCGGCGCCGATTATCTCGTCGTTGGCCGCCCCATCGTCGAGGCCTCCAATCCGAGAGCAACGGCGGAAAGCGTCGTCGCCGAGATCGAGCGAGCAATAGCATAAGCAGGAGGACACATGCCGAAGGGTTACTGGATCGCGCAAGTTGATGTGAACAATGACGAGGGCTACAAGTCCTATGGCGCCGCCAATCCCGCGATCTTCAAGAAATTCGGCGGTCGCTTTATCATCCGCGCCGGCAAGTCCGAATGTCCAGAAGGCAAGTCGCGCGCACGCAACGTGGTGATCGAATTTCCCAACTACGCTACCGCGCTCGCCTGCTATCGCTCGCCGGAATATAAGGAAAACATCAAGCGGCGGCTGCCGCATTCGACCGCCGATATTCTTATCATCGAGGGCTATGACGGCCCGCAGCCGTGAGCGTACGCCGACAGTGACGCTTGAAGGAGGGGAGCATGGCGAAGGGCTATTGGCTTGCGCGGCTGACCGTGACCGATCAATCCGCCTATGGCGAATACCGCAAGCGCAACGAGAAGATTTTCGCCAAATTCGGCGGCCGCTTCGTCGTGCGCGGCGGCGAGGTCTAAGCTGTCGTCGGGCCGAAGCGCCAGCACAATGTGGTTCTCGAACTCGCAAACTATGATCGGGCGATCGCCTGCTTCCATTCGCCGGAATATCAGAAAGCCGCACAATTCCTGACCAAGGGCTGCGACGTCGATATCGTCATCTGCGAGACCTATGACGGCGCGCAACCGGCGTAGTGTTTTATGTCCGCGCGCGCTATACCCTCAGGCTCAGGTTTCCGGAGTTAAACCATGGCCGCGATGCGCTTGATCGTCGCCGGAGCCGGTGGGCGGATGGGCCGCACGCTGGTCAAGGCGATCGCCAACAGCAAGGACTTCGCACTTGCAGGCGCCTTGGAAGACGCGCGCTCGCCGCTGATCGGCTGGGACGCCGGCGTGGTTGCCGGTCTCCCGGAGAACGGCATCAAGTTCTCAGGCGATGCGCGGCCGCTGCTCGCCAACGCCGACGGTATCGTCGATTTCACCGCGCCGGCGGCGACGATCGAATTCGCCGCGCAGGCGGCCTCGCTCGGCAAGGTGCACATCATCGGCACCACCGGGACGAGCGCCGCCGACGACGCGAGGATCAAGGAAGCGGCGAAGAAAGCGGTGATCGTCAAGTCGGGCAATTTGAGCCTCGGCGTTAATTTGCTGGCGGCGCTGACCAGGCTGGTGGCGCAGGCGCTCGATAAATCCTTCGACATCGAAATTCTGGAAATGCATCACAATCAAAAAGTGGACGCGCCGTCGGGCACGGCGCTGCTGCTCGGCCGCGCGGCGGCTGCAGGACGCGGCGTCGATCTCGACAAGAACTGCACTATCGACGGCCACGAGGGCAAGCGCAAGCCGGGCGACATTGGCTTTGCCTCTTTGCGCGGCGGCACCGTGGTCGGCGAGCACAGCGTCATTTTTGCCGGTCCGGCCGAGCGCATCGAGCTCACGCACAAGGCCGAGGACCGCATGATTTTCGCCAACGGCGCCTTGCGCGCGGCGGCCTGGGCGCGCACGCAGAAGCCGGGGCTTTATTCGATGGCCGACGTGCTCGGGCTCGGCAATACCTGAACCTTCACGGCAACCTGAAAGGCGATTTATGGCGAATGCCCCCAATCCCTGGCGCAGCAAAAGCGGCCTATTGATTCTCGGTGCGATATGCGTTTTCGCGCTCTTTTTCGCTTTCGTGGTGGAGCCGGCGAGTTCAGAATCGAGCGGGATTGCCGACGAAAAATTGTCGCTCGCCTTTGGCCTTGATTTTCTGGTTATCGCCGTAGGCTGCTATTCGGCGGCGCGCATCCTGAACAAGAAGAAGCCCGCCAAGTGACGCGCGGCGCAAGTGCCGCCTAGTGCTGCGCCGGCAAATAGGCGTCCGACCATTTCAGCATGGCGTTAAAGCTGATGCTGATGCGCGGCGTCTCGCTCAAATTTGGATGCACGAAATGGGTGAGGAAGGCCGGCCACAATAAAATCTGCCCGGCCTCGGGAAACACCGTGTGCTCGGGGTTGATGTAGTGGTCGCCGCGGATCGCGTCCATGTTCACCGCCGGCCCGCGTGGATCGTAAAAGCTGATGGCGCCGGGCCGCACGTCCTTGCGCGTTTTCAGCGGCGCGCGGTCGTTGGGCACCTGCACTTAGTAGGTTCCCGACAGATATGAGTGCGGATGGTTGTGCGGGTCGTGATAGTCGCCCAGCCGGTTGACATTGGCCCAGCCGTGCAGCGACCAGTCGATCTTGTAGGCCATGCCGAGCGCACTGAAATAGTCGGCCACCGTGCGGTTGATGCAGTCGCGCAGCCAGGCGACAGCCGGATGGTCGGAGACAAGCAGGTTGCCGCCAAGGTAGTCGGTCGTGAGGTCTTTAGCTTCCTCGTCGAGTTCGAGGATCAAGGCGGCGAGCGCGCGGTTGGCGGCGTCATGGCCGGGCAGCGTCCGGCGCATGAATATCGTCGGCCACAACGCCTCGACGCCGTCGCCGGCGGATTTCTGCTCGGCCATGCAAGCCTCCTTCGCCGGCGCATCCTGCCATGAATTCGCAGGGTTCGCCGCTATGACTGGAATCGGCGTAAAACCAAGGCTATATGCGGGTGGCAATGATGATGCCGATTGACTGAGCCCGAAGGGCCTTTCCATGACCGACCGCCTGCTTGTGCTGGTGCGCCACGGCCAGAGCGACTGGAACCGGAAGAACCTGTTCACCGGCTGGCGCGACGTCGACCTGACCGAGCAGGGCATCAAGGAAGCGCGCGAGGCTGGGCGCAAGCTCAAGGCGCAGGGCATCGTATTCGACGTCGCCTTCACCTCGGTGCTCAAGCGCGCGACGCGCACGCTCGATCTGATGCTGCAAGAAATGGGACAAACAAAAGTGCTCGTGTTCAAGGACCAGGCGCTGAACGAGCGCGACTACGGCGACCTCTCTGGGCTGAACAAGGACGACGCGCGCAAGAAATGGGGCGAGGAGCAGGTGCATATCTGGCGCCGTTCCTATGACGTGGCGCCGCCCGGCGGCGAGAGTCTCAAAGACACGCTGGCGCGCACGTTGCCTTATTACGTGACCGAGATTCTGCCGCGCGTGCTGCGCGGCGAGCGCGTCCTGGTGTCGGCACACGGCAATTCGCTGCGCGCGCTGGTGATGGTGCTCGACAAGCACACGCCGGAGACCATCACCAAGTTGAATCTGGGTACCGGCGTGCCGATGATCTACCGGCTCAACGCCAATTCAACCGTTGCCTCCAAACTCGATCTGGCAGCGTGATCGGACAAGCCGACATCGTTTTGCTCGATGCCGAAGCGGCCAAGGCCGCCGTCGGCGAACTGGCCGAAGTCCTGTCCGATTGTGTCAACGGCGGGGCTTCGGTCAATTTCATGCTGCCGTACGGCGTGGATGATGCGGCGAATTTTTTCGAGAAAGTCGTTGCCTCGGTCGATCGCGGCGACACCGTGCTGTTTGCCGCCAGGCTAGACGGCCGCATCGTCGGCACCGTGCAGATCGGCCTCGACACGCCGCCGAACCAGCTTCACCGCGCCGAAGTCAAAAAAATGCTGGTGCACAGAGCCGCGCGCAACAAGGGCATCGGCGCGGCGCTGCTGGCGAAGGCCGAGGTGCACGCCAAGGCCCTTGGCCGCACGCTGCTGGTGCTCGACACCGCGAGCGACGTCGCCGAACGTCTCTATGAGCGCGGCGGCTGGCAGCGGCTGGGCAGCATTCCGGACTACGCGATGTGGCCCCGCGGCGGTTTCTGCGACGCGATCATATTCTGGAAAAAACTGTAGCGCCTGGGTCAGCCGACGGTGCCGGCCACCGTTTCCGTTTGCCGGTTGACGATGACGGCCTGGCCGTTCACCACCGCGTAGCCCCACTTGTCGTTGCCCGGCACGGCGTGTACGTCCGCTCCCGACTCGGTATCGTTGACGCCAAGGGCGCCGCCTCCGGACGCACCTTCCTGCAAGCCTCGCACGTACCTGACGACGTCGCGTGGCGGTTCGTCCTTGAGGCCGCCGGTATCAACTCGCTGGTCGCCCAAGCCCCCTGCCTGTGTATCGATCAGTCCGCGGACGGAACCCCTGGCCGACGTATCGAGCGGTCCATCAACTTGGGCAAATGCAATCGTCGATGCAAGCGCGATTGCGGCTGCGGCCGCGAGCAGAATGAGACGCACGAGAGCCTCCGTGTTCGCCACGCGCTAACTCAATGTTAGCAGAGAAACGGAGTTACCGCGCGCCTTTTTTGATAGGAGAGTTCCGGCTACGAACGGAGACGGAGTTATGCCGCGACTTTTCCCGCTTCCCAACCGAGCATCGCCCGCTTGCGGGTGATGCCCCAATGATATCCGGTGATATCGCCGCTCTTGCCGACGACGCGGTGGCACGGCACGACGAAGCAAATCGGGTTCTTGCCGACCGCGGCGCCGACCGCGCGCGCCGCCTTGGGCTCGCCAACCTTTCTTGCGATGCCGGAATAGGTGTCGAGCTTGCCCATCGGGATGTCGAGCAGCTTTTCCCACACCCGCACCTCGAAGTCGGTGCCGATCAGCACGACGCGTAAGGGTTGCTCGGGACGCCACAGCGCCGGATCGAAGATCCGCCGCGCCGTGGCCGCGGTGGCGGCGAAGTCCTCGACATATTTTGCGTTGGGCCAGCGCGCGCGCAGGTCACGCAGGGCCGCGCGCTCCTTGCCGGCATCGGCCAGCGCCAGCCCGGCAAGCCCGCGTGGGGTCGTCATCACCAGCGCCATGCCGAACGGGCAGGGATGGAAGCCATAGGTGACGGTCAGGCCTTCGCCGCCCGCCTTCCATTCGCCTGGCGACATCGCCTCGTGCGTGACGAAGAGATCGTGCAGCCGTCCGGGTCCGGAGAGGCCAACCTCGTAGGAGGCATCGAGCACGCTCGCCGAGGAGCGCAAGAGATCGCGCGCGTGATTGAGCGTGAGCGCTTGCAGAAACGCTTTGGGCGTCAAGCCGCACCAGCGGCGGAATAGATGATGCAGGTCGGTGGCGGAAACGCCGGCCGCCTCGGCGATAACGTCGATTTCTGGCTGCGAGCGCCAGTTGCCGCGGATATGCGCGATGGCGCGGCGAACCACGTTATAGTCGGCGGCTGCGGTGGGCAGCGGGGCGAGGTCGGGAAAGCGAGCGGATAAGTCGGAATTTTCCGTCATGGTCATAATGCCGCTTATCTAGGCCATGCATCTCCGCCCGGCCACCCGATTCCTGACAGGCTAGGGCAGCACCGTCCGCGTCACCCCGCGCTTGGCCTCATTGAGCGCGTTGCCGAGCGCCACGGCAAAGCTCGCTTTTTCGTCCGGCCCGAGGAAATTGGCGATGGCCAGCTGCTTGCCGCGCGAGATCAGCAGCAAGCGCTCGATGCCGAATTCCTCATGCACGATTTTTTCCAGCCGGACCCAGAGCGGATTGAGCACCCATTCGCGCGCCTGCCCGCGGTGGCTCACCTTGCGCACGGTGAGCGCGACCGGCGTCATGGTGACTTGCTCGTAGGCTGCCGCGTGCCGGTAGTTGAGCCGGAAGGCCCAGTAGAGCAGTAGCACGTCGAGGCCGAAAAAGCCGCAGACCGGCCAGGCGCCCATCAGCAGGAACGCGATGCCGGAGACAAAGCTCACCCCGCCGAAGATCCCCATGACGATCAGAAAGTCGGCGCGGCCGAGCGAACGGTGCGGCGTGATGGTCGCGGAAAAGATGGTCGGTTCAAGCGCGGTGTTGTCGGCGGTCATGCTGCTAAGTTATACCCGAAAAATGGCGAAAAAGTCCGCGCGGAAAAAACTCTCCAAACGTCGTGAGCCCAAAGCCAAGGTAACGCCGCCGGCGAAGCCGGCCAAGGCGGATGCTAAGGCCGCGCTCGGAGCGCGCCGGCCGCTGAACCCGGCCGAAATCGAGGAGGTGTTCCGCCATTTCCAGAAGGCCAATCCGGAGCCGAAGGGTGAGCTGCAACATATCAACCCATTCACGCTGCTGGTGGCGGTAGTGCTGTCGGCGCAGGCGACCGACGCCGGAGTCAACAAGGCGACGCCGGCTTTGTTTGCGCTCGCCGATACTCCGCAAAAAATGGCGGCGTTGGGCGAAGACCGTGTGCGCGACTTCATCAAGACCATCGGGCTGTTCCGCACCAAGGCGAAAAATGTCGTCGAATTGTCGCGGCGGCTGGTGGCCGAGCACACAGGCCAAGTGCCGCGCACGCGCGAGGCGCTGGAAGCGCTGCCGGGCGTTGGACGCAAGACCGCCAATGTCGTGCTCAATATCGCCTTCGGCGAGCCGACCATCGCGGTCGACACGCATATTTTCCGCGTCGGCAACCGGACGGGCCTGGCGCCGGGCAAGACGCCGTTCGACGTGGAGACCCGGCTGGAGGCTGTGGTGCCCGCGAAATATAAATCGCGCGCGCATCATTGGCTTATTCTGCACGGGCGCTACACTTGTCTGGCGCGGCGGCCGTTGTGCGAAAAATGCATGATCGCCGATTTGTGCCAATGGCCGGGGAAAACGGTCGCTAAATAGCCGCTCGGGAGAGTCGCATGGAAGGCTCGTCTCTTGCAAAGGCGAAGGCTTATATCCGTCAAACACAGATAGATTGTCTGCATGATGCCGGGTTGCCTGCGAAAGCGACTGCGGCTTGGACAAAGCTGGGGCCGTTGCGCTTTAGCGGAAATTTCAAGCGCGACGCGACGGCCGGCGCGAGAATTTGGCGCGGCGGCGCGGATCTGCTGGCGAAGCTGCCAAAGAAACCTCGGCGCTCACCGCCGCAGCAGGTGGCGGCCGATTTCATTTTGTCCGCTTGCCGTCAGGTGCGCGAGGCATTTTTGAAGTATCATGCCGAGACGGTCTATCGCAAGCTCACAAGGAATCTTGCAAACTTTGTCCGCGTCGACGACATTGTTTATGACGCTTCTAGGCTTGTGCCCGGCCTGACGCCCACGCCGAAGCAAGTCGCCGCCGAATCCGGTGTGATGCAAAGCGAAAAGGACGGCATCGAGATCGATCAGGGAATCTTCTTGGCGCAGATTTTGGCGCTGCGCGATACCGGCACCCACCTTTGCCATGCGATGCTGCTTCCAAAGGAGGAGGCTCTCGATCGCGGCGGCGAATTCATCAAGAACGGCCTGATCGATTTCGGTCCGTCGCGCGTCGAGCGGTTGGGCAAGGCGGCGGTGGTCACGGTAAAAAACCCTCGGTTCCTCAACGCGGAAGATGACGACACGCTCGATGACACGGAAACCGCCGCCGATGTGGCGCTTTTCGATCCGACGAGCGAAATCTGCGTGCTGCGCGGCGATGTCGTCGATCACCCGAAATACAAGGGCCGCAAGATTTTTTCCGCCGGCATCAATCTCACCCATCTTTATCGCGGGAAGATTCCCTATCTCTGGTACATCCGCCGCGACATGGGCGTCGTCAACAAGATGCTGCGTGGGCTCGCCATGGGCAGCGCCAGTCCGGACGAAGTCTATGGTGGCACCCGCGAAAAGCCCTGGGTGGCCCAGCTCGACACCTTCGCCATCGGCGGCGGTTGCCAGTATCTCTTGGTGATGGATTACGTTGTTTCCGGAAGCGATGCCTACATGAGGCTGCCAGCGCGCAAGGAGGGTATTATTCCGGGCGCGGCGAATTTGCGGTTGCCACGTTTCGTCGGCCCGCGCGCCGCGCGACAGGCGATCCTGATGGGCCGCCACTTTGACTGCGCCAGTCCGGAAGGCCGCATGATCTGTGACATGATCGTGCCGCCGGGCGAGGTCGAGCAGGCCACGATGAAAGTTTGCGAGGATTTCACGAGTTCCGGCGTCGTCAGCGCCGTCGGCAACCGGCGCGCCTTGCGCGTCGGCGAGGAGCCACTCGATACGTTCCGCAAGTACATGGCGGTCTATGCCCGCGAGCAGGCCTATTGCCATTTCTCGCCTGCGCTAATCGCCAATCTGGAAAAACACTGGAACGCGGCGAACAGAATAATATAGTCGAGACGGGAAATGCCAGGGCTAACGGTTAAGGGCGTCGATCTCACGCCGCGCCGCGATACTTTCGAAATCGATCGAGACCGCTTCGCGCGACGAGATTTCGGCGCTGCAGCTTAAGTGTCTCCAATGGACGCTGGCCCACGTCTACAAAAACGTCGCGCATTACAAGGAGGTCTTCGACGCCGCCGGCATGCATCCCGACGATCTGAAAACGCTCGACGACCTGCGCAGGTTTCCCTTCACGACAAAAGCCGAGCTGCGCGAGAAATATCCGTTCGCGCTGATGGCCATGCCGCGCGAAGAATTGCTGCGCGTGCACGCCTCGTCGGGCACGACTGGAAAACCAACGGTCGTCGGCTACAGCCGGCGCGACATCGAGACCTGGGCCGGCCTGATCGCGCGCGGCATGCGCGCCGCCGGCTGCCGCCCGGGCATGCTGGCGCAGAATTCCTACGGCTACGGATTGTTGACCGGCGGGCTCGGCTTTCGCCACGGCGCGGAAAAATTTGGCATGACCGTCGTGCCGGCCTCCGGCGGCATGACCGAGCGGCAGGTTAAACTCATCGAGGATTTCAAGCCGGACGTCATCTTCGTCACGCCGAGTTATCTGCTTGCGATCCTTGATGAATTCCGCACGCAAGCGCTCGATCCGCGCAAGAGTTCGCTCAAGATCGCCATGTGCGGCGCCGAGCCGTGGACCACCGCCATGCGCGCGGAAATCGAGGAGGCGTTCGACATGCACGCCGTCGATACTTACGGCCTGTCGGAGGTCATCGGCCCGGGCGTGTCCAGCGAATGCATCGAGACCAAGGACGGCTGTACCATCTGGGAGGATCATTTTTATCCGGAAGTGATCGATCCGCAGACGGGCAAGGTGCTGCCCGACGGCGAGGTCGGCGAGCAGGTGTTCACCTCGCTCACCAAAGAGGCGATGCCGGTGATCCGCTATCGCACGCGCGATCTGTCGCGGCTATTGCCCGGCACGGCGCGCAGCATGCGCCGCATGGAAAGAGTGATCAGCCGCTCCGACGACATGATGATCATCCGCGGCGTCAACGTGTTTCCCAGCCAGATCGAGGCGATCATCCTCAAGGACGAGCGGGTATCGCCGTATTTCGCCATCGAACTCAGGCGCGCCGAACGCCTCGATAGCATGACCGTGCTGGTCGAGGCGCGGCCGGGCACGCCGGAGGCGGACTGGGCGAAGAGCGGCCGCGATCTCGCCCATCACATCAAGAGCATGATCGGGGTGAGCGCGGAGGTGAAGACGGTCAAGCCCGGCTCGGTCGAGCGCTCGGCTGGCAAGGCCAAGCGCGTCATCGATCTGCGGAAAAAAGGCTGACAAGATGATTTATAGCAGATTATTTGGCGGCGTCGCTATCGTGCTGTCGGCCATCGCGCCTTCATCCGCGCTCGCCTTCGACATGGCGAAGTATCAAAACGGTGGAAAATTCAGCAACTTCTTTCCGGTAATCAATCACTACAATTCAACGGGCGAACGGTTTCCGATCACCGGCACCTGCAAGTCGGCCTGTACGATGTTTCTCAGCATACGAAGCGTTTGCGTGAGCCCCGGCTCGCGATTCTATTTCCACCCCGGCAAAGGCAGCAGCGATGTCGACCCGCGGCAGACCAGCGTGATGATATCGTCGTATGACTCCGCGTTGCAGAGTTACATTCGCGATCATCACATGATGGAAACCAACGAATTCAAGATGATCCCCGGCAGCACGATCATCAAGCTTGGCTATGCTGCCTGCCGGTGACGGCCGGCGGGATTTCGGCCTTATCGCTTCGGCTCTATCAGTTCCGGCCGCGTGCCCGACAGGTTTTTGTGCACGTGCACCATGAAGGCCATGGCGAAAATCGGCGTCGCCAGATTGAGTACCGGGATCGACACGAACCCCGCGATGATGAGCCCGGAGAGAAAAACAAAGGTCGAATTTTTCTTGCGCATCGCCTTGGCGTCATGCGGCGGATGGAAGCGCATGGCGGCAAGCTCGAAATATTCGCGGCTGAGCAGATAGGCGTTGGCCAGAAACAGAATGACCACACCGAGGCCGGCAAAGAATATGAATGGCAGCGCGCAGAGATAGACGATCAGCGCGAGCAGCGCGATCTTGATGCCCTCGATCAGCGCGCGGAAAAACGGCAGCGCGTGGCCCGGCGGCTCGGCCGAATAGTGCTCGCGTTCGACCACGTCGGCGACTTCGTCGACAAAAAAGCTGCCGACAAAGGCGGTGACCACCGGCATCAGGAACAGCGCGCCGGTGACAATGCCGAGGCCAGCTATGACCGAAAGCACAAAAGCGAGCGCCGACCAGGCGGCATGCGGGGCAAAGCCGGTGGTCTGCTCGGCCCAGGTGGCGCCGAGCTCGGTGAAGCCGGCGATGACGTGATTGAGGCCGAGGCTGATGATGATGATCAACAGCAGCGCAAGGCCGATGGATTTCAGCAGCACGCGGCGCAAGGCTTGAGTGAACAGGTCCGCGAAGGCTTTGCCGGCTGCGCCGATCATGCGCAGAGAGTTAAGGTCGCGCAGGCCGCACGGCAAGCCCGGCGGTCAGACCGCCCGCGACGGCGTGGCGTCCTCAAGCGCCTCGGTCTCCACCGGCACCAACGTCACCAATTCGTCGGCGTCAGGGGCGGGCTTGTCGGCCCAGGCCATGGCCTTGTAGTCGAAGCCACGCACCAAAGTCGGCTTCACCACCTCGAAATAGGGCGAGATGTCGAAGTCGCGCGGCGCGTAGAGCGAGGAGTGGCGGATCTCCAGAATTTCCTCCCGCGCCTGCTCGCTTTCCATCAGCGTCACCTTGGGCAGGATCGGATAGCGCACGTTCTCGAAGGCCTGCGCGATCAGCGCCGAACAGATGATGCGCGTCGGGTTGCCGGAGCCTAGCGCCATCATGCGCCGGCGCCAGCGCTGCGGCACCGGCAGCGGAAACAGATAACGCATCAGGTCGATGATGTTTTTCAGGTCGTAGTCGAAGCCGATGCGTTCCGCCGCGTAAGCGCAGACGCGCGCGCGGTCGGCGGCGGTCAGTTTCGTCGGCCGGCAGATGCGCGTGTGGTAGCGGATATATTTCGACAGCGGCGCCGCGACGACGCCCTGGCCGATATTGGCCTCCACCAGCACCAGCGGCTCGCCGTCGGCGGTGACGCGGTCGCCGATCGGACCGACATAAAGAGCGGCATGCGACCAGGTCGACTGCGTGAGATACTTGATGACGCCGGAAATGTGGTTGTTCCCTTCGACCAGCAACACGTCGCCGGGCTGCAGCGTCGCGCGCAACGCTTCGGGGTCGGTCGGCGTGAACGGCTCGTAGCCCTGCGCCGGCTTTTCCAGATAGTGGGCGAGAACGCGCCCAACGCGATCGGCGACAAAGCTCATTGCCCGGTGCTTCCCCTGCAGCGCGCTTTTTCCTGCGTGCGTCTTTGCTGGCGGCAAGCTAACGGTAACTCATTGCAATTTAGTTCACCGGGATACCGGCGTTACCAAATGTTAGCCATGATTCCTGCGATCGCGGCCGTTGCGTCAATCAAACGGAAACCATGCAAAGACTTAAGCGCGCAGCACGCCGCCGGTCTTCTTGCCGACCTCGGCGACGATGCGGGCCCCGAGCGCGTCGATCTCCGCGTCGGTCATGGTCTTCTCGCGCGGGTGCATGGTGACCGCGATGGCGATCGACTTCTTGCCCGGCTCTATACCAGCGCCCTCGTAGACGTCGAACACGGTGACGTTCGTGATCAGCTTCTTGTCGACGCCTTGCGCCGCGCGCACGATGTCGGCGGTTTTCACATTGCGCTCGACGACGAAAGCGAAATCGCGCTCGACCGGCTGGAACGACGACAATTCCAGCATCGGCTTCGCCTTGGTCGGCCTCGCCTTGGACTCGGGGATTTTTTCCAGGATTGCTTCGAAGGCGACCAGCGGTCCTTCAGCGTTCAGCGCTTCCAGCGCGCGCGGATGCAGCTCGCCGAAATGGCCGAGAATATTCTGCGGACCAATCTGAATAGTGCCGGAACGGCCGGGGTGGAACCAGGCCGGCCCACCGGGCACGACCTGCAAGGCCTGCATCGGCGCGCCTGCGGCGGCGAGCACGGCTAAGGCGTCGGCTTTGGCGTCGAAGGCATCGACCGGCTTGCTGCCCGACCAGTGGCGGCCGATGCCGGTTGACGCGGCGAGCGCGCGGCGCAAGCCGGTGGCGGCGGTCAATTGATCCTCCGGCCGGTCGCCCTTGAAGATCTGTCCGACTTCGAACAGCGCCACATCGGCAAAGCCACGGTCCGCGTTCTTCTGCGCTGCCATGATGAGGCCAGGAATGAGGCTCGGCCGCATGTCGGACAGTTCCGCGGCGATCGGGTTGGCGAGTGCCAGCGTCGGGGCGCCACCGCCGAACAGTTCGGCCTCGCGCTTTGCAACAAACGACCAGGTCACCGCTTCGGTCAAGCCGCGCGCAGCCAGCGCGCGCTTGGCCTTGCGCGTGCGATTCTGGATCGGTGTCAGCACGCGCTTGCGCGCATGCTCGCCGCGCGCAAACGCCGCCGCCGGCACAGCATCGACACCGACGATGCGCACGAGTTCCTCGACGATGTCGGCCTTGCCCTCAACGTCGGGCCGCCATGACGGCACCGCGACTTTCACCTTCTCGCCCTGGCCGGCGGCGAAGAAGCCGAGCTTTGCCAGCACGCGGCGCACATCGGAAACTGGTAGCTTGAGGCCGGTGAGCCGAGGCAATTCGCCCATCGGGAAGTCGATGACTTTTTCCTTCGGCGTCGGATCGCCGGCCATGACGATCTCCGACGGTGTGCCGCCGCAAAGTTCCATGACCATCTGCGTCGCCAGCTCGAGCCCCGGCACCGTGAAGGCCGGATCGACGCCGCGCTCGAAGCGATAGCGCGCGTCGGAATTGATGCCGAGCTTGCGCCCGGTCTGCGCGACGTTGAGCTCGTTCCACAGCGCCGACTCGATCAGCACATCCGTCGTTTGCTCGTCGCAGCCGGTCGCCTCGCCGCCCATGATGCCGGACAGCGATTCAACGCCCTTTTCGTCGGCGATGACGCACATCGCCTCGTCGAGTGCGTAGGTTTTGCCGTCGAGCGCATTGAGCGTCTCGCCGATTCGGGCACGGCGCACGCTGAGATTGCCATGCACCTTGGCGGCGTCGAAGACATGCAGCGGTCGCCCGCGGTCGTAAGTGATGAAATTGGTAATATCGACCAGCGCGTTGATGGGACGCAGGCCAATGCCCGTGAGCCGCTTCTGCAGCCAGTCGGGCGAGGGGCCGTTTTTGACCCCGCGCACGAGGCGCAACCCGAAGGCTGGGCACAATGGGGCTGCGTCGATCGTCACCTTGACCGGGCAGGGGAAGGTGCCCGCCACCGACTTCACCGCGCGGTCCCTGAACGTGCCGATGCTGGTCGCGCCTAGATCGCGGGCGATGCCGTTGACGCCGGTGCAGTCGGGCCGGTTGGGCGTGAGGTTGATCTCGATCACCGGTTCGGAAAGCGCCGCCCAGTCGGCGTAGCTCTTGCCGACCGGCGCGTCGGCCGGCAGATCGATGATGCCGTCGTGATTGTCGGAAATCTGAAGTTCGGCTTCCGACATCAGCATGCCGCGGCTTTCGATGCCGCGGATGGTGCCGACGGCGAGCGTCATGTTCTTGCCGGGGATGAAGAGGCCGGGCGCCGAGAACACGCCCTTCATGCCGGCGCGCGCGTTGGGCGCGCCGCAGACGACCTGAATCGGTTGGCCAGTCCCGGTGTCCACCATGCAGACGCGCAAGCGGTCGGCGTTCGGATGCTTTTCGGCGGAGATAACGGATGCGATCACAAACGACTTGAGCAGCGCCGCCTTGTCCTCGACGCGTTCGACTTCGAGCCCGATCGTGGTGAGCTTGTCGACGATCTCGCTGAGCGAAGCGTCGGTGTCGAGGTGTTCCTTGAGCCAGGGCAAAGTTAATTTCATGACGCCCCTCCATGTGCCGCAGCGGGCTCCCTCCCCCGCTTGCGGGGGAGGGTTGGGGAGGGGGTACTTACAAGCGCGGCGGCGATATTTTCGACAACATCGCGCGGGCTCGTCATCACGTCATGATTGTTGAAACGGAGAACCCGAAAGCCTTTGGATGTAAGGAATGCGTCGCGGCGAGCGTCGCGCTTCAGTTGCTCTTTTTCAAAATGCTGACCGCCGTCGAGCTCCACAATCAAATTGGCTGCATGACAGACAAAATCTACAACGTAAGGCCCAATCGGAGCTTGCCGCCGAAAGCTCGCGCCGTTCAATCGATGAGCGCGCAACGGTCTCCAAATAAGTTGCTCAACAACAGTTGAATCGCGACGGAGTGACCGCGCTCGTAAGCGCAGCTTTTTTGAAACTTGCCACACCGGTTGTTTGGGGACGCTGTTCACAGCCCCCTCCCTAACCCTCCCCCGCAAGCGGGGGGAGGGAACAGGCTGTGCCTGCGGCGCAGTTGTGCGGAGCCTCAAATTTCTCACGGGCTCAATCCCCCGGCGAGCGTGGGGAAATCGAGCGGGCGGAAGCCGTAATGCGCGAGCCAGCGCACGTCCGCTTCGAAGAAGGGACGCAGATCCGGCATTCCGTATTTGAGCATGGCGATGCGGTCGATCCCCATGCCCCAGGCAAAGCCCTGGTACTCGTCTGGATCGAGGCCGCAATTCTTCATCACGTTGGGATGCACCATGCCGCAGCCCAAAATCTCCAGCCAGTCCTCGCCCTCGCCGAAACGAATCTCGCCCTTGTCGCGCTTGCACTGGATGTCCGCTTCCAGCGACGGCTCGGTGAACGGAAAGAACGAGGGGCGAAAGCGCATCTTGACTCTGTCAACCTCGAAGAAGGCCTTGCAGAATTCCTCCAGAATCCATTTCAGGTGGCCGAGATGCGAGTCTTTGTCGATGACGAGGCCCTCAACCTGGTGGAACATTGGCGTGTGCGTCTGGTCGTTGTCCGAGCGGTAGGTTCGGCCTGGGCAGATGACGCGGATCGGCGGCTTTTGCGTCAGCATCGTGCGCACCTGCACCGGCGAGGTGTGCGTGCGCAGCAACAACCGCGAGCCGTCAGTTTTCGGCGGGAAATAAAAGGTATCGTGCATTTCCCGCGCCGGATGGCCTTCGGGGAAATTCAGCTTGGTGAAGTTGTAATCGTCGGTCTCGATATCGGGGCCTTCCGCCACCGCAAAGCCCATATCGGCGAAGATGGCGGTCAGCTCCTCCGTCACCTGCGTGATCGGGTGCACGCGGCCGATTTCCGCCGGAGATTCGCGCACCGGCAGCGTCACATCGATGGTCTCGGTGTTGAGGTGGGCGTCGAGCGCGGCATTGCCGAGCGACGCTTTGCGCGCCGCAATCGCCGCGGTGACGCGGTCCTTCAACCCGTTGATTGCCGGCCCTTGCACCTTGCGCTCGTCCGGCGTCATCGCGCCGAGCGTTTTGAGCAGCGCCGTGATCGAGCCTCTCTTGCCCAATGCCGCAACGCGTAACGCTTCCAGCGCCGCTTCATCGTTCGCCGCGGCGGCGCCGGCCAGAAGTTGAGCCTCAAGTTGTGCGGTATCAGCCATTGCTTTTGCGCCGCGTTCTCGAAGGCAGCAAGCCGTTGCACCAGGCGCCAATCACCACGACAAAGCCGGCCGCGATCAGCAGCCAATCGTGCGACCAGGCGCCGAGGATCGTCACCAGATCGCCGAACAGGCGCACACCCTCGATGGTGCGCGTCATGTTGCCGGCGACGTAACGGCCGAGCGAAGAGTTCCGATAAGGCTCAAGCGCGCCGTAGCGCATCAGCAGACCCGACACAATCAACGGCGGAAGGAAGTGCAGCGCGAATCCAAGTACCGCCTGGTGCTGCCAGAAAAAATACAGTGACACGACCGACGCCAGAACATCGATCGCCAGCTTGAGCGGATGGATCTGGTGATAAAGTGCGCGTTCCTTCAGCGTCATCATGGCGGGAAAGCCTCACGCCGGCAGAGCGGCCTTTGCCCTGTCCACGATCGCCTGGAACGCAGCCGGCTCGCGGATGGCGAGATCGGACAGCACCTTGCGGTCGACCACCAGCCCGGCCTTGGCCAGACCGGCGATGAAGCGGCTGTAGTTGAGGCCGAACGGGCGCACCGCCGCGTTGAGCCGCTGGATCCACAACGCGCGGAAGGTGCGCTTGCGCCGCTTGCGGTCGCGGAAGGCGTACTGGTTTGCCTTCTCCACCGCCTGCTTGGCGATACGGATGGTGTTCTTGCGGCGGCCGTAATAGCCCTTGGCGGCCTTGTAGACTTTCTTGTGCTTGGCGTGTGAGGTGACGCCACGTTTGACGCGGGCCATGACAAATCTCCTGACGGTTCTTTCGGCAGTTCGTGCGAATGATCAAGGGGAGCGGCGAGGACGCCGCTGGCGAAATACGGTTCAGCCGTTGGGCAGAAAGTATTTCTTGATTTTGTCGCCGTCGGTCTTGAACAGCACGGCCGTGCCGCGATGCTCGCGGATCGTCTTGGTGGTCCGCTTGATCATGCCGTGGCGCTTGCCGGACTGCTGGTATTTCACCTTGCCCGACGCGGTGATCTTGAAGCGCTTTTTGGCGCCCGATTTGGTCTTCAGCTTGGGCATTTTGCTCTCCATCAACGGCGCGATTGCGGGCAAGCCCGCGCGGGCCGGTTCGTGCTCGAAAAGACAATTGCTTTTGAGCCTGGTGCTCGGAATTGAGCGTTAATCGCCGCCACGGCAGCCCTTACTGGCCGGGCGACGAGAGGGCGGCGTTATGGCAGAGGCGACCGCTCCTTGCAACCGTCCGAAATTCGACACTTTAACCTCGAATCTTTCGACAAAATCGAGATTCACGGTACAGCCCGTCGTCGGGGGGCCGTTTCGGCGCTGGCCGAACGAGACCGGGCATCATTTGGGAGGTTCTTGGGAATGCGAGGCGTCACGACGACGATGATCGCCGTCGAGATCAGCCGCTTCGACGAGGGCGCCAGAGGCACCGGCCGCCTGGCGCGGCGCGGCGGCTCGGGCGGCTGGCATGGCGCCGGCAAGGACGGCGCCTGCTCCGGCCATTGGGAAGCGCGCCGCCGGTGAAATGAAAAGCGCCGCCCGCGCAATTCGCGAGCGGCGCTTGCAAGCGCGGAGCGGGCTAGCGCGGCGCCAGCAGCATCACCATCTGCCGTCCTTCGAAGCGCGGTTCTGATTCGATCTTGGCCATCGGCGCGGTGTCTTCTTTCACGCGATTGAGCAACTTGTAGCCGAGCTCCTGGTGCGCCATTTCGCGGCCGCGGAAGCGCAAGGTGATCTTGACCTTGTCGCCCTCCTCGAAGAAGCGCTTCATCGAGCGCATCTTCACGTCATAGTCGTGGTCGTCGATCATCGGCCGGAGCTTGATCTCCTTGATCTCGACGACTTTCTGCTTTTTTCGGGCTTCCGCCGCTTTTTTCTGCGCCTGGAATTTGTACTTGCCGTAATCCAGGATTTTCGCGACAGGCGGATTGGAGTTTGGGGCGATCTCGACAAGATCGAGCCCCGCTGCGACCGCCATAGCCAGGGCGGCTTGCGTTTCGACGACGCCTTTGTTGTCGCCGGTATTGTCGATCAGCTGAACCTCTCGGGCGCGGATCTCCTCGTTGATGCGCGGGCCGTCCTTCTGGGCGGGCAGCGCGGACTTCATCGGACGACGAATGGGTTTGCTCTCCTCATGCTGTTGCGACAATCCGTGTGCGCTCGCGCACCTCGGACAAGGGAAAGATTGGTAGAAACTGCGAATAAGTCAACGCAGTTCCCGCGGCTTTGCCAATGAATCGTATTTGCAATCGTTGAAATCGCCGCAAACCAGCGCCAAATGCTTCAGATTGCTCAAATTAATAACGCTGGCGTTGCCGGACCATAGCCGGGACCTTGGCCCGGCCGGTGATCTCGGCATAGAGCCTGAGCGTTTGCTCGGCGACCGCCACCGGCTCGAAATGAGTGCAGACCCAGCCGTGGCCGCGCGCACCCATGGCCCGGCGCGTGGGCTCCGGCATCGCGAATAGCCGTACCAGCGCCTCGGCCAGCGCCGCATCGTCGCCCGCGGCAAAGCGCAAGCCGGTGACGCGGCCTTCCGGCACCGTCGGCGCGGTCAGCACGACATCGGCGCCTGCGGCAAGATCGGAAATGATGACCGGCCGCGCCATGGCCTGCGCTTCGAGGATCGAACGCTGCAGACCCTCCGGCTGTACCGCCGCCGAAACTACGACCGAGGCGGCCGCATATGCCGCCGGCATGTCGGCGACCGGAGCCGCCATGCGGATCACATCCATGGTGCCTGTCGCCAGCACCAGATCCCACAAATCGCCGGTGTAATGCGTAGCGCCGCGGTCTTCGCCGACAAAGACGCAGAGAAAATCCTTAAACCCCATCTCCTTGAGCCGCTGCGCCGCGCGCACCATCACATGATGTCCCTTGCGGCGCAGGATGCGGCCGACCACCACGATCACCTTGGTGTCGTGCTTGACGCCCCAGCCCCGCCGCAGCGCCTCGACACGCTCGCGCGTGATGTGGGCCGGATCGAAACGCTCGAAGTTAATGCTGCACGGCAGGACCACGATGCGTTCCCACGGCGTGCCGTAGCGGTCATTGATCAGTTGCGCGATCTGCTCGCTCGCCGCGATCACGCGGTCGCCGCGCGCCATGACGCCGTTATACAGGCGCTTGAAGATATTCTGCTCGCGAAATCCCTTGTACCAGGTGGTGACGAACGGCAAGCCGGCAAGCCGCGCGGCGAGGAAGGCGCTCCAGGCCGCGGCGCGGCCATGCGCGTGAATGACGTCGCATTGCCGCGCGCGCGCGATACGCATCAACGCCACGGCGTTGCGCACGATCGTGACTGGATTGTTGCCAGCCGTATTGAGCGGAATGAATTCAGCACCGGCCGCGGTGACGTCGGCGGCGAGACGTCCGGGACGGGAGACGACGGTGGCACGATGACCGGCCTGGCTGAGAATCCGCGCCAGCGCGACTGCACCGGCGTCGGCGGCGCCGACATCAAGCGTCGGCACGACAATCAACGCGCCGATCGGATCCCGCGTTTGGTTGATGCCGTGGCGGTGCCGGTTGCCGTCAGAGGCCGGAAACTGATGCTGCTTGGGAGCCGGAATTCTTGACGCGGAAAAACTCGACATTGACGCAAAGTCCCCACGAACTCAGGCGTCGCGTGCCAACAGCGACGTATAGACCCCGCGGATGGCGTCCGCAACGCTCTGCGGCGAGAACATGAACTCGGCGAACTGCCGCGCCCGCGCGCCCAGTGCCTCGTAAGCAGTCGTGTTGAGGCTCAGCGCCGCGCTGGCCGCGCGCGCAAGATCTGCGACATTGCCCGGCCGCACCAGCCAGCCGGTGCGCAGTTCGTCGGGCATGCGCGGGGGCCCCAGCATATATTCCGGCAGCATGCCGACGGTTGTCACCACCACCGGGCGGCCCATGGCCTGCGCCTCGGCTGCGGCGCGCCCCGATAGCGGCGGATTGAGCGCCGGCACGACCACGACATCGGAGGCGGCGAGCGCAGCCGGCATATCCGGGCAGTGGCCGACGAAACGGCAGAGCGTATCGATGCCTTGCAAACGCGCGCGGCGGCGCAGCGCCTTGGTGTAGCGCGGCTCGACGCGGTCATCGCCGGCGAAAACGAAGACGACGTTGCGGTTGCCTCCGGCGACCATCAGCCGCGCCGCATCAACCATCTCCATCTGTCCGTTCCACGGCACGACGCGGCCCGGCACCAGCACGACGCGCAATTGCGGGAGGATCCCCCAGGCACGGCGCAAAGCCGCGACGCGCTCGACGTTGATCGCCACCGGGCTGAACGCGGTGATGTCCACCGCGCGCGGGATGACGGTGATGCGCTCGGGCGCAATCCTGTGGCGCTCGATCATCGCTCGCGACACGAAGCTCGACGGTGCGATCACGCGATCGCCGTGCGCGAGCGAGCGGCGGATCAGCGTACCCGGCCAGGAATTGGCGGTAAGGCGATCGGGAAACGAGGTGACGAGAAAGACCGGCATGCGGTCGGTGGCGGCGATGGCGCTCCAGGCGGCGCCAGCGCATTGCGCGTGAATGATGTCGATGCGCTCGGACGCGATGAGTTGCGAGAGCTTGCCGGAGTTGCCGTGGATGCGCAGCGGGTTGGCGGTGTCGTTGGCCATCGGCAGCCATTCGCCGCCGAAGGCGCGCAGTTCGCCGACCAGCGGGCCGCCTTCGCCGGCGACGATGGCGCGGGCTCCCGACTGCAGCAACGTGAGCGCGATATCGATCGCAGCGTGACTTGCCGGATCGTCGCGCAACGCCGGCACCAGTTGCAGAATGGTGGCGCCGGAGAGCGAGCGCGGCTTGACTCGGGGCCGGTTCGAGTTGGCCCCCTTGCGCTCCGGCCCGCCTTGCGGCGAAAACGGATCGCGATCCCGATCAACCGTCATGGCCTGTCTCGCCGAAGTGCGCATGAGCGAATCCCGCCTGAAATCCTTGCGAATCGAATCACCCCCGCCAGCACGGACAATCGCCGTGCGTGTGCGCGAGGGCAAGAGTCATGATGCGGCGCGGCATGGCGTGCCCGGCCTGTTCTGGCTGGGCGGCTTCAAGTCCGACATGAAGGGCGCCAAGGCGGCGTCGCTGGACGAATGGGCAGGCCGGGAAGGTCGTGCCTACGTGCGTTTCGACTATTCCGGGCACGGCAAATCGGGCGGCGAATTCACCGACGGGACGATCGGCCGCTGGCTCGAGGAAAGCCTCGCGGTTTACCAGCAATTCACCAAAGGGCCGCAGGTCGTCGTCGGTTCGTCGATGGGCGGCTGGCTGGCATTGTTGCTGGCGCGGGCGCTGCGCAAGGATAGGACGGCGGCGCCGCTCGCCGGCATGGTGCTGATCGCGCCGGCGGTGGACTTCACCGAGGAGCTGATGTGGAAGCAGTTCCCCGACGACATCAAACGCGAGATCGAGGAGAAGGGCGCCTGGATGCGGCCGTCGCAATATTCCGAGGAGCCTTATCCGATCACCAAGCGACTGATCGAGGAGGGGCGCAAGCATCTCATGCTTGGCGGGCTGATCGAGACCGGCTGCCCAGTGCACATTCTGCAAGGCGCGCAGGACCCCGACGTGCCGTGGCGGCACGCGCAAGAACTGGTGTCGTGCTTTGCCCGCGACGACGTGGTGCTGACGCTGATCAAGGACGGCGATCACCGGCTGTCGCGCCCGGAAGATATCGAGCGGTTGATCGCGGCGGTGAAGGAATTCTAGGCGAGTGCCGCGGCCCACTCATCATTCACTGATGAATCGCTGTCGGATTTCTTCAGTTCTGAAAGTTTTGCGCGCGGCGTGAGCCGCGACAACGCCCACACCGCGGCGCCGCGCACCAAGGGCGAAGCATCGTCCAGCAGGCGCTCGGCTTCTGCCGCCAGCGACGCATCGCCGGAATTGCCGATGGCGATGAGCACATTACGCACGAAGCGGTCGCGGCCGGTGCGCTTGATTGAAGTCCTGGCAAACAGTGCACGGAATTGCGCATCGTCGAGCCGCGCGAGATCGGTGAGTGCGGGCGCACGCAAAGTCTCGCGTGCGGCAAGTTTCGCCTCGCGTCCTTGCGCGGCGAATTTGTTCCACGGGCAGACGGCGAGGCAATCGTCGCAGCCATAGATGCGGTTGCCGATTGCTGTGCGCAATTCGCGCGGGATCGGGCCCTTGTGCTCGATCGTCAGATAAGAAATGCAGCGTCGCGCATCGAGCCGGTAGGGTTCGGGAAATGCCGCGGTCGGGCAGACATCGAGACAGGCGCGGCAGGTGCCGCAGGCGTCGCTCCCGGCTTCGTCGGTAGGCAGGTCGAGCGTGGTGAAGATCGAGCCGAGAAACAGCCAGGAACCATATTGTCGCGACACCAGATTTGTGTGCTTGCCCTGCCAGCCGAGCCCGGCTTTTTCCGCCAGCGGCTTTTCCAGCACCGCGGCGGTATCGACGAACACCTTCACCTCGCCGCCGGCGCTGACGATGAGCCAGCGCGCGACGTCCTTTAGCCGCGACTTAAGCAGCTCGTGATAGTCCTCGCCCTTGGCATAGACCGAGACGGCGGCGCGGTCGCGGCGCGCAAGGATCGCCAGCGGGTCCTCGTCGGGGCCGTAAGTCATCCCCAGCATGATCACCGAGCGCACTTGCGGCCACATCGCCAAAGGCGAGGTGCGGCGCGCGGCGGTCGTTGCCATCCACACCATGTCGCCATGTGCGCCTTCGGCGAGGAAGCGTTCGAGCCGCGCTTTAGCTTCCGGACCCGCATCGGGCCGCGTGACGCCGCAGGCGTCGAAACCGCGCGCCCGCGCCTGCTCAATGAGCGCCGCCTTGATGCGAGCTGGGTCGGTCAGAAATCCAGATTGGCGTAGTTTTTTGCCGCCGGCAGTCCGGCCAGCGTGTCGGTCAGAATCGGACGAAACGATGGGCGCGACTTTACCCGCGCGTACCAGTTTTTCGCTGCTTCGTTTTCGCTCCACGGCACTTCGCCCAGGTAATCGGCGGCTGACAGATGACCGGCCGCGGCAAGATCAGCGTAGCTCAACCGCTCGCCGGCCAGCCAATCGCGCGTTCCCACCAGCCAGCCGATATAGGCCAAATGATAGCGGATATTGGCGCGCGCCGCCCGCAAGGCATCGGTATCGGGCGGGCCGCCGCCCTGTTCGCGCGTCATGTAGCGCTTGTAGACGCGCTCGCTGACCAGCGGGCCGCTCACCTCGGCATGGAATTTGTCGTTAAACCAGCCGGAGAGCCGCCGCACCTCGACCCGCTGCAACGGGGCTGCTGGCATCAGCTCGGCGGCGCCTGGATGTGTCTCCTGCAGATATTCGGCGATGATGGCCGCGCCAGGCACCGGTGGCTGGCCGTCCTGCACCAGCACGGGGATTTCACCCGCCGGATTAAGAAGCAGGAATTCCTCGCGCCGCTCCCAGAACCGTACCTCCACCAGCCGCGCCTCGAGCCCGTATTCGTTGAGGATCAGCCGCACATAGCGCGAGAGCGGACAGAGCGGGTGTTGCAGCAGCGTCAGCATGGAGATCCGGACAAGCGAGGAGAGAATCGGACGAGCACTATAGAAAGCCGAGGGCGCGACGCAAATTGACGCGAATACGCTTTTTTTCGTTGCTCAGGCTCCGACGTTGCGCCAAAAGCGCTGACCGCAGGCAATTCCCCGCCGCAGTCGAATCAATGTCCCGGAGCAGCCCATGGATTTCACCGCGATCAAGGCGGCCGCCGTTCACCTCGCGGGGCCGCATCTCGATCTCATCAAGGCGGCGGTGCTGGGCGTGGTCGAGGGCTTCACCGAGTTCCTCCCCGTTTCGTCTACCGGGCATCTCCTGCTGATGGAGCATTTCCTCGGCTGGGGCGACAGTTCCTTCGGCAAGTCGTTCGCCATACTCATTCAGCTCGGCGCCATCCTGGCGCTGCTCAGCATTTATTTCGGTCGCCTCTGGTCGCTGGCGACGCACATGTTCAGCGAATGGGCGGCGACACGCTTTATCATCGGCGTGCTGCTTGCCTTCCTGCCGGCGGCGGTAATCGGCGCGCTGGCGGCCAGCGCCATCAAGGCGCATCTGTTCGATGTGCGCGTGGTCTGCGTCATGTTCATCGTCGGCGGGTTTGTACTGTTGTGGGTCGACCGCATGGACCTGAAGCCGCGCTATTTTGAGTCGACTTCGTTCTCGCTGCCGATGTATTTCGGCATTGGAGTCTGCCAGTGCCTTGCCATGATCCCCGGCGTGTCGCGCTCGGGCGCGACCATCGTCGGCGCCATGCTGTTCGGCGCAGACCGGCGCTCGGCGGCGGAATTTTCCTTCTGGCTGGCCATGCCGACCATGGTCGGCGCCTTCGCCTACGAGGCGTTCAAGAGCCGCGCCGAGCTTGCGCACGCCGATATTACGGCGATCGCCGTCGGCTTTGTCTTTTCGTTCATCTTCGGCTGGATCGTGGTGAAGACGTTCCTGCGATACGTGCAGCGCCACACGTTTGCGGTGTTTGCCTGGTGGCGCATCGTCGTCGGCACAGCGGCGATATTCGCGCTGTATTATCTGTAGCGCATGATCCCGAAAAGTGGGAACCGGTTTTTGGACAAGATCATGCGCCAAAAAACTCAGATATTGCGGCGGCGGTCTTCGCTGTAATCGAACAGGATATCGCGCGTGATGTCTTTGACGTCGCGCACGCCGGTGAGCGACATGCTCACTTTCAATTCCTCGCCGATCAGGCTCAACGCCTTTGTAACGCCCGCTTCACCCATGGCGGCGAGGCCATAGAGATACGCCCGGCCGATCAGGCAGCCATGCGCGCCCAGCGCCAGCGCCTTGAGCACGTCCTGACCCGAGCGGACGCCGCCATCGAACAGCACCTCGATGCGCTCGCCGACTGCCTCGGCGATACGCGGCAGCACGGTAACGGTCGCCGGCGCGCCGTCGAGCTGGCGGCCCCCGTGGTTGGAGACGACGATGGCGTCGGCGCCCAGATCGGCGGCATGGCGCGCGTCGTCGGCGTCGAGCACGCCCTTCAGCACCAGCTTGCCCGGCCACAATTTGCGGATCCAGGTAACGTCATCCCAGTTGAGCGACCTGTCGAAATTGTCATTGCCCCAGCGCCCGGCGGCCCAGATGCCACCCTTGTTCTTGAGATAGGCGTCGATATTGCCGAAGGATTTGCGCTTGCCCATCAGCACGCCCAGCGCCCACACCGGCTTTGTCATGATGTCGAGCGCGTTGCTCATGGTGAGCCGCGGCGGCACCGTCAGCCCGTTCTTTATGTCGCAGTGGCGCTGGCCGCGCAGCGGCAGATCGACGGTGAGGAACAGCGCCGTGCAGCCGGCGGCCTTGGCGCGCTCGATCACGCTTTCGCTGAAGCCGCGGTCGCGGAACACGTAGAGCTGGAACCAGAATGGTGCCTTGGTAGCGGCGTGCACGTCCTCAATCGAGCAGATCGACATGGTGGAGAGGCAGTAGCGGATGCCGGCTGCTTCCGCGGCGCGTGCGGCGAGTATTTCGCCGTCGCCGTGGACCAGGCCAGTGAGGCCTGTGGGCGCGATGGCGACCGGCATTGACACTTTTTCGCCGAGCATCGTCGTGTCGAGCGAGCGGTTGTCGGCATCGATCAATACCTTCTGGCGAAAGCGGATGGCCTTGAGTTCGTTACGATTGGCGTTGAGGCTGATCTGGTCGTAGGAGCCGTGATCGACGTATTCGAAGATCGCCTTGGGAATCTTGCGGCGTGCAAGCTCGCGCAGATCGTCGTTATTGGTGATGACCGGCATGCTATGCCTTACAAGTTTTTGCGCATGATCTTTCCCGAAAACCGGTTCCCACTTTTCGGGATCATGCGCTAAGCCGTGCGGCTATGAAACTGGCCGGTCTTGCGGAAGCGCCAGAGGTACGCCGGCACGATCGCCGCGATCGACTCCGGCTCGATGCCGAGGCCGGCGAGCGTGCGGCTATTCGCCTTGGCGGCGTCCGACACGATATTGTCGATGCGCAGCAGTTCGACCTGGTCGCCGGTGAGCGTGAACGGCGGCGGCATGAATTGCAGCAGCAAAGCGTCGAGCTTGGCGACGAAAAACGGCAGCGGCAGCAGCAACCGCTTGCGCTCGATGGTCGCCAGCACGTATTGCATGAGCTGCTTGAAGGTGCGGATTTCCGGCCCGCCGAGTTCGTAAATGGTGCCGGCGCGCGCGTTGCCTTCAACGGCTTGCGAGACCGCTTCGGCGACGTCGCCGACGAAGACCGGCTGGAGGCGCGTGCGCCCGCCGCCGATCAACGGCAGCGCCGGCGACATGCGGGCAAGCGCGGCGAAGCGGTTGAAGAAATCGTCCTCCGGACCGAACACGATCGACGGGCGCATGACGACGGCCTGCGGCTGTGCCGCCAAGGCCAGCCGCTCTCCCGCCGCCTTGGAGCGGGAATAGTGCGAGGCCGACTGCTCGTCGGCGCCGATCGCCGAGACATGCACGAGGCCCGTGCCATGATTGCTGGCGGCGAGCGCCACCTGCTCGGCGCCGAAGGCATGCACCGTGTCGAAGCGCTGCCGTCCGCTTTCCTTGAGCACGCCGACCAGGTTGACCAGCACATGCGCATCGCGCGCCGCCGCCTCCACCGAGGCGGCATTGCGCAAATTGGCCTGCACGGCGTGGATCTGCCCGACCCAGCCGAGCGGTTGCAGGTGAAAGGCGAGGTCCGGCCGGCGCACCGCCACGCGGATGCGATATCCGCGGCGGGCCAGCGCCCGCACCACATGGCGGCCGACAAAGCCCGATCCGCCATAGACGGTGACGAGGGTTTCAGCGTTGCTTCTGGCGGTCATTCCGCGCTCGCGGGCGGTGAGGGGTCGATAATCTGGCAGATACAGGATCGGGTCACCCCTGTACAGGGGAGCCAAATCGTCGATTGCGCTTCAATTGACAAGCCGAAACGGGCTCCGTACCTAGTCCCGGCCAGCCCAGGTGGCGGAATTGGTAGACGCACTAGTTTCAGGTACTAGCGGTGAGAGCCGTGGAGGTTCGAGTCCTCTCCTGGGCACCAATTTTCCCAGCGTATGATACCGAAAATTGGGCACCGGTTTTCGGACAAGATCATGCGCAGATATGCCGGGTAGCCGAATGACCATCCGCCTGCATCGCGGCGACCTGCCGAACCTCAACGCCTACAAGGGCGCGGCGGTGGCGATCGACACCGAGACCATGGGGCTCGATCCGCACCGCGACCGGCTCTGCGTGGTGCAGCTCTCGCCCGGCGACGGCTCTGCCGACGTGGTGCAGATCGCCGCCGGACAGAAACAGGCGCCGAATCTGGCAAAGCTTCTCGCCGACAAATCGATTCTGAAAATTTTCCACTATGGCCGTTTCGACGTCGCCGTGCTGTTCAACGCCTTCGGCGTGATGGCGCAGCCCGTCTATTGCACCAAGATCGCCTCGCGGCTTGCCCGCACCTACACGGACAAGCACGGCCTGAAGGATCTGGCGAAGGAACTGCTCGGCGTCGATCTGTCCAAGCAGCAGCAATTGTCAGACTGGGGCGCCGACGGCTTGACGGACGCGCAGGTCGCCTATGCCGCGACCGACGTGCTGCATCTGCATGCGCTGAAAGAAAAACTCGACGCCATGCTGGCGCGCGAGAACCGCGGCGCATTGGCGACGGCCTGCTTCAATTTTCTGCCCGACCGGGTGCGGCTCGATCTTGCTGGCTGGGCAGCCGAGGACATCTTTTCGCATTCGGTTTAAGTTGTTGGTCTGTTTGTGGGTTTCAGTGCCGGTTCTGCCGTTCGCGGGCCATATTCGTGCGGCATGTTGCGTGGCGGGGCGTCAGGCAATTTCCGTGACCCGATACGAGACAGTGCGGCTTCAGGCAAGAATCGAAACAAGAACCAAAGCATGACGCGTGTGATCGCCGCCAAACCCGATCCGCAGATGGAGCGCGCTTATTGGACCATGAGCCGCGGCAGCGCCGAGCGCGCCTTCCGCGCCGCGCGCCGGCACAGCCAGTGGGTGCGCATCATGCGTATCGCGCTGCCGCTCGCGGTGGTGCTGGCGCTCGCCGTCGTGACCTTGATGACTTATTTCAATCCGCTGCGCATGCTCGCCAAGCTGCCGATCGATGTCGGCAACCTGGTCGTCTCCGGCACCAAGATCACCATGGAGCAGCCGCGCCTCTCCGCTTTTACCCGCGACGGCCGCGCCTACTCGGTGAGCGCGGTCGCCGCGTCGCAAGATGTGACCAAGCCGGACATAGTCGAGTTGCACGACATCCGCGCCAAGATGCAATTACAGGACAACGGCACAATTCAATTGACGGCAGCGACCGGCATATACGACACCAAAGCCGAGACCCTCAAGCTGCTGCAAGACATTCTGCTTACGTCGTCCGCGGGCTATGAGTGCCGGCTGAGCGAGGCGCTGATCGATACCCGCAAAGGCAACGTGGTGTCGCAACATCCGGTGGAAGTGAAAATGTTGCAAGGTACGCTCAATGCCAACCGGCTGGAGGTCGTCGATTCCGGCGATCTGGTGCGGTTCGGCGGTGGCGTCGATATGATGCTGATGCTCAAGAACGCGGATGCATCGCAGGACAAGGCGAGCGCGCGATGAGCATGCTGCGCCTCATTGTGTCGCTGTCGTTTGCCACGCTGCTGCTAGCCGGTGGCGCGCTCGACGCGCAGCCGTCGAAAGGCCCGCCTAATGCGTTGCAGGGCTTTTCGCAGAACCGCAATCAACCGGTGCATATCGAGGCGGCGACGCTGGAAGTCCGCGACAAGGACAAGGTGGCGACGTTCAGCGGCAATGTGCACGTCACGCAAGGTGACACCGGCATGCGCTGCAAGTCGCTTGTGGTGTTTTACGAACAGGACGGCAAAGGCGGCGACAAGAGTAAAAGCGTGGCGGCGGCCGATCCGGGGCCGGGCGGCCAGCAGCGCATCAAGAAGCTGGAAGCGCGCGGCGGTGTGGTGGTGACGCAAAAGCAGCAGACCGCCACCGGCGATTTCGGCATGTTCGACATGGAAACCAATACTGTGACGCTCTCCGGCAACGTGGTGATGACGCAGGGGCAAAACGTGCTGAAGGGCGACAAACTGGTGGTCGACCTGACCACTGGTGTGTCGCGCGTCGAATCGGGCAAGAACGGCCAGGGCCGTGTGCAGGGGCTATTCCAGCCCGGCAGCGCCGGCGTTGGCAATACGCGGGGGCCGGTGCCTTCGCCGATCCCGGTGCAGCCATTCCATTGATGCGGAATCAGCTAAGGTACCGCGCCCGGCCACGCCCATCGATGGAGCAGCGCGCGGGCCCGATCGGACCATGCGCCGCGAGGTAGCCCGGTGAATATCCTCTCGCTGTTTCGCCGCCGGCCGGCGCCGGGGCGCCGGGCGATGTCGCCGGCGGAAGCCCCCCAGCAGCAGGTCGCGGCGACGCAGGCCCCCGCGCAGGCTCGCCAAGCCAATGTCAATGCGGCTGCCCAGCGGCTCGCGTCACGCCCGCGCCGCGACGCCGACGGCCAACATGCCGCGCGGCACGGTTATCTCGCCGCCCACGGGGTCGAAAAAAGCTTTGCCGGCCGCACGGTGGTCAAGGGCGTCACGCTCTATGTGCGGCGCGGCGAGGCGGTCGGCCTGCTCGGCCCCAACGGCGCCGGCAAGACCACCGTGTTCTACATGATCACCGGGCTGATCGCGGCTGATCGCGGCCGCATCGAGCTCGACGGCTACGAGGTCACGACGCTACCGATGTACCAGCGCGCCCGCCTCGGCATCGGCTATCTGCCGCAGGAGGCCTCGATTTTCCGCGGCCTCAACGTCGAGGACAATATCCGCGCGGTGCTCGAAGTGGTCGAGCCGGACCGGCGCCGGCGCGAGGCCGATCTCAACGCGTTGCTCGAGGAGTTCAACATCGCCCGGGTGCGCAAGACTCCCGCCATCGCGCTCTCCGGCGGCGAGCGCCGTCGCGTCGAGATCGCCCGCGCGCTGGCTACGCGGCCGAGCTACATGCTGCTCGACGAGCCGTTTGCCGGCATCGACCCGATTGCCGTCGGCGACATCCAGGCGCTGGTGCGCCATCTGACCAATCGCGGCATCGGCGTGCTGATCACCGACCATAATGTACGCGAGACCCTCGACCTGACCGACCGAGCCTACATCATCTATTCGGGCGAGGTGCTGATGGAGGGTCGCGCCGACGACATCGTCAATAATCCGGATGTGCGGCGGCTCTATTTGGGCGAGGAATTTCGACTCTAGGCGCGCTCAATTGTGCACAAGATTTGTGCACGTTGCACTGCAAAGTAAGCACTGCGCTGCTAGCCAACCTGCTATAAACAATTAATAAGCAAGAAACGGACCAGTTTCCACTGGGATTCGCTATGGCTTTGTCGCAGAGGTTAGAGTTCCGCCAGAGTCAAGCGCTGGTGATGACGCCGCAGCTGATGCAGGCCATCAAGCTGCTGCAGCTCTCGAGCCTTGATCTCGCCTCCTATGTCGAGACCGAACTGGAAAAGAACCCCTTGCTTGAGCGGGCAAGCGACGACGAGGCGCCGCCCGCCGCCGCCGAAGCCGAAAGCGGAACTTCCGAAAATGAGGAGAGCGCCGGCGAGCCCGCCGACTGGAATTGTGAGGCGCTCGAACTCAAGCCGCTCGTCGATGGAGGAGGGGCTCGGCACCGAGCTGGAAAATGTTTTCCCCGATGACGGCTGCGAAAAGTTGCCGCCGCCGGAAATACCGCCGCCCGCCTATTCCGAATGGTCGGGCGCCGGCGCGCGCAGCGGCGAGGACAGCGCCTACAACCTGGAAGCGTTCATCACCGCGGAGACGACGCTTGCCAGCCATCTTGCCGAACAGATGGCGCTGGCGATTTCCGATCCGGCCCTCCGTCTGATCGGTAAATACCTGATCGATATGGTGGACGAATCGGGCTATCTGAGCGGCGATTTCGACGTTGTCGCGGAAAAGCTTGGCGCATCACGCGCCAAAGTCGATGCCGTGCTGGCGATCCTGCAGACGCTCGATCCGCCCGGCGTCTGCGCGCGCAACCTGAGCGAATGCCTTGCGATCCAGCTCAAGGAGCGCGACCGCTACGATCCGGCGATGCGGGCGCTGGTCGAGCATCTCGATCTGCTGGCCAAGCGCGATTTTGTGGCCTTGCGCCGTCATTGCGGGATCAGCGAGGAGGATCTCGGCGACATGATCGCCGAAATTCGCAACCTCAATCCCAAGCCCGGCCTCGCCTTCGGCTCGACGCTGGTGCAGCCGATCGTGCCGGATGTGTTTGTGCGCGCCGCCCCCGACGGCACCTGGCAGGTGGAACTCAATTCCGACACGCTGCCGAAAGTGCTCATCAACCAACGCTATTACGCGCAGGTTTCCAAGGCCACGCGCAAAGATGCCGACAAGACCTATCTCGCCGATTGCCTGCAGACGGCGACCTGGCTGGTGCGCGCGCTCGACCAGCGGGCGAAAACGATCCTCAAAGTGTCGAGCGAAATCGTGCGCCAGCAGGATGCGTTTTTCGCCAACGGCGTGCAGCATCTGCGGCCGCTTAACCTGAAAACCGTGGCGGACGCCATCAGCATGCACGAAGTCGACCGTTTCGCGCGTCACCGCCAACAAATACATGGCGACGCCGCGCGGCATTTTTGAGCTCAAATATTTCTTCACTTCGTCGATCGCCTCCGCTGACGGCGGTGAGGCGCATTCGGCGGAAGCCGTGCGCCATCGCATCCGCCAGTTGATCGACGCCGAAACCTGCGCCGACGTGCTGTCCGACGACACCATCGTCGAGAAACTGCGCACAGCCGGCATCGACATCGCCCGCCGCACGGTCGCCAAATACCGCGAGGCGATGCGCATCCCGTCCTCGGTGCAGCGCCGGCGCGACAAGCAGGCGGTGGCCGGCTGACCCGATCCGGGTCGTGCCGCATTGACCTTTGCCGGGACGCTTCTAAGCTTCAAGGATTGGGCCGGGGCGGCAAAGGATGCGGCCACAGATCTGCGTCCGAAATGGAGGCTAATTTCATGCCTTTGCGCGTGTCAGGCAAAAACATGAATATCGGCGCCGCTTTGCGCGAGCGCATCACCGACAGGGTCGCCGAGGCGACATCGAAATATTTCCGCGGCAATTATTCCGGCCACGCCACCGTCGAAAGGGACGGCTTCGGCTATCACACGGAATGTGTTCTACACTTGGATTCCGGCACGATGCTGGAGGCCGAAGGTATGGCGGCTGATGCCTATGAAAGCGCCGATCAGGCGGCGATCCGCATCGAGAAACGCCTGCGCCGCTACAAGCGCCGCCGCAAGGACCATCAGGGCGTGCGCGGCGGTTAACGCATATTTGTGACTGCCGGAAAAAACGGCAGCGCCTATGTCGCCACGCCATTGACAGCCGGCGCGGACCGTACTTATGGTCCGCCGCCTTCAACATCCCTTGTCAATCCGCACTGCGATTTTCCAATCATTGGCAATGACTATGCCGCTTAACGATCTCGTCGCGCCGAATGCCATTATGCCGGCGCTCAAAGTGAACAATAAAAAGCAGGCGATTCAGGGCCTGGCCGCGCGCGCGGCGGAGCTCACGGGTCAAAGCGAAAAGGCGATTCTGGAGATTTTGCTGCAGCGGGAAAAGCTCGGCTCTACCGCGGTGGGCAACGGCGTGGCCATTCCGCACGGCAAGCTGCCGAAGCTCGGACGGATGTTCGGGTTGTTCGCGCGGCTGGAGCGCGCGGTCGATTTTGAGGCGCTGGACAGCCAGCCGGTCGATCTCTGTTTCCTGCTGCTGGCGCCGGAAGCCGCCGGCGCCGATCACTTGAAGGCGCTCGCCCGCGTGGCGCGCCTGCTGCGCGATCCGGAGATTGCCCGCAAGTTGCGCGATTCGCGCGATGCAGACGCGCTCTACGCCGTGCTGGCGATGCCGGCGGCGAGTAGCGCGGCATAGGAATTCTTGAGCGAGCGAGAGGCTAAGTTGCGAATGCCCGGCGAATGGCCGGGCATTCCGTTCTAATAGGCGCGGCTGCGCGCTTAGTGCACGCTCACCGCTTCGAGCTCCTGGCTCCAGGCGTTCGCTAGTGCTGCCTCGCGCGTGTCGGTCAGCATGATCGGCGCGCCGTTGGCGGCATGCAGCGCGAATAGCTTCAGACCGGGCGCGATCTTCGGCGCCTGCGGAAAGAGGTTGGCGACGTCCTCCGAGCGGATCGATTTGACGTAGGCAAGCTGCCCTTCGCCGAGATGCGCCAGCATCTCCTGGCTCATCGCCGGATGGACCAAATTCTGCTCTATGGTCTTCTCGTTGGTCATTTTGTCACTCATTGGCCCTCGACTCCTTTCTATTTCGCTACGCGGTCGAGTCCTGTTTCGATGTCCGTCATTCGCACTCGTTGATCGAGATCGTCTTCACAATCCGCTCCGGCTCGGGCCGGGCGAGATCGATCGACAGCAGCCCGTTTTTCAGCTCGGCGGCCAGCACCTCCATGCCTTCCGCCAGCACAAAGGTGCGCTGGAATTGGCGCGCGGCGATGCCGCGGTGGAGATAATGCCGGGACTTGTCGTTCTGCTGGCGGCCGCGGATGAGCAACTGGCTTTCCTCGATCGTCACATCGAGCTGGTCGCGGGTGAAGCCGGCGACGGCCAGCGTGATGCGCAGCCGCTCCGGGCTTTGCGCGTCGCGCGCCAGCCGCTCGATGTTGTAGGGCGGATAGCCGTCGGCTCCCTTGGCGACGCGGTCGAGCACGCGCTCGATCTCGTCGAAGCCCAGAAGGAACGGGCTGGACAGTGACGGAAGTCTTGACATGCACTCAAAGTCCTCGGTGGAAGCGACTTTGACTGGGGCCCTTGCGGCACCCCCAACCGGGCGGCGCCTACCATCCGGTTTTGCCTAATATGGGCAAGGCCGGTTAAAGGTTCAAGAATAGGCCCGAACAAAGCGCCAAAGCGGCCGAAATTGGGTCTGAGAAGGGGGAATTCGTGCCAATCAAGGCGACGATGCCGAAACTCACTATCCGCGCCATCAAGGCCACCCCGGTCGAGGTTCCGCTGACCCATGTACTCGGCACCAGCCGGCAGGTGCTGGACAAGGTGCCGCTGCTGCTGATCGATCTGGGAACCGAGGAAGGCATCACCGGCCGCGCTTGGCTGTTCCGCTACCTGCGCGCGGCAATGCCGGGCATTGCCTCCATCCTTGGCGACATCGAGAGCGTGAGCAAAGGCGAGCGCGTCGCGCCGGAGGCGCTATGGACGATGCTTGCCCGCCGCTTCGCGCTGATCGGCGTGCAGAGCATCGTGCGCATGGCGCTTGCCGGCTTCGACGTCGCCTTATGGGACGCGCTGGCCATCGCCGCCGGCAAGCCGCTGGTGCGGTTTCTCGGCGCCGAGCCGAAGCCGGTCCCCGCCTACAACAGCTGCGGCCTCGGCCTGAAGGACGACCTCGGCGTCCTCGCCGCCGAGGCCGAGGAGTTGATGCAGCGTGGCTTCACCGCCGTGAAGCTGCGGCTCGGCTATCCGACCACCAAGGGCGACATCGCCGCCGTGCGCGCGGTGCGCAAGCGCATCGGTGATGAGCCGCTGCTGATGGTCCATTACAATCAGGCGCTCACGCTTACAGACGCGCTCGAACGCGGCCCCGCGCTCGATGGCGAAAATATCTACTGGCTGGAAGAACCAATTCGCCACTACGATTATGCCGGCACGGCGCGGCTGGTGCGTGAACTGAAAACGCCGATTCAGATCGGTGAGAATTTCTCGCTGCCCGAGGGAATGCAGGCGGCGCTCGAACAGGCAAGGCCGCAATACGTAATGCCGGATCTCGAGCGCATCGGCGGCGTGAGCGGCTGGCTCAAGGCGGCCGAACTCGCCGCCGTTAACCGTGTGCCGATGTCCTCGCATCTGTTCTCCAAAGTGAACGCGCATCTGTTAACGGCGACGCCGACCTACCACTTCCTCGAATACATGGATTGGGCCGACAAAGTGCTGCAACAGCCGCTCGTCATCGCCGACGGTCACGCCATCGTGCCGGAGCGTCCCGGAAACGGCATGGCTTGGAACGACGACGCGGTTAATCGCTATCGAGTCTGAAAAAATAAATTCGAAAACGCGAGCGCGCCGATGGTTAAAATAGCCATGCGCGTTTTCCTTGTTTGCGCATAAATGTCTTAACAAAAGAACTATGCGCCACTTCTGCCGACATGGTCGCCCGACGACAGGGAGAAAATTGTCCGGCGATTTCGGGAGAGTGGCTTTGCTCCAGAACACCAGCACCGAGTTCGATCCGTTCGAACTGACGGTCGACGAAAAGACTTTTCGCAACCGCAAGCGCCTCTGCATCATTTTTTCGGCAGGCGCGGTGACGCTGTGTGTGCTCGACATTACCGACATTCGTTCGGTCGATGCCGCGGTGGAATTCATCCACGACTAGAGCGCGCGCACCGTCGAACTGCCCAACCGCGTCGTCGCGCTTCCCGATCGCATCCGCTCCGAGATCCGCAACATCTCCATCATGCCGTCGTCGTCGGAGCTGCCGCCTTTGCTTTCGGCGCAGGCGACCGCATCGACCCCGCGCGACAAGCCGATCGTTCTCGCCAGCGCGCCCGCTGGCCTTGGCGCTTTGCCGGCTGTCGAGCGCGTTGCCACCTCGCCGAAGGTCGAGCTTGCCGCCGAACAGGCGGTCGCGACCCTCGCCGCCGCGCGCAAGCAGGACGCGGTCGAATGGGCGATGGCGCCGCACCCGCTGCCCATTTCCGTGCCGGCGCTCGCCGCGTCAAAGCCTCACGTTGTGGCCAACCTCGATCCGCAGGCGGTCACGTCTACCAAGCACGACGGCGATCTTTGGATCAAGCCCAAGCCGGAGCCGGCCGCAGCCGCTAAGCCCGATGCGCAGCCCGCGTCTGCGACCAAGCCCGAGCCGCAGCCGCAATCGGCTGCGACGGCCGAACCGCAGCCGGCCGCGATGACGATAGCCGAGACCAAGCCGGATGCCACGCCAGCGGCGCTCACGATCGCCAAATCTGAAATGAAGCCTGACAGCAAGCCCGAAGCTGCGTCGGCCGAGGCCGCCAAGCCCGATTTGCCGACCTCGCTCGCGCAGTCGCCGGCGCCGCCTGCGCCGACGCAGATGGCTTCCGCCGATCCGGCGCCTGCTTCCGACACCTCGCTTGCGCCGACGCCGGTGATGCTGCCGACGTCAGCCGCGATGCCGGTCGAAATGGTGCCGTTGCCGCGTGTCGCACCCGGCGCGCCGCCGCTGTCGCCGGCCGAGCGTCTACATCTCGACGAAAAAAATTCGCCAAGGCCGAGCGTTGTCCCGCCAATGCCGTCTATTTCGAATCGCGCAGCGAGCCGGTGCGCGGACAGATGGCGGTGGCGCAGGTGGTGATGAACCGCGCGTTTTCCGGCTTTTATACGGCCGACGTCTGCGGCGTGGTCTACCAGAACGCCGACCACTATTTCGGCTGCCAGTTCACCTTCGCCTGCGACGGCAAGCGCAAGCTGATCAACGAGCGCGGCACTTGGGCGCGCGCTAACCGCATCGCCAGGCAGACGCTCGAAGGCCTGATCTACGTGCCGGGAGTCGGCAAGTCGACGTACTACCATGCGCCCTATGTGCAGCCGAACTGGGTGCGCGAGATGCACCGGCTGGTGCGCTACGGCGAGCACGCCTTCTATCGCCCGATCACCTGGGGCAACGGCGCCGACGAGCCGGTCTGGGGCTCAGCGGCGCTGGCGCAGAACAAGAAGAAATAGTTTTTCATTCCGGGACGCCGCGCCCCGGAATGACGGCCATTAATGATTGAGCTTGAAAAGTTTCACCGCGTTGTCGCGGCCGATCTTCTTGCGGTCGGCCTCGCCGATCTCGGCCTTGTCGAACCAAAGCGCTGCTTCATCGACAGCCTCGAATGGCCAGTCGACGGAGAACATCACGCGCTCCGCGCCCATTTCGGTGACGACATTGAGAAGCGAGGCGTCATGGAAATTGCCCGACGTGGTGAGGTGGAAGTGCTTGCGGAAATAGTCGCCGACGCTTTTCTTTGCTGGGTAGCGATGCGGCTCCTTCATCCAGCCATTACGGCCGTCGATGCGCCAAAGCTGCACCGGGATGCCCTCGCCGAGATGGCCGAGCACGATTTTCAATTTCGGATATTCGTCGAACAGGCCTGAGCCGATCAGCCGCAGCGCGTGCACCGCCGTTTCCGCGGCGAAGGCCCAGTTCGGACCGAGTAGCCAGGAATGGCCCTCGTAGAATTTCGTCCAGCTCGGCAGCGGATTGCGCGGGTGCAGATAGAACGGCACGTCGAGCTGTTCCGCCGCGCGCCAGAACGGTCGGTATTGCGGCGCGTCGTAATAGACTACCGTGTCCGGGGTGCCAACTTGCGAGAAGCCGTTGACCAAAGCGCCGACAAAGCCGAACTCCTTGACGCAGCGGTCAAGCTCGACGATCGCCGCGTCAGGGTCCTGCATCGGCAGCGCGGCAAAGGCGGCGAAGCGACCGGGGCGCTTGCGCACATGGTCGGCAAGCACGTCGTTCGCCTCGCTGGCGACGGCGATGGCTTTTTTTACATCGGGGATCGCCTGGACGGCCGGCGCGTTGAGCGACAGGATCATCATCTCGATCCCGTAGCGGTCCATTTCCTTGAGCCGCATGTCCTGAATGTCGATGAGGCGCGGGCCTAGTTTCTCCCAGACATTGGCGCCGAACACTTTCGAGTCGTTGAGAGTCGCATCGATGGCGAAATGCTCCTCGAGCGCGATCTTGCCTTGCATAAATTCCTCCCCGGCTTTGCCAGCATCATGCAGGAGCGGCGCCGAAAAGCAAAAGCCGCCCGGGCGGGCGGCTTATTTTGTTCAGGCTGTCCGCCTTCGCTCCTTCGGAGCTTCGGCGGACACACGCCCGGCGAAGGTCTTGCCCGCCGAAGCTTTAGCGAAGGCGGGTGGTGGAGCCAGGCGGGATCGAACCGCCGACCTCTTGCATGCCATGCAAGCGCTCTCCCAGCTGAGCTATGGCCCCAATTCGCTGGAACGAGATCGTCCGTCACCTCTCACTGTCAGAGGGCGGACGGCCTCAGGTTTCTTCTTCCTTCTCGACGGTCTCGCCGATGATGTCGGACACGTCGGGATCGCCTTCGTCCTGTTCCTCGATGAAGGCGGCATCGTCGAGCGTCTCGTCGGCCTCGACTTCTTCTTCGCCTTCGGCCTTGGCGACCGCCGGCTTCTTGCCCTGCTGTTCGGCCTCGGCGTCGTCGAGCGAGACAAATTCGGCGTCCGCCGTCGCCGGCGCGACGATTTCCGGCTCAGCGACCGGCACGGGTCGTATCACGGGAGCCGTGACGGGCGTCGGCTCCGGCCGCGAGCGCACCGGCGCGACGATGATGGGCACGACTTTGCCGGTGTAAGGAGAAATCACCGGGTTCTTGTTCAGGTCATAAAACTTGCGTCCAGTCTCCGGACAGACGCGCTTGGTGCCGAGGTCGGGTTTCGCCACGATCGGGGTTCCTCAAATAAGTTCGCGAAATCGGTGCTTCACTTGGCTAGTTGCTGCGCGCCTGTCAATAGCGCAAAGGGGCCTAAACGGCGGCTTAACGGCGGGATGACGGCGTGCGCGCCTGCGTGGTAGGAGGGCCACGGGTTTCCAAGGATACCGCTTTGTGAACGCCACAGAATTGAGGCCTCTCACCGCCCGCCGCGGCGGCCCGTTGCAGGGCCGTGCCCGCGTGCCGGGGGACAAATCGATCTCGCACCGTGCCTTGATTTTGGGCGCGCTGACGGTAGGCGAGAGCACGGTCGCCGGCCTGCTGGAAGGCGAGGACGTGCTGCACACCGCGGCGGCCATGCGCGCGCTCGGTGCGCGGCTGCAACGCGGCGGCGACGGGCTCTGGCGCATTCACGGAGTGGGCGTCGGCGGCTTCGCGCAGCCTTCCGCGCCGCTCGACTTCGGCAATTCGGGCACCGGCTGCCGGCTGACCATCGGCGCGGTTGCCGGCTCGCCGGTGACGGCGACGTTCGACGGCGACGCTTCCTTGCGCAAGCGACCGATGCAGCGCGTGCTCGACCCGCTGGAAAAGATGGGTGCGCGCGTGATCGAGGCGGCCGAGGGCGGGCGGCTGCCGCTGACGCTGCAAGGCGCGCGCGATCCGATCTCGATCGTCTATGAATCTCCGGTGCCGTCGGCGCAGTTGAAGTCGGCGGTGCTGCTCGCAGGGTTGTCGGCGCCGGGCGAGACGACGGTGATCGAGGCGGAAGCCACGCGCGATCACACCGAACGCATGCTCAAGCAGTTCGGTGCCAAGATGACGGGCAAGCCGCATGGCGAGCACGGCCGCCGCGTCACGCTCACCGGCCAGCCGGAGCTCGAGCCGGCCAATGTCGTGGTGCCGGCCGATCCGTCTTCGGCGGCGTTCCCGCTGGTCGCCGCGCTGATCGTGCCGGGCTCGGATCTGACTCTTGAAGCGGTGATGACCAATCCGCTGCGCACCGGTCTACTGGCGACTTTGCGCGAGATGGGCGCCAAGATCGAAGCGGTGGCGACGCGCGACGATGGCGGCGAGGAAGTCGCCGATCTGCGCGTGGTGGCGTCGGCGCTCAAGGGCGTCGACGTTCCGCCCGAGCGCGCGCCGTCGATGATCGACGAATATCCATTACTGGCAGTGGCGGCCTCATTTGCCGAAGGCGCAACGCGCATGCGCGGCCTGAAGGAATTGCGCGTCAAGGAGAGCGACCGGCTCGAAGCGACCGCCGCCATGCTGCGCGTCAACGGCGTGACGGTAGAGATCGAAGGCGACGATCTGATCGTGCAGGGCGAGGGCCGTCCCGCCGGCGGCGCCGAGGTAGCGACCCACATGGATCACCGCATCGCCATGGCGGCGTTGGTGTTGGGCCTTGCGTCGGAGACTGCCGTGCGCATTGACGACAGCGCATTCATTGCTACCAGCTTCCCCGGCTTCGTCGAGCTGATGCGCTCGCTCGGGGCAGATCTCACATGATCATCGCCATTGACGGACCGGCCGCGTCGGGCAAGGGCACGCTCGGCACGCAGCTCGCCGTGCATTACGGGCTGCCGCATCTCGACACCGGGCTGTTGTACCGCGCGGTGGCCAAGGGCGTGCTCGATGCGGGGCAAAAGCCCGACGATCGCGCGACCGCGGTCGCCGCGGCCAAGGCGCTCGATCCCGCGCGTCTCGAGGAGGCGGCGCTGAAAGCGCCGGCGGTGGGGGACGCCGCCTCTGTCGTCTCGGCTTTCCCGGAAGTGCGGGCGGTGCTTGTCGATATCCAGCGCAAATTCGCCGCTGGGCCATCCGGCGCCGTGCTCGATGGGCGTGATATCGGCACCGTCATCTGTCCGCATGCCGACGTGAAGATTTTCGTCACCGCCACGCCGGAAGTGCGCGCGAGACGGCGCGCGGCGGAGTTTAAGGCTCTGGGCCAGCAAATCGACGAGAGGGCAGTGCTGGCCGACATCAAAAAGCGCGATGAACGCGACACAAAACGCGCTGTTTCGCCGCTGAAACAGGCCGCCGACGCCCACTTGCTCGATACCAGCAATATGGATATATCCACGGCAATTCGGGCCGCCATCGACATCGTCGAGGCCACCCGAGCGGGCCGAGGGCGCGGCTGACCGCCCCTCGATGTTGGAGGACAAAGCCCCGCTCGAGCCTCGGTGCCGGCTGCCCAAACGCATCATCGTTCTGATCGCACGGTATTGGCGCCGGCCTTCCCGGATTCGGGAGGGCTGCTGACAAGTCTTGCGGGACTTGCCAGCCCGGGCGTTGCAGGACGCCATTCAAACCCGCCGGCGCGCCGCATACAGGAGACTCCATGGCCACCGCTCAAGCACCCTCGCGTGAAGACTTCGCAAAAATGCTCGACGAGTCCTTCGGCACCGGCAACCTGCAGGAAGGCGCCGTCATCAAGGGCACAGTCGTCGGCATCGAAAAAGATCTCGCCGTCATCGACGTCGGCTTGAAGACAGAAGGGCGCGTCGCGCTACGCGAATTCGCCGCCCCCGGCCGCCAGGCCGACATCAAGATCGGCGACACCGTCGAGATCTACCTTGAGCGCGTGGAGAACGCGCTCGGCGAAGCGGTGCTGTCGCGCGACAAGGCGAGGCGCGAGGAAAGCTGGGGCAAGTTGGAGAAGGCCTTCAACAGCCAGGAAAAAGTTTCCGGCGTCATCTTCAATCAGGTCAAGGGCGGCTTCACCGTCGATCTCGACGGTGCCGTGGCCTTCCTGCCGCGCTCGCAGGTCGACATTCGGCCAATCCGCGACGTCACCCCGCTGATGAACGTGCCGCAGCAGTTTCAGATTTTGAAAATGGATCGCCGGCGCGGCAACATCGTCGTCTCCCGCCGCACCGTGCTGGAAGAGACGCGCGCCGAGCAGCGCCAGGAGCTGGTGCAGAATCTCGAAGAGGGCCAGGTCATCGACGGCGTGGTGAAGAACATCACCGACTATGGAGCGTTTGTCGATTTGGGCGGCATTGACGGTTTGCTGCATGTCACCGACATCGCCTGGCGCCGCGTCAATCACCCGACCGAGGTGCTCAACATCGGCCAGCAGGTGAAGGTCAAAATTATTAAAATCAATCACGAGACGCACCGTATCTCGCTCGGCATGAAGCAGCTGCTCGACGATCCGTGGCAGGGCATCGAGGCCAAGTTCCCGATCGGCACGCGCATCAAGGGCCGCGTCACCAACATCACCGACTACGGTGCCTTCGTCGAACTGGAGCCGGGCATCGAGGGCCTGATCCACGTTTCCGAAATGTCGTGGACTAAGAAGAACGTGCATCCCGGCAAGATCGTCTCGACATCGCAGGAGGTCGAGGTGCAGATCCTCGAAGTCGATCCGGTCAAGCGCCGCATCTCGCTGGGCCTCAAGCAGACCATGCGCAATCCGTGGGAGGTCTTCGTCGAGAAGCATCCGCCGGGCTCCACCGTCGAAGGCGAAGTCAAGAACAAGACCGAGTTCGGCCTGTTCCTCGGCCTCGACGGCGATGTGGACGGCATGGTTCACCTCTCGGACCTCGACTGGAAGCGTCCGGGCGAGCAGGTGATCGAGGAGTACAAGAAGGGCGACATGGTCAAGGCGCAGGTGCTCGACGTCGACGTCGAGAAGGAGCGCATCTCGCTCGGCATCAAGCAGCTCGCGGGCGATCCGATGGCCTTGGCCGGCGACCTCAAGAAGGGATCGGTGGTCACCGGCGAGGTGGTCGAGGTCAAGGAGGCCGGCATCGAGGTCAAGATCGCCGGCACCGACATGACCGCTTTCATCAAGCGCAACGAACTTGCGCGCGAGCGCGCCGACCAGAACCCGGAACGTTTCTCCGTCGGGCAGAAGGTGGACGCCCGCGTGACGCAATTCGACCGCAAGACGCACAAACTTGGCGTCTCGATCAAGGCGCTGGAAGTGGCCGAGGAAAAGGAAGCCATCGCCCAATACGGCACCGCTGATTCGGGCGCCTCGCTGGGTGACATTCTCGGCGCCGCGCTGAAACAGCGCGACGACAAGCCGGAAGGCGAGGAAGCCGAGACGGAAAAGGCCGGCGAATAAAGCCGGACGCCTTGCGTCCCCCCCTTTGCGGGGGAGGGAAGCCGCCGTATCTAGCGGGCTAGTATCGGGGCGCGATTCGATTAAGGATTCGAACCCATGTCGCTCGACGCCGATTCGATCGTCGATCGCCGCCGTATGCGGCGCAAGCTCACCTTCTGGCGCGTGGCCGCGGCCGGCATGGCCATCCTGGCGGTCGCCGGCGCAGCCGCTGCGCTGACGCCGAGCCGCTGGCTTGGCGAGGGCGACTACATCGCCCGCATCCGGATCGCCGGCCTCATCCGCGGCAATCAGGATCGTGTCGAGGCGTTAGAGCGGCTGTCCCGCTCGCGCGCCCGCGCTGTTATCGTGCATGTCGATTCACCAGGCGGTACCACAGCCGGTTCGCAACAACTGTTTGACTCGCTCCGCGCCTTGCAGGCGAAGAAGCCGATGGTCGTGGTGGTGGACGGGCTCGCCGCTTCCGGCGCCTATATCGCGGCGATCGCCGCCGACCATATTATCGCGCAGGACACTTCGCTGGTCGGCTCGATCGGCGTGCTGTTCCAGTTTCCGAATTTTACGCAGGTGCTCAAAACCATCGGCATCCAGGTCGAGGAGATCAAATCCTCGCCGCTGAAAGCCGCGCCGAACGGCTTCGAGCCGACCAGTCCGGCGGCGCGCGCGGCGATCGAGGCGATCATCGTCAACTCCTATGCCTGGTTTAAGGGTCTGGTGAAGGATCGCCGACAGATGACCGACGCGCAGTTGGCTGGCGTGGACGACGGCCGCGTCTTTACCGGCCGGCAAGGGGTCGGATTGAAGCTGGTGGACGAGCTTGGCAACGAAAAGACCGCGTTAGCGTGGCTTTCCAAGGAAAAACACGTCCCCGCGAGCATCCCGGTGCGCGATTACTCGCTGCAGCCGCGCTTCAGCGAACTATCCTTCCTGCATGTTGCCGCGTGGACCTTCCAGGCGGTAGGCCTCTCCGCCATTGCGCAGCGCATCGAAGCCTGGGGTGCGGTGCAAGCGGTCGAGCGGCTGAACCTTGACGGTCTCTTGGCGCTTTGGCACCCTGCATCCTCCAATTGACCTAGGGCGGGCGGTGCCGATGATCAAGTCAGAGCTGGTGCAACGAATCGCCGCCCAGAACCCCCACCTCTATCAGCGCGACGTCGAGAACATCGTCAACGCCATCCTCGGCGAGATCACCAACGCCATGTCGAAGGGCGACCGCGTTGAGCTGCGCGGTTTCGGCGCCTTTTCGGTAAAGCACCGACCGGCCCGCACCGGCAGAAACCCGCGCACTGGCGCCCATGTCTCTGTGCAGCAGAAGTCAGTGCCGTTCTTCAAGACCGGCAAGGAAATGCGCGAGCGGCTGAACAAGACACCGGTAGTGTAGCCCGGCAGTGTTCCCGATTGCCGAGGGTGCTATTGTCGTGGCCGGGGTTTCCCGGCCATCAGCACTTTGGGAGAGGCACCACCTGTGCTGCGCAAAATCGTAACGGCAATCATCGTCGTCCCACTGGTCGTGATCATCGTCGCCTTCGCGGTGGCCAACCGGCAGGCGGTGACGATCTCATTCGATCCGCTGGCCCCGACGACCCCGGCCTACGCGGTAACGCTGCCGCAGTTCGTGCTCATCTTCGTGGCGCTGATCCTCGGCGTGCTCATCGGCGGCTTCGCCGCCTGGCTGCGCCAGGGCAAATGGCGCGGCGCCGCGCGGCGTCTCGATACAGATCTGCGCGCGTTGCGTGACGACGTCGCGGCCTTGCGCCGCGGCACCAGCGTCGCGCCGCCGCAGCAGCCCGAACCAAAGCCCGCCGCTGGTGATCCTGCCGCCGGTGCCCTGACGCTTGCTGCATTTTGTTCGGCTTTGCGGCGACGCGGAGAAGCGGGTAGAACCCCCTGCCATGCCTCTGTCGGTCAAAATCTGCGGCTTGAAGACTCCCGAAGTCCTTGATGCGGCGCTGGAATCCGGCGCCGACCGGGTCGGCTTCGTCTTTTTCCCGCCGAGCCCGCGCAATCTCGGGTTGGACGCCGCGTGCGCGCTGGGCGCCCGCGTGCGGGGCCGCGCCGGCAAGGTTGCGCTCACCGTCGATGCCAATGATGAGACGCTGCTCGACATCGTCGCCGCGCTGAAACCCGACATGCTCCAATTGCACGGCAGCGAGACACCGGAGAGGGTGGCGGTGGTGCGCGCGCGCTTCGGCCTGCCGGTGATGAAAGCGCTGCCGATCGCCGAGCACGCCGACCTGTCGCCGATCCGCATGTACGCCAATGTCGCCGACTGGCTGCTGTTCGACGCGCGCGCGCCGGTGGATGCGACCCGCCCGGGCGGCCTCGGCAAGCCATTCGACTGGGAGCTGCTCAAGGGTGTCGCGCCGGGAATTCCGTTCATGCTCTCCGGCGGGCTCGACGCCGACAATGTCGCCGAGGCGATTGCCATCACCCGCGCGCCGGGCGTCGATGTGTCGTCCGGCGTCGAGCGCAGCCCCGGCGAAAAGGACGTCGATAAAATCCGCACCTTCATCCGCGCCGCGCGTTCAGCCGACATCCTGCAGCTCGGCGAGGCGAATATCGTGAGCGGCACATGAGCGTGCCGCGCCCCAATTCCTTCCGCACCGGGCCGGACGAGCGCGGCCATTTCGGCATTTATGGCGGCCGCTTCGTCGCCGAGACGCTGATGCCCCTGATCCTCGAGCTGGAAAAGGCTTACGCGAGGGCCAAGGCCGATCCGGCGTTCCAGAAGGAAATGGACGGGCATCTGGCGCATTACGTCGGGCGGCCGTCGCCGCTCTATTTCGCCGAGCGTCTCACCGCGCACTGTGGCGGCGCGAAAATCTATTTCAAGCGCGAGGAGCTCAACCACACCGGCGCGCACAAGGTGAACAACGTGCTCGGCCAGATCATGCTGGCGAAACGCATGGGCAAGACGCGCATCATAGCCGAAACCGGCGCCGGTATGCACGGCGTTGCCACCGCGACGCTTTGCGCCAAGTTCGGCCTGCCCTGCATCGTCTATATGGGCGCGGTCGACGTCGAGCGGCAGCAACCGAACGTGCTGCGGATGAAGATGCTCGGCGCCGAGGTTCGCGCCGTGGAATCTGGTTCCAAGACGCTGAAGGACGCGATGAACGAGGCGCTGCGCGACTGGGTCACCAATGTCGCCGACACCTTCTACTGTATCGGCACGGTCGCCGGCCCGCATCCTTATCCGGCGATGGTGCGCGATTTCCAGTGCATCATCGGCCGCGAAACGCGCGAGCAGATGCAGGAAGCCGAACGACGGTTGCCCGATTCGCTCATCGCCTGCATCGGCGGCGGCTCGAACGCCATGGGCCTGTTTCATCCGTTCCTCGATGACAGCGCGGTCGAGATGTACGGCGTGGAAGCGGCCGGTCACAGCCTTCCCAGCGGCGAGCACGCGGCGTCGATTGCTGGCGGCAGACCCGGCGTGCTGCACGGCAACCGCACGTATCTGTTGATGGACGACGACGGCCAGATCGAGGAAGCGCATTCGATCTCGGCCGGGCTCGATTATCCCGGCATTGGCCCGGAGCATGCCTGGCTCAACGACATGGGCCGGGTGAAATTTCTCTCGGCGACCGACGCCGAAGCGGTGGCGGCGTTCCAGCTGTGCAGCAAGCTCGAAGGCATCATCCCAGCGCTGGAGCCGGCGCATGCGCTGGCCCGCGTGCTCGATCTGGCGCCGCAGAAATCGAAAGATCATCTAATGGCGGTCAATCTGTCCGGGCGAGGGGACAAGGATTTAACCTCGGTCGAGGCCTATCTGGCGAGCAAGGCGCGATGACCACGCGCATCGAAAAGCGCTTTGCCACGCTGAAAAAGGAAGGCCGCGCGGCCCTGGTGACCTTCACCATGGCCGGCGATCCCGACTACGACACTTCGTTGGCGCTGGCCAAGGCGCTGCCGAAAGCCGGCGCCGACCTGATCGAACTGGGCATGCCGTTCACCGATCCGATGGCCGACGGTCCGGCGATTCAGGCGGCCGGTCAGCGCGCGCTGCGCGGCAAGCAGACCATGAAAAAGACGCTGGCGCTGGTGCGTGAATTCCGCAAGGGCGACGACATCACCCCTATCGTTTTAATGGGCTATTACAACCCGATCTACATCTATGACGTCGATAAATTTCTAGTGGACGCCAAGGCGGCCGGTGTGGACGGGCTGATTGTGGTCGATCTGCCGCCGGAGGAAGACGAGGAACTCTGCCTGCCGACGCTGGAGGCGGGGCTCAACTTCATCCGCCTTGCGACGCCGACCACCGACGACAAACGGCTGCCAGCGGTGCTCAACAACACCTCCGGCTTTGTCTATTACGTGTCGGTCACCGGTATCACCGGCTCCGCCATTCCCGACACCTCGAAAGTCACCGCGGCGGTCGCGCGCATCAAGCGGCACACCAAATTGCCGGTGGCGGTCGGCTTCGGCGTGAAGACGGCCGCGCATGCGCGCGCCATTGCCGCGGGCGCCGACGGTGTCGTGGTCGGCTCGGCGCTGGTTGACGTATTGCGGCAAAGCCTCGGCAAGGATGGGAAAGGCGGCCCGGGCAGCGTGAAGGCGGTCACCGATCTCGTGGCGGCGCTGGCGCAGGGCGTGCGCGCGTCGCGCCGCGTCGCGGTGGAATAAAGTGCCGGTTATAATGGCGCCACATCGTGCCTATATAGGCCAAGCATGAACTGGATCTCCAACGTCGTCCGCCCGAAAATCCGCAGCTTCCTGCGCCGTGAGGCGCCGGAAAATCTCTGGATCAAGTGTCCGGAAACCGGGCAGCTCGTCTTTTATAAAGACGTTGAGTCGAACCAGTTCGTCATCCCCTCGTCCAACTACCACATGCGCATCAGCGCCGGTGTGCGGCTGAAGACCATGTTCGACAATGGCGAGTTCGATGACATCCCGGTGCCGGAGGTGCCGGTCGATCCGCTCAAGTTCCGCGACCAGCGCCGCTACGCCGACCGCATCAAAGACGCGCGTACCAAGACCGGCATGGCCGACGCGATCAAGCTTGGCATCGGCCGGCTTAACGGATTGATGGTGACTATCGGCGTGCAGGATTTCGATTTCATGGGCGGCTCGCTCGGCATGGCGGCGGGCGAGGCGGTGATCGCGGGGCTGGAAATGGCGGTGAAGCGGGGAACGCCGTTCATCATGTTCGCGGCCTCCGGCGGCGCGCGCATGCAGGAAGGCATTTTCTCGCTGATGCAGTTGCCGCGCACCACGGTCGCGGTGCAGATGCTGCGCGAGGCAAAGAAGCCCTACATCGTCGTGCTCACCAATCCAACCACGGGCGGCGTCACCGCGTCCTACGCGATGCTGGGCGACGTGCAGATCGCCGAGCCGGGTGCGCTGATCGGCTTCGCCGGCCCGCGCGTCATCGAGCAGACCATCCGCGAGAAATTGCCGGAAGGTTTCCAGCGTGGCGAATATCTGACCGAGCACGGCATGGTGGACATGGTCGTGCACCGGCACAAGCTGCGCGCGACGCTTGCCGAATTGTGCCGGCTGTTGACGAAGGCGCCGGCGGCGGGCCAGCAGAACCTGCCGGTTCCGGCGCACGCGTGAGCGCGCCAACATGACGACGCCGGTTGACGCGATCGTCGCGCGGCTCACCACGTTGCATCCCAAGCGTATCGATTTGTCGCTCGGCCGCATCGAGCGGCTGCTGGCGGCACTCGGGTCACCGGAGAAGAAACTGCCGCCGGTGATCCACGTCGCCGGCACTAACGGCAAAGGCTCGACCATCGCCTTCCTGCGCGCGATTCTGGAAGCCGCCGGCAAGCGCGTGCATACCTACACATCGCCGCATCTGGTGCGCTTCAACGAGCGCTTTCGTATTGGCGCCGCCGACGAAGGCGTGCTCGTCAGTGATGAAGAATTGAGCGCCGTGCTGGCGGAGTGCGAGCGCGTCAATGGCGGCGCGCCCATTACCGTGTTCGAGATCACCACTGCGGCGGCGCTGCTTTTGTTTGCGCGGCATCCGGCGGAATTCGTGTTGATGGAAGTAGGCCTGGGTGGTCGACTTGACGCCACCAATGTCATCGCGCATCCACTCGCCACAGTGATTACACCGATCTCGGTCGATCACGTCGATTTTCTCGGCGATAGCCTCGACACGATCGCCGCCGAAAAGGCCGGCATTCTCAAGCGCAACACGCCGGCCATCGTCGCCGCGCAGCCGCGCTACGCGCTCGCCGTGATTGAGCGGCAGGCGGCGCGGCTCAACGCGCCGATAGAGGTTGCGGGAGAAGACTGGACCGCCACCGAGGAACGCGGCCGTCTCGTTTATCAGGATGAGGCTGGGTTGCTCGATCTGCCGGCGCCGAAACTTTACGGCCGCCACCAGTTCGAGAATGCCGGGCTGGCCATCGCCACGCTGCGCGCGATCAAGGCGTTGAAGATTGCGCCCGCGGCCTTCGAAGTGGGGCTGAAGAGAGCCGACTGGCCGGCGCGCCTGCAACGGCTGACGCAAGGCGCGCTCGTTTCGCTGGCGCCGCCGGACAGCGAAATCTGGCTCGACGGCGGGCATAACCCGGACGGCGGCCGCGCCATTGCCGCCGCGCTCGCCGATCTGGAAGAGCGGGTGTCGCGCCCGCTGGTGCTGATCGTCGGCATGCTGGCGAGCAAGGATTGCGCGGGCTTCCTAGGCAACTTCACCGGGCTGGCGCGGCGGCTGATCGCGGTGCCGGTGCCGAACGCGGAGAAGGGTCTCACTGCCGAAGCGGTCGCCGACGCCGCGCGTGGGATCGGCCTGGCGGCGACCAGCCGCGACAATTTGTCGGAAGCATTCGAGGCGGCGCGCAAGCTCGATCTCGATCCGCCGCCGCGCATCCTCATTACCGGATCGCTCTATCTCGCCGGCGACGTGCTGCGCGAGAACGGCACGCCGCCAAGCTGAAAAAGCAAACGGCCGGCACCTTGGCCGGCCGTTGGCAGCAGGGCGCGTACAATCAGACCGCGCCGCTGATCCACTGATGCAGCTTCTGCTTCGGCGCCGCGCCGACCTGGCGCGAGGCGATTTCGCCATTCTTGAACATCATCAGCGTCGGGATCGACATGATACCGTATTTCGCCGCGGTGTTCGGGTTTTCGTCGACGTTGAGCTTGACGATCTTGACCTTGTCGCCGAGCTGGCCCGCGATCTCTTCCAGCGCCGGCGCGATCATCCGGCAGGGGCCGCACCACTCCGCCCAGAAGTCGACCACCACCGGCTCGGCCGACTTCAGGACGTCCGATTCAAAGCTTGCGTCCGACACTTTGCCGACGGCCATGGTGCACCTCATGTTTCTGATTGGAAGGCACGAATCCGCGCCATGAATTGCGGAGTCCGAACCTATGAATGGCTTCCCGTAGCGTCAAGGCGGCGTCACGCGCAGGTGACCCGCCAAAGCCGCATCCAGCGCCACGGCGGAAAACTCCATCAGATCAGGTACTTCCGTCCAGATGAGCACGGCGCGGACGGCCCGGTCCGGGTATAATTTTGCCAGCACGGCGCGGTAGCCGGCGAGCTGCTCGACATAGCCCGGCGGCGCCGGTTCGATTCGCTGACCCGTCTTGAAATCGCCAATCAGCACAGAGCTTTGCGTCACGGCCAGGCGGTCGACTTGGCCGGAAACGCGCACCGTTTCGCCGGGCAGCGCGACACGGCCGATGATGGGGACTTCGGCGCAACTGCCGGGGCCGAAAAGCTCTGAGAAGCGCGGATGCTCGAGCACGAGCATGACTTGCTCGGCGAGTTTCAGCCGCTCCTCATCGCTCAATCTGGCGCCGTTGCGGGCAAGGAATTTTTCCGCCGCCGCGGCGCGGCGCTTAACGGAAATGTCCGGCAGCGATTGAAGCAACCGGTGCGTCAGCGTGCCGTGCAACAGGGCCTTGGCCCGAGTGCCGCGCGCCGCCGGACCGGACGATTCATCGTCGGTGGTCGCGGAGGGGCGGATGATGCGCTCGCGCACTTGATCGGGCTTGGCCGGGCGCGTGAGCCAATCGGGCAGGGCGGTTTCCACCGATGCACTGGCGCTCGCCGTAACGGCTTTTTTCGCGCCGGCATCGGGCGACTTGCGATAGCGCAACACCTTGTCGCCGCCAAAGTTGGGCGTTTCCCAAACGCTGCTGGCTTCAAGCGCGTCGCGGACCAATTGGTACCAGCAGCCGTCGGGAATCTTCTTGTCCCCCTGCGTGCCGCAGACGATGAGCTGATCGGCCGCGCGCGTCATCGCGACGTATAAGAGCCGCCGGTATTCGTCACGCGCGTCCGTGAGCGCCGCCTCGCGCGCCGCCGCCATCGGGCCGACATCGTTGCCCTTGGCGCTCGCCCAGACCAAGCGGCTCGCCGCGCCCGGCACCGGCTTCTCCGGCGGCAATTGCAGCAATCGCGGCGGATGCCAGCCCTGCGGCGGCGTCGTGGTGTCGGCGAGGATGACGACCGGCGCCTCAAGCCCCTTGGCGCCGTGCACAGTCATCACCCGCACCTCGTCGCGATCCATCTCCATGTCGCGCTTGATCTCGGCTTCCGCCGCGCGCAGCCAGGCCACGAAGCCCTGCAGCGACGGCGTCTCCGCCCGTTCGTAGTCGAGCGCCAGATTGAGAAACTCATCGAGCGCGTCGTTGGCCTCGTGGCCGAGCTGCGCGAGAATTTTGCGCCGGCCCTGCCAGGCGCCGAGCAGCCACGCGTAAAACGCAAACGGGGAATTGCTCCGTGCTTGTTCGCGGATGCGGTCGAACTCATCTGCGAGTTCCAGCCGCTGCGCGCGCAGCGCGGCATAAAGGCTGCCCTTGCGATCCCAGGCGAGCTTGAACAGCGCGTCGTCGTCGAGGCCGAACAGCGGGCTTTTGAGCACCGTCGCCAGCGCCAGGTCGTCCTGCGGCAGCAACGCGCTGTCAGCCAACACCATCAGGTCCATCACCGCGATGTGCTCGGTGAGCACCAGCCGGTCGGCGCCGGCGACCGGGATGCGCTCTTGCTTCAGCGCGCGGATGATCGCCTCGAATTGCGCGCCGCGCCGCCGCACCAGGATCAGCACGTCCTTGGGCCGGCGGCCCTGCCGGCGCAGCGTCGCGACCGCTCCGGCGATGCGGCGTGCCAGCTTGATCGTGCCGCTGGTTGCGCTCTGGATATCGAACGGCGCGGCCCAGCCCGGCTTCTTTTCCAGATCGTCGGATTGTTCCAGCTCCCAGATTTCCGCCAATCCGGGCGCCGCATCCGGCAAGGCCTCGTGGATGGGGGGAGCGACATCGGTACTGAGCCCGGCGAAGGCTTCCGCACGCGCGAACACCGTGTCGACGGCACCCAGCACGTTCGGTCCGGAGCGGAACGAGTGCTTGAACTCCGTAGCCACAAAATCGAGGCTGGCGCGCTGGTGTGCCTGCTCGAAATGCAGCCGCATCGCGGCGAATTCACGCGGCGCCGCGCCCTGGAATGAGAAGATCGATTGCTTCTCGTCGCCGACGGCGAAGATCGTGCGCGGCCGCTCATGCGCGCCGGCGCCGGCGAAAAATTCGCCGACCAGCGATTTCACGATCTCCCATTGCTTGGGGCTCGTATCCTGCGCCTCGTCGATGAGGACGTGATGGATGCCGCGGTCGAGCTTGTAATGCACCCAGGCGGCGCGGTCGTCCTTCAACAGGTCGTTTGTCTTGTCGATCAGATCGTCGTAATCGAGCAGCCCGCGTCGGTCCTTTTCCGCGCGGAAGCGTGCGATTACCGCATACGCCACGGTGAACAAAGCGACGCTGCGGTCGCGCGCTTCGATGGCGCGTTTGCGCAAGACCAGCGTCCAAACGCGGTCGCGCTCCTCGGCGAGGCGCCGGCATAGGTCCGGTTCGGCTTTTTCGATTGTCTGGGTGGCAATGCGTTCTTTCGTCTTTTCGCGCGTCTTCGTGCAGAAGATGTCGAGATAGGTTTCCAGCGGTTCGCTTCCTTGCAGTGCCGCCAACGCGGCAAAGCGCGCGCCTTGGTCCTTGTCGGTCTTTGAGCCTCGCGTCAGCGCGGCGCCGATGGCGCCCCATTCTGTTCGTGGGAAGATGCTGTCGGCGAAAATTGCGGCATCCACTTCCGCCGTCGTCTCGTCCGGCTTGACGCCGAGCGCGCGCGACAACTGCGCCATCGCCTTGTCCGCGCCGCCGGCCGCATCGACCCAGCGCGTGAGCGCATCGCGCTCGCCGATCGCCTCGCGCACCATGCCCTGAAAGGTAACGTCGGCGGCGGCGAGCACGGCATGAGCGAGCGCACGGCCGAGTGCGCTGTCCGGCGTCTCCGCCGCTTCGAGCAGCACGGCGAGCGTGAGCTCGCCGAGCATCTGCGTCTCGTTGATGTCGTCGAGCACCTCGAAGCGCGCCGACACGTTGGCCTCGAAGGGGAACAGGTGCAGCAATTGCGTGCAGAAGGCGTGGATGGTCTGCACCTTCAGCCCGCCTGGCGTCTCCAGCGTGAGCGCGAACAACTGCCGCGCCCGCGCCCGCTGCGCCGCGTCGATTGTTTTCACGCCGATCTTGCGCATAGCGTCGTCGAGCGCTTCGTCGTCGAGCGCGATCCAGGCGCGCAGATCGGCGAACACCCGGTTCGCCATGGTAGCGGCGGCCGCCTTGGTGAAGGTGATGCAGAGGATGCGCGCCGGATCTTCGCCCGACAGCAACAGCCGCACCACGCGCTGGGCGAGCACATGCGTCTTGCCGGAACCGGCATTGGCGGAGACCCAGGCCGAATAATCCGGGTTCGACGCTTCGGTCTGCCGTTCGGTGACGGCGGGTGGGATTTTGCGCGGCGCGTTCATTCGCCGCCTCCGTCTTCGTCTGCACCGCCGGTCAGTGACCATTCCTTGACGCGCGCCAGATGGTCGTAGGTGCCGTAGTGGTTTTTCCACATCGGATGCAGCAGCGAGTAATAGGGCTCTGTCGGGTTGGCGAACTTCGCCAGCACTTCGGTCAGCTCGGCAAGCGCATGATCAGCCTGCGTGTCGGGTGTGCCTTCCTTGAAGGCGATGGGCATTTCCTCGCCGGGTTCGGCGCCGCCGCGCAGCCGCACATAGATCAGTTCTTCCACCGAGCCGCCGGCGGCGACGCCCTTGAAGCCGCCCTGGCGCAAAATGGCGGCTTCGAGCGTGAGCTGCGGCGACAATCCGGTGCGCACCTGCAGTTCGGTCGGCGGCGCGCCGGTCTTGTAGTCGAGGATGGCGTAGCGCCCGTCCGCCAGGCATTCGATGCGGTCGGCGCGCACCGACAGAGTGAAGCTGTCTTTGCCGAACGGGATGTCGATCTTGCCGCCGATCTCTACGTCGAACGTCTTGAGCATTGCGCGGCGTCCGGCGTCAAAGTGAACGAACCACTGGGCGATGCGCAGGAAACGCGGCCACCAGAAGGCGCGCGCCTCCGGGAAATCCGCCAGCGGCTTGAAATGCCGCTCGCCGATTTCGGTCAAGGCGCGCACCGGATCATCAGGGAGCTTCTTGAGGAACGCCTTATCGAACTCGGCGAGCGCGTTATGAATCACGGTGCCACGGTCGGCGGCGCCGGGGGCCATGTCGATCTCGTCGAGCGGCGTCAGCTTGAGCACGTGTTTGGCGTAGATCGTGTAGGGATCACGTAGCAGGTCCTCGATCTCGGTGACGCTTAGGCGCCGCGGCCGCGCGGCGAATGCGGGCGTCGGCGCTGGACGCGTCGCCGGTTGCAACGTCGCAGTTTCATCGAGCTGGCGCGCGAGCGCTGTATAGCGCGCGCCTCGTTCGAGCGCGGCGTCCCATCGCTCTTTTCCCGCCACAGCGGCGAGTCGCTGCACAAAGCGCGAGGCCACCGTCGGCGCGCCGGCAAGTTTGGCGGGGCGGGTGAGGATTACATCGGGCGCGCCGAGTGCCTGCGCGAAATCGTGCGCCGAGAGACCAATGCGTCGTTCCGGTAGATCGAGGCCGAGATCGCGGCGCATCGGGCGGCTCAGCCAGGGATCGCCGCGCGTCTCCGGCGGCCAGACGCCCTCGACCAGGCCGCCGAGCACCAGCCGGTCGACCGTCTGCAGCCGCGCTTCGAGCAAGCCGAAAATACGCACCCGCGCATCGTTCTGTGGGCGGAAAATCGTGCGGTCGGCAATGGCCTTGTGGAACAGCTCGGCGTAGTCGCTTGCGGCGACATCGAGCACACCGGCGTCTTCGATCTTGGCGAAGGCATCGGCGAGCTGGGGCGTCATGCCGTTCAGTGCTTCGACGACCTCGGCGTGGCGCGCAGCGAGGCCCGCGATCGGCTGCGCGCCGCGCGGCATGGTTTCCAGTGGCGCCAGCGTCTTTTTGAGTTGCGCGATGATTGCGGCCGCGGCGTCAAGCTCGGCTTCGGTGAGCGCAAGCCGCGGATCGGAATGGTGCAGCGACGACTCCCGCTTGGCGCGGTGTTTGGCAATTTCGCCGCGCAACGTCGTCAGCGCGTGGGCAAGCCCCGCGGTGCCATGCTGCGGTCGCGGGCCGCGCAAGGCGGCGCGTTCCAGCGCCTGGATGCCCGCCGCGTCGTACGTGCTCGACGGATGCTTGAGCAGCGCCAGCAGCGGCACCGGCGCGACGCCGCCGACCGCGACCTCGAGCGCGAGCCGCGCGAAGACGCCATCCGGCGTATCCGCAAGCGACAGCCCACGCGATTCGTCCACCGGCACGTTCCAGCGCTCCAGCTGTGCCGAGACGCGGCGGCCGAGGCCGACGTCCGGCGTCGCCAGCGCGGCGGTTTTGCCAGGGACTTCGACGGCCTCGCGCAAGGCGACGGCGATGGCGAGCGCTTCTTCCTCGGCATTAGCGGCCTCGATCACAGCGATGGAGGTCGTCGCCGCATCGGCCTTAGCGGCAAAAGCTTTGTCCGCCAAACGATCTTTCCACAACTGGCTGGACGGTGCGGGACGCAGGGCCTCGGAGACGAGGCGCTCGCGGCCATGCGGCGCGGGCGCGGCCAGCGGCCTGACGTCGGCGCGCGCGATGTCGTGGCGCTTGATGAGCGCGGCCAACGCGAATTGCGGATGCCCGTGCGCCGCCTCGCTCTCGTCCGCGATCGACGCCCAGGTGGCATCGTCGAGATGCGTGTCGAGGCCGGGCAGCACCACGGCGCCGTGCGGTAATTTGGCGATAGTTTCGAGCAGCGCGGCGGTCGCTGGGATCGAGCCGGTGGAACCGGCGGCGATGATAGGATCTGAACTGGCGGCAAGCCGTTTTCGCTCCGCCTCTATCAGTCTGTCGCGGCGCTCGGCCGGCTCGATGCGGCCTTGTTCGGCGAGAATTGGCGGCCAGTTGGCGCGGATGAATTTGAGGAAATTGAGCGTCAGCTCCCAGTATTTGTCGAACTCGTCCGGCACCAGATCGTCGAGCCGGTCCCAGCTCACCTGCCGCGTCGTCATGTCGTCCATCAGCCGCGCCAGATCCTGCGCCAGGGCGAATGCGGTCGCCGGGTTATTGGCGACCAGCGGCGTCTCGCCGCGCTGGCGCGGCGCGATGGTGTCGGCCCATTTGAGGATCAGCGCAGCCAGAGGCATGGCGCGCTCGAGCCCGCCAAGGGCTGCCGGCAAATCTAGCGCGGCCTGAGCAAGATCGCCGGTCGCCGCTTCGGCGAAGCCTATTTCGTCTTCGTCGATATCGCCGAGCGGCACGATGCGTGGCAGGATGGCGGCGCCGGTCTTGACGCGGGCGAGGAAGACCTCGCGCACCTCGCGGCAGGCGCGCAGCGTGGGCAGATAGAGCGTGGCGTCGGCGAGCGCCAGCGGATCGGGCAGAAACGGAAAGCCCGGCACTTCCTTCACGATCAACGCGTCGATCAGCGTCGGCAGAAACGGTGCCGAAGCGGGGATGGTGAAGACGTTGGGTTTGGCTGGCATCGCGTGAATCATACACGCTTTGCGCCGGCGTTGCGGCTAGCCCGTGCTCGCCCGGATTGCCGCCTCGGCGCTGATGATGGCGTCGGGCGAGCCGACATGCATCCACAGGCCTTCCAGCCGCAGACCGTAAAGCCGGCCTGCTTCGGCCGCGCGGGCGAACAGGTCGGTCAGTGGAAATTCGCCCTTGGGCGCGCCGGCGAACAAGGCCGGCGACAAAATCGCCGCGCCGGCAAAGACGAAGGGCACCACTTCGCGCTCGGTGCGCGCGCGCAGGCGTCCGTCCGGCGCCATAGCAAAATCGCCGCGGCCGGCATAACCGATCGAGCCGGTGGTCGGCGCCAGCTGCAACAGCGCGTCCATCTTGTCCGCGTCGAAAGCGTCGGCCAAGCGGGCGAGGTTGGGCTTCACGCCGTCGATCCACATCGTATCGGAGTTGAGATGGAAGAACGGCGCCTCGCCCAGTTCCGGCAGCGCCTTGACCACGCCGCCGCCGGTGCCGAGCAAAAGCCTGCGCTCGTCGGAAATTACCACCTGCGGTTTTTTGCGCAAGGCGACGTGCTTGATGATCTGGTCGGCAAGGTAATGCACATTGACCACGGCGCCGGTCACGCCCGCGTCGGCGAGACGGTCGAGCACGTGATCGATCAGCGCCTTACCGCCGACCTCGACCAAGGGCTTGGGCCGGCGATTGGTGAGTGGACGCATGCGCACGCCGAGGCCGGCGGCGAGCACCATGGCGCTGCGGGGCGTGGTCGGCATTTGCGTCATGCTTTGAGCGCCGGCACGTTGATGGCGTACCAGGCGCCGAGCGGCACCAGCGCCGGATGCGCCAGCAAACGCTGCAGGTAAGCCCATACCCGCGGCATGTGACGTAAATATTGCGGCTTGCCGTCGCGCGCCTCGAGGCGGGCGAAAATGCCGAAGAATCTTCGAGCAGCGCTGGGCGGCGAGCGTGGCGTAAAGCCTGGCGAAATGCGGGGCGTCGAAGCCGGGATCGGTGGCGCGGCGGGCGCGAGTGTAGCGCGACAGCAACGCAATCTCCATCATCTCCGGCACGTCCACCCGCGCGTCCAGAAGCAGCGAGGCGAGATCGTAGGCGGCCGGGCCCAGCATGGCGTCCTGGAAATCGAGCAGGCCGACCCGGGCGACGCCCTTGCGCTCGGGAAGCCAGAGGAGATTGGGCGAATGATAGTCGCGCAGCACCCAGGTGGGCGCGCTGTCGGTCGCGGGCAAAAGCGCGTCGCGCCACAGCGCGAAATAGGCCTCGCGCATCGACGCGGACAACTTGGCGCCGAGCCGCGGCAGATACCAGTCGAGCAGCAGCTCGACCTCGATCAGCAACGCCTCCATGTCATAGCGCGGCAGCCGGTAATCGACGCCCGGCTCGACCGGCAGAGTGTCGGGCAGGCGCATGCCGTGCAGCGCCACCAGCGCATCGACCGCCACTTCGTAGCGCGCCTCGATCGGCCCTGCGGAAGCGCCGTTCACCACCGGCTCGCTGCCCAGATCTTCGAGCACCAATAGTCCGGCGTCGCGGTCGGCGGCGAAGATCGCCGGCGCCGAAAAGCCGCGCTCGCGCAACGCTTGTGCCATGGCGATGAACGGCGTCACGTTTTCCGCGAGATGGGCGATGGCGCTGTAGGATTTGCCGTCGCGCACCGGCGGCCCGTCCGGCCGCGGCGGCGAATTCATCAGGATGCAGGTCTTGCCGTCGAGGGTCAGCCGTTCATAGGAGCGTGTCGAGGCGTCGCCCTGCATGTGCCGGCGCGCGGCGTGGGCGAAGCCGCTGCGGTTGAGAAAAGTGCGGATCGCGGCGCTGCGCTCGGCGCGCGCGGCCATCGCGCCGTAGCCGGTGACGCGCGCCTGGCGGAAGGTCGGCCCGTGCTGCGGCGACAGCGTGAAGGCGACGTCGAGCCGGTCGGCGGGGAGAAAGCCTGCGGCGCGGTCCGGCCATTCCAGCAGCACTACACCTCGCTCGGCGATGTCCTCGAAGCTGAGCTCGGCAAGCTCGGCCGGTCCCGACAGCCGGTAGAGATCGGCATGCAACACGGCAAAGCGCGGCAGCTCGTAGGCCTGCATCAGCGTGAAGGTCGGGCTTGGCACTTCGATTGTCTCATCGCCGGCGAGGTGGCGGATGAGCGCGCGGGCAAACGTCGTCTTGCCGGCGCCGAGATCGCCGGACAGCGTGATGAGGTCGCCGGGCTCGATCAGCGCGGCGATGTCGAGCATCAGGGCGAGCGTTGCCCGCTCGTCGGCGAGCGCCACCGCGAAGCTTGATGCGCCGGAGACTTGAGGAAACATCGAATCATCCGCCCTTGCCGCCGCCACTTATAGGCGGCGCGGGGAGGCAAGTCAGCGCACCAGCGACGGCCGCTTGGGGTCGAATTTCCAGTTCGGGATAAGAAACCGCATGGCGACGGCGTCGTCGCGGCCGCCCAGCCCCATGCTCTTGTAGCGGGCGTGCGCGGCCTCGACTTGCGCCATGTCGATCTCGACGCCGAGGCCGCCGCGCTCGGGGACGGCCACATAACCTTTGACGATCTTGAACGGCTCCTCGGTCAGCCGCTGGCCGTCCTGCCAGATCCAGTGCGTGTCGATGGCCGTAATGTGCCCCGGGGCGGCGGCGGCGGCGTGGGTAAACATGGCGAGCGAAATGTCGAAGTGGTTGTTGGAATGCGAGCCCCAGGTGAGGCCCCAGTCGCGACACATCTGCGCCACGCGCACCGCGCCCTGCAGCGTCCAGAAATGCGGATCGGCGAGCGGGATGTCGACCGAGTGAAGCTGGATGGCGTGGCCCATCTGCCGCCAGTCGGTGGCAATCATGTTGGTCGCGGTCGGCAGCCCCGCTGTGCGGCGGAACTCGGCCATGATCTCACGCCCGGAATAACCCTGCTCGGCGCTGCAGGGGTCTTCGGCATAGGCGAGCACGTCGCCGCGGCCGCGGCAGAGGCGGACGGCCTCGTCCAGCGACCAAGCGCCGTTGGGATCGAGCGTGATGCGCGCCTGCGGGAAGCGCTTCTTCAGCGCGGTCACGGCGACGATCTCGTCCTCGCCCGGCAGCACACCGCCTTTCAGCTTGAAATCGGCGAAGCCGTAACGCTCCTGCGCGGCCTCGGCGAGCCGCACCACGGCGTCCAGCGTCAGCGCTTCTTCGTCGCGCAGGCGAAGCCAATTGTCTTTAGCTTTTGTGTCGGCGCGATAAGGCAGATTGGTGCGCTTGCGGTCTCCGACGTAAAACAGATAGCCGAGCATCTGCACTTGTTTGCGCTGCTGGCCTTCGCCGAGCAGCGCCGCCACCGGCACATTGAGGAATTGCCCGAGCAGATCGAGCATGGCGGCCTCGACCGCGGTGACGGCATGGATGGTCACGCGCAGATCGAAGGTCTGCAGCCCACGTCCGCCTTGGTCGCGCTCGGTAAATTTTTGCCGCATGGCGTTGAGCACGGCGTTGGTATTCGCGATCGACTGGCCGATCACCAAGGGCCGCGCGTCCTCCAGCGTCTGCCGGATTTTCTCGCCACCCGGCACTTCGCCGACGCCCGTGCGCCCGGCGCTGTCCTTGAGAATGACGATGTTGCGGGTGAACAGCGGTCCATGCGCGCCGCTCAAATTGAGCAGCATCGAATCTTCGCCGGCCACCGGGATGACCTGCATCGCAGTGACGGCGGGCGCGCCGCTCTCGGCGCCTGAAATTTCGCTGGGCTTGGGCAGTGTGCTCTCCGGCGTGCCGCGCGCATCGGCGCGGTCGGCAACCCTAGCAGCCTCCCAGCGCAGGTTCCAAGTTCCTCGGCGCCACGCCGGCGCCATCGTTTCGGCCAAATGGCGACGCTGTTCCGCGCCAGGCGTCACATGGTCGCCACGGTTGCGGATCGACGCATGGATTTCGGAACGCATGGCATCGCTTGTCGTTTGCAGGAGGCGGGCTTTGGGGCCGAACGAAATCGAAGGAGCATTGCGATGCGCAAACTGACATTTCCAATCCTGGCTATCGCGACGGCGGTTGTTGCCACGCCCGCCATGGCCGTCGAGTCCTATGGCCGCGAGGGCGTTAATGACGCGGTGCCGGCCCTCGGCGTGGGCGCCGTCGGCGGCACCCTTGTCGGCGTCGGCATCTAAAACGGCTGGTACGGCGCGACCGTGGCCGGGACCGCAGTGCCGACAACCGCGGCTGGAGCGGCGGCGTTGATCAATGCCGCGGTGCAGCCGTGCCGCGGCTTCCATGCCATATTCGGCTTGAACCGGGACGAGTGCGTCAACGGCGTTTATGTCGGGCCGCGCCGCGTCAGCGAATTGCGCCACCGCAACCGCTACGTACGTTAGTGCGGCGCCAAAACGAAAACCTCCGCGCATTGGCCCGCGGAGGTTTTTTCTGACCGACCGTTGGGCGGCTAGTTTGCCGCACGGACATGCCGGGCCCGCGCGTTCAGCGCGGTGCCGAAGACGTGATCCCAGAAACCCGTGGTCACGCCGAAATTGCCGTCGTGCGACAGATGGTGGTGACGGCCATGACGCAAGCACGCCCGGTAGAAATAGGAATTGCGGCGCGGCCGCCGATGGTGGATCGCGTAATGCACGAAGACATACCAGAGATAGCCGGTGACGAGGCCGGCCGTCGCCGCGGTGCCGAGGTCGAAACCGATGATCACCCAGGCCGGGCTTGCCACCGCGATCACGCCGACCAGCGCGCTCACCCAGGCCGGCGTGCCGATCAGCTCCGACGGTTCGCCATGATGCCGTTCGTGGATCTCGGCGAGGATCGGTGCATGGTGGAAGAGCAGGCGGTGCAGCAAGTATTCGACCAGCGTCCAGCCGAGCAATCCGCCGGCAAAGACGATGAGCCACACGATTGGCCGCGGCGGCATCGGGCTGCAGAACGCGAACAGCGTGGCGGCAAGGACGAATGGCGGGAAAAACAAGAATTCGGCGAAATAGCCAAGCTTGGTCATTTTCATGGGACGAACCCAGAGGTCGCGCGTTTTGCCGCCGAATGAGCCGTAACATCATAGCAGCGACGTAATGTCGCTTAAAGACGGTTACGGATAATCGCAATCGCATCCGTCAATGGATTTGACGATGATTGGTTCCGCCGGCCGTTATGCCGCGCTCTGCGTCTCGTCTGCTTTGGCCGCCGGCGCAGTGGGAAAGACGCAGGTGACCGTCGTACCCTGGCCAAGCACGGAATCGATCTCCACCGTGCCGCCGTGCAATTCGACGAACGAGCGCACCAGCGACAGGCCGAGGCCGGTGCCACGGTGCTGCGAGCCGCGCGAGTCGGTCTCGAACCAGTCGAACACCTTGTCCTTGGCCTCGGGCGGAATGCCGGGGCCGTGATCGACGACGGTGAACACCACGGCGTCGGGACGCCGCTCAGCCGTGAGCGTGACGGTTGCCCGCGGCGGCGAAAAGCCAACCGCGTTGGACAGCAGGTTGAATAAAATCTGCCGCAGCCGCCGCTCATCGGCGGTGAATGAGCCGATGCCGGGCAGCACGTCGATCTCGAGCGTCAGGCGGTCCTTCACCAGCCGGTCCTGCACGCCTTCAGCCGCCGCTTCCATACTGGCGCGGATGTCCACCTCGGAGAGAGTCAATGTCATGGCGCCGGCGTTGATGGTGGCGAGATCGAGGATGTTGTTGATCAAGGCGAGCAGGGCGTTGGTCGAGGTGGTGATGTAGCCGAGATATTCGCGCTGCTTGTCGGTGAGCGGGCCGAAGGTCGGATCGCCGAGGAAATGCGCAAACCCGATGATGTTGGTCAACGGCGAGCGCAGTTCGTAGGAGACGTGATGCACAAATTCGATCTTGATCTCGTCGGCTTCCTCAAGCGCCTCGTTGCGTTCGCGCAGCACGCGCTCGACGTTCACCGTGTCGGTGACGTCCTGGAAGGTGACCAGCGTGGCGCCGTCGGGCAGCGGCATGGTGGCAAGATCGATCACCACGCCGTCGCGCCGCTCGATGCGCGCGCGCATCGGTTCACGGTTATCGATCGCCGTCACCGCCGAGCGCAAGTTTCGCCAGACCACGTTATCGTCGTGCAGCGCTTGGCTCCAGGCGGTCACCGCCTCGATGTGCGGGTGCTCATCGAGCGCCTCGGGCTGCAGCTTCCACATGCGGGCAAAGGCGGGATTATGCAGGCGCACACGGCCGTCGCTGCCGAACACGGCGACCGCTTCGGTCAGGTGATCGAGCGTCTCGCTCTGCACCTTGATCAGCGCGTCGTAGCGCCGATGCATGTCAAGCCGCTCGGTGACGTCGTCATAGAGATAAGTGACGCCGCCTTCCGGATTGGGCGTGGTGACGACGCGCAGCGTGCGCCCGTCCGGCAGGTGCCAGAGGTGCTCCTTCGGCTCGAACACGCGATAGGCCTCGTGCAGCTGCGCCTTCCACTGGCGGAAATCCTGCTCCTCCGGCAGCTTGCGGTCGGTGCGTAGCCGGTCGAGCACGGCGCCGTCGGACGGCGTCTGGTCGAGGAAGCCGGCGTTAAGATCGAACAGCGAGCGGAAGGCGGCGTTGTAGAAGGTGAGCTTGCCGTCGGCGGCGAAGATGGCGACGCCGGTAGCGAGGCGGTCAAGCACGCGGCGATGCGCGTCGATCAGGCGCGCAAGGCCGGCGCGCATGGTTTCCACCTCGGTGCGGTCGATGGCGATGCCGGCGCGGCCATGCCCGCTCGGCGCGTCGATCACGTCGAAACTGCGCCGCTCGCCGGCGACGATCGCCGGCTGCCGCCCGGCATAGCGTTCGCCTGCGTCACGCGCGCGCGCCAGTTCCTCGCGCGCGGGGCGGTCGAGCAGCTCTAAGTCGCGGGCGACAGCGTCGGTGGAATCGGCAGCCTCGACCGCGCGCGCATAGGCGGCGTTGACAAAGATCAGGCGGCCAGCCTCCTCGCGCGCCCACACCGGGGCGGGAAGCGAATCGAGCAGGCCGCGCATGGTCTCGATGTCGGCAAGCAACCCGTCGTAACGGGCGGCGAGATCGATCAGGTCGCGCTCCATGCCGCTCACGTCACGCAGGCGCAGCACGGCGCGCCCGGCGACGGCGCGGCCTTCGGCCTCGACCGGCCGGCCGGCGGTGGTGGTGAGCGTCATGACGAAACCGCGGCCTTCGCCGCGCAGCGTATCGACCGCGTGCTGCATGCGTTGCGCCGCCGCCGGTTCCAGCCAGGCGCCGAAGGCGAGCACGCGCTCGGCGACGTTGCCTGGGACGATGATGGTCGTGTCGCCGAAAATCTCCGGTTGATCGTTCGCCGCCGCCCAGGCGACCAGCACCTGCGGCTCCGACAGCAACAGCGCTTTCAGCCGGTCGATCTCGGCCTTGAGCGCCATCGCATGGTCGCGCGAGGCGCTTTCCACGCGCTCGGCGCGGCTGCGCGTGCGCAGCAGCACGAAGGTCGCCAGCACGGCAAAGCAGACGAGGCCGATGGTCAGCGTCAGGCCGGCGGTGTCCTGTCGGCTGATGCTGTCGATGAAATCGAATGCCGAGGCGGCGTCGGCGCGCGCCGGCGCGGTGAGCGCGATGAATATCGTTACGGCAGCGAAGCCGGCGAGGCAGCCGCCCCACCGCGGACGAGAACGCAGCCTCTCGTTCGCCGTCCGGATCGTCTCCGGCATTACTGGCTTGCCCCTGGGATGCGGCCTTAGCGTCCGCCACGCCGGCCGCCGAATCGCCGGACTTTACCCCCGCGGGGACTCAAGCCGAAAGAGTCCAGATCGTGAACGTGACCTTGCCTGTCGTTCCGAGGCACGAACGCAGTGAGCGAACCCGGAATCCATAACCCCGGCGCTGCGGAGTATGGATTCCGGGTCCGGCGCTGATGCGCCGTCCCGGAATGACAAATAAGATTCTACCCCAGCGCCTCGGCGCGGCGGGAAATCTCGTCGATGCTGATGCGGACAAGTGCGGCGGAGAATACGCGCTCGGCCTCGGCCAGCGCTGGGCGCACCACGTCGTTGAGCAATGGCGAAGCCGGCAATGGCATATCGCCGTCCTCCTCGGCGCGGCCGGCGGCACGCACGACATCCTCGGCGGAAATGCGCTTGCTCTCGCGGGCGAGTTCGTAGCCGCCGTGCGGCCCGCGGATACCTTTGAGGATGCCATCGCACACCAGCGCCTGCAGCACTGGCTCGAGATTCCGCGGCGGCAGTTTATGCCGCGCCGCCAGTGCCCGCGCCGAGACCGGCCGTTCGCGGGCATTGAGCGCCACGTCGATGACGGCGGCACTGGCAAGGATGCCTTTGCGGAAGACCAACGGCATGATTGGACTTGATTGTAACTAAATTGGACTCGATTGTAACTAATTTGAGCGGTATTAGGCTACAGGCAACCAGCCGTCTAGTTGGAAACATGAACTGGTCCCCATCCATCAACCGGTCGAACCGAATCCACCGCCGCCGCGCGTAGTTTGATCGAGCGAGGTGACCTCGCGCTGCGCCGCGCGCGCAATCTTCGCGATCACCAGTTGGGCGACGCGCATGCCGCGGCTGATGGCGACGGGTTCCGCGCCGAGATTCACAAGCAGCACCTGTAATTCGCCGCGGTAATCGGCATCGATAGTGCCGGGCGCGTTGAGCACGGTAAGCCCGTGCTTAACCGCGAGGCCCGACCGCGGCCGCACCTGTGCCTCGGTGCCGGGCGGCAACGCGATGGCGATGCCGGTGGGCACCAGCCCGCGCGAGCCGGGCGCCAGCGTCAGCGGCGCGTCTGCCGGCACCGCGGCAATGAGGTCGAGACCGGCGGCGTGTTCGCTCTGGTAGGTGGGCAGCGGCAGACCTTCGCTGTGAGGCAGGCGCATGATGCGGACGTCGATCGTGCTCACGCTTTGGCTCATTGCAGCGCCGCGGCGATGCGGGCAACCAGCATCGCCGCCACGTCCTCTTTCGATTGCGGCGGCCAGGGCTCGACGCCGCTCGCCGTCACCAGCTCGATGGTATTGTGGTCGCCGCCCATGATGCCGGATTGCGGCGACACGTCATTGGCGAGGATCCAGTCGCAGCCCTTACGCTTGAGTTTGTCCCTGGCGTTCGCGGCGACGTTTTCGGTCTCGGCGGCAAAGCCGATCACCAGCTTCGGCCGCCGCGATTTGAGCTGTGCGATTGTTGCGAGAATATCGGGGTTTTCAGCAAGTGCCAGTTCAGGCGTCGCCTGACCCGCTTTCTTCTTGATTTTCTTGTCGCCGGCATTGGCGACGCGCCAGTCGGCGACCGCGGCGGCCAAGATCGCCGCGTCCACCGGCAACGCCTTCTGCACGGCGGCAAGCATCTCGCGCGCCGTCTCTACCTTGATGACGGTTAGGCCCGGCGGGTCGGGCACATTCACCGGCCCACTGACCAGCGTCACGTCCGCACCCGCAGCGGCTGCCGCGGTGGCAATGGCATGGCCCTGCTTGCCGGAGGAGCGGTTGGCGATATAGCGCACCGGGTCGATCGGCTCATGCGTCGGCCCGGACGTGACCAGCACGCGCTTGCCCGCAAGCACGCCGGCGGAAAATTGCTTTTCCACCGCGGCGGCAATCTCCAATGGCTCGGCCATGCGGCCGACGCCGCGCTCGCCGCTTTCGGCCATCTCGCCTTCATTGGGGCCGATGATAACGACGCCATCGGCGATGAGCTGCTTGAAATTACGCTGCGTCGCCTTGTTCGCCCACATCAGCGGGTTCATCGCCGGAGCGACCAGAATTTGCGTCTTCGTCGCCAGCAAGACGGCTGTCGCAAGATCGTCAGCGTGGCCGTTCGCCATTTTCGCCATCAGGTCGGCGGTGGCAGGCGCGACAACGACAAGATCGCATTCGCGCGCAAACCGGATATGTCCCACGTCGAACTCGCCGCCGGGATCGAACAGGTCGGTAAAGGCGCGCTCGCCGAGAATGGCGCCGGCCGAGAGCGGCGTGACGAAATGCTCGGCCGCCTTGGTCAAGATGCTGCGCACGGCAAAGCCGCGCTCCTTCAGCCGGCGGATCAGGTCGAGCGACTTGTAGGCAGCGATGCCGCCGCCGACGATCAGCAGCACGCGCTTCGTTCCGGGCGCGGGAGTTGCTCGGCGCGCGGGTTGTGCGCTCGACTTGGCTGCGCTCGCTGGCGCCGCGACGTCGCCGTCAGCCGCATCGCGCAACAGGGTGCGCACCTCGTCTTCCATCGAGCGGCCGTTGCGGGCGGCGCGCAGGCGCAAGCGTTTCTTCAGCACCTCGTCGAGCTGGCGGATAGTGATGCTGGCCATGGTCGATCATGCCGCGCCAGTGATTGCAATGCAATCATTGCTACCAAATGATGTAAAGGCTAAGAATAATCAATAGGATAACGATAGCCCAAATGCCGAAAGTGAGCCCGCGGTTGTGCCGCGCCTCGGCGGCGCCGATGGCCGCGACCGTCTCCGGCGACAGCACCAGGCCGTCACGGGTGATCGTGTCGAGCTGGTCGATCAACTCGGCGCCGCGCGACAACAGCGACGGCACCTGCGCGACAAAGCGGCCGATCTCGCCGGCGCCGTTCACCGCGCCTTCCAGTTTGCCGATCGGACCGAGGTTGCGCTCGATCCATTCGCGCACCACCGGATCGGCGGTGGTCCACATGTCCAAGTTGGGATCGAGCGAGCGAGCGACGCCCTCGACCACCACCATGGTCTTCTGCAGCAGCAGCAGTTCCGGCCGCGTGCGCATGTCGAACAGGCCGGTGACTTCGAACAGCAGCGTCAGCAATTTCGCCATCGAGATGTCAGCGGCGGTGCGGCTGTGGATCGGCTCGCCGATGGCGCGGATTGCCTGCGCGAAGCTTCCCACCGAATGCTGGCGCGGCACGTAGCCGGCGTCGAAATGCACTTGCGCCGTTCTTTGATAGTCGCGAGTGATGAAGCCGAACAGGATCTCGGCGAGGAAGCGACGCTCCTTCGGCCCCAGCCGCCCCATGATGCCGAAGTCCACGGCGACCAAGCGGCCCTCGTCGTCGACGAACAGATTGCCGGGGTGCATGTCGGCGTGGAAAAAGCCGTCGCGCAAGGCATGACGCAGAAAACTTTGAATCACAGTACGGCCGAGCGCCAGCAGGTCGATGCCCCTGGCTGTGAGCGCGGCATGATCGTTGAGTGGCGTGCCGCCGACCCATTCCAGCGTCAGCACCTCGCGCGCGGTGCGGTTCCAGTCCACCGCGGGGACGCGAAAGCCGGGATCGTCACGGGTATTCTCCGCCATTTCCGACAGCGCGGCGGCTTCCAAGCGGAAATCCATTTCGATCGCCACGGTACGGGCAAGCGTCGCCACAACTTCGACGAGGCACAGCCGCTGCGCCTCCAGCGATAAGCCTTCCGCCTTGCGCGCGGCATAGAAGAAGGCGTCGATATCGACCTTAAAGCGCCGCTCGATGCCGGGGCGCAGGATCTTCACCGCCACCGCTTTACGCGTGCCATCTTCGTTAACTTCGGCGCGATGCACCTGCGCTATCGAAGCGGCGGCGACCGGCGGACCGAAGCTCGCATAGACCTCATTCAGCGGCTTGCCCAAGGCGGCGACGACCGTTGCCTCGGCCGCGGCATGCGCAAACGGTGCCATCTTGTCCTGCAGGCTCTCCAGATCGCGGGCGATCGCGCTGCCCACCACATCTGGGCGCGTGGCGAGGAACTGGCCGAGCTTGACGTAAGTGGGCCCCAGCCGGGTGAGCGCGGCGGCGAGCCGGCCGGACCCGTCCTTGGCGGTCGGGCGCGCCAGCAGCCGCGCCACAGAAATCGCCGCGCGCGCCGCCAGTGGCAGCGGCCGCGTATTGACCAGCGCGAACACGTCCTCGCGCGCAAACACGAAGCCGGCGCGCGACAGACGGATGAGATGGGAGATGCCGCCGATCACAAGCGCCAGCCGGAATGCAAAGCCACCACGCCGCCGGTCATCGGCGTTACCGCGACACGGCGGAAGCCGGCATCCTCGATCATGCGCGCAAAGACCTTCGGCTTGGGAAACTTTCGGATCGACTCGACCAGATATTGATAGGCCTCACGGTCGCCGGTCACCGCCTGGCCGACGCGCGGGATCACCTGGTAGGAATAAAGATCGTACAATTTGTCGACGCCGGGCACGTCGACGGAAGAAAATTCCAGACAGAGGAAGCGTCCGCCAAATTTAAGCACGCGATACATTTCCTCGAGTGCGCGCTCGATGCGCGGCACGTTGCGGATGCCGAAGGCGATGGTGACGCAATCGAAGCTACGGTCGGGATAAGGCAGTTCCTCGGCATTGCCTTCCTGGAACGTTACAACATCATCAATGCCAAGCTCTTCGGCACGCTCGCGGCCGACCGCGAGCATATCGTCATTGATGTCGCAGACGATGGCGCGCGTGCCCGGCCCGCCGGTTTCGATCACGCGGAAAGCGATGTCGCCGGTGCCGCCAGCGACGTCGAGCAACGCAAACGGCCGCTCGCTCATTTTTTCAAGACGGCCGGGACGGCCTGTTGGTGGCGGATTGACCGCGGTCACCAGCGCGTCCTTCCAGGCGCGGTGCAAGCCCCCCGACATCAGGTCGTTCATCAGGTCGTAGCGCCGCGCGACCGAATGGAACACGCCGTCCACCAGGCCCTGCTTGTCCGCGAGCGGCACGGTCTGCTCGCCGAAATGCGCCTCATCGCCGGTCATCGCTCGCGCCTTGGCCATGGCCAATAGTGCTTTTCCAGCAGGACCATAGCGCGGCGCCGCGGAGGGCGCTATGTGTCAACGCGGGAGCGGTTAACCATGCCGGAATTGCCAGAAGTCGAGACCGTGCGCCGCGGGCTGGCGCCGGCCATGGAAGGCGCGGCCTTTGCCAAGGTCGAGGTGCGCGAGCGCCGCCTGCGCTGGCCGCTTCCCAAGGACTTCGCCAAAAGGCTGCAGGGCAAGACCGTCGCAGGGCTGGGCCGCCGGGCGAAATATCTACTGGCAGACCTTTCGTCCGGCGACGTGCTGCTGGTGCATCTCGGCATGTCCGGTTCGTTCCGCGTCGGCAAGGACGCCAAGCCCGGCGTCTATTATCACGAGAAATCGAAGAGCACGACACACGACCACGTGGTGTTTCACATGTCGAACGGCGCCACGGTGACGTTCAACGATCCGCGCCGTTTCGGCTCGATGAAGCTAGTGCCGCGGGCGAAACTCGACAGTGAGCCGCTACTGCGCGCGCTCGGCCCGGAGCCGCTGGGCAACGAATTCGACGCCGCCATGCTGGCGGCCGCCTGCGCCGGCAAAAAGACGTCGCTCAAAGTCGCGCTCTCGGACCAGCGCGTCGTCGCCGGCCTCGGCAATATTTATGTCTGCGAGACGCTCTATCGCGCGCGGGTATCGCCGAAGCGGCAGGCCTCGACCATCGCCGACCGCAACGGCGAGCCCAATGCGCGCGCCGTTGCGCTGGTCGAGGCGATCCGCGCCGTGCTCAACGACGCCACCAAGGCCGGCGGAGCCTCGCTGCGCGATCACCGCCAGGCCGACGGCTCGCTCGGCGATTTCCAGCACCATTTCAGCGTCTATGACCGCGAGGGCGAACCGTGCCCCGCCTGCAAGGGCAAGATCAGGCGCATCGTGCAAAACGGGCGCTCGACGTTCTATTGTCCATCATGCCAGAAGTTAAGTGCGCGCATCGGGAGACCGTCATGACCTACCAGACCATCATCGTCGAAAGCCAAGGCCGCGTTGGTATCATCCGACTCAACCGGCCGGCCGCGCTCAATGCGTTGAACATGGAATTGCGCACCGAAGTGACGCAGGCCATTCAGGCTTTCGACGACGATCCCAATATCGGCTGCATGCTGATCACCGGCAGCGAGAAGGCCTTCGCCGCCGGCGCCGACATCAAGGAGATGGCGGACAAGAGCTTCATGGATGCTTTCACCGGCAAGTTTGTCGGCAACTGGGACAGCGCCGCCCGCGCGCGCAAGCCGGTCGTCGCCGCGGTCGCCGGCTTCGCCCTTGGCGGCGGCTGCGAGCTCGCCATGCAGTGCGACATTGCGATTGCCGCTGACACCGCCAAATTCGGCCAACCTGAGATCAAGCTCGGAGTCATTCCCGGCATTGGCGGCACGCAGCGGCTCACGCGCGCAGTCGGCAAGGCCAAGGCGATGGACATGATCCTCACCGGCCGCACGATGGACGCGGCCGAAGCCGAACGCTGCGGCCTGGTGACGCGCGTGGTGCCGGCGGCGAATCTGATGCAGGAGGCGATGAAACTCGCCGAGACCATTGCCAACATGTCGCTGCCGCCGGTGCTGGCGGGCAAGGAGGCGGTCAACGCCGCTTTCGAGACCTCGCTGGCGGAAGGCCAGCGCTTCGAGCGACGCATCTTCAATTCGCTGTTCGCCACCGAGGATCAGAAGGAAGGCATGAAGGCCTTCATCGAAAAGCGCCCGCCGAAGTGGAAGAATAGATAACGGCCCTCAACGCCTTCAATGCTCCGAAAAAAATCCAGAAGCGCGTTTTGCGCTTCTGGATTTCAGGTTACTTCAGGCGATGCGCAGGTATGACTGCCGCAGCCGCACCCCATGCCGACGGGCCAGGCGGTTGAGCCCCTTGATTGCTGCGTGCAGCAGCTTGGCGTCGGTCGGGAAAGTGATGGCCTTGGGCTGCACGGTAGTGTCGACTGTGACCCGTGCCAGGTCCGTGGTCCGTAATGCGCCGCTCGCATGCGCCACCCGCAGACTCTCGGCCAGCAGCAGCTCCAGCTTGTCGCCCAGCCACTTGCGCCAATGGCTCAAGTCCGAGCGCTCGTGCGGGAAGCTGTGTTGGAAGAACTCCTCCCCAGTGAAGAACTGAAAATACGGATCATGCACCCAGCGCTCGTACACGCCCTCGTCGGACAGCCCATAGATGTGCTTGAGCAGCAGAAGATCGATCACGAAGCGGGTCTCGACCCCGGGTCGGCCCTGGTCGCTGTAGAGCGGCGCGATCTCGCCATCCAGCCACTCCCAGTCGGTCTTGCCTGCGAGCTGCACCAGTTCGTGCTTCATGTTGATGATCTGCTCGAGCCTGGCCCGGAACAGATCGCTTGATCCCGTCGTCGCGTGTTGCTGCGGCCGCATCGTTGCCTCCGATACAGCCAGGGAATCATGGTTTGCGCAGAAAGAAAATCGAAATACGAAATTGCAAGGTTCCGGACCCTCAAGCCGCAAAAAAACCTTGCAATCTAAAATCGATCAATGCCCTAAACGGACTCGCATTCAATCGGTTAGCCGTTGTTCACAGGCGACTTGCTACACCGAGCCGCAGATGGCGTCTGACGGAGCTTGCCGCAGCCTGTTATCGACCGGCTTTTATTGTCCGGCTATGTCTTTCCTGCGGCCAACCCGGAGCCGACTGGGCGCCTCGCTGACGTCGATGCTGACGCGGCTTTACTATTTCCGCACGCAAATAATTCTGACGATCGACGCCCTGGCGTCGGCGCCGCGCGCCGGCGTCGCGGCCACTTCGCGCGCCTCGAGAAAGGCGCGGATGGTACGCGCCGGGATAAGCCGCACCGGCGGCGGTGCGGGCGAAGCACTCGCCAGCACGGGGGTGCGCATCTCGGTCATGCCGAGGAATTGGCCGTTGGCGTCGAGCGCGGCGGCGCCGGAAAATCCCGCCATCGGCACGGGTTGGCGCAGTTCGATGGCCGCGTCGTCGGTGAGCCGCGCCTTAATTTCGGTGAGCCCCTTGCGGCCGTCCTGCTCCTTCGGGTCGGAGATGCCGACCAGCGTCACATCGCCCGGCTTGGGCGCGGCATTGGTGAGCGACAGCGGCGCGACCTTGTGCGCGCCATAGACGCGCAGCAGCGCCAGCCCGCTTTCCGGGTCGTCGGCGACACGGTCGGAGTCGCCGAGGCCGGCGGCGACGATCACCTGGCAGCCTTGCGTGAGCCTGTGCGCGGTGACGATATGGCCGTTGCTGCTGACGATCAGCCCGGTGCCGTATTCGACGGTTTTTGCAGGTGCCGCGAACGGCGCGCTGCGCTCGGGGAAAGGCGCGAACGCGGCCGCCATCGGCCCCAGCACCGGCGCGACAATGCCCTCCATCGCCTGGTCGTAGAGCACGGTGAGGCCGCGCACCTCGCCGTCGCGCAACTGTGCCCGCACCGAGAAGTATTTCAGGCCCTGCATGCCATTGACGAAGAAATCGCTCGCATGCAGCGCGCTTCCTTCGACCTTGCGCGTCGAAGGCTGTTTCTTTTCTTGCTCGAACCGCGCGGCGACGGGACCGGCATTCTTGATGCGGAAGGTCTCGACCTGGATTTCGCCATGCCCCGACGACCAGCGCGTGCCGCGCGCGGCGTCGCGCACATGCGGCGTGAGTTTTGTCGGCAGGCCGACGCGCACGCCGGTCGCTGGATCGATCACCACGCTCCAGCCGAAGTCCTGCTCGTGTTCCTTTGCCGCGGCGACCAGGCTTGCACGCTCGGCCGGTGTCAGCGTGCCGGTGACTTTGGCTTTGCTGCGTTTCTGGAAATTCTTGATAGCGGTGAGTATCGGGTCTTCGCCGCCGCTACTGTTGAAATCACCCGACCACATCAGCGACGACTGAATCGCCAGCCGTTCGTCGGCGGAAATTCCGGCCAGCGCATCGGGCATCGCGGCCGGTTTCGGAGCAGCGGAATTGGCCGGCCCAGTTTTGGCCAGCGCTCTATGCTCTTTGGCGGCGTTGACCATGCCGGGCTTGCCGGCGAGCGATGGAGTGGGGACGTGCTTTGCCGCGGGTTTGCTGGCAGGCTTCTTTATCGGGACGCTTGATTCGGGCTCCGGGACGAGGCCGGGCGATTGCTGCGCCGGCGCCGGAACGGCACGCAACGCAAGCGCTAGCATCAGCAACAACGGAGCGAACCGCATCGGTATTAAGGCCGTCCCCATCACGTTTTGCTGGCGACCTTAGCCCATCGAGGCAATCGGGCAAAACGCCACGCGTTGCGCAATACTGGCACAAATCTCAGTAACGTCATACGGTTAGGCGCGATGCTCGACGCCAAAGAACTGGAACGTTACGCGCGCCACATCGTGCTGCGCGAGGTCGGCGGCCCCGGCCAGCAAAAGCTTAAAGGCGCGCGTGTGCTGGTCGTCGGCGCCGGCGGGCTGGGCGCGCCGGTGCTGCTTTATCTCGCCGCCGCCGGTGTCGGCACGCTGGGCGTCGTCGATGATGACAAAGTGTCGCTGTCGAACTTGCAGCGGCAGGTGATCTTTTCGACCGGCGACATCGGCAAGGAAAAAGCCGCGCAGGCCGGCGCCGCGATCGCGCGACTCAACCCGCATGTGGCGATCAAAACCCACGCGGTGCGGTTGACGGCGGCGAATGCGCTCGATCTCATTTCCCGCTACGACATCGTTGCCGACGGCTCCGACAATTTCGCCACGCGCTATCTCACCTCGGACGCTTGTTACTTTGCCAAAAAGCCGCTGGTCACCGCGGCTGTCGGCACCTTCGACGGCGCGCTCACCACCATTCGCGCGCACGAGAATCGCGCCGATGGACGACCCAATCCGACTTACCGGTGTCTGTTCCCCGAGCCGCCACCACCGGGCACGGTGCCGGCCTGCGCCGAAGCCGGCATTCTCGGCGCGCTGCCCGGCATTCTCGGCTCGATGATGGCGCTGGAGGTGATCCGTGAGATCGTTGGCTTCGGCGAGGGTCTCGTCGGGCGCCTCGCCATGATCGACGCGCGCTCAATGCGCTTCGAGACGCTGAGCTATGCCTGGGACCCGAACAATCCGCTGTCGGGCGAGCGTCCGACGATCAAGGATTTGTCGGGAAAATATTAAGCGTCACAGCATCGACGGCAGCACGCGGTCGGGCGGCCGGTGGCCGTCCATGAAGGTCTTGATGTTGATGATGACCTTCTCGCCCATATCGACGCGGCCTTCCAGCGTCGCCGAGCCCATGTGCGGCAGCAGTACGACCTTGCGTTGCCTGGCGAGCTTGACCAGCTTCGGGTTCACCGCCGGTTCGTGCTCGAACACGTCAAGGCCGGCGCCGGCGATCTCGCCGGCTTCGAGCATGCGTGCCAGCGCGTTCTCGTCGATCACCTCGCCGCGCGAGGTGTTGACGATGTAGGCCTCGGGCCGCAGCAGTTTCAGTCGCCGCGCCGAGAGCAAGTGATAGGTCGCCGGCGTGTGCGGGCAGTTGACCGAGACGATGTCCATGCGGGCGAGCATCTGGTCGAGACTTTCCCAATAGGTGGCGTCGAGTGCTTCCTCGATCTTCGGCGCCACCTTGCGGCGGTTGTGATAGTGGATCTGCAGGCCGAAGGCGCGCGCGCGGCGCGCCACCGCCTGGCCGATTCGCCCCATGCCGATGATGCCGAGGCGCTTGCCCCAGATGCGGTGGCCGAGCATCCAGGTGGGCGTCCAACCGCTCCAGTCCTTGTCGGAGGTGAGCACGCCGGAGCCTTCGGCCAGGCGCCGCGGCACAGCGAGAATCAGCGCCATGGTCATGTCGGCGGTGTCCTCGGTGAGCACGCCCGGCGTATTGGTGACGGTAATCCCGCGCTGAACCGCGGTGGCGACGTCGATATTGTCGACGCCGTTGCCGAAATTGGCGATCAGCTTGAGCTGATCGCCGGATTTGCTGAGCACCGCGTTGTCGATTCGGTCGGTCACCGTCGGCACCAGCACATCGGCGGTTTTCACGGCTTCCGCCAGCTGGGCCTGCGTCATCGGCTTGTCGTCGGGGTTAAAGCGGGCGTCGAACAGCTCCCGCATTCGCAATTCCACGCTGTCGGGCAGCTTGCGCGTGACGACGACGACCGGTTTTTTGGCCTTCGGCATAGGTTTTGTTCCGCGCCGCCCGGCGGCTTCTGCGCCGCCTGGCCTGGAGATTCAGGTCTCTTTAACCGTGCTCGCCCACACTGGGCGCCGAAGTTTCGTTGCGCCGGCGGGGCGGTAAATCCAGTCTTTTCCTACCAGATGGCCGTGACAACACAAAGCATTCGCGCCGCGTTTGGCCACCTGCGGTGGCCAGCGCTGGCCGCATCTCTGCTCATTTTGGCCACGGCGCCGGCCTTGCCGGCCGGCGTTCTCGCCACCGGCGCGGTCAGCGGGCTGCCGGTGCCGCGCTTCGTCAGCCTCAAATCGGACAGGGTCAATGTGCGCGCCGGCCCGAATAAGGACCAGGAGGTGCGCTGGGTCTATACGCGGGCCGGCATGCCGGTGGAGGTCACCGCCGAGTTCGAGAACTGGCGGCGCGTCCGCGACTGGGAAGGCGCGGAGGGCTGGGTCTATCATTCGCTGCTGTCAGGAAAACGCACCGGCGTGGTGGTGCCGAAATCGAAGGATGAGCTGGTGCCACTCTATGAAAGCGCGGATATCAAATCGGCGCTCGCCGCCCGCCTGCAGGCCGGGGTCGTCGGCACGCTGAAGTCATGCACCGGCAATTGGTGCGAATTCTCGGGGAAGAATTTCGACGGCTGGATCAAGCAGGACCGCGTCTGGGGTGCCTACCCGAACGAGAAGGTGGAGTAGCTCCTTTTTCCCGTCATCACCGGACTTGTCCCGATAATCCGCTGAGGTTGGCACGATGTGTCGCTAAACGAGATGGCCGGGGCAAGCCCGGCCATGACAAATACAAGCGCTGTGATTGCAGGCTAAGCCGTCAGCTCGTCTTGCGCAGCCGCACGACCACGTCGACGCGGGAGATCTCATAGCCTTGCGGTGGTTCCGGCGTCTTGCCGACAACGACGTCCGAGCTGGCGATATCGAACAGCTCGTCGGTGCCCTCAATGAAGAAATGATGGTGGGCACCGACATTAGTATCGAAGTAAGCCTTGGCGCCGTCGACGCCGACCTGGCGCAGCAGGCCAACCTCGGTGAACTGGTGCAGCGTGTTGTAGATCGTCGCCAGCGACACCGGCACCTTGGCGCGGGTGGCTTCCTCGTACAGCGCTTCGGCGGTGAGGTGCCGCTCGCCCTTGCCGAACAGCAGCCAGCCGAGCGCCATGCGCTGTCGCGTGGGGCGCAAACCCACCTGGCGCAGCATGGCCTTGACGTCATGCCACGGGCAGCCGGTCATTTCCACGCGCTCCGCCGCCGCCGGTGATGCGGCAGGCTTGGCGGCAGGCAAAATTATAGTACGCGGCTGCGTCATGGAGGGTCCAAAAATCGTTATCTTTGAAACATATATGCAATGGCGCCCACCCTTGCAACTGCTTCGCAAATACCGGCGCGGCTGCATTATGGCGTTGTTAAGCAGGGAGAAATTGCGCTCCGGCGCCGCGCGACCTTTGCCGGCTAGCTCGCCTATGTTAGGAATTTGCCATGAAAATTCAGCCGGCGGCGCTGCCCGAGACCGAAACGCGCATGGAAACACGGCGTAACAGCTTCAGCTATGAGGATCTGCTCGCCTGCGGGCGCGGCGAACTGTTCGGACCCGGCAACGCGCAGTTGCCGCTGCCGCCGATGCTGATGTTCGACCGCATCACAGAAATTTCCGAGCATGGCGGCGAGCACGGGAAAGGCATGATCCGCGCCGAGCTCGACGTGAAGCCGGACCTCTGGTTCTTCCTCTGCCATTTCAAAGGCGATCCGGTGATGCCGGGCTGCCTCGGCCTCGATGCGCTGTGGCAGCTGGTCGGCTTTTTCCTCGGCTGGATTGGCGCGCCGGGCAAGGGCCGCGCGCTCGGTCTTGGTGAACTGAAATTTTCCGGCCAAGTGCTACCGACGGTGAAGAAGGTCATCTACGGCATCGATTTCAAGCGCGTGATGCGCTCCAAGCTGGTGCTCGGCATCGCCGATGGCTGGCTGTCGGCGGACGGCAGCGTGATCTACAAGGCGAGCGACCTCAAGGTCGGCCTGTTCAAGCAGGGCCAGGTGCTGCAGCCGAGTGGCGTTTGACCTGGCCGGCGGTTGCAAGGCGGCTCGCGGCGGACCATCTAAGGCTCAATCAACGACAATCCGCGGCACAGCTAAGGGAATTGGGCGATGAGACGAGTCGTCGTGACCGGGATGGGTATCGTCTCATCCATCGGCAACAACACGCAGGAAGTTCTGGCCAGCTTGCGCGAGGCGAAATCCGGCATCACGCATGCCGACGAATTCGAAAAGCGCGGCTTCAAATGCCAGGTGCAGGGCATGCCGACGCTCGATCCGGCCGGAACGGTGGACCGGCGCGCCATGCGCTTTCTCGGCCAAGGTGCGGCCTGGAACCACGTCGCCATGGAGCAGGCGATCCGCGACTCCGGCGTCGAAGAGAAAGATATCTCCAACCCGCGCACCGGCATCGTCATGGGCTCGGGCGGCCCCTCGACCGCGGCGATCGTGGAAGCCGCCGACGTCACCCGCGAAAAAGGCTCGCCCAAACGCATCGGCCCCTTCGCGGTGCCGAAGGCGATGTCGTCCACGGCGTCGGCGACGCTCGCCACCTGGTTCAAGATCAAGGGCGTCAACTATTCGATCTCCTCGGCCTGCGCCACCTCCAATCACTGCATCGGCAACGCCACCGAGCTCATCCAGTGGGGCAAGCAGGACATGGTGTTTGCCGGCGGCTCAGAAGAGTTGAACTGGACCATGTCGAATTTGTTCGACGCCATGGGCGCGATGTCGTCGAAATATAACGACACGCCGCGGACCGCCTCTCGCGCCTACGACGTTAACCGCGACGGCTTCGTCATCGCCGGCGGTGCCGGTGTCTTGGTGCTGGAAGAGCTCGAACACGCCAAGGCGCGCGGCGCCAAGATTTATGCGGAAGTGGCCGGCTATGGCGCGACCTCCGACGGGTTCGACATGGTGGCGCCGTCGGGTGAGGGCGCCGTGCGCTGCATGAAGCTGGCGCTGGAGACGGTGAAGGCGCCGATCGATTACATCAACCCGCACGCCACCGCCACGCCGATCGGCGACCTGAAGGAGATTGAGGCGATCCGCGAGGTGTTCGGCGCCAAGTGCCCGCCGATTTCGGCGACCAAGTCGCTCACCGGCCACTCGCTCGGCGCCGCCGGCGCGCAGGAGGCAATCTATTCGCTCCTGATGATGCAGAACGGCTTTATCTGCGAAAGCGCCAATATCCAGACGCTCGATCCGGCCTTCGCCGACATGCCGATCCAGCGCTCGCGCAAGGACAACGTCACACTCGGCGCCCTGTTGTCGAATTCGTTCGGCTTCGGCGGCACCAATGCGTCGGTGGCCTTCAAGCGGCTGGATGCGTAGTTTATTTTCCGTCATTCCGGGACGGTGCGTAGCGCCGGACCCGGAATCCAGAGCCAAGTGCAAATGTCTGGATTCCGGGTTCGCTCGCTTTGCTCGCGCCCCGGACTGACGCTGTGATAGGAAGGACAAATGCCGGGACTGATGCAGGGAAAACGCGGGCTGGTGATGGGGGTCGCCAACGACCACTCGATCGCCTGGGGCATCGCCAGGATGCTGCACCAGCACGGCGCTGAGCTTGCTTTCACCAATCAGGGCGACGCGCTGTTAAAGCGTGTAAAGCCGCTTGCCGAATCTGTCGGCTCGAAATTCGTCATGCCCTGCGACGTCGAGGATATCGCCTCGGTCGATGCGGTGTTCGACGAAATCAAAAAACGGTGGGGCACGATGGATTTCCTCGTGCACGCGGTCGCCTTCTCCGACAAGAACGAATTGAAGGGCCGCTACGCCGATACGACGCGCGAGAACTTCATCCGTACCATGGTGATCTCCTGCTACGCCTTCACGGAAGCCGCCAAGCGCGCCGCCGCGCTGATGCCGAACGGCGGCGCCATGGTCACGCTCACTTATAACGGCGGCGAACGCGCCATGCCCAATTACAACGCGATGGGCGTGGCCAAGGCCGGGCTGGAAGCCTCGGTGCGCTATCTTGCCGTCGATTTCGGCCACCGGAAAATCCGCGTCAACGCGATTTCCGCCGGGCCGATCCGCACGCTCGCCGGCGCCGGCATTAGCGAAGCGCGCTATATGTTTGCCTTCCAGCAGAAATATTCGCCGCTCGGCCGCGGCGTGACGCTGGAGGAACTCGGCGGCGCCGGGCTTTATCTGCTGTCGGATTTGTCCACTGGAGTCACCGGCGAAGTGCATTTCGTCGACAGCGGCTACAACGTCATCTCCATGCCGCAGCCGCAGGCGCTCAAGGATGCCGGCGGCGCGGTGGAGGGGAACGGCGGGCAGTCGTAGTTCGTCATGACCGAAAAAAGACGGCCGGGGACGAACCCCGGCCGTATCATTTTGGCGATTGCGTCAGCCGCGATCAGGCAAGGTCGAAGCGATCGGCGTTCATCACCTTGGTCCAGGCCACCGCAAAGTCATTCACGAACTTCTCCTTCGCGTCCGCGCAGGCATAGACCTCCGCAAGCGCGCGGAGCTGCGAATGCGAGCCGAAGATCAGGTCGACGCGGGTGCCGGTCCACTTGAGCGCGTTGGTCTTGCGATCGCGCCCCTCGTAACCGCCGTCGCCCGCAGGCTGCCATTGCGTGCTCATGTTGAGCAGGTTGATGAAGAAGTCGTTGGTCAGCGTCCCGGGCTCCTTGGTGAAGACGCCGTGCTTGGAGGCGCCGGCATTGGCGCCGAGGACGCGCAAGCCGCCGACGAGAACCGTCATCTCGGGTCCCGTAAGCGTCAGCAATTGCGCCCGATCGACCAGTGCTTCCTCTGGCGCCATGAGCTGTGGGCCCCGCAGATAGTTGCGGAAACCGTCGGCAACCGGCTCGAGCGGGGCGAAGGAGGCGGCGTCGGTCTGTTCCTGCGAGGCGTCCATGCGCCCCGGCGAGAAGGCAACCTTCACGTTCTGCCCGCCGTCTTTCGCGGCCTTTTCGATTGCCGTGCCGCCGCCGAGAACGATCAGGTCGGCCAGCGAAACCTTCTTGCCGCCGCCGGCCGAGGCGTTGAATTCCTTCTGGATCGTTTCGAGCTTATGCAGAACCGTCTTTAACTGAGCCGGCTGGTTGACGTCCCAATCCTTTTGCGGGCTGAGGCGAATGCGCGCGCCGTTCGCGCCGCCACGCTTATCGGAGCCGCGGAACGTCGAGGCCGACGCCCAGGCGGTTGAGACCAGCTGCGACACCGAAAGGCCCGAGGCGAGGATCTTGGCCTTCAGAGCCACAATGTCATTGTCGTCGATCAGCTTATGATCCACGGCCGGGATCGGGTCTTGCCACGGCAGCGTCTCCTTCGGCACCAGTGGGCCGAGATAACGCACGATCGGGCCCATGTCGCGGTGCGTGAGTTTGAACCACGCGCGGGCAAAGGCGTCGGCGAACTGGTCCGGATGCTCATAGAAGCGCCGCGAGATCTTCTCGTAGATCGGGTCGAAACGCAGCGACAGGTCCGTGGTCAGCATGGTCGGCACATGCTTCTTCGACTTGTCGTGGGCATCCGGGACCGTGGCAGCGCCGCCCTTTGCCTTCCACTGCTTTGCGCCGGCCGGGCTCTTTTCCAGCTCCCATTCGTTGTTGAACAGGTTGTCGAAGAAATGGTTACTCCACTTCGTCGGCTCCTGCGTCCAGGTGACTTCCGGGCCGCCGGTGATGGTGTCACCCCCGACGCCCGTGCCATACCTGCTCTTCCAGCCGAGGCCCTGATCCTCGATTGTCGAGCCTTCCGGCTCCGGGCCGAGCAGCGACGGATCGCCGGCGCCGTGGGTCTTGCCGAAGGTGTGGCCGCCGGCAATCAGCGCGACGGTCTCCTCGTCGTTCATCGCCATGCGGAAGAATGTTTCGCGGATGTCCTTGGCCGCCGCGACCGGGTCCGGGTTGCCGTTCGGCCCTTCCGGGTTGACGTAGATCAGGCCCATCTGCACCGCGCCAAGCGGATTCTGCAGCTCGCGTTCGCCGCTGTAGCGTTCGTCTCCCAGCCATGTCCCCTCGGGACCCCAGTAGAGCTCCTCAGGCTCCCAGACATCGGCGCGGCCGCCGCCGAAACCGAAGGTCTTGAAGCCCATCGAGTCGAGGGCGACGTTGCCGGCGAGAACCATCAGGTCGGCCCAGGAGATTTTGCGGCCGTACTTCTGCTTGATCGGCCAGAGCAGCCGGCGCGCCTTGTCGAGATTGGCATTGTCCGGCCAGCTGTTGAGCGGCGCAAAGCGCTGCTGACCTGCGCCGGCGCCGCCGCGGCCATCGGCGATGCGGTAAGTGCCGGCGCTGTGCCAGGCCATGCGGATGAACAATGGTCCATAGTGGCCGAAGTCGGCCGGCCACCAGCTTTGCGAATCCGTCATCAAGGCCCGCAGGTCCTTGATTACCGCGTTGAGGTCGAGGCTCTTGAATTCCTTGGCGTAGTCGAACGCCTCGCCCATCGGATCGGACAAAGCGGAGTTGCGGTGAAGAACGTGAAGGTCCAGCTGGCTCGGCCACCAGTCGCGATTTCTAAAACTCGAGTGCATGACTGGGCATTTGCCCGCGTTTTTGTCGTCGGTCTTTGCATCCATGACTCGTGTCCTCCACTGCGACTGCGCGCGCCGATAAAGGGGCAAGAAACCGAAACATAGCGCGCTCTTGCGGCGCTTTTACGGGCCGCCTGTCATCAAGTCTAATCGTATTGATTACCGCTATCGATAAGCCTAACTTATCAGCATGATCACCTTGCGCCAGTTGCGTTATTTGTCCTCGCTGGCGCGTTACCGGCATTTCGGCCGCGCCGCCGAGGACTGCGCCATCTCGCAGCCGGCGCTCTCCATGCAGGTCAAGCAGATGGAACGCGAACTCGGCGCTGCGCTGGTCGAGCGGCGGCCGGGCGAGATCGCGCTCACCGATACCGGTCTCGACGTCGCCGAGCGTGCCGACCGTATCCTCGCCGCCACCCGCGACCTCGTCGATTTTGCCCGCCACCGCGACGTGCTCAGCGGTCAATTGCGGCTCGGCATCATCCCGACGCTGGCGCCCTATGTGCTGCCGCGCGTGCTGCTACGCCTACAAAAGGTCTATCCGCGCTTGCGCCTCGAGGTGCGCGAGACGCAGACCAAGCTGCTGCTCGAGGAACTCGCCGCCGGCGCGCTCGATTGCGTGATGCTGGCATTGCCGGCCGACGGCGCCGACGTGGAAATGCTGGCGCTATTCGAGGACCCGTTTCTGCTGGCGGTTCCCGCGGCCGACAAATTACGAGGCCGCGTCGGCGTCGAAGACGTCGATCAGCACCGACTGATCCTGCTGGAGGAGGGCCACTGCTTGCGCAACCAGGCGCTCGCCTTTTGCGGCGTCCCGCGCCGCGACCAGCCGGCGAGCCTCGGCGCAACGTCGTTGGCGACGGTGATGCAGATGGTGGCGAACGGCTACGGCGTGACGCTGGTGCCGCAGGTCGCCGCCGACGCGGAAGTGCGCGACGCGCGCGTCAAATTGTTGCGTTTCAGCGAGCCGCAGCCGGGGCGCAGCATCGGGCTTGTCTGGCGGGGCACGTCGCCGCGCAAGGCCGATTTCACGGCACTGGGAAAAATTGTGATGAACGCGCTATCGGCGCGTGCCGGCCGCTAAAGCTCGATCTCGCGTTCGAGCTTGGCCGGGTTCTCCAGGCAGTAATAGCCGGACAGGCGCGTGATCACTTTGGTGCGGATCCATTCATTGAGGATGCGGCTGACATTCTCCCGGGCAATGCCGGCCATGGCGGCGAGGTCGCGCTGGCTTACCTTCTGGCGGATGACGATGCGGCCGCCGCCGACGTTGTGGCCGAAGCCGTTGGAGAGTTCCAGGAGCGCGCGCGCAACGCGGCCCTTGAGCGGCAGGAAGCTTTCCGCCGCCACGATCTGGTCGGTGTCGCGCAGGCGCGCGGCCAGCATCTTCACCAGATATTTGTAGATGTTCGGTTCCTGCGCGGCGAACGTCGAGAAGGCGGCGCGACTAACGAAATGCAGTTGGCAATTGCGCAGCGCCGTCACCGATGCCGAGCGCGGCAGGCCGTCGATGATGGCGAGGTCGCCGACGATCGAGCTGGGCCCGAGAATGGCGAGGATGCGCTCGGCGCCGGTCTGCGACGCGATGGTGACTTTGAGCAGCCCCTCGTCCAGCCGGTAAAAGCCGTCGCCGGGGTCGCCGGCGACAAACAGCACCTCGCCGGCCGCGAGCTGGCGCGGCCTAGCCTTGGACAGGAGGGCGTTGGAGAGCCGGTCCGGCAGGTCTGATAGTAAATTGTCGATCGTCGTTGCCATGGCTTACCTGGTGCATCCCGTTGCGGGAACCGCCGCACTGAGGTCGGGTAATCTATCAGATTTTAGAGAGATTTACTGCCTCCAGATGGACGTGATGCTGACCGGGGCGAGCGGATTGAGGCCGTCGGCGGGGTGATAGCAAACCAGGTTGACGGTCCAAGCTCCGGCGACAAGGACGGCGGCGGTGGCTGAGATCATGACTGTGCGAACCATGACGCGCTCCCTTTATTCCGGGCATTTCCCGGCAGCGCCGGAGCGTTTCGCTCTCGGCTCTCTATAAGTAGGAACGAGCCGGGTTTAGGTTCGTGACCGCAATCACATGAACGCGGTTTGTCGGCGCCGTCGTCCGGCCTTACTAGTCGCCCGCTTCAACCAATTTGAAAGGAATTGATGATTCGCTTTCGTCGCCAACGACTGGCGAGGGAGGCAATCATGGCTGCGAAGGAGATTGCGGTAAAGAAGTATGTTGTGAGGCTGAGCGGCGAGGAGCGCGAACGGCTTGAAACGCTGATCCGGAAGGGAAAGAGCCCGGCGCACCGGGTGCTGAAGGCGCGGATCTTATTGAAGGCCGATGTCTCGGAAGCCGGCAAAGGGTGGAGCGACAACCGGATCATCGAAGCTCTGGAAACCAGCCCATCCATGGTTTACCGGGTCCGCAAGCAACTGGTGGAAGAAGGCTTCGAGGCGGTATTGAGCCGCAAGCCGCGCGCGATGCCTGCCGTTGCTCGGATTTTCGACGGCGAAAAGGAGGCCAAGCTGATTGCCTTGGCCTGTTCCAAGCCGCCCAAGGGACGCGCACGCTGGACCTTGCGGTTGTTGGAGAACAAGGTCGTGGAACTCGGCATCGTCGATCGTGCTAGCGACAGCACAATCGGGCGCGCGCTCAAAAAAACACTCTTCAGCCCCATCGCCGCCAGCACTGGGTCATCCCGCCCAAGGCCAACAGCGCGTTCGTAGCCGCTATGGAAGACGTGTTGGCCGTCTACACGCGGCCACGCGACGGCGATTGTCCGCTGGTTTGCCTCGACGAGACCTCGAAGCAACTCATTGCCGAAACGCGCGTGCCGATCCCGATGAAAGCGGGGCGCCCGGCCCGTTTCGATTACGAGTACCAGCGCAATGGTACCGCCAATCTCTTCATGATGTTTGCTCCGCTTGAAGGCTGGCGTCATGCCAAGGTCACAGATCGCCATACCGCCGTGGATTATGCTCACGTCTTGAAAGACTTGGCCGACACCCACTTCGCGCACGCCAAGACCATCGTTCTGGTCCAGGACAACCTCAGTATCCACAGCAAGGCTTCACTCTACGAAGCCTTTCCGGCCGTCGAAGCCAGGCGCCTGGTCGAGCGCTTCGTATGGCACTACACTCCAAAACACGGCAGTTGGCTCGATCTGGCCGAGTCCGAACTCGGCGTCCTCACGTCCCAGTGCCTCGATCGCCGCATCCCCGACAAACAAACCCTCACCGACGAAATCGCCGCCTGGGAGTACGACCGCAATGCCAACCACACCACGGCCGACTGGCAATTCACCACCAAAAATGCCCGCATCAAACTTAAGCATCTATACCCTGCAATCTGACTGAATCAGCCGACTAGAGCATTTTCATAGTTTGCGGCGATAGCCTTGGTTTGCGAGGTAGTTTTCACACTCCTGGGACCTGACTTTGGTGAGGGCGTCGGCGATTGCTGTGATGAGAGCATCGATGGTTCTGGCGGCGGCCTTTCGCAGCAGGGCCTTGAGTTTGGCGAAGAACTGTTCGATGGGGTTGAAATCAGGGCTATAGGGCGGCAGGTAGCGTAGCTCTGGCGCCGGCAGCTTCGATGGCTTCACGGATACCGGCGACCTTGTGGCTGGGGAGATTGTCCATCACGACGATGTCGCCATGCCGCAGGATCGGGATTACGAACTGCTCGACATAGGCGCGAAAGCTCGGCCCATCCATTGGTCCATCGAACACACAAGGTGCGGCGATCTGCCGACACGCAGCGCGGCGACGAATGTCGTTGTCTTCCAGTGTCCCCACGGCACACCGGATGCCAGGCGCTGACCGCGCGGGCAGCGGCCATAGCGGCGCGCCATGTCGGTTGCGGCGCCGGTCTCGTCGATGAAAACCAGGCGTTCCGGGTTCAGCTCGCCCTGGCTCGCACGCCACTCATCGCGCGCTTCGGCGACATCCGGCCGATCCTGCTCGGCAGCTCGCTCCGACTTTTTTTGAGCGGCAGCTTGAGAAGCTTGAGCCTGTTCCACAGACAGCCGATGCTGACCCTGACCTCGCGCTCGGCAGCAGCCAAGCCTGCAGTTCGTCCAGTGTCGCATCGGGATAGGCGGCGACGCGGCCACGAAGGGCATCATCGTGCGGCGCGAGTTTCGGTTTGGGACCGCCACCGGATCGACGGGTGGTCACTTCGCCGGTCGTGCGCCGCCGGATCAAAGCCTTGTAAATATAGGAGACGCTGACCCGAAACAGTGGAGCCGCCACATAGGCGCCAGTCCCGCCGTCAACCGCCGCAATCACATGCTCACGCAAGTCCTGAGAATAGGGCTTGCCCATTGAAGCCTCCGTGCCGATTCAACACGAAGCTTGAATCACAAATCCGCTCAGCGAAAACCCCGCCGATTCCATCAATCCTGAAAATGCTCTAAGTCATTAAATTTCAACGAGAATCCATAACGGAAAAGGGCGGCCGCATGGGCCACCCTGAAGTTTTGCACTTTTGTCGCGGCGCCTTATGGGCGCATTTCGTCCGCACCGACGATGACGCGGAGAAAATTATTCTGCCGCGCCGCCGGCCGCTGCCTGCTGTTCGCCGCCTTGCGCCTTTTGCTTGGCCTCGAGGTCCTCGCCGGTCGTTTGATCGACCGCCTTCATCGACAGGCGCACCTTGCCGCGCTCGTCCATGCCGAGGAGCTTGACCTTGACCACGTCGCCTTCCTTGACCACGTCGGTGACCTTGTTGACGCGGTGCGGGGCGAGCTGGCTGATATGGACTAGGCCGTCCTTGGCGCCGAAGAAATTCACGAAGGCGCCGAAGTCCATCACCTTGACCACCTTGCCCTCGTAGATCACTCCCGGCTCCGGATCGGAGGCAATCGACTTGATCCACTTGATCGCCGCCTTGATCGATTCGCCGTCGGCGGAGGCAACCTTCACGCTGCCGTCGTCCTCGATGTTGATCTTGGCGCCGGTCTTCTCGACGATCTCGCGAATCACCTTGCCGCCGGTGCCGATCACATCCCTGATCTTGTCGGTCGGGATCTTGAACATCTCGATGCGCGGGGCGTGCTCGCCGAGTTCGGCGCGCGCCGAGGTGAGCGCCTTCGACATCTCGCCGAGAATGTGCATGCGGCCGTCTCTCGCCTGCGCGAGCGCGACCTTCATGATCTCCTCGGTGATGCCGGCGATCTTGATGTCCATTTGCAGCGAGGTAACGCCGCCTTCGGTGCCGGCCACCTTGAAGTCCATGTCGCCGAGATGATCCTCATCGCCGAGGATGTCGGAGAGGACGGCAAAGCGCTTGTCTTCGAGAATGAGCCCCATGGCGATGCCGGCGGTCGGCCGCTTCAGCGGCACGCCGGCGTCCATCAGCGCCAGCGACGAGCCGCAGACGGAAGCCATCGACGAAGAGCCGTTCGAACTCGGTGATCTCCGACACCACGCGGATGGTGTAGGGGAACTCTTCCTTGCTCGGCAGCATCGGATGGATCGCGCGCCAGGCAAGCTTGCCGTGGCCGATCTCGCGGCGTCCGGGCGCGCCGGTACGGCCGGTCTCGCCCACGGAATAATGCGGGAAGTTGTAGTGCAGCATGAACGTCTCTTTATACGTCCCTTGCAGCGCGTCGATATATTGCTCGTCCTCGCCGGTGCCCAATGTGGCAACCACCAAAGCCTGCGTCTCGCCGCGGGTGAACAGCGCCGAGCCATGCGTGCGCGGCAGCACACCGACCTGCGCCTCGATTTGCCGCACGGTCTTCACGTCGCGGCCATCGATGCGTTTGCCGGTGTCGAGAATGTTCCAGCGCACGATCTTGGCTTCGAGTTCCTTGAACACCGCGGCGACGTGCAGCTTGTTGTAGTCGGGGTTGTCGGCGCCGCCCGGGAAGAAATGGTTCATCACCCTTTCCTTCACGGCGGCGACCGCATCCTGCCGATCCTGCTTTTTCACGATCGAGTAGGCGGCGCGTAGATCCGTCTCGGCGAGGCCGAGGATTTCCTTCTCCAGCGCCTTGTTGTCGGTAACGGCGAGCTCGCGCGGCTCCTTGGCCGCCTTCTCGGCCAGCTTAATGATGGTTTCGATGACCGGCTGGAAATGCCGGTGGCCGAACATCACCGCGCCGAGCATGATTTCCTCGGACAGCTCCTTGGCCTCCGATTCCACCATCATCACGGCGTCTTGCGTGCCAGCGATGACAAGATCGAGCTGGCTCTCCGGCATCTCGTCGAGCGCCGGGTTGAGCACGTATTCATTGTTAATGAAGCCGACGCGGGCGCCGCCGATCGGGCCCATGAAGGGTGCGCCGGACAGCGTCAGCGCCGCCGAGGCAGCGATCATCGCGACGATATCGGGATCGTTTTCCAGGTCGTGCGACAACACGGTGATGGTCACCTGCGTGTCGCAGCGCCAGCCGTCGGCAAACAGCGGACGGATCGGGCGGTCGATCAGGCGCGAGGTCAGCGTGTCCTTTTCGGTGGGGCCACGCTCGCGCTTGAAAAAGCCGCCGGGAATGCGGCCGGCTGCGTAATATTTTTCGGTGTAGTTGACGGTAAGCGGAAGGAAATCGATGCCTTCCTTCGGCTGCCTCGCCGCCACGACGGCGGCAAGAACGGTGGTCTCGCCGTAGGTGGCTAGCACGGCGCCGTCGGCCTGACGCGCCATGCGGCCGGTTTCCAGGACTAGCTTGCGCCCGCCCCAATCGAGCTCAACGCGATGGATGTCGAACATATGTTTTTTCTCTCATGGTTCTCGGCCGGTCCGAATGCCATGAGCAAGACGGCGAGAGACTGTCGCGCGTCGCCGCGGTGCGGGGAGCAACAGTGTCTGGCGGTCCTGCCATGGCGTTCAGCGCCTTGCCTTGTCGCGGGGCCGAACCTTTTCGGCTCCGCTTGTCGTCGGCAGCGCCTGTCGCCGCCAGACCTTCAAATAGCGAATGCGTTAACGCAATCGCTCACGGAACGCGTGGGGTACGCGCGCTCGGCGCGCGCCACACGCGGAGATAATTTATCGGCGGATGCCGAGCTTCTCGATCAAAGTCTTGTAACTCGTTTCGTCCGTGCGCCGCAGGTAATCGAGTAAAGTGCGGCGCTGACTCACCATCTTGAGCAATCCACGTCGGGAATGGTTGTCCTTGACGTGGGCTTTGAAATGCTCGGTGAGATTATTGATGCGCTCCGACAGGATCGCCACTTGCACTTCCGGCGACCCGGTGTCGCCGGGCTTCTTGGCATAGGTCTTGATCACTTCGGCCTTGCGGCCGGTGGTTACCGACATCGGTTACCCTCGTTTTAAGCCGGCGCTGCCCACCAGGCCGGCCAGGTTGAACACGCGCTTGGGGACGATTTCGCCACGATCCACTTCGGCAAGAGCCACCAACCGGCCCGACGCCGTGACATAGACCGTGCCGCGGCAATTGGGAGCGTCCCGTCCGCGCAACAAAACGGCTTGGCCCCGGTGGAGCCTTGCCGCATCAGGCCCGCTGACAGCCAGCGCCGGGATGTCGTCCAGCGCGGTCTCGACGGGCATGAGAGCGTCGGCGAGGCTAGCCTCGCCGGCCGCGGCTCTATGGCACACGGCCTCCAATTCTGCCAGTGAAATCATGGTTTCCTCGCCAAACGGGCTGACTTCAACCCGGCGCAACGCGCAAACATGGCCGAAACAGCCCAAAACCCGGCCGATGTCGCGGGCGAGCGAGCGCACATAGGTGCCTTTGCCGCATTCGGCCTCGAAGACCGCATGGCCGGAGTCGGGGGTCTCCGTCAGCTCGAGGCGGGCGATCTCCACCGGGCGGGCGGGCAGTTCCACCGTCTCGCCGTCGCGGGCGAGGTCATAGGCGCGCTCGCCCTCGATCTTGATGGCGGAATAGCGCGGCGGCACCTGTTGGATAGTTCCGGTGAAGGCGGGTAGAGCGGCGCGCATCGCCTCCGGCGTAGGCCGCGCTTTGCTCGTCTCGATCACGCGGCCTTCGGCGTCGTCGGTATCGCGCTCCTCGCCCCATGCCACCGTGAAGCGGTAGAGCTTGCGGCCGTCCATGACGAAGGGAACGGTCTTGGTTGCTTCGCCAAGCGCGATCGGCAGCATGCCGGAGGCGAGCGGATCGAGCGTGCCGGCATGGCCGGCGCGCTTGGCGGTGAACAGACGCTTCACCGCGCCGACCGCATGCGTCGAGGTCATGCCCACCGGCTTGTCGAGAATGATCCAGCCGTGCACGTCGTGCTTTTCGCGCTTTTTCTGCTTGGGCTCTTTCGGCGGCCGGTCAACCTGCGGCGGGGCGAGGCTCTGGATGTCGTTGTCCTTCACTCGTGATCCTCGTCGTCGCGGGCAAGATCGCGCTTGACCGCCGGCGAGCGCAGCAACCGGTCGATACGCTCGGCCTCGGCGAAGCGGTCGTCAACGCGAAAGCGGATGTGGGGCGCGAATTTCAGGTTGACACGGTGCGCGATCTCGGCGCGCACAAATTTCTTGTGTCGCTCGAAGGCGGCGACGACCTCGTCGGCGTCGCGGCCGGCGAGCGGCATGATGTAAATCGTGGCGAGCCGCAAATCCGCGGTCATGCGCACCTCCGGCACGGTGATGAGATGACCTTCGATCACGGGGTCGTGCACGTCGCCGCGCGTGAGCAGCTCGGCGACCGCGTGGCGCACCAGTTCGCCGACGCGCAACTGGCGCTGCGAGCCGCCGGACGCGTTGTCATGATGTGACGTCTTCTTGTGGCGCATCAATCCAAATATTCTTGTCACGCCCGGTGTCGTGCCGGGCCTTCACGTCTTGAAGGGAAATAGAGCGGGCGCTTCTCAGCTGATGTTGTGAGACTTGGACTCACAGCGAGCGTTGAATTGTCTCCACCCGGTAACATTCGATCACGTCGCCTTGCCGCATGTCTTGGTAGCCTTCGAAGGCCATGCCGCATTCCATGCCGGCGGTGACTTCGCGCACGTCGTCCTTGAAGCGTTTGAGCTGATTGAGCTTGCCCTCGTGGATCACCACGTTGTCGCGGATCAGCCGCACGTTGGCGCCGCGCTCGACGGTGCCGTCGGTGATGCGGCAGCCGGCGATGTTGCCAACTTTGGAGACCTTGAAGATTTCCAGAATCTGCGCGTTGCCCAGCATGGTCTCGCGCAGCGTCGGCGGCAGCAGGCCGGACATCACCTTCTTCACGTCGTCGACTAGGTCGTAGATGATGTTGTAATAGCGGATTTCGATGCCGGCGCGTTCGGCCGCCTCGCGCGCTTCCTTGTGCGCGCGCACGTTGAAGGCGACGATCGGCACGCCGGAGGCTTCCGCCAGCGTCACGTCGGATTCGGTGATGCCGCCGACGCCGGCGTGCAGCACGCGGGCGGCGACTTCCTCGGTGCCGAGCTTGTCGAGCGCGCCGATGATCGCTTCCAGCGTGCCCTGCACGTCGGCTTTCACCACCAGCGGGAATTCCTTGAGGCCGGCAGTTTTCGCCTGCGCCATCATCTGCTCAAGCGAGCCGCGCATACCGGTCGCCCGCGACACCAACTTCTCGCGTTTCTGCCGGGCGCGGTAATCGGAAACCTCGCGGGCGCGGGCCTCGCTGTCGACCACCGCCAGGCGGTCGCCGGCGTCGGGCGTGCCGGAGAAGCCAAGCACTTCAACCGGCGTGGAGGGCCCGGCGGCGTCGATCGGATCGCCGGTATCGGACACGAGCGCGCGTACGCGGCCCCATTCGGCGCCGGCCACCACGAGATCGCCGACATGCAGCGTGCCGCGCTGTACCAGCACGGTCGCCACCGGTCCGCGGCCGCGGTCGAGCTTGGCTTCGATCACGGTGCCTTCGGCGGCCCGCGTCGGATTGGCCTTGAGGTCGAGGATTTCGGATTGCAGGCCGATCATTTCCAGCAGCTTGTCGATATTGGTCTTCTTGGTGGCGGACACTTCCACGTCGACCACGTCGCCGCCGAGCGATTCGACCTGGATCTCATGCTGCAACAGGTCGGACCGCACGCGGTCGGGCTTGGCGTCCGGCTTATCCATCTTGTTGATCGCGACGATGATCGGAACCTTGGCCGCCTTGGCGTGATGGATTGCTTCGATCGTCTGCGGCATCACGCCGTCGTCGGCGGCGACCACCAGCACGACGATGTCGGTGACCTTGGCGCCGCGCGCGCGCATCGCCGTGAAGGCGGCATGGCCGGGCGTGTCGATGAAGGTGATCCTGGCGCCGGACGGCGCGGTCACCTGATAGGCGCCGATGTGCTGGGTGATGCCGCCGGCTTCGCCCGCCGCGACATTGGCGGAGCGGATGGCGTCGAGCAGCGAGGTCTTGCCGTGGTCGACGTGGCCCATGACGGTGACCACCGGCGCGCGCGGCACGACTTGTCCCGGATCGTCGGCGACGTCGAACAGGCCTTCCTCGACGTCGGCTTCGGCGACGCGGCGCACTGTGTGGCCCATTTCCTCGGCGATGAGTTGGGCGGTGTCGGCGTCGATCACGTCATTGATCTGCAGCATCTGGCCCTGCTGCATGAGCAGGCGGATCACGTCCACCGCGCGTTCGGACATGCGGTTGGCGAGATCGGAAATGGTGATCGCCTCAGGGATTGTGACTTCGCGCACCAGCTTTTCTTTCGGCTCGTTCGAGGCCTGGCCCTTGAGCCGCTGGGTGCGGCGGCGGAACGAGGCGACGGAACGCTCGCGTACTTCGTCGGCGCGCAATGCGGTGACGAGCGTAAGACGGCCGCGCTGCTTTTCTCCGGTGGCGCGCGGCGCAGGGCGGGGAGCGGCAGCCGGACGGGCGCCGCCGCCGGGGCGTCGTGACGCGCGCGGCCCGTCATCGTCTTCGGCTTCGAGCGCCATGCGCCCGGCGGGCTTACGTGTTTCGTCTTCGCCGAGCCGCTTCTTGGCGACTTCGCCGGCCTTGCGCTTGGTTTCCTCGTCGTGCTTGCGGCGGTCTTCTTCCTCGCGCTTGCGCGCCTCGGCGGCTTCGCGCTCGGTGCGATCGCCGGCTTCGCGCGAGGCTTTGCGGCGCGCTTCTTCCTCGGCGATCTTGCGTTCTTCCGCCTCGCGGACGCGCGAGTCGGCAAGCGCATGGGCGCGCGCGTGACGCTCCTCTTCGGTGAGCGTGCGCAGCACCACGCCCGACGGCTTGGGCGCCTCGACGGCCGGCGCCGGCGCCGCAGCTTTGGCCACGGTTTTTGCGGCGACTTTACGCGGCGCCTCGGCAGGCGCCGGCTCGGCGCGGGCTTCGGCCGCCCCGCCGACGGCGCGGCGTTTGACCTTTTCGACGACGACCTGCTTGCTGCGCCCGTGGCTAAAGCTCTGGCGCACCACGCCCGTTTCGGTGCGCGGCTTGAGCGTCAGCTTGGAGACGCTCAGTTTCTTCTCGCCAGGGTTCTTCGTTTCACTCATTTCCGCGTTTTATCCTCGTGCGCCGTCCGTCGGCGCTAACTGCATCGGGCGAAAGTCCGGTCCGAAAGCGCCGCAAGCGCATGGTGCGAGCATGAAATGTCCCGCTCACGGGTCCGGCAAGCAGGGCTGCATGTACCACATTCGGGCGGCTCAATGCCAAATCCAATTGTTCGCCGGAAAATTCCTCGATGATCGCGATTTCGCGCGTTTTTTCCGTTGTTTCGCGCTGCAAGGCGGCGGCGAGCTTGCGCTTGCCGTGGACGGCGGCGTCGCTGGCATGGATCAGCGTCGCGACCTCTTGATGCCCTAGCGCCGCCTCAACCTTGGAAAAACCGGTGAGGACATTGCCGGATTTACCGGCGATCGCCAGTGCATCGAGCGCCGATCGCTCGAGCAGCCGTTCGGTCTGCGCCGCGAGATCTGCAGCGGCACTCACGTCGCGCTTGAAGCCGCGGGCGAAGGCCTTGCGCTCAACGGCCTCCGCGAGCGCCGCCCGCGTGGCGGTGATCCAGATGCCGCGGCCGGGCAATTTGCGCTTGATGTCGGGGACCACTTCGCCTGAGGGCGCGACGACGAAGCGCAGCATCGCCTCAACCGGCAGCACGGTGCGGGTGAGCGCACAGGTGCGCTCGGTCGTCGAGGCGACGCTGGTCGCCCCGCGGTCGAGTTCATTGTCCTGCGCAACTGCCAGCATCGTGCTTTGGGTCTTTCGGTTACGCTTGCGGCGCGTCGGCCGGGGTTTCTTCGGCCGGAGCTTCCGCCTCCGGCGGCGGCGCGAGTTCCGCCTCGGTGACCCAGCCGACCTTAAGCCGCGCCTGCATGATCATCTGTTCGGTGTCCTCGCGCGACACGTCGAGGCCATCGAGGAAGCCCGGCTCGCGCTTGCTCTCGCCATCCTTGCGTTCGGTCCAGCCGGTGAGATCGTCGGTGGCGCAGCCGGCAAGATCTTCCATCGTCTTGACGCCGTTTTCACCGAGCTTGACCAAAATCGCAGTGGTGATGCCGGGCACTTCTTTGAGCTCGTCGGCGACGCCAAGCTCGATGCGCTTGGCGTCGAGTTCAGCCTCCTGCTTCTCCAGATACTCCTTGGCGCGCTCCTGCAATTCGCGGGCGGTGTCGTCGTCAAAGCCTTCGATGCCGGCGAGCTCTTTCTGATCGACCAGCGCCAGCTCCTCGATCGAGCCGAAGCCTTCGGAGGCCAGCAACTGCCCGACCACCTCGTCGAGGTTCAACGCCTCGACAAAGACCTTGGTGCGATTCTCGAACTCGGCCTGCCGGCGCTCGGACTCTTCCTGCTCGGTGAGGATGTCGATGTCCCAGCCGGTGAGTTGTGAAGCAAGGCGCACGTTCTGCCCGCGTCGGCCGATGGCCAATGACAACTGTTGGTCCGGCACCACCACCTCGATGCGCTCCTTATCTTCGTCGAGCACCACCTTGGCGACTTCCGCCGGCGCCAGCGCGTTGACCACGAAGGTGGCGATGTCCGGCGACCAGGGAATGATATCGATCTTCTCGCCCTGCAATTCGTTCACCACCGCCTGCACGCGCGAGCCGCGCATTCCGACGCAGGCGCCGACCGGATCGACGCTGGAGTCGCGCGAGATCACCGCGATCTTAGCGCGCGAGCCGGGATCGCGGGCGACCGCCTTCACCTCTACGATGCCGTCGTAGATTTCCGGCACTTCCTGGGCGAATAGCTTGGCGGTGAATTGCGGATGCGTGCGCGAGAGGAAAATTTGCGGGCCGCGCGGTTCGCGGCGCACGTCGTAGATATAGGCCCTAATGCGATCTCCGTTGCGGAACACCTCGCGCGGCAGCATCTCATCGCGGCGCACGATCGCCTCGCCGCGGCCGAGATCGACCACCACGTTGCCGTATTCGACGCGCTTCACCACGCCGTTAACGATGTCGCCGATGCGGTCCTTGTACTCGGCGTATTGCCGGTCGCGCTCGGCTTCGCGCACCTTCTGCACGATCACCTGCTTGGCCGACTGCGCGGCGATGCGGCCGTATTCGAGCGGCGGCAAAGGATCGGCGATGGTGTCGCCCACTTGCGCCGCCGGATGATGCTTGCGGGCGCCTTCTAGCGTGATCTGGTTGGAGGGGTTCTCCACCGTCTCCACCACCAGCATGTGGCGGGAGAGGCGTAAGTCGCCGGTCTTCGGCTCGATCTCGGCATGCACGTCGGTCTCAGCGCCGTAGCGCGAGCGTGCCGCCTTGGCGATGGCGTCCTCCATCGCGGCGATGACGATTGAGCGGTCGATTGCTTTTTCGCGGGCCACCGCGTCGGCGATCTGCAGTAGTTCGAGCCGGTTGGCGCTGACAGCCATAGCTCAGTCTCCTCGGTTGGCGGCATGTCCGGCGTGGCCGGATTGATGCCTTTGATGTTTTTTGCGTCGTTCCAGTTTTTTTCCCGCCTTGGCTTCGCGTTTGGCGGCTTTTTCGCGCCGCAAGGCTTGCGTCACCAGTTCGTCGGTGAGCACCAGCCTTGCTTCGTTCATATTGTCGATTGGCAATAAAATCTCCGTGTCGCCTGCTTCCACATCGTCGCGGCGGATACGCGCTGCCTCACCCTCGGCGCCGATCAGCAAGCCGCGAAAGCGCTTGCGCCCGTCGATCGGCATTTCGGTCTCGATCTTCACGACGTTGCCGGCATAACGGTCGAAATCGGAGCGGCGCACCAGCGGGCGGTCGATGCCGGGCGAGGAAATCTCCAGGCGATAGGCGCGGTTGATCGGATCGGCCATGTCGAGCACCGGCGAAAGTGCGCGCGAGACGGTCTCGCAGTCTTCCACCGCCATCGTTCCATCCGGCCGTTCCGCCATGATTTGCACGGTGCAGCCCTCGGCGTTCGATACCCGCACCCGCACTAGCCGGTAGCCGAGGCCTTCGATGACCGGCTCGGCGATTGTCGCGACACGGGCAGGCAGCCCCGGCTCGGTGATGAGCCGCGGTTCCGTCGCGTTATTTGCGGCTTTGCGGGCCGCATTTGCCTCAAGTGCCTCGCTTCCGGCCATCTCGGTAACAAAAAAGAGCGGGTCCGCGAGGACCCACTCTCAAAACCCATTCGGTTATGAGGGTGTCTTAAGTGACAAGCGGAATATAGCGATTTTGCCCTTCCGTGCAAGGGCAAAAGGCCTTTTGAGGGCTAACCCTTCCTTCAGAATCTGCCCTTAAATTTGAGTAAAGCCGCCGCGTCAGCGGAAATGACGCCGTTTGCAGGTTTGGTAATGGGTGCTCCTGCCTCGCTGCTCCCCGAGCTTGAAGATGTCGTGCAGCACGGCTCGGCGGAAAAACGCGCCGAGACGCTGCGGCGGATCACCACGCTTTTTCTCGACGGCGCCGACCGCTTCAACACCAGCCATGTCACCCTGTTCGACGACGTCATCGGCTGTCTGATCGAGGAGATCGAAGCCAAGGCATTGGCGGAACTTGCGCGGCGCATCACGCCGGTCGCCAACGCGCCGGCCGGCGTGGTCAGCCAACTTGCGCAAAGCGACGATATCGCGGTCGCCGGTCCGCTGCTCAAGCAGGCCAAGCTCGCCGAACCCGATCTCAAACGCATCGCCGAGACCAAGAGCCAGGCGCATCCTTTGGCGCTGTCGTCGCGGCAGGGGATCGGCGAGGCCCTTTCCGACATTCTCGTGCAGCGCGGCAATCTCGACGTCGCGCGCAGCGTCGCCAACAATCACACCGCGAAACTGTCGGAAGACGCTTTCACCTCGCTGGTGCAGCGCGCCGAGCAGGACGGCGTGCTGGCCGAGAAGGTCGGCATGCGCGGCGATATTCCGCCGCGGCTGTTCCGTCAATTGCTGATGCAGGCGACCGAGGTGGTGCGCAAGCGATTGCTGGCGCAGGCGAAGCCCGAGACGCAAGCTGAGATTCGCCGCGTGCTGACGAATGTGTCCGACGAGGTCGCCGCCAAAGCCGCACCGCGCAACTATGTCGCCGCGCTTACCGCGGTGCGCGCGCTGTACAAGGAACGCAAGCTCACCGAGGCGGATATCGCCGATTGCGCCAAGGCTAGCAAATACGAGGAGACCATCGCCGCGCTGGCGACGATTTCCGCCGTGCCGGTTGAGGTGGTGGACCGCTTGATGAACGGCGAGCGCGCCGATCCGGTGATGATTTTGGCGCGCGCGGCCGATTTCGGCTGGGCGACGGCGGAAGAGATCATTTGCGCGCGGCCGGGCGGCCGGCCGTCGCCGCAGACGCTCGAGGCGGCACACGAGAATTTTGCCCGACTGACCGCGGCGACCGCCCAGCGCGTGGTGCGCTTCTGGCAAGTGCGCGAGGGCACCGGAGAATAGAGTTACGCCACGGCCAGCTCCCGCTAGCCGTCCACGTCTCTCTTTGTGGCAAGACGTGGATGCCCGCCCAAAAGGCGGGCGTGGCGGCCCCTATCCCTTGCGGAAGATGAAATAGGAAGGCACGCGGCCCTCGCGCATGGCCTTGGCTTCGTAGCGGGTGCCGGAAAAACCGGGCCAGGGTTTTCGCCAATCGTCCGCGCATTCGGCGGTCCACACGAAATCTCGCGAACGCAACACGCGCGCCAGAGCGTAAGCCGCATAGTCGGCGATATCGGTGGCGAAGCGCAACTCGCCGCCACGGCGAAGTATTCGCGCCATGTGCTTGAGGCTCTCGTTCTGGACGAAGCGCCGTTTCCAGTGCCGCCGCTTCGGCCACGGATCGGGATAGAGCAGGTCGATGCGCGAGAGCGCGCCCGCCGGCAGCCATTCGATCAGCGCGCTGGCATCGCCATGATGCAGGCGGATGTTGGCGAGCTTGCTATCGTCGATCGCAGTCAGCGCCTTGGCGATGGCGTTGCTGTAGCCGTCGTTGCCGATGAAGCCTGAGCGCCGTGCGCCTTGCGCCTGCGCGATAAGATGCTCGGCGCCGCCGAAGCCGATTTCCAGGCGCACATCGTCGGCATTGTTGAATAGCGCGCGCAGATCGGCGGGCGCGGGCTTGGCGAGATCAAGCGCGAGCCTGGGCAGCAGCGTCGCGAACAACGCGGCCTGCCGCCGCCGCAGCGGATGGCCCTTGCGCCGTCCGAAGAAGGCGCGGCGCGAACGTGCGTTGTCGTGGGGCTCGCTCATGCTGTCATCGTCCGCGAAGGCGGACGATCCAGTAAACGCCGGCTTTGCGAGACGGACAATGCCGTGGGTAGTGGAAACCCGCTTCCGCCGGCATGACAGCAGAGATGGCTGCGGCGCTGAAGTCTTATTTCACCGCGCTGCGGATGGCCGCCGCGAGGTCGGTCGTCTCCCAGGAGAAGCCGCCGTCCTTGTCCGGCGCGCGGCCGAAATGGCCGTAAGCGGCGGTGCGCCGGTAGATCGGACGGTTGAGCTTGAGCGTGCGGCGGATATTGGTCGGAGTGAGGCGGAACAGTTCGGGCAGAACCTTCTCGAGCTTCTTCTCAGGCACCACGCCGGTGCCGTGGGTATCGACCAGCACCGACATCGGATCGGCGACTCCGATCGCATAGGCAACCTGTATGGTGCAGCGCTCGGCGATCCCGGCGGCGACCACGTTCTTGGCGAGATAGCGTGCGGCGTAAGCGGCCGAACGGTCGACCTTGGTCGGGTCCTTGCCGGAGAAAGCGCCGCCGCCGTGCGGAGCGTAGCCGCCGTAGGTGTCGACGATGATCTTGCGGCCGGTCAGGCCGCAGTCGCCGTCAGGCCCGCCGATGACAAAATTGCCGGTCGGATTGACTAGGAAGTCGGACGGGCGATGCGGCATCCAGCCTTTCGGCAGCGCCGACTCGACCGCGTCGGAGATCATCTCCTTGACCAGGCCGGGCGTGTATTTCTTGCCGTTGCGGCTTGCCGCCTTGTGCTGGGTCGAGACCACGACCTTGGTGCAGCCGACCGGTTTGCCCTCGACGTAGCGCACGGTGACCTGGCTCTTGGCGTCGGGCTGCAGATCGAACAACTGGCCGGAGCGGCGCTTGTCGGACAATACCTTGAGGATCTTGTGCGCAAAATAGATCGGCGCCGGCATGAACGAATTCTTCTCGTAGACTTCGCTCTCGGTGCAGGCGAAGCCGAACATCATGCCCTGGTCGCCGGCGCCTTCTTCCTCGCCGCTCTTTTTCTTTTTGGCGTCAACGCCCATGGCAATGTCGGGTGACTGGCCATGCAGCAGCACCTCGACGTCGGCGCCGTAATAGGAGAAGCCGTCCTGGTCGTAGCCGATGTCCTTGACCACGTCGCGCGCGATCTGCGTGATCAATTCGCGGTTCACGACCACCTTGTCGCCGTGCTTCTTGAAGAATGGCTCGAGGCCGCGCCCCTCGCCGGCGATGACGATCTTGTTGGTAGTCGAGAGCGTTTCGCAGCCGAGCCGGGTATTCAGCAGGCTATTGTCGGCGACGCCGTGCTTGATGTCGTTTTCCAGGAATGCGTCGAGCACCGCATCGGAAACCTGGTCGCAGACCTTGTCCGGATGGCCTTCGGAGACCGATTCGCTGGTGAACAGAAAATTCGTATGAGCCAACACTAAAACTCCCCCAAAGCGCGATTGCGCCGCCACGCCGTGTCACGTCCGGGATGTTTCTTGCAGTACATCGGTGGGAGGTCAAGATGCGGGCAAAGGCGGGCAGCCGCCCCGGCGAAAATTGGTAAAGGCGGGAGGTGTTTAATCGTTCTCGTCGGCGATCTGTTCGACCAGATCGACAATACGGCGGCGCAGCTTGCTATTCTTGATGCGCATGAACGATTTGGTGAGGGAAAGGCCGTCCGAGGTGGCGAGAAAGTCGGACACGTAAGCCGGCGAGGGCGCTTCGCTCATGCCGCCGGTATGGCCCGGCATGTTGGGCGCGCCCTCGAAGAAAAACGATACTGGCACCTGCAGGATATTGGAAATCTGTTGCAGGCGGGAAGCGCCGACGCGGTTGGTGCCCTTCTCGTATTTCTGCACTTGCTGGAAGGTGAGACTCAAGGCGTCGCCGAGCTTTTCCTGACTCATGTTCAACATCATGCGGCGCATACGCACGCGCGCGCCGACATGCTTGTCGATTGGATTCGGCGTCTTCTTAGCCATGCAATTCTCCGTTGCCCCCTATTGCGTAGCGTCATGTCACATAAGACGTTGCCTATGCAATCCGTCGAAAACCGCGCATTGGTAAACGCCGTGAAAAAGAAGTGAAAAAAAATTACCATAGTTTCAATAGTTTTCTTCCGTAGGTAATATCTACGGAACAACCGTTGCATGCAATTTAGCGACGTAACTAAACAACCGTGGTGAGCCGCTGGCCAATTAATCAATCTACAGATGCAAACGCCGTCGTCCAACGATCAGAATGCTTAAAATCAGGAAGAGAATGAGCGCATCGTCGCCGTAGCATGCATAAAACGTCGGTGCAATCGCGCGCGGTAATCTCGCGTCGAGCACGCCTTCGGCGCCGAGCGGCATCGATGCAATGACGCGGCCGAGCGGATCGATCACTGCGGAGATTCCAGTATTTGCCGCGCGCACCAGCGGCAGCCCTTCGGCGATCGCGAGCATGCGCGCCTGTTGGAAATGCTGGTAGGGGCCGGAACTGATGCCGAACCAGCCGTCATTGGTAACGTTAACCAGCCAGCCCGGCCGCTCGCCGCGCGGCACCGCGGCGCCGGGGAAGATCGCTTCGTAGCAAATCAGCGGCAGCATCTTCGGCGCGCCCGGCACGGCCATGGCGCGGCGGTGATCGCCGGCCTGGAAGCCGCCGACCATGTGCGTGAGCTGGCGTAAGCCCAGCTTTTCCAGCAGGCGCTGCAACGGCAGGTATTCGCCGAACGGCACCAGATGCACCTTGTCGTAACTGCGGGCGATCGCGCCGTCGTGGTCGATCACGTAAAGCGAATTATAGGCGCTGGTGATACGGTCGCCGTTCGCCGGCGTTCCGGCGCGCACCGCGCCGGTGATCAGTACCGTGCCCGGCTGCAACAGCTGCACGATCTGCGCCAGCGCGTCGGGTTCGCGCGTCAAGAAAAACGGAAACGCCGACTCCGGCCAGATCAGGTGCGTTGCGTCGTGCACGCCATTCGATCGTGGTCCGGTGGAACGGTTGGACAAGTGCACATAACGCGCCATGACGGATTCCTTGGCGGCGTAGTTGAATTTCACGTCCTGCTGCAAATCGGGCTGCATGATGCGCAGCTTGACCTTGTCGACATAGCCGGTCGGATACATCCACAGCCGCACCGCGCCGTAGCCGGTGAACGCGGCAAGGACGGCAACGCCGATAAGCAGCGGGCGCCAGGGCCGCGGCGTGTCGACGCGGTCGTCGGCAAACACCGCAGGTGCAGCAAAGATCGCGACGGCAAGGAACGTCAGGCCCCAGACGCCGACAAGCGAGACGCCTTGCGCCAACGCCAGCGGCTGCGACAAGGCGTAGCCGATGGCGTTCCAGGGAAAGCCGCTGAGCAGATGCCCGCGCAGCCATTCGGCCACGGTCATTGTCGCGGCGAGCGCGAGGATGCGTCCGGGCCCGCGCAGCCAAACGAGCCGCGCGCAGGCAAGCGCCAGCGCCGTGAACAGCGCGAGATAGGCGGGAAGTCCGGCGACCGCGATCGGCAACAGCCAGCCGAAGGTCTTGGCATCGACCAGGAAAGCATAACCGACCCAATAAAGCCCGGCGAGAAAATAGCCGAAGCCGAAGCACCAGCCGGCGCCGGCAGCCGCGGCCGCCCCGCTCCAGCGCCCCGCGGCGGAGCCGTCCACCAGCCAGACCAGCACGGGAAACGTCACAAACAGGATCGGCCAGGCATTGACCGGCGCCAGCGCCAACGCCGAAACGGCGCCCGCGGCGAAGGCAATGCCGGCGCGCTGCCAGCCGTAGGCAAGCACGACCGCATTGGCGAGGCGGGTGAGGGTCACGGGCGGCGGGCGCCAGAGGAAATTGGCGGCTGGGCGCCATCCTTCAGCGCCGGCACATCATCGCCGGGCAAGGTCGGCGGCGTGGTCCCGGCGAGCGCCACGTCGGGTTCGCCGCGCTTGCGTTCGGTGCGCGGCCGCTCGCGCCGCTCCTTCAGCCGCGTGATGCGCACGCGCTTGATGCGGCGCGGATCGGCGTCGAGCACCTCGAATTCAAACAGGCCGGGGCCGGGAATCAATTCACCGCGCACCGGCAGGCGGCCGGCTCGCGTCACCAGATAGCCGCCGAGCGTATCCACTTCCTCCGCCGCGTCGCCGGGCTCGAAGTCGCGGCCGACGACGGAGGCGACGTCCTCGAGACGGGCGCGGGCGTCGGCGACGAATGAATTGTCGGGCTGGCGCACGACCTGCGGCGTCTCGTCTTCATCGTGCTCGTCGGCGATCTCGCCGACGATCTGCTCGACGATATCCTCAATCGAAATGAGCCCGTCGGTGCCGCCATATTCGTCCACCACCAGCGCCAGATGAATGCGCGTCGCCTGCATACGCGCGAGCAAGTCCATCACCCGCGCCGACGGCGGCACGAACAGCATCTCGCGCACGATCTTGGCGGCCGACAGCGGCATGGCGAGATCGATGGCCTTGAAATCGAGCCCGGCCGGCAGCGGTTTCTTGCGCTTGGCGTTTTTTTCCGGGGCGACCAAGGCGCGCGCGGTCATGAAAGCGATGAGGTCTCGGATGTGCACCATGCCGACCGGATCGTCGAGCGTGTCGTTGTAGACGACGAGGCGCGAGTGCGCGGCGCCTTCGAACACGCGCACCAGCTCGCCGAGCTTGATGTCCTGCTGCACGGCGATGATATCGGCGCGGGGAACCATCACGTCGCCGACACGGCGCTCGCGCAGGCCGAGGATATTCTTCAGCATCCGGCTTTCTTCCGGCGAGAAGCCGGTTTCGCCGGGCGTCATGGCGTCGAGCACGTCGCGCAGGTCGGAGCGGATGGTGTCGGGCTTCCAGCCGAACAGCGCGCGCACCACGCGCGTCAGCCAGCTTTCGCCGTTCTCGCGCGGTTTTGCCACCGGCACCGGCAAATGGCGCGGCTCGAACGGCGCGCCGGTGCTACTGCTCGAACCCGGATTATCGCTGTCGGGCATAACGGTCAGGCGTCTATCCAGGTTCGCGGACGAGATAAGGGTCGGGCATCTTCAAGGCGCGCATGATCTTGCTTTCGATCGCTTCCATGTCGTCGGCCTGCGCATCGGTCTGATGGTCATAGCCATGCAGGTGAAGGAAGCCATGCACCGCGAGATGGGCAAGATGGTGAAGGAAATGCATGCCCTCCTCGTAGCATTCGCGTTGCAATGTCTCGAAGGCGACGACGACGTCGCCCAGCATCTTGTCGCCGCCGGTCTTCGGCGCCGGGAACGACAGCACATTGGTCGGCTTGTCGATGCCGCGCCAGGTATGGTTAAGCTTTCGCATTTCCGAATCGTCGGTCAGCACGATACTCACTTCGCCGCCCACTGTTGAGAGCAAATCGGCGGCGGCGGCGATCGCCTCGCGAACCGTCTGTTCGGCCAGCGGTTGCGCGTTCCACAGCGGCGATTGTACTTGAATATCGACCGACGGCGTGAGCGTCCGCCGGCTTTCCGCCGGGCTCATTTTTTATCCCCACGCGACGACGCGGCGCGGTCATAGGCATCGACGATGCGCGCCACCAACTCGTGGCGAATGACGTCGTGGTGGGTAAAGGTGACATGGCCGACGCCTTCGACGCCTTCGAGCAGGCGCACCGCTTCGGCGAGCCCCGAGGTCTGCCCGCTCGGCAGGTCCACCTGGCTCGGGTCGCCGGTGACGATCATGCGGCTGTTTTCGCCGAGACGGGTCAGAAACATCTTCATCTGCATCGCTGTGGTGTTCTGCGCCTCGTCAAGAATGACGGCGGCGTTGGACAGCGTGCGCCCGCGCATGAAGGCGAGCGGCGCGATTTCAATTTCGCCCGATTGCAGCGCGCGTTCGACAATCCTCGCGTCCATTAGGTCGAACAGCGCGTCATAGATGGGCCGCAGATAAGGATCGACCTTCTCGCGCATGTCGCCCGGCAAAAAGCCGAGCCGCTCACCGGCTTCCACCGCCGGCCGCGACAAAATAATGCGGTCCACTTCCTTGCGCTCGAACATCTGGATTGCCTGCGCGACGGCAAGGAACGTCTTGCCGGTGCCGGCGGGGCCGGTGCCGAACACCAGCGGATGGCGCTTCAAGGCGTGGATATAGGCGTCCTGCACTGCGGTGCGCGCCCGCACCGGGAGCTTGCGCAAATTGATTTCGTCAAAGGCGCCGCGCCCGCTCGCCGCGTCGTAATCGAACAACGAGCCTTGCGCCAAGGCCTGGCGGATGGCGCCCTCGACGTCGCCCTGGCCGAGCTCGTGGCCCTGTTTGATCTGCTCGTAGAGGCCTTCCAGCACGCGGCGCGCCTGCGCGCAGGCGCCGCGCGAGCCTTCGACGGTGACGTGATTGCCGCGCTGCTCCGCCACCAAGCCGAGGCGGCGTTCAATCAGCGCGAGGTTCTGTCCGTATTGGCCGAATAGCACGGAGGCGAGCCGGTTGTCTTCGAAGGCGAGCACGATCTGCGTGGTCGCTGTTTCTTCCGAGGTGGCGGCGGGCGGGATCGCGGGATCCGGGGTGCGCAAGTTGTGTCAGGCTCCTGCGGCGGCGGGCGCCGGCGCGTTGGCGCGTTCGGCCAATTCGCCGAACAAAGTGTTGGTTCCGATCTGTGTAATCTCGACTCGCAAAACCGACCCGATCAGCGCGCACGGCGCCATCACCTGCACCGCCTGCAGATATGGGGTGCGGCCGACCAGTTGGCCAGCGAGTTTGCCCGGCTTTTCCAGCAGCACATCGACGGTGCGGCCGATAAAACTCGCGTTATAGGCGCGCTGTTGCTGTGCGATCATGGCTTGCAGTTCGTGCAGGCGCTCGGTTTTCAGCGGCTCGGGAACATGGTTTTCCATCTCGGCCGCCGGCGTGCCGGGGCGCGGCGAATAAGCGAAAGTATAAGCGCCGGCAAAGCCGACGTCGTCGACGAGCGTGAGCGTGGTGCGGAAATCGTCATCGGTCTCGCCGGGGAAACCGACGATGAAATCCGAGGTCACAGCGAGGTCGGGACACGCGGCGCGCAGGCGCGCAATTGTTGCGAGATAATCGGCGCGCGTGTGCCGCCGGTTCATCGCTTCCAGCACGCGGTCGCTCCCCGACTGCACTGGCAGATGCACGCAGGGCATCAGCTCGGGCAAATCGGTATGCGCGGCGACCAAGTCATCGTCCATGTCGCGCGGATGGCTGGTGGTGTAGCGCAGGCGCAAGATACCGGGCACGCGCGCGAGGCGCCACAGCAATTGTCCGAGCGTCGCGACTGAGCCATTCTTGTCCTCGCCGTGATAGGCATTCACGTTCTGCCCGATCAGCGTCACCTCGCGCACGCCCGCGTTCGCCAGCCGCTCGACTTCCGCCGCGACCTTCTCCACCGGCCGCGACACTTCGACGCCGCGCGTATATGGCACGACGCAAAACGTGCAGAACTTGTCGCAGCCTTCCTGCACGGTGACGAAGGCGGAAATGCCGCGGCTGCGGATGGCGTCACTCGCGGGATCCGCCAGCGCGTCGAATTTGTCTTCAACCGGAAATTCGGTATCGACGGTTTTCTCGCCGCGCCTCGCGCGCGCGATTAAATCGGGCAGGCGGTAAAAATTCTGCGAACCGACCACCAGATCGACGCCGGCGCGGCTGGCTATTTCCTTGCCTTCGGCCTGCGCCACGCAGCCGGCCACCGCGATCAGCATCTCGCGGCCGCGGGCAGCCGCGTCCTTTTTTATCACGCGGATGCGGCCGATCTCGGAATAGACTTTTTCGGCCGCCTTTTCGCGGATGTTGCAGGTGTTGAGAATGACCAGATCGGCGTCGGCCGGGTCACCGGTTTCCGTGTAACCGGCCGGCGCCAACGTGTCCGCCATACGATTGGAATCGTAAACGTTCATCTGGCAGCCGAAGGACTTGATGTGGACTTTGCGGAGTATGCGCTTGCTGCTCAATGTGCCGCTCGAATTCGAACCACGAGCTTATTGTAGCCTCTCATAGCCGGGCTTGTCCCAATCATCCACATCATTGATTTCATGACGCTTTTAAGACGCCGCGAGCGCGGAGCGGGCGCGGCCGCGCAAGGTCGCGGCGGTCAGGTTGCGGACATTGGCTTCCAGCGTTTTTGTTATGGCCTTGCGGTCGGTCGCGCTATCGGCCGGGAACGGTTCGCCGAAAGTGACGACGGCGTCGACCGCGCCGCAGTCCATCAGCGTCTTGATATGCGGCATGAAGTCGAGATCGCCGTACCAGGCGATCAGCGGCCGGTGCTGGCGTCCCATCGGCAGGCCGTTGATCGCCGTATAGCAGATCGACATCGGCTGAATGAGGATGCCGCTTTCCGAGCGGGAGCCGGCTTCGCGCACCGCGCCGACCAGCGCCGAGCGGAACGGCAGAACGTGGTTGCCATCGCTCGAGGTGCCTTCGGCGAACAGCACCATCGAGGTGCCGCCGGCGAGACGACTGACGATCTCCGCGATGGCGTCGCCGGTTTGCTGACGCTTGGAGCGGTCGACGAACACGGTGCGCTGCAATTTGGCGGTCACGCCGACCAGCGGCCATTTGGCGATCTCGCTCTTGGAGATAAAGGCGACCGGCGCGATCGAGCCGATCACCAGAATGTCGGCCCAGGACACGTGATTGGACACCAGCAGCACTGCGCGGTCGCGTACCAGTTCGCCGGCGACGCGAACGCGGATGCCGAGAATGCGAATGAGCACACGATAATAATTGGTGGCGATGAAGCCCCATCCCGGCAGGTGCAATTTGCCCAGCAGCCACTGCACCGAAATCAGGATCGGTGTCATCGTAAAGAAAAAGACGGCGGTAAATAGCGCGCGCAACATTAGCCCGTCCCTAACCGTTCATCGCAGGTGAAAGCCATCATTGAAGTTACTTTTGTTTTTCCTCGCTGAGCGGCACGGCGTAAAGCTCGAGCCGGTGATCGACCAGTTTGTAGCCGAGCTTGCGCGCGACTTCCGCCTGCAGCCGCTCGATTTCCTCGGATGTGAATTCGATCACCTCGCCGTTGCGTAGGTTGATCAGATGGTCGTGGTGCGATTCGGCGCTGGTCTCGTAGCGGGCGCGGCCTTCGCGGAAATCGTGCCGCTCGATAATGCCGGCGTCCTCGAATAGGCGCACAGTGCGATAGACCGTGGAAATGGAAATGCAGTCGTCCACCTTGGAGCAGCGCCGGTAAAGCTCCTCGACGTCGGGGTGGTCGTCGGCGGCCGCCAGCACGCGCGCGATGACGCGGCGCTGCTCGGTCATGCGCATGCCCTTGGCCGCGCACAGCGCCTCGATATTCGCCCGCTCGGGCAAGCGTTTGGGTGACGTCGGCATTGCGCCTCTCAGGCTCCGTCCGCAGCTTACCTCATCCGAGATCGCGGCGCAGCACCAGCGCCGCGGCGGAATTACCCTCGGCCGCGGGATAATAATTGGCGCGGCGCGAGACCTCGCGAAATCCGGCGCGGTTGTAGAGACGGATGGCCGCGCGGTTATGCTCGTCCACCTCGAGGAACACCGCGCGGCAGCCGAGGCCGGCAAGCCGCCGCAGATGCAGATCGAGCAGTCTGCCGGCGAGGCCGCGGCCCTGCCAGGCGCGGGCGACCGCGACCGAAAGGATTTCCGCTTCATCGGCGGCCAGCCGCGACATGATGAAGCCGCAGAGCGCGTCACGAAGCTTAGCGCGGTGCGTGACCATGTTGCGCTCGCCGAGCAGGCCCTCGACTTCGATTTCGCTCCAGCCGCGGCGGAACGAAGTGGCATGCAGCGCGACAATGGCCGCGCAATCGCGCGCGCCTGCTTCCGTCAGCGTCGGCTCGGCCCGTCCGAATATCCGGCGCCACAGCATCAGCGCCGCGCCAGTTGCGCCGCGTTCTGCGGCTGGGCATCGGGCGCGCGCAGATAAAGCGGCTTCGGGGGCGCACCGGTCTCGACCGCGACCACGCCGAGCCGCGCCACCCAGCCGATATCCGGCGCCGCACGCTCATCGACTACGCTCGGCGCGCGCTCGCCGGCGGGCCAGGCGGCGGCGAGCAGTTTTGCCGCGGTGCCGGTGACGCGCGGCGCGCCGGTCGCGCAGACGCGAAGCGCGTCGCTCAGCGAAACGAGCCGCGGTGCCACCCGCGTGCGGCCGCCCGGACCGAACACCTGCAGATAGACGTGGCCGTGCCGCGCATCGACCGCCGCAACCACCGGCAGCGTATCGTCGACGGCGATGAACGGCCCGGCATAAGCGGCGAGCGTGGAGAGACCGACTGCCGGCTTTCCGGCGGCGAGCGCAATGCCGCGCGCCGCGGAAATACCGACGCGCACGCCGGTGAAGCTGCCGGGCCCGACGGTGACGGCGATGCGGTCGAGCGCGGCGAAGGAAATCGCGGCGCGATCCATAACCCGCGCGATCAGCGGCAGCAGCGCCTCGGCATGGCCGCGTTGCATCGGCAAGGATTCTTGCGCGGTGATGGCGTTGAGCTCGGTATCGAGCACGGCGATCGAGCAGGCATCAAGCGCGGTATCGATGGCCAGGACACGCATGGGCTAAGTTTAGCACCGCCCCGGACAAAACTCGCCGTCATTCCGGGACGGCCCGAAGGGTCGGATCCGGAATCCATATTCACAGACTGGGGCTATGGATTCCGAGTTCGTCGCCATAGCGCGTCGAAGACTCGCGTAAACGCGCTTACGACGGTGGCCCGGGATGTCCAAAATCACATCGGCCGTACTTCGACCACGTCGGGCACGAAGTGCTTGAGCAGGTTCTGGATGCCGTGTTTCAGCGTGGCGGTCGAGGATGGGCAGCCGGAGCAGGCGCCCTTCATGTTGAGATATACGATGCCTTCCTTGTAGCCGCGGAAGGTGATGTCGCCGCCGTCGCCGGCGACCGCTGGCCTAACGCGCGTCTCGATCAGGTCCTTGATGGTGGCAACCGTCTCCGCATCGTCTTCGTCGAAGAACTCGTCGGCCGTGGGTGCCGCTTCCGCATCGCTTGCCACCAGCGGCTGCCCGCTCATGAAATGCTCCATGATGGCGCCGAGGATCGCCGGCTTCATCTGCTGCCAGTCGCCGCCGGTCTTGGTGACGCAAATGAAATCGGTGCCGAACATGACGCCGCCGACATTGGCATGCTCGAACAGCTTCTCGGCAAGCGGCGATTGCCTGGCCGCGTCCCTGTTCGGCATGTCGAGCGTGCCGGCGTCGAGCACGGCGCGTCCGGGCAGAAACTTCAGCGTCGCCGGATTGGGCGTTGATTCGGTCTGGATAAACATCGCTCTCTCCTCATCCACGCAGGTTCAAGGCCCACGGGCTTGCTTCTCTTATAACATAAATGGGCGCTTCGTCGTCTGCCTGCAACGGCGCCTTTTGGCGCATGATCTTGCCCGAAAACCGGTTCCCACTTTTCGGGATCATACGCTAGGCCATCATATCGAGGTCTTCGTCGTGCAATTGCCCGGGCACGATGGCTACGGGAATCGGAAATGTGGCGGCGGTTTTGGCCAGACCGGCGACCAGCGGGCCGGGCCCATCCTCGCCACTGCCGGCGGCGAGCACCAGGATGCTTATGTCGGCGTCCTCGTCGATCAGCTTGACGATCTCCTCGGCGGTGGCGCCTTCGCGGATCACGTGTTCGGGCGTGATCTTGGCGATCTGCTTGATGCGGGCGGAGTATTTGTTGAGCACCTTGGCGGCCGCCTCCTGCGCCTCCGCTTTCATCAGGTCGGCGACGCCGAGCCATTGCTGGTTGCGGTCACCCGGTTCGATCACGCGCAGCATCACAATCGCCGACTTGGTGCGGCCAGCGCGCTTGGCCGCCCAATAGACGGCGCGGTCGCATTCCTCGGTGTCATCGATGACGACGAGATACTTGCGCTTGTGGCCTTTTTCGTAGCTGCGGCGCTTGCTGCTCATCGGCACGATGGTGGCACGACGGGCGCGGCGGCGACAAGCGGGACCTTGCGCGGAAATTGCGCAGCGCGGTGCGGCACTTAGCGGCGCACGAAACCGACGATATCCTTGACCGCCTTCATGGTCTCGGCGGCGAGCACCTGCGCGCGCGCCGACCCTTCCGCCAGCACGCTGTCGATATAGACCGGGTCCTGCACCAGCTTCTTCATCTCGGCGCCGATCGGCCCAAGCTTTTCCACGGCGAGATCGGCGAGCGCGGTCTTGAAGGTGGAGAATTGCCCGCCGCCAAAAGTGCGCAGCACCTCGCCGCGCGAAACGCCTTGCAGCGCCGCGTAGATGCCCACCAGATTGTCGGCCTCGGGCCGCGTCTCCAGACCCTTCTCCTCGCTCGGCAGCGGCTCGGGGTCGGTCTTTGCCTTGCGGATTTTCTGCGCGATGGCGTCGGCATCGTCGGTCAGATTGATACGCGAATAATCCGACGGCTCCGACTTCGACATCTTCTTCGACCCGTCGCGCAGGCTCATCACCCGTGTCGCCGGGCCCTGGATCAACGGTTCCGGCAACGGAAAGAAGGCGTCGCCGAAGCCGTGCGCGGCGATCGAGGCTCCGAAGTCGTTGTTGAATTTCTGCGCGATGTCGCGCGACAGTTCCAGATGCTGCTTCTGGTCCTCGCCCACCGGCACGTGCGTCGCGCGATAGACCAGAATGTCGGCTGCCATCAGGTTCGGATAGACGTAGAGGCCGACCGAGGTGTTCTCGCGGTCCTTGCCGGCCTTCTCCTTGAATTGCGTCATGCGATTGAGCCAGCCCATGCGGGCGACGCAGTTGAACACCCAGGCGAGTTGGGCGTGCTCGGCCACCTGGCTCTGGTTAAAGATGATGTTTTTCTTCGGGTCGATGCCGCAGCCAATGAAGGCCGCGGTCACCTCGCGCGTCGTCTTGGCGAGCTCGGGCGGATCCTGCCAGACCGTGATCGCGTGCATATCGACGACGCAATAGATGCAGTCATACGTCTCCTGCAGCGCCACGAATTTGACGATGGCCCCGAGATAATTGCCGAGGTGCAGATTGCCGGTCGGCTGCACGCCGGAAAACACCCGTTCCTTGAACGCCATGACAGTTGTCCTTCGATACGCGGCGGAGCCATGCCATGCCCCAGCCTTGCGGCGCAAGGGGCTCGCGCGTTTGCCGGACGACATTCTGCCGATATAGTCTGCGGGTATAGAGCGCTGCCGGATTGACGAGGATCAACCAATGCCCACCACCCGCTACGACGTGCTCGGCATTGGCAACGCCATTGTCGACGTCATCGCCAATACCGAGGACGACTTTTTGTTGGCGCAGGGCATGCGCAAGGGCGGCATGATGCTGATCGACGAAGCCCGCGCGCGCGCGATCTACGACGCCATGGGGCCGGCGATCCGCGCCTCCGGCGGCTCGGCCGCCAATACCATCGTCGGCGTGGCGAGCCTCGGCGCGCGCGCCGCCTTCGTCGGCAAGGTCAACGAGGACCAGCTCGGCCATGTCTTCATCCACGATATCCGCGCCGCCGGCGTAGCCTTCAACACCGAGCCGGCGCGCAGCGGGCCGTCAACCGCGCGCTGCTATATCATGGTGACGCCGGACGGCGAGCGCACCATGAACACGTTTCTCGGCGCCGCGCAGGACCTCAAACCATCCGACATCGACGAGACGGCGATTTCGTCCGCCGCCGTGACCTATCTCGAAGGCTATTTATGGGATCCGCCGCAGGCCAAGGAAGCCTTCGTCAAGGCGGCGGCGATCGCGCACAAGGCGGGGCGGCAGGTGGCGCTGACGCTGTCGGACGCGTTCTGCGTCGACTGCTACCGCGCCGAGTTTCTCGATCTCATCAAGAAGCGCACCGTCGATATCGTTTTCGCCAACGAAATGGAACTGCACAGCCTCTATCAGACGTCCGATTTCGACACGGCGGCTAAAGCATTGCGCGGCGATGCCAAGCTCGCGGTGGTGACGCGCAGCGAGAAAGGCTGCGTCGTGCTCAGTGGCGCCGGCGCCGCCGCGGTGCCAGCCGAGCCGGTCGAGAAGGTGGTGGACGTGACCGGCGCCGGTGATCTTTTCGCGGCCGGCTTCCTCGTTGGGCTTGCGCGCGGCAAGGATCAGCGCACCGCCGCCCGCCTCGGCGGGCTTTGCGCCGCGGAAGTGATCCAACACCTGGGCGCGCGACCGGAAGTCTCGCTCAAGGTGCTGGCCGAGGAGAATGGTCTGTTGGTGGAGACGGGGCCGGTGGCGTGAGACGCGGAGCGAACATCCCGCACCTCACGCTTGATCAGTGGCTAAGCCAAAACTTGCAAGGTCGCGCTTGCATAACAGCGCCATAAACGCTCGCGCAAGGGATTGGTAACCGATTGATAACCGAACGTGGTTAGCGATTGGTGAACCGCCAATGCAGGGGTTGACCAATGGCCAAGCGCAAGCAGATCGCACAGCACGGCGACGGCGCGGCGGACAACACGCCAAAAGCCGAATTGCCAAATATCAAATCGCCGTCGATTTCTCCGGCCGGGCCGCTGCCCGTGAGCGAGCCTGAGCCGGCGGTCAGCGCCGAACCGGCCACGCCCGTCGCGCCGAGCGCGACCAAAGAAGCGCCGCCGTCAACCGCGGCCACCGCCAAGCTCCTTGAATTTCCGCGCATCGCATGGACGCCGCGCAACAAGCGCAACGCGCTGCTCGCCGCGTCGGTGACGCTAGCCGCCGCGCTCGGCGCCGTGCTCGGCGCGGCCACGCGCGCGGGCTTCAGTGCACCGCCGCCGCCGCGCGCCGATGTCGCCGTCCTGCAAGAACGCGAAGCGATGCAGCAGTCGATCGCGCATCTGTCGAAGGAAGTCGCCTCGATGAAGACCAGCCTCGACGCTGCCAACAAATCCGCGCATCGCCAGGTGGCCAAGTTAAGCGAAAAGATCAGCGAACGCTTTGCCGCCGTTGCCGCCGACGTCACCGGTTCGATTGCGCCGCCGCAGACCGTGCCGCCGGCGTTCGTGCCGGCGCAGACGGCGACGCCAGTGCCGGTGCCGCGCCCGGCCATTGCCGCTATTGAGCCTCAGCCGGCGCGCCCGGCGGTGGTAGCGGACTGGACGCTGCGTTCGGCACGCGACGGCATGGCCTTCGTCGAGGGCCACGGCGAGATCTATCAGGCGGTGCTCGGCGCGCCGCTGCCCGGTCTCGGCCCGGTGCAGACCATCAAACGCGAGGACGGGCGCTGGATGGTGGTCACGCCCAAAGGCATCATCGTCTCCATGCGTGACCGGCGCTATTTCGAGTAAAGGCGTCACCGCAATCCCGATCTGCCGGAACCGCGCCTGCGGGCGCCGTTCTTTATTTCTGTTTACGCGCGCGATTTCACGCGCGCGGGGCCAGTGGCGAAGCTGGCGAAACCGTGCCAGATTCAGGCCGTGCCGGTCATGTCGCGGGTGATGTCATGCGCGATGCGTTGAAAATACTTGCTGCGACCAGTGTTCTCAGCATGCTCGCGGCCGCGCCCGCCTTGGCGCAGGGCGCGGCGCCCATGCCGCCCAAACCAGAGATGACGCAAGCCTGTCCCGGCCTAGTCGCCGAGCGAGCTCCGTTCAATGCACCGGCGAAATTCCAGCTCGCCGCGCTTGGCGCCGATCAGGTGCGGCTGACCTATGTCGGCCACGCCACCTTCCTGATCGAAAGCCCACAGCTCGTGCGCATCGCCACCGATTACAATGACTATGTGCGACCGCCGGTGTTGCCCGACATTGTGACGATGAACCACGCGCATCCCTCGCACTACACCGACCATCCCGACCCGGGCATCAAATATTTGCTGCGCGGCTGGGCGCAGAATGAAAAGCCCAAGCCGATCGACATCAGCTACAAGGACGTGCGCGTGCGCAACGTCTTCACCAATATCCGCACCTATGACGGTGGCACCGAAAAATACGGCAATTCCATCTTCATCTTCGAGGTGGCGAACCTCTGCATCGTCCATCTCGGCCATCTACATCACACGCTGACGCAGCAGCAGTTAAACGAGATCGGCCGGCCCGACGTGGTGCTGGTGCCGGTGGACGGCAATTACACCCTCGACCTCGACGGCATGATTGAGGTGCTGCACGCGCTCAAAGCGCGACTGCTGATCCCGATGCATTATTTCAGCGCCTACACACTCGACCGCTTCCTCGACCGCGTGCGGCCGGAGTGGGCGGTGGAGGTCTCCGAGATCCCCTCCGTGCTGGTGTCAAAGGAAAGCCTGCCGCAAAAGCCGAAAATTTTAGTGTTGCCCGGCCATTGACCGTTACCGGCTTGCTAACTGCTATTTGGGATCGCGCCCGCGCCGCTCTTGCGGCTTGCGCGGCGCGCATGGGAACTTATCAACACCCGGCCAAAGACCGCCATTGACCCGGCGGAACCAATGATTAGGGGGCCGACATAGATAAGGATCGAAATCTATGTTGGTCCAATGGCGAGAAGACGAAGTAAATTAAGCGGTTATCGGCAATCGAAGCTGATTGAACACTTTGTTGCGGGTACGCCTGCCCGAACAGCTGCTGAACTGGTGAAAGTGAACCGCAATACCGCGATCCTGTTTTAGCGGAAGCTGCGGGAGACGATTGTCGAAAGGATCGAGGATGAAAGCCATATGTCCGGCGAGATCGAAGTAGACGAGAGCTACTTCGGCGGTGTCCGCAAAGGCAAGCGTGGCCGAGGCGCGGCGGGCAAGGTTCCGGTTTTTGGTCTGCTCAAACGTGGTGGCAAGGTCTACACGCGAATGCTGCCCAACGCTCGCCAGGAAAGCTTGCTGTCGATCATCCAGAGCAAAATACGCTTGGATTCAGTGGTCTATACCGATGCGTTCGGCAGCTACGACATTCTGCATGTCTCGGGCTTTCGCCATCGGCGGGTCAATCATGCCAAGCGGTTTGTCGCGGGGGGCGCTAAGCACATCAATGGCATCGAGAACTTTTGGAACCAAACCAAACGGCACCTGCGCAAATACAATGGCATTCCACGCCAGAACTTCCATCTCTTCCTCAAAGAGTGCGAATGGCGCTTTAACTACGGCCCACCAAAACGCCTGTTGGAGACCTTAATCCGCTGGCATAACCTTAAACGACGCCGATCTTATCTATGCCAGCCCCATGATTAGTTGTCGCGTTCAACGATTTGATCGAGCGCGAGAGATTTACCCCATGGAGCAGATCTGGAGCGGCTTGAAGCGGTTTCCCGACGCGGAAAGCGGCGACAACGTCGAGGCCCCAATTGGAACGGGAGTTTACGAGGTCTGTCATGTCTGTCATACGCTTACGGGGCAACTCATCGCCTTCGGCCATGCCGCCAACGTCGCCCACCCCATCACCGAATTGAAGGTCGACCGCACCAACCCCTTTGCCCGGCTGTTCAAGCCAGCGCCGCTCGTCTCGCGCGTTTCCGACCTCGAATACCGCACCTGCGCGGCCGGTAGCCGCGCCGAGGCGAAAACCGCGGCGTAGCGGGTTAAACGCTTGCGCGAGATCGCCTGGCGCCGCCGCACCGATTTGAGCTGGGCGGTCAAGCAGTCGCACTGAATCGACGGCTTGATACTCTGTGGCAGCGGCCGGCCCTTGCGCCGGCCGCTTTTGTTTTGCGCGGCCCGCGGCTAAGAACACCGTCCATGCCTTACGCGATCACATCTGACAAGGTGCGGCTCTATTACGAAGAGGTTGGCCAAAAAACAGAATTTGGCACGCCGATCCTGTTCGTGCACGAGTTCGCCTCCGACCACCGCGGCTGGGAACCGCAGCTACGTGAATTCGGCAAGCGCTACCGCTGCATCGCCTATTCCGCGCGCGGCTATGCGCCCTCCGACGTGCCCGCCGACAAGGACACCTATAGCTACAGACACGTGATGCGCGACTGTGTCGCCGTGCTCGATCATTTGCGGATCGAAAAGGCGCACCTCGTCGGCCTGTCGATGGGGGGTTACACCTGCCTGCAGGTCGCGCTCAATTATCCGGCGCGCGTGCGCTCGATGACGCTCGCCGGCACCGGCTCCGGCAGCGAGCGTCGGTACACGGAGGAATTCCACAAGCACTCGCGCGCGATCGCCGAACAGTTCGAGCGCGAGGGCTCGGCTGCGGTGGCGGCGACCTATGGCATGAGCCCGGCGCGTATTCCCTTCGCCATCAAGGACCCGCGCGGCTTTGCCGAATTCACGAAACGTCTTGCCGCGCACGACGCGCAAGGGTCGGCCAACACTTCGCGCGGCTTTCAAGGGTCGCGGCCTTCGCTCTATGATTTTGAGGCGGAGATCAGGAAGCTCTCCACCCCGTCGCTGATCGTGGTCGGCGACGAGGATGACCGCTGCGTCGAGCCGAGTATGTTTCTTAAGGCGACCATCTCCGCCTCCGGGTTGGTGGTGCTGCCGAAGACCGGGCATGTGGTCAACCTGGAAGGGCCGGACCTGTTCAACACACTGCTCGGCGATTTTTTGACCCGCGTCGATGCCGGGCGCTGGAACCCGCGCGATCCGCGTGCGATGCCCGCCGTATCGGTTACGCCGCCATGGAACCGCAAGTAGGTCTGGGCCGTTTCAGGGACGCAATCGCGCTGAGAGTCCGTCCGGGGACTTCACGGCTGATTACAGATTTTTCTGAGCATGAGGCGGATTGAGGCGAGGCGCAAGAACGCGAGCGCCTTGCGGTTTAGATCCCATGGGGAAGTGGATAGCGACCGGCACTCTGGCAGAGTGAGGTTGCTACCACCCACTCTGGAGGCGACCATGCAAACCGTATCTGACCGACCCGAAGCACCGACTGCTATCCATACTGATCTTGGCGCGATTTTCGTCTCATTGGAACTCAGTCGATCGACATGGCTGATCACGTCGCTGTCGCCAGGCGGCGGAGAGAAGATGTCGAAGCACGTGGTGCGTGGTGGCGATGTCGCCGGGCTATTGGAGCGCTTTGCGCAACTTCGGGAGAAAACGCGGGCGAGGACGGGGAAGGTCTTCTCGTTCGTCGTCATTCAGGAGGCTGGCCTCGACGGATTCTGGATCGATCGCGTGCTGCAGAATGAAGGGATCGAAAGCCATGTCGTCGATCCGGCCTCGATTGCGACATCGCGTCGGCGTCGGCGGGCGAAGACTGACAGGATCGACGGTGAGGCGTTGGTTCGCGCGCTGCTGGCGTACAAGCGGGGCGAACCTCGGGTGTGCGCGATGGTCAAGGCACCGACTCCCGAGGAAGAGGACCGCCGCCGCCTTTGCCGCGAGCGCAAGGTACTAATCGCCGAGCGGGTCCGGCACGTCAATCGCGTGAAGGGGCTGCTGTTCTCACAGGGGATATCTGGCTACGAGCCGCTGCGCCGCGACCGGCGGGAGCGGCTGGTTACGCTCCAGACCGGCGATGGTCGTCTGCTGCCGGATCACCTGAAGGCGCAGGTTTGCCGTGAACTCGATCGGCTGGAACTGCTGCTCGAGCAAATCAAGGCGGTGGAGGCCGAGCGGGACGTGCTGCTTGCCGCGCAACAAGCGCCGGCGGCGATGTTACTCGACATCAAGGGCATCGGGCCAGAGTTCGCCGCCATCCTCTGGTCGGAAGGGTTCTTCCGACACTTCGACAATCGACGCCAGGTCGCTTCTTATGCGGGCCTGGCGCCAACACCCTGGCAGAGCGGATCGGTCGATCGCGAACAGGGCGTGTCTAAATCAGGCAATCCGCGATTGAGAACAACGCTCATCCAGCTCGCCTGGCTATGGCTGCGCCATCAGCCGCAATCGGCGCTGGCCCTGTGGTTTGAAGAACGGGTCAGGCGTAATGGCGACCGTCTTAAGAAGACGGCAATCGTGGCGCTGGCGCGAAAGCTGCTGGTAGCGCTCTGGAAATACGTGACCGCAGGCGTCGTCATCGAGGGAGCCGTGATGAAAGCCGCCTGATGTGAACGCTAACCAAATTTTCTAATCTTCCAGGACCGTTAGTCCTGGCGGATCCAGGTGGACGAACCGCCGAAAACCATGGCCTGAAAAGCCGCAGTTTAGAATGGTCTCGTCCTCCTGAGCCCCGCCCGCCGCAAGCGGGATATTGGTGCAGTCGCTTTGCGCGACGACCGGATGTGAGGTTGATCTGGCGAGGACCAACCAGATCACGGAACGGGCTTGGACCTTGGATACCGAAATAGGCACCGGAGTTTTAACTCATGCACTAATGATTTTTTGCCCCTTGACTCGGAAATCCCCATGTGAGGTTCTCCCAATCTTTGGCGAGTTTTCGGCAGCGATTGAGCCAAGCGATGGTGCGCTCGACGAGCCAGCGTTGGGGCAAAACCACAAATCCCTTGGCGCGATCGGAACGTTTGACGATTTCAATATCGAGATGCGGGAGAGCTTTCGCAACCGCCTTCGCAAATTGCGGTCCTCGATACCCGCCGTCGGCGAAGAGCGTTTTCAAAAATGGAAACATCCCGAATAGCGTCGCCATGACGAATATGCCGCCATCACGATCTTGAATGTCGGCCGGATGAACGATGGCGTCGAGCATGAGGCCTAATGTATCGACGAGAATGTGTCGCTTCTTGCCCTTGATCTTCTTTCCTGCATCGTAACCGTGCGGATCAATGCAGGCCCCCCTTTTTCAGCGCTTTTCACGCCCTGGCTGTCGATGATAGCAGCAGTCGGGCTGGCTTCCCGCTGAGCTTGTTCGCGACACTGCTCATAAAGCGCGTGGTGAATCCGCTCCAATGTGCCGTCATAAGTCCACAGATCGAAATATTCGTAGATCGTACTTTTCGGCGGTAGGTCCTTCGGGACCGCGCGCCACTGACAGCCAGTTGAGAGAACGTACATGAGGCCGTTCACTACCTCACGCATGATCACCGTCCGCTTCCCTCCGCCAGGCTTGCCAGGTGGGATCAAGTGTTCGACCAGCTTCCATCCAGCGTCGGTCAAATCGCTCGGGTAGCGCAGCTTGCTGCGGTCGTAACGTCTGCGGTTCTTGCTCGTCCACATTGGTGACCCTCCACGAATCAGGCCACCACCCTTGAATCACAACTGATTCATATGATTCAAGAACCCTTCGGACAGACACTAAGGACAAAACCATGCTGAGATGGGCCGTCATTTTTCTGCTGATCGCCATCGTCGCCGGCCTATTCGGCTTCACAGGCGTAGCCGCCGCGGCCACGACCATCGCCAAGATCATGTTCGGCATTTTCCTGGTGCTGTTCATCGGCGCCGTGGCGATAGGGCTCGCCATCGGATCACGGTTGACGCCTTAGTCTCCGGCTTGGGCGCCCGTCAGGCATCCACCGTCGCCGTCAGCGCGTTGTCCTGGATGAACTGCCGGCGCGGCTCGACCACGTCGCCCATCAATTGATCGAACAGCACGCTCGCCTCGTCCACTTCCTTGATCTTGACTTGCAGCAGCGCGCGCGCGTTGACGTCGAGGGTCGTCTCCCACAGCTGCTCGGGGTTCATTTCACCGAGGCCCTTGTAGCGTTGCAGCGTCACGCCCTTGCGCCCAGCGGCGGTGAGCGCTTCGAACAGGCCGACCGGCCCGTGGATCGCGATCGTTTCGTCCTTGCGCCGCAGCATCGCCGGCGGGGTCGGCCGCGGATAGACGGCCTGCAGCCGGGCGGCAAATTCATCGAGCTTTCGCGCGTCGGCAGAACCCAGCAGGGCCTGGTCGATAACGGCGGCTTCCTTGACGCCGCGCACGGTGCGCTCGAAGTGGAAACCGCTTTCGTCGAAGGTTCCTTTCCAGCCGCGCTCGGTCTCGTCTTCCAGCGCGTCGAGCCGCTTGGCGATGTAGTCGGCGGCGGCAGCACCTTTTTTGGCGTCATTGGTGACGTCTTGATTGAGCACGCCGGCGATCGCCGCCTGCTCGATGACCTTGCGGTTGTAGCGGCTATGCAGGCCCTGCAAGATATGGCGGATCTGCCGGGCGTCATCGACCAGCAGGCGCAGGTCGAGCCCGCTACGCTCCTCGCCGGAGGCAAGCCTTAAGACCGCGTCCTCGATGCCGGTCGAGATCAGATAATCCTCGAGCGCGCGCTCGTCTTTGAGATATTGCTCGGACTTGCCGCGGGAGACTTTATAGAGCGGCGGTTGCGCGATGTAGACATAGCCGCGGTTGATCAGCTCCTCCATCTGCCGGAAGAAGAAAGTGAGCAGCAGCGTGCGGATGTGCGAGCCGTCCACGTCGGCGTCGGTCATGATGATGATCTTGTGGTAGCGCAGCTTGTCGGCGTTGAATTCGTCGCGGCCGATGCCGGTGCCGAGCGCGGTGATCAGCGTGCCGATTTCCTGGCTGCCCAGCATCTTGTCGAAGCGCGCGCGCTCGACGTTGAGGATTTTGCCGCGCAACGGCAGCACCGCCTGGAATTCGCGGTTGCGGCCCTGCTTGGCGGAGCCGCCGGCCGAATCGCCCTCGACGATGAACAGTTCGGATTTGGCCGGATCGCGCTCCTGACAGTCGGCGAGCTTGCCGGGCAACGAGTTGACGTCGAGGGCGCCCTTGCGGCGGGTCAATTCGCGCGCCTTGCGCGCGGCCTCGCGCGCGGCGGCGGCTTCCACCACCTTGCCGACGATCACCTTGGCTTCCTGCGGGTGAATCTCGAACCAGTCCTGCAGCGCTTGGTTGATGACGTTTTCAACCACCGGGCGCACTTCCGAGGAGACCAGCTTGTCCTTGGTCTGCGAGGAAAATTTCGGGTCCGGCACCTTCACCGACAGCACCGAGGTCAGGCCCTCGCGGCAGTCGTCGCCGGTGAGCGCGACCTTTTCTTTGCGCGTGGTGCCGACGGTTTCGGCATATTGCGTGATCTGGCGCGTCAGCGCGCCGCGGAAGCCGGCGAGATGGGTGCCGCCATCGCGCTGGGGGATGTTGTTGGTGAAGGCCAGCACGCTCTCGTGATAACCGTCGTTCCACCACATCGCGCATTCGACCGTGATGCCGTCGCGCTCGGCCTTGATCATGATCGGGTTGGGGATGAGCGGGGTCTTGTTGCGGTCGAGATATTTGACGAAGGCTTCGACGCCGCCCTCGTATTTCATCTCCTCGCGCTTCTCCACCGCGTGACGCATGTCGGAGAGCACGATATTGACGCCGGAATTGAGGAAGGCGAGCTCGCGCAGCCGGTGCTCCAGCGTGGCGAAGTCGAACTCGACCATGGTGAAGGTCTTGGTCGAGGGCAGGAAGGTCACCTCCGTGCCGCGCTTGCCCTTGGCGTCGCCGACAAGTTTGAGCGGCGCCACCGCGACGCCGTCGCGAAACTCCATGAAGTGCTCTTTGCCTTCGCGCCAGATGGTCAGCTTGAGCGAGCTTGACAGCGCGTTGACCACGGAGACGCCGACACCGTGCAGGCCGCCGGAGACCTTGTACGAATTCTGGTCGAATTTTCCGCCGGCGTGTAGTTGGGTCATGATGACCTCGGCCGCCGAGACGCCTTCGCCCTTGTGGATGTCGGTCGGGATGCCGCGGCCGTTGTCGATGACGGTCACCGAGCCGTCCGGGTTGAGCGTGGTCACCACTTCGGTGGCGTAGCCTGCAAGCGCCTCGTCGATGGCGTTGTCCACCACCTCGTAGACCATGTGGTGCAGGCCGGAACCGTCGTCGGTGTCGCCGATATACATGCCCGGCCGCTTGCGCACGGCATCGAGGCCCTTGAGGACCTTGATCGACTCCGCGCCGTAGTCGGAAGGAAGATTGCGGGCCGGTTCAGCCATCGGCGGAGACCTCAAAAACGGACCTGAAAACGAGTTGGATTGGATGTTTGATGTGGCACGAAAAATAGCCCCCGTACAGGGCAATCTCGCTTTGATTAATATATTGATTTGAAAGCATTTTTTAAGTTGTCGCTGTGCAAAAAATCGGACCTTTTTTGCGCCCGATTTTGCTCAAATTGGGGGTCCGGAACGGCCCTCGCAAGCACGTCACGCACACCCCGTTTGATGGCGTAAATCTCGCCGGCCCCAACGCCGCCCGCCCTTGTGCCGGCGCGCGCCTTGGCCTCTAAGCAAGGGCGGTGGCACCCGACTCGAATTTGCCTTCCATGCGCTGGTTCGCTCCGTCTCTCAAAATTCCCGACCGCTGGCCGTTTGAAGTCCCACATCGCCTGCGCGCAATCGTGCGCGCGCGGGAATCGAGCGTCATCGTCCTCGCCGCGGTGGTTGGCGTGACCGCCGGCGTCGTCGTGGCGGCGATGGGCGAGGCGGTCTCCATCATGCATGTGATCTTCTTCGGTCTCGATCCCGGCGAACGGCTGTCCGGGCGCGGCGAGCTTAATCCGCTCTATGCTTTTCTGACGCCCTGCATCGGCGGCCTGCTGTTCGGATTGGTGACGGCCTACATCACCCGGCTGCGCGGCACCGAGGTCGACCCGGTCGAAGCCAACGCGCTGCACGGCGGGCGCATGTCGATGCGCGGCAGCCTGATCGTTGCGGCGCAGACGGTGTGGTCGAGTGGCGTCGGCGCCTCGGTCGGCCTTGAGGCCGGCTACACGCAACTTGCCAGCGGCGCCGCCTCCTGGCTCGGCCGTGCCTTTCGCCTGCGCCGGTCCGATACGCGCATTCTGGTCGGCTGCGGCGCTGCTGCGGCCATCGCCGGCGCCTTCGGCGCGCCGCTCGGCGGTGCCTTCTACGGTTTCGAGCTGATCATCGGCAGCTATTCGACCGCGAGCCTGGCGCCGGTCGGCATCGCCTCGCTCATCGGCTATCTGACCGCGCAGGCCTTGACCCCCAACCGGCTCGGCATCGAAACCGGCACGGTATCAACGCTCGCCGTGCATGACATCGTCATCGCCGCCTTTGTCGGGCTGCTGGCGGCGATCTTCGGTATCTTCGTCATGCGCGGGGTGGCCGCCTGCGAATTGCTGTTCGCGCGGCTGCGCGTGAAGCCCGCCCTGCGGCCGATGATCGGCGGCGCGCTGGTCGGCCTGCTGGCGATGATCTCGCCGCAGGTGATGTCGTCCGGCCACGGCGCCCTGCATCTAACCGGCATCTTCAAGCTGCCATTGCAATTGATCGCGACGATCTTTCTGCTCAAGGCGCTGGCCTCGATCGTCTCGTTGGGCTCAGGCTTCCGGGGCGGCTTGTTCTTCGCCTCGCTTTTGCTCGGCGCGCTCGGCGGGCAATTGTTCGCGGTGAGCCTTAACGTCGTGTGGCCCAGTCTGCATCCCGATCCCGATGCCTATGCCATCATCGGCCTTTCCGCACTGTCGGTATCGGTGATCGGCGGACCGCTCACCATGACCTTCATCGCGCTCGAATCGACCGGCGACCTGTGGCTGACCACGGCCGTGCTGATCGCGGTGATCATCTCGATGCAGGTGACACGCGAATTCTTCGGCTATTCCTTCACCACCTGGCGCTTCCATCTGCGCGGCGAGACCATCCGCAGCGCTGCCGACGTCGGCTGGATCAGGGATTTGACCGTCGGACAGATGATGCGCGCCGACGTACGCACGGTGCCGGCGGAGACGCAGATTTCCGCGTTTCGTGAGGCGTTTCCGCTCGGCTCGACAAGCCAGGTGATCGCCGTGGACGAAGACGGCCGCTACGCCGGCATGGTGCTGCTGCCGGAGGCTCATGCCGCCGATCTCGCCGCCACGGCTTCGGTGCGCGATATTCTGCGCCACGCCGACAATATCCTGCTGCCACAGATGACGGCACAGGAGGCGATCTCAGCCTTCGACCGCACCGAAGCGGAAGCGCTTGCCGTGGTGGACGCGCCGGAGCGACGGCAGGCGATTGGGCTGCTGAGCGAGGCGCATGCGCTGCGCCGCTATTCCGACGCCTCCGAGCGGCAGCGGCGCGAGCTTTTGGGCGAAGTCTAACGCGGCCACGGTTGCACCGCGCCGGGGCGCACCTCGAACACCTGCGCGCGCGAAACGATGTCGCCGAACGCCACGGGATCGGCGCCGGTCACCCACACCTGCGCGCCGAGATCGGCAAGCGCATCGTAGAGCGCGGCGCGGCGCTTGGGGTCAAGATGCGCGATCACCTCATCGAGCAGCAGGATTGGCGCATAGCCGGTCATCTCCTTGATCAGCCCGCCATGGGCGAGCACCAACCGGATCAGCAGCGCCTTTTGCTCGCCGGTGGAGGCTTCGCGCGCCGGGATGCCCTTGCCGGCGTGGGTGACGGCAATGTCCGAGAGATGCGGGCCGTCGAGCGTGCGGCCGGCTGCGGCGTCGCGCGCGCGGTTCTCCTTCAGCAATGTGCGGTAGCGGTCCTCGATGTCGGTCGCGCTCTGCATGGGCAGCAGCTTTTCCATCCAGCCCTGCAGCGCGATTTCGGCATCGGGAAATTCTACGGCTTTCGCGTGGCTGAGCGCCGCCGAAAGCCGCGCCACCGTTTCCGCCCGCGCCGCCGCCACCGCCACGGCGACCTCGGCGGTCTCGTGCTCGATGGCGTCGAGCCAGTGCGGGTCGCTCTGTGAATCCTCAAGCAGACGGTTGCGCGAGCGCAACGAGCGCTCCAGCGCGGCGATGCGGCTTGAATGCTGCGCGTCGACGGCGAGTACCAGGCGGTCGAGAAAGCGCCGTCGCTCCGAGGCCGGGCCATTGAACAGCGGATCCATCGCCGGCGTCAGCCAGACGACGCGCAGGTGATCGGCAAAGGCCGCGGAGGGAGAGACCGCCTCGCGGTCGACACGGCATTTGCGCGTGGGCGATGAATCCTCGCCGGCCGGCGGATCGATTCCGGTGCCGAGCGTGGCTAAGCCCAGCATGCCCTCGATTTCGGCGTTGACCGCCCAGGCGCCGTCGCCTTCGGAAAATGCGATTTCCTCCATGGTGGCGCGGCGAAGCCCGCGTCCCGGGGTAAGAAGCGAGATCGCCTCGATTAGATTGGTCTTGCCGGTGCCGTTGGCGCCGGTGAGCACCACGGGGCCGGCTGCATCGAGCGCGAGGGTGGCGGCGTGATAGCTGCGGAAATTCGTCAGCGTCAGGCGGCGAATGAAGGCGGCGGTCATCTTTTAAAACTGGTTCGCGGGAACGGGCGAGACTACGCCGGACTTTCTGTCGTGAACATCGCCGCTATCTGCTCGACGATCTCGTCCGGCGCCGGCTCGATCGGGACCATGATCGCAGGCTCGTCGTCGGCAGGTTCCTGCAGGGCGGCAAATTGGCTGTCGAGCAATTGCGCCGGCATGAAATGGTTCTTGCGGAGCGCCAGGCGCTCGGCGATCAATTCTCTGGGACCCTTCAGATAGATAAAGCCGACGTCGGCATTGCCATGGGCGAGCATGGCGCGGTAGGCGCGCTTGAGCGCCGAACAGGTGACGATGATCTGGTCGCGCGCCAGACGCGCCGTATCGATACGCGCCGCGATCGCCTTGAGCCAGGGGATGCGGTCCGCGTCGGCTAGCGGGATACCGTGCTTCATTTTCTCGACGTTTTGCGGCGGGTGAAGCGTGTCGCCCTCGACCAGCGTACGATTGAGCCGCTTGGCCAGACGCGAGGCGACGGTGCTCTTGCCGGCGCCGGACACGCCCATGACGATGATCGCCGCATTCCATCGCAGCGGCTCGTGTGAATTCACCAGCATCAGCGCTTGCCTTTCGGCTCGACGTGGCCGCCGAAGCCGCGGCGCATCGCCGAGATGAGCTTGTCGGCGAAGTTGCCCGCGCGCCGCGAGCGGAAGCGCGCGTTAAGCGCCGTGCTCAGAGCCATCGCAGGTATCGCGCGCTCGATCGCCGTTTGAATTGTCCAGCGGCCTTCGCCGGTGTCGTCGACCACGCCAAAGAAATCCTTCAGTGCCGCGTCTTTGCCGAGCGCCGACGCGATCACGTCCAACAACTGCGAGGAGACAATGCTGCCGTGGCGCCAGACTTCGGCGATGCTGGCGGTGTCGAGCGTGAAGCGTTCGGCCTCGGGGACGTTGGCGGCGTCGGCCTCGGCGAGAATCTGGAAGCCTTCGGCGTAAGCCTGCATCAGTCCGTATTCGATGCCGTTGTGCACCATCTTGACGAAATGTCCGGCGCCATTCGGTCCGACATGGAGCCAGCCCTGCGTGGCCGACGTCGTACCGTCACCGCCGGCCGCCAGCGCGGCAAAAATCGGCTGCAGCCTTGCCACAACCGAGGTCTCGCCGCCGATCATCAGGCAATAGCCATGCTCGCGTCCCAAAACGCCGCCGCTAGTGCCGACGTCGAGATGGTGCAGCGAGCGTTTCTTCAGTGCTTTCGCCCGCCGCAGATCGTCGCGCCAGAAGGTATTGCCGCCGTCAATCACCGCATCGCCGGGGCTGAGCAGTCCGGTAAGCCGCTCAATCGTCATCTCGGTTGCCTTGCCCGCCGGCAGCATGACCCAGATCGCGCGCGGCGCTTTAAGCTGCTTGATCAGATCTTCGATTGTTTTAGCCGCTGCCGCGCCTTCGACGGCAAGTTCCGCAACAGCCGCCGCGGTCTGGTCGAAGGCGACGACGCTGTGGCCGTGGCGCATCAGGCGGCGGGCGATATTCGCGCCCATCCGGCCAAGCCCGATCATCCCGATCTGCATGTCCATCCCAGCCATGGTTATGTGACAGCTTGCCCGGACGCACCCCGCGCCTGCAAGTTTGTTGTTTTCCGGCGGAAAATGCGGCCCTAGACCCGCATCGGCATCAGCACATAGAGCGCGCCCTTGGCGTCCTTGTCCTGGATCAGCGTGGGCGAGCCGGGGTCGGCGAATTTGAGCACGGCCACCTCGCCCTCGATCTGCGCGGCAATATCGAGCAGGTAGCGCGAATTAAAGCCGATATCGATCGGGTCAGCCTTGTAGTCGACCTCGAGCTCCTCGGTGGCGCTGCCCGAGTCCGGATTGGTCACCGACAGCATCAGCCGCCCGCCGGTGATCGACAGCTTGACTGCGCGGCCGCGCTCGCTCGACACCGTGGAGACGCGGTCGACGGCGGCCTCGAAATCCTTCTTGTCGACGGTCAGGTCCTTGTCGTTGTTGAGAGGGATCACGCGCGCGTAGTCGGGGAAGGTGCCGTCGATCAGCTTACTGGTGAGTACGATCGCGCCGATAGTGAAGCGGATCTTGCCGGACGACAATTCGATCGCCACCTCGCCTTCGCCGGTTTCGATCAGTCGCTGCACTTCACCGACCGTCTTGCGCGGCACGATGATGCCGGGCATGCCGGCTGCGCCTTGCGGCAGCGGCAGCTCGACTTGCGCCAGGCGATGGCCGTCGGTCGCCACCGCGCGCAGCGTCGCGTTCTTTCCAGTGCCGGCGGCGTGCAGATAGATGCCGTTGAGGTAATAGCGCGTCTCTTCCGTCGAGATGGCGAACTGGGTCTTGTCAATCAGCCGCTTTAAGTCGGCGGCGGCCAGCGCGAACGAATGCATCATGTCGCCGGCGGCGAGATCGGGGAAGTCGCTCTCCGGCAGCGTCTGCAGCGTGAAGCGCGAGCGCCCGGCGCGCAGCGCCAAGACCGCGCGGTCGCCGGAGCCCTCGATGACGATCTGCGCGCCCTCGGGCAGCTTGCGCACGATTTCATAGAACATGTGCGCCGGCACCGTCGTCGAACCACCGGGCGAGACCTCGGCGGCGATCGAGTCGGTCACTTCCAGATCGAGATCGGTCGCCTTCAGGCTGAGCTTGCCCTTGTCAGCCTTGATCAGCACGTTGGCGAGGATCGGAATGGTGTTGCGCCGCTCGACCACGCGGTGCACGTGGCCCAGCGACTTCAAGAGTTCGGCGCGCTCGACTGTCACTTTCATGGGGAGAGACCCGCTTCGGCGCCCTGAAAAAGCTTGCGGCGCGCGCAAAAGCCGGCCGTTGCCAGAGGCCGGGGAGCAAAGGTGGCGAAAGAGCGCGGCCAGCGCAAGGGCGGCTTGCCAATCCCAGCGCCTTTCCACAGGGCGCCGGCCTGCGTTTCGCCGCCTAAAAACAAGGCCTCGCCCCTGCAGGCGCCGGGACGAGGCCGCGCACGTCACCGGGGCAGAGCTGGGTGCCGCCTACTCCTGCAACTGCCGCTTCAAAATCTCGATCTCCTCGGCGAGCGCCATATCGTTGCCGACTAGGCCCTCGATCTTGCGCACCGCGTGCAACACGGTGGTGTGGTCGCGGCCGCCGAACCTGCGGCCGATCTCCGGCAGCGAGCGTAGCGTCAAGGTTTTGGCCAGATACATCGCCACCTGGCGCGGGCGCACCACATTGGCGGTGCGGCGCGACGACAACAGGTCGGAGCGGCTGACGTTATATTGCCGCGCCACCACTCGCTGGATGTCCTCGATCTTGACGCGCTTGGGCTCCTGCGGCCGGATCAGGTCGCGCACCTCGCGCTCGGCCATTTCCAGCGTCACCGCGTGTCCAGTCAGTTTGTTGTGTGCCAGCAACCGGTTGAGCGCGCCTTCGAGGTCGCGGCCATTATGTGTCACGGTCTTGGCAATGTAGCTTAAGACCGGCAGCGGCACGTCGAAGCAGGGATGGTGCGCGCGGGCGGCCATGACGCGGGCTTTGAGGATCTCGAATCGCAGCTCCTCGCCAAGCGAGCCCATTTCCACCACCAGCCCGCCGGCGAGCCGCGAGCGTACGCGATCGTCGAGGCTTTCGAGATCGGAAGGCGGCCGGTCGGAGGCGATCACTACCTGGCGCCCCGCGTCGATCAAGGCATTGAGCGTGTGGCAGAATTCGGCCTGGGTCGATTTGCCCTGCAGGAATTGCAGGTCGTCAATCACCAAAACGCCGATCCCGCGCAGGGCTTCCTTGAAGGCGAGCGCCGTCTGCGTGCGCAGCGCTGAGACAAAGCCGTACATGAACTTTTCAGCGGTGAGATAGAGAATTTTGCGCTCGCCGGCGGCATTGCCGGCCCAGGTAATCGCCTGCAGCAGATGGGTTTTGCCCAGGCCGACGCCGGCGTGGATATAGAGCGGGTTGAACATCACCGCGTCGCCGCGCTTGGCCACCGCGACCTGCTTGGCTGCAGCTTGGGCCAGCGTATTAGAGCGGCCGACCACAAAGGTATCGAAGGAAAGCCGCGCATCGAGCGGCGAGCCGCCCAGCGCCTCATGCACGCTCGCGTCACCGGCCGCCATCGGCCGTCCGACGCCGTTGACGTGACGCGCGCCCTCGCTGGCAGCATCGAGTTCGGCCGCTTTCGGCTTGGCCACGGTCGAGCGCAGCACCGCCGAGCGGACGATCAGCTCGATGCGGCCGACCGTATTGGCCTCGGCTTGCCAGCAGGCGAGCACGCGCTCGGCATAGTGCGACTGAATCCAGCTCTTGAGAAAGCGGGTCGGCACGGACATGCGCACCGTCCGGTCTTCGATTGCTTCCAGCTCCATGCGGGCAAACCAACTCGAATAGACGTCTTCGCCCAGCTCTGCCCGCAGGCGGCCTCTGACCCGTGACCAGGTATCCTGATCCGCATTCGTCATTTTTTCTTCTCTGATCCGGCTTGATGGTTGAGACGGACTCCGGGTTGCTTGGCTTGGCGGCGGTGATACCGCCAACGCGCCGAGGACAAAACGCAACATCACTCAATTGAGGGCGGTGCCGGGGAAGGTCTGTTCACTCCGCGGGGTCGTTGGCACCTGGCGGAACGGCGTCGACGTCAAAGTCGAGGGCGTTGCACCATTAGCCGCCGGGCGGCGTCGTCGTCCCTGGAATGCCGGCTGTAATTGAAACAATATCGGGGGCGCTCAAACGGACGGAAAGACCGCAATCAAAGCCGCTGCCGTCCGTGAACGCCGTGCAGCCGATTTGTACTGAGATGTGTCGCGATCCGCCACAAACTCCCGTCATAATCTACCCCCCAATCGTATCCGGGTGTTCACCCGATCGTTATGCGCACCGGCCGCTTCGCCATCCGGAAAATGAAGGCGCCAATTTTACTGCGCGCCGCCGCCCTCAGCGGCACTCGCAGGCGAACTCGGGACGACAGACCATCTGCGACTGCAAGCGGCTGTTTGTCCGATGCCGGTCAAACGATAGCCGTTCTCATTCGCGCATGAGCGTGCCGCAACCCTTGTCCTGATGGCTCCTGGAGAATTCCGAGTGCGTCATTCACGATACACAAGCATCACCGGCCCGCAACGAAATTCACTGACGTTTGCGTGTGGCGCCGCACGAAATGCCGGTCAATACAAGAGCATCGATGTGAAACAGATTTTTTCCAAGGTGTTGATGAGACGCGTAGAATCTCGAATGGCGCTCCGCAATTCGCTGGCTTGCGCGCGGCAAATTTATTTGCACGAGGGTGCGACCGAAAATGCCCGTCATATATGGTTTTCCGGGTCCTCGGTGTTGCTTGCCAAGTAAGTCGTTCTCTCGCCGCAAAAATTCCTGTGCAGAAAATCAAGGTAACCCTCGCGAAAAAATCCGCAAAACGGGCGCAACGGCAAATTCTGTCGAGCAAAATCAGCACGCGCAAATTTATTTGACGAGCCTGTGACGAATTTGCAACGCCGTTCGTACAAAACCACTATCGGACGCCTCTTGAATTTAATTTAATGCAATTCAACGGTCAGCACGCCTGCTTGCCGTGAAATTCTCAGAAAATTGTCGCTTGAAATTTATCGCCGTACGAAAACATGACGATGCGCGCTGACTTGCCGAGGAAAATGTCGGTCAACGCCTCGCCCGGCGCGGGGCAATCCAACCGCAAGCGTCGGCTTCACTTACCCAGCTTGGCGATGCGGTGGATCAGGCGCGAAACTTTGCGGCTGGCGCTGTTCTTGTGCACGACGTTGCGTTGCGCTGCACGCATGATGACCGGTTCGGCCTGCTTCATCGCGGCGAGTGCGGCGCTGCGGTCGCCCGAGGCGATCGCTTCCTCGACCTTGCGAACGGAATTGCGCAGCAGCGTGCGCCGCGCCTTGTTGATTTCGGTCTTGCGCGCGATCTTGCGCGAAGCTTTGCGGGCTGAACTGGTGTTGGCCATCACTCTCTCTTTGGCAAACGATGACCCAGGCGCGACAAAACCGGGCCGGGCAATCGATCGTTTGAATAAAATGTGGGCGGCGAGAGATCCCGCCGCCGAGGCTGAGGCTTATAGTAAGGCTCAATCGGGGCGTCAACGCTGGAATAAGTGTGTCAGGCCACGCGTTTGGCCCGCACCGCATCGTGCCCTGCGATCACCGCCGCCCGATCGGCGGCGGAAAAGGCGGCAAGCGGCGGTTTGACCCGCGCCAGCGCCGGATCGCCGCGGATATGAGCGAGCAGCGCCTTGACGCCCGACACCAGCGGCCGGCCGTCGAACAGTTTGCGGATGGCGACGGCGGCATCGAGGGCCGCGGTATCTCCCTGCGCCCAGGCGCGTGCGCACAGATCGGCGTTCAGATTCGCGGTGGCCGAGATGCAGCCGGCGAAATCGCCGCGCTTGGCCTCGATCAGGCAGGCTTCGGTCGAGGGGAACACTGAAAAGTCCTTCGAGATCGCCGCAGCCGAGCGCGCATAAGCCATGTCGCCGGACGAATCCTTCAATCCGGCGATGCGGTCCGGGAAGTTCTGCAGCAGGCGCTTGATCAGCGTCACATGCCAGGGCAGGCCCGACATCGCCGGGAAATGATAAAGATACATGGGGATCGGCTTGCCCGCTGTCGCCTGCACCAGCGCGTCGATGTAGGCGACGAGGCCGTCGTCGGGCACGCCCTTGTAATAGAAAGGCGGCAAGACCAGCGCCGCGGCAAAGCCCAGGTCGGCGGCGTGACGGCTAAGCGCGACTGCGTCGGCAACGGCAGCGGCGCCGGTTCCCACCATCAACCGGTCGAGCGGCAGGCCCGCGGCCTTGTAGGCGCTCATGACACCTTTACGCTCCTCGAGCGAGAACGAGGTTGCTTCCCCGGTGGTGCCGAGCACGTTGAGCGCGTTGCAGCCATTGTCGAACAGGAAGCGCGCGAGCTTGACCGCTCGCGCATGATCAGGCGCGCCGCCGTCCTCGATCGGGGTGGCGATGGCGGCGATGACACCGGAGAGTTTGGGTTTGATCGTCATCTTCATTCAGTTTGATTTGATGATCTCGCCGAAAGCCAGAGTATAGCCTTCGGGATCTTGCATATAGAAATCCTTGGTGCCCCACGGAGTCTCCGACAATGGCTTGAGGATAGTCGCGCCCTTAGCCACGCAACGAGCGTAAAAGGTCTCGATCCATTTTACATCGCCATAAGCATCGAGATGTTCATTGTTGCACCGGTGCGCGCGCTCCGCCGCGTTCTTGTTGGCCTCTTTGAGATGGATATGCAGTCCGTCGCGTTCGCCGATGGCGTAGAAGCCGCCCCACGGCTCACCGAAGGAAAAGCCGAGCACATTGCGGTAAAATGCAATCGCGCCGTTCAGGTCCTCGACCAAGAATTGCGGCGCCAGTACCTTCAAACGGGGTTCGGATGCGGCTACTGCCATTGCAGCCTCCCTTCCGTCAGTAGTTACGTCGGCTTCAACCGCTGACATTATACGCGGCGAGCGCCGCCATGTTGACCAGCTGGGTGTCCTTGGCGCCGAGCTGGACGATCTGCACCGGCCGGTCGAGCCCGACCAGCAGCGGGCCGATGACGGTGGCGCCGCCGAGCTCCTGCAACATCTTGGTGGAGATCGAGGCCGAATGGAACGCCGGCATCACCAGCACATTTGCCGGACCGGACAGGCGGCTGAACGGGTAGGGCGCGGCCAGTTCCGGATTGAGTGCCACATCGGCGGCCATGTCGCCGTCATATTCGAAATCGACCCGCTTGTGATCGAGCAGGCGCACCGCCTCGATCACCTTGGCCGCGCGTTCGCCCTTGGGGTTGCCGAAGGTGGAGAACGCCAGCAATGCAAGGCGCGGCTCATAGCCGAGCCTTCGCGCGACACGGGCGGCTTCGATGGCGATCTCGGCCAACTCTTCGGCAGTCGGCATTTCCGTCACGGCGGTATCGGCGACCACCACCGTGCGCCCGCGCGCCACCACCAGCGACACGCCGATCACCCGGTGCCCCGGCTTGGGGTCGATCACGTTGCGCACGTCCTCGAGCGCGACGGAAAAATTGCGCGTGACGCCGGTCACCATAGAGTCGGCGTCGCCCAGCGCTACCATGCAGGCGGCAAAATAATTGCGGTCGGTGTTCACCAGCCGCTGGCAGTCGCGCAGCAGGTAGCCGCGCCGCTGCAACCGCTCGTAGATATAATTGAGATAGACCGTGTTGCGCTTGGATACCCGCGCATTGATGATCTCGATGCCGTCGCCAAGCTCGATGCCAGCGTTTTTCGCGGCGGCCTTGACACGGTCCTCGCGCCCGCACAGCAGCGCGGTGCCGAGACCCTGATGCACGAAGCTCGCCGCGGCGCGGATTACCTGTTCCTCTTCGCCCTCGGCGAAAACGACGCGCTTGGGCGAGCGGCGCAACCGTGCAAAGACCTGCACCAGCGTGCCGGCGATCGGATCGCGCCGCGCGTTGAGCTGCTCGCGGTAGGCGTCCATGTCGACGATCGGCTTGCGCGCGACGCCGGTATCCATCGCCGCCTTCGCCACCGCCGGCGGCACGGTGAAAATGAGCCGCGGATCGAACGGCACCGGGATAATGTAATCGGGACCGAACTTCGGCCGCGCGCCGTAAACGGCGGCGACTTCGTCGGGCACGTCCTCGCGCGCCAGATCGGCGAGCGCGTGCGCCGCCGCAATCTTCATCTCCATGTTGATGGTGGTCGCACGCACGTCGAGCGCGCCGCGGAAGATGAAGGGGAAGCCGAGAATATTATTGACCTGGTTGGGATAGTCGGAGCGGCCGGTCGCCATGATGGCGTCGTCGCGCACCGCCGCCACCTCTTCAACGGTAATTTCCGGATCGGGATTGGCGAGAGCGAAGATGATCGGTTTCGCCGCCATCGACTTGATCATGGCCGGCGTGAACGCGCCTTTGACCGACAGCCCGAACGCGACGTCGGCGCCCTCGAACGCTTCTGCCAAAGTGCGTCTCGAGGTCTTGATGGCATACCCGGACTTCCATTGGTTCATGCCGTCGCTGCGGCCCTGATAGATGACGCCCTTGGTGTCGCAGAGGATGAGATTGTCCGGCGCAAAGCCGATCGACTTGAGCAGTTCGAGACAGGCGATGCCGGCGGCGCCGGCGCCGTTGCAGACGAGCTTCGTGTTCTTGATGTCGCGGCCGGTCAAATCGAGCGCATTGATCAGCCCCGCGGCTGAAATAATCGCGGTGCCGTGCTGGTCGTCGTGGAACACCGGAATATCCATCAGCTCGCGCAGGCGCTGCTCGATGATGAAGCACTCCGGTGCCTTGATATCCTCGAGGTTGATGCCGCCCCAGCCGGCGCCGAGATATTTGACGCAATTGATGAACTCGTCGGGATCTTCGGTGGAGACTTCCAGATCGATGGAATCGATATCAGCGAAGCGCTTGAACAGCACCGTCTTGCCTTCCATCACTGGCTTCGCCGCCAGCGGCCCGCGGTTACCGAGGCCAAGAATGGCGGTGCCGTTGGTGATGACGGCGACGAAATTGCCCTTCACGGTGTAGTCGTAGGCCTTGCTCGGATCGGCGGCGATGGCCAGTACCGGCACGGCGACGCCCGGCGAATAGGCGAGCGAGAGGTCGCGCTGCGTTGCCATCGGCTTGGTGGCGACGACTTCCAGCTTGCCGGGCCGGCCGACGCTGTGAAATTGCAGGGCTTCTTGGTCCGTAAAAGTCGGCCGGTTGTGGCCCCCGGGGGGTTTGGCGGGCATTTTTACTCCGTTACGCAGCACCGGTCGCCCGGCCGGGGCGACGTTAGCGGAAGCGCAGCCGATAGCTCAAGGGAAGGGGCTCATGGCTGCTGTTTGCGTGGTTGAACCGCGCCGCGGCGCAGGGTAATGCGTGGCCCGAGCCTGAAGCGAAAAAGCGCAAGGCATAAAGACCCGCGAAGCCATGATCCGTTTTCTGCTGCGTTTAATCGGCCTGTTTAGCCTGGCCGCCGCCTTTATCCTGGTGATTTACGACGGCACCAAGTCGATCGCCGGCAACGGCGTCTCCATCACCAGCGTGCGCGCGCTGTGGGAGCTGATCAATGCGGTGAGCCTCGCCAGGGTCGAGCTGATGCTCAAGCCCTATGCCGGCGGGCTGCTCTGGGATCCGCTCATGGTCTCGATCCTTTCGGCGCCAAGTTGGGCGCTGCTCGGCGGTTTCGGCATCATTTGCGTCATGCTCGGCCGCAAGCGGCGCCCGCTGATCGGTTACACCAGATAGCGAATGATCCCGAAAAGTGGGTACCGATTTTCGGCCAAGACCATGGGCAATAAAGCGTCCGTGAACGCGCTGTGCACAGGTCTTGCACAGACGTGATCGGCGCCGCCATTCCGCAATGCTGCCTGCATGCTTATAGTGGGCGCAAAGATTGCCTCAGACTTTGCAGGAGGACCAAGAAATGTTCGGCTCCAAGAAAATTGCTATGCCATCCGCCGCCGAGGCGCTGCCCGGGCGCGATCACCCAATCCGCTCCGGCAAAGAGCACTTCGTCAATCACCATCCGCTGAAAGGGCCTTATCCGGAGGGCGCGCAGAAAGCGATTTTCGGGCTCGGCTGCTTCTGGGGCGCCGAGAAGGCTTTCTGGCAACTGGGGGACGGCGTCTATGTCACTGCCGTCGGCTATGCGGGCGGCCTGACGCCGAACCCGATCTACGAGGAGGTGTGCTCCGGCCGCACCGGGCACAACGAGGTGGTGCTGGTGGTGTATGACCCGAAGAAGATTTCATACGACGCCCTGCTCAAGACCTTCTGGGAAGGTCATGACCCGACTCAGGGCATGCGCCAGGGGGCCGATGTCGGCACGCAATACCGCTCCGGCATCTACACGTTCACCCCGGAGCAGAGACAAGCCGCAGAGGCGTTGAAAGCGGCTTATCAGCGCGAACTGACGGCCAAGCGCTACGGCTCAATCACCACCGAAATCGCCGATGCGGGCGAGTTCTATTTCGCCGAGGACTATCACCAGCAGTATCTGGCGAAGAACCCATTCGGCTATTGCGGCCACGGTGGCACCGGGGTGTCGTGCCCGATCGGCACCGGCGCTAGGCTGGCGCAAGCACAGGCGTAGCCTTCCTTTTCCCTCTCTTCGCCCGCGGGGAGAGGGAAAAGCCCTGCGACGGTTAGGATTTCTTAACCATATAAAGCGTTAATCCGGCGTGCCTTTCGTCGATCCGGCCTAGATTCAGCTGATGCGGCAAATCCGATTTCTGGTGGCGGTTGCGCTCTCGCTGGCGCTGACCGGCTGCCTGCACCAGCAGGCGGCCACCTATGTCATCGATCCGGCGACCGGCCAGCCGGTGCCGGTGGTGCGATCCTATGCGCAGCCGCAATACGCGCAGCCCGCTTACACCCAGCCGCAACACGCGCAGCAGTCTTACGCGCAGCCGACCTATCAGCAGCCGCAACCGGCACGCAGCAGCGAGCGCGGCCTGTTCACCTCGCACCAAAGCGCCGCACCGGACTATTCGCAACGGCAAATCCAACCACAGGTGCAACAGCCTTACGTACTGCAATACGCGCCGCCACAACGGCAATACGCGGCTCCGCAATATGCCGCGCCTCAATACGCGACGCCGCAATACGGCGCGCAATATGATGCTCCATACGGTCGGGCCTATGCCGCCGCGCCCTACGGCTATGCCTACGCGCCGGCTGCTCCGGCCTACACGCTCGACAGTGGCGACCGCCTGCGCATCGTCGTGTTCGGCCAGGACGGCATTTCCAATACCTACACCGTCGATGCCGGCGGCTACGTCAACCTGCCGCTGATCGGCGTCGTGCCTGCACACGGCTATTCGACGCAGCAATTGGCGCAAGTCATCTCCGAGCGGCTCAAGCAGGGCTATGTGCGCGAACCGCATGTGTCGGTCGAGGTCGAGGCCTACCGGCCGTTCTTCATCCTCGGCGAGGTGACCAATCCGGGGCAGTATCCCTACGTCGCCAACATGACGGCGGAGACCGCAGTGGCGATCGCCGGCGGCTTTGCTCCGCGCGCTTCGAAGAAGACGGTCAAGCTCACCCGCAACATGCCCGGCCAGCAGTTCAACGGCGAGGTGCCGCTGGCAACACCCCTGCGCCCCGGCGACACCGTCGTGGTCAAGGAGCGCTGGTTTTAGTTCGCCGCTGACAGGCTAGCGCCGGTCACTTCATATGCTTGCCGAGGAAGTCCTGTGTGCGCTTCCAGGCGAGCGCGGCGGCGTCCTTGTTGTAGCTCGCGCGCTCGTCGCAATAGAAGCCGTGCGCGGCGCCGGGATAGATGTAGATTTCCGCCTGCGGCTGCTTCTTCTTGATCTCCTCGACGGTCGCCATCGGGATGCCTTCGTCCTTTTCGCCGAAGTGCATCTGCATCGGGCATTTCGGCTTCTCGTCGACGAATTTGCCGATCATGCCGCCGTAGAATGAAACCCCTGCCGATAATCCCGGAATGCGGCAGGCAGCGAGGAACGAGGCGGTGCCGCCCATGCAAAAGCCGATAATGCCCTTCGGCCCTACGTCTTTGAGGTCGCCTGCCGCCGCCGCCATGTCGTGCACCATGTGATCCCAGTTGAGATTGCCCAGGTAGCTGCGCGCGTGGGCGATTTCATCGGGCGTGTAGCCGCATTCGAAATCGCGCACGAAGCGGTCGAACACCGCCGGCGCCACCGCCACGAACCCCAGCGCGGCCAGTCGGTCGCAGACCGCGCGGATGTGTTTGTTGACGCCGAAAATCTCCTGGATCACCACCAGCCCGCCCTTCGGCTTGCCGGCCGGATCGGCGCGATAGGCCCCGAGCGAATGCTTGTCGGTGGTGGTGAGGGTGAACTGCCTGCCCAATGGAACCTCCCGTTATTTTTAATCGAATGGAAAACCGTGTCGCCCGGGGGACAGATTTAGCATGGCGGCGCGCGGCCGGGCCAGCCGGGGGTCTCAGTGCCTGGCAAGGTCAAATGCCTTTGCCAGCAAGTCGTAGGAATGCCTGCGCGCAGCGTGGTCGAAAATCATGCTCGTGACCATCAGCTCGTCGGCCTTGGTCGCGGCAATGAGCGGCGCGAGTTTTGCCATGACGGTCGCGGCTGAGCCGACCGCCATGCGGGCGCGGTTCTGCGCGATGCGGACGCGGTCAACCGGCGCGTAGTCGTAAGCGGCGGCGTCCTCCGGCGAGGCAAGCGGCACATATTCGCCCTTGGCGCGGCGCACGAAATTCAAGTCCACCGTGGTGGCGAGCCGCTCGGCTTCCGCGTCACTATCGGCGCAGACCACGTGCGTCGCCAGGATCGCGTAGGGCTTCTCATGCGCCGGCGAGGGGCGGAAATTGTCGCGATAAAGCTTCATCGCTTCCGTGGCGTCGAAATTGGCGAAATGATGCGCGAAGGAAAAGGCCGCGCCAATCTGGCCTGCAAGCTGCGCGCTGTAGTCCGACGAGCTGAGCAGGAAGATCGGCGGCAGCGCGACGTCGGTCGGCATGGCACGCACGTTGTGAAACGGGTGTCCTTCGGGAAACGCGCGTGTCTCCAGCAGCGTCAGTTCGTTGAAGCGTTCGAGAAAATCGTCCTCCTCGCTGACACCTTGCCGCCGCCGCAGCATATAGGACGTGGCCGGATCGGTGCCCGGCGCGCGCCCAAGCCCCAGATCGATACGGCCGGGAAACAACGCCTCCAACAGCTTGAAGCGCTCCGCCACCATCAGTGGCGCATGGTTGGGCAGCATCACGCCGCCCGAGCCGACGCGCATGTTTTTGGTGATGGCGGCGATCTGCCCGATCATGATGTCGGGGGACGCGGACGCGATCGCCGGCAGGTTGTGGTGCTCGGCCACCCAATAGCGGGTAAAGCCGCGGGCATCGGCAAAGCGCGCCAGATCGAGCGTATTGCGCAGCGCCTGCGTCGCCGTCGAATTAGCCGAAACCGGCGACAGATCGAGGATGGACAGCGGAACCATGAGCGGCAGGGCCTTCGTATGCGTGGAACTACCGATCGGTACAATACCGTTGATTGCATTAACAGCGATGTTGTGAGTTTAGCTCGTAATGGCATGTGGTGGCAGAGCGCCGTTGCATTGCGCCAACGGTCCATTGCGCGCATCGGTACGCACATGCAGCAACTTCCCGCGAAAGCGATTGCCGACGAGGCCGAACGGCTGCGGCTCGAGACGCTGTAAGGTTACGAGGTGCTCGACACGCCGCCCGAGGTGCAGTTCGCTCGCATTGCGCGGGTGGCCAAGTCGATATTCCAGGCGCCCATCTCCCAGATATCCTTCATCGACGAGCATCGGCAATGGTTCAAGTCCTGCGAGAATCCCGCCGTCAGGGAGACCCCGCGCAAGGATTCGTCTCGTAACCACACGATCAAGGGCGATTGCCCGCTAATCGTTCCTGATGCGCGCGCCGATCCCCGCTTTCGAGACTTGCCGCGCGTGGTCGGCAAGCCGCACATCCGCAGCTATTTCGGCGCGCCGTCGCGCGCGCTCAACGGACAAAATATCGTGGCGCTGTACGCTGTGGACACCGAAGTGTGCCATCCGAGCGCGCAGCAGATTGTCATGCTGCAAGACCTCGCGCGGCTGGTCATGGACGAACTGGAACTGCGTCTAGTCGCCATCGCCGATAGTCTCACCGGCACGCTTAGCCGGCATGCTTTCTTCAAAGCCGCTACCCGCGACCTCGCGCGCGCCCGCCGCCACGCCGAGGACCTGAATTGCGTCATCGTCGATATCGATCATTTCAAACAGGTCAATGACAGCTGCGGCCATGCCGCGGGCGACCAGGTGCTGCAGCAGGCGGTGGCGCGGCTCAAGCAAAACCTCCGCGCCGAAGAATACATCGGCCGCATCGGCGGGGAGGAATTCGCCATCATGACGACGATGGCCGGCCGCGCCGGCGCTTTCGACGTCGGTGACCGGCTGCGCCAGTGCGTAGCACACGATACGTTGACCATTCCCGACGGTGAGATCGCGCTCAATATTAGCGTCGGCATCGCGACCTTGCATTCCGGCGACGCCGGGATCGAGGATCTACTCGGCCGCGCCGACAAGGCGTTGTTTGCCGCCAAAGAGGGTGGCCGCAACCGCTCGGTTTGCTGTCAGGGCGCTCCGCGGCCGGCGTCTTAAAACTTTGCCATTTTGGTGGCTTCTCGCACGCGCGCCTATGCGTATGATAGGGACCAGACGCAAGGGAGCCCCTGCGATGCCCTCGTTGACCGAATGGAAGGTGCCGCCGTCGGCGCAGCCGCGGGCGGAAGATTATGGTTTCGACCTGGAGGCTGCGCTGTCCTCGATCGTCGGCCTGCATTCGATCATTCCGCCCGACGCCTTTACCGCCGAGACGCTGGGCGTCGAGCGCGCCGGCAACGGCGTCGTCATCGGCGACGGCCTCATCCTCACTATCGGCTATCTGATCACCGAGGCGGAAACCATCTGGCTGCATTTCGGCGACGGCCGCGCGGTCGAAGGCACCGCGCTCGGCTTCGATCAGGAAACCGGCTTCGGCCTGGTGCAGGCGCTCGCCAAACTCGATCTCCAGGCGTTGCCGCTCGGCTCCTCGAAAGCGGCCAAACTTGGCGAACGCGTCGTTCTCGGCGGCGTCGGCGGGCGCACCCGCTCGCTCGCCGCGCGCGTCGCGGCGAAGCAGGAATTTGCCGGCTATTGGGAATACGTGCTCGACGAGGCGATCTTCACCTACCCGGCGCATCCCAACTGGGGCGGCACCGGCCTGATCTCGGCCAAGGGCGAGCTGATCGGCATCGGCTCGCTGCAGCTCGAGCGTGCGCGCGAGGGCCGGAACGAGCATCTCAACATGGTTGTGCCGATCGATTTGTTGAAGCCGATCCTCGACGACCTGCGCAAATTCGGCCATGTCAACAAGCCAGCACGGCCGTGGCTCGGCGTCTATTCCACCGAGATTGAGGACAAGGTGGTGGTCGTCGGCATCGCGCCGAAAGGTCCGGCCGCGCGCGCCGAGATCAAGACCGGCGACGTCGTGCTCTCGGTCGCCGGGCAAAGCGTGACGACGCTCGCCGGCTTCTACCGCAAGGTCTGGGGGCTGGGTGCGGCGGGCGCCGAAGTGCCGCTGACGCTTTACCGCGAGGGCGTTACCTTCGACGTGCGGGTGAATTCGTTCGACCGGACGAAATTCCTCAAAGCCCCGCGGATGCACTGAGCGGCGTTTCCTCGATCGCGTCCACACGCTTGGGATAGAACGCCAGATAGCCTTCGATCTCGGCCATCGGCGGGTAGGGGTGCTGGTAGCTCCACGCCGCGTTTTCGGATGCTCGCCCGCCGGTCTGAATCGTGAAATAGCTGGCCTCGCCCTTGTACGGGCAATGCGTCGAGTGCCGCGTCGGCGTAAGCAGGCTCATGTCGGCGTCCTCGCGCGGGATATAGTGCACCGGCGCGTAGCCCGCTTCGCGAAGCGTCAAGGCGCGCGCCGTATCGGCGACGACCTTACCGCCGAACAGGACACGCACGCGCTTGCCATTGCGCGCGATGCTGATCGGATGGTCCGGGCCGGGCGGTTTCATCGCTTTCACCTTGCCGGGGGCAGGGGACAATTGGGGCTTGCGCCGGCGATGATGTAGGGGGCGAAGCGGTGAAGCGCCACGCACAATTGCGGAAAATTTAACGAAGGACGTTAGGACTATCGCAGCGGCTTTTGACTAGCTTCGGATCGGGCTTTCATGGCACCGGCACGGCGTGGCCACATGTCGGGAAAAATGCTGGAAAAGATGATCCAGGGGATCAACATCCTGGTCGTCGACGACAACTTCATATATGCGCAAGGTCACGCGCATGATGCTGGTCAATCTCGGCGCCAAATCGGTGATCGAGGCCGCCGATGGGCTCGCCGCGCTGGAGGCGATCCGCAACAACGATCCGGACGTGATGCTGCTCGATTGGGACATGCCGCCATTCCGATAGCCCTAGCCTGGCTGCGCACTATGCTCATAGTAATCTCGCCCAACCGCGTCGCCAGCCTCCACCTCAAGTGCCTCCTCAAGAATCAGCCGCGCCGCCAGCTTGACCAACTCGTCCTTCGCCGATGCTGTGGATAGGCAACCCTCGATCAATGCCGTCAGCTCTTCACGCGAGTGCTGCGAAGCAGGTATCCTCGTGCCCATGGGGTGCTCCTTTGCCGGGCTCGCCAGAGCCCATTTGCACAATCACATCCGCAGAGGATTCACCCCATCAATTTTCCAGCAACTTTAGGACTTCACCGTGTTCTGGAATGGCGCTACCTAACTGCAGCGATGCACATTCAGTTTCCGTTGTGGGTCTTGGGCGTGTCAAAACGCAAAAGCCAGTCGCGCACGTAGGATAATTTTGTAGAGATCACACGCCTTGAGAACTGATGATGCTGCGGGCCTCTGACCAGGTGCCACGCTGAAGAATTTTATTTTTTGACATTTATCCAATGTATGAGCGTTTACACAGCCAGGGTCCTTCGCGACATAGCGATCTCACCCCAGCAACGACGATTTTCAGCCCCTAGTCTGATAGCGACCATAAATACTGCGACGCGACGAGGGCCGCGATGTGCCAAAACGAGCCACAGCCAATTTTTACTTTTCGAACTCTGGACACAAGAAGAAAGACCGCCCCAACCTACAACTTGCTCGTCGACAGTGTATTGCAGGCCGAGACTTGGCCTGAATTAAAGCCGTTTAAGAACCAGCGCTTGCGCTGCTCAGACGTGCCATGTGTGAAGGCATCGGGTACGATATAGCCCTGCGCTCGCTTTTGTAGGCGGTCATCGCCAATGGCCGTTGCGGTCTGCAGAGCTTGATCGACATCACCAGGATCGAGGAAATTGTGCTTTTGCTGAGCTCGGTTTGCCCACACGCCGGCAAAACAATCTGCCTGAAGCTCAACGCGGACCTGGAGTTGGTTCGCCTCGGTCTTGCTCGATGACGCCTGCTGCGCTTGCATCACGCGAGGAAGAATGCCGAGTTCGTTTTGTACGTGATGGCCTACCTCATGAGCGATCACATAGGCTTCCGAAAACTTGCAGGCGTTGCTGTCCGAGCAGCCACCGAACTTGTTCTGGAGGTCATTAAAAAACGAGGTATCGAGATAAATACGCTGATCGCGCGGGCAATAGAACGGTCCCATTGCCGACTGCGCGAAGGCGCAAGGCGTTGGCTCGGAGCGAGCGAACAGGCGCAACCTCGGCGCGTGATAAGTCCGTCCGCTCGCGGCGAAGATTTCCGTCCAGCGGTCCTCGGTATCGCCAAGCACCAAGGCGACGAACTTACCGGTCGGATCGCTCGGCGCACCGGCGGTAACCGGCGGAACCGGACTAGTCCGCTGCGAGGGTGATCCGCCGCCTGTAAGAATCTGCGCGCCATTAAGGAGTACGTTGGGGTCAATGCCAAAGTACCAGCTGATCAGGCCGATAATGACGACCGCTCCAATACCGAGGCGGCCCGTGCCGATCGGCATGCCGCCACGCGATGCGCTTGCTTCGCGATCGTCTTCGACGTTGTCGCTAGGACGAAAATCATCCGTGCGCATGTGTAATTCTCCAGGGCGTTGGGTACGATCAGCGTCAAAGACGGACGCGCGCCTTCCCAATCCTAGCACAAACCAGGTTAGCTGCTTGACCTGACCGGGCTTTTTTAGACCAGGCTTTGTGAGAAAATGGTCTTGGAAAGGAGCTTGGGTCATGCCGAAGAAGAGGTTCAGCGCGGAGCAGATTGTGACGCTGCTTCGCCAGATTGAAGTATCGATGGCGCAGGGAGCCGCGACGCCGGTGGCCTGCCGGGATGCGGGCATATCGCTGCAGAACTACGCGATGAGCTGCTCAACGGTGAAATCTTCTACAGTCTGAAGGAAGCCAAGATTGTCATCGAGCAATGGCGGAAACACTACAACACGATCAGACCGCACTCAGCTCTCGGATATAGACCGCCGGCACCACAAACATTCGCGCCCTCGGCTAACCATCTAGATGAGATCATGCCGATGCAGTAGTCTCTATCCCGCTGGTACAAAAAAGCCGTCAGGTCACCCCCATCAGCAATTCCCAATGCCGGTCCTGCGGAGAATAGAAGCCCAGTGCCTGATTGTGGGCATCCGTGCTCAGCGCCAGCCCAAAAGAGCAAAGGCCAAAAACAATAATAAGGTGCAGAAGGTTCTGGTGTGCATGCCACCCAATCCACAACAGCAGCGGCCAAGCCAGATAAAACTGCTCCTCCACCCCAAGCGGCCATAAATGCAATAAGGGCTTAGTGCTGGCCGCGGTATCGAAATAGCCGACTTCACCTAGCAAAATGAAATTCTGTATAAAACCAGCACTACCCGCGACATGTTTTCCTAACTGGACATATTCTTCAGTGAATAAAACGAACCAACCGGCCACCAAAAAAACCGCCAAGATCAATATCAATGCGGGAAAAATCCGGCGAATGCGGCCTGCATAAAACCGAGCGAAACTGAAGCAACCATCTCTGAGGTCCGATATTAACATTGAGGAAATCAAATAACCCGAGATGACGAAGAAAACGTCCACGCCAACGAATCCGCCAGGTTGCACGCTTGGATAAGCATGAAAGGCAAGTACCGCAAGGACCGCTACTGCCCGTAGGCCGTCAACATCGGGGCGATATGAGATTTTGTGACTTCGCTCCGCAGATTCCGTTATGTTGACTACTTGAGATATTTTTGGCGCCGGAGCACGCAAATCCGTCTCTTTCCGCGGGCCGCTTTCTGACGCAATCGCATCCTGGAATGCCCCTCGTCAGCGCTCAATCCGATGCTCCCACTGTACGGGGTGTCCAATGCGGACTGGTGCCAGACATCGCACCCGCTGGGGTTAATGCACAGCGCACATTAGGCGATGCCTGCTTTGGTGTCCCATTTTTTTTGCGTTCAGTGGCAAGCCACGCTTTACGCGTACGGAGTTGGACGGTTTGGTCATACGAGTACCTATCCAGCCTGCAATAATTTTTGTCGCTTTAAAGCGGCGGGCCAATAGACGACAAGGGGGTTGGCTTGGTGCATGGATTTGCGCCAAGTCTTTGCCGCCAACCTACGCCGCCTCCGACACGCGCGGGGCTGTCGCAAGAGGATTTGGCCTACGAAGCCGATGTTAACCGCACCTACATGTACTTAAGGAAGCCGCAGATATTCCCGGTAGGTCAGAGTGGAATCAGCGCGCTCGCGAACAAGCCAATCGGCGCCTTGCTCTACGTCGAAACGACCGCTAAGGCAGTCTTTTTTGGCAAATAAGATACTCAGTCCAACATCCTGCAGCCCGTAGGTTTCAGCGATGGCTATCATTTTCAAGAGTCGGTCTACGTCCACCTCGGAATGCTCCCCCTCAAACCCGCGGAGAAATAGAAAATCAAACGCCCATGCGCGCCCGACTGCTCGCATTTTGTGTCCGTCTTGGGTCTGGCGCGGGAATCCTCGTGCCATCGCGACCTTCGGCGCGCGATGAATGCCTGCGTCATAAACGTCGAAACCGAGGGGCCCGAGCTCCTCAAGCAGCTCGACGAAGTGCGAGCGCGGATTGCGCGGCGTGCGGAAGAAGCTCGTTTCTGACTCAACGCCGAAAATGCCGCTCTCGGCAAAGAATTGCTGCGCGCCCCTAACAATCTCTACTTCGTAAGTCTCGGCGTCCATCTTCATGAAATCGACGGGGCCGACAACGCCTTCAGCGAATAAGGTGTCGAGCCGCCTCAATGGCACGTCTTGCCATTTTGCGTCGATCGCAGAGTTGTCACACCCATTGCTCGCGGCAAAGTGAGACGAGAATGGATTTTCGGGATAGAACCGAAAAGGGCGCATTTCGTCCTTGTCGCCCAGCGCTATGTTGAAATAATGCATTCGGTCAGGATGTTTGTTGGCCGCCCTCAGCGGCGCGATCGCTTCCTCAAGAGGATCGAAGCCCCAGACCTCAAGGTAGTCACCGAAGAATAGCCAATGCTCGCCAACGCCGCCGAGCACTCCCACATCGATGAGCCGAAGTGGCTCCCGAAGAATCCCACGTCGGCAAATTTCGACGGTAAAGAACGGATGCAGTGGATGGTTGTGGGCCATCCCCCGCAGATTAGCCATCGGCGTCTGTTTCGCCTAGGGCTTTGCGCTTTTGGATGGCGGTTGGATGGCGTTCAGAGCCGATTTCATTATAGCGCACCGGCTCACTAAGATCGCCAAAGCCGTGGAAGAAACTCGTCAATCAGCCCGATCGAACCGTGTCCATCGGACTATGACAATGGGCGCACAGGTTTGGTCGATGAGAATTGGTGACATGCTGCATCGCCGCCAGATTCTCTGGGGACGAAGCGAACGTTGCTTGAGCCGCTATCAAAAATTTTATGCGGGGCGCAAGGCTTGTCGTCCCTCAAATATTTTTGCCTTGCGTCCCGACGCTTGCCCGTCCGGGCGCCACGGCGCGCGATCCAGTCGTGGGCCCTCGAAAGCAGCGAGCATATCATCGCAGCGCGATCTGAAGCTGGCTGGAGCCTAGCCGAGCGGTTCGGCCGGTACACACGGCCCGCAGCCGAAGGCGATCGATTGCAGGTGCGCCATGCAGGTGCGAAGGGTCGAGAGCTTGCTAGCTATGTGCTTGCTAGGCGGATTCTGCTCGGCAATGACTTTGACACAAGTTATTGAAATCGTTGGCGCGCCCGAGACGATTCGAACGTCCGACCTTTGCCTTCGGAGGGCAACGCTCTATCCAGCTGAGCTACGGGCGCCTGGCAACCTGAATAGACGATTGGGGAGGGTGCGGCAACGCCCCGAAATGGCTGCCGCGGTGCAAAAAGGGGGCTTTTTCTGCACAAATTAACGTTTCGGCCCTTTGCGTCTGGCCGCGAATCTCATAAGGCTTGCGCTACGGCGCATGGTGCGCACGAGGAGCAGAAATCCATGTCAGCGATAGCACCCGGAACGGCCAAGCCGAAATTGCCCAAGCCGATCACCACCAAACATCTGGCTTACACGCTGGCCGAGCAGCACCAGATGACCAAGAAGCAGGGCCAGCAAATGCTCGGGGATCTCGTCGGGCTGATCACCAAGCACCTGAAAAAGGGCGAGCGGGTGAAAATCGCCGGCCTCGGCATCCTGCAGGTGCGCCGGCGCGCCGCCCGCATGGGCCGCAATCCGGCGACCGGCGAACCGATCCAGATCAAGGCGTCGAAGAAGGTCGCCTTCCGCGCCACAAAGGAACTGAAGATGGCGATCTGATCGCCATTCTTCTCTGAATTGCAAAACCCCGTCGGCCATGCCGGCGGGGTTTTTGTTTTATCGGCCGCCAGCAGGGCCCTCTTCACGGCTCTATAGTCTTGTTTGCTGTTTTGACCTAGCATGGGCACATACGAAGAGCCGTCGAGTCAGCGCAGTACCGGCAATGAGCAGTGGAGGACCCCAGGCGCCGCAATTGAACACAGGACATACATCCCTGTGGCTGAGGGAGTTACCCTTCACGGTGGTTTTGCTGCTGACCATTGCCGGCGTCGCTTACACGAGTTTCTCCAGGCAGCCGATCATCGCCTATTGGGAGGTTCTCGCGCCGCTCATCGGGCTTGCCTGCGTCAGCGTGGGCTGGCGGAGCGCCACCGACAATGCCGCGCGTTTTCGCCTGGTCGTGACGCAGGCGATGCACTGGCTCGCTTTCCTCGTGGTGATGAACCTGCTGCTGCTGCAGAGCGTGCAGAGATTGTTCACCGCCAACTCGACCGGGCTCGCGATCTTCACCTTGCTGACACTCGGCACCTTTACCGCCGGGGTGCACATCGTGTCTTGGCAGATCTGCCTGCTCGGATTGATCATGGCGCTTGGCATTCCGGCGATTGCCTGGATCGAAAATTCGGCATTGATTCTCATTCTGGTCCTCGCCGCGTTGCTCGGCGTTTTCGTGGTGTTTTGGTGGTATTGGCACGAGAGGCGGGCGCGAAGAGCGGCGCCCTCGCCGTGACGCCGACGAGGGGGCTGCCTATAATTGGCGGCAACGGAGAAAAGGGAGGCGACCAATGTCGCAAGCGGCCAAGCAGCGTGAGGGCATGCCCGCGATCCTCAAGGATTCCGCATTCCAGTGGGCGGACCCGCTCGATCTCGAGGGTCAGCTCACGGAAGAAGAGCGCATGGTGCGTGACACCGCGCGTGGCTTCGCGCAGGATTACTTGGCGCCGCGCATTATCGAAGCCTACCGCGAGGAAAAATACGATCCCACAATTTTATTGGAGATGGGCAAGCTCGGCCTCATCGGATCGACCATTCCGGAGACTTATGGCGGCGCCGGCTTGGGCTATGTCTGCTACGGGCTGATTGCGCGCGAACTAGAGCGCGTCGACTCAGGCTACCGCTCGACTATGTCGGTGCAGTCCTCGCTCGTGATGTATCCGATCTATGCCTATGGCTCGGAGGCGCAGCGGTGCAAATATCTGCCGAAGCTGGCGACTGGCGAACTGATCGGCTGCTTCGGCCTGACCGAACCGGACCACGGCTCCGACCCAGGCTCGATGGCGACGCGCGCCGAGAAAATACCGCACGGCTACAAACTCAACGGCGCCAAGACCTGGATTTCCAACGCACCGATCGCGGACATTGCCGTGGTCTGGGCCAAACTCGACGGCGTCATCCGCGGCTTCATCGTCGAGCGCCGCATGAAGGGCTTCTCCACGCCGAAGATCGAGGGCAAGCTGTCATTGCGCGCCTCGGTCACCGGCCAGATCGTGCTGGAAGACTGCATGGTGCCGGAGGAAAACCTCCTGCCCAACGTCAAGGGTCTCGCCGGCCCGTTCGGCTGCCTCAACAATGCGCGCTTCGGCATTTCCTGGGGCGCCATGGGCGCCGCCGAATTCTGCTGGCACGCCGCGCGCCAATACGTGCTCGACCGCAAGCAGTTCAACCGCCCGCTCGCCGCCAATCAGCTGGTGCAGAAAAAGCTCGCCGACATGCAGACCGAGATCGCGCTCGGCTTGCAGGCGGCGCTCAGGCTCGGGCGAATGATGGAAGAGGGCAAGGCCGCGCCGCCCTCGATCTCGCTCTTGAAGCGCAACAACTGCGGCAAGGCGCTCGATATCGCGCGGCTTGCCCGCGACATGCACGGCGGCAATGGCATTTCCGAGGAATACCACGTGATGCGCGTGCTCTCGAACCTGGAAACGGTGAACACCTACGAAGGCACCCACGATATCCACGCGCTGATCCTCGGCCGCGCGCAGACCGGTATCCAGGCGTTTTTCTAGAACGCCAGTGCGTTCGCCAGCGTCGCCATCGCCACCACGCGTTTGGTCATGGCGCTGCCGGGATCGGCGAGCGGATCGATCACCGTGAAATGATTGGCGCCGGCAATTTCCTCGTAGCGCGTCTCGACGCCGCGCAAACGCCAGTCGTCGGCGATCGTCTTGCTCTGGCGCAGAAATTCGTTCGACTCCAGCGCGCCCACCACCGCATCGAACCGGCGCCCGCGCGGCACTTTCCAGAACAGCGGCGAGCAGGCGCGCGCCTGCTCCTCATTGAGCCGAATGTCCTGGTTCGGCGTCACCTGCAAAATCGGCGCAAGATCGAATACGCCGGAGATCGCATAGGCCGCTGGCACCAGATCGGCTGGCGCGTCGGAAGCAAAGGCTTTCCACTCCCGCGCCACCATGCAGGCGGCCAGATGCCCGCCGGCGGAATGCCCGTAGACGAAAATGCGCTTGCGGTATCGCCGCCACAGATACAGGCAGGCCGAACGCATCTGCGCGATGATGACGGCGACGGTGACCTGCGGACAGAGGTCGTAGCCGGCGACGGCGACGGAGACGCCACGCGCGTTCGGCCCTTTCGCCATCTGGCTGAACATCGACGGGCCAAGCGTGCGCCACCAGCCGCCGTGAATGAACATGGCGAGCGGCGTCATCGCGTCGTCGTCCAAATTACGAGAATTGGCGGGAAATAGATCGATCGTTTGCCGCGGCGTGGGGCCGTAGCGAAGGCCCAGTTTTGCTTCAGGCGAAGCCGCGCGATAGGCCTTGGTCTCGGCTTCCCAGCGGGCGAAAATCTCCGGATGCTCGGGCACCCGGGCGCGGTTGTCGTATTCCTTTTCGTAGTCGTTGGCCGGCATTGGGCGATCCCGCTGCAATGCTAAACCTACAGGGCTTTGCGCCGGCGCGAAACAATCGTTATCACTTGGCCCATGAAACCCGCCAGCCCTCTACAAATCCCGGTTGACGGCCGCCAGTCGGAAGCAGCCCTTGCGATCGCGCGCGGCACCTCGCGGCTTTTGCTCTCGCATGGTTTTTCCTGCGTCAGCGAACTACCGCTCGCCTCCGGCCGCCGCGCCGATCTGGTGGGGCTCGATGCCGGCGGCGAAATCTGGATCATCGAGATCAAGTCTTCGATTGCCGATCTGCGCGCCGATCAGAAATGGCCGGACTACCGCATGCATTGCGACCGGCTTTTTTTCGCGACCTCGATGGAGGTGCCGGCCGAGATCTTTCCCTCCGACGCCGGGCTGATCGTCGCCGACGCCTTCGGCGCGCAGATGATGTGCGAAGCGCCAGAGCACCGGCTCGCGGCGGCAACGCGCAAATCGATGATGCTCGCTTTCGCCCGCGCCGCCGCGCTCCGCCTGCAGTCGCTCGCCGATCCGAATGGGCCGTACGGCGACGTGGTGTGATCTTGGCCGCCACCGAACAGCCGGCGGTCGTCGTCGACAACCTCGTCAAGCGCTACAAGGCGACGACCGCGGTCGCCGGCATTTCCTTCGCGTTGCGCCCCGGCTCGATCACCGGCCTGCTCGGCGGCAACGGCGCCGGCAAGACCACCACCATCGCCATGATCATGGGGCTGGTTACGCCCACCTCTGGGACCGTGACAGTGCTCGGCGCCGATATGCCGCGTGAGCGCTATTGCGTGCTGCAGCGGATGAACTTCGAAAGCCCTTACGTGGACATGCCGATGCGCCTGACGGTGCGGCAAAACCTGTCGGTCTTCGCCCAGCTCTATGCCGTCGCCGATCCGCCCGCGCGCATCGCGCGCCTCGCCGCCGATCTCGATTTGACCGAATTTCTCCACCGGCCGACCGGCAAGCTCTCGTCGGGGCAAAAAACCCGCGTGTCGCTCGCCAAGGCGCTGCTCAATCACCCGGAAGTTCTGCTGCTCGACGAACCCACCGCCTCACTCGATCCCGACACCGCCGATTGGGTGCGCGGCCGGCTGGAGAATTACCGGCGCGACCATGCGGCGACGATCCTGCTCGCCTCGCACAACATGGCCGAGGTTGAGCGGCTGTGCGAGCGCGTCATCATCATGAAGCAGGGCCGCATCGAGGACAACGATGCGCCGCAGCGTCTGCTCACGCGTTACGGGCGCGAGACGCTCGAAGAGGTCTTCCTCGACGTCGCGCGCGGCCGTCATACGCAGGAGGCGGCGCAATGACCGACAGCGGCATTGAATTCTCCGCAAACCGCGTCGCCGCCATGGTACGGCGCTACTGGTATCTGTTGCGTTCGTCCTGGCCGCGCATTCTCGATCTCATTTACTGGCCGACGGTGCAAATGCTGATGTGGGGCTTTTTGCAGCTCTACGTGTCGCAGAGCTCGAGCGTCTTTGCCCGCGCCGCCGGCGTATTCATCGGCGCGGTGCTGCTGTGGGACATTTTGTTCCGCGGCCAGCTCGGCTTCTCCATTTCTTTCCTGGAAGAAATGTATTCGCACAATCTCGCCAACCTGATGATGTCGCCGCTGCGCCCGGTCGAGTTCATCGCCGCGCTGATGATCATGAGCATCGTGCGGCTCTTGATCGGCATGATCCCGGTGACGCTGCTGGCGCTCGGCTTTTTCGGTTTCAATTTCTGGTCGCTCGGGCTGCCGCTCATCTTCTTTTTCATCAATCTCATTCTCACCAGCTGGTCGATCGGCATCTTTGTCGCCGGGTTGCTGTTGCGCAACGGGCTCGGCGCCGAAAGCATGGCCTGGACCATCATGTTTCTGTTTCTGCCGCTTACCTGCGTCTACTATCCGGTGACGGTGCTGCCGCACTGGTTGCAATACGTCGCCTGGTCGCTGCCGCCGACCTACGTGTTCGAGGGCATGCGCGCGCTGCTGATCAACCACGTATTCCGTGCCGACCTGATGCTGCAGGCTTTTGCCTTCAACCTGGTGCTGTTCGCAGCCGCGTCATTGGCCTTCCTGCAATTGCTGCGCAGCGCCCGCATCCAAGGGTCGCTGCTGCAGGGCGGCGAATAGACGGAAAATAATTGATATTGCTCAATTTTTACCGGTGTAAACGCGATACGAAGGACTGACGTGTAGGTTGACGTTATGACAGAAAAACGACACTCTGCTGCGGCGCAGCAAAGTCCGGGGACTGAGCCAATGCCGATCGGCGAATTCGACGGGGCAGCAACGCTGCCACCCGATAACGGCGCGTTTTCAACGCCGATGTATTGGCTCTACGAAATGGGTCACGCCGCGCTCGATCCGTCGCGCGCGCTTGCCGACGCCACGCGGCTGTTCTTCAAGAATCCAGCCAATCCGCTGGCGCACACGACCTACGGAAAGTCGATGGCCGCCGCGGCGGAACTATTCGAGCGCACCACGCGTCGCTACGGCCGGCCGGAGTGGATGATCGATACAACGACCGTCGGTGGCGAGCAGGTGCCAGTGCACATCAACACTGTGTGGGAGCGCCCGTTCTGCCGGCTCTTGCATTTTGAGCGCGCGTTCAAGCACGTGCCGCGCCGGCCGCAGCCAAAACTGCTGATCGTTGCGCCGATGTCGGGTCACTACGCGACGCTGTTGCGCGGCACCGTGGAAGCCTTTCTGCCCAATCACGACGCCTACATCACCGACTGGCGCAACGCCCGCTTGGTGCCGGTGGCGGAAGGCCGCTTTGATCTCGACGACTATATCGATTACATCGTCTCCATCCTTCACATGCTCGGCGGCGAAACGCATGTGATTGCGGTGTGCCAGCCGTCGGTGCCGGTGCTCGGCGCCGTCGCGCTGATGGAAGCCGACAAGGATCCCTACGTGCCGCACTCCATGGTGCTGATGGGCGGGCCAATCGACACGCGCATCAATTCCAACGATGTCAACAAGCTCGCCGAGCGCCGCGGCCTCGACTGGTTCCGCAGCCACGTCATCACCAAGGTGCCGTTCCCGCATCCCGGATTCCTGCGCGACGTCTATCCGGGCTTCCTACAATTGCACGGCTTCGTCAGCATGAATTTCGACCGCCATCTCGAGGCGCACCGCAATCTGTTCGTGCACCTGGTCAAGGGCGACGGCGATTCGGCAAACAAGCACCGCGAATTCTACGACGAATATCTTGCGGTCATGGATTTGACCGCCGAGTTCTATCTGCAGACCGTCGATACGGTCTTCATCCGTCACGCCTTGCCGAAAGGCGAGATGATGCACCGCCACCGCCGCATCGATCCGGCCGCGATTACGCGCGTTGCGCTTTTGACGGTGGAAGGCGAGCACGACGACATTTCCAGCGTCGGGCAGACCGAGGCGGCGCATAAGCTGTGCGTCAATATTCCCGCCGAGCGCAAGGCGCATTACCTGCAGCCAGCCGTCGGCCATTACGGCGTGTTCAACGGCTCGCGCTTCCGCTCCGAGATCGCCCCGCGCATCGCCGATTTCGTTCTGTCGAACAATGGCGGACGCCGCCGCGGCGGCGTCTACGCTGCTTAAGCCATTGCCGTTGAGACGGTTTTTCCCGCGCGGACGACTGTCATAAATGGCGCTGCGGCGCGGCAGCCCAAAGCTCTCCGCCAGCCCCGAATTCGGCGGCGAGGGGGCTGCACAAAGCGAAAATTATGGCACACTCCCGCCCCGATCCGACTTCGGGTGGACGAGCCTCATGCCGCTGCGCGCGCTGCTTTACCGCCGGCCGAGCGAACCTTCGGCGATCAGCATTGCCTTCGATCAGCAATTGTATCTGGTGCGCGTGCGCCGGCACCGGCAGGCGCGCCGCTACACTCTGCGCATTCATTCGGTGACGCGCGACGTGGTGCTCACCATGCCGCCGCGCGGCAGCCTCAAGCAGGCGCGCGCCTTCGCGCAGAAACACGGCGGCTGGATCGCGGCGCGGCTCAACCGGCTGCCGGAAGCGCTCGCCTTCGCGCATGGCAATGTGGTGCCGCTGCGCGGCATCGATCACCGTATCGTGCACAAGCGCGGCCAGCGCGGCAACGTATGGGTTGAAGTCGGCGGCGACGGCAAACGACTGTTGTGCGTCGCCGGCGAGGAGCCGCACGTATCGCGGCGGATTTCCGATTATCTCAAGCGTGAAGCCAAGATCGATCTGGAAGCGGCGAGCAGGCGCGCGGCGGACACGCTCGACGTCAAGATCAAGCGCGTGTCGATCCGCGACCAGTCGAGCCGCTGGGGCTCATGCTCGACCACCGGGAGACTGTCCTATTCGTGGCGGCTTATTCTCGCGCCGCGTTTCGTGCTCGACTATCTCGCCGCGCACGAGGTCGCGCATCTGCTCGAGATGAACCATTCGCCGCGCTTCTGGCGGCTGGTGGAAAAGACCTGCCCCAACGTCGCCCGCGCCAAGGCCTGGCTCGACGCGCACGGCATCGACCTGCACCGCTATGGGATGCTGTGTCCGCGCTAGCGCCTAGTAACGCCGGCCGAACAGATTATTCAGCAGCCAGCCGTCGAGGCCGCCCGTGCCGCTAGTCTCGCGCGGTGAGTTCGCTGCGGCGGATTGAATCGGGGCCGACGGCGCCGGCTCCGGGCTTGGCTGCCGCGCGCCGCCATTGAACAAGCCGGAGAACAACCCGCCGCCCGCGTCGCCCGGCAGGTTTTCCGGCGCCACGCCCTGATGTGCGGCGCGCATGAAACGGCTCCAGATCTCCACCGGCAGGCTGCCGCCGGTGATGTGTTTGGTCGGCGAGCCGTCGTCATTGCCGAGCCAGACGCCGGTGACGAGATGCGCGGTGTAGCCGATGAACCAGGCGTCGCGGAAATCCTGGGAGGTGCCGGTCTTGCCGGCCGCCTGCCAGCCGGGCAGCGAAGCCTTGCGCGCGGTGCCGATGCTCAAGGTCTCTCGCATCATCGCATTCATCATCGCCACATAATGCGGATCGACGACGCGGCCGATCGATTGCGCGCTGCGCGTGTAAAGCAATTTGCCCTTTGTGTCCGCGACTTTCTCGATCACATGCGGCGTGGCCGCCATGCCGCTATTGGCGAAGGGCGCGTAGGCGCCGGTGATTTCGAGCGGCGAGACCTCCGAGGTGCCGAGCGCGATCGAGGAGTTGGGCTCGAGCCGCGAAGCGATACCGAGCCGATGCGCGGTGCGCACCACGGCCTCGGGCGTAAATTCCAGGGTGAGCCGCACCGACACCGTGTTGAGCGACAGCGCCAGCGCCTTGGTCAGCGTGATGGGCCCGTAATATTCATGCCCATAGTTTTCCGGCTGCCAGCCCTTGAGCTTGATCGGCGCGTCGAGCCGCACCGTGTCAGGCGTGAGGCCGTGCTCCAAGGCGGTCAGATAAACGAAGGCCTTGAACGCCGAGCCCGGCTGGCGCTTGGCGGCGACCGCACGATTGAACTGGCTGTCGGCATAATTGCGTCCGCCGACGAGCGCGCGCACCGCGCCCTCCGGCGTCATGGCGACCAGTGCGCCCTGGCCAACGCCCGCCTTTTCGCCCTTTTGCGCGAGCTCCTCGCTCACCGCTTTTTCCGCGCTCGCCTGCAGCATTGAATCGATGCTGGTGCGCACGACGATGTCCTCGTCCACATGGCCGAGGATATCGTTGACGCCGTCCATCACCCAGTCGGCGACATAGTTGACCGAGCCGGTGCCCGGCTGCGCGGCGATGCGCGGCGGATGCGCCAGCGCCAGTTTCTCGTTCGACGGCGTGATGAAGCCTTGCTCGGCCATGGAGGCGAGCACGATCTTGGCGCGCTCCTCAGCGCCGGCGAAATTGCGCGTCGGCGCCAGCCGTGTCGGCGATTTGACTAAGCCTGCGAGCATCGCCGCTTCGGCAACGGAGACCTGCCGCGCCGACTTGCCGAAATAGCGCTGCGCGGCCTGCTCGATGCCGTAGGCGCCGGCGCCGAAGTAAACGCGGTTGAGATACAGCTCCAGGATCTGCGCCTTGGAGAATTTTCGCTCCAGCCACAACGCCAACAGCACCTCCTGCAGCTTGCGCGTGAGCGTACGTTCCTGAGTTAAAAAGAGATTTTTCGCCAATTGCTGGGTGATGGTGGAGGCGCCCTGGCTGATACCTCTGTGTAAGATGTTGGCGAGGAGGGCGCGGGCAATGCCGTAAGGATCGACGCCGTAATGCTCATAGAAGCGGCGATCCTCGATGGCGATGAAGGCCTTCGGCAGATAGCTCGGCAGTTCCCGAAGCGACAGCACGGCGCCGCCGGCGTCGCCACGCACGGCGAGGGCGCGGCCCTCGTCATCGACGATCTGGATCGACGGCGGGCGCTTGGGGATTTCCAGTGACTGGATCGGCGGTAGATGCGCGCCGACGTAAGCCACGGTGCCGACGCCGCCGATCATCAGCCACAGCCCAACCACAACCGCCCAATAGATCGCGCGACCGATGAGGGAGCGCTTGCGTGCGCGGCGGCGGCGAAATTTTTTGCGTTTGCGGCGCGGCCGTGGCGACGCTGGCTCGGCGACTACGGCCCGGTCGGCCGGCGCCACATGCACGCGCGGCGCGTCGGCCTCGAATACCGGCTCCCGGCGCGCTCCTGATTTTCCCCGTCCTTGCGGCATCACGCGACCCACACAACAGCAGCGGTTAAGCGCCACCGTCCCTGCGAGCCACGCTAAGCGGGGCGGTTTAAGGGGTCGTTAAGCGGCAAACCACCGCCAAATCTGATGTTTCTTACGGTGTCAGGGCTTGGCGTGCTTTTCATCCGCCACTGCGCACACTTTAAACAAGATGTCGTCTCCGCCCGCGACGCGCTTGCGCCCGGTAATCATGGCGACGACCAGATTCTCCCGATGCCGATAGCTCGCGAGGATGACGCCGCCGACATGGATCAGGACCAGCAAGAGCATGCCGTGTGCGACCGCCTCATGCAGTTCGCCAACCCATTTGACGCCGTAATAGGTGTCCGTCGTCATCATCCAACCCGTAAAAGCGGTCGCCGCCATGGCCGCCATGAGCACGAGGATCATCGCGCCACCGGTCGGGTTGTGGCCGATGTAGCGCGCTTCGCGGCCTTTGACGATGTCTTGCAGATAAAGCAAAACGGTTTCCGGATCGCGGACGAACTGCGAGAACCGCGCAAAGGGCGTGCCGATGATTCCCCATAGCAGCCGCACGATGATGAGCGCGGCGGCGACATACCCTGCCCAAAAGTGAATCGTTTCGAAGTGGTGCCTGGTGAGCCAGGCGACCACGAAACTCAGCACCAGACTCCAATGGAAAACCCGGACAACCGGGTCCCAGACGCGTGCCATTGCCGGGGCGTGGCGCGCGACTGCGGACACCGTAAAGCCACGATCAGCGTTCGCCGGCTTCAGCATTGGCGAGCTTCTGGAAGGTTTCGGCGTTGTATGCCGCATTCACGCGCCTGCCCTGCTTGTCGAGCGCGTAGACTTCATAACAGCCGCTCTCGACCTTGATCTGACGAACCGTCAGGCCTTCGGCTTTGAGTTTTGCCGCGAGCGAGGCCTTGGTCTTGAACTTGGACGCCGGCGCGCTGCTGCAGCCGCCGGCGGCGAGCGCCGGTCCGGCGATCAGAACGGCTAGAGCGGCAATGGCAAGTTTGCGGTACATTGATGAACTCCGTTGTTGAGAGGGACTTGGTTTGTTTGACGGCGCCGGTTCCGGCCGGCATTTGCTTTGACGATCGATCCGGGAATCGATGCCGCAATATTTCACGACCAAGCTGACGGCCGGCTGACAGATCGGCCTTAACGAATGCGGCGGTGCATGTTGCTTGTCTGCGGCGCGCGTATCGCCCGGCTGGCGCAGGCGCTAACGTGTCGGATGGGCCGTTCTGTCACGGTTAATGCCGTGCCGCTTATTCGGTCTACGATGCCGGTGGTTACGCATGTTGTCCATCATCAATCGGAATTTGATCTATGTCA
>CAWFNO010000012.1:0-141413 GCA_963817155.1 uncultured Pseudomonadota bacterium
CGGGCGACACTTGCTAGCGTTGATCAATGACATCCTCGATCTTTCCAAGATTGAAGCTGGCAAGATGGAATTGTCACTTAAATCGTTTGCCATTGGCCCACTGATAGACGAGGTGGTCAAAACAATCGAGACGCTTTCCAAGAAAAGTGACAACCGCATCATCGTCGATTGCAGTTTCGGACTTGGGACAATTTACGCGGATCAGATGCGGCTACGGCAGACGTTGTTGAACCTTGCGAGCAACGCCAACAAGTTCACCGAGCACGGCACGGTGACGATCACGGCCAATCGAAGTCAGGAGGGCGGTGGCGAGTGGATTTCGATTTCGGTGTCGGACACCGGCATTGGAATGACGGCCGGGCAGGTCGGTAAGTTATTCCAGGAATTTTCCCAAGCCGACGCGTCGACCACGCGCAAATATGGCGGCACTGGTCTTGGGCTCGCCATAAGCCGCCGTTTCTGCCAGATGATGGGGGGCGACATCACCCTAAAAAGCGAGCTCGGGTCGCGGCTCGACTTTCACGATCCGTCTGCCAGTGGTCGCGCAGGAAGCCGCGGTCCAGCCGGCGGCGTCGGTGCGCACTCCGTCAACAGTCAACAAGGGCGGCGCGCCGCTCATCCTCATCGTTGACGATGATGCCACGGTGCGCGCGGTGATCGGGCGCTATTTGGAACGTTCGGGATTCACTGTGGAAACCGCGGATGGCGGCCAGGAGGGTCTCCGGCTGGCGCGCGAACTTCATCCCGCCGCGATAACGCTTGACGTCATGATGCCAGGGATCGACGGCTGGACCGTGCTAGCTGCCATCAAGGGAGATCCCGAGCTACAAGACATCCCAGTGGTCCTCTTGACCATTGTCGACGAAAAGAACCGTGGCTTTTCGCTCGGCGCCTCCGAATATCTGGTCAAGCCGGTCGACCGCGATAAGCTGACGGGGGTGCTGAGAACGATCGTCGGTCCCCATGACCGCCGTGTGCTTCTCATCGATGATGATGACATCGGGCGAAAGGCAGTGCGGAATGCACTCCAGCAAGACGGCTGGGATGTGACCGAGGCGGAGAACGGGCGCGTTGCCCTTCGTCAGCTTGCGGAAGCCCAGCCGAGTGCGATTATTCTCGATTTGATGATGCCGGAGATGGACGGGTTCACGTTTCTGGAGGAAATGCGCAATAAGCCGGAGTGGCAGACCATTCCGGTTGTCGTGATAACCGCCAAAGATCTCTCGGCCGAGGATCGCGCCCGCCTTAACGGGTGTGTGGAACGCATCATCGCGAAAACTGGCCATGACGATATGCTGAACGAAGTCCTCAGTGCGCTCACAAAATCCATCGAGCGGCGGAATAAAGAGAGGCTTGTTACAGCGTGACGAAAGTCCTTTACGTTGAAGACAATGACGACAACGTCTTCGTATTGAAATCGCGCCTCACCCGCGCGGGCTTCACCGTTATTGTTGCGGGCGATGGCGCGCAAGGCGTGGCGATGGCGACGACCGAGCAACCCGACTTGATCTTGATGGACTTGAGCCTCCCTGTTCTCGACGGCTGGGAAGCGACGCGCCGGATCAAGGCCGCGCCGGAGACGAAACACATTCCGGTAATCGCGATCACCGCGCATGCCATGACTGGCGACCGCGAGAAGGCGTTGGCAGCTGGCTGCGACGATTTCGACACCAAGCCGGTTGAGCTACCGCGCCTCTTGGAAAAGATTCGCGCCTTGGCGCCCAGGACTGCGTCGTGAGCGCGACAGCTTCGCTGCTCATTGTCGATGACAACGAAGACAACCGCTATACCCTGACACGAAGGTTGAACCGTGAGGGCTACGACAATCTGACAACCGCAAACAACGGACGCGAGGCGCTGGACCTCCTGCAATCGAGGCCGTTCGATCTTGTGCTGCTCGATATCATGATGCCGAACTTGAACGGATATGAAGTGCTTGAGCAGATGATGGTGAGCCGGGAATTGCGAAATATCCCGGTTATCATGATCTCGGCGCTGAGCGAAATCGACAGCGTCATCCGTTGCATTGAATTGGGAGCCGAGACTACCTGTCGAAACCATTCAATCCAACGCTTTTGCGCGCACGCGTCGGAGCAACTTTGGAAAAGAAGCGGCTACGCGACGAGGTTCGGGCGAGTCTCGCCCGGCTGGAGATGGAAATGGATTCGGCTCGCAAGCTTCAGTTCGGCATGTTGCCGCGGACCTTTCCGGCGTGCACCCAGAGCGCCCTGTCGAGGTGTACGCCGCTGATGGAGCCGGCACGCGAAGTTGGCGGGGACCTCTACGATTGTTTCTATGCCTCGGATCACCTGTTCTGTTTCTTGGTAGGAGATGTCTCGGGAAAAGGCGCGTCGGCCGCAATGTTTATGGCACGTACGCGCAGTCTTGTGCGCATGGCGATCGACTTGATCCGGCAGTCCGGCTCCGAAACGATAGCGCCAGCTCGCATCGCCGCAGCGGTCAACCGGGAGCTTTGTCAGAACAATGATGATCGTATGTTTGTAACAGTATTTGTGGGCTTGCTCGATACCTCCACCGGTGTGCTGGCTTATACTAATGCCGGGCACCCGGCGCCTCATGTGCTCCACGCGTCCGGCGAGGTCGAGCAGGTAATTAGCAAATCGGAAATGCCGCTCGGCGTACGCGGGAATACCGAATACCATAACGAAACAATTGCATTGCGACCAGGCGACGCGATGTTCGTCGTTTCGGACGGCGTGGTCGAGGCGATGAACGTCGACGGTGCGCTCTATACGCTGGACCGCCTGGACGCGGATCTCCGCGGTGTATCGGGAGTCGGCACAACGGAATTGGTGCGGAAGGTGTTAGAGAATGTGAACGCCTTCACCGGGTCCGCACCGAAGGCAGACGATGTTACTGCGCTGGCTTTACGGTGGCGCCCTGCGAAGTGAGGATCGACATGGCGACCATGAAGAAGCCTGCCAATATTATTTATGGCGTCGAGGAATCGCCACCGCTGATCGTGACGATATTCAATGGGATTCAGCACGTCGGGGTGGTGGCCATCAATTCGGTTTATCCGTTACTGATTTTCCGCACTGCTGGTGCGACGCCTGAGCTTTTTACCAGCCTGCTGGGAGCGGGTATGATCATTCTTGGATTAGCGACGTTCTTGCAGGCGTCGCGCCTCGGGCCTGTGGGGTCAGGTTATATGTGTCCTGCAACATTTACTGCGACCTATTTGGCACCCTCGTTGCTTGCAGCGAAGTTCGGCGGCCTTCCTCTTGTTTTCGGAATGACGATTGTTGGCGGCTTATTCGAGACCGCCCTCGCCCCGCTTCTAAATCGGCTGCGTGCGATTTTTCCTCCCGAGGTCTCTGGTTTAGTAATCTTCATGATTGGCCTATCGGGGGGAATTGCGGGCATGCGTTCGCTGTTTGGATCGGCCGCAGCGCCAGTGCTTCCGTCAGAGTGGATCGTTGGGGCTCTCACGCTCGCCGCCATGATTGGCCTTAACGTTTGGGGCAAGGGCATTGTCCGGATGCTGTGCGCGTTGATCGGATTAGTAATCGGATTTGTTGCTGCGGCGTTTGCTGGGTTGATCGACAAGACTGTATTCGCGGTCGTTGACCAAGCTCCCTGGGTCGGGCTCCCTTCGTTCAGCCACATATCGTGGTCATTTAACGCAGCGATGATAGCTCCGTTTGCAATTGCAAGTGTTGCAAATGCCATGAAGGCTGTGGGCACACTCACAATCTGTCAAAAGATGAACGACGCGAATTGGGTGCGACCCGATATGCGCTCATTGCGGGGCGGGGTCTTGGCCGACGGACTATCGACTGTTTTGGCCGGAATGGGCGGTGCTGTCGGAATAAATACTTCGACCCCCGCTGTGGGGCTTGCCGCAGCGACCGGAGTTGCCAGCCGGAAGGTCGCTTTCGCTATCGGTACAATTTTCATCATCTTAGGATTTTTACCGAAATTGCCCGCGGCGCTCGGGCTTATGCCGCGGCCGGTGATCGTGGCCGCACTATTGTTCGCCGTGAGCTTTATTATGATCAATGGAATTCAGGTAATCAGCTCGCGTTTGCTGGACGCACGCCGCACGATGGTCATCGGATTGTCGATCATCGCAGGCGCCGCGGTTGAGGTATTTCCGTCAATTACAGCATCCGTTCCGCCGGCTATCGCGCCAATGATTGGCTCATCGCTCGTGCTTTCGACGGTTACAGCGCTATTCCTTAACCTTCTGTTTCGGATTGGAGTGAAAAAAACCGCGAGGTTGAATATCGATGACGCTCATATTGATCCTCAGAAAATTGATAATTTTTTTCAGACGCAATGCGCAGCGTGGGGTGCCCGTCCGGATATCGCCAAGCGCGCGGCGTTTGGCACCAAGCAGCTGATCGATGCCGTGGCCGACGAGTACAGACAGCAAGGGTCGATAATTGTCGAGGCAAGCTTCGACGAGTTCAACCTCGATGTTCGCCTTTTCTACGAAGGAAAAGAATTGAAATTCCCAGATCAACGGCCCACTAATGCACAGATCCGTGAAACCGAGGAGGGGGCGCGGCTACTGGCGGGGTTTCTGCTTCGCCGCAATGCCGACCGCGTCCGCTCGGAATGGAATGATGGCAAGGCTAACGTGCTCTTCCATTTCGATCATTAATTGCTGTTTCCAAAAAAGCCGCGGTCGGAGTGAAGGAAAATTGAGGTTCAGTTGCTATCTAATCCACGGCTAATTGTTTAGTTCCGCTATGATGCGACAGTTAATAGCTCCGCAAACAGGCGCCCTGCTTTTTCGCCCACTTATATTTATATTTAGCCGAGCTTCGCCACCGCTTCTTCACGGGAGCCGTGAATCGTGAATGCATCGAGCAATCCGCCCATTTCAAAAAGTTCACGGACATGGCCGGCAACGCTGCACAGCGCTAGGCGAGCCTGATTCCGTTCCGCCTCGTCGGTCGCAACTAATAGTGCGCGAAAGGCAGCGCTGGTTAGATAAAGCACCGCACCGAGGTCCACCAGTATCGACTTTTCGCCGGACGAGATCAGGCTATTGAAACGCGCAATTAGATCATTGGCATTGGTGCTGTCGATGCGACCAGACAGCGCTACGATACAAACATTGCCACTGTGCGATTCGGCGACGTTGAGCGCACTATTTGCCATTGTTCCATCCTTTAAGACTGCTACGAAGCATAACGCTTTATCAGGGTGACTTTATTGCAACCATCAATGCGAGCGTAGTCAACACTGTCGACGAGTTGCTTAACCATTTGGATGCCGACCCCACCGGGCTGTGGCCGAGTGCCGGGTGGTAGAGGTTCGCGTGACTTATGGTCGCGCGGATCGAACGGCGCTCCATCATCGACAATTAAGACGTCTATTCGGCCGTCATGTGCACTGATGCGCAGGCGAAGTTCGTGGGCACTGCCTTCAGGCCACGCGTATTTGATAATATTGCTAAGAAGTCTCATCGAGTGCGACCTGTAGCTGCATCAGCGCCTTGGTTGGGATTTGCAATTCGTCGCCCAAATGGTCGAGGGCCTTGGTTACGATTGCCAGGTCGACAACATTGTTGCGAATCGAGAGATCGACAGATTTCTCCTGTTGGTTCGGCATTGGTTATTGGTATCAGGGGCGAATGCTCGCGCAAGAAGACCCAACCGTGCCAGCAGAACGGATTTCATTCAATAGTTGAATAGGCCCTCTTTTCGCGAATACTGGGTAAATAGGCGAAATGAGGGCCAGCAATCGCTTAAGCAGGCAAAGAGCGTCGCTCGGCTTTACGGTTGGGCCGGCAACCCAAAAAGGATATGGAGTGTGCACCGCAGCAGTCGCAGCACCGTGTGGGGTCCGTCGCCAACCGCGTGGTCAAGGATCTGGATGAGGCCGGCATCCGCGGCGTGCTGGTCGAGGGCGCCGCATTCTTGAATGCGTGCTAATGACCGGGACCTGATCCGCGGAGGGCATTATGGCCAGCGGCCTTGTGTGCCGCACTCAAAGGCCGAACCCATGGCTGCACCGACCAATGCTGCAAACGTGAAGAAAGTTCTTGCCAACTCGCGTTGGCACAAGTGGGTTGTCCTGACCGCCAGATCGACCGGCTCTGCATTACGTGCTGTTCGCTCCTCCCAACCTTCACATCACGCCGGAGGTCCGGTGCGATCTCGTTTACGCCGCGAGCGCGACGGGATTCCTGTAGCGCTCGCCCCTCGCCATCATAGCCCAAGCCATCCGGGCTAGCTTGTTGGCGAGTGCGATGGCCGCTACCTTGGTTGGCTTTCGAGCCAGCAATGCCGTGAGCCAAGGCCGATGTTTGGTGCCGTCGATCTTGGCATAGCGGATGACAGCGAGCGCGCCGGCTACGAACAGGCCGGGTTCATGTCACTATTTGTTAGAATTTATTAGATCACTTTGTCGTCGTCGGCACGATAAGATGGGCTAATCTTTTTTCAGCGTCAGAATGAAGGCAATAACGTCGGCGCGTTCCTGGGCATTGAGCACGATGTTCGGCATGGAACGATGGGAAGTCAGTAGCGCCACGTTAAGCGCCATTGTTGACATGCCTTTGGTGTTAGCGATGGCGCTAAGGGTCGGCGCCCGCAGGCGACCAGATTTTCCTCCATGGCTGACCCAGTGGCAGCCCGAGCAGGTATGGATCGCGAGCTTCCAGCCGCGGGTCGGATTACCAATATCCTGTGCAAATGCCGGTGCGCCTAGGAACGCCCCTAATGCCACCATCAACGCGATTGAAATCAGCCTCTTGTGACACATCGCTACCGCACCACCCTGATTTAGTGATCTGCATTAAATCTAATTTAGACCTCACGATGGCGGTGGCGAGCACCTCAGCCGCTCGTGCTCTTATGCAGTTTGCCCCACGAGAATTACGCCGACGAAAATGAGAACAAGCCCAGCAATCCGAAGCGGCGGTAGGTGTTCCCCCAAAATAAGTACGGCAGCCAGAGGCACTAGGACAAAAACGAGGGCGAATAGCGGCTCCACTACGCTAAGTTCGAGTTGCCGCAGGGCAATAACGTAAAGTAGTCCAGTAACGATAGCAGCAATGAGCGCCGACCAAGTCCACGGATCGAGCATCATCGATAAGATATAAGACAACCAAGAAACTGAACTGCCTCCGCCTAAGGCTGCGATGCGGAGTTTAAGCACCACATTAGCGTATGCCATTAGCACGACGGCAATGGGGATTTGCCACATACTTTTTGTCCCGCCATACATTTGATGTTGTTCCGAACGTTTCCAGTTGACAGAATTTGTGAAGCTATGCCTTTCGAAATATAGCCATCCGCCGCCTCATCTCCATCCCCAGGCGAATTCTTTCCGCCTATGCGACGTATTATAATCACGCGCGCACGCACTTGGCATTACAGAATGATCCACTCTTGTGTCGAACAGTCCAACGGCCCCTGGCTTCTCTGCCGCAGTGAAGCCTCGAAAAAACCCTCGACGTTTCGTCAAGCGCTCCGTCTTTCCCTTCAAGACAGAGAGTGTTGCGTCGACCGGTTGAACCGGCCGCCAAAATAAGAAATGTCTAGCGTAGATTAGAGGCCGACGTAGGGAATGTGAACCAAATGGGGGCGACGATGACTATAATGCCGCAATTTGCCGCGTGGTTATCGAGTACGGCCTTCAAAACGGGCGCCACGCAAGTCGGACATCGGCATGGACAAACATGATCGCGCCGCTGCATTTGCCGCATTCGAGGCACTTGCGCCTTCTGTGCAGGCCGGAGCTGGTGCGCCACTGCTCGGCAAAGCTGCCACGACAGGCTCATTGGCGCGCCTGTTACAATGCGGACAAATGGGATCAGGACCGTCGACGTATTCAACCATAACCGTAATGGGCTTGGCCACCGACGCTCGCAGTTCTGCTAGCTGTGTAGCGTTCGCCCGCAGCGCGTTGTTAATTTCGACGGTTTCGGAAACAGTGACGCGCTCATCCAGCAAAGAAGCGAGCAGGCTCTCGTTTGCCAGCGATATAGCCGCGATCTGCGTCGCCAATGGACCTGATGCTTCGATGCCGAGCTCGGCAGCGACGGCTGCCTTGATCTGTGTAAGGCGTTGCGCCTTAGTGCTCATGCGCGTTCCTCGCTTTCCAGGGTGCGAAGATAGGCGTCAAGGGAAGGCGCCGGCCGAGGCTGCGGCTTGTCGAGGCCAAGCTCACGCAACCGCCTCGCGATAGTGTTCTCGACCTTGATTAGATCGCTGATGCCGACCGGCTCACCACGAATCGCCGCAGCGCGCAGGTTCTCGGCCAAAGTGACTAATTCGGCGGTGCGTTGGATTGCTTGCCGGATTGCCGAACTATCGGCGTCAGCAACGCGAAGGCTGAATTCGGTGATGAGCTGCTTGATACGCCGAGCCGATCGATACCGGCCGTCGATGCGCTTGCGACGCTGGCGTATCGACGGCCTTCCAGCAGGCGATTGCGAAGTTATCAAAGCGGCATTTTCGAGCATGTTCTGCTTCCCAATTGCTTCCCAATTACCGAATCGCACGATCGAGACGGCAAATCAGACGCACAACAAGCGCTTAAATACTGGCTTTTGTCAAATTTGACCGCACCTGATATCTCCTGACGGCTTCTAAGGATACCCCACGGAAACGCACACAAACACCCGCCAAGCGGTCGATATTTTTTGTTGCCTAAAACGGCGCTCGCGCTCTTTACGAAGAAGAGGACTTCCGATGAAGAAAGAAGACGTAGCACGTAGCACTTGCGTAGCATCTGTGTAGCATCTGCTACGGGCATGTTGCTGTAGCAGCATGTAGCCCTCCTCTATAAGAGGGCTACAAGTGCTACACATGCTACAGCGGCTCGTTCAGACAAGGTGAAGCTCGACAGCGTTCTGCGTCAGACTGCGGACTTTTGTTCGTACGATCGAGCGCGCATCTCAATGCCACAGACTTTACAAATTATCGCTAGGTCTGGTTTCCCCCACGCGTTTTGGCTGCATGACGTACATGTGAACTTGGTTTTGCTGTTTGTGCTGCCGTTCGAGCCGGGCCGATGTGTGGACTGCAAGTTGAGCTTCCACCCCGTCGCGCCGAGCTTGGCGTAAGCCTTTGCGAACGTTCCGCCGGAGATGATGTAGTGCGTCATGCTGTGTCCGGTTTCCTTGCCACCAACCGCGCCAGTCGAGGATGGCTGCAGGCCAACCGCTTTCATCTTCGCGGCCCATTCCTTGTTGTGGTACCCGCGCGATGGTTTGCCGTAAGCCTGTTGCCAGACGTGTGCCTGCTCATGGACCAACGTTGAACAAATCTGCTCGTCGCTGCGATCGACGAAAGCATCGGGATTGAGTGCCAGTTCATGACGGCCAAATTTGCCGGATCGCGCCGAGAACCAATTCGCCGAGAAATATCCCCTCGAATGGGCACGGCGTTGCATTGTGATGAAAACATCAGGCAGTGCGTCGTCGAATAGCTCGGCGTTAAAGTGATCGTAGGCGGTTTGAAGCTCGCCATACTCGATCGGCGTGATAGCGATGGGCGGATCGTTGGATCGCTCGAATTTGCGTAATTCATTCGGCGACAGCATTTCCATCTCCTATCTCTTCAGTTTTCATGACTGCCGTAATTGAGACGACCTTCGGCGCTTCCGGCGCCGGCAGCATCTTGGTCTCTTGAATGCGCTCGATCACGGTGCGGCCGTCATTCGTAATCATATGCGGCATAAACACGGCTTCAAACGACAAGATGCCGGTTTCTATGGCGGTCACTTGGCCTTTGATCCAATCCCGCAGAACACTGTTAACCGCGACACGGCCTTGCCTGAGGGCCGCCTGTTCGTAGTCCTGGCGCTGGGTGCGATGCCGATAGGTCCATGGATTTTCCTTCAGCCAAATCTGCGCCCAACCCCTGGCCGATGCCCGAAGTTGGACCTGCCGCCCGCGATGCGTGAACGCCAGCAGCACTTCGTGCTTCACGTTGTCATCCATGAAACCGATGGACTCGCAGCCGAAGCGGGTAAGGATTTTTTTGACTTCCTGCCGCGCTCGCATGTCGCTGGTCGCCGTCGCGTAGGGTGTGGTCATTTTCGGTTACCTCCTCAGAAGTCGCCCGGCGCCGCCGGGCACGGTTTCATGCTCTCCATACAAACAAATCGCGGACGCCGATCAGCGCGCGGACCTGTAGTTGGTTCTGCAGGCGTCTGAAGTCCTGGCGCGGATTAGCGGCGCCGTCGCCATCGATCACGCCACGCGCATAAATTTCGTCGCGCCATGAGTTGACGGGGCAGATTTTTTTGATCGAAACCGGCAGCTCGAATGTCGCTGGCGGTTCTAAACCATGAGTGAGCGTCGCCTCCGACAGGGCATCAAGCGCGAGCTTTTGCCGATCAGATAGCTTGCGCTCTGGTCGAGCAGCAGCGGCCAGGGCATCGCCCTCAACGACAACGCACGACGTAATCGGATCGCCATCCTCGTCAGTCCCGACCTCGATCACCTTCAGCCGACTGATGATCTTGTCGCCTTCGCCGCTGCCGTCCTTAAGCCACTGAATTTCGGCGATGATGTTGTTTGCCTGATCGCGGGTAACGGCGATCTGCGCATCCACGGCACCGCCAAGGCTAGTATGGCCGCGCGGCCGGCTCGCATCGACGCCAGAGTGATGGGCGATGACGAGGAAGCACTGAAGCCGCTCGATGATCTTGCCGCAGGCGGCAATGTATTGGCCCATGTGCTCATCTTTGCTTTCAGACCCCGTCAACGACCTATTTAACGTGTCGATCATGACGAGGCCGGGCTTTTGCGGCGCTATATCGGCGATGAGCTGATCAACGTCACGAACCAGATCGAGTCGCTCGACCACGAAAAACAGCGGCACCTCGCCGACGCCGTAATGCTTGCGCAAGGCCGCCGCTCGCGCCGGAAGCCCGGCATGGCCTTCGAGGCTCACATAAACGACCGGAGCCTGTTGGACGCGGCGGCCTCGATAATCGATGCCGCGCGCAACATGCACCGCGATGTCCATCAACCAAAAACTCTTGCCGCATTTCGGCGGCCCCCAGACCACCGCGAGTCCGGTCGTCGCAAACAGATCTTTGACAATGTACCGGCCCGACGGTTCGATCTCGAATGAAATCAAGACGGCGCGTCACGTACCGCTGCTTGCGCTGCTGGCTCATCGCGGCACGCACCCGAACGCTCGCGCCATGATTTTTTGAATATGATCGTCGCCGTAGATGTCCACCACCCCGGCAAAAAGCGCTGCCGAATATACGAAATCAATTGTCTGGGCGAATGGGCGGTATCCATGCCTGACTTGATCGGCAAGCTGCTCGCATCTCTCGGCGAAAATCTCGAGCTGGCGGCTGCTGTATTGACTATTCCGGCCGTTGTCCGATATTGAGGGAGCAATCCCGCCGCTCGCGTGATCAGCTACCCCGAAGCCAGCGCTTGCCCCGCGCTGGCTTCCACTTTTGCTTGTCATCGCGCACGCAATTCCTGCCAACGCCGATTGTCGGCAATTCTGATACCCAGGCGGCGGGTCGAGAGTTGGAGGATTCTTGGTCCTAAGCCGCTCTGCATAATCCTGCGGCCAGTCGCGATCGAAAAATTGTTAAGTCTGCACCACGCCGCAAAACTTAAAACACGATCGTCCTCGGATTTAGTGTCGTCTTCCATATTGCTCTCCATGCGGCATCAATAGCCTACAAATGAGAGCATTAGGTTCCAGACTGGAGAGAAAATAATAGTGCCAAAATGTTCGACGGCGACCGATTTTATCCTAAGCATCCGGCAGAAGGATCAGCGAAAATTGTCCTGGGGGCGTGAAAGCAAATACTGGCTGCTTCGAGAATTGCGATAATTTCTTTCGCTTCAGCCAATACCGGAGATTTCGCACAAAGTTTTCGGCTTCTCGCTGATCACTAAATTTCATCGCTGCCAACTTCGCGAATGCGGCGGTATCGCTACAGCGATAATATCGCCGGATAGCGTCGGCCTGCCATAAATGAAACCGAGCCTCGATCTCGCGCCGTTGGTGTGGTGATAAATCCTCGCGAGTGATATGCGCCATTGCGTCGTGTGCCGCCTGCTTGCTGCCGCGAGCCAAATGCAGCAGCACACGGGCCGCGTCGCTTAGATTGCCGATAGAATAGAGCCGCTCGCGTACGTTACGCGACCTCGCCGATTCGACCTTGCTCATGCCGCGCCTTCCACGCGCGGGGGGAATGCGACGATCTTAGATTTCTTGCCAGTCAACAATGCGGTGACGTGGCTGTCCCACAGCAACAGCGCATCGCGGACTTCGCGCCCATAAGTGGACTTGTTGTAGGTGCCGGCGACGCCGCGCTTGTGGCCGCTGACATGATTCAACGCAGCTTCGATAATATGAGGCTGGATGCCGAGATTGCCGAGGCCAGTGGCGACACTCCGCCGTGCATCGTGCACGGTCCACGGCGCTATCGGCTTGGCGCCTGCCTTCTTGCGGGCGGCGTTGATGCGGGCGTCCAGTTGCATTTTTGGCTTCCCCCAGCCGGAGAAACCGCACGGCCCTCGACCGAAAAGCAAATCTCGCTGGCGATCACGCGGTACTGCCTGGATGATCTCGATCGCGGTCGGGGCCAGCGGTACCGCGTGATCGCGACCATTCTTCACGCGCTCGGCCGGCAGTTTCCACGTCGCCAAATCTTCCGAAATTTCGCTCCATTTTATGCCGGCAACTTCGCCGCGCCGCTGCCCGGTTAACATCAGCAGCCTTAGGATGCGGCCATAATCATCATCGGGGCAGTAGCGCCAGATTTCAGCAAGCTCGGCGTCGCTAAGAACCCGGTCGCGCGCTTTCGTGGCGGGCGCGTTGCTGCCGATCACCGGATTTTCATCGGCAAGGCCCTGGCCAATAGCCCAGCAAAATAGGGCTGAAAGGGTTAGGCGAGCGTGCCCGGCAGCCGCAGGTCCATTTTTTATACTGATTTCTGAGATGCGGCTCGCAATGTCGAACCGCGTGATTTTATGCAGCGGAACGTCATGCAAATTCTTCCAATGATGTCGCAAGTAGCGAGTTCGATTCGTAATGGGTCTTCGGCTTCAAACGCGACTGCGCGTGCTCAAGGTATTGGATGGCGACCGCGCCGAGCGTGTGCTTTGCCCTGGCTTTTTCCTCGGCTTTCGCGGCCTGCGGATCGCCGCCGAGCGTGACCTTCGCCAGCTGTGCCCTCGCTGCCTTGCGTGCCTTGTCGGCGTCGAGCGCCGCAACGCTGCCGAGCGTCAGACGCTTCTGCAATGCGCCGACCCGGTATTGGACGATCCAACTTCGCCTACCGCCAGCGCGCATCCGAAGACCAAAGCCGGGCAGATCATCATCGAAAAATATCTGGTCGGTCTTGCCGCGATCGAGGGAGAGGGTGGCGATGCTGCGCTTGTTTAGTGTCGGCATGAACATCCTCGTTTCTGGGAAGCACGATTTCTGGGAAGCACATGGGAAGCACGCTAATGCTTCCCAGTGACGTTTTCTGCTTCCCAAACGCAGGATGTATAGCGCAAATATGCCATGTGGGAAGCACTTTTGATGCTTCCTGACACCTTATGCATTGATGTCGTTTCTTGTTTACACGCAGGATGCTCGCTCAGTGAGAATGCCGTCAAATTCGGGTTTTTCTGCATTTGGATCGGAAGCTGTACCCCGATCCGTACCCCGAATAATTAGGGCGGTTAGCTCAGCGGTAGAGCGCCCCGTTTACACCGGGAAGGTCGCAGGTTCGATCCCCGCACCGCCCACCATCCGGCCACGGCTCCTTCGCCTCGGCTCTCGGCCTCCACCTAGTGCGCCTGTCGCCTCAACGCGAGTACGGGTCCGCCTTCAAGGTCAGCCACAACCGCAAGCGCAGCGTCGGCACCCTCACTGGCCAACGCAAGCGCATTCGCCAGCCCAAAAATTTAATTCAGAAGGTGGCGCAGCCAGCCCGGGAGCTCGTCGAACTTCGAACTTTAGTTGGCCGCTGGGGCGACAGGTTTTCTAACGGTCTTGCAGCTTGCAGGACCCATTTCCGAATGCGTGGAACGCCACCGTTCGGCAAGTATTGAAAAGGGGCTGCGGATCAAATCGATCAGCAGCAGGTGATCGAACTTTGACCAGACGGAGCACGACCCTGGCTAGATACGAGGGCAGAGCAAAGCGTACCGACCACATTGATCTATCGGACGCTTACGCGGAGTGGGTAACGTCAATTCTCGCTCGTGGTTTCACAGCCTATCTTCTTACGTTCCAGTTCAAACCTCTGTATGGCGATGGCCCAGTACTCGTAGGCCGAATGAATGCGCCTATTCGAGAGACTCTATGGCAAGCTCGTCACTGGCCTTATCAGGATTCGGGCAGGGCGACGGCCCCCTCTGATCCGGTTTCCGGTACTGATTGCTGCGCCGGACCTGCCAGTGCCCAAGTTTCACAACAGCAGCAAACAATGCAGTTGGGCCGCGAGTATTAACGACGGCCTGCATTTTCACGCGATCATCTTAATTCCCGGCCGGAACATCCTAAAGACCAACTTCGAGCACTACCTCGCGGCGGAACAGGCTAGGCTCGTCCAAGGCACGGCTATAGTCAGCGTACACGCCGAAGCAATTACATATAGCCCGGCCCAAGTCGTTAGTTACGTCATGAAAAGCCTCAAAAGACAGCGATTTGGCGGTGACGACGTTCTCATCCTGCCAAGGGCTTGGAGCGAGATGCCGTCACCTGCCAAGAGGACGAAAGTACCCTTCCAATAAAAAAGCCAAATGATTTCGGCGCATCAATATGGCCCCAACGGCAGATAGCACGAGGCATCTCAGCGTTTTCGAGTTGAAGCGCAGCGGCGCGCTCACGCCTGGGGCTATTCGTCCTTGGTATTGGCGTTCAGTGCGCGACGGAAAAATAACGCGTCTAATTATTTTCAGGGCTGACTGCAGCGAGATTCGGATTATTTTTCGGCACGGCGGCCGATGGCGAAGGCAATTTGTCCAACTTGACCGTACAGCCTGTCCGTACGGAGGTTCGCGACCCTGGTTTCGATGCCCGTGCGGGCGCCGAGTTGGCGTATTGTTCGATGCCGGTGCGGGTTTCTATTGCAGGAAATGCTTGAGGTTGCGTTACCAAAGCCAAGTCGTGACCCGCCACTGGCGAGCGATCGACCGTGCCCAGAGCATTACGATGCGGCTGGGAGGCTCGGGCAACCTTCTCGATCCATTTCCCGAGCGCCCCCGGTGCATGCGACGCGCAAAATACGAACGCCTGCGAGAACGGGCCCGAGTAACTCAAGCTCAGGGGCTTCGGACTCTCGGTGTTTGCGTTGCCCGGCAGTTACGTAGGTTAACGCATTCGTCCGAGAGCTAGAAAGAGCCAGGAAACGTTTTGAGGATGTCGGAAAACGTTTCAAGGGTGGGTGGCGGGTGGGCGGCGACCGCAAGTCTTTCGGCCCCCAGAACTCGGCAAAGGGCTTTGAGCTCAGAGCAGCACACCAGGCCGTATGCCGCATGGCCTTTGACCAAATACAACTGCAAACGCCGGGTATCGTTAGTGTTCGCCATTGGACCATGAATGGTCGCTTCTGGCACCTTGCGGACAGATGAACTCAGCCGTCGAACGGTCGCTGTTGAGCTAACAGCGGACAACGGAAGGTGCTGGCGCTAAATCACTCGGTCGCGAATGACCCTGAACGGACATTGCCACGTTTTTGCTCAGGTCACTTTCCGGGAGGCGGAGGCGTGGGCACATACTTGTCTGGCGGGAGCACCTGAAAGACGAACGATGTCGGTTTCTCTGTCGGGCCAAATGGACCGGGAACTTTATTTTTGATCTCCGGCAAGGTCTTGAGATAAGCGGCGATTGCCAATGCGTCCTCATGGGTGAGGTTCTTGAACGAGTCCACCGGCATCGGCGGCGCAAGGATGCGACCGCCCGGTATCTTCCCCGTCGTGATTGCAGTGGCAATCTCTTCTTTGGTCCATTTGCCAAGACCGGTTTCGTCGTCGGGTGTTAAATTGGGGGCGTAAAAGATTCCAAGTCCAGGAACCTCGAAACCGACATCTGAACCGCCGAGATAGCGTTTCATATCTGGTTTCCCAAGAAAGTACCCAGGCGTATGGCAGTCGGTACACGGAAACGCACTGACGAGATATTTGCCGCGCTGGACTTGCGTTTCAGCGGCATTAGCGTTGTCGCATGGAACACTAAGCGTGACACTCAGCAAAACGCCCGCGATGACATAATTGCGAGAGGAGTTGATCATGTGTTCCTTCCGGAAATCAGCGTGCGAACATCTTTAAACGTCGGCTCTGATGGCACCCGCGCCAAACGCAAACAATTTAGAGGTCATTATGCCTGCCGATGGCACCAGTGCTGCCAAACTATAGAAGGGGGGACTTCGGTACGTCGCCGTTTTTCGGGCAGCTCTAAGGCAAGCAATTTGCTTAACCGTGCTTGTACGACGCGCCTTATCGGGGTCATTGTCAATGTTCGACGCGGCCAACTCTCCCGATTTATTGAACAACTTCTGGCCGCCTAAAATTTGTTGATTTCGCGATAATAGGTTCGTCGATCAATCGCATTCGACTGCGGACCTATAAAATGGGAAAAAATCGTCTTGCAGCGTTTAGTGATGGCGTCGTTGCAATCATTATCACAATCATGGTCCTCGAGCTGAAAGTGCCACACGACGCCGATTGGATGGAGCTTATTGGCGTGCTTCCAACCCCTTACCAGCCGCCCTCCCACTCTTCGCCTCCGGCCTCGGCGCTTTGGGTCTGCTCGGCTGGCGCAAGAAGCGGAAGGGCGCTGCTATCGCGGCCTAATAAAATCATCTGATCGGATTTCGGAAGGACCGCCGCGTGGCGGTCTTTCTTTTTGCGCTGACTATTTTGCGGCGCGATAGTCGCGAATGGCACAAAGCGGACATCGCCTAGTGCACTGCACATGTCCGCTTCTCTAATCGGCCGTTTGGGGTCAAGCACTTTCAGACTATCCACCGCTGCAGTGTTGATGTCGCTCACGGGCTCGCGCTTCTCTTCGGAATCGGCACCAGGGCCCTTCCATCATGGGATCCGAGGACGAGGTGGAACAATCTGTTACGCGGCCTTAGCGTCAGATTGACGATAGGTCCAAGCGGACATGCGAACTCACCTCATCCATCGTCCCGCGAGGGACATCATTCCACCGCTGGGTGGAACTCGAGTTTTCTCCTATCGCATCCGGCGACCTACACCTCTCATGCCACCGCGGCCTCCCGGGTCCACTGGAACTCGGTGCCATCAACCCATATGCGGTGCATGATCACAGCCAACCGGCGCGCCAAGGCGACGATCGCCTTCTTCATCCCGCGGTGCCTGGCGATCTTCATGGCCCAGGCCTTGAGCCAGGACCATCTCTTTGAATGCAACATGGCCTGAGCCGCTTCGTAGAGCATGACCCGCATCATCTCGTCTCCGCAGCGTGATATTCTGCCGCTGCGTTCGCTCTCGCCTGATTGATACTTGGCGCACGTCAGCCCAAACACCGCCCCGACTGACTTGGACTTCCTGAAGCGAGCGGGCACGTCGACGGTGGCGCGATAGGTCAGCGCCACCACAGGGCCGACCCCGGGGACCGTCATCAGGCGCCGGCACACCTCATCGTCCCGCACGATAGCGAGCAAGCGGCGGTGCAGGATACAAAACTGCTCGCGAAGCACTCGCCGGACAATGAGCATCGGTTCGACCAGCACCGCCAGGTCGGGGAGGTTCTCAACAAGCTCCCTGATGCGGGCCTCGAACCTAACTTTGCCCACCACGCCTACTTTGAGACCAAAGTTGCGTAACGTCCCGCGCAGGTCATTATCGACAGCGATGGCCTTCGACTGCAGCAGCTTGCGATGGGTCAGCAGCATTCGCTGTTTCTGGCTGCGTAACGTCTTCACATGCACCGGACGATAGAGCCCCGCCCGCATCATCTGCGCCATACCGCGTGCGTCATTGCGGTCGGTCTTGTTGATCTGCGCCTTCAGCACCGCCCGCATGTGCCGCGTCTCGACGCAGATCACCGGCAAGCCCGCTTCCGCGAGGGCGCTAAAGAGCCACTGTGACAGCGGCCCGGCTTCCAATCCAATCCGTTTGAAGTGATAGGCGGGGCTCTTCAGCACCGCCAGCAGAGCTTCCGGTTCACTCGCCACCTTCACTTCCCGTACAATCCTGCCCGTGTCATCCACAACGCAGATGCTGCTCTCCTTGACTGAAACATCTAGTCCAGCAAAATGGTCCATGCTGCGCTTCTCCTTCTGATGCTTGAGGCCGTACACACGGACCTCGTTTCACCATCAGCCTGAAGCGCAGCACCAAAAATATTCAGCTATCCACAAGCTGCCGGCCGATTACCCCATCTTTTGACCCAAAGCGGACATGCAATACGGCGTCTCAACCAAATTGGCGGTGCCGCTAAACCCCGGCGCAGCCTAGCCATTAGTACGTGCACGCATGTGCATGACGGAGGGTACAACCCTAGCTTGACGGCCAATACCCCTCGTGAAACGCTGTTTAGGTGGCGGGTCGGACAATGCTGACCGGGTTTGCGCGGCCAGCATTTTTTGGGGGCAATAACCATGAAATCGAGAGCGTTAGCGGCAATTGCACTAGCGGCATTGCCGATAATCTCGGTCGGTCCAGCAAGGGCAGCCGTCCTGTTGCAATTTGAAGAGACGGTGTCCGGCGATGTTGTCGGCTCACTTTCCGGATCACTTGATTTGACTGGAGCTACGGGTGTGATCTGTGGGATCTGCTCTTGTCCGGGATCAGCACCTGTGAGACAGATTTAACGGCTTGAGGAACGGAGGATTTCTGGCTCATCGTAACCATTAAGGAGTGGAGATGAGACAGAAATCCGAACACCCTGAATCGCCGTCCGAGCGGCTCGTGAAGAACATCCGCCGGGCCACGCGCAAGCGCCATTCGTCTGAAGAGAAGATTAGGATCGTTCTGGACGGCCTACGCGGCGAGTCCAGCATCGCCGAGCTTTGCCGCCGTGAAGGCATTGCCGAGAGCCTTTATTACGCTTGGTCCAAGGAGTTCCTGGAGGCCGGTAAACGGCGCCTGGCCGGCGACACGGCGCGGGCGGCGACCAATGGCGAGGTCAAGGACCTGCGGCGTGAGGCGCAGGAACTCAAGGCGGTCGTGGCTGAACAGGCGCTCGAATTGCGCCTGCTTAAAAAAAGCATGATCGGGGATGGGGGAGACGAGGAATGAGGTACCCCGCCTTCGAGAAGCTGGAGATCATCCGCCTGGTCGAGCAATCCCATCTGCCGGTGCGCCGGACGCTTGCGAAGCTGGGCATCCAGCCGGCAAGGTTCTACCGCTGGTACGATCGCCTGCAGACCGGCGGACCAGAAGCACTGGAAGATAAATCACCGCGGCCCAAGCGCGTCTGGAACCGTATCCCTGAAGGCATACGCGAGCGGATCGTTCAGTTGGCGTTGGATGAGCCCGAGCTGTCGCCCCGGGAACTGGCCACGCGCTTCACCGATACGGCCGGCTATTTTGTGTCGGAGGCCTCGGTGTACCGGCTGCTTAAGGCGCATGACCTGATCACAAGTCCAGCCTACATCGTCATGAAGGCGGCCGATGAGTTCAAGGACAAGACGACGGCGCCAAACCAGCTCTGGCAGACGGACTTCACCTATCTCAAGGTGACCGGCTGGGGCTGGTTCTATCTCAGCACGGTCCTGGACGACTTCTCGCGCTACATCATCGCCTGGAAGCTGTGCGCGACGATGAAGGCACAGGACGTGACCGAAACTCTGGATCTTGCTCTTACGGCCTCAGGCTGTGATCAGGCTCGGGTTATCCATAAGCCGCGCCTGCTCAGCGATAATGGTTCCAGCTATGTCTCGGCTGAGTTGGCAGATTGGTTGGATACACAGAACTTGGGTCACGTTCGCGGCGCGCCCTATCATCCGCAGACACAGGGCAAGATCGAGCGCTGGCATCAGACGCTCAAGAACCGCATCCTCCTGGAAAACTATTACCTGCCGGGTGATCTTGAAGCCAGCATTGGCCGGTTCGTCGATCACTACAACCATCGGCGCTATCATGAGAGCTTGAGCAATCTAACGCCGGCCGACGTCTACTTCGGGCGCGGTCAAACAATCCTGTTGGAAAGAGAAAGGATCAAACGCAACACAATCCAGAATCGACGCTTGCAGCATCAAAAGAAAGCCGCATAAACTAAAACCAGATGAGCCGGTCACTCCCGTAAATCAGATCGCCATCTGTCTCAAATTATCTGACGACGGACAGCCGCGCCGCAGGGCGAAGGCGGGCGGAAGCGAAACTCAATCTTTTCAAAACGCAAAGCGGCAGGCGCGGAGTTTTGCTCCACGCCCGCCGTTATCCCCGGAGGGTCCGGCGATAAATCGCCGTCAGATCGATTCTTTGAGCTCCTTGGAAGCGCGGAAGGCGACCTTCTTGCTCGCCTTGATCTGGATCGCTTCACCGGTTGCCGGATTGCGGCCCATGCGCGCGGCGCGCCGGCGCACTTGCAGAATACCGAGGCCGCCGATGCGGATGCGCTCGCCCTTTTTCAAATGCTTGACGATGTTGCCGACGAAATCGCCGAGCACCGTTTCGGCTTGCTTCTTCGACATCTCATGCACCTCCGCGAGCGCCGCGGCGAGATGTTTCAGGGTGACTGTCGGTGGTGTCGGTGCTTTTCCTGGAACCAGTGCCATCGGTGGGACCCTCCTCATGGAATCCGTGCGCTTGGCGAAGCGCCAAACACGTCGCCCGCATAGACGATTCGGGGGCGGTCTGACCATCGATTCTTCGCGCTAAATAAGGCTTTTTCGCAATTTCAGTCAGGCAAATCGGGTTTGCCTTGACTTGCCTTGAGGCCACCTTTAACCCCACGCAACGCCCGCGGGGGCGTAGCTCAGTTGGTTAGAGCGCTGCCCTGTCACGGCAGAGGCCGCGGGTTCGAGTTCCGTCGCTCCCGCCATTAAATCAATGACTTAGCCGGGTTTCGCACGCGCGGAATTTTGCTCCTTTCGGCGACAATTCATGCTCGGAGAAGCCCCGATCCTCGAACTGCGAGCGCTGTTCTTCGACGTGTTCGGCACGCTCGTCGACTGGCGCAATTCGGTCGCCCGCGAGGCCGAAAAAATCCTGGGGAACCTTGGGTACAACCTCGACTGGACGGCCTTTGCCGACGCCTGGCGCGGCGAATACCAGCCCGGAATGGAGGAGGTGCGCGCCGGCCGCATCCCATTCTCAAAGCTCGACGTGCTGCACCGGCGCAACCTCGAACGCATTCTGCCGCGCTTCGGGCTGGAGAACTTGTCCGAGGAGGTGCGGCACGATTTGAATTTCGCCTGGCACCGGCTCGATGCCTGGCCGGACGTTCCCGCGGCGATGAAACGCCTGCGGCAAAAATTTCTGGTCGCGCCGTGCTCGAACGGCAATATCGCGCTGATGGTCGATCTCGCGCGCCGCAATGACTTGCCGTGGGATGCGATCCTCGGCTCCGATATCGCCGGCGATTACAAGCCGAAGCCGCGCGTCTATCTTGCCGCCTGCGACGCATTCAATCTGGCGCCGGGCGAATGCATGATGGTCGCCGCGCACAGCCGCGATCTTGCTGCCGCCGCCAAATGCGGACTGCGCACCGGGCACACCGCGCGGATCAACGAATTTGGGCCGAACACCGGCGAGGCGGGCCCCACCGTGCTGGTCGATGTGGCGGGCAAGGACTTGGCTGATCTCGCGAGCAAGCTCGGCGCTTAAATCACGCGCGGTACACGGGTTCCGGCTGCGCAAACCAGTTCACCAGGATTGAATAGACGATCAGGTAGTTCTTCTGCTGGAAGCTCGCGTGCGAGATGCCGGGCATGACGGCGAATTGCTTGTCGGGATTAGGCAGCTTGGCGAAGAACTTGAGCAGATCGTCCATCGACGCGATGCCGTCGAATTGCCCGCGCATGATCAGCGTGGGGACGACGATCTTGTCCGGGTTCACCACCGGCAGCTTCGAACACATATCCACGTAAGTGCCGGTCGGCACCGACGTGTCGAGCGCGGTGACAGCATCGGCGAAGGCCTCGATCGTCGTTTCGTCGGCGGTACCGGGATGGTCGCGCGCGAAAATCGAATGGATGAAGGCCTTGTCGATCGGCCGGCGGCTATTGGCAATAAACTCAGGCAGTTTTTTCCGCCGCTCGGCGAGCGTCGGCGAGCCTTCGCCGGTCCAAACAAAAGCGTCGAGCGCAAGGCGCTTGACCATCTCCGGATGCTGCTCGGCAAACATCGCCGCGCGCAGCGCGCCGGAGGAAATCCCATAAACGAGGAGGGGGCGTTTACCGCGCAGCGTCTGGATATGGAGCGCCGCGGCGTGGCAGTCGTCGGCGCCTTGGCTGATGGGTGCGTTGTTGTCGCGTGTCTTGGTGGAGCGGCCGTAGCCCTCCATGTCGACGGACCAGCAGTCGTAGCCGCGCCGTGCGAAGTGATCCATAGCCGAGGAATCGGGCCTTCCTGCCACCTGCAGGTCGAAGGTCGGCTGCGAGGCCATAGAGGAGCCATGCACGAACAGGATGGTTCCGATGCTTTTGGCGGGGTCGCCGGCGCACTTTTCCCATAGGAACAGCTTCACGCCGCCGTCCTTTTGGGTCCAATGCTCCTTGCCCTTGACGGGCGCTGCCGCCGGCATGCTCATCTCATTCATCTCAGGCCCGCTTTCCAGATGTCATGTGGAATTGCCGTGCCGCCGCTGCCGCATAACTATCGAGGCCGCTTTGCGTTACGTCAATTGTGACCACAGGCCGTGGATGGCCCGAATGTCGCCTTGCGCCACTTTGTGCGCTGCGCTAAGGCTCGGCTGCTCCCGTCCTTGAGGCATTTCCAAACAGGGCAAGGGCGTATTTCGCGGGGCTGCGGCGCCGGGAGCTATACGCTGAGGTCGCCGATGAGCGCTTTGCTGCTGGATTACCTGCCCGTGGTCATCTTCATTGCGGTGGCGACCGGCATCGGTTTATCGCTGCTGATCGCACCTTTCATCATCGCCTTTAGCGCCCCCGATCCGGAAAAGCTGTCGGCCTACGAATGCGGCTTCAACGCCTTCGACGACGCGCGCATGAAGTTCGACGTGCGCTTCTACCTGGTGGCCATTCTGTTCATTATTTTCGACCTGGAGGTGAGTTTCCTGTTCCCCTGGGCTGTGGCGTTCCGCAAGATTGGCCTCTTTGGCTTCTGGTCGATGATGCTGTTCCTTGGCGTTCTCACCGTCGGCTTCATCTATGAATGGAAGAAGGGGGCGCTCGAATGGGATTAAGCTGCCCATGAGTGTGGTCGCACCTGCGCCGCAAGGGATTATCGATCCGCGCACCGGCAAGCCGGCCGGCGCCGACGACAGCTTTTTCCTCGGCGTCAACAACGAACTCGCTGACAAAGGCTTCCTGGTCGCCGCCGCCGACGATCTAATTACCTGGGCGCGCACCGGCTCGCTGATGTGGATGACTTTCGGGCTTGCCTGCTGCGCGGTCGAGATGATGCAGGCCTCCATGCCGCGCTACGACATCGAGCGCTTCGGCTTTGCCCCGCGCGCGTCACCGCGCCAGTCGGACGTGATGATTGTCGCCGGCACCTTGACCAACAAGATGGCGCCGGCGCTTCGTAAAGTTTACGACCAGATGCCGGAGCCGCGCTACGTGATCTCCATGGGCTCCTGCGCCAATGGCGGCGGCTACTATCACTATTCCTATTCGGTGGTGCGCGGCTGCGACCGCATCGTGCCGGTGGACATCTACGTGCCGGGCTGCCCGCCGACCGCCGAGGCGCTGGTCTACGGCATTCTGCTCTTGCAGAAGAAGATCCGCCGCACTGGCACGATCGAGCGCTGAAGCGGAGCGGGCATGGACGAAGCGCTCGAAAGACTGGGTCAGACCATCAAGACCGCGCTCGGCGCGTCGGTTGAAGGCTACGCCGTCGCGTACGGCGAGTTGAGCGTGACGGCAAGGGCCCCCGACATCGTCAAGGTGGCGACGTATCTCAAGACCGACGCCGCCTGTCAGTTCATCTGCATCATCGACTTGACCGCCGCCGACTATCCCGGCCGCGATAAGCGTTTCGACGTCGTCTATCATTTCCTCTCACCGCGGCTGAACCAGCGCATCCGCGTCAAGGCGCAAACCGACGAGGTGACGCCGGTGCCCTCGCTGATCGAGGTTTTTCGCGGTGCCGACTGGTTCGAGCGCGAGGCCTATGATCTTTACGGCGTGCTGTTCACCGGCCATCCCGACATGCGCCGGATCCTCACCGATTACGGTTTTGAGGGCCATCCGCTGCGCAAGGATTTCCCGCTCACCGGCTTCGTCGAGGTGCGTTGGGACGACGAGCAAAAACGCGTGATGTACGAGCCGGTGCGGCTGGCGCAGGAATTTCGCAGCTTCGATTTTCTCTCGCCCTGGGAAGGCACCGATTACGTGCTGCCAGGCGACGAAAAGGCCAAGGGCTCGTAAATGGCGGAAACGAGCTTGCGCAACTTCACCATCAATTTCGGCCCGCAGCATCCAGCGGCGCACGGCGTGCTGCGCCTGGTGCTGGAGCTCGATGGCGAGGTGGTCGAGCGCGTCGATCCGCACATCGGCCTGCTGCATCGCGGCACCGAGAAGCTGATCGAGAACAAGACCTATTTGCAGGCGATCCCGTATTTCGACCGCCTCGATTATTGGGCGCCGATGAATCAGGAGCACGCCTTCTGCCTGGCGGCGGAAAAACTGCTCGGCGTGGAAATTCCTCGGCGCGGCCAGCTGATCCGCGTCCTGTTCTGCGAGATCGGCCGGCTGTTGTCGCACATGCTCAACGTCACCACCCAGGCGATGGACCTCGGTGCGCTCACCCCGCCGCTGTGGGGCTTCGAGGAACGCGAGAAGATGATGGTGTTCTACGAGCGCGCGTCGGGCTCGCGCCTGCACGCCAACTATTTTCGCGTCGGCGGCGTGCACCAGGACCTGCCGAAGCAGCTCATCGACGACATCGAGGCGTTTTGCGATCCGTTCCTCAAGATCTGCGACGATCTGGAGGTGCTGCTCACCGGCAACCGCATCTTCAAGCAGCGCAACGTCGACGTCGGCATCGTCAAGCTCGAGGACGCATGGAACTGGGGGTTCTCCGGGGTGATGGTGCGTGGCTCGGGCGCCGCCTGGGACCTGCGCAAGGCACAGCCCTACGAGTGCTATTCCGAGATGGAATTCGATATCCCTGTCGGTAAGAACGGCGACTGCTACGACCGCTATCTCATTCGCATGGAGGAGATGCGCCAGTCAGTGAGTATCATGAAGCAGTGCATCGCTAAATTGCGTGAGCCGAATGGCCAAGGTCCGGTGATTGTTGTCGACCACAAGATCGCGCCGCCCAAGCGCGGCGAAATGAAGCGCTCGATGGAGGCGCTCATCCACCACTTCAAGCTCTACACCGAGGGCTTTCACGTGCCGGCGGGCGAGGTCTATGCCGCGGTCGAAGCCCCCAAGGGCGAATTCGGCGTCTATCTGGTCAGCGACGGCAGCAACAAGCCCTACAAGTGCAAGATTCGCCCGCCCGGCTTCCCGGTCCTGTCGGCGATGGACTTTCTCTGCCGCGGGCACATGCTGGCGGATATCGCGGCGATTATCGGCTCGATCGACATCGTGTTCGGGGAGATAGACCGATGAGCATGCGTCGTCTAGCCCCACCCGAGGTGCAGCCGAAGTCCTTTGCCTTCAGCAAGCACAATCTCGCCTGGGCGAAGGAACAGATCGCCAAATATCCGGAGGGGCGCCAGCAATCGGCGATCATTCCGCTTCTGTGGCGCGCCCAGGAGCAATCCGGCGGCTGGCTGCCGGAAGCGGCGATCCGGTACGTCAGCGAATTCCTCGGCATGGCGCATATCCGCGGCCTCGAGGTGGCGACGTTCTACACGATGTTCAATTTGCAGCCGGTGGGCAAATTCCACGTCCAGCTTTGCGGCACCACGCCGTGCCGGCTGCGCGGCGCCGACGATCTGGAAAAAATCTGCCGCAAGCGCTTCGGCGAGCAGTTCGACGTGACCGCCGATGGCAAATTCTCCTGGGTCGAGGTCGAGTGCCTCGGCGCCTGCGTCAACGCACCGATGGCGCAGATCAATTACGATTTTTACGAGGACCTAACCGAAGAAAGCCTCAACAACATTCTCGACGGTCTTGCCGCTGGAAAAAACCCAAAACCGGGTCCGCAGATCGACCGGCAACTGTCGGCGCCGGTCGGCGGACCGACCACGCTCACCGACAAATCGCTCTATCGTTCCAAATGAGATTGGCGAATGCTCGCTGACAAGAATCGCATCTTCACAAATCTTTACGGCCTGCACGATTGGGGCCTCAAGGGCGCGCGCGCGCGCGGCGCCTGGGACGGCACCAAGGCGATCCTCGAGCGTGGCCGCGACAAGCTGGTCGATGAGGTTAAGGCGTCAGGCCTGCGCGGGCGCGGCGGCGCCGGCTTCCCCACCGGATTGAAATGGTCGTTCATGCCGAAGAAGATTGGCGAAAGGCCGCATTATCTCGTCGTCAATGCCGACGAGTTGGAGCCCGGCACCTGCAAGGATCGCGAGGTCATGCGCCATGATCCGCATCTGCTGATCGAAGGCTGCCTGATCGCCGGCTGCGCCATGGGCGCCAATGCTGGCTACATTTATATCCGCGGCGAATTCATAAGAGAGCGAGAAAGACTGCAGGCGGCGATCGATGAGGCCTACGCGGCCAAGCTGATCGGCAAGAACAACGTGCACGGCTGGGATTTCGACCTCTATCTGCACCACGGCGCCGGCGCCTATATCTGCGGCGAGGAAACGGCGCTGCTGGAAAGTCTGGAAGGCAAGAAGGGCCAGCCGCGGCTGAAGCCGCCGTTCCCGGCCAATGTCGGCCTTTATGGCTGTCCGAGCACGGTGCAGAACGTCGAGTTGATCGCGGTGGTGCCCGATATCATGCGCCGCGGCGCGGCGTGGTTCGCCGGCATCGGCCGGCCCAACAACACCGGCACCAAGCTGTTCTGCATTTCCGGCCACGTCGCGAAGCCCTGTAACGTCGAAGAGGCGATGGGCATTCCGCTGCGTGAGCTACTGGACGCGCATGCCGGCGGCGTGCGCGGCGGCTGGGACAATCTACTCGCCGTCATTCCCGGCGGCTCGTCGATGCCGCTGGTGCCGGCCGGCGCCGACCAGGCCGACACGCTGCTGATGGATTTCGACGGCTGCCGCGACAAGAAATCGGCGCTCGGCACCGCGGCTGTTATCGTCATGGATAAATCGACCGATATCGTGAGGGCGATGGCCCGTATCTCCTATTTCTACAAGCACGAGAGCTGCGGCCAGTGCACGCCCTGCCGCGAAGGCATGGGCTGGATGTGGCGCGTCCTGACACGCATGGCGGAAGGCCGCGCGCAGAAACGCGAGATCGGCATGCTGATGGAGGTCACGACCCAGATCGAGGGCCACACCATCTGCGCCTTCGGCGATGGCGCCGCCTGGCCGGTGCAGGGTCTGCTGCGGCATTTCCGTCCGGAGATCGAGCGGCGCATCGATGAATATTCGCGCAACGCCGACGGCTTTACCGGCGCGCGCGATCCCAGGCCGCTCGACGCGGAAGCGGCGGAGTAATGGCGATGAAGATCAATGGCGAGAAGCAACGCATGGTGGTCATCAACTGCGATCTTTCCGGATCGCTCGTTGATGACGTCAATCTGTCCGGCTGCACCTACGAGAACGTCAATTTGTCGGGCGGCAAGTACCACAACGTCAATTTGTCGGGCTGCGCCTTCGATGACATGAATATGTCGGGCTGGACCGTGCACAATGTTAATCTGTCGGGCCTGCGCATCGACAAGGGCAATCTCGCCGGCTGCACGATCGTCAACAGCCGCTTGCAGGGCATGAACATCGACGGTGTCGAAGTCACGGATTTGTTGGCAGCTTGGAAAGAGCGGCACGCGGGAGACGAGAAGAAATCGGCATGACCAAGATCATCGTTGACGGCAAAGAGATCGACGTTCCGCCGGAGTACACGCTGCTCCAGGCCTGCGAAGCCGCGGGCGCCGAAATCCCGCGCTTCTGCTTCCACGAGCGGCTGTCGATCGCCGGCAATTGCCGCATGTGCCTGATCGAGGTCGTCGGGGGGCCGCCGAAGCCACAGGCCTCCTGCGCCATGAGCGTGAAGGACCTGGCGCCGAAGAAGGATGGAACGCCGCAAGTCCTGAGCACACGCTCGCCGATGGTGAAGAAGGCGCGTGAAGGCGTGATGGAATTCCTGCTCATCAATCATCCGCTCGACTGCCCGATCTGCGACCAGGGCGGCGAATGCGACCTACAGGACCAGGCCATGGCCTATGGCGTGGATTCCTCGCGCTACAAGGAGAACAAGCGCGCGGTCGAGGAGAAGTATATCGGCGCGCTGGTGAAGACGATCATGACTCGCTGCATCCAATGCACGCGCTGCATTCGTTTCGCGGCGGAAGTCGCCGGCGTGCCGGAGCTCGGCGCCATCGGCCGCGGCGAGGACATGGAAATCACGACTTATCTCGAGCAGGCGATGACCTCGGAGCTGCAAAGCAACGTGGTCGATCTCTGCCCCGTGGGCGCGCTGACGTCGAAGCCATATGCCTTCTCGGCGCGGCCGTGGGAGCTCAACAAGACGCAGTCGGTCGACGTCATGGACGCGCTCGGCTCAGCCATCCGCATCGACACGCGGGGACGCGAGGTGATGCGCATCCTGCCGCGCACCAATGACGACGTGAACGAGGAATGGATTTCCGACAAGACGCGGCACGTGGTCGACGGCTTGCGCACGCAGCGGCTGGACCAGCCTTATCTGCGCGTCAACGGCCGCTTAAGTCCGGCGACCTGGAAGGAAGCCTTCGCGACAATCGCCGAGAAGGTGAAGGAAACTCCCGCCGACCGCGTCGGCGCGCTGGCGGGGCAATTGTCGGCGGTCGAGGATATGTTCGCGCTGAAGGCGCTGCTGGCTGCGCTTGGAAGCACGAACATCGACGCGCGCTATCCCGGCTCGCCGCTGCATCCGAAACACGGCCGCGCCAGTTACCTGTTCAACTCGACCATTGCTGGCATCGACCAGGCTGACGCCATCATGTTGATCGGCTCAAACCCGCGCAAAGAGGCGCCGGTGCTCAACGCCCGCATCCGCAAGCGCTTCCTCAAGGGCGGCGTGCTGCTTGGCCTCGTCGGCGAGAAGGCCGACCTCACTTACGCCTACAATTATCTCGGCGCCGGACCCGAGAGCCTGGTGCAATTCGTCGAGCGCGCGCCAGCCAAGATGGAAAAGCCGATGTTCATCGTCGGCCAAGGTGCGTTGAATCGCCCGGACGGCGCGGCTGTAATTGCCATGGCGGCGAAAGCGGCAGTTTCACTCGGCGTCATCAAGGAAGGCTGGAATGGCTTCAATATTCTTCACACCGAAGCGGCGCTGCCCGGCGCGCTCGACATCGGCTTCGTGCCGAGCGAGGGCAGCCTCGACACTGCGGCGATGCTGGCGTCAGGCGCGCTCGACGTGCTCTTCCTGCTCGGCGTCGATGAGGTGGAGGTGCCGGCCGGCCCCTTCGTCGTTTATATCGGCACGCATGGCGACCGCGGCGCGCACCGTGCCGACGTGATCCTGCCCGGCGCCGCCTATCCGGAAAAATCCGCGATCTACGTCAACACCGAAGGCCGCGTGCAGATGGCCAACCGCGCCGGCTTCCCGCCGGGCGACGCGCGCGAAGACTGGGCGATCCTGCGGGCACTCTCCGATGCGCTCGGGCACCGGCTGCGTTATGATTCGCTTGGGGCATTGCGGCAGGCGCTGTTTGGCGAATTTCCGCACCTGATGCGCTTCGATCAGATCGCCGCCGGAAAGCCGACCGACATCGACAAGCTCGCCAAACTCGGCGGCACGCCCGGCAAGGCGCCGTTCCGCTCGGCGCATGCCGACTTCTATCTCACCAATGCGATCGCGCGCGCTTCCGCCATCATGGCGGAATGTTCGGCGCTGGCGAACGCCGCGGCAAAGCCGCCGATGACGGCGGCAGAGTAGAGCCATGGACCTGGTCGATTTCTTTTGGACCTATCTCTGGCCGCTCATCATCATGGTGGCGGAGTCAGTGCTGCTGCTGAGCGTCCTGCTGATTGCCATCGCCTACGTACTTCTGGCGGACCGCAAGATCTGGGCGGCCGTGCAAATCCGCCGCGGACCGAACGTGGTCGGACCCTGGGGGCTGCTGCAGTCCTTCGCCGACATGCTGAAGTTCGCGCTCAAGGAGCCGGTCATCCCGGCGAGCGCCAACAAGGGCGTATTCATATTGGCGCCGCTCGTCTCCTGCGTGCTGGCGCTCGCGGCCTGGGCGGTAATCCCGGTCAATGCCGGCTGGGTGATCGCCAATATCAATGTCGGCGTCTTGTACGTTTTTGCCATCTCCTCGCTCGGCGTCTACGGCATCATCATGGCCGGATGGGCGTCGAATTCGAAATATCCGTTCTTGGCCGCGCTGCGCTCGGCGGCGCAGATGGTGTCCTACGAGGTCTCCATCGGCTTCGTCATCATCACCGTTCTGCTCTGCGCCGGCTCGCTGAACCTTTCGGTCATCGTCGAGGCGCAACAGCACGGGCTGGCAAACCGCATCGGCGTGCCATGGCTCGGCTTCCTCAACTGGTATTGGTTGCCGCTATTGCCGATGTTCGTCGTCTTCTTCGTCTCGGCACTGGCCGAGACCAACCGGCCGCCTTTCGATCTTGTCGAAGCGGAATCGGAACTTGTGGCCGGTTTCATGGTGGAATACGGCTCGACGCCTTACGTCTTGTTCATGCTCAGCGAATACGTGGCGATCTGCACCATGTGCGCCATGGGTGCGATCCTGTTCCTCGGCGGCTGGCTGCCGCCGATCGATTATCCGCCGTTTACCTGGGTGCCGGGCGTCATCTGGTTCACGCTCAAAGCGTCGTTCCTGTTTTTCCTGTTCGCGATGGTCAAGTCTATCGTGCCGCGCTATCGCTACGACCAGCTGATGCGGCTCGGCTGGAAGGTGTTCCTGCCGCTGTCGCTGGCCATGGTGGCGATGGTCGCCGCCGTGCTCGAGTACGGCATACTGGCGCCAAAGTGAGGATGCGATGAGGCTCGACCGCGCGGCCAAAGGACTGTTCCTCATGGAATTCGTGAGCGCCATGGCGCTCGGCATGCGTTACTTCTTCAAGCCGAAAGCGACGCTGAATTATCCTTACGAGAAGGGCCCGCTATCGCCGCGCTTCCGCGGTGAACACGCCTTGCGCCGCTATCCCAACGGCGAGGAGCGCTGCATCGCCTGCAAGCTTTGCGAGGCGATCTGCCCGGCGCAGGCGATCACCATCGAGGCGGGGCCGCGCCGTAATGACGGCACGCGCCGCACCACGCGTTACGATATCGACATGGTGAAATGCATCTATTGCGGGCTGTGCCAGGAAGCCTGCCCCGTCGATGCCATCGTCGAAGGGCCGAATTTCGAATTCGCCACTGAGACGCGCGAGGAACTCTATTACGACAAGGAGCGGTTGCTGGCGAACGGTGACCGCTGGGAGAGCGAAATCGCCAAGAACATGGCGCTCGACGCGCCATACCGGTGAAACGATGATCGTGCAGGCGTTCTTCTTCTACCTCTTCGCCGGCATCTGCGTGGCGAGCGCCGTCATGGTGATTTCGGCGCGCAACCCGGTGCATTCGGTGCTGTTCCTGATCCTCGCCTTCGTCAACGCCGCCGGCCTGTTCGTGATGCTGGGCGCCGAATTCCTGGCGATGATCCTGGTCGTCGTGTATGTCGGCGCCGTCGCCGTGCTGTTCCTGTTCGTGGTGATGATGCTCGACGTCGATTTCGCCGAACTCAAGCAGGGCGTGCTGCAATACCTGCCCATCGGCATCCTGACCGGGGGTATTTTCCTCATCGAGCTACTGTTCGTCGTGTTCTTCTGGGTGCTCGGGCCGAACACGCAGCAGGCGATCACCGCGCCGATTCCGCCGATCAATCAGATTTCCAACACCGAGGCGATCGGCCTCGTGCTTTACACGCGCTATGTCTATTATTTCGAGGCCGCCGGGCTGATCCTGCTGATCGCCATGGTCGGCGCCATCGTGCTGACGCTGCAGCATCGCGTGCGCGTGCGCCGCCAAAATATCGGCGAGCAGATCGCCCGCACGCCGGCGACGTCGATCGAGATTCGTCATGTGCGCCCAGGGCAGGGCCTGGGGGACACGCCATGACCATCACGCTCGGCCACTATTTAGGCGTCGCCGCGATCCTGTTCACGCTCGGCATTTTCGGCATCTTCCTCAACCGCAAGAACGTCATCATCATCCTGATGTCGATCGAGCTGATCCTGCTGGCGGTCAACATCAACCTCGTCGCCTTCTCCAGCCATCTCGGCGACATCGTCGGGCAGATTTATGCGCTGATCGTGCTCACGGTCGCGGCAGCGGAAGCGGCGATCGGGCTGGCCATTCTCGTCGTCTACTATCGCAATCGCGGCTCGATCGCCGTCGAAGACATTAGCCTGATGAAAGGCTAGGGGCTAAGGGGATGTATCAGGCGATCGTTTTCCTGCCCTTGCTGGGCGCGGTACTGGCGGCGATCATCGCGCTCGCCGGCGCCCGCGCGCGTTTTCCGGGCGAAGGCCCGCCGCCGGGCGCGGAAGACACTCCAACCGGCAAGGGATCACCGCATGGCGCGCCTTCAGGTCATGGCGCCGGCGCAGCCACCCACGCTGCGCATGATGACCACGCCGCGCATGAGCCCGCGGCCTCCGGCTCGCGCACGACCGAGCTCATCACCACGACGCTGCTGATGGTGTCGATGGTCCTGTCGTGGATCGCCTTTGTTGACGTCGGCTTCAACCATCACGACATGCGCGTGCCGATCTTCGCCTGGATCGCTTCGGGTGATCTGAAAATCGACTGGTCGCTGCGCATCGACACGCTAACCGCGGTGATGCTGGTGGTGGTCACCACGGTGTCGGCATTCGTGCACCTCTACTCCATCGGCTACATGGAGGAGGATCCGTACCGGCCGCGCTTCTTCGGCTATCTGTCGATGTTCACCTTCGCCATGCTGATGCTGGTGACGGCGGACAACCTTGTGCAGATGTTCTTCGGCTGGGAGGGCGTCGGGCTTGCGAGCTACCTCTTAATCGGTTTCTGGTACCACAAGCCGGACGCCAACGCCGCGGCGATCAAGGCCTTCCTCGTCAACCGCGTCGGCGATTTCGGCTTTTCGCTCGGCATTTTCGCGCTCTATGCGATGCTCGGCAGCGTCGATCTCGACACCATCTTCGCGCAGGCGCCGACGCTCGTCGGCAAACACATCCATTTGTTTTACTGGAACGTCGACGCGCTGACGTTGATCTGCCTGTGGCTGTTCATGGGCGCGATGGGCAAGTCGGCGCAGTTCCTGCTGCACACCTGGCTGCCCGACGCCATGGAGGGGCCGACCCCGGTCTCGGCGCTGATCCATGCCGCCACTATGGTGACGGCCGGCGTGTTCATGGTGGCGCGGCTGTCGCCGCTGTTTGAGCTCGCGCCCGACGCGCAAGCCTTCGTCACCTTCATCGGCGCCACCACCGCGATCTTCGCGGCGACCATCGGCCTGGTGCAGAACGACATCAAGCGCGTCATCGCCTATTCGACCTGCTCGCAGCTCGGCTACATGTTCGTGGCCATGGGGGTGGGGGCCTATTCAGTCGGCATGTTCCATCTGTTCACGCATGCCTTCTTCAAGGCGCTGCTGTTCCTCGGCGCCGGCTCGGTGATCACGGCGATGCATCACGAACAGGACATGCGCCATATGGGCGGCTTGAAGGACCGCATCCCCTACACTTATACAGTCATGATTATTGGCTCGCTGGCCTTGACCGGGTTCCCGCTCACCGCTGGCTATTTCTCCAAAGATGCGATCATCGAGGCGGCCTTTGTCGGCAATAGCCCGATGGCATTCTATGCGTTCATCTGCACGGTCGGCGCAGCGCTGCTCACCTCATTCTATTCCTGGCGGCTGATCTTCAAGACCTTCCACGGCGAGCCGCACGACCGGCATCACTGGCGCGACGCGCATGAGAGCCCGATGACCATGCTCATTCCGCTCGGCGTGCTGGCGGTCGGTTCGATCGCCGCCGGCCTGCCGTTCAAGGAAATCTTCGCCGGCCACGGGGTCGAGGGCTTCTTCCGCGGGTCACTCACCTTCGCCAAAGGCAACAACGTCCTCGAGGCGATGGAACACGTGCCGCTCTGGATCGGCATCATGCCGACCATCATGATGGCGATCGGCTTCGTCATCGCATGGCATTTCTATATTCGCCGGCCAGACATCCCCGTCGAGCTCGCGCGCACGCACGAGGTGCTCTACAAGTTCCTGCTCAACAAGTGGTACTTCGACGAAATCTACGACGCGATTTTCGTCGAGCCGATAAAGAAGCTCGGCCGGCTGCTGTGGAAGGGCGGTGACGGCTGGCTAATCGACGGCTTCGGTCCCGACGGTGTCTCCGCCCGCGTGCTCGACGTCACCCGCAACGTCGTGCGGCTGCAGACCGGCTACCTTTATCACTACGCCTTCGCCATGCTGATCGGAGCTGCGGCCTTCATCACCTGGTTTATGTTCGCGGGGTTGCACCCATGAACTGGCCGGTCCTCTCCGTCGTCACCTTCCTGCCGCTCGTCGGCGCGCTGTTCATCATGCTGGTGCGCGGCGACGACTGGGTCGCGCGCGGCACGGCGCGCTGGGTGGCGCTGTGGACCACGCTCGCCACCTTCGCGATTTCGCTGGTGCTGGTCGGCCGCTTCGATCCGTCGTCGTCGGAATTCCAGTTCGTCGAGAAGCATGACTGGCTGGGCATCGCCTCCTATCACATGGGCGTCGACGGTATTTCGCTGCCCTTCGTCATCCTTACCACCGCGCTGATGCCGATCTGCATTCTCGCCAGCTGGACCGCGATCCAGAAGCGGGTGAAGGCCTACATGATCGCCTTCCTCGTCCTGGAAACGCTGATGGTCGGCACCTTCGCCGCGCTCGACCTGGTGCTGTTCTATCTGTTCTTCGAGGGCGGGCTGATCCCGATGTTCCTCATCATCGGCGTCTGGGGTGGGCCGCGCCGGGTCTATGCCAGCTTCAAGTTCTTCCTCTACACGCTGCTCGGCTCGGTTCTCATGTTGTTGGCCATCATGGCGATGTACTGGAACGCTGGCACCACCGATATCGCCGCGCTGATGCATCACGGATTCCCGCTTGGCCTGCAAAAATGGGCGTGGCTTGCCTTCTTTGCCTCCTTCGCCGTCAAGATGCCGATGTGGCCAGTGCACACCTGGTTGCCCGACGCGCATGTGGAGGCGCCGACGGCCGGCTCGGTGATCCTCGCGGCCATTTTGCTGAAGATGGGCGGCTACGGTTTCCTGCGCTTCTCGCTGCCAATGTTTCCCTCGGCCAGCCACGATTTCGCGCCGCTTATTTTTGCCCTCTCGGTTGTCGCCATCATCTACACCTCGCTGGTGGCACTGATGCAGGAGGACATCAAGAAGCTGATCGCCTATTCCTCGGTGGCACATATGGGCTTCGTCACCATGGGCATCTTTGCCGCGACGACGCAGGGCATCGCCGGCGGCATCTTCCAGATGATCTCGCACGGCATCGTCTCCGGCGCGTTGTTCCTCTGCGTCGGCGTCGTCTACGACCGCATCCACACGCGCGAGATCGCCGCCTATGGCGGCTTAGTCAATCGCATGCCGCTTTACGCCGCGGTGTTCATGGTGTTCACGCTGGCGAACGTCGGCCTGCCCGGCACGTCCGGCTTTGTCGGCGAATTCCTCTCGGTGATTGGCACCTTCAAGGTGCAGGTCGCGGTGGCTGTGCTCGCCACCACCGGCACCATCCTGTCGGCGGCCTATGCGCTGTGGCTTTATCGCAAGGTAATCTTCGGCGTGCTCGACAAGCCACTGCTCATGGGGATCAAGGATCTCGGCTGGCGCGAGTCGTTGATCTTTGCCCCACTGGTGGCGCTGACGCTGCTGTTCGGCGCCGCGCCCAAGCCGGTGCTCGACATGTCGGCGGCCGCGGTGACGCAGCTGCTCGACAATTACAATCATGCATTGGCCAAAGCCAAGACCGCGCAGCTTGAACAGGCGCAGAAATCGACTCCGATTCCGGTGAGCGCGCTGCGATGAACCAGGCCATGCACATGTCCTCGCTGATGCTCATTCTGCCGGAGCTGATTTTGGTCTGCAGCGCCATGGTGCTGCTCATGGCCGGCGTGATCCGTGGCGAGATGAGTTCGGAGGCCATCAACAGCGCCTGCATCGTCATTCTGTTTCTGGTGGGCGTGTCGTTCGTCGCGGTGCCATCCGGACGCCACGAATTGTTCGGCGGCAGTCTGGTGGTCGACGATTTCGCGAGGTATCTCAAGCTGTTGACCCTTGTTGGCTCGGCCGGGGCGTTGCTGCTGTCACTCGATTATCTGACCGCGGAGAAGCAGCAGAAGTTCGAATTCGGCGTGCTGGTGCTGCTGTCGACGCTCGGCATGATGCTGCTGATTTCGGCTGCCGATCTGATCGCGCTCTATCTCGGGCTTGAGATGATGAGTCTCTCGCTCTACGTGATCGCCGCCTCGAACCGCGACAATCTCAAATCGACCGAGGCGGGCTTGAAATATTTCGCGCTCGGCGCGCTGTCGTCCGGCATGCTGCTCTATGGCGCCTCGCTCATCTACGGCTTCACCGGCACGGTGAGCTTTGCCGGCATCGCCAACGCGGCGGGGCATGGTGGCATCGGACTGATCTTCGGCATCGTCTTCCTGTTTGTCGGCTTCTGCTTCAAGATTTCGGCGGTGCCGTTCCACATGTGGACGCCCGACGTTTATGAAGGCGCGCCGACGCCGGTCACGGCGTTTTTCGCCGCCGCGCCGAAGGTCGCCGGCATCGCCATCTTTCTGCGCGCGACCATGGTGGCGTTTCCCGGCATCACCCATGAGTGGCAGCAGATCGTGGTGTTTGTGTCGATCGCTTCCATGGTGCTCGGCGCCTTCGCGGCCATCGGCCAGCGCAACTTCAAGCGGCTGATGGCTTACTCGTCCATCGGCCATATGGGCTTTGCGCTGGTCGGCCTTGCCGCCGGTACGCCGGAAGGCGTGCAGGGCGTGCTGATCTACATGGTGATCTATGTGACGATGACGCTTGGCGTCTTCGCGGTCATCCTCGCCATGCGCCGCGACGGCGTGCTGGTGGAGAATATCGGCGACCTTGCGGGCCTCGCGCGCACGCATCCGACCATGGCGTTTTTCCTCGCCATGCTGCTGTTCTCGCTCGCCGGGATTCCGCCGCTCGCCGGCTTCTTCGCCAAGTTCTACGTCTTCCTCGCCGCCATCAAGGCCGGGCTGTTCACGCTGGCCGTGATCGGCGTACTCGCCAGCGTGGTGGGCTCGTATTACTATCTGCTAATCGTCAAGATCATGTATTTCGACGAGCCGGTGAAAAGCTTCGAGTCCATGCCGGGCCGCTTGCGCGTGGTGCTCGGCTTCAGCGGGCTGCTCAACATCCTATTTTTTGCATATCCGGCGCCGCTTCTGGTCGCGGCGACGGCGGCGGCAAAGTCGCTGTTTTGAATTTCCTTGAATGAACCGCGAAGCCACGGGCCTGGCGGGGGCCCGGCACATTGCCTACGAGACGCTCGGCTCCACCAATGCCGAGGCGCTGACGCTTGCGCGCGCCGGCGAACGCGGACCGCTGTGGATCACCGCGCAGGCCCAGGAGGCGGGCCGCGGCCGCCGCGGCAACACTTGGGTTTCCCCGCCCGGCAATCTCTACGCCACCCTTTTGCTGACCGAGCCATCGCCAAAGGCGTACGCGCCGCAATTGTCAATCGTGGCGGCGCTGGCGCTGCACGACGCGGTCAGCGAATGCGCGCCGCAGTTCGGGCCGGCCTTGCAGGTAAAATGGCCTAACGATCTGCTGCTGGGGCCGGCCAAGCTCGCCGGCATCCTGATCGAGGGCGAGAGCGAGCCGGTCTTTGCCGTTGCGATCGGCATTGGCGTCAATTGCCGGAGCCACCCGTCCGAAACGGCTTTCCCAGCGATCGACCTCGGCACGGCTGGCGCCTTGGTCACGCCGGACGCGCTGCTGGCCGCGCTCGCCGTCGCCACGGCGGGGCGGCTTGAGCTGTGGCGGCGCGGGGAAGGCTTCGTCGGCATCCGCGCCGATTGGCTCAAGCTCGCCGCGGGCCTTGGCCAGCCGATCCGCGTGAGGTTGCCGGAGCGGGAACTCAGCGGCCGCTTTCGCGGGCTCGATGAACTGGGACGGCTTCAACTGGAACAACCGGAGGGGCTGACGACTATCACCGCTGGCGAAGTGTTCGGGCTCGGGGGAAATTGAACATGCCAGGCCCGCAGCAGGAACTGGTATTCGCGCCTTTGGGCGGCGTCGGCGAGATCGGCATGAACCTGTCGATCTACGGCCTCGGGACCGAGCGTAATCGCAAATGGCTGGCGGTCGACCTCGGCGTGTCGTTCGCGTCGGAAGAGCATCTGCCCGGCGTCGATCTGATCTTTCCCGACATCCGCTATCTGATCGAAGAGCGGAAGAATCTTGCCGGCCTCGTTCTCACGCACGCGCATGAGGATCATTTCGGCGCCGTGCTCTATCTGTGGCCGCAACTGAAAATTCCGATTTACGCGACGCCGTTCACCGCGGCGCTGCTCGATGCCAAACGCGCGAGCGAACCGGGCCCTCCGCAGGTGCCGGTCAAAGTCGTCCCGCTTGGCAGTCGCTTCTCCGTCGGTGGTTTCGACGTCGAGCTCGTGTCGATGGCGCATTCGATCCCGGAGTCGAACGCGCTCATCATCCGCACCCCGGCCGGCACCGTGCTGCACACCGGCGACTGGAAGATCGACCCGACGCCGATCCTCGGGGCCCCGACCGACGAGAGGAAGCTGCGCGCGCTCGGTGCCGAAGGTTGTCTGGCGCTGGTCGGCGATTCCACCAACGCAGTACGTGATGGCCGCTCGCCGTCGGAAATGGACGTGGCCAAAACCATCGCCGAACTGGTGAAGACCGCGCGCGGCCGCGTGGCGGTGACGACGTTCGCCTCGAATGTGGCGCGCCTGCGCGCCGTGGCCGATGCCGCCCGCGCCGCCGGCCGCGAGGTGGTCGTCGTCGGCCGCGCCATGGAGCGCGTCATTCAGGTCGCGCGCGAGACCGGCTATTTCGACGGCGTGCAGGATTTCCGCCCGGTCGACGCCTACGGCTACCTGCCGCCGAACAAGGTGGTGGCGCTGTGCACCGGCAGCCAGGGCGAGTCGCGCGCCGCGCTGTCGCGTATCGCCGCCGACGAGCATCCGGAGGTGACGCTGTCGCGCGGCGATCGCGTGATCTATTCGGCCCGCACCATTCCCGGCAACGAAAGAGAGGTCGGCCGCGTAATCAACGGGCTGATCAACCAGGGCATCGAAGTCATTACCGACCGTACCCACTTGGTGCATGTGTCCGGCCACCCGCGCCGTGACGAGCTCACAGACCTGATCGGCTGGGTGAAGCCGCAGATCCTCGTGCCGGTGCACGGCGAGGCGTTGCATTTGTCCGAGCACGCGGTGCTGGCGCGGCGCCTGCGCGTGCCGCAAGTCATCCAGTGCCGCAATGGCGATGTGGTCCAGCTTGCTCCCAGCGCCCGCGCCGGCGTCATTGACGAGGTGCCGGCCGGACGGCTCTACAAGGACGGGTCACTACTGGTCGAGGCCGACGCGCGCACTGTCGCCGACCGGCGGCGTTTGAGTTTTGCCGGCGCGGTCTCGGTCGCACTCGCCATCACCGACAAGGGCGTGATGGCCGGCGATCCGGAACTCGACCTGCTCGGTATTCCGGGGCGCGATCGCGACGGCGCCGCCATGCACGAAGTTGCCTATGACGCGGTGCTGACGACCTTCGACTCGCTGCCGCGCAAGCGCCGCGGCGATCCCGACGCGGTGGCCGAAGCGGTGCGTCGCGCCGTGCGCGCGGCCATCGCCGAGCGCTGGGGCAAGAAGCCGATGTGCCATGTGCACGTCTTGACGGTATGATGCCGATTGCCGGCGATCCTCGTCGTCATTCCGGGGTGCAGCCGTCAGGCCGCGAACCAGGAATCCATAAGCCCGGCGCTGCGGTGTATGGATTCCGGGTCCGGTCCTTTGGGCCGTCCCGGAATGACGGCTCTCCTGTTCGGCGATACGATGACGCGCCGGCTCTTTTGGTAAGAGGAAATAAATGATCGGTCGTCTCAATCACGTTGCCGTCGCGGTACGCGACATCGCCAAGGCGACGAAGGTCTATCGCGATACGCTCGGCGCCGATGTTTCGGCAAAGGTTCCGCAGCCCGAGCACGGTGTTTCAACCGTCTTTATTAATTTGCCCAACACCAAGATCGAATTGCTGGAGCCGCTCGGCGAGAACTCGCCCATCGCCAAATTTCTGGAGAAGAATCCAGACGGCGCCATCCATCACGTCTGTTACGAAGTGCCCGATATCCGCGCCGCGCGCGACACATTAAAGGCGCAAGGCGCGCGCGTGCTCGGCGACGGCGAGCCGAAGATTGGCGCGCATGGCAAGCCGGTGCTGTTCCTGCACCCGAAGGATTTCTGCGGCACGCTGGTCGAGCTGGAGCAGGCGTGAACGCATGTTGGCGAAAAATAACGACCAAGTTTCGGCCAAGATCATGTGCGAGAAAAAAGCATGACGTGGCCGTTCGGCATCGCCATCTATGTCATCATCTGGTGGGTGGTGCTGTTTGCAGTCTTGCCGTGGGGCGTGCGCGGCCAGCACGAGAGCGGCGAGGTCGTGCCCGGCAGCGAGCCGGGCGCGCCGGCGGTGCATCTGGTCTGGAAAAAACTGCTGTGGACTACGATTATCGCCAGCGCCGTGTTCGGACTTTGCTATGCGCTCTATCGGTTCGACCTGGTGCCTATCGATTGGCAGACAGAAATCAGCAAGCCGCCGCATCGGTGACGCCATTTGCGCTGCTCGTTTCGCCGGCACATTGAGAATAAAAAAAGAGCAGGGCGTTGAGCCCTGCTCTGCATGTATCTAAGCCCTTGCCCTCGATTATTTTACGCTTCTGATGACGAGGCGGCTGCGATGAATCGCGCCGAGGACTTGCTCCTCCCAAGACTTGGACCGCACGCTAGAGCCGATCTTGACGCCGGACTCTCCACCAACGCGGCAAGAGGAACCTATACGATCGTCTTATATATGTCACGGATATTCCGGCTGATCAAAATCGCTCAGTGCATTTAGCGGTCGAGCACGATGGGTTTGCCGGTCCTGGCATCGATGGCGATCTTGACGGTCCAGATTCCCGGTTGCCCAATTTCTAGCCCATCGATCTCCCAAGCCCCGTCCGGCAGGCGTTTTACATTGCCGGATATTGGGGCCGTTGTGGATGGTGCCTGCGGGATAAGCACAAATTTCATGTCCTTGGCCGTGAAGATCGAAAAATCCTCGCGCAGGAGGAGAACCCGCGCATGCAACGGTCCCGCCCGACTAGGCTCAATCGTCACGTCGGCCATGGCCTCGGTAGAGTGGATGTGCACAAAGGCTGCGTCGGCGGGGATCGGCGCGGCTGGGATATGGATATGGTCGTGCACCGGCGGCTCCATGGTGCCGAGCGCGTCGACGAAAAGGAACACGCAGAGGCCGAGCCCGATTTCCGCCGCGCTGTTTCGTTGCAGTGCGCGCATGGCCGCGGGAACCGCAAGCTGCGGAGTCAAGTGAAAGCGGTTGACCGCTGCGATGCCGATCATTGCGGCGAAACGACCGATCTTGAGCAGGATCAGCCGCCCATAATCGGTGGCGATGAGGTCGTGCGGTCCGGACAGCAGGTACCAGCTGTTGATCGCGCCGGTCGCCAGCAGGGTGCCGACAGCAACAATGCCGATTGCGGAGAAGCGGCGGATCGCAGCGGCAGCCGCCGCGTTTGACGCGTCGCTTTTGTTGCGTTGCGCCTGATAAAGCATCAGTGCCAGTGCCGGCAGGCCGCCGAGCCAGGCGCCGGCCGCAAGCAGATGCAGAATGTCGGCGCCAAGCTGCAAGTTCCCGGTGTCCTCGGATGAGGCGCCGGCATGGCCGATAAAGGCGAGCAGGACGAGCAGACAACCGGCCGCGGCAAGTTGCAGCAGACGTGTCGCCGGCCACAGCATCAGCGCGCCGAGCGAGAGCGCGAGCCCCAGCCGCGACACCCACATGAGCCCGAAGCGGGTTTCGGTTAACACGGACCAGGCGCCGCCATGCAGGCAGACATTGAGAAGCGAGGCGGCGTAAATATCGGACGCCAGCCACACCAGCCAGCCGGCGCCCGACGCGATGGCGACCGCGAGCGCCGCCCAGATGAGCCAGCGGCCCGAGCGGCGGAACCTCGCGCTCTCTACAGCGGCGCCGGCGGAGCGAGATGCTGGCTCGGCGGCGACAACGAGAAACAGCACCGTGCCGGCCGCCAGCGCGGTTGCGGATAAATGCGTCCATCGCCACAGGATGAGCGGATCGATCACGCGCCAGAGATCCCGGGTTCCATCATTTGCCGACCGTGAAGCTGAAGTCGCCCTGCGTGCGATGGGTGTGTACCGATAGAACACGCCAGATCACCTTGTAAGTCCCTGGCGGCAATGATTTCAGCGGCACGTGCAATTCGGCTTGGTTAGCCGGATCAACGGTGGCCTTGCCGGCCTGCACCGCCGCGCCTTGCGCGTCGCGCACCTCGACCGTGGAGAAATTGGGCTCGAGCTTTTCGGTGAACCACAGCAGCACCGTGCTCGACGCGGCGGCCACAGTGCTGCCGACGGCGGGGCTGGCATGGTCGAGATGGGCGTGCGCGAGCGCGCCCGTGGCGAACACCGACATGAAAAGTGCGTTGGCGATCGTGAATTGGCGTATGGTTATCTCCTTGAGGCCGTGGCGTTGCCGAAAAGCGGCCGCCCGATGCTGTTGGGAAAGATGTCGTCGAGGAAGAAGTGGATCTGCGCGATGACGCCGACCGACGTGCCACTCTGCCGGTTGACCGGGACTATCGCCTCGATGCCGATCGGGTAGGTATCGCCCCCCAGATCACGCCGGGACTGATGGTGCCGGTGGTCTGTGTGCCGGAGGTGAGGGTGTTGGCCACCGGCGTTTGCATCGATGCTTCAACCAGCGGAATGAGGCGATTGAAGAAATCCGGCAGGCCGAGATCGACCACCGCGGATTTGAGGGAAGGAAGGTTGTACTGAAGCGAGGCGCCCCAGACGAGAATGCGCGGATTGAACTCGGTGTCATAGGTGCCGGCGTCCGTGTCAAACGTCACCGTCGAATTCGAGCCGGGAATTGCGTAACCGATCTGCCCGGTGATGGCGAAGGGCCTGATCCAGCTCACCGGAATGTCGCCAAGGCCTTTGCCGAAGTAGAACGTGGGGGTGTAGACCGTGAACCGCTCGGCGCCGACATCCTGCGCGCCGCTGCCGCCCCACTCGATATTGAGGCCGGCCGACAGGACGAACTCATGCTCGGCATTCTTGTAGAGGCGATACTTGAAGGTGGTCTCCAGATTTTGAAATCCGCTGGCGCCGAGCATATCGGCCCGCCGGGGGCATAAAGATGCGTCCAGGTCGGCGACACCGATGCGGCGAAATCCTCGGTGATGCGTTTTGAGTATTCGCCGGAAATACCCCGTTCCTTGACCGAGGGATCGTCGCCGGTCTTGAACGTGGACGCGGTGGGCAGCGACAATTCGTCGGCGACGCCGGGATCGTCGATGGCGAGCGTCGCCGGGAACATGCGGTTGCCAGCGGTCTCATGGCTGGACGCGGCGGTCGTCACGAGTGCGGCCGCGGCCCCGCAAAGGGCCGCACAGACAATGCGTTTGGACATGGAGTCACTCCGAATTCGTCAGGACATGAAGGGATCAAGGCCGCTTTGCGCGGCCGCATGTCAGACGACGCGCGGAGGACCTCGGGCAAGGTTGGGACGGAAGGCGATGCTGGCGGCGGGTGCTGCCGACACGGGGCACAGTACGTGCAGCAGGCGCGCCGACCCCATGCTGCCGGCGAGCGCAATATCGGGCGCCGGCGGCGGCGCGACGACGCTGCACAGATTGCAGTGCTTGCAGGCATGGCCAGCGATGAGACCGGGCTTGACGGGGGCTTCATCGCCCGCCGTGCCGGTTGCGCTGTGGCAGATGATGGAGAAGGGATCGACGCTTGCGCCGGCGGCGCCGATGGGGATGAGGCCCAGCAGAATGACGTGCAGCGCGACCGCGTAGATCGCCAGCAACGTCACGCCTCGCCGTATGTTTGGACGCATTTCGGCGCCACCCTTCCAATGTCCTTATAGCTGAAGGACTCCCGCATCGCGCGCTTTATTCCCAAGGTGCCATCCCCCTTGTGTTTTCGCACCCGTTCCGCTTTCACAAGGGGCGCCAACGTCAGCCGATTCCGGAACTCCGATGCGCCTGTCCCGCTATTTCCTGCCGATCCTGCGTGAAACGCCGAAAGAGGCGGAGATTGTCTCGCACCGGCTGATGCTGCGCGCCGGCATGATGCGGCAGGAGGCGGCGGGCATCTATGCCTTCCTGCCGCTCGGCCTGCGCGTGCTCAAGAAGATCGAGCAGATCGTGCGCGAGGAGCAGAACCGCTCCGGCGCCATAGAATTGCTGATGCCGACCATCCAGTCGGCCGACCTGTGGCGCGAGAGCGGCCGCTACGACGCCTATGGCAAGGAGATGCTGCGCATCAAGGACCGCCACGAGCGCGACATGCTCTACGGGCCGACCAACGAAGAGATGATCACGGAGATCTTCCGCGCCTATGTGCGCTCGTACAAGGACCTGCCGCTCAACCTCTATCACATCCAGTGGAAATTCCGCGACGAGGTGCGCCCGCGCTTCGGGCTGATGCGCGGCCGCGAATTCCTCATGAAGGATGCCTATTCGTTCGACGTGGACCAGGCAGCCGCTACGCATTCCTACAACAAGATGTTCGTCGCGTATTTGCGCACCTTCACGCGGCTCGGCCTCAAGACCATCCCGATGCGAGCGGAGTCGGGGCCGATCGGTGGCAACCTGTCGCACGAGTTCATCATCCTCGCCTCGACCGGCGAGTCGGAAGTGTTCTGCCACAAGGACTATCTCGACTTCGCGGTGCCGGGCGAGAACGTCAACTTCGACGAAGTCGCCGGCTTGCAGCAGATCGTCGACAAGTGGACGTCACACTATGCCGCGACGTCCGACATGCACGACGCGGCGGCCTTTGCGAAAATTCCCGCCGACAAGCAGGTGTCGGCGCGCGGCATCGAGGCCGGGCACATATTCTATTTCGGCACCAAATATTCCGCGCCGATGAAGGCGGTGGTCGCGACGGGCGACGGCGCCGAGGTGCCGGTGCACATGGGCAGCTACGGCATCGGACCGTCGCGGCTGGTCGCCGCCATCATCGAGGCCTCGCATGACGACGCCGGCATCATCTGGCCGGAGCCGGTAGCGCCGTTCAAGGTCGCCATCCTTAATCTCAAGCAGGACGACGCTGCGACTGATGCCGCCAGCGAGCAGCTTTACCGCGATCTTTCCGCCAAAGGTATCGAGGCGCTCTATGACGACCGCGACGAGCGCGCGGGCGGGAAATTCGCTACCGCCGACCTTATTGGCATTCCGTGGCAGGTGTTGATCGGTCCAAAGGGCCTCGCCGAAGGCAAAGTCGAAATCAAACGCCGCGCCGACGGCGCCCGCGAAATGGTCAGCTTCGCGGCCGCGCTGGACCGGCTTGCACTCTGAATGACCGCGTTCGCGCGCCGGCTCGCGCCAAATAAGCTGTGTGCTTCCAGGGCTTTTGCCGCGTTCTCCGGCATGAAACCGCCAGAATCGTGTGAAAATCGGGGCGCGGGAACACAAATTACATGAGCGAGCCCACCGGGACGCGGCCCTTTTCGCCGTTCGAATGGATGCTGTCGCTGCGCTACCTGCGCGCGCGGCGTAAGGAAGGATTCATCTCAGTCATCGCCGGGTTCTCCTTCCTCGGCATCGTGCTCGGCGTGGCGACGCTGATCATCGTCATGGCGGTGATGAACGGCTTTCGCCATGAACTGCTGGAAAAAATCCTCGGCCTCAACGGCCACCTGCTGATCCAGCCGTTGGAAAAGCCGCTCACCGATTGGGCGGAAGTCTCCGCGCGCATCGACAAGGTGCCGGGCATCAAACTGGCGGCACCGATCGTCGAAGGGCAGGCGCTGGCATCCTCGCCGTTCAACGCCGGCGGCGTCTTGATACGCGGCATCAGGCTGCAGGATCTAGAAAAGCTTCCCTCCGTCGCCAAGAACATTAAGCAGGGCACACTGAAAGGCTTCGACGAAGGCCAGGGCGTCGCCATCGGCCGCCGGCTCGCCGATCAACTGTCGCTGCGCTCGGGCGACAACATCACGCTGGTTTCGCCGCGCGGGGCGGTAACGCCGATGGGCACCACGCCGCGCATCAAGGTCTACAAGGTGGCCGCCGTGTTCGAAATCGGCATGTCGGAATACGACAGCGCTTTCGTGTTCATGCCGCTCAAGGAAGCGCAGGCCTATTTCAACCGTGCCGGCGATGTCACCGCGATCGAGGTCTATACCGACAATCCCGACCGCGTCGACAGTTACCGCGCGGCGGTGCAGAAAGCCGCCGAACGACCGATCTTCATGATCGACTGGCGCCAGCGCAACGCGACGTTCTTTAACGCGCTGCAGGTCGAACGCAATGTGATGTTCCTCATCCTCACGCTGATCGTGCTGGTGGCGGCGCTCAACATCGTCTCCGGCCTGATAATGCTAGTGAAGGACAAGGGCCAGGACATCGCCATATTGCGCACCATGGGCGCGACGCAAGGCTCGATCATGCGCGTCTTTCTTATCACCGGCGCGTCCATCGGCGTGGTCGGCACGCTGGTCGGCTTCCTGCTCGGCGTCGTCGTTTGCCTCAATATCGAAACCATCCGCCAGTTCCTGTCCTGGCTCACCAATACCGAATTGTTCTCGCCCGAGCTCTATTTCCTCTCGCATCTGCCGGCCGACATGAACGTGAGCGAAACCATGGCGGTGGTCGTAATGGCGCTGACGCTGTCGTTCCTCGCCACGCTTTATCCATCATGGCGCGCGGCCCGCCTCGATCCGGTGGAGGCGCTGCGCTATGAGTGAGACCATGGTCGCCGAGATCGAGGTGGTCGAGGAACAGGACGAGGAAATCCCCATCCTGTTCCTGCACGGCATCGAGCGTCATTACCAGCAGGGCGACGCCACGCTGCACATTCTCAACGGTCTCGATCTGGCGATCTGGGCCGGGCAGTCGGTCGCGCTGGTGGCGCCGTCCGGCGCCGGCAAATCGACGCTGCTGCACATCGCCGGCCTGCTCGAGCATCCCGACCGCGGCGAGGTCTATATCGACGGCCGGGCAACCGCGATCCTGCCCGATGCCGAGCGCACGCGCATTCGCCGCAAAGAGATCGGCTTCGTCTATCAGTCGCACCATCTGCTGCCGGAATTCAACGCGCTGGAAAACGTGCTGCTGCCGCAGATGATCCGCGGGCTCTCGCGCCGCGAGGCGAAGAAGCGTGCGATCGAACTGCTCGATTATCTGGGCCTGCGCGACCGGCTCAGCCATCGCCCGACGGAACTCTCCGGCGGCGAGCAGCAGCGGGTGGCGATCGCGCGGGCCGTCGCCAACGCGCCGCGCATTCTGCTGGCGGATGAGCCGACCGGGAATCTCGACGTACACACGGCCGACCACGTCTTCGCGGCTTTGACCCAGCTGGTGCGCGCGTCCGGCCTCGCCACCATCATCGCCACCCACAACATGGAGCTCGCGGCGCGCATGGACCGTCGGGTGACCTTGCGAGACGGGATGGTCGTGGAAATGGAGTAACCGCAGAACATAACATTCAAATAGAGAAAAACTCTACAAACGATTGTAGATCCTACATATTATTGACAGATTTTGTTGTCCTTGACAAAGAACATACCATGAACTATGTTCTTTCTTCGTTCTGGAGGAAGCCATGTTCAAAGCCGTTGCCCAGGAAGCCGCTGCCCTTGCCTCGCTGACGCTGTTCGTCGGGATGATCGCCATCTGGTCGCAGGTGTTCAGCAACCTGTAAGGCTTGCGCCGAACCTCGTGTGCTGGGGAAAACCAGCATAGCGGGCGTTCACGCGGCATTCGCGATGGACTCTGCGGGCTGGCGTCCGCAGTCTGGCGCGAACAAGGAATCACCTCGTGGCCGCGCTCGATTTCGTGCATTTGCACGTGCACTCGTCCTATTCGCTGCTCGAGGGCGCGCTCACCATTGCGCGGCTCGCCGAACTTGCCAAAGCCGACAAGCAGCCGGCGCTGGCGCTCACCGACACCGACAACATGTTCGGCGCGCTGGAGTTCTCCGAAAAGCTCGCCGACAGCGGCATCCAGCCGATCGTCGGCTGCGCCCTGGCGATCGATTTCGCCGACATCGACCAAGGTGTCCGCAACGCCAATGCCAGCCAGGAGCGGCCACGCATCGTGCTACTGGCCGCGCGCGAGGAGGGTTATTGCAGCCTGATGCGGCTCAATTCGCGCGCCTTTCTCGAGACGCCGCCGCATGAGCCGCCGCACCTCAAGCTCGAATGGTTGAAGGACGAAACCGAACGGATCATCGCGCTCACCGGCGGCCCGGGCGGCCCGCTCGATGGCGCGATTATCGCCGGGCAAAGCCATCTCGCCGCGACGCGGCTCGATGCGCTGCAGGCGTTGTTCGGCGACCGGCTCTACGTCGAATTGCAGCGGCACGGACGCGCCGGCGAGAGGCTGACCGAGCCTGTGTTAATCGAATTGGCTTACGCCAAGTCGCTTCCCTTGGTCGCCACCAATGAGCCGTTCTTTGCCACCGCCGCCGATTACGAAGCCCACGACGCGCTGATCTGTATCGCCGAGGGCAGACTATTGGCGGAGACCGACCGCCGCCAGCTCACGCACGAGCACCGCTTCAAGGGCCGCGCGGAAATGGCGGAGCTTTTCGCCGATCTGCCTGAGGCACTGGCGTCAACCGTGGAAATCGCCGAGCGCTGCGCCTTCCGCCCGCGCACGCATCAGCCGATCTTGCCACGCTTTTCGGTGGGCGAGGGCGGCACGGCGGTCGATGAGGCGACGGAGTTGCGCCGCCGCGCCGAAGCGGGTCTGACGCAGAGGCTGACCACGGCGGGCGTGGCGCCTGGCCACACCGAAGACGAATACCGCGAGCGCCTCGACTTCGAGCTCGGCGTCATCGCCGGCATGAACTACCCTGGATACTTCCTCATCGTCGCCGACTTCATTCAATACGCGAAGAAAAAAGGCATCCCGGTCGGACCAGGGCGTGGTTCCGGCGCAGGCTCCTTGGTTTCATACGCGCTGACCATCACCGATCTCGATCCGATCCGCTTCGGGCTGCTGTTCGAGCGCTTCCTCAATCCCGAGCGCGTGTCGATGCCGGACTTCGACGTCGATTTTTGTCAGGACCGGCGCGACGAAGTGATCCGCTACGTGCAGGAGCGCTACGGCCGCGACCAGGTGGCGCAGATCATCACCTTCGGCACCTTGCAGGCGCGCGGCGTGCTGCGCGACGTCGGACGCGTGCTGCAGATGCCGTATGGGCAGGTGGACAAGCTGTGCAAATTAGTGCCGCAGAATCCGGCGGCGCCCGTTTGGCTGGCGCAGGCGATCGACGGCGAGCCGAAACTGCAGGCCGAGCGCGACAGCGATCCGGTGGTGAAACGCGCTTTCGACATCGCCCGCAAGCTTGAAGGCTTGACACGGCATGCCTCGACGCACGCCGCCGGCATCGTCATCGGCGACCGGCCGCTCGACCGAACTGGTGCCGCTCTACCGCGATCCGAAATCCGACATGCCGGTCACCCAGTTCAATATGAAATGGGTGGAGCAGGCGGGGCTAGTGAAATTCGACTTCCTCGGCCTGAAGACGCTCACCGTCTTGGAGAAAGCCGTTGAACTCGTGCGCCGGCGCAGCGTTGAGATCGACCTCGCCACGATCCCGCTCGATGACAAGAAGACCTACAACCTTCTCGCCGCGGCCGAAGCCGTCGGCGTGTTCCAGCTGGAAAGCGCAGGAATGCGCCGCGCGCTGCTCGACATGCGGCCCGACCGCTTCGAGGATATCATCGCGCTGGTCGCGCTATACCGTCCGGGTCCGATGGCGAACATCCCGACCTATTGCGCGCGCAAGCACGGCATGGAGCAGCCGGATTACATCCACCCCAAGCTTGAGGCGATCCTGAAGGAGACGTTCGGCGTCATCATTTACCAGGAACAGGTGATGCAGGCGGCGCAAATCCTCGCCGGCTATTCGCTCGGCGAAGCCGATCTCCTGCGCCGCGCCATGGGCAAGAAGATCATGAAGGAAATGCGGGCGCAGCGCGAGCGCTTCGTCTCCGGCTGCGTCGAGCGCTGCGTCGAGCGCCACCAAGCCGACGCCATCTTCGATCTGCTCGAGCGTTTCGCCGAATATGGCTTCAACAAGAGTCACGCCGCGGCCTACGCGCTGGTCGCCTACCAGACCGCCTATATGAAGGCGAATTATCCGGTCGAGTTCCTCGCCGCCACCATGACGCTCGACATCGGCAACACCGACAAGCTCGCCGAATTCCGCGCTGAGGCGGAACGCCTAGGCATCAGGCTCGATCCGCCGTCCGTCAACCGCTCCGGCGTCGAATTCGAAGTCGAAGGCAACACCATCGTCTATGCGCTCGCCGCGCTCAAAGGCGTCGGCAAGCAGGCGGTGGAGACCATCATCGCCGCGCGTGAAGGCAAGAAGTTTGCCGACCTCGCCGATTTCGCCGCGCGCATCAATCCACGCGCGATCAACAAGCGCGTACTAGAAAGCTTGACCGCCGCCGGCGCCTTCGACGAGTTCGAGCCTAACCGCGCCCGCGTGCTGATTGCCGTGGACGCCGTGCTCGGCCGCGCCCAGCGCGCACATGAGACGGCCGCTGTCGGCCAGAGCGAATTGTTCGGCGCCGGCGGCGGGCAGCGCGAGCAGATTACGCTGCCGCAGGTCGAGCCGTGGCTGCCCGCGGAGCGATTGAAGCGCGAATACGATGCCGTCGGATTCTTCCTCTCCGGCCATCCGCTCGACGACTACGCCGCCGTGCTGGAAAAACTGCGCGTGCAGTCATGGGCGGAATTTACCCGCGCGGTGAAGAATGGCGCGACGGCGGGCCGCGTCGCCGGCACCGTGGTGGCGCGGCAGGAGCGGCGCACGCGCACCGGCAGCAAGATGGGCATCATCGGCCTGTCCGATCCGAGCGGGCATTACGAGGCGGTGATTTTCGCCGAAGGCCTCGCTGAGCATCGCGATCTGCTCGAACCGGGGACCGCGGTGCTGCTGTTCCTGTCGGCGGAAGTGCAGGGCGACGAAGTGCGCGCGCGCATCCAGTCGGCCGAACCGCTCAATTCAGTCGCCGCCAACATGCAGAAAGGCCTTCGCGTGTTCCTGCGCGATCAAAAACCGATCGAGGCGGTGGCCAAGCGCCTCGAACCAGCGCGCCCGGGTCCGGCAAACGGCGACGGCGAAGTAAGCGTCGTGCTGATGCTGGAGCGCGGCACTGAGGTCGAAGTCAAGCTCCCCGGCCACTTCAAGGTGTCGCCGCAGATCGCCGGCGCCATCAAGGCCGTGCCCGGCGTCGTGCAGGTCGAGGCGCTATAGCGGCGCGCTCAATAGCCGAGGTGCGGCAGGTCGAGGTAGAAGACCAAGCCGAAGATCGTCATACCGATGGAAACGGCGGCGATCGGCAGCAGGATTTGCAACGCGCTTTCCGTGCCGCTGAGGTCTCCGGTCCAGGTGCGAAATTCGTCGCCAGTCCAGCTGCGCAGGCTTTCCGCCGTGGTAGGCCGGCCGCTGTCGGCGTTGCGCCGCCACGTTAGCCAGAGCAGGGCTGGAATTCCCAGGATCACCAGGAAGAACACGGAGACCATCGCCAGCGTCAGCCCGACGTAGCTGCTGCCGCCGAAAAGCAGCCAGATCGACAGGACGAGCCAAATGGTCAATCCGACCAGCATTTCGTAAATGCGCGGATGGAGTTCGTCGTGGATGGGTTGGGTGTGCTGGTAGGTATGTTCGGTCATGGCGCGATCCTCAATAGCGGTAGCCCCCGAAGGTCGCTTGATGGGATGGGGCCTGTTTGCCCGGCCCGTGCCTGCATAACGCGGCAGCCGCCTTTGGGTTCGCCGCGCCTTGCATCGCCCAAATCGCCCCTATATAAGGCCCACATCACTCACGCGGACGCTTGGCTTTAGGCCCCGACAATGGGCCAAAAAGGCCGTCCGGTGGCCCTTTTGGGCTCACACACGTCCGCGGCGGATCAACCGGAGAATAAGAATGGCGCTTCCTGACTTTTCCATGCGTCAGCTGTTGGAAGCTGGCGTGCACTTCGGCCATCAGGCCCACCGCTGGAACCCGAAGATGGGGCAATACATCTTCGGCACCCGCAACAACATCCACATTGTCGATCTGGCGCAGACCGTGCCGATGCTGCATCGCGCGCTGCAGGCGGTGAGCGACACCGTGGCCAAGGGCGGGCGCATCCTGTTCGTCGGCACCAAGCGGCAGGCGCAGGACGCCATCGCCGAAGCTGCGAAACAATCGGCGCAGTACTACGTCAATTCGCGCTGGCTCGGCGGCACGCTGACCAACTGGAAGACGATCTCCGGCTCGATCTCGCGCTTGCGCAAGCTCGACGAGATGCTCAGCTCGGGTGAAGCCGGCGGCTACACCAAGAAAGAGCGCCTCACCATGCAGCGCGAGCGCGACAAGCTCGACCGCTCGCTCGGCGGCATCAAGGATATGGGCGGCGTGCCCGATCTGTTGTTCGTGATCGATACCAACAAGGAAGATATCGCCATCAAGGAAGCGCGCCGGCTGAACATTCCGGTCGCGGCCATCGTCGATACCAATTGCGATCCCGACGGCATCACGTTCGTCGTGCCCGGCAACGACGACGCCAGCCGCGCCGTGACGCTCTACTGCGATCTTGTTGCCAAGGCGGCGATCGACGGTATCTCGCGCGCGCAAGGCGAAATGGGCGTCGACATCGGCGCCGCCGAAAAGCCGATTGTTGAAGCTGTGCCGACGCAGCCCGGGCTCAGCGAACTCGGCTTCGAGCAACTTCCCGGTCCGCGCGGCGTTGCCGACGATCTCAAGAAGCTGCCCGGTATCTCGCCGGCGATCGAAAAGCAACTCAACGATCTCGGCATCTTCCATTTTTCGCAGATCGCGGAGCTCAACGAAAAGGCCGCGCACAATGTTGGCGAGGAAGTGGGCCTGCCCGGCCGCGTTCCCGTCTGGATCGCCAAGGCCAAGGAATTGACCGCGGAAGCCGAATAATTGCCGCGTTTGAGAGGAACGTCGGCAATCACCACATCTGTCGTAATTGCTGACGATGAAAAGGAATAGCGATGTCGAATATCACCGCTCAGATGGTCAAGGAACTGCGCGAGACGACCGGCGCCGGCATGATGGATTGCAAAGGCGCGCTCGCCGAGACCAAAGGCGACATGCAGGCGGCCGTCGACTGGCTGCGCAAGAAGGGCCTGTCAAAGGCGGCCAAAAAGGCGGGCCGCGTCGCTGCCGAAGGCCTGATCGGCGTCGCCGTCACGGGCAGCAAGGGCGTGGTGGTGGAAGTCAATTCCGAGACCGATTTCGTCGCCCGCAACGACCTGTTCCAGGGTCTCGTCAAAATGATCGCCAATGTCGCGCTCACCGCCGGCACCGACGTGGCGAAAATCAACGCCACTAAAGCCGGCAGCATTACCGTCGCCGAATCCATTTCCGACACCATCGCCAAGATCGGTGAGAATATGACGCTGCGCCGCGCCGGCGCTGTCAGCGTCGGCAAGGGCGCCATCGGCTCGTACGTGCACGCGTCGGTCAGCGATGGGCTAGGCCGCATCGGTGTGTTGGTCGGCCTGGAGTCGAATGGAAAATCTGACGAACTCGCCGCCATCGGGCGGCAGGTGGCGATGCATATTGCGTCCACCAATCCGACCGCGATCGACCCGTCCGGCGTCGACCCATCGGTAGTCAAGCGCGAAAAGGATATTCTTGTCGACAAATTTCGTCAGCAGGGCAAGCCGGAGGCCATGATCGAGAAAATCGTCGAGTCGGGGCTGAAAACTTTTTACAAGGAGCAGACCCTGCTCGAGCAGCCGTTCATCTTCGACGATAGCGGCAAGAAGAGCGTGGCGCAGGCGCTGAAAGAAGCCGAAGGCAAGGTCGGCGCGCCGATCAAGCTCACTGGTTTCGTGCGCTTTGCGCTCGGCGAAGGCATCGAGAAGCAGGAAACCGACTTCGCCGCAGAAGTCGCAGCCACGGCGGGGCAGAGCTGACTACGCTCCGTCGGGGGATCGGAAAAGATGATTGACCCGGCCTACCGACGCGTCATCGTGAAGCTCTCCGGCGAAGCGCTGAGCGGAGTCCAGGATTTCGGCATCGATCCGGCGATGGTGGAAACGCTCGCCTCCGATCTGGTCAAGGCGGCAAAGCTCGGCGTCGAGCTTGGTGTCGTGGTCGGCGGCGGCAATATCTTCCGCGGCGTGCAGGTTTCGGCGCGCGGCGTGCCGCGCCCCGTGGGAGACACCATGGGCATGCTGGCGACGGTGATGAATTGCCTGGTGCTGGAAGCCGCCATCGAGCGGCAGGGGCATGAGGCGCGCACGCTGTCGGCGCTGGCCATGCCCTCGGTGTGCGAAACCTATAACCGCAAACGCGCCGTGAAAAACCTCGGCAAGGGCCGCATTGTACTGCTCGCTGCCGGCACCGGCAATCCATATTTCACCACCGACACTACGGCCGTGCTGCGCGCGGCGGAACTCAACTGCGAGGCGGTGCTCAAGGCGACCAACGTGGACGGCGTCTATACCGCCGACCCGAAGAAGGATCCGAAAGCCAAGCGCTACGAACGCCTCAGCCACCAGGAAGCGATCGAAAAGGACCTGCGGGTGATGGATGGCGCCGCCTTCGCGCTTGCCCGCGAGACCCGCATGCCTATCATCGTTTTTTCGATCCGCGGGGCGGATGCGATTGCAGCCGTGCTGCGCGGCAAAGGCAGGGCGACTGTCGTAGGATAGCACATGATCCCGAAAAGCGGGAAACGGGTTTCGGACAAGCTCATGTGCAAAAAGTGACTGGCGCGTTGCACGCAAAAACGTGTCCGGGGGAAACGCAATGGCAGATGCAACACACGACATGAACGAAATCAAACGGCGCATGCAGGGCGCCGTCGCGGTGCTCAAGACCGAGCTGTCCGGACTGCGCACGGGCAGAGCCTCCATGCATATGCTCGACCCGGTGATGGTCGACGCCTATGGTGCGCAGATGCCGCTCAACCAGGTGGCCAGCGTCACCATCCCCGAGCCGCGGCTCATCAGCGTCAATGTCTGGGATCGCTCGCTGGTGCATGCGGTGGAAAAGGCGATCGTCAACTCCAATCTCGGCTTGTCGCCGGCGACCGAAGGGCAGACGCTGCGGCTGCGCATCCCCGAACTCAACGAGGAGCGGCGCAAGGAACTGGTCAAGGTTGCGCATAAATACGCGGAAGCCGCGCGCGTTGCTGCGCGCCACGTTCGTCGTGACGGCCTCGATGTGGTCAAAAAGCAGGAAAAGGATCACAAGATCAGCAAGGACGATCACGACCGCTTTTCCGCCGATATCCAGAAGTTGACGGATTCGACGATCAGCGAAATCGACCACATGCTTTCGTCCAAGGAAAAGGAGATCCTCACCGTCTGAGGATCGCAACGAACATGTCAGAGGCTAAGGTCCCGCAAGGCGTGCAAGCTGCGTTCGACGTGCCTCGCCATGTCGCCATCATCATGGACGGCAACGGACGCTGGGCGGCGGCGCGCGGCGTGCCTCGCGGCGAGGGGCACCGGCGCGGCGTCGAGGCACTGCGCCGGACCATCCGCGCCGCCGGCGACCTCGGCATCGAGATCGTCACCATTTTTTCCTTCAGCGCGGAAAACTGGTCGCGGCCGGCCGCCGAAGTGGGCGAGCTGATGGGATTGTTGCGCCGCTTCATCCGCAACGATTTGGCTGAATTGCACAAGAGCGGCGTGCGTGTGCGCATCATCGGCGAGCGCACCGACCTTGATGCGGACATCGGCCGGCTGCTTGTCGAGGCGGAGGAACTCACGCGCGCTAACGACAAGCTCACGCTGGTGGTCGCGTTCAATTACGGCGCGCGGCAGGAGATCGCGTGCGCCGCGCGCCGTATCGCCGAAGACGTGGCGCAAGGCCGGCTGAGCCCGGCCGATGTGACGGTAGAGACCGTCGCCCGTTTTCTTGACGCACCCGACTTGCCCGATCCCGATCTGATCATCCGCACCAGCGGCGAGCAGCGGCTGTCCAATTTCCTGCTCTGGCAATCGGCCTATAGCGAATTGGTGTTCGTGTCGGTCAATTGGCCGGACTTTGATCGCGCCGTGCTCGAGGCCGCGATCCGCGAATACCGCCAACGCGAGCGCCGCTTCGGCGGGCTCATCGCGAAGACCGGGTCTTGAGCGGTGCTTGATGCCGACCCGGTGTCCGGACACGGCGATCCTCGCGCTGGCGTGTCCGCCACACACAATAATTTGGCGCTGCGCATCGGCTCCGCCGCTGTGCTGGCGCCGCTGGCGCTGGCGGCGGCTTATCTCGGCGGTTGGCCTTTTGCCGCGTTTTGGGTCGTGGCGGCGGCGGCGGTGTTGTGGGAATGGAGCAAGCTGGTCGCGGGCGCGGTTTGGCACGTTGGCGGCATCGGGTATGCCGGCGCCATGCTGGTGGCGCCGATCGTCTTGCGCGCCGATGCCGGATTCGGATTTTTCGCCATTCTGCTCTTGTTCGCGATCGTGTGGACGACGGACATTCTCGGCTATTTCGCCGGCCGGGCGATTGGCGGACCGAAATTGATGCCGGCGATTAGCCCGAAAAAAACCTGGGCCGGCGCGATCGCCGGCACGCTTGGCGCAATTGTCGCGGCGTTGCTGGTGGCGCGCGGGTTCGGCTCGGCCGCGCTTTTCCCGGTCGCCGCGATCGCGGTGCTCTTGTCGGTGATGGCGCAACTTGGCGATCTTCTGGAAGTCATGGATCAAGCGCCGTTTCGGCGCCAAGGACGCGAGCCACATAATTCCCGGCCACGGCGGCGTCATGGACCGGCTGGACGGATTTTGGGCGGCGGCGCTCGTCGCGGCGATGATCGGGGTGGCGCACGAAGGATTCGACAACGCCGCGCGCGGGCTGCTGGTATGGTGAGCGCATGAATTCGGTCGGTCGTCCACTTGGCCTTGCGCGCTCACAACCGCTGCCGGCGGCGGCGCCGCGCAGCATCACCATCCTCGGCGCCACCGGCTCGATCGGCGCGAGCACCATCGATTTGATCAAGCGCGAGCCCGGCCGCTTTCGGGTTGAAGCCTTGACCGCGCGGCGCAATGCCGCGTTGCTGGCAAAGATCGCCCGCGAGGTTGGCGCGCGTTTCGCGGTGGTCGCCGATCCTGCCGCCTATGACGACCTCAAGAGCGCGCTGTCGGGCTCCGGCATCGAGGCCGCGGCCGGCGAGGCAGCGCTCAAGAACGCGGCGGAACGCCCGGCCGATTGGGTGATGGCGGCGATCAGCGGCGCCATCGGTCTCAAGCCGACGCTGGCCGCGATCGAGCGGGGCGCCACCGTCGCGCTCGCCAACAAGGAATGCCTGGTCTGCGCCGGCGCGCTGTTCATGCGCCGCGCCGCGGTTGCCGGCGCCACCGTGCTGCCGGTCGACTCCGAGCACAACGCGGTATTTCAGGCGCTCGCCGCCGGACTGCGCGAAGACGTCAAGCGCGTCATCATCACCGCTTCGGGTGGACCGTTCCGCGCGTGGTCGCTCGAGGCAATCAAGACGGCGACCCCGGAACAGGCATTGCGTCATCCGAAGTGGACGATGGGGCTGAAGATCACCGTCGACTCCGCGAGCATGATGAACAAGGGTCTCGAATTGATCGAAGCGCATCACCTGTTCGCGCTCAAGCCGGAAGAAATCGACGTGCTGGTGCATCCGCAATCGGTGGTGCATGGCATGGTCGAATTCCGCGACGGCTCGGTCGTGGCCCAGCTCGGCAGCCCCGACATGCGCACGCCTATCGCCCATTGCCTGGCCTGGCCGCGCCGCATCGATGGGCCGGCGCCGCGGCTCGATCTGGCGCAGATCGGCGCGCTCACATTCGAGGCGCCGGATGTCAGCCGCTTCCCGGCGCTGGCGCTGGCGCGGCGGGCCTTGCAGGCGGGCGGGGCGGCGCCGACCGTGCTTAACGCGGCCGACGAGGTCGCGGTCGGCGAATTCATCGCCGGCCGCATCGGTTTTACCGGAATTACCGCTTTGGTCGAGGCGACGCTGGAAGCGGCGCAATCCCGGGGACTGATGGGCGAACCGGCCGCAATCGAGGCCGCTTTGGCCGTTGACCATATTGCGAGAAGTCTGGCGCGGGACCTCTTGCCTGAAATTGCCGCAAAGGCATCCTAGTAAGCTTTTGGTTACCGTTTAAACGCCAAGAGAATAGGACGGTGGTGCGATGAGTACGGAAATACTGGGGGGCCTGAGCGCCTTCGGCGACGGCGTCGCCGGATATATCGTTCCATTCCTCTTCGTTTTGACGGTGGTCGTGTTTTTTCACGAGCTTGGCCACTTTCTCGTGGCGCGGCTGTGCGGCATTCGCGTGCTCGCCTTCTCGATCGGTTTCGGCCCCGAGATTGCCGGCTTCTACGACCGTTATGGCACGCGCTGGAAGATCGCCGCGGTGCCGCTTGGCGGCTATGTGAAATTTTTCGGCGACGACAATGCGGCCAGCGCGCCCGACCAAGCGGCGGCGGCCGTCATGAGCGAGGAAGAAAAGAAAGACAGCTTCGTGCATCAGCCGGTCGGCAAGCGCGCTGCCGTGGTGGCGGCGGGCCCGGTCGCGAATTTCATCCTGGCCGTCCTGATCTTCGCCGGAATTTTCCTGGTCGTCGGCAAGCAGACGACCAGCGCGCGCGTCGACGCCGTGCAGCCCAACAGCGCGGCCGCGACGGCCGGGTTCAAGCCGGGCGATCTCGTTCTCGCCATCAGCGGAGAAAGGATCGACAGCTTCTCCGACATGCAGCGCATCGTCAGCGTCAGCGCCGGCGAGCCGTTGTCGATCGAGATCGACCGCGGCGGCGAGCATCGCACGCTCAAGGCCATTCCCGAACTCAGGGAGATCAAGGACAACTTCGGCAACGTGCAGAAAGTCGGCATCCTCGGCATCAGCCGCTCGATGGCGGCGGGTGACATCAAGACGGAGAAGGTCGGGCCGCTGACGGCGCTTGGGCTCGGCGTGCAAAAAACCTGGTACGTGATCCAGCGCACGCTGTTCTACATCGGCGGCGTATTCACGGGCAGAGAGTCGGCCGATCAACTCGGTGGGCCTATCCGCATCGCCCAGGTGTCCGGCCAGGTCGCGGCCGCTGGCTTCACGGCGCTGATCGATTTGACCGCTGTGCTATCAATATCGATCGGGCTGCTGAACCTGTTCCCGATTCCGTTGCTCGATGGTGGTCACCTTTTGTTCTACGGAATCGAGGCGGTCCGTGGCCGGCCGCTGCCGGAGCGGACCCTTGAGGTCGGTTTCCGGGTCGGACTGGTCCTGGTTTTGCTGCTGATGGGCTTCGCCATGCGAAATGACCTGTGCCAGTGGGCCTGGTTCACCAAAATCGGCGTTTGCAGCGGATCCTAAGCCCCGGATTCACCGGAGTTGGCCGCTCGCAAGGCGCAGGAAATATCTTCGTGTTGATGATTTCTGCAACCTTTAATGACATCCTCTAATTCGCCGCATCGGGATCGTTGTTTGGGGGCAACTTTTTGAGGGGAAAGGCAAACTTGGCCTGGGAAGTTCGTTTGCAGCGCGAATGAAACGCTGTACAAAGCAGGCAAAAGCTAGCCCGACAGCCGGTCGAATCCGCAGCGGGGGCGGCCGCAAGGATCAAAAGGGCGCGTAGCGCATGGGACTGTATCTTCGGGTCGTGCGAGGGCTGGCGGTTTGCTGGGTGGTCCTCGGGGGTATCCTTGTCGGTACCGGCGTGGCGAGCGTGGCGTCTTCGGGCGTTGCTGCGGCGCAATCGGTCAATTCGATCGTCGTTGAGGGTAATCGGCGCGTCGAGACCGTGACCATCCGTTCGTATTTCAAGCCCGGTCCGGGCGGGCGCTTGGGGCCCGCGGAAATCGATGACGCCCTGAAAGCGCTTTATGGCACCGGCCTCTTTGAGGACGTCCATATCAGCCACCCCGGCGCGCGGATCGTCGTCACCGTGGTCGAGGCCCCGGTCATCAACCAGGTGGCCTTCGAGGGCAACAAAAAGGCCAAGGACGAGCAACTCAAAGCCGAAGTGCAATCGAAACCGCGCGGCACGCTATCGAAGGCCACCGTCCAGGCCGACGTGCAGCGGATCATCGAGATCTACCAGCGCAGCGGCCAATTTGACGTGCACGTCGATCCGAAAATCATCGAGCTGCCGAACAACCGGGTCAACCTGGTGTTCGAAATCAAGGAAGGCGCGAAGACTGGGGTCAAGGAAATCAACTTCGTCGGTATCCACGCGTTCTCGTCGGGCCGCCTGATGAACGTGATCAAGACGTCCAAAAGCAACTGGCTGAGCTTCCTACAAACCACCGACATCTACGACCCCGACCGTATCGAAGCCGACCGCGACTTGCTGCGCCGCTTCTATCTCCAGCACGGCTATGCCGACGTTCGCGTCGTGTCGGCAACTGGCGTCTACGATCCGGCCAAAAAAGGCTTCATCGTCACGTTCACGATCGATGAAGGCAGCCAATATCATGTCGGCACCATCGAGGTGGTGTCGAACGTGCGTGCCATCAATCCGGCGTCGCTGCGCAGCAGGATCAAGTTAAGCGCGGGCAGCGTCTACAACGCGGATCTGGTGGAAAAATCGGTCGAGGCGATGACGATCGAGGCGGCCAAGCACGGTTATGCTTTCGCCAATGTACGCCCGCGCGGCGACCGCAATTTCCAGGCCCACACGATCAGTCTGGTGTTCGTGGTCGAAGAGGGCGTGCGTGCCTATATCGAGCGCATCAATATTCACGGCAACACCCGCACGCGTGACTATGTGATCCGCCGCGAGTTCGATATCGGCGAAGGCGACGCCTATAATCGCGCGCTTATCGACCGCGCCGAACGCCGCCTGAAGAACCTCGATTTCTTCAAGACCGTGAAGATTACCAACGAGCCCGGCTCGGCGCCGGACCGGGTGGTCGTCGACGTCAACGTCGAGGAAAAATCGACCGGCGAATTCTCCATCTCTGGCGGGTACTCTACGTCCGAAGGTTTTATCGCAACGGCGAGTGTCGCTGAACGAAATCTCATGGGCCGCGGCCAATTCGCCAAGGCGGCGGTGACTTATGGCCAGTATACGCGCGGTGTCGATTTGTCGTTTGTCGAGCCTTACCTGCTAGGCTATCGCATGGCTGGCGGCATCGACGTGTTCTGGAAGGAAGGTCTGGCCAATTCGTACTTGTCGTACAATACAAAGACGGCCGGCATTAATTTGCGGCTTGGCTTCGCGCTAACCGAGGAACTGGCGTTCCAACCGCGCTATTCGCTCTATCGGCAGGAGATTACGCTGCCGACTTATTTGAACGACTGTATGCTGTCCAACAACGCGCTGATTAATGGCGGCCCCGGGGTTAATACCTCTAACGAGGGCGGCTTGGGCAACACGGACAACGTTGTTAATGTTCCAAACGGCTGTTACGCCAACGGCGAAACGTCGTTGCCGATCCGAATTGCGCTCGCCAACGGTGCGACGGTGACGTCGCTGGTCGGCTATACGCTTGCCTACAATACCCTCGACAACAACAGAAACCCGACCAGTGGTCTTTTCGCCGAACTCAAGCAAGACTTTGCTGGCGTTGGCGGCAATGTCGACTTCAACCGCTTGAGCGCCGACGTGAAAAATTATTACGAAGTATTTCCGGACGTCGTCGGCGTCCTGCATTTGCAGGGCGGCGTTGTGAATGCATGGGGCGGCCAGCAGTTGCGCTCGCTGGATCAATTCCAGATGGGCGCGAACCTTGTTCGCGGCTTTGCCCCATCAGGCATCGGGCCGCGCGACTTGACGTCGCCCACCCAAGATGCGCTCGGTGGCAGCATGTTCTGGGGCGCTAGCTTCGAAGCGCAAACCCCGCTCTATTTCCTGCCGAAAGAGATCGGCATCAGGCTTGCCGCCTTCGCCGACGCCGGATCGCTATGGAACTACAAGGGGCCGACGTATTGGAGTGTCACCGGCGAGACATTGACAGTCGGCGATTCGGCGGCGATGCGTTCGTCGGTCGGCGTGGGATTAATCTGGGATTCTCCGCTTGGTCCGTTGCGCTTCGATTTTGCCTATGCGCTGACCAAACAACCGTACGACAAGACGCAATTCTTCCGCTTCAGCGGCGGCACGTCATTTTGATCATGGTCTGATGCTGGCCGCCTTAGCCGGACCTGATCAGACTTTAGAGCAGCACGGCGGCAGTGGCATGAGTGAACCGGTATTCCTGACACGCGGTGGCGGCCTCACGCTCGAAGAGATCGCGACCCTGGTCGGCGTCGCGGCGCTGGCCGCGCCGGTGCGTCAGCGCCGCATTGTCAATGTCGCGCCGCTCGATATTGCCGGCCCCTCCGATATCACCTTCTTTGACAAGCAGCGTTTCGCGGCAGTGGCGGCCAAGACGCATGCTGGCGCCTGCCTGACCACGGCGGCGCTTGCCCCCCGCTTGCCCGGGTTGGTCGCCGCGCTGATCGTGGCCGAGCCGTTTCACGGATTTGTCGCGGTCGCGCGCCAGTTGTTCCCGCAGGCGTTGCAGCCATCGTCGCTATACGCGGCTGCCGGCATCACCGGCGCGCATGTGCATCCGCAGGCGCGGCTGGAAGGTGGCGTCATCGTCGATCCCGGTGCGGTCATCGGCCCGCGCGCCGAAATCGGCACCGGCACCCTTGTCGGCGCGGGCGCCGTGATCGGCGCCGAAGTACGTGTGGGCCGCGATTGCGCGATTGGCGCTGGGGCCGTCATCAGTCATGCGCTGATAGGCGACCGCGTCATCATTCATCCCGGCTGCAAGATCGGTCAGGACGGCTTCGGCTACGTCATGAGCGGCAAAGGGCACCTCAAGATTCCCCAGGTCGCGCGAGTCATCATCCAGGACGAGGTCGAAATCGGCGCGGGTACGACGATCGACCGCGGTGCAATCCGCGATACCGTCATCGGCGAAGGCACCAAGATCGACAATCTGGTGCAGATTGGCCACAATGTGAGCATCGGCCGCCATTGTGTGCTGGTGGCGCAGACGGGAATTTCCGGCAGCGCGACGTTGGAAGACTTTGTTGTGCTCGGCGCGCGTGCCGGCCTAAACAATCAGGTGACAGTCGGCGAGGGCGCGCAAATTGCCGCCACCAGCAACGTGCACGGCGACGTACCTGCCGGTGAGCGCTGGTGTGGAACGCCGGCCAAGCCGATGAAAGTGTGGCTCAGAGAAATGAAGGCGCTGACAAGACTGGCGCGCAACAAGGCGGAAGACGAAACGACGGAAAGCGATTAAGCGATGGACGACGCCGTTACCAAGCTTGAATCAGCGGATATAGCGGTCATCCTCAAATTGCTGCCGCACCGTTATCCGTTTCTGATGATCGACCGGGTGATCGATATCTGCGGCGATCAATCCGGCGTTGGCATGAAGAACATCACCTTCAATGAGCCGCATTTTCAGGGGCACTTTCCCGGCAATCCGGTATTCCCCGGCGTGCTGCTGATCGAGGGCATGGCGCAGACCGGCGGCGTGCTGTGCATTCTCGCGACCGGATCGGTCAAGCCAAAGTCGGTCTATTTCATGACCATCAACAAAGCCAAATTCCGCAAGCCCGTAGTGCCGGGCGAGACCGTCGAGTATCACCTGATCCGCATCGCCCAGCGGCGCAACATGTGGTGGTACGGCTGTGAGGCCAAGGTCGCCGGCCAGGTCGTCGCCGAAGCCGAGGTCGGCGCGATGATCAACGACGTATGAGCGCAGCGATGATCGATCCCACCGCGCGGATCGAAAGCGGGGCGGTGATCGGACAAGACGTGTCGATCGGCCCTTATTGCACCGTTGGCGCCCATGCCACGCTCGCCGACGGCTGCCGCCTTGTTGCGCACGTCAACGTCAACGGCCACACCTCGATCGGCGCGCGCACGGTCATTTATCCTTTCACCTCGCTCGGTTCTCCGCCGCAATCGGTGAAATATCGCGGCGGCCCGACGCGCCTGGTGATCGGCGTCGACTGCGACATCCGCGAACATGTCACCATGAATATAGGCACCGAAGCCGATGGTGGCCTGACGAAAGTCGGCGACCACTGCTTTTTCATGGTCGGCTCGCATGTGGCGCACGACTGCAAGATCGGCAACAACGTGACCTTCGCCAACAATGTGATGCTGGCCGGCCACGTCAGCGTCGGTGATAACGTTCTATTCGGCGGCGGCGCCGCGGCGCGCCAGTTCGTGCGCATCGGCGAAGGCGCGATGATCGTCGGCCTGAGCGGCGCGCGCGCCGATGTGATCCCCTGGGGCATGGCGCAGGGGCCGCTGGCGCATCTCGTGGGGCTCAATGTGATCGGCATGCGCCGGCGCGGCTTTGCCAAAGCCGACATCCAGCGCTATCGCGCGGCGTATCGCGAACTGTTTTTCGGCGCGGGCGAATTCCGTGCGCGGCTCGAACGCTTGGCAGCAGAGAACAGCGGGCATGCGCTGGTGATGGCGATGATCGATTTCATCCGCGCTGGAAAGCGCTTGCTGACCACGGCCGGCCAACGCGGCGAGATTGATGAGGACGCATGAATGCGGCGCCGGCCTTGAACAAGGAAGGTCCGCTGGCGCTGATTTGCGGCGGCGGAACGATGCCGCTGGCGGTGGCGCAGTCGGTTGCCGGGCGCGGCCGCGCCGTGGTGCTGTTTGCGCTGCGCGGCGCAGCCGAAGGGCCAGGTTTCGAACGTTTTCCGCATCACTGGGTCCATATCGGCCAAATCGGCAAATTCATGCGTCTTGCTCGCGCCGCCGGATGCCGCGACGTGGTCTTTATCGGATCGCTGGTGCGGCCGTCGCTATGGAGCGTCCGCCCGGACCTCGAGGCGCTCATGATCATGCCGCGCGTGATCGCGGCCTATCGCGGCGGCGACAATCACCTGTTGTCCGGCATGGGAAAAATTCTGGAACAGGAGGGCTTTCGCGTGTTGGGCGCGCATGAGGTGGCGCCAGAAATTCTCGTGCCGGAGGGCCCGCTCGGTCGCGCGCAGGCGTCGCAGCGCGACCGTGATGACATCGCCATCGGGTTTGATTGCCTGCGAGCCATCGGACCGTTCGATGTTGGCCAGGCGGTGGTGGTCTCGGGCAAGCATGTTCTCGCGGTGGAAGCCGCCGAAGGCACCGATCAAATGTTGGAGCGCGTTGCCGAGATGCGCGCCAACGGCCGCCTGCGCGCGGCGGCGGCCGGTGGCGTGCTGGTGAAGGCGGCAAAGCCCGGTCAGGACCGGCGCTTCGATCTGCCCTCGATCGGTCCGCGGACGGTTGACGGCGTGGTGCGCGCCGGGCTTGCCGGCATTGCCGTCGTGGCGGGCGAGACCATCATTGCCGAGCCGGAACGGGTTAGAGCGGAGGCGGACACTGCGAATATTTTCGTCGCCGGTATCGGCGCCGGAGATAAGCCATGAACGTGGCGCCGGCAGCGCACGAACCGGCCGCGGCGGAGCTGCATGTCTTCTTCGTCGCCGGCGAAGAATCCGGCGATCGGCTTGGCGCCGCTTTGATGCGGGCGCTTAAGCAACGTTGCGGCGGGCGGGTTCGTTTCTCCGGCGTTGGCGGCGCGCAGATGGCAGCCGAGGGACTCGCCAGCCTATTTCCACTTGGCGACCTGGCGATCATCGGGTTTGCCGCGATCCCGATGCGATTGACGAAAATTCTCCGGCGCATCCGAGAGACGGCCGACGCGGCCGTTGCCGCGCGACCTGATGTGCTGGTGATCATCGACAGCCCTGAATTTACCCATCGGGTGGCGCGCCGTGTGCGCGAACGCGCGCCGACGATTCCGGTTGTCGATTATGTCTGCCCTTCGGTCTGGGCGTGGCGGCCGGGCCGCGCGCGCGCCATGCGCGCCTACGTCGATCAGGTGCTGGCGCTGTTGCCGTTCGAGCCGGCGGCGCTGTGGAAATTGGGCGGGCCACCCTGCACCTATGTCGGTCATCCGTTGAGCGAGCGCGCGGCCGCGCTGCGCCCCAACGCCGCGGAAGCACGCCGCCGTCTTGCCGATCCGCCGTTTCTACTGGTGTTGCCGGGCAGCCGCGCCGGGGAAATTCAGCGTATGGCGGGCGTGTTTGGCAAGGCCGTGGCGCTGGTGAGCAATCGGATCGGCGGGCTGGAAGCCGTCGTTCCGGCCGTGCCTCACCTTGCCGACGTGGTGCGCACTTGGGTCGAATATTGGAAGGTGCCGGCGCGCGTGGTGACCGAGCCGGCGGAAAAGGATGCGGCATTCCGCACGGCGCGTGCGGCGCTGACCAAGTCCGGCACGTCGACGCTGGAATTGGCGGTAGCCGGCGTGCCCATGGTTGCCGGCTACAAGATCTCGCTGCTCGAAGAACTTGTCGGCCACATGACGGTGAAAGTGCCGTCGATTATTTTGGCCAATCTGGTGCTAGGCGAGAAAGCCGTTCCGGAAGTCCTGCAACGGGCTTGTACGCCGATCGCGCTGGCGCGGGCGCTGCTACCGTTGATGTCGGATACGCCCGAGCGCCACCATCAGCTCGATGCTTTCGGACGGCTGGACGCCGTCATGGAGATCGGCCATGCAGTTCCCAGCGACCGCGCCGCGGCGGCGGTGTTGCAGTGTGCCGGCCATTTGAACCAGCCCGGGCGCGAAACAGTGGCGCGACCGCCGATAACAGCGTAGTTTGACCTGTCATAAAAAGAGATTCCCCGCTTTGCCTATCCCAGCCCTCGCTGCAATTGCCGGAGTCCACGGTTACGTACCGCCGGACGTACTCACCAATGCGGAACTTGCGCGCATGGTGGACACCACAGACGCTTGGATCACCGAGCGCACCGGCATCAAGGAACGGCGCATTCTCAAAGGTGAGGGGCTAGGCTCGTCGCACATGGGTGCGGAAGCTGTGCGCGGCCTGCTCGCCAAGACGAATACCAGGCCCGAAGACGTCGAACTGCTGATCTGCGCGACGACGACGCCAGATTTCGTGCATCCCTGCACGGCCAATTTGATCTGCGACATGGTCGGCATCCGCAACATCGGAAGCTTCGATGTTCAGGCCGCCTGCTCGGGATTTATCTATGCGCTGACCTGTGCCCGCCAGTTCATCACCGCCGGCACCTACAAGAAAGTTGTCGTCGTTGGTGCCGACAAGATGTCGGCCATCGTCGACTATACCGACCGCGCTACCTGTGTGCTGTTCGGCGACGGCGCCGCCGCGGTTCTGCTGGAGCCGAACACCGACTACGGCATCCTCGATACGGTTTTGCATTCGGACGGTTCGGGATTGAAACACCTGCACCAGAAGGCCGGCGGCAGCCGCATGCCGCCGACCGCCGAGACCGTAGCCAAGCGTCTCCATTACGTCTACCAGGAGGGCGCGCAGGTCTATAAGTGCGCCGTCGCCGGCATGTCGGAAGTCACCCGCGACATCATGGCGCGCAACAATCTGCGCGCCGACATGATCGATTGGGTGGTGCCGCATCAGGCCAACCGCCGCATCATCGAAACGACGGCAGCGCGCCTCGGCTTACCGCTGGAAAAAGTGATGTTCACGATCCAGAAATACGGCAACACGACCACGGCGACGATCCCGCTGTGCCTCTGGGACTACGAAGACAAGCTCAAGACTGGCGACCGCCTGCTGCTTGCGGCGTTCGGCGGCGGCTTTTCTTGGGGCGGCGCTTACTTGACCTGGGCCTACAACGGCGCCAAGGCGGCGAAGCGCAACGGCAACGGCAAGACCAACGGCAACGCGGCAGGCTGATGAGCAAACATCGCGTCGCCATTGTCGGTCTTGGCATGGCGCTGAAGCCACATCTGCAAAGCTTGGAAGAACTCGCCGGTCGCGTCGAAATCGCAGCCTGCTTTACGCAAAGCTCCGCGCGGCGCAAGGCGTTCGCCGCCGCCAGCAGACATCCGGTTGCGGAGGCGCTTGATCAAGTCCTGGCCGACCGCAGCATCGGCGTCGTGTTCCTGCTGACGCCGCCGACGACGCACCTGGAGCAGGTCGAGCGTTGCGCCGCCGCCGGCAAACACGTGCTGCTGGAAAAGCCGATCGATGTGACCAGCGAGCGTGCCGCCAAGGGCATTGCCGCCATGGAAAAGGCAGGGTGCAAGTTCGCCATCATGCTGCAGCACCGTTTTCGTGATGCCTCGCGCAAGCTGCACGCGGCCGTCACAGGCGGCGAGCTCGGCGCGCTGGTTTCGGGCTCGGCCTCGATCCGCTGGTGGCGTCCGCCCGAATATTTCGCGCAATCCGGCCGCGGCATGAAGGCGCGGGACGGCGGCGGAGTGTTAATCACGCAGGCGATCCATACGCTCGATTTGTTTCAGAGTCTCACCGGACCCATCGCCAGGGTCACCGCCTTTGCCAAGACCTCGCCGCTGCGCAAGATCGACACCGAAGATATCGCCTGCGGCGTAATCGAATTTGCAAACGGCGCCATCGGCACCATCGATGCAACGACCGTCGCCTATCCGGGATTCCCTGAGCGCATCGAGCTTGCCGGCGAAAAGGCGACAGCGGTGCTCAGTGCGGAAACGCTCGACATCTATTTCAAGGATGGCCGCCACGTGCACCACGAGGGCGCAGTCTCAAAGAGCGGCGGCGCCGATCCGATGGCCTTCACCAACGACGCGCACAAGGCGCTAATCGTGGATTTTTTCGACGCGATTGATCAGAACCGCGAGCCAATGGTCAGCGGCAGGGAATCGTTGAAAGTCATGCACCTGATCGACGCGCTGCTGCGCTCCGCATCCGAGGGCAAGGCCGTCGCGATCAATTGACCCGCTTACTTCCGCCGCGAGATCGGCACGTAGTCGCGCTGCGTGGCGCCGGTATAGAGCTGGCGCGGTCGCCCGATCTTCTGATGTGGATCCTCGATCATTTCCTTCCACTGCGCGATCCAGCCGACCGTGCGCGCCACGGCAAATAGCACGGTGAACATGGTAGTGGGGAAGCCCATCGCCTTGAGCGTGATGCCCGAATAGAAGTCGATGTTCGGATAGAGCTTCTTCTCAATGAAATAGTCATCGTGCAGCGCGATTTTTTCCAGCTCCATGGCGACGTCGAGCAGCGGATCGTCCTTGATGCCGAGCTCGTTCAAGACCTCGTGGCAGGTCTTCTGCATGATCTTGGCGCGCGGATCGTAATGCTTGTAGACGCGGTGCCCGAAGCCCATCAGGCGGAAAGGGTCATTCTTGTCCTTCGAGCGCTTGACGAATTCCGGGATGCGATCGACGCTGCCAATCTCGCGCAGCATATTGAGCGCGGCCTCGTTGGCCCCGCCATGAGCGGGCCCCCAGAGACAGGCGCAGCCGGCGGCGATGCAGGCAAACGGGTTGGCGCCTGAGGAACCGGCGAGCCGCACGGTCGAGGTCGAGGCGTTCTGTTCGTGGTCGGCGTGCAGGATGAAAATGCGGTCCATCGCGCGCGCCAGCACCGAGTTCGGCTTGTAATCCTCGGTCGGCACCGCGTAGCACATGCGCAGGAAATTGGTGGAGTAGTCGAGATCGTTCTTCGGATAGACGAACGGCTGGCCGATGGAATATTTGTAGGCCATGGCGGCGAGCGTAGGCACCTTGGCGATCATGCGGATCGAGGCGATCATCCGCTGCACCGGATCGGAGATGTCGGTCGAGTCGTGGTAGAAGGCCGACAGCGCGCCGATCGAGCCGGTCATCACCGCCATCGGATGCGCGTCGCGGCGGAAGCCCTGGAAGAACCGGCTCATCTGCTCGTGCACCATCGTGTGGCGCGTGACGCGATAGTCAAAGTCGGCTTTTTGCGTCGGCGTCGGCAATTCGCCGTAGAGCAGCAGGTAACAGGTCTCGAGGAAATCGCCGTGCTCGGCCAGTTGCTCGATCGGATAGCCGCGATAGAGCAAGATGCCTTCGTCGCCGTCGATGAAGGTAATCTTGGACTCGCAGCTTGCCGTCGAGGTGAAGCCGGGGTCGTAGGTGAAGGCTCCGCTCACGCTGTAGAGCTTGGAGATATCCACAACATCAGGACCGATAGTTCCCGAATAAATCGGAAAATCCCAATTCTTGTTGCCGATGGTCAGCGTGCTGTTCTTGGTCTTGGCGTCGGTTTTGGCGTCCATGGTCGAGCCCTCGATTTGGCAGCGAGCAATGCGCTTAATTTCAGCCGGGAGGAGCGATGCGCCGGAGCGGCGGTGCGTTGTGCCGGCTACTGTTCCTTTAAGGTATCCTATGGTGCGCTGCAAGATAACGCAACGGAGGTAAGTGTCATTGATTTATGTCGAGCTTGCGCTCGGGTGAGAGGTAGGTGTGCAGATTTGATCAGCCGGCCTGATCGCGCAGCCGCGCCAGGCTTTCCTCGCGGCCGAGCACCGCCAAGACATCGAAGATCGGTGGCGAGGTGGTCCGGCCGGTGAGCGCCGCCCGCAGCGGCTGCGCGACCGCGCCGAGCTTGAGGCCGGATTTGTCCGCAAAAGCACGAACATCCGCCTCGATTGTCGCCGCCGTCCAGTCGGCATTGGCCTCGAATTGCGGGAGGACGGCCGTAATAAGGCCCTTGGCCTCCGGCGTCAGCATGGACTTGGCCTTATCGTCGAGCTCGATTGGGCGGCTGGCCCAAAGGAAGCGGGTGGCCTCGAACAGTTCGACTAAAGTCTTGGCTCGCTCCTTCAATCCCGGCATGGCCGTCATGAGCTTGTTGCGCAGCGCCGGCGTCATCTTGCTGGCGAGTTCTTCGCCGCCGGCGATGTGCGGCAGCAATTGCTCCAACGTCGCGATCAGTTCGGCGTTGGGGGTTGCGCGGATGTAGTGGCCGTTGAGATTTTCCAGCTTGGCAAAATCGAAGCGCGCCGGTGAGCGGCCGATCTGCGGCAGATCGAAAGCGGCAATCATTTCCTCGGTGGAAAAGATTTCCTGGTCGCCATGCGCCCAGCCGAGCCGCACCAGATAATTGCGCATCGCCGCCGGCAGATAGCCCATGGCGCGGTAGGCATCGATCCCCAGCGCGCCGTGGCGCTTGGACAACTTCGAGCCATCCGGACCGTGGATCAGCGGGATATGCGCCATGATCGGCACGCTCCAGCCGAGCGCTTCGTAGATGTGCTTCTGCCGCGCGCCATTGGTCAGGTGATCATCGCCGCGGATCACATGGGTGATGCCCATGTCATGGTCGTCCACCACGACGGCCAGCATGTAAGTGGGCGTGCCGTCCGAGCGCAGCAGCACAAGGTCATCGAGATCGGAATTCTGCCAGACCACGCGGCCCTGCACCGAGTCCTCAATCACCGTCTGGCCGGCGAGCGGCGCCCTGAGGCGGATGACCGGTTTAACCCCGGGCGGGGCTTCGGCTGGATCGCGGTCGCGCCAGCGCCCGTCATAAAGCTTGGAGCGGCCATCGCGGCGGGCCGCTTCGCGCATGACGGTAAGCTCCTCGGCGCTGGCGTAGCAGCGGTAGGCCTTGCCCGCGGCAAGCAACTGCTCGGCGATCTGCCGGTGGCGCTGGGCGCGGGAAAACTGAAACACGATCTCGCCGTCCCAGGTAATCCCCAGCCAAGTCAGCCCGTCGATGATGGCGTTGATGGCGGCGGCGGTCGAGCGCTCACGGTCGGTATCCTCGATACGCAACAGCATCATGCCGCCGAAGTGACGGGCATAGAGCCAGTTGAACAGCGCGGTGCGCCCGCCGCCGATATGCAGGAAGCCTGTGGGAGAGGGTGCGAAACGGGAGACAACAGGGTCGCTCATCGCGCGCCCCTCTACCACAGTTCCGGCAAAAAACGAGAGCGCATTTGACATCGAGCGGCGCGGCACGTCATGAAGCCGCTGGCATCAGGAACCATCGGGCATGGCCGCAGACGTCAAGACACCGGGTGAAGCGGCGGCGGAAGCCGGCCGCGACTTCATCCGCGACATCGTCCAGGCCGACCGTGATGCCGGGCGCGTCAAGGAGGTGGTGACCCGCTTTCCCCCTGAGCCGAACGGCTATCTGCATATCGGCCACGCCAAGTCGATCATTCTCAATTTCGGTGTGGCGCAGGAGTTTGGCGGCCACTGCAATCTGCGCTTCGACGACACCAACCCGACAAAAGAAGAGCAGGAATATATAGACGCCATCATGCGCGACGTGCGCTGGCTCGGCTTCGATTGGGGCAAGAACCTTTTCCATGCCTCCGACTACTTCGAGCGGCTTTACGGGTGGGCCGAAGACCTGATCCGCGCCGGCAAGGCTTATGTCGACGACCAGACACAGGACGATATCCGCGCCAACCGCGGCACGCTGACCGAGCCGGGCACGAATAGTCCGTTTCGCGAGCGCAGCCTGGAGGAGAATCTCGATCTCTTCCGCCGCATGCGCGCGGGCGAATTCGAAAACGGCGCGCGGGTGCTGCGCGCCAAGATCGATATGAGCTCGGGCAACATCAACCTGCGCGACCCGGTGCTCTACCGGATTTTGCACGCGAGCCATCCGCGCACCGGCACCGCGTGGAAGATTTACCCGAGCTACGACTTTGCGCATGGCCAGTCTGACGCCATCGAAGGCGTTACGCATTCGCTATGCACGCTCGAATTCGAGGATCATCGGCCGCTCTACGACTGGTGTATCGAGAATTTGAACGTGCCGTCGCGCCCACGCCAATACGAGTTCGCCCGCCTCAATCTGACCTACACCGTGCTGTCCAAGCGCGCGCTCACGACGCTGGTGCGCGACGGCCACGTGACCGGCTGGGACGATCCGCGCATGCCGACGCTCGCCGGACTGCGTCGGCGCGGCGTGCCGCCGACGGCAATCCGCGATTTCATCAAGCGCATCGGCGTCGCCAAGGCCAACAGCCTGGTCGATGCCGGCATGTTCGAATTTTCCGTACGCGAGGCGCTGAACAAGACGGCGCTGCGGCGCATGGCGGTGCTCAAACCCTTGAAAGTCGTGATCGAGAATTACCCGGAAGGACAGGTCGAGGAGCTTGATGCCGCCAATCATCCCGACGATCCTGCGGCCGGCACGCGCAAGATTAAGTTCAGCCGCGAGCTCATCATCGAGCAGGATGACTTCATGGAGAACCCGCCGAAGAAATTCTTCCGCTTGGCTCCTGGCAGCGAAGTACGGCTGCGCTACGCCTATTTCATCACCTGCCGCGAGGTGAAGAAGAATTCGGCGGGCAACGTGGTCGAGTTGCGCTGCACCTACGATCCGGCGACCAAGGGCGGCAATGCGCCGGACGGACGCAAGGTGAAGGGCACTATCCATTGGCTGTCGGCGGCGCATTCCATGCCGGCCGAGATGCGGCTGTACAATCCGCTGTTCACGAAGGTGGATCCGAGCGGCGGCGAGAACTTTACCACCGACCTCAATCCGAATTCGCTGGAGGTACTCGACGCCCGCGTCGAGCGCGCCGTGTCAGAAACGAAAAACGAAGTGCCCGTGCAATTCGAGCGCAATGGTTATTTCTGCCGCGACAAAGATTTAACGCCGGCGCAACTGGTATTCAACCGCACCATCGGCCTGCGTGACACCTGGGCGAAAGAAAAAGCCGCCGGCTAATTTAGACGCCGCGTTCACAACTGTTCTCCTAGCCATACGCTCCAACTGGAGGGGACAAGATGTTCGATCTTGAGCAATTCACCGGAGATTGCCGGGCAGCACTCGCGGCCGATTCATCGCACAAGCTTGTCCGCGAAGTCGTTGCGCGCGCGGTCGCTGACCCAATCGCCGTTCTCAAAGGGATCGGCGAGCCGAAGCGCCCTGAAGTCCAGAAGCACTATCACGCGGCGGATCTGACGATCCTCAACGTCATCTGGGGTCCAATGATGACGATAATGCCGCACAATCACAAAATGTGGGCCGTGAACGGCGGCGATTTTTTCGCCGCCGAGCGCAGCGATTGGGACCCGGAAAGCCTGGAAGAGAGCCGTTACGATGTGGCGAAGAACATGAAGCTGTTCGAAGCCGCCAACGCGCTGACATATTTTTATGCGGAGAAGCGGCCTTAAAAACGCGCAACAGGTGCGCGTGAAGCTCCGCACGATAAAACGACGCTGCGGCTAGCGCCTAATACCGCCGGAACAGCCCCACCAGCTTGCCCTGGATGCGCACGCGGTTGGGTGGAAGAATCCGCACCTCGTAGGCCGTGTTGGCCGGCTCAAGCGCAATGGAGGCGCCGCGGCGGCGGAAGCGTTTGAGGGTAGCTTCCTCGTCGTCAATCAGCGCCACCACGATGTCACCGGTATCGGCGGCCTCACTGCGGCGGATGAGCGCGATGTCGCCGTCGAGAATACCGGCCTCGATCATGCTGTCGCCGCGCACTTCGAGGGCGAAATGCTCGCCGGCCGTCAGCAGGTCCGCCGGCATGTTGATGGTGTGGCTGCGCATCTGGATCGCCTCGATCGGCGTGCCGGCGGCGATGCGGCCCATTACCGGCACGGCGATGGGGCGGCCGCTATTGTCGTCCTCGGAAGTCTGCCGCACGCGGCCGAGGTCGCCTTCGATGACGCTGGGGTTGAAGCCGCGCGAGCGGCCACCGCCGATGCCGTGGGCAACCGAATCGGGCAACTTGATCACTTCGATGGCGCGCGCCCGGTTGGGCAGGCGGCGGATGAAGCCACGCTCTTCCAGCGCCGTAATCAGCCGGTGGATGCCCGATTTCGACCGCAGGTCGAGCGCATCCTTCATTTCATCGAAGGAGGGCGGAACGCCGGCTTCCGTCAGCCGCTCGTGGATGAAGCGCAAAAGCTCGAATTGCTTGCGGGTCAGCATCGTTTCTCCCCTGCCGGCCTCGGAATCGGCCAGAAACAAATCATGAACGAACACTATCCGTTCCATATGTGTTCTGCAACCATTTAATTTGGAGTGAAAAACTCGAAAGGCCGCTACAGGGCGAACTTAAGTATGACGCAATGTGAACCGGCGGCCGCCGCGGGTGCATTGGCCGGCCGAATCAACAGGCAATCGGCCTTGGCCAGCGTCGCCATCAGGGAACTGTCCTGCGCCGGTAACGGGGTAGCAATTGGCCCGTTGGGGCCGTCGGCGAGGGTGGCGCGCAGATAGTCCTCACGCTCGTCATTTGCCGGCAGATCGCGGCCAAGAACGGCCTCAAAGCGCGCGAGATCGGTGTCGTTGCGCCCTGCGAGGCGCCGGATGAGCGGCACCAGGAACAGAAACGCGCAGACGTAAGACGAAACCGGATTTCCCGGCAGGCCGAGCACCTGGATGCCGGAAAGCCGCCCGTACATCATCGGCCGGCCCGGCCGCAGCGCCAGCCGCCAGAACGACAAAGCAAGGCCTTCGGCGGCGAGCGCTTTCTGCACCAGATCGTGCTCGCCGACGGACGCGCCGCCGGTGGTCACCAGCACGTCACAGCCGGCATCACGCGCCTTGCGCACGCGCGAAGCGATGTCATCGAGCCGGTCACGGGCAACGCCCAGGTCAAGCGCCTCGGCGCCCTCGCTGCGGCAAAGCGCGCGCAAGGCAAAGCCGTTGGAATAGACGATCTCGCCTAGCGCGGGCGTTGAGCCCGGTGCCACCAGCTCGTCGCCGGTGCCGAGCACGGCGACCTTGGGGCGGCGATGCACGCTGAGCGAGGGATAATTCATGGCGGCGGCGAGCATCAGGTCGCGCGCGCTGAGGCGTCGGCCCTTGGCCAGCAGCGTCTGCCCCTCGTTAAAGTCAATGCCCTGCAGGCGCACATTGCGGCCCTTGGCCGTGTTTTTCTTCATCGTGACCTTGTCGCCTTCGCGCGCGGTGACCTCCTGGATCACCACGGTGTCGCTGCCCTCGGGCATGACGCCGCCGGTAAAGATGCGCGCCGTTTCGCCTTTGCCGACCTTGCCGTCGAAGGGGTGGCCAGCGGCGACTTCGCCGATGAGCTTCAGCGTGGCCGGCGCCTGTTCCACATCGGCGGCACGCACGGCATAGCCGTCCATAGCCGAAACGGCGGCGGGCGGCTGCGTGCGTAATGCTTTGAGATCCTCGGTGAGGACGCGGCCGAGCCCGTCGTCGAGCTTTGCCTCGTCCGCCGGCAGCGGCTTGGCGTCAGCCAAGATGCGCGCCCGCGCCTCGGCGACCGGCACCAACTCAATTTTCGGCACGATATTCGCCTGATTTGCCGCCGCTCTTGTGCAGCAGGCGGATGCCCTCGATGCGCATGCCGCGCTCGACTGCCTTGACCATGTCGTAGATCGTGAGGCAGGCGATCGAGACCGCCACCAGCGCTTCCATCTCGACGCCGGTCTGGCCTGCGACCTTCACCGTCGCCTGCACCATAAAGCCGGGCAGGGCGTGTTCAGGATTGATGTCGATCTCCACCTTGGTGATCGGCAGCGGATGGCAGAGCGGGATCAGCCCGTGCGTGCGCTTGGCCGCCATGATGCCGGCAAGCCGCGCCGCGCCGAGCACGTCGCCCTTGAGCGCATTGCCGGCGAGCACGAGATCAAGTGTCTCCTTGCGCATGATGATGCGCCCTTCGGCGGTCGCCGTGCGCTCGGTGACGCTCTTGGGCGAGACATCGACCATATGCGCCTGGCCGCGCGCATCGATATGGCTGAGTATCTTCGCCGCGCGTTTGGTCGGCTTTGGCTTGACTTTGGGCCGCTTTTTGGCGGCTTTTGCCCGCTTCGCCACGGCTTACTCCGCCGCGGCTTTGCGATGGTTGCGCGCGAGCAGGGCGCGGGTGGCCGCCGTGACATCGGCCGGCCGCATCAAGCTTTCACCAACCAGGATGGCGGACACGCCAGCCGTTGCAAGGCGGGCGACATCCTCCGGCGTGTTGATCCCACTTTCGGCGACGACGATGCGCTCGGGCGGGATTTTCGCCGCCAAGCGCTCGCTGACGGCTAAGGAAGTCTTGAAGCTGCGCAAGTCGCGGTTGTTGATGCCGATCAGGCGCGATTTCAGCTTCAATGCCCGCGTTAACTCATCTTCCTGATGAACTTCAATTAATGTATCCATCCTATTGTTAATAGCCGCATTTTCGATGTCTGTGGCGGCCCCGTCACTGACCGCGGCCATAATGATGAGGATGCAGTCGGCGCCGAGCGCACGGGATTCAACGACTTGATACGGCTCGTAGATGAAATCCTTGCGCAGCACCGGCAGTTCCGTCGCCGCGCGCGCCGCGCCTAAAAATTCCGGCCGACCCCGAAACGAGGGCGCATCGGTGAGCACCGAAAGACACGCCGCGCCGCCCGCCTCGTAGGCTTTGGCGAGCTTCGGCACATCGAAATCGGTGCGGATCAGGCCCTTCGACGGACTCGCCTTTTTGATTTCGGCAATCAGCGCCACGTCGCCGCCGGCGATCTTGCGTTCAATGGCGCGCAAAAAGCCTCGCGGAGGTGAGGCCAGTTGGGCGACCTTTTCCAGCACGGCAAGCGGACACGCGCGCTTGGCCGCGGCGATTTCCTCGCGCTTGTAGGCTTCAATTCTTGCGAGGATATCCGACACGGGTTACGCCTCCACGGCGCAGGACACCGCAATCAGCCGGTCGAGACGGCCTTCGGCCTCGCCACTGTCGATCGATTTGGCCGCAAGCTGCGCGCCTTCCTTCAGATCTTTGGCCTTGCCCGCGACAATCAGCGCCGCCGCCGCGTTGAGGATGGCGACGTCGCGGAAGGCGCCCGGCTTGCCTTTGAGCACATCGAGCAGCGCCTTGGCGTTTGTCTCGGCGTCGCCGCCTTTGAGCGCCTCGGGCTTGACGCGCTTGAGGCCTGCATCCTCCGGCGTCACCTCGAAAGTGCGGATCTTGCCGTTCTCCAGCGCAGCGACGCTGCTCGGCCCTGATGTGGTGATCTCATCGAGTCCGTCGGAGCCGTGCACGACCCAGATGCTTTCCGAGCCGAGGTTTTTCAGCACCTGCGCCATCGGCTCGACCCAGTGCTTGGAAAATGTGCCGATCACCTGCCGCTTGACGCCGGCAGGGTTCGACAAGGGCCCGAGCAGATTGAAGATGGTGCGGGTGCCGAGCTCGACCCGGGTGGGGCCGACGTTCTTCATCGCCGGATGATGGCTCGGTGCAAACATGAAGCCGATGCCGGCCTCACTGATGCAGCGGGCAACCTCGTGCGGATTGAGGTCGATCTTGACGCCCAATGCTTGCAGCACGTCGGCGGCGCCGGATTTCGACGACAGCGCGCGGTTGCCGTGTTTGGCGATTGGCACGCCGGCACCTGCCACAATGAACGCCGCACAAGTCGAGATATTGTAGGAGCCGGAGGCATCGCCGCCTGTGCCGACCACGTCCATGGCGTCCGCCGGCGCCTTCACACCCAGCATCTTGGCGCGCATGGTGTTCACCGCGCCAGTGATCTCGTCCACGGTTTCCCCGCGCACGCGCAATGCCATCAGCAGCCCGCCCATCTGCGAGGGCGTGGCTTCGCCCGACATCATGCGGTCGAAAACTGAAGCGGCTTCCGCGCGCGTTAAGCTGGCGCCGGTCGCGACCTTGGCGATGAGCGCCTTGAAATCGTCGGCCATAGTTAAGGCCCCTTAGCTCATCGCGCGAGCGGCGACACGTGCCGGCGCTTCGCGGCGGCCGTGGCTGGCGTTCCAAGCGGCGGCGATATCGAGAAAATTCTTCAGCAGCAGATGGCCATGCTCGGAGGCGATGCTCTCGGGATGAAACTGCACGCCGTGCACCGGCAGGCTCTCATGCATCAGGCCCATCACCACGCCGTCGTCCGTCTGCGCGGTGACCGCCAGTTCCGCCGGCATGCTGCGGAGTTCCACCGTCAATGAATGATAGCGCGTCGCCTTGAACGGCCGGTTGATGCCACGGAAAACGCCGGCGCTGTTGTGGCGAATGATCGACAATTTGCCGTGCATCGGTGCGGATGCGCGCACCACCTTGCCGCCGAAAGCCTGGCCGATCGCCTGATGGCCGAGACAGACGCCGAGCAGTGGAACGGTCGGCGCGGCCTTGGCGATGAGCTCGAGGCAGATGCCGGCTTCATTCGGCGTGCAGGGTCCTGGCGAAAGCACGATCGCGTCCGGCTCCATCGCCATCACGTCGGCGGTCGAAATCTTGTCGTTGCGATTCACGACGACGTCCGCCCCCAAGCTGCCCAGGTAATGGAACAGGTTGAAGGTGAAGCTGTCGTAATTGTCGATCAGAACGATCATGTCTGCTTGATCTTTTCTCGATCTTCTTGCGCCCGCTCAAGGTCTTAAGACGAGCCCTGAGGAGGGTCAAGCTGCGCTATTTGATGTCGATCGGGGCGGGCTCGGGCGGCACTATTTCCCGCAGGTGTTTGTCCACGTCCTCGCCGGAGAGCGGCGCCTCAGGCAGCCGGCTGATAGCAGCGGCGTTCTCGCCGAAATGCACGAGTTTCGGCACCATCAGAACGACGATAAGCAGCATCCACTGCGCCAGCAGGAAAGGGATGATGGCCCGCACGAAGTGCCGGAACGGCGCCGGGTTCTTTGCCACGCCGCGCACCATCATCAACGCATAGCCGAACGGCGGCAAAAGAAAACTCGATTGCAGCGTGAGCAGCACCAGCACCGAAACCCAGCGCGCATCGGCGACGCGGATGAGAAGCGGCGGAATGACGATCGGCACGATGACGAAAATGATCTCGAAGGCGTCGAGCACGAAGGCGCATAGCCCGATCACGGCCAGCACGACCGCCGTCGCCGGAACGTCGCCGCCGGGGATATCGGCGACCAAATTGTTCACCAGCCGGTCGGTGCCGAGCAGGCGCAGCACCAGCGTGAAGGTCGTTGCCGCGATCAGCAGCGAGAACAGCGCGCCGGTGATGGCAATGGCGTCGTGCAGCAGTACGTGCATCACTTTGACCGGCAACAGGCCCGTGGCAAAGCCGGCGCACAGCAGGGTGAAGGCGCCCACCGCCGCAGCTTCGACCGCGAAGAAGTAACCGGTGGCGACGCCGCCGAGCAGAACCAGCAATGCGATCAGCGCAACGGCGGCGACAATGGCTTCCCGTGGGGCGAGGGGTTCGCGTTTCAGCAGCGGCAGCGGCTGGCCGCGGCCGGCAAGCCAGGCGAGCACCAGACTGAGCGCGATAAAGATCAAGGCCGGTGCCAGCGCCGCGTGAAAGACATCCTGCGTGTTGATGACGCGGTCGGTGCGTCCGGTCGCCGTGACCGCGTAAGTGTGGGCCGACAGTATCGCGTCGCTGAGCAGGATGAGCACCAGCGACGGCGGCACTAGTACGCCGAGCGTCGAGGCGACCGCAATGATCGCGTCACGCGTCGCCGCCGGCACGCCCTCGGCGGTGAGCCGCGGCGACACCACGCGCGACAGACCAAGCACGCTGGCGCCGACCGAACCGTTCATGGGTCCGAGCAGCGCGCCGAGCAGCATGCCGGAGACGAGCGGCGCCGATGCGCGCCGCGGCAAAATTGCGTTGCTGGTTCGGTAGAGTGCGTTGGCGACCGGCAGACGGCCAAGCAACAGGCCCATGGTGACGTAGAGCGGCAGTGCCTGCAGCAGGTCATTTTCGAAAAGATTGATTAGCCGCCCGGGCAGCGCCCATAGGAGCGAAAAAGGAAACGCGCCGGTGGCAAGACCCAAGATGGCGCCGAGCGTCGCCACGGTAATGAGCACGAACGCTGCCGGCAGTCCGGTCGCGATGATGCCGACGCCCACCAGGATCAACAGCGCAAAGCCGCTCCATTCCATCAGACGTCATCCGTAGGTGGTATTGGGCGGGCGATATCGACGATCGCCTGCGCGATCACGGTGATGGCTGCGATCCACAGCGCACATTTGATGAGGAAATAACCGGGGTTGTAGGTTTCGGGGAAATTTTCAAGCTCGAGCACAGAGGGGACAACGAAGCTCTTGCCCGCGATGAGGACAAGCAAGGCCCAGGGCAACAGAGTGAGGCCACCGCCGATGCGCTTGAGCCAGGCACGGCTGCGCGGCCGGTAATATTGCGCCAGGGTGTCTGCGGCGAGATGCGTGCCGGCGCGCGTCGCCGCGCTGACGCTGATCGCGACAAAGAGCGCGAAGAAAATCTGGCCGAGGTCGTTAGCCTGCGCCGAATAGGCGTGGACAATGTCGCGCAGCGGCCATTGCAGGAACAAGAACACGATGAGCGGCAGCGCCAGCCATTGCGCGGCGGCGATGACGAGACCGATCAGACGATCGAGGCGTTGCAGCGGGGTCATGGCGGCATGAAGCCTGCAAAAGTCAGGGCATTCACCTCATTGCCCGCGTTTGGCCGCGCTGGCAAATCGGCGCGCTTCTTCCGCCGCGCGGAACAGGGCCTTCGCCTTGTTGATGCATTCCTGCTGCTCGGTTGCCGGATTGCTGTCGGCGACGATGCCGGCGCCGGCCTGCACATACATCGTGCCGTTTTTGATGAGGGCAGTGCGCAGAACGATGCAGGTGTCCATCTCGCCGGCGGCGGAGAAATAGCCGACCGCGCCGGCATAGAGCCCGCGCTTTTCCTTCTCTAGTTCGTTGATGATCTCCATCGCGCGCACCTTCGGCGCGCCGGAGACGGTGCCGGCGGGAAATCCGGCAGCGAGCGCGTCGAGCGCGTCGTACTTGTCGTCGAGCTTCCCTTCGACATTGGAGACGATGTGCATGACGTGGCTGAAACGCTCGACGAAGAATTGATCGGTGACGGTGACGGTGCCGACGCGGGCGACGCGGCCGACGTCGTTGCGGCCGAGATCGAGCAGCATCAGGTGCTCGGCGCGCTCTTTCGGATCGGCGAGCAGATCCTCCTCCAGCGCCTTGTCCTCGTGCGGCGTCGCCCCGCGCGGACGCGTGCCGGCGACCGGGCGGATGGTCACGGTATCGCCGGCAACCTTCACCAGGATTTCCGGACTGGAGCCGGCGACGGCGAAGCTGCCGAAGTCGAGGAAGTAAAGATAGGGCGACGGGTTGGTTCGCCGCAGCGCCCGGTAGAGCGAGAACGGCGGCAACGTGAACGGCGCTTCGAAGCGCTGCGCCAGCACGATCTGGAAGGCATCGCCGGCGGCGATGTAATCGTTGGCCTTGAGCACCATGGTCTTGTATTCGGCCGGCGTGGTGTTGGATTGCGGCGGCACCTCGAGCGGGCCGGTGTCGATTTCATGGAGCGCCTTGTCGAGCGGCCGGTCGAGGCTTTCGACGACGCCGTTGAGGCGCTCGACCGCACGAGCAAGCGCGGCCTTGGCATCGACGTTCTTCTCCGGCCGCACCGGCGTCACGATCGTGATCGAATCCTTCACCGCGTCGAAGACGACGACGATGGTCGGGCGCAGCATGACGGCGTCGGGAATGCCGACCGGATCGGGATTGGGCTGCGGCAATTCCTCGATCAGCCGCACCATGTCGTAGCCTAGATAGCCGAATATGCCGGCGGCCATCGGCGGCAAGTTCTCGGGCAGCGCGATGCGGCTTTCCTTGATCAGCGCGCGCAGCGCGGCGAGCGGCGGCTCGTTGCAGGCCACGAAGGCGTCTAATTTTACGCGCGCCTGGCGGTTGATCTCGGCGCGCTTGCCGTTGGCGCGCCAGATCAGGTCAGGCTCGATGCCGATGATGGAATGGCGGCCGCGCACCGCGCCGCCTGCCACCAACTCGAGCAGGAAGCTCATCGCCTTGCCGCCGCCGAGCTTGAGAAAGGCCGAGACCGGCGTCTCCAGGTCGGCGACCAGTGTCGTCCACACGACCTGCGGGTCGCCGCGAGCGTAGGTTTGCGCGAACACATTCTCCGACGGCTCGATCTGCATAGTTCTGCTGGATTCTATTGGCCGGGCTTGCCGCCGCCGATGACCTGGTCGAGCGCGGTTTGGTTGAGGGTGACGCCGAGTTCCTTTTCCACGCGCGCGAGATATTCGCCGATCATGTCGTCGGAATATGACGCCTGCAGCAAGTCTTCGATCTTCTTTGAATCAGGCGCATTCGCGTCGAGCTTTGGATTGACGATGTCGGTCACCGTGAAGATCACGCGCTCATCTGGCTTGGCGCCTTCGGCGGCGCCCGAGGCGCCTTTGACGGCGGAAAACACGGCTTGCAGGGTCTTTGACGAAATCTGTTCGGTCGGCTTGCGGCGTTGCACGGCTGCGGTTTCCACTTTAAGGCCGGCCTCGGATGCCAGTTGGGCAAGCGTCGATCCAAGTTTGAGCTTGCCCAGCATGTCGCCGGCCTTGGCTTGCAGGATCCTGGCGACCTCATCGTCATGCCAGCGCGCCGCGACCTGGTCCTTGACCTCGTCGAAGCTGCGCTCGCGCGACGGCGTTATGCCGGTGACGTCGTACCAGAGCCAGCCGCCGCCCGGCACTTGCAACGCGTCGTTGTCGACGCCGACATTGGTGGCGAAAGCGGCGGCGACCACGTCCGGCGTCTTCGGCAGATCGGCGACGAAGGTGCCGTCGGGCCGGCGGCCCGAGCGATCGACGGCGTCCACGGTGACGGCCTTGAGCCCCAATTTCTTCGCGGTTTCGGGGAGCGTTGCGCCTGCGGCGCGGTCGTCCTCGATCTTGTCGCGCAGACTTTCCATCTGGCTCTTGGCGCGGCTCTCGGCGATCTCGCGTTTGACCTGCTGCGCGACCTCGTCATAACTTTTTTGCGTCCCCGGCTCGATCTTGCTGATCAGCAGCAGCACCGCGCCAAATGCGCCCTTGACCGGTTGGCTCACCTCGCCGGACTTGAGCGCGAAGGCCGTCTCGGCGACCGTCGGATCGATGACGTCGGCCTTGGCAACTGTGCCGAGATCGGTGTCGCTGGGTTTGAGGCCCCGCTCCTTGGCAAGATCGGCAAAGCTCAAACCCTTGGCGATGCGCTCGCGTGCGGCCGCGGCCGCGCCCATATCCGGGAATACCATCTGGTGCAGTTCGCGCTTCTCTGGCGTTCCATAGCGATCATTATGCTGCCGGTAATAGGCCTTGGCGACGGAGTCGGAGACCGTGTCCGTCTTGGCGAGCTCGGCCGGCGTTAGCAGGAGGATTGTCAGTTTGCGGTATTCCGGCGCGCGGAACAGTGTCTTGCGCTCGTCGAAATATTTGCTCAACGTTTCCGGCGGCGGCTGCGCGATGTCGCCGGCCTGCGCCGGCCCCAGCGCCACATAGTCGATGTTTCGCGTCTCATTCTGGAATTCGTTGACCGCCGCCATCATCGCAGTGGGCACGCGCAGGCCGCCGCTGATGGTTTGCGCGATCTGTCGGCGCAGCAGCACGCGGCGTTGCTCGGCGACGTAGCGGCCCTCGCTGAAACCGGCGTTGCGGATCAGGGCGATGAAACGATCGTGGTCGAACTTACCACTGGCGCCGCGGAAATTCGGGTCACTCATGATCGTGTTCGCGATGTCGGCATCGGCGAGGCCGAGCCGCCAATTCTGCGCCTTCTCATCAAACGCGATTTCCGCGACCAATTGCCCAACCAGTTGCCGGTCAAGCCCCAGTCCGCGCGCCTGATCCGGCGAAATCGGCCGGCCAATCCGGCGGCTGAACTGTTGCAGCCGCTCGTTATAGAACTGGCGGAATTGTTCAATGGAGATTTCGCTGCCGCCGACCTTGGCCACCGAGTTGAGCCCGAAGCCGCGAAAAATGTCGCCGATGCCCCAGATGGCGAAGCTGATCACCAGCACACCCATGACGGCGGCCATAATGAGTTTCCCGAGCCAGGAGCCGGAGGCCTTGTGGATACCGCGGAGCATGCGCGCGCTTCTTCGTTGGTTTGTTAGCGTTTCGGTTGCGGGGAAGGGTATTGCGGGCCTTGCCAGCCAACGCAAGGGCAACATAATGATCGACTTAACGCCTTGCAACTCAAGCAGGATCGCGCGCGCGCGGCAGCCTCTGGCGTTTCAGGAAAGGCTCTGATAACGGCTCGCGCGAGGGAACGAAAGATCATGGCCGCGCCGCAACCCCGCCCGCTGGTGGCGGGAAACTGGAAAATGCACGGGCTCACCGCCTCGGCCAGCGAACTCGCCCGCATCGTGGCTGGCGCCGTGCCACTCGCGGGCAAAGCCGATCTGATGATCTGTCCGCCGGCGACGCTGATTGCGAATTTTGCCGCTGCCGTGAGTGGCTCGCCGGTCATGATCGGCGGGCAGGACTGCCATGCGGACGCTTCCGGCGCTCATACCGGCGATATCGCCGCAGAAATGCTCAAGGATGCCGGCGCGGTCACTGTGATCGTCGGCCACTCGGAGCGGCGCACCGACCACCATGAGACGGACGCCCTAGTGCGCGCCAAGGCGCTGGCTGCGCGGCGGGCGGGGCTCACTGCCATCGTCTGCATTGGCGAGCAGCGCGCCGAGCGCGAGGCCGGGAAGACGCTTGACGTGATCGGCCGCCAGCTTGACGGTTCGCTGCCCGATGGCGCGACTGGCACCGACCTCGTGGTCGCCTACGAGCCGGTCTGGGCGATCGGCACAGGGCTCACTCCCACGCCCGCCGATGTGGCGGAGGCGCATGGATTCATCCGCAAGAGTATCACCGCGCGTTTTGGCGCAGCGGGCGCGGGCGTTCGCATCCTCTATGGCGGTTCGGTCAAGCCGGCCAATGCCGCGGCACTGCTGACGGTCGGCGAGGTCAACGGCGCACTGATCGGTGGGGCCAGCCTGAAAGCGGCCGATTTCCTCGCCATTGCAGATGTTTTCCGCTAACACCCACGAGGGTGGAAAAACCCAAAACTATCGTGTAGAGACCGCGGCGAATTCCTATATCAGCGTCGTGCGCCGCCTGGGCGGAGAGCCTGGCGTGGTGGAGTTTGGATAGAAGTTGGCCTGATGCAGCAAGCCGTTATCGTCATCCACCTGATGCTGGTGCTCGCGCTGATCGGCGTGGTGCTCCTGCAGCGCTCCGAGGGCGGCGGCCTCGGAATCGGCTCATCCGGCGGCTTCATGACCAGCCGCGGCACCGCCAATGTGCTCACCCGCGCCACCGCGGTATTGGCCGCGCTGTTCTTCGCCACCAGCCTTATCCTGTCGATCCTCGCCGGTTACAACCGCAAGCCGACCTCGATCCTCGGCGGCAGTTCTGGCGCGCAGACGCAAAGTGCTCCAAGTGTGCCCGGGCCGCTGAGCACGCCGGGTGATGGCGGTTTGCTCAAACAGCTGCAGCAGGGTGCGCCTTCGGCGCCGCCGACGAGCCCGCTGGCGCCGAGCGTGCCGCAGGTGCCGCTGTCGAAGTGATACCTACGAAGGGCCGGGAAACCGGCCCTTCCGCGTTAGAGAGGAGCGTGAAGACGGTAATGGAACTCTTTGTTGGCTTGAGGCTTTTTCGAACTACGCACAGGCGCAGACTAGCTTGTCGGTTTTCGCGCTCGTCGAATCAATTCGCGGGGATTAAAGGTTGAGCCCCATGGCGCGGTACATTTTTATCACCGGCGGCGTGGTCTCTTCCCTTGGCAAAGGTCTCGCTTCGGCGGCGCTCGGCGCGTTGCTGCAGGCGCGCGGCTATAAGGTGCGGCTGCGCAAGCTCGATCCGTATCTCAATGTCGATCCCGGCACCATGTCGCCCTATCAGCATGGCGAGGTGTTCGTCACCGACGATGGCGCCGAGACCGATCTCGACCTCGGCCATTACGAGCGTTTCACAGGGCGGCCTGCGACCAAGCAGGACAACATCACCACCGGCCGCATTTACCAGGATATCCTCGGCAAGGAGCGGCGCGGCGACTATCTCGGCGCCACTATCCAGGTCATTCCCCACGTCACCAACGCCATCAAGGATTTCATCCGCGAGGGCAATGACGGCTTCGATTTTGTGCTCTGTGAGATCGGCGGCACCGTCGGCGACATCGAAGGCCTGCCGTATTTCGAGGCAATCCGTCAGCTCGGCATCGAGTTGCCCCGCCACCATGCCGTTTACATCCATCTGACGCTGCTGCCGTTCATTTCCAGCGCCGGCGAATTGAAAACCAAGCCGACGCAGCACTCTGTCAAGGAGCTGCGCTCGATCGGTATCCAGCCCGATATCCTGCTCTGCCGCACCGACCGGCCGATCCCCGAAAGTGAACGGCGCAAACTCGCGTTGTTCTGCAATGTACGCGAAGGCGCGGTGATCGAAGCGCGCGACGTCGACAATATCTACGCGGTGCCGGAGGCCTATCACGCCGCCGGACTCGACCGCGAAGTGCTGGAAGCCTTCGGCTTTGAACCGAAGGCGCCGCTCGATCTTTCGCGCTGGCACCTGATCAACCAGCGCATCCGCAATCCGGAGGGCGACGTCACCATTGCCATCGTCGGCAAATACACCGGGATGAAGGACGCCTACAAATCGCTGATCGAGGCGCTGTCGCACGGCGGCATCGCCAACAAGGTGAAGGTCAAGCTCGACTGGATCGAGTCGGAGGTGTTCGAGAACGAGGACCCGGCGCCGTTCCTGGAGAACGTCGACGGCATCCTGGTGCCGGGCGGCTTCGGCCACCGCGGCGCGGAAGGCAAAATTCGCGCGGCGCAATTCGCGCGTGAGCGCTACGTTCCCTATTTCGGCATCTGCTTCGGCATGCAAATGGCCGTGGTGGAGGCGGCGCGCAATCTCTGCGGAATCGAGGACGCCAATTCGAGCGAATTCGGCCCGGCAAAAGAGCCGGTGGTCGGCCTGATGACCGAATGGCTCAAGGGCAACGAACTAGAGAAACGCCAGGCCAACGGCGATCTCGGCGGCACTATGCGGCTCGGCGCTTACCCGGCGATCCTCACGCGCGGCAGCCGCGTCGTCAATATCTACGGCAGGACGGAAATCTCCGAGCGCCACCGCCACCGCTATGAAGTCAACACCGGTTACAAGGGAAGGTTGGAGCAGCGCGGAATGCGCTTTTCCGGCATGTCGCCGGACGGCATCCTGCCGGAGATCATCGAATACGAGGACCATCCCTGGTTCATCGGCGTGCAGTTCCATCCCGAACTGAAATCGCGGCCGTTCGAGCCGCATCCGCTGTTTTCATCGTTTATAGGCGCGGCGGTCGATCAGAGCCGGCTCGTGTAGCCGCGCGCCCTCCGTCGGCTATAATTAAAATCCAACAATCGGGGGAACGCTCATGGTCTATGAGTTGCGCATCTATCACTGCGTGCCGGGGCGGCTGCCGGCGCTGATCAAGCGCTTCGATACCATCACGCTGGCGCTATGGAAGAAGCATGGCATTCACCAGGCCGGCTTCTTGACGACCCTGATCAGCAAGTCCAACCAGGAGCTCCACTACATGCTGGCTTGGGAGTCGCTCGCCGAACGCGAGCAGAAGTGGAACGCGTTCATGAGCGATCTGGAATGGATCAGCAAGCGTGCGGAGACGGAGAAGGATGGGCCGATCATCGCGACGCTGAGCAGCCAGATCCTGCAGTCGACGTCGTTTCCGGCCGTGAAGTGACCGTCGCGCCGTGGCCCGCGGCATCGACCATATCGTCCACGCTGTGCGCGATTTCAACTCGGCGGCGGCGCTCTATCGAGGCCTTGGCTTCACAGTTGGCGCGGCCAACATTCACCCGCGCGCCTGGGCCACCAAAAATCGGATCATCCAATTTCCCGGCGTCTTCATCGAATTGTTGGCGCTGACCGACGCCGATGCGGCCGCGCCACATGCGCCGCGCAGTTTTTCTTTCGGCGCCTTTAACCACGATTTCCTCGCGCGCGGCGAAGGGCTCTCGATGCTCGTGCTCGAAGGCAAAGGTGCAGCCGACGCAACCGACTTTCGTAATCGCGGCATCGGCGATTTCGATTTGTACAATTTCGAACGCGAGGGAAAGCGGCCCGACGGCACTCCGGTGAAGGTCGCGTTTTCGCTCGCTTTCGCGCGCGACGCCGCGGCGCCCGATACAGGTTTTTTCACCTGCCAGCAGCATTATCCGAAAAATTTCTGGAACCCGGCGTTTCAGAAGCACGCCAACAGCGTCACAGGCGTTGCCGGCGTGGTGCTGGTGGCCGATGAACCGGCCCGACATCGGCCTTTTCTGTTGGCTTTTACCGGCGCATCCGAAGCCGTGGACGCGGATGCCGGCTTTGTCATCGTGACCCCGCGCGGCGTGGTCGATGTGACTACGCCGGCCGCATTTATCAAACGCTATGGTGTCGCGGCGCCCGGCGCCGCACACGGTGCGTGGCTGGCGGCCGTCCGTTTCATCGCGGCTGACGCAAGTCTGCCGCAAAGCGCGCGTGAACTCGCCGGGATCGCGGGTCTTTACGCCGGCAATCCCACGGTGATCGGTGCGGACGATGCTATGGGCGCGGTGCTGGTGTTCGAGCAGGCCACCGGTTGACCGCGCCGCGCCGCCGTTTCATGGTCGCGGCCGCGAGGGAAAAAGCATCTTGAGCAAAGGCCAGACACCCAACGCTGTCGTCGCCGTCGGCGCTGTGCGCTTCGGCAATGAATTGCCACTGGCGCTGATCGCTGGTCCGTGCGCGCTTGAGAGCAAAGCGCACGCGCTGGAGATGGCGGCAGCGCTGAAAGAGATCGCCGGCCGCGCAGGCGTCGGTCTCGTTTACAAGACAAGTTTCGACAAGGCCAACCGCACTTCTGCATCGAGCGCACGTGGCCTTGGGCTCGACGCGGCGTTGCCGGTCTTCGCCGAGATTCGCGGTAGCCTGAACATTCCCGTGCTCACCGACGTGCACGAAGCAGGGCAATGTGCGCGCGTGGCGCAGGCGGTGGACATATTGCAAATCCCCGCGTTTCTCTCGCGGCAGACCGATCTGCTCATCGCGGCGGCGAAAACCGGCAAGGTAATCAATGTCAAAAAAGGACAGTTCCTGGCGCCGTGGGACATGAAGAAGGTCGTCGAGAAAATCACCGGCGCCGGTAACGCCGATGTGCTGGTGACCGAGCGCGGCGTGTCGTTCGGCTACAACACGCTGATCTCTGACATGCGCGCGCTGCCGATCCTCAAGCGGTTCGGTGCGCCGGTCATCTTCGACGCGACACATTCTGTGCAGCAGCCGGGTGGGCAGGGCGATAAATCCGGCGGCGAGCGCGAATTCGTGCCGCTGCTGGCGCGCGCCGCGGCCGCGGTCGGCGTCGCCGGCGTGTTCATCGAGACACATCAGGACCCGGACAAGGCGCCCTCCGACGGACCCAACATGCTGCCGCTTAAGGACATGGAGCCGCTGCTCAAACAGCTCGTCGAATTCGACAGGCTCGCCAAGCGCTGACCCATATGCACTGAACAGTTTCATGAACCGTACGCTCAATCTTTTGGCGTTCGTCACGTTCGTCAGCGCGCTGTTTATTCGCTCAACCGATCCGGTGGTGCCGCAGATCGCCGCGGGCCTTGGCGTCGAACCGGCAACCGCGGCGCTGCTGTCGTCGGTTTTCACGCTGCCTTACGCACTGGTGCAGCCGCTGCTCGGCGCGCTCGCCGATACGTTCAACAAGGCGCGGCTGATGCTGCTCTGCCTCACCGTCGTCACTGCGGCGACGATCGCCTGCGCTTTCGCACCGAGCTTTGAACTTCTGTTTGCCGGCCGCGTCGTCGCTGGGCTCGCCGCGGGCGGCGTGGTGCCGATTTCCTTCGCGTTGGTCGGCGACATGATCCCGGTGCGCGAACGTCAGGTGGCAATGAGCCGGTTGTTGTTTGCCATCATGACCGGAAATCTTCTCGGCGCCACTTGCGCCGGCGTGGTCGGTGATCTCGTCGGCTGGCGCGGCGTGTTTTTCGTCACCGGCCTGCTTGGCTGCATCGTGGTTGTGGCCGCGGTGCCCAGATTGCGCGGCGACGCGCATAAATCCGCCGGCCGCTTCGATCTGTCCAACCTTGTGCCCAACTACCGAACGATCTTCCGCAATCCGCAGGCGAAGTTCTGCTTTGGCACCGTGTTCCTCGAAGCCGCATTTATGTACGGCGTCTTTCCCTACATCGCCACCATGCTGCATGAAGCAGGCGAGACGCGCGCCTCGATTGCCGGCATCGTGATTGGCGGCTTCGGCGTCGGCGGCGCGCTATACGCTTTGTCTGTGTCGCAACTGCTGCGGCATCTCGGTGAAACCTGGATGATGCGCGCCGGCGGAACCGTGATGAGCCTTTGCCTCGTGGTAATCGCCCTGCGTGTGCCGTGGCCGGCGCAGTTGACCGATTTCATTTGCCTCGGCTTCGGCTTCTACATGTTGCACGCCGTCATCCAGATTTACGCCAGCGAGCTCGCGCCCACCGCGCGCGGCTCGGCGATGGCGCTGCATTCGTTCTTCTTTTTTCTCGGACAGGCGGTAGGCCCCGCCATCTACGGCGTGGGTCTCAATAGCATCGGGCTCGACGCGGTGATGTATGTCGGCGCCGTCGTTCTGTTCGGCACGGGTCTTGTCTGCGCGCAAAGGCTGCGGCGCCCGGCGGAGACGAGCGCGTGATCTCGAAAAGTGGGAACCGGTTTGCCGAAAGATCACACGCCAATTAAAATTCTAGCCGCGCCCGCGATAGGGCGCGACGCCCTGATCCGGCACCCAGACGCCGACCGGCAATCGGCCCTTCTGCCAGAACACGTCGATCGGCATGCCGCCGCGCGGATACCAATAGCCGCCGATGCGCAGCCATTTCGGCTGCAGCAGTGTAAAGAGCCGCTTGCCGATGGCGACGGTGCAGTCCTCGTGGAAATTGCCGTAGTTGCGGAAGCTGATGAGGTAAAGCTTGAGCGATTTCGACTCGACAAGGTATCGTCCCGGCACATAGTCGATCACCAGGTGCGCGAAATCCGGCTGGCCGGTAATGGGACAAAGGGTGGTAAATTCCGGCGCGGTAAAGCGCCCCACATAATCCGTATCGCGATGCGGATTAGCCACGCGGTCGAGCACCGCCTCCTTGGGAGAGGCCGGGATGCGCGTGGGGCGGCCGAGTTGCAGCGCTTTCTTTGCCATAAGTGAAGTATTGGCCCGCTTTCTGAGGACATGACAAGACCCATCGCGGCCTGTAAAAACGCGCTGGAAAGCTTACGGATTCTTTCATGACTGCCATCACCGATATCATCGGCCGCGAAATCCTCGACAGCCGCGGCAATCCGACCGTCGAAGTCGACGTCATGCTGGAGGATGGCTCGAAAGGCCGCGCCGCGGTGCCCTCAGGGGCTTCCACCGGCACGCATGAGGCGGTCGAGCTGCGCGACGGCGATAAGAAGCGTTATTTCGGCAAAGGCGTGCGCAAGGCGGTCGATGCGGTCAACGGCGAAATCTTCGACGCGCTCTCCGGCATGGACGCCGAGGCGCAGGCAAAAATCGACGAGACGTTGATTGCGCTCGACGGCACGCCGAACAAATCCCGCCTCGGCGCTAACGCCATTCTCGGCGTCTCGCTCGCCGCGGCAAAGGCCGCGGCGATTGCCAAGCGCGAGCCGCTCTACCGCTATATCGGCGGCACCGCCGCGCGCCTCTTGCCGGTGCCGATGATGAACATCATCAATGGCGGCGTGCATGCCGACAACCGGATAGACTTCCAGGAATACATGATCATGCCGCTCGGCGCGCCGACTTTTGCAGAAGCCTTGCGCATGGGCGTCGAAGTCTTCCAGACGCTGAAGAAGGCGCTGAGCGAGGCCGGTCACAACACCAATGTCGGCGACGAAGGCGGCTTCGCGCCAAATTTGAAATCGGCGGACGAGGCGATCGGCTTCGTGCTGCGCGGCATCGAAAAGGCCGGCTATCGGCCGGGCGAAGATGTTGCGCTGGCGCTCGATCCGGCGGCCAGCGAATTCTTCAAGGGCGGAAAATACGTCTACTCCGGCGAGGGCAAGACGCGCTCGATCAAGGAGCAGGCGCAGTATCTCGCCGAGCTCATCGGCAAATATCCAATCGTTTCCATCGAAGACGGCATGGCGGAAGACGATTACGACGGCTGGAAGCAGGTCACCGATCTGATCGGGGGAAAGTGCCAATTGGTCGGCGACGATAACTTCGTCACCAATGTCGCGCGGCTGGTCGACGGCATCAAGCGCGGCATCGCCAATTCGATCCTTATCAAGGTCAACCAGATTGGCACGCTCACCGAGACGCTTGCCACGGTGGAAATGGCACACAAGGCCGGCTACACAGCGGTGATCTCGCACCGCTCCGGCGAAACCGAAGACTCAACCATCGCCGATCTCGCCGTCGCCACCAATTGCGGGCAGATCAAGACGGGCTCGCTGGCGCGCTCCGACCGTACCGCAAAATACAATCAGCTTTTGCGCATCGAGGAGGAATTGGGAGCGCAGGCCAAATTTGCTGGGCGCGACGCGTTGAATTATCGCCGCTGACGGCACGGGGCGGCTTATCATCTAACCGGCGCGACGGCGCATTTCTGCGCCGCGCGGACGAGGTGACGCCAATGCCTGACAATGGATTGATCACGCAGCAAAGCACGCATGGTGTTTCGACCACGCTTGAGCGGTTCGTTACGGCGCTTGAGGAAAGAGACGTGACGATTTTCATGCGCATCGATCACGCAGCCGGCGCCACGAGCGTCGACCGCAAGCTGCGGCCGACGACGCTCGTTATCTTCGGCAGCTCCGACGAGGGTACGGCCTTGATGCAGGCCAAGCAGAGCGCGGGGATCTGCCTGCCGCTGAAAGCGCTGGTGTGGGAGGACGCGGACGGTTCGGTCAAGCTAACCTATAACGACCCGGCCTGGATCGCGACCTGGCACGGTCTCAGCCACGACGCCGATCTCGCCGTGGTGGGCATGACGGCTGTGCTCGGCGCCCTGGCACGGCATGCAACGAGTGGTGCGTGACGGACGCTTGCCTTGACTGTAAACTCGCCACAAATTGCCGAAACACGACAAACTTGAATTGCCGATGGATCAAACAACCACACTCGCCCGCAACGACCGGCAGCGATCGGCCGCGCAGCTTGCCGAATTCGTGGCGCAATCGGTCGAAGCGGCGCCTGCGGTGGCCGAGCCGTTCTACCATCTCGAATTGGCCCGTGTGTTTCCCGCCGACGTCTACGCGCAAATGCTGGCGATGATGCCCGAGGCCGCCGACTACCGGCCGATGCACGGACGCAGCAAAGTCGAAGGCCCGCCGACGCGCGTGAAGATCGATTTGTTCCCGGAATACATCCGCAACCTGCCGCCGCAGAAGCGCGCGCTGTGGGACGTGATCGGCCGCGCACTGTGCTCCGAACAGGTCAAACAGGCGTTCATGCGCCGTCTCGCGCCGGGTCTGTCGCGGCGCTTCGGGCGCGGCTACGAAAAGACCGGCATGTATCCAATCCCAATCCTCACCCGCGACATTCCCGGCTATCTGATCACGCCGCACACCGATACGAGCTGGAAGGGCATCACCGTGCAGCTCTATCTGCCGCGCGACGATTCTCACACCAATATCGGCACCATCTTCCACGCCCAGCTCGCCGACGGCTCGCTGCCCAAGCGTAAGCAGATGCGCTTTGCGCCGAATACCGGCTATGCCTTCGCCGTAAGCGACCACACCTGGCATTCGGCCGATCCGGTGGGACCCGAGGTGACAACGCGAGATTCGATCTTGCTCACTTATTTTGTCGACGGCGGCCCGCTGCGCATCTTGCGCAACCGAGGCAAGCGGCTAGGCAATTTCATCACCAACGAAATCCGGCAGTGGTTCTGACATTCAGTCCACATTAAAGCCGCTTTAACGCGAATGGCGCATCTTGGCTGCATGGTCAGCCACCGCCGCCGCCACGCGATTCTTACCGCGCTTGCTCTTTATCTCTTCGCCGCGCTGTTCATCGGCTATTTCGCCGTCAACGCCTTCACCGGCAACCACGGCCTGCGCGCCCAGCAGAATCTCGACCAACAGCTGGCGGCCATGCAAGGCGAACTCACGCTCCTGAAGGCTGAGCGCGTGCGCTGGCAACGCCGGGTGGCGCTGCTGCGCTCAGACCGGCTGGACCCGGACATGCTCGACGAGCGGGCCCGCGCGCTCATCGGCTATGTCGACCCGCGCGATCTGACGCTGCTGCTGCCGGCGCACTGAACCGCAGCGCTATCGCGCGTTGTCCCCAAGCGTCAATTCGCGTTTGCCGTCAAATCCTTGGCGAAGCGGCCGATGACCGCCCTCGCGCTTCCGCCGCCCGGCGATTTAAGCTATGGGGTAGAAGACATTTATCGCCCAGCCTCGATTGTCGACCGGACCCTTTCACAAGGATCGTCATGGCCCTCGCCGAGAAAACCCCCAGCACCAAGCAGAACGGGCCGACGCCAGCCACGCTGGTCGCCGAATTCAGCAAGGAGCAGGAGCTTTCCGCCTACCGCACTATGCTGACCATCCGTCGTTTTGAGGAAAAGGCGGGGCAGATGTACGGCATGGGGCTGATCGGCGGCTTCTGCCATCTGTACATAGGGCAGGAAGCCGTGGTGGTTGGCATGCAGATGGTGCTGAAAGCCGCCGACGAGGTGATCACCGGTTATCGCGACCACGGCCACATGATCGCGGCCGGCATGCAGCCGAAGGGCGTGATGGCGGAACTGACCGGCCGCAGCCACGGCTATTCGCATGGCAAGGGCGGCTCGATGCACATGTTTTCCAAGGAGCGCGGATTTTACGGCGGGCATGGCATCGTCGGCGCGCAGGTGCCGCTCGGCACGGGCCTCGCCTTCGCCAACCACTACCGCGGCAACGACAACATCAGTCTGACTTATTTCGGCGACGGCGCCGCCAATCAGGGCCAGGTCTATGAGAGCTTCAACATGGCCGAGCTGTGGAAGCTGCCGGTCGTCTACGTCATCGAGAACAACCGCTACGCCATGGGCACCTCGATCACTCGCTCGTCGGCGGAAGTGAACCTGTCGCGCCGCGGCATCTCCTTCAATATTCCCGGCGAACAGGTTGACGGCATGGACGTGCGCGCGGTGAAGGCGGCCGGCGACAAGGCGGCCGCCTGGTGCCGCGCCGGTAAGGGCCCCTACATTCTGGAAATGCTCACCTATCGCTATCGCGGGCATTCGATGTCGGATCCGGCCAAATACCGCACGCGTGAAGAGGTCGATGAGGTGCGCACGCATCACGATCCGATCGACATGGCGCGCCACCGCATCCTCGAAAAGAAGATCGCCAACGAAGACGCGCTGAAAAAGATCGACGGCGAAGTGCGCGAGCTGATCAATCAGGCGTCCGAATTCGCCACTCACGATCCCGAGCCGGATGCGGCCGAGCTTTGGACCGACGTGTATCGCTGAAAAAAAGTTCGTGACTAGGGTCGAGTAGGAAACAGTTCACGCCCATGCCGATCGAAGTGCTCATGCCTGCACTCTCTCCGACTATGGAGAAGGGCAATCTCGCCAAGTGGCTCAAGAAAGAAGGCGACAGCATCAAATCCGGCGACGTCATCGCCGAGATTGAGACCGACAAGGCGACGATGGAGGTCGAGGCGGCGGACGAGGGCACGTTGGGAAAGATTCTCGTGCCCGAAGGCACCACCGACGTGGCGGTCAATACGCCGATTGCAGTGATCCTCGGCGACGGCGAGGACAAATCGGCGATCAAGGACGCCAAGCCTGCGCCGGCGGCAAAGCCGGCAGCGTCCGCGCCGTCTCAAGCTGAAGCAAAAGCGCAAGAGGCCCCCGCGGCGAAAGCACCGGCGAAGGCGCCCGCCGCACCGGAAACAAAAGCTGCCGTCGATCCCGACATTTCCGCCGGCACCGAGATGGTCGCCATGACCATGCGCGAAGCCTTGCGCGACGCCATGGCCGAGGAGATGCGCCGCGACAAGGATGTGTTCGTGATGGGCGAGGAGGTCGCCGAATATCAGGGCGCCTACAAGGTCACGCAAGGTCTGCTGCAGGAGTTCGGACCGAAGCGCGTGATCGACACGCCGATCACCGAGCATGGCTTTGCCGGCCTCGGCGTCGGCGCGGCACTTGCCGGTCTCAAGCCCGTTGTCGAATTCATGACCTTCAATTTCGCCATGCAGGCGATGGATCACCTGATCAATTCGGCGGCGAAGACGCTTTATATGTCGGGCGGGCAGATGGGCTGCGGAATCGTCTTCCGCGGGCCGAACGGCGCCGCCGCGCGCGTCGCCGCCCAGCACAGCCAGGATTATTCTTCCTGGTATTCGCACGTTCCCGGCTTGAAGGTGATCGCGCCGTCGAACGCCGCCGACGCCAAGGGTCTGCTCAAGGCGGCGATCCGCGATCCCAATCCGGTGATCTTCCTGGAAAACGAAATCCTCTATGGACACTCGTCGCCCGTGCCCAAACTTGATGATTTTGTTTTGCCGATCGGCAAGGCGCGCATCGCCCGCGCCGGCAACGACGTGACCATCATCGCCTGGTCGATGGGCATGTCCTACGCGCTGCAGGCCGCCGAGGAACTGACTAAGGACGGCATTGACGCCGAGGTCATTGATCTGCGTACGCTGCGGCCGATGGATACCCAGACGATAGTCGCTTCGGTGCAGAAGACCGGACGCGCGGTAACGGTGGAAGAAGGCTGGGCGCAGTCCGGCGTCGGCGCCGAGATCGCCGCGCGGCTGATGGCGCAGGCCTTCGATTATCTTGACGCGCCGGTGCTGCGCGTCACCGGCAAGGATGTGCCGATGCCTTATGCCGCCAATCTCGAAAAGCTGGCGCTGCCATCGGTCGCCGAGGTGATCGAAGCGGCCAAAACCGTTTGCTACCGCTAGGACGCGAAATGCCCACCAACATCCTCATGCCTGCGCTGTCGCCAACGATGGAGAAGGGCAACCTCGCCAAATGGCTCAAGAAGGAGGGCGACAAGGTCAAATCGGGCGACGTGCTCGCCGAGATCGAGACCGACAAGGCGACCATGGAATACGAAGCAGTCGACGAGGGCACGCTCGCCAAGATCGTCGTTCCCGAAGGCACGCAGGACGTGCCGGTCAATGCGCTGATCGCGGTGCTCGCCGGCGAGGGAGAGGACGTGAAGGCGGCGGTTGGTGCAAAGGCTGCGCCGGCAGCGAAACCAGCGGAGGCGCCGAAACCGCAAGCGGCGCCGCCAAAGGCTGCTGCGCCCGCTCCGCAAGCCGCACCGCCGGTGAAGCCGACTACCGCGCCCGCGCCGCGGCCCGTCGCGGCAAGCGCCGGCAACCGGATTTTTTCGTCGCCGCTTGGGCGGCGGCTCGCCAAGGAAGCCGGCATCAATCTTGCGCACGTCCAAGGTTCCGGCCCGCATGGCCGCGTCATCGCGCGCGACATCGACGCGGCGAAATCCGGCAGGGGCTTGCGCGCGCCGGGCATTGCGCCGTCCATAGGTGCTCCGGCAGGAGCACCGTCCTTCCCAATAATGTCGGATCAACAAATCCGCGCGCTCTACGAAGGCGGCTCCTATGATTTCCTGCCGCACGACAATATGCGCCGCACGATTGCGCAAAGACTCACCGCGTCGGTGCAGACCATCCCGCATTTCTACGAGACGATGGACTGCGACATTGGCAAGCTGGTCGCGGCGCGCGAGGAAATCAATGCCTCGGCGCCCAAGGACAAGGACGGCAAGCCCGCCTATAAGCTCAGCGTCAACGACTTCGTCATCAAGGCCCTGGCGCTCGGCTTGCAACGCGTGCCCGACGCCAATGTGAGCTGGACTGACGCCGGCATGCTCAAGCACAAGCACTCGGATGTCGGCGTCGCGGTGGCGCTGCCCGGCGGGTTGATCACGCCGATCATCCGCAACGCCGAAGTCAAAATCACTTTCCGTTATCTCCAACGAGATGAAGGATTTTGCCATACGGGCCCGCGCGCGCAAGCTCAAGCCGCACGAATACCAGGGCGGCACCACCTCAGTCTCCAATCTCGGCATGTTCGGCATCAAGGATTTCACCGCGGTGATCAACCCGCCGCAGTCCACGATCCTTGCAGTCGGCACCGGGGAGCAGCGCGCGGTGGTACGCAACGGCCAGCTTGCGGTCGCCACCATCATGAGCGTGACGCTGTCCTGCGATCATCGTGCAGTTGACGGTGCGCTTGGCGCCGAACTGATCGTGGCGTTCAAGCAGCTGATCGAAAACCCGGTGATGATGGTGGTGTGATGGCTGACACCGCCTTCGACATTCTCATCATCGGCTCCGGCCCCGGCGGCTACATCTCCGCCATCCGCGCGGCGCAGCTCGGCTTCAAGACGGCGATCGTCGAGCGTGACTATCTCGGCGGCATTTGCCTCAACTGGGGCTGTATCCCCACCAAGGCGCTGCTGCGCTCGGCGGAAATCTACCATTACATGCAGCACGCCAAGGACTATGGGCTGAAAGCCGACAATGTCGGCTATGACACAGCCGCAGTGGTAAATCGCTCGCGCGGGGTGTCCAAGCGCCTCAACGACGGCGTCGGCTTCTTGATGAAGAAGAATAAAGTGTCGGTGATCTGGGGCGAGGCGATGATCGACGCGCCCAGCAAGGTCACGGTGAAGGCGTCCAAAAGCGAAGCACCGAAGGGCGTGCTGGGGCCGGGGAGCTATCAGGCCAAGCACATCGTCATTGCCACCGGCGCGCGGCCGCGCGTGCTGCCCGGAATCGAGCCGGACAAGAAACTGGTGTGGACCTATTTCGAGGCCATGGTGCCGCCGGCGATCCCGAAGTCGCTGCTGGTGATTGGCTCCGGTGCCATCGGCATCGAGTTCGCCTCGTTTTTCCGCACGCTCGGCGCGGAAGTGACGGTCGTCGAAGTGCTGCCGCAGATTCTCCCGGTCGAAGATCACGAGATTCAGACCTTCGCGCGCAAGAGCTTCGAGAAGCAGGGCATCAAAATTCTCACCAACGCGAAGGTGACCAAGCTCGACAAGAACGCCGACAGCATCACCGCCACCATCGAGGCGGACGGCAAATCGCAGACCATCACCGTCGAGCGCGTGATTTCCGCGGTCGGCGTCGTCGGCAATATCGAAAACCTCGGCCTGGAAAAGCTGGGCGTGAAAACCGACCGGGGCCTCATCGTGGTCGATCCGCTCAACAGGACGAACGTCCCCGGCATCTACGCCATCGGCGATGTCTCCGGCCCGCCAATGCTGGCGCACAAGGCCGAGCACGAGGGCGAAGTCTGCGTCGAGGCGATTAAGGGCCTCAACCCGCATCCGATCGACAAGCTGATGATTCCCGGCTGCACCTATTGTACGCCGCAAGTCGCGTCCGTCGGATTGACCGAGCAGGCGGTGAAGGCCAAGGGCCTCGACATTCGGGTCGGCCGCTTTCCCTTCGTCGGCAACGGCAAGGCCATCGCGCTCGGCGAGGATCAAGGTCTGGTGAAAGTGATTTTCGACAAAAAGACCGGTCGTCTACTTGGCGCGCATATGGTCGGGGCCGAAGTCACCGAACTGATTCAGGGCTACGTGGTGGCGATGAATCTGGAAACGACTGAAGAAGAATTGATGCACGCGATCTTCCCGCATCCGACGCTGTCGGAGATGATGGGGGAGGCGGTGCTCGACGCTTACGGGCTAGCGTTGAATATATAAGGAGCGTGTTATGGCCAAGTTTGCAAACATTCTCGAAACGGTCGGCAAGACGCCGGTGGTCAAGATCAACAAGCTCGGTCCCAAGGGCATCAACCTTTACGTTAAGGTCGAGGCCTTCAATCCGCTCGGCTCGGTCAAGGATCGTCTGGCGCTCGGCGTCATCGAGGCGGCGGAGAAATCCGGCGAGCTGAAGCCGGGGCAAACCGTAATCGAGGCGACCTCCGGCAATACCGGCATCGGTCTCGCCATGGTCTGCGCCGCCAAAGGCTACCCGCTGGTCGTCACCATGGCGGAAACTTTCAGCGTCGAGCGGCGCAAGCTGATGCGCTTCCTTGGCGCCAAGGTGGTGCTCACCCCCGCCGCCCACCGCGGTATGGGCATGGTCGAGAAGGCGCAGGAGCTCGCCGAGACGCACGGCTGGTTCCTCACGCGGCAATTCGAGAACGAGGCCAATCCCGACATGCACTCGCGCACCACCGCGCGTGAGATCGTCGAAGACTTCAAGGGCGAGAAGCTCGACTACTGGGTCACCGGTTTCGGCACCGGCGGCACGCTCAAGGGCGTCGCCCGCGTGCTGGCTAAAGAACGCCCCGACACCAAGATCGTCGTCTGCGAGCCGGCCGACGCGCCGATGCTGTCGACGCATTCGCCGCAGGAGCGCAATCCGGACGGTTCGCCGGCCAAAGCCAATGCGGCGTTCAAGCCGCATCCGATGCAGGGCTGGAGTCCCGACTTCATTCCGAAGATTACCGCCGAGGCGGTCGACATGAAGGTGATCAGCCGCATCATCACCATCGCCGGCGCCGACGCGATGAAATGTGCAAAGGCGCTGGCGCAGCAGGAAGGGATTTTCGTTGGCATCACCGCGGGTGCGACGCTGGCCGGCGCGCTCGAAGTCTGCAAAAGCGCGGCGCCCGGTTCGACCGTCCTCGCCATGCTGCCCGATACCGGCGAGCGCTATCTTTCCACGCCGTTGTTTGCCGATGTCGGCGTCGACATGGGCGACGAAGAATTGAAAATTTCCAATTCGACGCCGAACCACCGCATGCCGCCGAAGGCCGCCTGAGAATTCGATGGGCGTCTTTGCCTGGATCATTATCGGGCTGATCGCCGGTTGGCTGGCAACGCAAATTCTCGGCGGCCGCGGTGGCTTATTGCACAACCTGGCCGTCGGCCTGGTCGGCGCCATCGTCGGCGGTTTCCTCTTTTCCAAGCTGAATATCGCGGTCGAGCAAGGTTTCGTGGGCAGCCTGATTACCGCGACCGTTGGCGCCGTCGTTTTTCTGCTGATCTGGCGCGCGATCCGGCATGTCTGAAGTCGGCTTGCGGCGCGGAAGCGGCAGCCGTAAGTAAGTGCCATGGCCGTCGTCCTCGATCTCAATAGCCCGCGCTCGCGCCACCCGGAAAAGGCGCAACGGCCGGATTCTCCGCTCGCCAAGAAACCCGACTGGATCCGCGTAAAGGCGCCGGTGTCGGCCGGCTATTTCGCCACACAACGCATCATGCGCGAGAATGGCCTGCACACCGTATGCGAGGAGGCCGGCTGCCCGAATATCGGCGAGTGCTGGGAGAAGAAGCACGCCACCTTCATGATCATGGGTGACACCTGCACGCGCGCCTGCGCCTTCTGCAACGTCAAGACCGGTTTGCCCGGCGCGCTCGATGCGAACGAGCCCGCGCATGTCGGCGAGGCGACCGCCAAGTTGGGCCTCGCACATATTGTGGTCACGAGCGTTGATCGCGACGACCTCACCGATGGCGGCGCGCAGCATTTTGCGCACACCATTCGCGCCATCCGCGCAGCGTGCCCGCAGACGACAATTGAGGTGCTCACGCCGGATTTCCTGCGCAAGGATGGCGCGCTGGAGATCGTCGTTGAGGCAAAGCCCGACGTGTTCAACCACAATCTGGAAACCGTGCCGTCGCTTTATCTGACGGTGCGGCCGGGCGCGCGCTATTTCCATTCACTGCGGCTGTTGCAGCGGATAAAGGAACTCGACCCGAAGATGTTCACCAAGTCCGGCATCATGGTGGGGCTGGGCGAGGAGCGCAACGAAGTGTTGCAGGTGATGGACGACCTGCGCTCTGCCAACGTCGATTTCCTCACCATCGGGCAATATCTTCAACCGACCCGCAAGCACCACGAGGTTATGCGCTTTGTGCCTCCGGACGAATTCAATGCCCTGGAGGCGATTGCCTATTCAAAAGGTTTCCTCATGTTGTCGGCCTCACCGCTGACGCGCTCCTCGCATCACGCCGGCGAAGACTTTGCGCGATTAAAAGCCGCGCGGGCGAACCAGCCGTAAGGCATGCCGCAGTTCTCCACGAAGCGCCGCGTCCGTCATTCTGCGGCGAACATGTTCGATCTGGTCGCGGACATGGAGAAATATCCGGCCTTCGTGCCGCTGTGTACGCGGCTGAAGGTGCGCAGCCGCACCGACAAGGGCGACGGCGTCACCGTCGTCAACGCCGAGATGACCGTCGCCTACAAGATGATCCGGCAGACCTTCGTCACCCGCGACACGCTCGACCGGGCGAGACTGAAAATCCTGGTGGAATATCTCGACGGCCCGTTCAGCAGCCTACAGAACCGCTGGGTGTTTCACCCGACCGGCGACAACGGCTGCGAGGTCGAGTTTTACATCGAATACGAGTTCAAGAGCCGCACCCTGGCGCTGCTGATGGGCGCGATGTTCGATACGGCCTTCCGCAAATTCGCCGCCGCGTTCGAGAAACGCGCCGACGAGATTTACGGGCGCAAGACGGATTAAGCGCTTTCCGCCATGTCCTTCAGCATCGCCAGCGCCTGCAGCACCGATTTGTGCCGCACGTCGCGGCGGCCGATATCGCCGTAATGCATTTCCTGATGCGTGAGCCGGCCGTCGCGCGCGGCGCAGGCGAAATGCACGAGGCCAACGGGCTTGTCCTTGCTGCCCCCGCCGGGGCCAGCGATGCCGGTGACAGCGACGCTAAGATCGATATCGGCGTCGGCAAGCGCGCCGCGCGCCATCGCTTCAACCGTTTCCGCACTCACAGCACCATATTTCTTCAGCGTATCGGCCGGCACGCCGAGCATTACCCGCTTGGCGTCGTTGGAATAGGTGACGAAGCCGCGATCGACCACGTCGGACGAACCGGCAATGTCGGTGAGGGCGCCGGCGACGAGACCGCCGGTGCAGGATTCCGCCGTCGCCAGCGTCAACCCGCGTGCGCGGCAGGCGTCGAGCACGGCAATCGCGGCCGCGTGCAGGTCGCCGGTCACGCGGCGCTCCATGGCAACCGCACCGTTGCGGTCGCAAAAGCAGCGATGCCTTCGCCGCGGCCGGTGAAGCCGAGCCGCTCGGTGGTCGTCGCCTTCACCGCCACGCGATGCAACTCGATGCCGGCAAGCCGCGCGATGTTTTCGCGCATGGCGTCGCGATGCGGGCCGATGCGCGGCGCTTCGCAAACGATATTGAGATCGAGATGGGCGATGCGGCCGCCGCGCGCGGCGACGCGCTCGACCGCAAAGCGCAGGAAGCGGCCGGAGTAGGCGCCGCGCCATTGCAGATCGTTGGGCGGAAAATGCACGCCGATATCTCCGTCGGCCAGCGCGCCGAGAATGGCGTCGGTCAGCGCATGCAGCGCCACGTCGGCGTCGGAATGGCCGACTAACGATAGCGTGTGCGGAATGCGGATGCCGCCAAGGATAACGTGGTCGCCGGGACCGAAGGCATGCACGTCGATGCCGGAGCCGCTGCGCACGTCACCGAGCGTAGCGAAGGACGCCGCCTCCGCGCGGGCGAAATCTTCGGCCGTGGTGATCTTGATGTTGCCGGGCTCGCCGGCAAAAGCGGTGACCGTCAGCCCCGCCCATTCAGCGAGTGCTGCGTCGTCGGTAAAATCGATGCGTCCGGCGCTTGCTGCCTTGCGGTGCGCATCGAGCAGGGCGGAATAGGAGAAGGCCTGCGGCGTTTGCACCATGCGCAACGGCGTACGATCGACGGTACTGATGACGCGGCCGCTCGCATCGACCGACTTGACGGTGTCGGTCACCGGTAAAGCCGGGATCGCGGCGCCGCTTTGCCGCACCGCTTCGATGGCGCGCGAGGCCAGTTGCGCGCTGGCGAAGGGCCGCGCCGCGTCGTGCACCAGCACGATGTCGGGCGCATGCAGCGATAGCGCTTCCAACCCGGCGCGTACCGACGCCTGCCGCGTCACGCCGCCAAACACCGCCGGCAGCAGGTCCAGACCGCGCGCCGAAGTCGCAAAAAGCGAAACGTCCTCCGGATAAATCACCGCCTGCACCCAGTCGACCGCTGGATGCTCGGCAAATGCGGTGAGGCTCCGGCGGATCATCGGCTCGCCGCCAATCGGACGGAATTGCTTGGCCAAATCGGTGCCCGCCCGTGCCCCGCGGCCAGCCGCGACAATGACCGCTGCGATACCAGCCATGCGAGTTGCGCGCTCCTGCTTGCGCCCGAGCCTTTACCGCGTTCTACCCGCGGCGGGAAAGCTTTAGCCGAGAAGGGCAGCGGTTTAGCGGTGAACATCTTTTTGCAGTGCAGCACTTGTGCCCGCTGTCAAAATGGCTAACCTGTGGGCAGTGGCGAATTTAGCCTAAAACATAGGCACGGGCGACTTGATGGCCAAATTCACGTCGTTTCGCGGACAAGCCTGGTCGATCGGCGGCGTGAGTGTGCCGAATCGCGTGATTTTGGCACCAATGTCGGGAACCACCGATGCGCCATTCCGCCGGCTGGCCGAACGGCTCGGCGCCGGGCTGGTGGTCTCGGAAATGACCGCGTGCGCTGCGCTCGTCGAAGGTCAGCGCGAGGCGCGGGTGCGCAGCGAGGGGCGCGGCGTCTGCATCCATGTCGCGCAGCTTGCCGGCTGCGAGGCGCATTGGATGGCGGAAGGCGCCCGCATCGCCGAGGCGCATGGTGCGCAAATCATCGACATCAACATGGGCTGCCCGTCCAAGCAGGTGACCAACGGCGCGTCCGGTTCGGCGCTGATGCGCGATCTCGTTCACGCGCTACGCCTCGTCGAAGCGACCATCGCCGCCGTCGCTGTGCCGGTCACGTTGAAGATGCGGCTCGGCTGGGACCACGCAATGATTAATGCGCCGGAGTTGGCGCGCCGCGCGGAAGCAGCCGGCGTGCAAGCCATCACCGTGCACGGCCGTACCCGCTGTCAGTTTTATGACGGCGCAGCCGATTGGGCGGCCATCCTCGCCGTCAAGCAAAGCGTGAGTATTCCGGTCGTCGTCAATGGCGACATCCGCTCGTTCGAGGATGCGGACCGCGCGCTTGCGCACTCGGGTGCCGACGCCGTCATGGTCGGCCGCACGGCGCAGGGCAAGCCGTGGTTCCCCGGCCAGCTCGCGCGCTATCTCGCCACCGGCGAGCGGCAAGGTGCGCCGCCGCTCCCCGAGCAATGGGCGATGATTGATGCGCTTTACGACGACATGATTGGCCATCATGGCGTGCACATCGGCCGTCGCCACGCCCGCAAGCATCTCGGCTGGGCCCTCGACGCTGCCGCGGCGACGGCAGGCGTGCCGGTCACGTTGCTGAAAGACCATCGCGCGCGCGTGCTCACTGCCGAGGAGCCGGCGCAAGCGCGTCGCCATCTCGCCGACGCTTACGACGCCTTCGCCTGGAGGGCCGCCGCATGAGCCGGGCGCATGCCATTTCCGCCACGACAGCGTCGCCCGCCGATGCCGTCATCAACGCCTTGCCGTTTCCGGTGATCATGGTGTCGGCCGACGGCAGGATCGTCGACGCCAACGTGGCGGCCGAGCAGTTTTTCGAAGCCTCGATCCCGATGCTGCGCCGGCACATGTTGCGCGATCTGGTGCCGTTCGGCTCGCCGCTGCTCACGCTGGTCGAGCAAGTACGCCGCACCAATTCCGCGGTGAACGAATACAAGGTCGACCTCGCCACGCCACGCAATCCGGGCGAGCGGCTGGTCGATCTCTACGTCGGGCCGGTGGCGGAATATCCGGATCACGTCGTGGTCATGCTGCAGGAGCGGACCATCGCCGACAAGATGGACCGCCAACTGACGCATCGCGGCGCAGCACGGTCGGTGATCGCGCTTGCCGCCATGCTCGCGCATGAGATCAAGAATCCGCTGTCCGGCATTCGCGGCGCTGCGCAGCTGCTCGAGCAATCAGCGGGCGACGACGACCGCCCGCTGACGAAACTGATCTGCGACGAAACCGACCGCATCGTGAAGCTGGTCGACCGCATGGAGGTGTTTGCCGACGAGCGTCCGGTCGAGCGCGAGCCGGTCAACATTCACGCGGTGCTCGACCACGTGAACCGGCTGGCGCAGTCCGGTTTCGGCCGCCACATCAAATTCGTCGAGGAGTACGATCCGTCGCTGCCGCCGGTGCTCGCAAGCCGCGATCAACTGGTGCAGGTATTTCTCAATCTGATGAAAAACGCCGCCGAGGCGATCGGCGAGAGCGCAATCGACGGGGAAATCCAACTCACCACGGCGTTCCGCCCGGGCGTGCGCCTGTCGGTGCCCGGCAGCAAGGCGCGTGTGTCGTTGCCGCTCGAATTCTGCGTCAAGGACAACGGGCCGGGCGTTCCCGACGATTTGATGCCACACCTGTTCGACCCGTTCGTCACCACCAAGCCAACCGGCAGCGGGCTCGGGCTGGCACTGGTCGCGAAAATTGTCGGCGGCCACGGCGGCATCATCGAATGTAAATCGCAGCCGCGGCGGACGATCTTCCGTGTGCTGATGCCCATCTACAGCGGCGACGGCGCCGTCGCCGAGGATGCGCCGCCGGTGCAGAGCGAGTAAGGCGATGCCGAGTGGAAGCATATTGGTTGCCGACGACGATGCCGCGATCCGCACCGTCCTTAATCAGGCTTTGTCGCGCGCCGGTTACGAAGTTCGTCTGACGGGCAACGCCGCCACCCTGTGGCGCTGGGTCAGCCAGGGCGACGGCGATCTGGTCATCACCGACGTGGTGATGCCCGACGAAAACGCCTTCGATCTCCTTCCGCGCATCCGCAAGGCGCGGCCTGATTTGCCGGTCATCATCATGAGCGCGCAGAACACCTTCATGACGGCGATCCGTGCGTCCGAACGCGGCGCTTACGAATATCTGCCCAAGCCATTCGACCTGAAGGAGCTCATATCGATCGTCGGTCGGGCGCTGTCGGAGCCCAAAGAGAAAAAGCCGGCGGCGGCAAAATCGGAAGAGTTCGAGAATATTCCACTCGTCGGCCGCTCGCCAGCGATGCAGGAAATCTACCGCGTACTGGCGCGGCTGATGCAGACCGATCTGACGGTGATGATTTCCGGCGAATCCGGCACTGGCAAGGAACTGGTGGCCAAGGCGCTGCACGATTACGGCAAGCGGCGCACTGGCGCCTTCGTCGCCATCAACATGGCGGCGATCCCGCGCGACCTCATTGAGTCCGAACTGTTCGGCCACGAGAAGGGTGCTTTCACCGGCGCCAATACCCGCTCATCCGGGCGCTTCGAGCAGGCCGAAGGCGGCACGCTGTTCCTTGACGAAATCGGCGACATGCCGATGGAAGCGCAGACCCGGCTGCTGCGCGTCTTGCAGCAGGGCGAGTACACGACGGTCGGCGGCCGCACACCGATCAAGAGCGACGTGCGCATCATCGCGGCGACCAACAAGGATCTGCGGCAACTGATTCAACAGGGCCTGTTCCGCGAAGATTTGTTCTTCCGCCTAAATGTTGTGCCGCTGCGGCTGCCGCCGCTGCGCGAGCGCACCGAAGACGTTCCCGATCTTATCCGTCACTTCTTCGCGCAGGCGCAACGCGAGGGCTTGCCCGCCAAGCAGATCGACCCGGTCGGCCTCGACCGGCTCAAGCGTCATCGTTGGCCGGGCAATGTCCGCGAACTGGAAAACCTGGCGCGGCGGCTGGCGGCGCTTTATCCGCAGGAGACCATCACAGCGGCGGTGATCGAATCCGAGCTTGCCCAGCCGGCGTTGCAGGCCGGCAGCGAAAAGCCGCGCGCCGAGGAATCCTTGGGCGCGGCGGTCGAGCGGCATCTGACCACGTATTTCGCCGGGTTCGAGGACGGCATTCCGCCGGCCGGCCTCTATCACCGGGTCTTGCGTGAAATCGAATATCCGTTGCTTTCGGCGGCGCTTGCCGCCACGCGCGGCAATCAGATCCGCGCTGCCGACCTGCTGGGGGTCAACCGCAACACGCTGCGGAAGAAAATTCGCGACCTCGATATCCAGGTCTTCCGCGGCGGCAACTGACTGGCGGACCGGGTCAGTCTATGGCTTTCATGCCGCGGATTTGTCGCAATTCGGCAACATTGTTGTATAAAAGCATCAGTGCCGGGGTGGGCCGTTCGACCCAGCCCCATTTGCAATCATTGGGCGTTAGGGCCCTAGTTTGGGCCGACAGGGGCTTATGAGCGTCGAACAGATCGCTATTGCCGAATCCGCGCCGGCCGAGCCGCTCGCCAAGCGGAGCGAAGTCCGCATCCTGGGATCGATCGCCGTCGGCCTCGCGCTGCTCTCGGCGTTCGTCACTTTCATCGTCCTCGCCGATCTCACGCCGATATCGCCCAACCACTACGTCGTGGTCACGCTGTTGCTGGCAAACGCGGCGACGGTGCTGCTGCTGATCGGAATCATAACGCGGGAAGTGTGGCAAGTGGTGCAGGCCCGCCGCAGCGGCCGCGCCGCGGCGCGCTTGCATGTGCGCATCGTCGGCTTGTTCTCGCTCGTCGCAGCGACGCCGGCGATCCTGGTCGCGATCGTGGCGACGGTGACGCTTGACCGCGGACTCGACCGCTTATTCTCCGCCGACACGCGCTCGGCCATCGAGAATTCGCTCATCGTCGCCGAAGCGTACTTGCGCGATCACGCGCAGATCGTGCGCTCCGACATCATGGTCATGGCCTACGACATCGCGCGCAACAAATCTGTCTTCGACGAAGATCACGCCAAGCTGCCGCAATTCCTGACCTTCCAGGCTTCGGTGCGCGGGCTCGCGGCGGCGATCGTGCTCGACAAGGGCCTCAACGTTATCGCGCGCGCAGAAATGCGGAGCGACGAGACGTTTGCCTTGCCGCCGCGCGAGGCGCTGGCGCAGATCACCGACAAGAACCCGCAAATCGTGCTGCTGCCCGACACGAATTATGTCGCAGCGATATTGCGGCTGCCGCAATACGACAACGAGTTTCTTTACGTGACGCGGCTACTCGACCCGCGCGTGGTGCCGCAAGTGCAGGCGACGCGGGCGCGCGTGCAGGAATATGCCGCAATAGAGCAAAGGCGGGTCGGCGTGCAGGTCGCCTTCGCGTTGATGTACACAGTGATCGCGCTGACCGTGCTGCTGTCTGCCGTGTGGATCGGCCTGAACTTCGCCAACCGCCTTGTCGCGCCGATCCGCCGCCTCATCGGTGCTGCCAATCTGGTCTCGACAGGCGATCTTTTCGTGCGCGTACCGGTGCGCCAGTCGGAAGGCGACCTCGCGCATCTTGGCGAGACCTTCAACCGCATGACGCAGGAGCTGCGCGTGCAGCGCGACGATATCGTGCGCGCCCGCGATGTCATCGATAGCCGCCGCCGTTTCACCGAAGCGGTATTGGCCGGCGCCTCGGCCGGCGTCATTGGCGTCGACGGCCATGGTTGCGTGAGCATTCTCAACCGCTCGGCGGAAAAACTGATCGGCCGCAGCGAAGCGGAAGCGCTCGGCCGGCCGTTGGTCGAGATCATGCCCGAACTCGCCGAAATTACCGCGACAGTACAGTCGGGCGCACAGCGTCTCGCGCAGGACCAGGTGACGATTAGCCGCAACGGGCGCGAGCGCAACCTCTCGGTGCGCGTCACTAGCGAGGAATCGGGGCAAACCGAACACGACTATGTCGTCACCCTCGACGACATCACTGATCTGGTCTCGGCGCAACGCACCTCTGCCTGGGCCGACGTTGCGCGCCGCATAGCCCACGAAATCAAGAACCCGCTTACCCCGATCCAGCTTTCGGCGGAACGGCTGCGCCGCAAATACGGCGGCATGATCGGCGAGGACCGCACCGTTTTCGACCAATGCACCGACACGATCGTGCGCCAGGTCGACGACATCAAGCGCATGGTCGATGAGTTTTCCCGATTTGCCCGCATGCCCAAGCCGGTGATGACCGCCGAAGACGTGGCCGACACCGTGCGGCAAACCGTGTTCCTCATGCGCGTCGGTCTCGCCGAAATCGATATCGAGACGGACGTCGCCGAAGATCCGATGCCGGCGCATTTCGATCGCCGGCTGATGTCGCAAGCGCTCACCAACATCATCAAGAATGCCGGCGAGGCGATTGCCGCGGTGCCGGCGGCCGAGCTTGGCAAGGGATTGATCCGCTTGTCCGCCGCGCGCGACGGTGACGACATCGTCATCGACGTGATCGACAACGGCATCGGCTTGCCCAAGGAAAACCGCGGCCGCCTGCTCGAGCCCTACGTCACCACACGCGAGAAGGGGACGGGCCTCGGCCTTGCCATCGTCGGCCGCATCATCGAGGACCACGGCGGCCGGATCGAATTGCGCGACGCTGGCGACAAGATCCCAGGCCAGCGCGGCGCCTGGGTGCGCGTACGCTTCGTCGCCGCCGGTCACACCCCAGCCGAACAAAGAGAAAAGGCCGAGTGAGTAGTGTCATGCCTGCCGATATTCTGATCGTCGATGATGAAGCAGATATCCGCGATCTGGTCGCGGGCATCCTGCAGGACGAGGGCTACGCCGCGCGCACCGCGCGCAACAGCGACGACGCCATGGCGGCCATCGTCGCTCAGCGGCCCAATCTGGTGTTTCTAGACATCTGGCTGCAAGGCTCAAAGCTCGACGGCCTGCAGCTGCTCGATGCTATCAAGCTGGAATACCCCGAAGTGCCGGTGGTGATGATCTCCGGCCACGGCAACATCGAAACCGCGGTCGCGGCCATCAAGCGCGGCGCCTATGATTTCATCGAAAAGCCGTTCAAAGCCGACCGGCTAGTGCTGGTCGCCGACCGTGCGCTGGAGACTTCGCGCCTCAAGCGCGAGGTCAAGCAGCTCAAGCAGCTGGCGCCGTTGCCGACGACGCTGATCGGGCGCTCCGCGGCCATCGGTCAGTTGCGCCAGGTGATCGACAAGGTGGCGCCGACTAACAGCCGCATCCTCATCGTCGGGCCCTCGGGCTCCGGCAAGGAGCTCGCCGCGCGCACCATTCATCAACTGTCGGCGCGCGCCAGCGGACCATTTATCGTCGTCAATGCCGCGGCGATCACGCCGGAGCGCATGGAAATCGAGCTGTTCGGCGTCGATCAGTCCAACGGCTCGGACGGGCGCAAGCCCGGCGCGCTGGAAGAGGCGCATGGCGGCACGCTGTTCTTCGACGACATCGCCGATCTCCCGCGCGAATCGCAGAACAAGATCCTGCGTGTGCTGGTCGATCAGACCTTCCTACGCGTCGGCGGCAATGCCAAGATCGCCGTCGATGTGCGCATCGTTTCCTCCACCGCACGAAATCTGGAAGCTGCGATTGCCGAGGGAAAATTCCGCGAGGACCTTTATCACCGTCTTTCCGTGGTGCCGATCCGCGTGCCGCCGCTCGCCGAGCGACGTGATGACATCCCCGATCTGGTCAACTATTGCATGGAGCAGATTTCGCTGGCCACCGGCCTGCCCAAGCGGCGCATCGGCGAGGACGCGATGGCGGTGCTGCAATCGCACGACTGGCCGGGCAATGTACGGCAGCTGCGCAACAATATCGAGCGGCTGATGATTCTGGCCGGTGGCGATGCGGATGCGGTGATCAACGCCAGCATGCTGCCGCCAGACGTCGGCTCGATGGTGCCGGGCATGCCCAATGGCCACGGCGGCGAGCAACTGATGGGCCTGCCGCTGCGCGACGCGCGCGAAGTCTTCGAGCGCGAATATCTGGTGGCGCAGATTTCCCGCTTCGGCGGCAACATCTCGCGCACCGCCGAATTTGTCGGCATGGAGCGTTCGGCGCTCCATCGCAAGCTGAAAGCGCTGGGGATAGGGTAGCTCTTCAATGTCCCGCATCGCCTACGTCAACGGCCGCTATCTTCCGCACGCGCATGCCAAAGTCTCGATCGAGGACCGCGGCTATCAGTTCGCCGACGGCGTCTACGAGGTCTGCGAGGTGCGGGGCAGCAAACTGGTGGATGAGCGCCGCCACATGGCGCGGCTCAACCGCTCGCTCGGCGAATTGCGGCTGCCGAGCCCGATGTCGGCCGCGGCGCTCGGCATCGTCATGCGCGAGACGATCCGGCGCAACCGCGTGCGCGACGGCATCGTCTATCTGCAAATTACCCGCGGCACCGCGCCACGTGATTTTGCCTTTCCGCCGGCCGGCACGCGGGAATCGGTGGTAGTGACGGCGCATGCTAACGACCTTGCTTGGCTCGAGCAGATGGCCGCCGAAGGGATCACGGTCGTCACCGTGCCCGACATCCGATGGCAGCGCGTCGACGTCAAATCGGTGGCGCTGTTGCCCAATGTGCTGGCGAAGCAAGCCGCGCGCGAGGCCGGCGCGCGCGAGGCCTGGCTGGTCGACGCCACGGGCCGCGTCACCGAAGGCGCATCATCCACGGCCTGGATCGTCGCCCGCGACAGCAAACTGATCACGCATCCGCTCGGCCGCGATATTCTGCCCGGCATTACCCGCTCGGTGGTAATCGACGTCATCAAGGCGCAAGGATTGGCCTTCGAGGAGCGGGCCTTCACCATCGAGGAGGCGTACGCGGCTCGCGAAGCCTTCATCACCTCGGCGAGCCAGATCGTGCTGCCGGTGGTCATGATCGATGGCCGCCCGGTCGGCAATGGCGCGCCCGGCATGATTGCCACGGCATTGCGCCGCGACTACCACCGCCACGCCGAAATCAGCTGACGCTTACGACCGCGCAGCGCCAAAAATCCATAATATTTCAGTTATTTGCGGGCAGGGGGTCCAACTTGCGCTTGCACCCGGGTCGCACCTGCCATCTAATAGTCGCTCTTGGGACTGGCGCGCTTCGCGAAGGGGCGAAGCGACGCATACGGCTGAACTACATATGTTTCAGTCCCGGGCAACGAAGGTCCCGCGCTTAAAGACGCGGGCAATAAGGAACACGGCCATGGCAGCCGAACGAGCACAAAATCTACAAGACACTTTTCTCAATCATGTCCGCAAAAGCAAAGTCCCGCTGACCATATTTCTGGTAAATGGGGTGAAATTGCAGGGCGTTGTCACCTGGTTCGATAATTTCTGCGTACTGCTGCGGCGGGACGGGCATTCGCAGCTCGTCTACAAGCACGCGATCTCGACCATCATGCCGGGTCATCCGATCCAGCTGTTCGAGGGCGGCGAGGATGCCCCGCCGGAAAAGGCGTAGTTGGAACCGCGCCGGCGTGACGACAGCACCGGTCGGCTGAGCGCCACGCGCTCGGAGACCGGGCGCGCCGTCGTCATCGAACCGTGGCTCAAACGCTCGACCGCGCGCGGCGCCGCACGTGAACTGGCGCAAACACGCACGCCCGAGGCGCGGCTGGACGAGGCAGTGGGTCTCGCGCGCGCCATCGATCTCAATGTGGTGGAAGCGGGCCTGGTCACGCTCAACGCGTTGCGGCCGGCGACCTATGTCGGCAAAGGCAAGGTGGATGAGATCGCCGGACTCGCCAAAAGTCTCGAAGCTTCCGTCGTGGTGATGGACTGCCCGGTCTCGCCGGTGCAGCAGCGCAATTTGGAGAAGGCCTGGAATGCCAAGGTCGTCGACCGCACCGGCTTGATCCTGGAAATCTTCGGTCGCCGCGCACGCACGCGCGAAGGCGCGCTGCAGGTCGAGCACGCGCATCTGAATTACCAGAAGAGCCGGCTGGTGCGCTCATGGACGCATCTCGAACGCCAGCGCGGCGGCTTCGGCTTTCTCGGCGGACCCGGCGAAACGCAGCTCGAAGCCGACCGCCGCGTCATCGAGGACCGCATCAAGCGCATCGAGGCCGAACTCGAAGGCGTCAATCGTACCCGCAAGCTGCACCGCGACAGCCGCAAGCGCGTGCCGTATCCGATTGTTGCGCTGGTCGGCTACACCAACGCCGGCAAGTCGACGCTGTTCAACCGCATGACCGCGGCAACGGTGCTCTCAGCCGACATGCTGTTCGCCACGCTCGATCCGACGCTTCGCGCCGTCGACCTGCCGCGCGGCAACCGCGTCATCTTGTCCGATACCGTGGGCTTTATCTCGGATCTGCCGACCATGCTGGTGGCGGCGTTCCGCGCCACGCTGGAGGAGGTAATCGAGGCCGACGCCATCCTACATGTGCGCGATGTCTCGCACGAGGATACCGCCGCGCAGGCGCATGACGTCGAAACGGTGTTGGAAGGATTGGGCATCGCGCCGACCGACCGCCGGCTGATCGAAATCTGGAACAAGATCGACCGGCTCGACGCGGAAGCGCTCGCGCGGGTCATCAACCTGGCCGAGCGGCAGCCGGCGGAGCGGCGGCCGGTGCTGGTGTCGGCGCTCAGCGGCGAGGGGATCGGTCTCCTGACTTCGGCGATCGAAGCGCGCCTCGGCGAGAACCGGCAGACGCTGCATCTGGTGCTCGATCCAGCCGACGGCGCGGGCTTGAGCTGGCTCTACCGCCATGCCGAAGTACTGTCGCGGGAGATGCGCGAGGACGGGCAGATGGCGGTCAATGTGCGCGCCGACGCGATGAACGCCGATATGGTTCGGCACAAGTACCGTCAGGCAATTTAACTTTCGCTGGCTTTTTCGGCGGCTTTCGCCTCATCCCACAGCGCGTCCATTTCGGCGAGAGTGGCGTCCTTAGGCTTTTTCCCGCGTGTTGCGAGGGCTTTCTCGATTGCCGCGAAGCGGCGTTCGAATTTGACGTTGGTGGCGCGCAGCAGGCCCTCAGGGTCGGCCTGCAAATGCCGGGCGAGATTGACCACGGCAAACAGCAGATCACCCACCTCGGCCGCGGCCTTTTCCCGCTTGTCGAGCTCGGCTTCTATCTCGTCGGCTTCCTCGCGGATTTTGGCCAAAACGGCGCGTGGATCGTTCCAGTCGAAGCCGACGTGTCTGGCCTTGGCCTGCAGTTTCAGCGCCCGGGTTAACGCGGGCAGGGCGACCGGAACGCCGGCGAGGGCTCCCTCCTCAGCCGTCTTGCCGCTCTCGGCCTTTTCCTCGGCTTTGATGCGCTCCCAAAGGCCCTTCACCATTTCCGCGGTATGGCCGTCGGCATCGGCAAAGACGTGCGGGTGGCGCCGGACCAGCTTGCTGGTGATGCCGTCCACCACGTCGCCGAAATCGAAGGCGCCTTGCTCCTGCGCCATGCGGGCGTGGAACACCACCTGCAGCAGCAGGTCGCCAAGCTCATCCTTCAGGTCGCCGAGGTCACCACGGGCGATGGCGTCGGCCACCTCGTAGGCTTCCTCCAATGTGTAGGGCGCAACCGTCGCGAAGTTCTGCTCCAGGTCCCAGGGGCACCCGCTGCCGGGCGTGCGCAGGGCCGCCATGATCTCGATCAGCCGGCCGATGTCGCGGGAGGGTTTCACGCCGTTGCCCCCAACATCGTCTGATTCGCATAAGACATATTATGGAATATTCTTACTATGGCCGTGAATATTGGCCAGTTTAACGACCTGAAAGAAGACATTAGAGTAAATTCAGCTCGTTTGTTGCAGAAAACTATCATGACTAAGCCTAATAAAATCAATCTCTTTTGGCGATTTGCTTGTAAACAACATTAGCTGGTCTCGAATCGCATCCCGTCATAAGCCGGCTCGATATGGTCCGGCAATTTCGCCCGCAGCGCTTCGTAATCGAGGTCGGCGTGCAGGTTGGTGAGGATCGCCCGCTTCGGGTTTACGCGGCCGATCCAGGCGAGCGCCTCGTCGAGGTTCATGTGGCTCGGATGCGGCGCAAAGCGCAGCGCATCGACAATCCAGACGTCGAGCCTAGCCATCGCCGGCAGGCTCGCCGGCGGCAGCGCCTTGATATCGGCGGAATAGGCGACTTTGCCGAAGCGGAAGCCGAGCGAGGCGATATCGCCATGCTCCTGCAGCACCGGCAGCGCCTCGATCGGGCCGCCCTGCCCGCCGATGCGCAGCGCCTGGCCAGGCACCAGCCGGTGCTCGCTCACGATCGCCGGATATTCGCTGCCGGGCGGACTGGCAAAACAGTAGCTGAAACGCGCTCGCATGATTTCCGAGGTCGCCGCGTCGACGTAAACATCGACGCGGCGGCGCTTTTTCACGAACAGCGGACGCAGATCGTCGATGCCGTGGGTGTGATCGGCGTGCTCGTGGGTGAACAACACGCCGTCGGCCCAGTCGACCTGGGCATCGAGGAGCTGCTCTCGCAGATCCGGCGTGCAATCCACCAGCACGCGGGTAACGCCCTCGGTGCCTTCGCGCTCGACCAGCAGCGAGCAGCGCCGGCGGCGGTTTTTCGGATTGTTCGGATCGCAGGCGCCCCAGCCAAGCGCCACCCGCGGCACGCCCATGGACGAGCCGCAGCCGAGAATGGTGAAGGTGAGGCTCATGCGGCGTTCGCCAGCGTGCGCGGCACCTTGCTGAACAGCCGGAAGAAATTTTCCGTGGTTTGCTGTGCAATCTCGTCCAGCGAAATGCCACGCGTTTCCGCCAGAACCTTGGCGGTTTCCACCGTATAGGCCGGCTCGCAGCGTTTGCCGCGGTACGGCAGCGGCGCAAGATAGGGCGCGTCGGTCTCGACCAGAATGCGGTCGGCGGGAAGATCCATGGCGATGGCGCGCAGATCGTCGGAACGCTTGAAGGTAAGAATGCCGGTGAAGGAAACATGCAGCCCAAGCTCGATGCCCTTGAACGCCAATTCGCGGCCGCCAGTGAAGCAATGCAGAACTGCGGGGAAGGCGCCCTTCCCCGTTTCCTCTTCCAGAATTTTTGCCATGTCGGCGTCGCAGGCGCGCGAATGGATAACCAGCGGCAGGCCGGTTTCGCGCGCTGCGGCGATGTGTTGGCGGAAGCTTGCGGCTTGAGCGTCACGCGTGCCGGTGTCGTAATGATAGTCGAGGCCCGCTTCGCCTATGGCGACGATTTTCGGATGTTTTGCCATTTCCATAAGCATTTTGGCGTCGACTTCGGGCTCCTCGGAGGAATAATGCGGATGGGTGCCGACCGAGCAGAAGATATCGGGAAATTTCTCCGCCACGGCAAGCACTTGCGCGTGCTGACGCACTCGCGCCGAGATCGTCACGATGCGGGCGATGCCGGCGGCGCGGGCCCGCGCCACCACGGCGTCGAGTTCGCTGGCGAAATCGGGGAAGTCCAGATGGCAGTGGCTATCGACAAGCATTGTCAGGCGCTTTTTGAATCGGTTTCCGGTTCGACATAGCGCGGGAACATCGGCGAAGGCGGCGGCAACATCGTGCCCGGAGCTATGCGTTTCTTGCCATCAAGCTCCGAGAAACCGCGTTCCTCGGGCGGAACAGCGAGAAGCTCGAGAAGTTTCGCCGCCGAGGACGGCACGAAAGGCTGCGCCATGATGGCCACGCATCGCAAGACCTCGGCTGTGACGTAAAGCACCGTCCCCTGCCGCTTCGGGTCGGTCTTGGCCAGCGCCCACGGCGCTTCCGATGCGAAATAGCGGTTAGCGTCGGCGATTACCACCCATACCGCGTTGAGCACTTGGTGCAACTGCTGCGTCTTCATGTGCTCGCGCGCGGTGCCAATCATGTCGTCGGCGGCGACCAAGATCGTCTTGTCGGTCGCGCTGAATTCGCCCGGCGCCGGCAGCTTGCCGCCGAACTGCTTGCCGATCATGGTCAGCGAGCGCTGCGCGAGGTTTCCCAGGTCGTTGGCCAGATCGGCGTTGATGCGGTTGACGATCGCCTCGTGGCTGTAATTGCCGTCCTGGCCGAATGGCACCTCGCGCAAAAAGAAATAGCGCAGCGGATCGACGCCATAAGCGTCCGCCAGTGCGAACGGATCGATGACATTGCCGACCGACTTCGACATTTTCTCGCCGCGGTTGAACAGGAAGCCGTGCGAGAAAATGCGTTTCGGCACGGCGATCCCCGCCGACATCAGAAACGCCGGCCAATAGACCGCGTGGAAGCGCACGATGTCCTTGCCGATGACGTGCAGCGCCGCCGGCCAATAGCGCTTGAACATCGCGCCCTTGTCGTCGGGAAACCCGACGCCGGTGATGTAATTGGTGAGAGCATCGACCCACACATACATGATGTGCTTGTCGGAGCCGGGCACACGCACGCCCCAGTCGAAGGTGGTGCGCGAGATCGACAGATCCTGCAAGCCGCCGCGCACGAAGCTCGCGACCTCGTTTAGCCGCTCTTTCGGCAGCACGAAATTCGGCTGCTCGTACAGCTTGAGCAATTTTTCCTGGTAGGCCGAGAGCCGGAAGAAGTAGCTTTCCTCCTCCACCCATTCGACCGGCGTGCCGGTCTTCGACGACACGCGCACCTTTTGCTCGTTGAGATGCGTCTCATCCTCGGCGTAATAGGCTTCGTCGCGCACCGAATACCATCCGGCGTATTTGTCGAGGTAGATGTCGCCATTCTTCTCCATGCGCCGCCAGATTTCCTCCGAAGAACGGTGATGGCGCTCTTCGGTCGTATGGATGAATTCGTCGTTGGAGCATTCGAGCCGCTTCACCATTTTCTCGAAGAGCGGCACGTTGCGGTCGCGCAGCTGCCGCGCGGTCAGGCCCTCGCGCGCTGCGGTCTGCTGCATTTTCATCCCGTGTTCGTCGGTGCCCGTGAGGAAATAGACGTCGTAGCCATCGAGCCGCATGAAGCGGGCAATGGCATCGGTGGCGATCGCCTCATAGGCGTGGCCGATATGCGGCGGCCCGTTCGGATAGGAGATCGCGGTGGTGATGTAGAAGGGCTGTTTGTCCGGCATTTTCGGCTTTATTGAAAAACGTGGATGGCCGGGGCACGCCTGGCCATGACGAGGCTGGGCTTAGGTATCAACCCCTCGCCGCCTCGGCAAGCAAGCCAAAACGCCGGGAATCGGAACGCCATCCGCTTTATTGCGCTCTGGCCAACGAGACCCGCGATGTTCAGCGCCACGCTCGGCACCCGACGTTATACGTTTCTGGAGCTCAAGAAGCTGCTCGTCATGGCTACGCCCTTGCGCAGCGGCGATGCGCTGGCCGGGCTTACGGCGGGGAGCGGCGAGGAACGCGTGGCGGCGCAATTTGCCCTCGCCGATCATGCGGCGCCTGTCCTGCTTTCGGTGCGCGTGCTGCTGCGCAAGGAAGCCTGGCGCATCGCGCCGGTGATCCTGGTGCGAAACGGGCGTGTCGGGATCGGCGATGAAATCGCCGCCGTGCTGGGCGCGACCTGCGCGGTAGTGCTGATCGGCGAGCGGCCGGGCCTGTCGGCGCCGGACAGCATCGGCGCCTACCTCAGGGAACCAAGGCCGGAGACGACCCCCGCGGAGCGCAATTGCATTTCCAATATCCGTCCCGACGGCATCGGCTACGCCGACGCCGCCGAAAAGATTGTGCATCTACTGCGCGCCATGCAGGCGCCGCGACTATCGGGGGTCCGGCTCAAGGACGATTTCGATCGCAATTTGATCGGCCGGTGATGTGCGGCCGGCTACTTCATGCCCACGCATTTCTTCACGAAATCAGCGCGCTCTTCCATCTTGATATTGGAGTCCATCGCCTTCTTGTCGCAAGCGCGCATTTTGTCCGCATCGCCCGCCGGCATCATCTTGTCCGGCGCTGACGCTTTCATCGGCTTGGGGGCCTGGGCCGATGCGGCGAGCAGCGCGGCCGCCAATATGGACAGGATCGGGCGGCGCATGGCGGACCTCCGTTTGCTATAGTCGCGCGAACAATTCTATTCCATTTATGAGTCGCATGGCAGAATTTTTGCCGCCGCAGCGCCGCGCAGCGACCAGCCTGCTGGCTGCGCTGGCGATTGTCGCTGTGACCGCGGCGGCAAACGCGCAGGGCCGCCTCTTGGCGCATTATACCATCACCATGACTGGCATCACGATCGGGCAGATCGTCTGGCTGGTGGACATCGGCGACAAGACCTATTCCGCATCGGCGATCGGCAAGGCAAGCGGCGTGCTCAGCATGCTGGTGAGCGGCGAAGGCGCGGTGGCAACGCACGGCATTGTCGCCGACGGACGCCTCGATCCGTCCTACTTCACGTCCGACATCACCGACGACGACGGCGCGACCTCATTGCGCATGATCTTTGCCGGCGGCACGGTGACGGAAACGATCGCGCCCGAGCCACCGCGGCGGCCGGGCCGTCTGCCGGTCAGCGAAGCCGACCGCCGCGGCGTCACCGACCCGCTTAGCGCGGTGCTGCTGGCGGAGAAGCCCGACGGCGATGCGCTCCTCCGCGCCAACTGCGACCGCCTGTTGCCGATTTACGACGGGCGGCGGCGTTATAATCTGTCGCTGTTCTATAACCGCGTGGAAAAATTCACCGCCGTGCGCGGCTATTCGGGGCCGGCGCTGGTGTGCGGCGTCATGCTCGAGCCGATCGCCGGCTATCTCGCCGAAAGCCTGCTGGTCAAATACATCGCCGGCAAGCGCGACATGGAATTGTGGTTCGCGCCGATCGCCGGCACCGGCATTGTCGCGCCGGTGCGCGTGGTCATGCCGACGCTGATCGGCACGTTGAAAATCCAGGCCGACCTGTTCGAATCGCAGGCGGCGAATGCGGCGCCGCGCTGATTGCGCCCTCGCGGTTTTTCCCGATGACACGGCGCCGCGGCGCGCCCTATTGCGGGGAGCAGCGCTTTTCGTCAAAGAGGCGCTTGGCTTGGCGCGGCAAACCGGATGCAGGCACATGGCGGCAACTCAGATATGGCTCTCCAGTCTAGCGGCGACCGCCGCGGCGTCGGTGATTTCTTATGCGTGGCTTGATCGGCCGATTGCATTATTCATCCATTCGCAGTTTCCCCGGCCCGACAAATTCGAGAAACTAACGCTTATCCCCGATCCGTTCATTGCCGTGGCGGTTTTGATCTTTGTCGGCCTCGGCCTATATGTCTTGGCCGGCCATAGCCTGGCGAAAATGCGGGTGACCGCCCTACTGTGCTGCATTAGCGTCGTCGCCGCCGAGGCAACCAAAAACCAACTCAAATATGTCTTCGGGCGGACTTGGCCCGATACTTGGCTGGGGGACAATCCCTCGTTCCTGCATGACGGCGTCTATGGCTTCAACTTGTTCCACGGCGGCGCGAGCTACGCAGCGTTTCCATCGGGGCACCTGTCGGTAACCGCCGCGGTGGTCTCCGTGCTGTGGATGACCTATCCGCAATGGCGCGCGCTTTACGCGCTGATCGTTGCTGCCGTGGCCGTCGCCCTCGTCGGCGCCAATTATCATTTTCTCAGCGACATCATCGCCGGCGCTTTTGTCGGCGTCTCCACCGGGTGGATGACGGCCGCGCTGTGGCGGTCAGGCCAGGAGTTGCGCGCCTTGCCCGCAGTTTAGGCGCGTGCCGCCTCGGCGAGCAGGCCGAACACCGCAAACACCAGCGGCTTGCGTTCGAGATTATAAGTGTCGACGTCGCGCGCGGCTCGATTAATCTTGGCGGAAACCTGGGCGAGCCGCGCGAGTCGCTGCGTTTCCTGCCCGCCGCCGTGCAGCCGCGCCGCGAGCCAGGCATTGACCATGTCGACAAAGGCCGCGAGCGTGGCCGGCTCGCTGCCGCCCAAGCTATCGCCGAGCGCGTGCAGCGCGCGCGGGTCGGGATCTGGCACCTGCGCGAACAGGTCGAGCACGCGCTGGCGCAGCGCCAGCGCCTTGTCGTCGAGCAGGGCAATTGCCCGCGCCACGCTGCCGTCGGCGGCAGCGGCTGCCTCGCGCACCTCGTCCTCGTCCACCCCGCGCCCGGTGGCGGCGGCGATCGCGCGCACGACGTCGGCGGTCGCAAGCGGCCGCAGCAATAGCCGCCGGCATCGCGAGCGAATGGTCGGTAACAGCCGCGCCGGCGCATCACTCACCATCAGCAGCAGCGCACGCGGCGGCGGCTCTTCGAGGATTTTAAGCAGCGCGTTCGCGGCTTGCGGGGATTGCAGCTCGTCGGCGTTGTCGACGATGCAGACGCGCCAGCCGCCCTCGCCCGCGGTCGAGCCGAAGAACGAGACGGTGCGGCGCACGTCCTCGACGCGGATCACGGTGAACAGCTTGTCGGTTTTCTCGTTGATCACCCGCTCGAGCACCAAGAGATCGCCATGCGCCTGCGCCGCGACACGGCGAGCAACCGGGTCGTCGGGATCGAACGCGAGCGATTGCGCTATCTGTACTTCCACCACCGACGGGTCGGGATGCGCCAGCACGAAGCGCGCCAACCGATAGGCGAGCGTTGCCTTGCCGATGCCAGGTTCGCCGCCGATCAGCCAGGCGTGCGGGATGCGTCCGCTTCTATAGGCCTCGAGCAGACTGCGTTCGGCCTCGGCATGGCCGAATAGCACGCCGGTTTCGCGCGGATGCAGGGTGTCGCGTTCACCGGCTTCGTCGCTCATGGCGCGGCCGTTTCGGCATGTTGCGCGGGGCCGGGATGCAGACGCTGCTCGACGATCTCCCAAATGCGCTGCGACACGACGTCGCGCGGCGCGCGGCCGTCGATGACCACACAGCGGATCGGCTCGCGCTCGGCCAACGCGCGGTAAGCATTGCGCAACTGCTCGTGAAACTCGATCGCCTCTGTCTCATAGCGATCGGCTTCACCGGCGCCGCGCCGCGTCTTGGCACGCGCCAGACCGACCGTCGCCGGCACGTCGAGGATGAAGGTGAGATCAGGCACCGCGCGGCCGACGGTGATGCGCTCGAGGCTGCGGATCAATCGCGGATCGACCTGCCCGACGGTGCCCTGATAGACGCGGGTGGAATCGAAGAAGCGGTCGCAGATCACCCATTTGCCCGCGGCAATCGCCGGCAGGATCATGGTGCGGACGTGGTCGTCGCGCGCCGCCGCGAACAGGATCGCTTCGGTTTCCGGCCCGAGCGGCTTGGCCAGCCCCGAGAGCAAGATGTGGCGGATGATCTCGGCGCCGGGCGAGCCGCCCGGCTCGCGCGTGAGCACGGCGTTGAGGCCGACCGCCTTGAGCCGCTCGGCCAAAAGGAGCGCATGCGTAGACTTGCCGCTGCCCTCGCCGCCTTCGAAGGTGATGAATTGCCCGCGCATCTACTTTCGTTCCGGTCCCCGCCTTGGCGGAAGGCCAATCATAGCCGCTCGGCGCCGGCGCGGAACAGGCCGATCATCAATTCGGTGACGGCATCGACAGCGCGCTGCGAAATGTTGCCCTTGCCGACGCTGGTCGCGGTCTTGACCGGCGTCTCCAGCACCAGATTGTCATTGCGCCAGACCTTGAGCGTGCCGACCGGCAGGCCCTCTTGTACCGGCGCCGGCACTGGGCCCGAATAAACAATGCGCGCGACCAGTTTCTCACCGCCCGCTTTCGGCACCATGATGCGCACGGGGCCCGACGCCACCAGCGGCACGTGTCCCGTCGCGCCGCCATAGACTCTGGCGGCGCCGATGGTCTGGCCTTTAGCGAACAGCAGGCGCATCTCGAAATTATGGAAGCCCCACTCGAGCAGCTTCCTGCCCTCTTCCGCGCGTTCCTTTGTGGTCTTGAGCCCATTGACCACCGCGATCAGCCGCAAGCCGTTCTGCACCGCCGAGCCGACCAGCCCATAGCCCGCATCTTTGGTGAAACCGGTTTTCAGCCCGTCGGCGCCGATGGCCATCGGCAAAAGCGGATTGCGGTTCTGCTGCTTGATCTTGTTCCAGGTGAATTCGGTCTGGCCGAAGATCGGATAAAAGTCCGGGTAATTGACGATGATCTGCCGCGCCAGCATCGCCAGTTCATGCGGCGTCACCTTCGTACCCGGATCGGGAAGGCCGTCGGAATTTGTGAAAGTGGATTTGGCGAGGCCGATCTCGCGCGCACGCTGCGTCAGCTTGGCGGAAAATTCGGCCTCGGTCCCGGCTAGCCCCTCCGCCAGAATGATGCAGGCGTCGTTGGCGGACTGGATGATGACGGCGTGCAGCAGGCTGTCGACGTCGACCTGGCTGTTGAGCGCCGCGAACATGGTCGAGGTGTGCGATGGCGCGCCGCCCTTGCGCCAGGCGTTCTCGCTCACGGGGAATTCGTCGGTAAGCTTGAGCTTGCCCTCCTTGATGAGGTGCAGCACGTATTCGACAGTCATCAGCTTGGCCAGACTCGCCGGGTAGATGAGCTGTTCGGCATTGCGCTCGAACAGCACGCTGCCGTTCTCGGCCTCGATAAGGATCGCGTGCGTCGCGGAGATCGGCGGGTCGTCCTTGTCCCGTTTGACCGGAGCGGTCGCCGTGACCTTTTTCGGCGGCGGCTCTTTTTCCTTTTTTGGCGCGGCCAGCACACCGCCGGCGAAAGCGGCGGTCAATACGGCGGCCAGCAGGTTCGTTATGAAGGGACTATGCCGGCGAACCATCGTCCTGCTCATCCATAGCGCGCGGATTTACGCTACCACGCGCTCGTTTGTTGCAAGCCGGCGGTTTGGCGGCGAATTGCGGCTCAGTAAAGGCCACGCCCGCGCATGACCGCGCCGCCATCATAACGCACGGGGGCATAGGCGGAAATCGGCGAGGCCTGAGGCTCGTCGGCGATGTGGACAGGTTGCGGGCGGGCAGCCGCGGCAAGCTCCAGCGTCGGAGCGGGCTGCGGAACAGCGGCAATCTCGCGCGGCCACTCGCCCAGGCGATAAGGCCGGTCGGGCGGCGCGGGAATCGGTCCGGCGATCCGGCTAATCGGCCTCCGGTCGAACAGTTCCGGCACGAACGGCTTGTTCGAGGCGACGCGCACACCAGCTGCCGGCGAGCCTTCGCGCAAAGTCGCCTCCAGCTTGCGGTCGTCGGAACCGGCGAGCGGCGCGCGGCCGACATATTCGACTTTCACCTTGGCGAGACCCTCGCCGTAGAAGCCGAGGAGCTTGGCGGCCCGCACCGACAGATCGATGACGCGGTCGCCGGCGTAAGGACCGCGGTCATTCACCCGCACGATGATGGAGCGGTGATTGGCGAGATCAGTGACGCGCACATAACACGGCAGGGGCAGCGTCGGGTGCGCCGCCGAGATCGAATTCATGTCGAAGATTTCACCGTTCGCGGTGTAGCGGCCGTGGAAATCGTCGCCGTACCAGGACGCCATGCCGACGGCGCTGTAATTGGTGTTCTCTTGCGGGATGTAGGTGCGGCCGGCGACCTGATAGGGCTTGCCGACGCGATAGACCCCGCCGCCTTTCGGCACCGGTTCGCCCGGCTCGACGACGCGGGCGCTGGCCGAAACGCCGTAGCGCGGATCGAGCTTGCCGGAGAGGCCGCCCGAGCAATTGGCCAGCGCCAGGCTTCCAAGACCGAGCGCACAGAGACGCACCAGCGCCCCAGCAGTCCCCCAAAATCTCATGCGGCGTCCTGGTCCCCACTGCGAAGCGGCCATAATACCGTACCCCGGCCCGTTGCGGAATGCCAACCACTTGGACGTGGTCAACAATTCCTTCCACGTGGGTCTGTCCGAGGCCGGAACTGGCTAGCCAAGGCGGCGCGATCTTGCAAGTGCGGACGGCATTGGTCATTGGACTACACGCAGCGCCGGGAGACGGGACGGGTCTGGCCGGGTAGGCTTTGAATCAGCCGGCGGGGCTGGATTGTCTATAAGGATAAGGTGGCCGAGTGGTTTAAGGCACCGGCCTCGAAATTCGTTTTCGGTCATATCGGTTCGTGCCTCTCTGTATCGAAAGGTCCGGAATTTCAATCGCTTTCGACCAACTGTTAAACCTCTTGTCCTCGCTCGTACCGGGCTCTGCTACCGAGTTGGGTAGCAAAATGATAGCAAGTTGTTCGGGCTTCGTTCGGCTGCGTCAACTCGATGGCCAAGCGCCCCTGCAATCTTTCGGGCGCAGATTTCACGAGTGAAATGGAGTTGATCATCAGCCTGGGGGAGTGAGGCTGCCGACCAAACAAGTAATTGGTCGCTCGTGAAGAATGTCCTTTTCAGCTGAATCTGAACTGAGAAGTGCCAACGATTGCGGTCAAGATTCTGAACAGCAAAAGCCTCAGCCACCTGAGCAGGAGGCGGAAGTTGTATCCGACGGCAGCGAGCACGGCGTTGATGGCATCGCCGCTAGAATGGGCGAGATAATTGCGGCCCATGCGGTGATCCTCCTTGAGGTGCCCGATGACGGGCTCGACGGCCGCGCGCCGTTTCATGTCACGTTTGATCTGCGGGGTGATGCGGCGCTTCTGGCCGGCAGTGTAGACCTTGAACTGGTATTCGGGTGACGCGTTGTGGCCGCGGTATCCGGCATCGGCGATGATGCGGTCGAGCGTGTTACCGATGATCGTCTGCATGGCAGGGATAACGGTGGCGAGTGTGTGGCCGTCATACGGGTTACCGGGCAGCGCCGCGACATGGGCGACGAACTGGCCACCGCGCGAATGCCGCAGGGGCGTCGCCACGCTCACCTTCACACCGAACTCATAGGGCTTGTGTGCCTTTCCCTTGCCTATGCATTCCACCTCGGGTGCGTGCAGGCTGTAAATCTTGCGGCCGCGCTGGTGACGGTCCTGCGCCAGCACACGCTCGGCCAGGTACAGCGGCCGCACGAACGTTTCCCTTAAGTCCTCGTTGCCGGCCGTCTTGCGCCGAATGTCGCGGATGACGCGGCCAAGATAGGTCTTGAGCTTCCGCAGGCTGCGATTAGCGCGCTTGAACTGCTTGGCATGGGCATAGCGCTGGTACTTGATCAGCGCGAACTTGCCGACCCGCCGGTAGGATTGCCGCAGCTCCACCCCAAGCTCCTGGGCCAGCCGCACCAGCCGCTCGCGTGCCCGGTTCACCAGCTTGGCATCGGTCGGGAACATCACCGCCTTGGGCTGAACCGTGGTGTCGACAATGACGCGGGCCAAATCGGCCGGCTTCATCGCCTCGGTGCGGGTGGCCACCGCCAGGCTCTCCTGCAGCAGGGCCTGGAGTTTTTCCTCTCCCATGCGTTGGCGCCAGCGCGTCAGCGAGGAGCGGTCGAACACCAGCCGGTGCTGGAAGAACTCCTCGCCGCAGAAGTACTGATAATAAGGGTTCTCGACCCAGTGCTCGCACAAAGCCTCGTCCGATAGGTCCTGCATGTGCTTGAGGATGGCAAGCCCTGCCATCAGACGCGTCGGCAGCGGTGGATGACCCGGCTTGTCCGTGTAGACCGCGCCAAACTTCTCTTCCAGGAAGCACCAGTCGATCGCTCGCGCTAGTCTCACCAGTGCGTGCTGTACATCGATGATCTGATCCAGACGCGAGCGGAACAGATCCTGCTCGCCAGTCTCCCGTCGCTCCTTCGGCTGCATCGCGAATCCCTCCGCTCGACCCGGGTCGAGTGCAGAGAATCACAGCTTCAGATTCGAGGGAATCGCAAAACCGAATTTGCAAGGAAACCAGCCGCCACACCCCACAAACTGGCAAATTTGATTACTTCGTCAAGTCCAATCAATCAGTCCGCTCAATGGCTTCGGAATTCTTCACGGCCGACTAATTGATTTTGATAAATAATATAGAAGCAGAAGCGCTCAATATTATCGCTTCGAAAGCAATTTGAAAGCGTCGAGCCGATACCTATCTAAACAGTAGCCGGTCGCTCTCGATGAAGCCCCCGGCTGCTTCCGTCCCCCAACGATAGCAGCCTTCCGTCCCCGGAGTGACCGGCACTTATTTATGAATGCGACGTACCGACCAAGTTTTGTCCGAGCGGTTTTAGGGCGTGGGTCTTGAAGTGTGTCTATCGCTCTTCCGGGCCCTTTCGACTAGTGCCAGCGAGTGCTGATCTGTGTCGCAAATCCGGCTTCGGCATTGCGCTCTGCCCCAGCAAATCCTCTCCCGTCCCGTGGTGTTGCTGACCATTTTTGTGATCATCGGAGAATTCGTCACACCCTTATTCGCTTCTATCGCATTCGCCGCTCGACAACATTACCTCCTTACGTGTTACCGAATTTCATTCGTTATTGTGATTGCCTCCCACAACATGCGGAGGCCAATCAAAAAAGTGCCAACGTCCACTCCAAGGGTTATTCCAACGCTCAACCATCGGCTCGTAAAGTACGACGCAATGATACTGGCCAATGTGATCGTGACGTATGCTCCTATCAGAGGCCAGTTTCGTTCCAGCACCCTAGTCCTGACGGTGTAAATCAGATTTACCTTCTGACCGGTCAATGTCAGGTGGCCTGTGCCCGGCTTTAGCTCGTAGTTTTTGCCATTTGGAATTCCGACCTCAGCGCAGCTATTGCGGCAATAGACGCTGTGGATACGGTTTGCTGAGGTCGGTGAAATGGCCCACGAAGAAGATACCTATTGGCGCGCCGCAGCTCAATTCGAATTGCGTGACTGCAGCGGCTAGTTGACGAAAATCGTCGCTAGTATGCTCCATTGCCGACCCCTAGGCGGCGCCCCTAGTCGCTATACTATACTTCTGTTATTTGCGGTTGCGACAACCGCACACTATTCAATTTTACCTGACTTCTGAAGGTTATGCTTCATGCATAGTAGTCTTACATTTTTCGCCGATATGCTCGTCCCGCCTTTTGAAAATGGCAAGTCGTGATCAAAGTGAAGATTTTTCGTATGACCGCAAATTACGCAACGTCCTCTATCTCGTTTCCAAACCTCTTTTTTTACTTCAGAGGGAATTAGCCGAGTATAAGTCGTCGGTGCGGCCGTCCGACTTGGGTCAGCAATATCGGCACGATCGGATAGACGTAAAATGTACTGGAAGACATTGCGCATTCCATCGTGCACGACTTTGTAATCAACCAGATCAAAATATCCTTTCAAAGACCACACGCCGGGTAGGATTTTCTCATACACTTTTACAAGCTCTGGAGGCGACATCCCCTTTTTATAACTTTCGGCTGCTCGTATGAACAAACCATTTTGTGTGAGCTTACCACTTGGCAATTTGTCGGATTGATCTTCGGCTTTTGGATTGTGCTCGTACGATCGCCTCGAGTTATCATGTCCTTCATATTCAATCGTTATGCCATCTTCAAGAACTCGGTCATGGTAGGGTGCATTTGTCCGTTGTGACATTAAAATAACCGAATAAGTCGGTCTCATTCTGAAATTCATTCCCCGCTGAAGAGTTTGAATTTCCTCAGCGTCGCACATTTCGCGGTAACTCAAGATGTCATCGCGAGTTTTGGTTTGGGTATCCATTGCGCTTCTTCAAAAATGGCAATTGAATTGATGGCAAGCTCACAATTGTCCGAACCATCTTATCGGCCGTTCGGCTGGCAAATCGTCCTCAAGTCGCTATACAATTATAGTATCAATCCGCAATGTATGTTGACGCAATGGGCTACAACGCACGCAACGACGAAATCCGCGACAACATCACCCGGATGCAACGCGCGTGGCAGGCCGAACGGGACGCGTTGGCGACCGTGCGGCGCTTCAATGCGCGGCTTTCGACCAAAGGCTCCGCATGGTTCTGGCCGAAGATCGCCGCCGCGATCACCGCAAAGCATCCGTGGCTAGTCATCGGCTGCGACAGTTGCGGAACCGTGGTCGATTTAGATTTGCGAATGAAGCCGCGTGATCCTGAGGCTTCAATCCGCGTTGCGCTTCGCGATGTTCGGTGTCCGCGATGTAACGGGCATGGAAGGCCGCGCATTGTGGCTTGGCGCAGCATCCGTCGGTCTAGTGGGTGAAACCAATGAGTGAGGAAGCGGTAAAAGCAGAAGAAATACGCTTTGCGAAAAAACAGCAATGGTATGTTGCGACTGCCTGTATCACTTTGATGGCAGCACTCTTCACGCTCGCAGATAAAATTCATCCCAATCAGTGTGAAAAGCTCATTGCTGCGCTGTTGCTCGTCGCGATCGCATTTTTTGTGATTATTAATCTGCTGGCATTAAAGAAGCACATTGCTTGCACGCGACCGCAAGACGATAGCGACCGAGAGAGACGGGGAGCCTGGATCCCGCTGTCATTGGCGGGCGCTGTGGTGCTTAGCGCCCTAGCCGTTGGTTATGTGATCATTTGGCGGCTGCACTAAGAACGCCTCCCGCCAATGACGCTAGGGTGTGGGTCGCTGCCGCAGCCCGCGAAGAAACTCAAACAAAATCGGCGAGAACTTCGGCATGTGCGGCGGTGGGGGTATAGCCGACAAAGGCGCGTGTCTGGGCCGTGATCGATTGTCGGCTTTTGGCCCTCAGCGACAATTTGTCGGCTGTTACGCCGCACCGCTCCGTGCGTACCCAACAAGCTTGCTGGTGGAGTAGGAGGACGGCCGGACCATTCCATTAGCGGACATGCGACCAGTTCAGTATAATTATGTTCAATTGTCGGTGAGTACCAAGCCGGTTATCGTAAAGCCTTAGGCCGCGCGGGTGAACTCGATGAGTCCAAAAGCTCGCTATTGGATTTTACATTGGACGCGGGTCATGTTATGGCCGCTGCCCATTCTCACTGTGTACAGAGCGATGCGCTCATTGCGCCGTCACTGATCAAGCTAGCGGCGCCCGATTGTCCCATACGACCGCGAGGACCGCCCCGATGTCGCCAGTCGTTTGGCAAATAACCGCAGTAGTGGCCGGACTGGCGTTGCTATCGACAGGCTTCATCGTCTTTCCCCGAAGTGGCCTTAGAGGTCTAGCGAAGGCCTTGGCTATCACAATATCGCTTGCAGTCGTCGCGGCTGTTCTCATAATGGCGGCGCGTAGCTTCGGTTCTTGAGATAGCAAGGCCACCTCACTTCGAATGTCTGGTCATGGCACTTCGCGTCATTCGCTGCATTGCCGCGATGGCGGTCGCTATCGGGTGCATAGCGGACAAACGGACGTCCGGGGCCTGAATTCCTAGGGCGCGAATGACCCACAACGGTCTAAGGATGCCCGCTGCAAAATCTGTGCAGCGGCAGCTTGAAATAGACGGACGGACAAAGCTTGTGCGGCAGGTATTCGGGCCCATATTTAGGCATGACCAATATTTTAGATAATGCATCAAGAAACCACGATGGCCCGACTCTAATCGTCAGAAAAGCACCTCATGCTGCGGTATGGGCGGTATGGGCGGCGCTTGAGGGTTTTCCCTCTGAGGAAATATTTGAAGCTTCTTCTGAGGCAGAGGCGTCAAATTGGATCGATACGGGCGGTCGAGCTTGGATTGAGGAACGCAGGCGGAAGCGCAATGATTGGTGAGTACGCGCTGATGATTAGCCGCCGCAGCACGTCGGGATGAGTTCCTTCACGTCCTGATGGCCGTCGTTGGTGAAAGTAATGCGCGTGATTCCCGACTTGGGCGTGTGTCAGCGAATATGGACATGCAATGCCTATTCCTGGCTCTTTTCGGACGTGCCAGCCCAGCTAAACGCATGTCTGTTATTGAGGGATGGACCGCTCAATGCGGACATGGCTTGAGGGCAGCCCATGCACGAAACGTTGGTCGACTTTGACCGCAAGAGTGCACATATCAGCTTTGACTGAGACGCCAGCTCAAAGCGTCCGGGCTTTCAATGCAACTTATCAGCCGGAACCCATATGGGTTTCCGTAACCTCGCTCCGAACCATGTCGGGCGAAAGGAAACATTATGCAGTCACCAAAAATCTTCCAGGGAGAGTCGCTCACGCGTCTATTACAGGGGGCCTTCGCAGGCTTTCTTGCCACAGTGGTCATCGGCTTCGCTTGGGGCGGTTGGACGCTCGGAAGCACGGCCGTGAAAATGGCGGATCAAAGTGCCAGTAGGGCAGTCGTGGCAGTGCTCGCGCCGATCTGCGTGGACAAGTTCCAAAACGCGGCCGAGGCGAAGGCGACGATGGTCCAGCTGAAGGCGACCGATGCGTGGAGTCAGGATACGTTCATTGAGAAGGGTGGCTGGGCAACGCTCCCGGGAATGAAATCACCAAACCAGAATGTTGCGGAAGCCTGCGCCAAGATGCTTACCAATTTGAAGTAGCTCGTAGACAAGACATTCAGCGTCGCTCCTTGCCGGTGGTAAGGGGCAGCGCTGCCTGGCGCCGACGATGTGATCGAATAGAGATGCTGTTTGCTGCCGTGCACCGGTCGCTATTGGAGCAACAGATGGGGTAATCGGCCGGCAGCTTGTGGATAGCTGAATATTTTTGGTGCTGCGCTTCAGGCTGATGGTGAAACGAGGTCCGTGTGTACGGCCTCAAGCATCAGAAGGAGAAGCGCAGCATGGACCATTTTGCTGGACTAGATGTTTCAGTCAAGGAGAGCAGCATCTGCGTTGTGGATGACACGGGCAGGATTGTACGGGAAGTGAAGGTGGCGAGTGAACCGGAAGCTCTGCTGGCGGTGCTGAAGAGCCCCGCCTATCACTTCAAACGGATTGGATTGGAAGCCGGGCCGCTGTCACAGTGGCTCTTTAGCGCCCTCGCGGAAGCGGGCTTGCCGGTGATCTGCGTCGAGACGCGGCACATGCGGGCGGTGCTGAAGGCGCAGATCAACAAGACCGACCGCAATGACGCACGCGGTATGGCGCAGATGATGCGGGCGGGGCTCTATCGTCCGGTGCATGTGAAGACGTTACGCAGCCAGAAACAGCGAATGCTGCTGACCCATCGCAAGCTGCTGCAGTCGAAGGCCATCGCTGTCGATAATGACCTGCGCGGGACGTTACGCAACTTTGGTCTCAAAGTAGGCGTGGTGGGCAAAGTTAGGTTCGAGGCCCGCATCAGGGAGCTTGTTGAGAACCTCCCCGACCTGGCGGTGCTGGTCGAACCGATGCTCATTGTCCGGCGAGTGCTTCGCGAGCAGTTTTGTATCCTGCACCGCCGCTTGCTCGCTATCGTGCGGGACGATGAGGTGTGCCGGCGCCTGATGACGGTCCCCGGGGTCGGCCCTGTGGTGGCGCTGACCTATCGCGCCACCGTCGACGTGCCCGCTCGCTTCAGGAAGTCCAAGTCAGTCGGGGCGGTGTTTGGGCTGACGTGCGCCAAGTATCAATCAGGCGAGAGCGAACGCAGCGGCAGAATATCACGCTGCGGAGACGAGATGATGCGGGTCATGCTCTACGAAGCGGCTCAGGCCATGTTGCATTCAAAGAGATGGTCCTGGCTCAAGGCCTGGGCCATGAAGATCGCCAGGCACCGCGGGATGAAGAAGGCGATCGTCGCCTTGGCGCGCCGGTTGGCTGTGATCATGCACCGCATATGGGTTGATGGCACCGAGTTCCAGTGGACCCGGGAGGCCGCGGTGGCATGAGAGGTGTAGGTCGCCGGATGCGATAGGAGAAAACTCGAGTTCCACCCAGCGGTGGAATGATGTCCCTCGCGGGACGATGGATGAGGTGAGTTCGCATGTCCGCTTGGACCTATCGTCAATCTGACGCTAAGGCCGCGTAACAGATTGTTCCACCTCGTCCTCGGATCCCATGATGGAAGGGCCCTGGTGCCGATTCCGAAGAGAAGCGCGAGCCCGTGAGCGACATCAACACTGCAGCGGTGGATAGTCTGAAAGTGCTTGACCCCAAACGGCCGATTAGAGAAGCAGACATCGATCGGCGCGGACGCTGGATCGCTCGGTCGCGATTGACCCATCAGCGACGTCGTTCGTCTGATTTCCGCGCTGCGGCCCATTAGCGTCAAACCTTAAGTGCATTATAGCTCGCCGACCATATATGGCCCGTGGTTACGCTGAATTGACGAGGCATCGGGAGTTATAGAACCCTCAGGTTGGCTGGCGTTGACGGGGGGATTGAGATTGTGTTCACCACCCAATTGTCCCAAACGCCGCTTCCGGCGGCGCTGCCCTTGTTTGCCTCGGGCCTGGGCGTGTTGGGTCTGCTCGTGTTGCGCCGGAAGCGGAAGGCTCGAGCAGTCGCCTAATCAAAACTCCTGATGCTTGGAGTTTGACCCAAGAGTTATCTATCGCTGTAAAAGCCTCATGGTGAAATGGCTGATCGATCACTATCAGGTGGTGGCCCGTGCTCTGGCGTGGGTGGGAATGTCGGCAATTATTGTTTTGTCCGTTGTTCCAGCCGACGATCGCCCTGTTTTTGGTGCCGGGCTAGATTGGCATCTATTCGAACACTTCAGTGCCTTTGCGCTAGTCGCCGGTGCGTTTTCGATTGGTTATCGCCTCTCTCTGATCCGGAGTTTCCTGTTTGCTTTTTGCTTTTGCAGTGGAATTGAATTGCTGCAAATTCCACTCCCAACAAGACACGCACGACTGACTGATTTCGCTATCGATTTTGCTGCGTCATGCTTTGCAATTGCGATCGTTCTTGGCGCTGAAAAACTTATTCGCCAATCTCCATAGTCCGTATTTCGGAGAGATCGCCGCGTTGGCGGTCATTCTTTTTGCGGTGCGTTTGTCGCCTATTGGCACTTAACGGACATTCCAACCGAACTCTTGAATGTCCGCTGCGGGCGGGCCGGCACGGCCCGCCCCGAGTTGGCGCGGCCTGATCAAGCGCGCGGACCTGGATCAGTTCACTGCGAAGCAATAGAGGAACCCATCGCCGCCGGTCGAAATCAGGTCGGCCTGCGTGCAGCCGCCCCTTGGCCCGCCCGAGGGATGCGAGGAGTTCCAAGACTTAGCGGTTGGAAAGGTGGCCGGGCCGTTCTTATCCGCATGACCAAGCATGACGGACCCTTGCGTGCTACTCGTGTAGTTCTTGCAGGTGTGGTCGGCATCATCGGTAAAGGCGGTGCCGTCCGGTTTGGAACCAGTGAGGATGTCGTGCCGGTTCGGCTTATCGCCGTACCCGTTGATCATCTCTCCCTTCTCGGACAGGCTGTTCTCCTTGTTGATTTTATTATCATCGCTGTGCAGATCCGCGACGTCTTTGGCGATGGTCAGGCCCTTGGCGTTCACCCACGGCCCCTTGCCGATGCGGTCGCGGGCGTTGACCGCGCCGGCGCCCTGCGTCGACAGATAGGCGTGCCACATCTTTCCGCCGGCACCCGCCGATTGGGCGAGCTGCTGACAATGCGCATCAGCGCCGGCAAGACCGCCGAGATCGCCGCCTTTGCCGATGCCCACGCTGGTGACGAAGAAGCTCATGTTCGTTTGCTGCGCCACAGCGGGCGCTGCGCAAAACAATGCAAGGCACGCCCCCAGCAGCGAGCCAATCCGAAGCGGCGTCATTTAGTTCCTCCCGGTTAAAACGCGGCCCAGCGCCGCGCCGTCGGAATTGTTTAACACCGGGACTGTGGCGCTATTCCGGCCTTCACGTTCCGTTGATTGCCGCGCAGTGCAGCCGCAATATGGCAACGTGGCCGATCCTGAGGCGGCGAAGGAAGCTTTACTACCAAGGTAACGAAATGTCTCCTTCTGGCACTTAACAGACAATCGCTGCATTGCAACCATTTGGTCGCTATCGGACAATAGCGGACATTCATCGGGTCTCGGAATTTCTCACAATATTTTCTGACCACCACTGCGCCGCGATCGATTGCCGAATTTTTGCCCCACCCCCCTCGATCGTCGCGAAATAAAGATTCAAAGCGTGCCCGAACAACGACTCGATGTTGCGCCGTTTTCAATTGCACGCTGCTCGCTCCGGCGTAGCGTAGTGTTCGGTAGCTTCCACAATTACGAACACTAGCCGAGCGCGAAGAGCGCAGGCGCAGGAGAAATCAGCGATGAGCAACGCAGCACCGACCACAGCGAACCGAACACTGCGACGCCGGACCAATGCGGAGTATCGGCCACGCGAGTATCTGACCGAGGCAGAGGTAGAGCGATTGATCGAGACTGCTCGCAAGCGCGGGCGCAACGGGGCCAGGGACGCCGCAGCGATCTGACCTGACGACTTTTTTGTACCAGCGGGATAGAGACTACTGCATCGGCATGATCTCATCTAGATGGTTAGCCGAGGGCGCGAATGTTTGTGGTGCCGGCGGTCTATATCCGAGAGCTGAGTGCGGTCTGATCGTGTTGTAGTGTTTCCGCCATTGCTCGATGACAATCTTGGCTTCCTTCAGACTGTAGAAGATTTCACCGTTGAGCAGCTCATCGCGTAGTTTTCCATTGAAGGACTCGCAATAGCCATTCTCCCAGGGGCTGCCGGGTTCGACGAACAGGATCTTGGCTCCAACCTGGGTCAGCCAGTTGCGCACGATCTTTGCCGTCATCTCGGCGCCGTTGTCGGATCGGATGTGCTCGGGGACGCCCCGCATGAGCATGATGTCGGCCATGGTCTCCAGTACGCCAAAGCTGTTGATCCGGCGCGCCACCCTGATAGCCAGGCATTCACGGGTGAACTCATCAATCAGCGTCATCAGCCGCAGCTTGCGGCCATCGTGGGTCTGCGCCTCCACGAAGTCGTAGGACCAGACATGATTGCGCCGTTCTGGCCTTAACCGGATGCAGGAGCCATCGTTGAGCCAGAGCCGGCCGCGCGGCCGTTGTTTCTTGGGTACTTTGAGCCCCTCACGGCGCCAGATCCGCTGCACCCGATCGCAGCCCACATCCCACCCGGCCTCGTCCAGCAACGACTTGATCCGACGATAACCGTACCGGCCGTACTGCGATGCCAACGCAATAATGGCCTGCGTCAGGGCATCCTCATCAGCACGGACAATGGTGGTGTAACGCTGCGTTCCCCGCGGCTGACCTACAATCCGGCAGGCGTGACGCTCCGACAGACTGTACTTTCCCCGAATGCGCTCAACCGCCTGCCGGCGCCGTTCGGGGCTTACAAGTTTCCCGAGGCAACGTCCTTGAGCACCTGCTTCTCAAGCGACAGATCGGCAACGAGACGCCTCAGGCGGACATTCTCGCGTTCAAGGTCCTTCATCCGCTTCGCCTGATCGATCTCAAGTCCACCATATTCCTTGCGCCAGCGATAAAAACTCTGCAGCGATATGCCCGCATCCCGGCAGGCCACCGGCGTCGCGGCTCCCTGCGCCATCGATACTTCAATCTGGCGAAGCAGCGTCACAATCTGCTCCGCGCTGAACCTCTTCTTCGGCATGACCCAAGCTCCTTTCCAAGACCATTTTCTCACAAAGCCTGGTCTAAAAAAGCCCGGTCAGGTCAGCCACTTCGGCGTCGGAGAAGAGCGCAATTTTACATTTCAATAGACTGCGGCCAAACCGCAGTAGGGACTTGCGCGCCCAGAATCCCCGAAAATACCTTAAACGCTAGACCCGGAACGGCCTTTGATGCGTATCAAAAGGGCTTCTTCACGCGGGCGGCCCGGCCCAACTTGCCGCCTTGGAATCGCAACGGCTCGCAAGGGGCCGCGTATTCGGCGCCTCGGCTCGCGAAAATCTATCGTTGCGACAATGATTGTGCAGTGAGTTCGATGCGGGCCACACGTCAGGCGCCAGCCAATTCCGGCGCCCCGTCCCGTCAATCCAACGTGGCCCAAAGCGGGGCGAACGGTTAGTGGCTTGCCTTATACTTCTTCCCGGCGTCATTCAACGTCGGCGGCGTCGTGTGGCATGTCGTGCAGGGTTTCTTTTCCTTCGCCGCGATGGCCGGGGTCGCCATCGATTGCCCGGCCGCGATCACGATCATCGCCCACGCAAGCACTATCGCCGACGCCGTCGCGACGGCCTTAGCCATCACGCCACGCATCTCAACTCGCATTGTCGCCCTCCTACCTGTTGCGCCGGTCTGTCCAAGATTCTCCGGATGAAATCCAGAACGGCGCCGATGATAGTATCAGTTCATTTTATTTCTGTAATAGCAACAATAGGAAAAATATCTTTGGTGCAGGGGCGGAGCCACAAACATCAAACAAAGTACTGTATTTGTTGGTTCTTTCTCTGGGCTAATTCACGCGATACCAGCACAAGTATCAACACTTAATTTGTCTTCACGTTTAATGCGGGGACCAATTTTCACAAAGTCAGCGCAGCTGAGTTCGATAAACGTCGTTTTCGGAGCCAATCCGCTCACCCTAAATTATCCGCCCGGTGCTAGAGGCCAACCCGAACTGCGCAGACCTGCCCGCGACACGATTTCCCAACGGGATCTTTGCCACGCCACAATATGGATCTTTCATCCCGCACTTCTTAAAGAAATACGATTTTTAAGGGCCATCGCGGTGCAAAATATAGGGCGATGCGTCCGATATCTCGGTAATCAACTTATTGGTCATCGCCTCGGCAAAAGTGTCGAAATTAACAATCTGCAGCACAAAGGCGCCCGGGCCACCGATGACGTTCTCTCGGTAGTAGTTCGCTAGGCCGCCGGGCGGATGCGTGTGGGTGTAGAGAAAGGTCCCGGGCTCGCCGCCGGTTTTCTCGTTGATGATGGCGAGGCCGTTGATTGTGATCCCCTTCGCCACTGCATCGTCCCGCGCCTCGGTTACTAGCCGGCCGGAGTTGTTGTTCCCATCGCCGGACACATCGATAATCCACCGCCCGCACAAGGTGCGGGTAACTGGCGACATTATGATCGTCAACCAGGAGAAGTTCGGAAAATCCGGCCGCAACGATAGCGGTGGCGGCATCGACATTTACGACGTAGCTAATCCCGCAATGCCGAAGCTGATCACCGAATGGCGGACGATTGGCGGTGGCGTGCACCGCTTCGACTTCGACGGCCGCTATGCCTACATCTCGCCGACCGTCGAGGGTCGACGATCCAGCGTTGGGGCAAAACCACAAATCCCTTGGCGCGATCGGAACGTTTGACGATTTCAATATCGAGATGCGGGAGAGCTTTCGCAACCGCCTTCGCAAATTGCGGTCCTCGATACCCGCCGTCGGTGAAGAGCGTTTTCAAAAATGGAAACATCCCGAATAGCGTCGCCATGACGAATATGCCGCCATCACGATCTTGAATGTCGGCCGGATGAACGATGGCGTCGAGCATGAGACCTAATGTATCGACGAGAATGTGTCGCTTCTTGCCCTTGATCTTCTTTCCTGCATCGTAACCGTGCGGATCAATGCAGGCCCCCCTTTTTCAGCGCTTTTCACGCCCTGGCTGTCGATGATAGCAGCAGTCGGGCTGGCTTCCCGCTGAGCTTGTTCGCGACACTGCTCATAAAGCGCGTGGTGAATCCGCTCCAATGTGCCGTCATAAGTCCACAGATCGAAATATTCGTAGATCGTACTTTTCGGCGGTAGGTCCTTCGGGACCGCGCGCCACTGACAGCCAGTTGAGAGAACGTACATGAGGCCGTTCACTACCTCACGCATGATCACCGTCCGCTTCCCTCCGCCAGGCTTGCCAGGTGGGATCAAGTGTTCGACCAGCTTCCATCCAGCGTCGGTCAAATCGCTCGGGTAGCGCAGCTTGCTGCGGTCGTAACGTCTGCGGTTCTTGCTCGTCCACATTGGTGACCCTCCACGAATCAGGCCACCACCCTTGAATCACAACTGATTCATATGATTCAAGAACCCTTCGGACAGACACTAAAGCCCAGCGATGCATCAGAACGTATTGAGCGCTAAAATTGTCGGCCGACTTTGCTTGAACCGATTAAAAACGCTTCAGGCGCAAAAGCGGAACGAATGCGGGACAAATTTTGGCTCGACACGACAGAAATGGTAGCAAAAGGGTAGCAAATTGGATTTAGACCCATTGGTCAGTGTGCGAAAAAGTTCGATATTTCAACGGTTGGAAGGGTGGCCGAGTGGTTTAAGGCACCGGTCTTGAAATTCGCCTTCGGCCATCCCTCCTCGTTTCGTTCTGTATCGCTCTGTATTGTTTTATCTGAAGATTCCCCTTTTCGAGTTCATTGCGTACGCCGTCGTAATGCCTGATGCCATCGAATTGGGTAGAAAAATGGTAGAACGATCTTGCTGCGCTGCTCGTCATGCAGGCCCGGCTCGAACGGCAGCATCGCAATATCGCGTGGATTGGTTGTTGCTGGCACCGTTTTCCCCACCTCGTTTTTCGCCTCGTCGCAGCCGTGATATACTTGCTGATCGGTTCCGAGCGAACCGACCGCATAGCGATTTGAGGCCATGCCCGAGCTCAAGAATGCGCGCCACGAGGTTTTCGCCCAGCAATTAGCGAAGGGCAAAAGCGCCAATGCCGCTTATGTCGCCGCGGGTATGGAGCGAAATGCCGGCGAGATCTGCAAGAACACGAGAGCAGCATCCGCACGGCGACAAAAAGCCAAATGATTTAGGCGCAACAATATGGCACCAACCGCGGATAGTACGCGCCATTTCAGCATATTCGGGCTACGACGCCGTGGTGCTCTCACGCCCGGTGCTATTCGGCCCTGGTTTTGGCGCTCAATTCGCGACGGCAAAATCACGCGCCTAGTGCTGACGAAAGCAACCGAAACCGATGTGCAACTTATATTTCAGCATGGGACCGGCTGGAGAAGTCAATTTATTCCGCTTGTCCTGACAGCCTGCGCGTACGGAGGGTCGCGCCCGTGGTTTCGGTGCCGGTGCGGTCGTCGAGTTGGCGTCTTATTCGATGCTGCCTCACGGTTCTACTGTCGGAAATGCTTGGGGTTGCGTTACCAAAGCCAAGTCGTGACCCGCCACTGGCGGGCGATTGACCGTGCCCAAGCATAAGGATGGCGCTGGGAGGCTCAGGCAACCTTCTCGATCCATTTCCCGAGCGCCCCGGTACATGCGATGTGCGAAATACCAACGCCTACGAGAGCGGGCCCGAGCATCGCACGCTCAAGGGCTTCGGACGCTGGAACTCTGCGTTGCCCGGAAGCTACGCCGGCTGGCCCCATAGCGCATTCGTCTGAGAGCTAAAGATACGAAAGCGCCAGTAAACGTTTTTGTGTGTTTGGGAAACGTTTCTTGAGTGTGGGGCGCATGGGCGGCTACCGCGAGCCTTACCCCCTGTTTGCCGCCGGCGGACGCGCAGCGCAGAACAGCATCTCCGCTTTACCCGCGAAAGCGAACATGTGCAGTGCACTTGGTGATGTCCGCTTTGTGCCAATCGCGACCAACGCATCGCAACATGATCGGCAAATGGAAGGACCGGCCAACGCGGCGGTCTCTCCGAAATCCGATTAGGTGTTTTGGTCAGGCTCCCGCTTGAGCCTTCCGCTTCCTGCGCC